>NC_019779.1:1393056-2786113 GCF_000317635.1 Halothece sp. PCC 7418 | reverse complement strand
AAGCCAAGGGCGATCCGCCTTGCCATCAAACAACATATGCACCCCTTGAAACACAATGCGATTGTCCTCTCCTTGAATGTTGAGAAGGCAATTCATCCGAAAAATATCGGGCCCTTGGTTGCGGAGAAGTTCACCGACCCACTGGTCTAGTTTATCGCCATCGAGCATTCCCGTCTCATCAATTACCACTGATTTGACAGTTTCATCATGTTCGTGCCCGTCTTCTCCCAAGAAATCAGGATCGACTTCTAAAGCGCGATCGAGGTTAAACGCCTGCACCCCCAAAATATGATCCATTTCGACTTGTGCATCCTGCGTGCGATAAATCTTTGCCATTGCATTCATCCCTCGGATGCGTCCTTCTAAATCTTCCAATTCCGTTGGACTCACTAAATCCGTTTTATTCAGCAAAATTACATCCGCAAAAGCAATTTGTTCTTGGGCTTCTTCCGCATCGAGCGTGTTGATGGATATGTTTAGCATCGATCAGTGTAATCACTGCATCTAAGTTAGTTTCTGCGCGGACATCTTCATCCATAAAAAACGTTTGAATCACTGGCGCTGGATCAGCAATTCCTGTGGTTTCAATAACCAAATGATCAAATTTATCCCGCCGTTTCATCAAATTCCCAATCATCCGAATCAGATCACCGCGCACCGTACAGCAAATACAGCCATTGTTCATCTCAAAGATTTCTTCATCGGTATCAACCACCAACTGGTTATCAATGCCAACTTCTCCAAATTCATTGACAACAACGGCAACTTTTTTGCCATGTTCATGAGTCAAAATCCGATTCAGTAGAGTCGTTTTACCAGCACCGAGATAACCCGTTAAAACGGTGACAGGGACAGAGTTTTGAGTCGTAACCATCAGTTCATCCTTGAATTGTTATGATAATCATTATCATTTTAACCCGACTCTATCGTAAAGGGATTTAACAAAAAATTAAAAATCTGACGGTATTTGGGAGCGCGATCGCGAAATAAAATGGACTCGCTAAATCCGTTTAACAAAAATGCTTAGTTTATCCTACTTTTTTTCGGAAAGGGGTTAGCTTAAAAGCCTATTATGCCTGCATGACATTTCTTAAGCGGTAGCCCATTCCTCGAACCGTTTGAATGCGTTCATTGCCCAACTTTTTACGAAGGTAGCCCACATAAACATCAACCACATTAGAGCCTGGAACGTAGTTGTAGCCCCAAACTTGATCCATTAGTTGTTCTCGGCTCATCACCTGATTAGGATGGCGCATAAATGTCTCTAGAAGAATAAACTCTCGGGTTGATAGTTCTACGAACTCGTCATTCACCGTGAGGCGACGGGTGCGTAGGTCTAAGGTGAGATTCTGAACTTGCAGAATCTGATCGTTTGGAGCATTTTGATGATGTAGCGAGACTCTCAACCGAGCGCGAATGCGGGCTAATAACTCCTGAAAGCGAAAGGGCTTGGTGACATAATCATCTGCTCCCCATTCAAACCCAGTGACTTTATCTTGAATATCATCGCGAGCGGTAACAATAATGATGGGAGCAGCGAATCCTTGTCCTCGCAGTTGTTGCAGCAGTGATAAACCATCCTCGCCTGGAAGAGATAAGTCGAGTAAAACAAGGTCAATTTGACTATCGATCGCGATCGCGAGGGCTTCTTCACTCTCAGTTGCAACGGTTGTTGTAAAACCATTTGCCTTTAATCCCTTTTCTAAAAAAGACGTAATTTGGGTCTCATCTTCAATGATTAGGATTTGAGTCATTGGTCAACCTCTTTCTGGTATTTCCGCGGACAAATTAGGGTAAATGTTGATCCCACTCCTACTTCACTACTTAATTCCACATATCCACCATGAGCTCTCATAATAGCAACAACAATGGTGAGTCCTAAGCCTACTCCTTCTGAAGCACGACGATCATTCTTTACCCTCGCAAAACGGTTAAAAATATGTTGCTGATCCCCTTTCGCAATCCCTTCTCCTGTATCTCGCACCCAAAAGCGTAGGGTGTTTTTAGAAACAGCACATCCTAATTCAACGGTGTCTTCGAGATCAGTATGTTGAATGGCATTTTGAACCAAGTTCATCCAAGCCCCTGTTAAGCGCTGGCGATCTCCCCAAAAACTACCCTCTGCTGTTATCTCTAATTGCCAATTACGATCAGCGAGTATAATTGCCTTACTAAAGACCTCTTGTACAAACCGCTTTAGATTAATTTCTTCCAGATACAAAAAATTATCTTGCTCTGCTTTGACCAATAAAATCATGTCATTGACAAGCCGTTTCATGCGTTCCAATTCGCTGAAGACCACAGTCAATGTTTCTGCTTGTTCCTTGGGATCCGCACTCATTACGTCAAGATGCCCTTGAATAATGGTGATTGGCGTTCGTAACTCATGACTGACATCGTTGGTAAAGCTTCTTTGATTCTCAAAAGCAGTTTGGACGCGATCCATCATGATATTAAACGTGCTCGCTAATTCTGCTAGCTCTCCCGTTCCTTTGACAACTAAGCGCTGATTGAGATTATCCTCATTAATGATTTTTGCCGTCTTGGCTAATTGTTGAACGGGTTTGAGCAGTTGACCGCTTGCCATCCAAGCCAGTAAAAAAGCAACCAGGATTACCCCACAGGCAACCTCAATAAAGATCAGCACTGCTGCCCACGCTTCGGCTCGTTCACCAGCACTCAAGTGGACTGTGACAAAAAGTCCCCGCGGTTGCTCGTTCACTTCTAAGAGATAGCTTTTGTAAATAACACTTCCGATCTTTGGATCGTCAACAGCTAGCGTTCCGTGAATGGGCGTTTCTAGAGTCAGCCACCTCGGCATCAATTCTGGGTGAGACTGAATAATTTGGGGGAGGGGTGTGGGCTTTGCCTGATGCAACTGATTGTCTAAGATCATCAGATGAAAATTGTCATCTTCCGGACGGGTTTCTGCTAAAAACTCATCAATAAAATCGGTCAGTGCTGCTTTCGTGTCTGGGGTTTGGGCATTCCACTGTTGATAAGACTCCTCAAACTTTTCTAGTTCTTCGCTGAGATCGGCTCGTACTCTCTCGTCAACTGCTGACAAAAAGAGGAACTGAAAGATGGGAGTGGCAATTGCAACCACGCCGATTAGAGTCAACAGATATAGCAGCAGGATGCGAGTGCGAGTTGATTTGAAATAATTGCGAAAATTAAGACAATCAATGACTGATTTCACAGTGAAGGCTTGAATGCAGTACGTGGGAGTTAAAAATCAAACAGAACAACGTCTTTCATCAATTAGACAAGTATTAATACTGAGAAGTTCCATTGTTTCGCCAATCTCCTCAATCCTAGCCATTTTATAAGAAAATTTTCATCCAATTTTCATGAAAGCTCATGAACTGGTTCTCATTTCAGAATCATTAATTTTTTATAAAGCCCCGTCAGGATAAGAATAACGATCCAGTTTAACCGTTTGGATTTTGAGGCTGCGATCGCTGCGAAAGAAAAAATGTCACTGAAAATCTTGCAACAGTTCTCCCTTTCTCTCTCATTCCCCCTTTAAGGAGAATATCCCGATGAAGTTAATGGTCTATTCCCATGATGCGTTCGGATTAGGTAATATCCGCCGAATGCTGGCAATCTGCGAACATCTCCTGCAAGCAATTCCCAATTTATCAATCCTCGTTGTCTCTGGATCACCTGCTCTACATCAACTCCGCTTACCTAAAGGACTAGACTACATTAAGTTGCCTTGTCTGGGTCGCAATCAAGAGGGCAAATTAACCGTTACCTTTCTCAACGGTCAATTTGAGGATACCCTCAATTTAAGAAAACACCTCATTTGTACCGCAGCTGCTCATTTCCAACCAGATCTTCTCTTGGTGGATAAAAAGCCCAATGGGTTACAAGGAGAACTCCAAGCGACCTTAGATTACTTAAAATATCACCATCCCAAGACACGCTATGTGTTACTCCTGCGGGATATTTTAGATAGTCCAAAAGCGACGATCGCGCAATGGCAACGGGAAAATTATTATTCCCTCACTGAATCCCTTTACGACGAAGTTTGGATTGTGGGGAGTCCAGAAATTTTCAATGCTTCAAAACAATACCGCTTTTCTACTACCCTCCAGGCAAAAACCCATTTCATGGGCTATATTCAACGCCCTCAAGGTCTGCAACCTCCAGAAGCAATTCGCCAAGCCCTAGGAATAACCGAACGTGACTCCTTTATTTTAGTCACCCCTGGTGGGGGGAAGGATGGGTTTCGCCTGTTAGATGCCTATTTGCACGCCCAAGCGACAGACATGGGGGATCAAAACTTCATTAGTTTAATTGTGGGCGGTTCCGAAATGCCCTTAGCCCACAAACAGCAATTCATAGAACGCATTCGTCCAGTTCCCCATTGGCACTGGTTAGAGTTTACTAATGATTTGGCGAGTTATATGAGCGCTGCTGATTTGGTGATTTCTATGGGGGGGTACAACACTGTCAGCGAAATTCTCTCCTTACAAAAGCGAGCGGTTGTTGTGCCTCGGATTGAACCAGTAGCAGAACAATGGATTCGCGCCCAACGCTTAGCGGAACTTGGGCTATTGAGTGTTCTTCATCCGCAGCAGTTAACGCCACTGCGACTAGCACAAGCGATGGCGAAAGAACTTTCTGCTTCCCACGGCTTGACGGCTCAGTATTCTCTTGATTTTAAAGCGTTGCCTCGCATTACTGAGGCTTTGCTCAGACTATTGAATCAAGATTATCACTTTGACCCTCGGCTTCACTCCGTTGCCGTTTAAACGGTTTAGTTTATTGCTTTTCTTGGAAACATAATTGCTATGAGTCAAAAACCTTCCGTGATTGGTTACTTATTAAAAACGTTTCCCAAACTGTCAGAAACGTTTATTCTCAACGAAATGCTGGAATTAGAGCGACAGGGCATTGCTTTACACATTTTCTCTTTAAGAAAACCTCAAGACACTGATTATCACCCTCAAGTCAGTGAACTGCAAGCGCCAGTCACTTATGTTCCGTCTCTCTTACCCGACTATGATCAAGCAGAAGAAACCGCACTCCTAGAAAACTATTTAGCCTGGCAACAATCGGATCCCGAACCGTGTTTAGAGCAATTGCGATTTTATATTGATCGTCCCGAGAAAAAACGTCTCAATGAATTGCTGCAAGGGGCATACTTAGCGACAATTTTACCCGAGTTAGGAATTGCTCATCTTCATGTTCACTTTGCCAATATCCCCACAGCAACCGCAGAAATAGCCCATCACTTGAGCGGGATTCCTTATAGTATGACTGCCCATGCTAAAGATATTTATTTGACTGATCCGATCGCGCTCGATCGCGGGATGAAAAGTGCTGAATTTGTTCTCACTTGCACAGACTACAACCGTCGCTATTTAGCGTCAATTTCCACGTCCTCGACTCCCATTTATTTGTCTTATCACGGTCTGGACTTAAAGCGCTTTCAAGGGGAACAAACTCCTCTTTCCGTAAAGACAGAACCGCTCAAAATTCTTTCGATCGGACGCTTTTGCGAGAAAAAAGGATTTCCTGATCTCTTAGCAGCCTGTGCTCACCTGAGTTTAGCGGGAGTGCCCTTTACCTGCAAAATTGTTGGGTTTGGTCCTTTGCAAGAAGCCTTGGCACTGCAAATTAAAGATTTTAATCTTCAAGATCAGGTGACGTTAGTGGGCAAATTAACCCAAGACCAAGTAATTGAGCAATATCGACAAGCGGATGTGTTTGTGTTGCCCTGTCAAGTGACTGGAGACGGCGATCGCGATGGCATTCCCAATGTTTTGATTGAAGCGATGGCAATGGAACTGCCCGTTATTTCTACTCGGATTTCAGGGATTACGGAATTAATTGTCTCCGGAGAAAACGGGATTCTCGTCCCCGAAAAAGACCCCAGCGCGATCGCGCAAGCCTTAATTCAGCTTCACCCTGATCCGAAAAAGCGCTCTGAACTGGGACGGGCGGGACGACAAACCGTAAGGGAACACTTCACCCTCGAAACCAATATTGCCCAAGTGAAAGCCTTATTGTTGCAAACCCTGACCCGTCACTCGGCTTCTCCTGTCAATTTATCTTCTTCTTGGGAGGCGATCGCGTCATGAAACGATTAATGTTTTACTGCCAGCATATTTTAGGGATTGGTCATCTTGTCCGCAGCATGGAAATTGTGCGGGGATTAACCGATGAGTTTGCAGTGTGCTTTATCAACGGTGGGGCTGCCATTGCAGGATTTGATAGTCCTGATGGGGTAGAAATCGTACAATTACCGCCGTTAACCACAGATAGCGAATTTACCAACCTCAACTTACCCGAAGGATTTGAAAGCCTAGAAGCGGTTTTTGCGGTGCGGAGTCAACAGATGATCGCTGCCTTAAAGCGATGGCAACCCGACCTCTTAATGGTTGAGTTATTCCCCTTTGGTCGCCGTCGTTTTTCCCCAGAGTTAATTCCCTTGATTGAAACGGCTCGCGATCAAGGAACGAAAGTCGTGTCTAGCTTACGGGATATTGTTGTCACTAAACAAGACCAAGCCCGTCATGAAGCGAAAGTCTGTAAACTGATGAATCGCTATTTTGACTTACTCCTGATTCACGGTGATCCGCAATTTATGCCTTTAGAACGGAGTTTTACTCGCGTTAATGATTTAGAGTGCCCAGTTCACTATACCGGGTATGTGGTGCCAAAGCAAGAACCGACCTCTCTTCAGGGGAGTCCCAGTATTGTCTGTTCCGTTGGGGGCGGTCGCTTTGGTCATGAATTATTACAGGCGGTTGCCGGTGCTAGTGCCGAATTGGAACAACGGATTCCTCATCAGATTCAAATGTTTACTGGCCCCTTTGCCCCAGCTTCGCTTTATGAAGAACTCCAAAACGTGGCAAAATCTCGCTCTAACCTGACCGTTGAACGCTATACCCCTAATTTGGTGTCTTATCTCAAACAAGCGGATTTATCCATCAATATGGGAGGGTATAACACCACGCTCAATGTCTTACAAACGGGGGTTCGTTCCCTGTTGCTTCCCTTTACGGGTAATGGGGATCAAGAGCAAGCCATTCGCGCCCAACGACTGGAAGCCTTGGGGGTCGTTTCAGTATTACGTCCTCAAGATTTGTCGCCTCAGCACTTAGCGCAACGAATTGTGGACTATTTGCAAACGCGCCCTACTTCCATTCAGTTTGATTGCAACGGGGTCACTAAAACCCGAGAAATTTTACAGGAATTTGCCCAAACGTTACGAGTTGCCTAATCTTTGACGCTTTTTAACAGGAGAGAACGCATGACATCTCATCGGATTTGTATCACAACGTTAGAATTTCCCCCAGATGTGGGAGGGGTAGGAGAATCAGTTCATCGCATTGCCCAAATGCTCAAAGCCATTGGCTATGAGGTTCATGTTGCCGTCTTTCATTCCAAGCAACGTAAAGATGATACCTTGCAGCGATCGCGCTGTCTCTCTCAAGAACAAAACGGCATTTTCGTCCATCGTTTATTCCCCGCCATCCGTTCCGAAACCCCAATTATCCAAGATTTTCTCAGCGAAGTTTATTTTCTGCTGGAACAACTGCACCGTCAATTTCAATTCCGCCTCTTTCACGGCTTTTTTATTAACGAAACTGGGTTTTTGACCACGTTACTCGCGAAAGAATGGGGCGTTCCCGTAATTAATAGTGTGCGCGGGAGTGACTTGCACAAGCATCTATTTAGCCCGAAACAACAAGGACAGTTAACTTGGGTTCTTGCCAATTCAGATTGGGTGACTTTTGTCAGTGAAGCCCTGATGAAACGGGGCATTGTCTTGGTTCCCGAATTGCGCGATCGCGCGGTAGCTTTCTGGAATTCCATCCAACCCGTCGATTTTACCGCCCTCCCGACCCCTCCCCAATGCGAGCATTTAAAAGGAACAGTCATTGCCTCAACTGGGCGCTTTCGCGATAAAAAAGGACTGGAAATTTTACTTGAAGCCTGTGCTACCTTAGCCCGAAAACGAGAGTTGACTCTCCTCCTAGTCGGTGACTATGCCGAGCGAGAAAAAACCTATTGGCAACAACAAGTTGCAGAAAGTGGGATTCAAGATCGGGTCATCCTCACGGGAATGGTGGATCGAGCCACGGCTCTCGCTTACCTCCCTGCAATAGATATTTTTGCCGTTCCCTCCTTGCATGATGGTTGCCCCAACGCGCTCTTAGAAGCAATGCTAGCGGGTAAAGCGATTGTTGGTAGTCAGGTGGATGCCATTGGAGAAATTTTACGACATGGAGAAAACGGCTTAGTCGTTCCCCCAGGGGATAGCATAGCCCTTGCCCAAGCCCTGGAACGCCTCGCCCAAAACCTTGCCTTACGCCAAACTCTCGGTCAAGCAGCCCAAAAAACGGCTCTCACTGAACTGAGTCCCGAAAGAGAACAATCGCAGTGGGCGCATATTTATGCCCAAATGTTGACCTCTCCCCAAGAAAATGTTGTCCGACTGTCTGCCTAATCAAACGGATCAGAAATGACGATGCAACCCAACCTGACCATCATTGTTTCCCCTCGTGAGCGCTTTAGTTATGCTCAAAAATCTCTAGAAAGCATCTATGCTCACACTACAGTTCCCTTCCATCTCGTCTATGTGGATGGGGGATCGCCTCCTTGGCTCCGAGATGATTTAAAACAAAAATCCCAAGCATTGGGCTTTGACTTGATCCGAACTGAACATTTTCTTGCTCCTAACCAAGCCCGCAATTTAGGGTTAGCCTATGCCCCGCCAACCGAATATATCCTCTTTATTGATAACGATGTGGAAGTATCGCCAAACTGGCTTAAGGAGATGGTTGCTTGTGCTGAGGAAACCACAGCAACGGTCGTTTGTCCCTTAACCTGTATTGGTCGCCCCCTTGGCGAAACCATTCACCTTGCTGGCGGAGAAGCTCGCATCGTGTTGCAAGTTAAAGGCGAAAAAGTCCAGCAACGAGTTCACGAAAAACATTACTTTGTCAATCGCTCCGTGAAAGATGTGAAAGATCAGTTAAAACGCCAAAAGTGTGAGTTTGCTGAATTTCATTGTATGCTGGTGCGTCGCTCGATTTTTGAAACCCTTGGTTGCTTGGACGAAAAACTGCTGAGTACCCGAGAACATATCGACTTTTGTCTGAGAGTTGCTCAAGCCAAAGGCACAATTTACTGTGAACCCAGTGCCGTGGTGACTTATGTGCCAGAGGTGCTATATCGCTTAGATGATTTAGCCTATTTTATGTTGCGCTGGAGTGATGACTGGGAACTCCGCAGTTTGAAGCACTTCCGCAAAAAATGGGATCTGCCCAAGAAAGATAAGTATTTTCAAAAACGCTTTCGTCGCCTAGGATATCGTCGGCATAATGCTTTCCTTAAGCCTTGGGTGAAGCGATTATTATTCGGTCATGCCCCACCCATGATGATGAAACCTTTAATTGCTTTAGAACGACAACTCAATCGCTGGGTAAGTTGGCGTTACAATTCCCTCTATCCCGTTCATTCCTCCTCCACTGTTACGACAACGCAGTTATCTCAGTCCAGTCAAAATTCAACTCACCTCTATGAAATCTCAAAGGATTAAGCAGTTAAATTTATGGCAAAAAAGAAACCGCAATCGATTGGAGACGCTTTACCGAGCCTAGGGCGGATTGTGAAGCAGTTTTGGCCGCAGTTGACTCAACAAAAATCGTTGATGGGGACAGCTTTCTTGGCTCTGATCGCAGAAACGGCAATGCGATTATTAGAACCTTGGCCCCTGAAATTGATGTTTGATCGCGTGATTTTACCAGGGTTTCAGGTGGAATCGTTTGGGGTGGGTCCCATAGAGAATTTAGATCCTTTCTGGGTTTTAACTGGGTTGTCGATCGCGCTGGTTCTCATTTCTGCTCTACGCGGGGTATTTGCTTATTGGAGTGCGGTCAATATGGCAGTAGCTGCAACCCATGTCATGACTGAAATCCGAAATCAACTCTATCACCATCTCCAGCACTTGTCTCTTTCTTTTCATAACCAAGCCAAAAGTGGCGATTTAATTACGCGGGTGACGTATGATGTGGAACGACTGCGGGAAGTCACTGTTGTTGCGTTTTTACCCTTAATTACCAATTTGCTGACGCTGGTTGGGATGCTGGCGGTCATGTTTCTTTTAAATGCGGAACTGGCTCTGATCGCGATCGCGGTTCTTCCTGTTTTTTTACTGACCACCCGTCAAATGGGGAATAAAATTCAAACCGTGGCGCGTCGTCAACGCAAGCGGGAAGGGGCGATGGCAGCCTCGGCAGCAGAAGCCATTAGCGCCATTCAAGTGGTGCAAGCGTTATCTTTACAAGGGCTACTCGAAAAATCCTTTGCTCAGGATAACCGAAAAAGCCTCAAAGAAAGTGCAGAAGCTCAGAAATTACGGGCTGGGCAAGAACGGTTAGTGGAAGTATTAGTTGCCATTGCCATTGCAATTGTGCTCTGGCGGGGGGTGCAACTGACCCTATCAGGCGTGGTTTCCCCAGGAGATTTATTGGTGTTCGTGACTTATCTCAAAGTGGCTTTTAAGCCCATGCGCCAGTTGGCAAAATACACAGGACAAATTGCCAAAGCAACCGCGTCTGGGGAGCGGATTATTGAGTTAATGAACCAAGTGCCAGAGGTTCAAGATAGCCGAGGCGCAACAGAAGCCCCGCCCTTACAAGGGGCAGTGCGGTTTGAGAACCTTACCTTTGCCTATCAGCGCGATCGGGAACAGTCTAGCTTACAGAACCTTAATTTTGACGTTGAACCAGGACAACACATTGCCATTGTGGGTCCTTCTGGGAGTGGTAAATCAACGCTTGTCAGTTTATTGCTTCGTCTCTATGACCCTCTAGAAGGAAACATCTGTATTGATGGTCACGATATTCGCGAATATACCATTGCCTCTCTGCGTCGCCAAATTAGTATTGTTTTACAAGATACGATTCTGTTTGGCAGCAGTATCCGTGACAACATTGCTTATGGTAACGCTGAAGCTACCGAGTCGGAGATGATTGCGGCGGCTGAACTGGCAAATGCTCACGACTTTATTACCCAACTCCCCCAGGGGTATGACACAATCGTCAGCGAACGGGGAACGACCCTCTCTGGTGGGCAACGACAGCGGATCGCGATCGCGCGGGCAGCCATTCGCAAAGCCCCGATTTTGATTTTAGATGAACCCACCACTGGCTTAGATAATGAAAGTGAAGCCCTGGTCACAGAAGCCTTGCAACGACTGGCTCAAGGGCGAACCACTTTTTGGATTTCCCATAACCTCCGTAACACTCGCGATGCTGACTGCATTCTCTACCTAGAGAAAGGACGGCTTTTAGAACAAGGAACTCACCAAGCGTTAATGCTCCTTCAGGGTCGCTATGCCCAACTGTATCACTTGCAAGCCGATGATATTTCTCTGGTGGGATGAATCATGAGAGATTTTTTGCCGAATTTCCCCCTTTCTCCTCTTCCAAAAACGGGAACCCGCATTCTCCTCCTGCGTCACGGTCGCAGCACGCTCAACGATCAGCAACGCTACCAAGGGAGTTCGGATGATTCTACGCTCACCGATCAAGGTCATCTTGCCTCTCAACAGATGGGTCAATTTCTCGAAAATTGCCCCCTTGATGCAGTTTATGTCAGTCCTCTCCAACGCGCTCAAGAAACCCTTGTTGATTTACTGCCTTATCTGAAGACGCAACCGCAACAGATTCAGACTTCAGAGTTATTACAAGAAATCAAGTTTCCCACGTGGGAAGGGCGGTCTTATCAGGAAGTTCGGACTCAAGATAGTGACCGTTACCAGTGTTGGCAAATGCGACCCGATCAATTTCAAATCCAGACCGAGGAAAATTGTGTATTTTATCCAGTTTTAGAGTTATATGAACGGATTCAGCAATTTTGGCAAACCATTTTACCTTTGCATTCAGGAGAAACCCTACTTATTGTCGGTCACGGGAGTAGCAATCAGGCTTTAATCAATACGGCTTTCGGGATTTCCCCTCGCTATCACCACTACTTCCAACAAACCCATAGTGGATTAACAGTATTCGACATTCTAACGCCCGGTTGCAGTCAGATGCAGCTTCTCAACTTCACCCTCGATTCGGGTTTGCCAAAGCTCAAAGTCGGTAAGCAAGGATTGCGGTTGGTGCTGTTGCCGTTTCATCCGCATTGCCCTCCTCAGCCCATGTTGTTGGCAAAATTCAACTCAGTCTCAATTCAGGAAATGATCGGGGAAAATTGCGACCTCCTCCAACAGTTAGCACAAGCGCATCTAGAAGCAAAGATCACGATACTCCAAGAATCACACTTGTCCCTAAGAGCATTGTCCCCCTTAAATCATAAAGAATTAAATACAGTTTGCGCGATCGCGCTGCCGTCTAAATTGAGTCGTTTGTTGTCACAACTCTTCCCCTTTCCTCATTCGGTAGAGTTATTTCCGAACACATTCAGTGTCGTCCATTACCCAAGTTCCCAAAACTTCCCCATCTTGCAAGGCATGAATCTCAATGTCCTTAAGGGATGACACAGGATTGGTCTCACCCCCTCACCTCGATCCATTAGCAGCAAACATTGATTAAGCAGACTTGGATTTTTCGATAGAGGAGAGCGCGATCGCGCCATGAACTTCGACAGCCTGTCTTTTGACGATCGCGCTAACTCTCCCTTAAGCTGAACTTCGGTTAACCATAAGTGTTGACATGGGGCTAATCTCTTTCATTATCCTTCTTCTGCTTTGGCAATGGGCAGCCCAAGGTTACACCAGTGTCATTTTACCTAGCGCGATCGAAGTGGGAGTCGCCCTACAAACCCTCCTCTGGGAAGGGCGAGTGATTTCTGCTGTGGGAGCAACGGTTTTTCATGCTCTTACGGGCTTCGGACTGGCGGTTATAGCAGGAGGACTATCGGGCAGCCTTGCGGGGACACAGCGCCGAATTAAACAAGCTCTCAATCCCATAGCCACTGCCCTTTTAGGGACACCGCCCATTGCTTGGCTGGTCTTAGCAATGGTGTGGTTTGGCTTAGGAGATACCAACTCCATTTTTACTGTTGCCGTTACCGTCTCACCTATCTTATTTACAGCAAGCGCGGAAACCATCAGCACTCTCGACCCTCGCTTGTTAGCTGTAGCACAAGTTTACCAAATGCAAGGGAAAGTTCTGTTTCAATCTCTCTATATTCCTCATCTTCTCTCCCGACTCCTTCCCGTCATGGTCACAGGATTAGGACTTTCTTGGCGGGTTGCCATCATGTCAGAAGTTTTAGCAACCCCAACAGGCATTGGTGCGGAATTAAATACGGCTCGGGCCAACCTTGATACGGCACAGGTTATGGCTTGGATTGTTATCACCATTATCTTAGTTTTAACCTCAGATACCTTGCTGAGGCAATTGCAAAAGCGTCTTCTCCCTTGGACGGATAAAAGTTAGAAATCCCCCCTAGCCCCCCTTTGAAAGGGGGGAAATAATGACTAATGACTGTACAATTACTCGATCGAATTACTCACCAATACGGCTCGCGACTGGTTTTAGACGAAATCAGCCTCAGCGTTAAACCTAGCCAAATTCTCTGTCTGATGGGGCCCTCTGGCTGTGGCAAAACCACTCTTCTCAACCTCCTTGCTGGTTTGGTCTCTCCCACTGCGGGAAAGGTCGCGCAAAGCCTATCATCCGTTGCTTATGTCTTTCAAGAGCCTTGCTTGTTTCCTTGGTACACCACAGTGGAAAATATTGCCATTGGTCTGAAAGCCCAAGGAGTCAATCAGACACGACGACGGCAAAGAGCGCGTACCCTCGCTGAAAAAGTGGGTTTAGCCGATGCTACTCACCTGTATCCCCAGCAACTCAGTGGCGGGATGAAACAACGGGTCAATCTTGCCAGAGCATTTGCCATTAATCCCAGTTTACTCTTATTGGATGAGCCATTTAGTTCTCTTGATTTGGGAACACGAGGACAAGCCCAACAATTAGTCATGAATTGGGTCACCGAACACGAAACCACCGCTATTTTAGTCACTCACGATCTCGCCGAAGCAGTTCTCATGGCCGATCATTTAATCGTTTTTTCAGCGCGACCCGCTCGGATGGTTTATTGCTGGGAAAATGAAAAACCGCCTCAACAACGGGATGCTGCTTATATCTATCGGATTTTAGCTCAGTTGCAAGCCGTGCCAGAAGTTGCAGCCAGCTTTAGCCTTGAAACGCCTCTCTCTCTTTTTTAAGTTCTATGCCATACAATCGTCGCCGTTTCTTACAAATCATGACCGCTAGCGGATTAGTTGTTGCCAGTAGCTGCGATCGTCAAACCCCCCCTTCACAGGGTCAACAACTGTCCTCTCTCGGGATTGGCGGTTCTCCTATTTTAATTGCCATTCCCCTCGCTTATCTGATTGAAGAAAGCCGTCTTTTGCAAAAAGTCCCCAATCTAGAGTTTATTCCCATTCGCAACCATGAACAAATGAAAGCCCTGTTAACCTCTGGACAAGGACAAATGGCAGCTAATCCTACTTTACTGTCTGCGGGGCTGTATCAAAAAGAGTTTCCTCTACGGTTGCTTAATGTCATGATTTGGGGCAATATTTATGTTCTCTCTCCAGATAGCAGCATTGCCACTTGGGAAGATTTGCGCGGAAAGTCGGTTTTGATTCCATTTCAGGGCAGTATGCCAGAAATGATCTTCCGTTTTCTTGCTACTCAGGCGGGACTCAATCCTGATGAAGATTTAACCATTGTTTCCACTCAAGATTTTCAATCCACGGCTCAACTGTTACTGGTGGGACAAGGAGAGGCGGGAGTATTTGCTGAACCTCGCGCTAGCGCTGTTGTGGCGAAAGGAAAAGAACAAAATATCGAGCTTTTTTACACTTTAGATTTTCGAGAAACTTGGGGAGAAGTCACGGGTCAAACCGCCCGTTTCCCGCAAGCAGGGGTTTCCATCTTAAAGAGTTTAACAGACCAGCATCCCGATGTAGTGGAATTAATCCATGCTGAGTTGCGAAACTCTCTGGACTGGATACAAGAAAACCCCACCGCAGCAGCGGAGTTAGGGTCGAAATATATGGATTTACCGCCAGCAGTGATTGAGCAATCTTTGGCTAAAAATCGGTTTGAATATCTCAGTGCAGCGGAAGCACAGTCAGAGTTGGAAGTGTTTTATCAGTCACTGATGCAGGTCAATCCTAAACTTTTGGGAGGGAAACTGCCCAACACTGATTTTTATGTTGAAGGGTAATTGGTATTAGGCGGGCGATGCCCACTCTAGAATGATAACATTAACTTGTTCTTCGTTCTTTGTTCAACCGCGAACCATGAACCGTCAACCAATAACGAATTGATGTTGGGTTTCGTTCCTCAACCCAACCTACAAGAGTACACTGATTCAGATTAAAATACAACAATAACCATTTTCTAGAAAAGAAAGTTCTGATTATGCAACTCCCTTCTCTGACATGGTTTATGACTCTACTTGGCGGAATTTATTTATTCCTTTTAGGCTTAGTTTTTTTCTTTCTTGGAGTTGCTGATTTTAGCGTTGCTGATGATGTTTCTAATCCATCAAAGATGAGTGTTACTGGCAGCGCGATCGCGCTAATAGTTGCGATGAGTTTGGTCTTATGGATAGATAGCGTAACGGTTGAAAAAGATATTTGGAAAGGGGATAAAAATGTTACCCCAGAAAACACAGATCGCGAAAATCAACAGTTGAATAACAGTGGCTGTTTGGGGATTAGTTCAATTTTTAGCAAAATTTTGAGAACAATTTTCTATTTACTATTATTTCCATTGCAATTTACCAAAATTGGAGAATGGTTTTATCACATTCAATGGTTTGTTTTTAGCACTTTAGACAGTTGGTCATCTTAACGGTTTAATATCTAAAATTGAAGGATTAGAAATTAAAGTATCTAACGCATTCAGAATCCGAATTTGCTCATCAGATTTCATTCGCCTTAAATAGCGCTCAGCTGGTTTTAATAGAATATAATCAAGCAAAATCATCTTCTAATAACTGATGCTTTAATTCTTGAGAAGAAATTCCTTGATCTTTTCCAGATGTATAATCATCCCAGGCAGTTTGACTTTGAATAATTTCCTCAATTGGAATGGTTTCATCTTCTCCTTCAACTTCTACGGGTTGATTAACTAATTCTTTTAACTCGCCCAGTAGTTTTAACTTCTCAGAGAGGCTAAGGGATTTAATTTGACTGAGTACCTGAATATAGTTATTAGTCATTGTTAAAAGTTATATGGTTATAAGACTACCCGATCATAAGATTTCCGACAGTCGAAGAGATGGAGTTGGTATCAGGTGGGCGAGGCAAACCCTACGGTTTAGTTTAACTTTTATTTATTATTTTGATTTTGAACCCCTCTAGAATAACGAAGTTTCCTGATTGCAGCCATTAAAACCGATAAACTGGGAAATAAGGAAAAGGAGGCTGGCGTAATGACCATGCAAAGTATCTCTAATCAATCTCAACTCTTCACTTTAGAGGAGTTTCTGGCTTATGACGACGGTAGTGATCAACGGTATGAACTGGTCGATGGAGAATTAATAGAAATGCCGACAGAGTCCCCTGAAAACTGTAAACTTGCCAAATTCTTAATGTTGGAACTGGCAAAATTTATCTCTATTGCATTGATTAATCTCAAGGATTTAGAAGTCACTGTTACTGGCAAACGTGCGACCGTGCGCTTACCTGATCTGGCAGTTTTAACTGAAGAAGCATATCAAGCCTTAATGGGCAATTCAAGAAACATAATTACTGAAGATATGCCCCCGCCTGCTTTAGTGGTAGAAGTGGTTTCCCCAGGACAGGAAAATCGCGATCGCGATTATCGTTATAAACATACCGAATACGCAGCGCGAGGAATTACCGAATACTGGATCATCGATCGCGAAACCCAACAAGTAACTGTCTGTCTTTGGGTTAACGGCAAATATGAGGATACAGTTTACACAGGGGACACTCCTCTGAAATCAACGGTGATTCCAGAGTTTAACCTCAGTGCGAGTCAGATTTTACGCTTTGCCGAAAATTAAAAAGTAAAAATGGTACGGACTAATCCCACAGTAATTGTGTCATTCTCACCGTTATTTTCAGGATTAAAAATCACTAAAACCCCAGGCTCGATACTCAAATTAGCATTCACTTGATACCGATAAGACCCTTCTAAGTGAAACGCACTTTCATCGCCAGTGGGCCCGCCATCGTTTGCGGTTACTTTGGGCGGTTGACCAATAATAATCCCTGCGCGACTGCCTCGACTACCCACATTCGGGAAGGCAAAGGTTAACGCCCAGTTGAAAACCGTTGCATCATCCCCAGCACTGACAGGCGTTCCAGCAAAACCAATCCCATCTTCTTCCGCTTGCGCTTGGGTTAATCCCGCCCACCCCGCAATGATAAAATTAGAGCTAATCCGAGAGTTTGCTTGCAAGCCAAAATGATTGGCTGAGGTGGCAATATTCCCGCTAAAAGGAGCGTTGGCGACACGGCTTCCTGTTCCCCCAGAAACAAAGGGTTCTCCCCCTGGATAATAGGCGCGGACATAAGTTAACCCTAAACTGAGGTTCTCGCTGGGATAAAACGCAAGTTGTCCTAAGGCTGCATAAGAACCGTTAAATAAGCCTTGATTCACATCAGAAGGGTTACGACCAAGATATCCCGCAGAAAGGGTGAGTGCGTCGCTGAGTTCATAGTTGAAGGTTACGCCAGCCCCCGCAGCCCCCTGAATATAAATAGGATTCATGCGCCCAAAGTTGGAAATTGAGCCTTTGACTGCATTGGCGAAAAAACCGTTAAAGTTGTCAATGTGAGCGTTAAAGCGTCCTCTGCTGGCATCGATCGCGTAAGAAAATCGCTCTCCTACGGCTGCTTTATAAAATAATTTGCCAAGGACAACATTGCCATCAGTATCGCGATCGAAGGCAAGGCGAGTCATATTTGTTCCTGTCGTGCTTGGTGCATTAAAACGGGTGACATCTGTAGCATCAAGACGCACTTTGAGAAGATCGCGCCCAGTAAAACTGCTATCAAAATTGAGACGAACGCGGTTATTGAAGACTAAACCTTCATCAATGTCAGAAGCGTCATTCGCATCAATAAAAACAGGGACAGCTTGGTTGCTACCAAAAGCACTATTGACAGAAAACAGTACCGTTCCTCTGAGTTTGGTTGTGGTGGAAAACTGATTGTCTTCTAAAAAGGTGGTGCGTGCTTCCAAGTTATCCACTCGCGTGCTGAGGGCGGTCAGTTCAGCTTCAAAGTCTCTCGTGAGGCGTTGTAGGGTTGCTAAGTCTGCTTCGGTTACATCTGTTGGGTTATTGCTGATCAAATCTTCAATCTGTCGCAAACATTGCGCTAAGGCTGCTGCAAATTCGTAACGGGTGAGAGCGCGGTTACCATCAAAACGCCCATCAGGAGAACCCGCAAGACAACCGTAGCGTTCAATTAAATTCCGTAGTGCTTCAAATGCCCAGTCATCAGGAGACACATCTCGCAGTTCAAAAACATTGTTTACTTGCGAAGAATCACCTCTCAAAGATTGTCCTTGGGCAACGTTCCCCCCATTGAACAAAATCGTCATCATTCCAAAAACTGCAAGCCCTTGCTTGCGTAAATCTTGCATCTTCACTCCTCACTAAAATGATAATCATTATCATACAATAGCAAGAGTTATCTCCACTGACAACACGACAGAGTCAGCAGGGAAAAGTAAGTCCTTAAGACGAGTCTAAATTCCAAAACTAGGTCGCAAAGGAAAACGTGGCTTGGGTATTCCGACAAGGAAAGACCTTGCGAGACAGGCACTGCTAAACTTGGCTCTTGAACCTGAACAGATTTTTATTCTTTGAAAGTAGTTCTCTAAGGTATCAAAATCGGGATGGCGGGATTCGAACCCACGGCCTCTTCGTCCCGAACGAAGCGCGCTACCAAGCTGCGCTACATCCCGATAATCTCCCCATATCATACCACAAGATTTTTAGAGATAACATTGCTTGGGTTGGAAATCCCACGATAAGATGAGAAAGCGTAACCCTAGTTCTGGAGCAAATATAGCGTGACGGTAAAGCCTGATTGGTTAAGAGTAAAAGCCCCTCAATTTGAGCGCGTCGGCAAAGTTAAAGAGACGCTACGTGAATTAAAGTTGAATACAGTTTGTGAGGAAGCCTCTTGTCCTAATATCGGCGAATGCTTTCAGAAGGGAACTGCAACCTTTTTAATTATGGGACCGGCTTGTACTCGCGCTTGCCCTTATTGTGACATTGACTTTGAGAAAAAACCCCAAGCCCTTGATCCCTTAGAACCTTTGCACCTTGCAGAAGCAGTGGAGAAAATGGGGTTGAATCATGTGGTAATTACTTCAGTGAATCGCGATGATTTACCAGATGAAGGAGCATCACAGTTTGTTCGTTGTATAGAAGCGGTTCGTAAGGTTTCTCCTCAAACCACGATCGAACTGTTAATTCCTGATCTATGTGGCAATTGGGATGCACTAGCGACCATTTTAGATGCAGAACCAGATGTGTTAAACCATAACATCGAAACGATTCCTCGCTTATATCGCAGAGTGCGTCCCCAAGGAGATTATGCGCGATCGCTGCAACTCCTGCAAAAAACCCGTGAACTTGCTCCTTGGATTTACACCAAGTCTGGCTTAATGGTCGGTTGGGAAGAAACCGAGGCGGAAGTGAAAGCCGTGATGGATGATCTGCGTAATGTGGACTGTGATATTGTCACCATTGGACAATACCTACAGCCCACGCAAAAACATTTAGGAGTAAAACAGTTTGTCACTCCAGAAACATTTGCCAGATGGCAACAGTATGGCGAAAGCATTGGTTTTTTGCAAGTGGTTTCCTCGCCACTCACCCGCAGTTCTTATCATGCGGAACAAGTTCAAGCACTGATGAAATCCCATCCGCGTTCTAAACCCGCTTTCAAGTCATGATTGAGGGATTTGAGTGTTGTCCAATTGTTCCGTTTCAATCAAAGGTGGGCGCGTACAAAAATGGAGTAACGGTCCCACCAAAGGAATCCAAATCAGAGTGTTAAAAAATGGGGAATCATTCAGTCCGCGACGACTGAGATCGGTTTGTAAAATCGCAGGAAACAGTAAGACTAAAACACAAAAATCTAAACTCATCACATGGATAAAGCGACTATTTCGCCACTGGATCAAAAAGTCGTTCCAATTGCCGTTACTTAATCCTGGAATCAGAACTAGCAGAAAAACAGTGGTGAGTAACACCCCAAAGATACGAGAATCTAAGATTTTTAACAGCCAGCTTTTTTCCCCAGGAAAGGGGAGTTTCGGTTCTCTAAACGCAAAGTAGGGTAAGAGGGCAAAAGCCCCAACAGCAAAGGATAAAATAACGAAAGGTGAGGCAACGAGTTTTTGTCCTTTGCCATCAATGAGTAAAAGCGGAGCATACATTAAAGGTAAAATACCCATCAAGTTGAATAAGGAAACAATGAGAGGATTAATTCCTTCGACTTCCATCGCTGATAGTTTTTGAATTAAATCAGCCGTATTGGGGTCATCAGGGGGAGCAAACCAGAAAGCATAAGCAATAAATCCCAGCCAGACTAATAAAAAACCAATTTTTTGCATCATTTCCAAGACACCGATTATTAAGTTATTAAGTCAAAACATTATTCTAAGAGACTGTTCCTCAAGTGGGCTACAGACTACAAACATGATAGATCCTGTAATTGCAATACTTTCTCCTATTCCTTGGTCTGAAGCAGCAGGTCGCTTAATCCTTGCGGTTATTTTCGGAGGAATTATCGGCTGGGATCGCGAACGTGATCGCAAATCGGCGGGTCTGCGGACAAATATGCTCGTCAGTTTAGGGGCAGCTTTAGTGATTTTAGGTGGGTTACAGAGTGGTATTGGTTCACGAGATGAAAGTTTGATCGGGCGAAGTATTCAGGGAATTTTAACGGGTGTGGGATTTGTCGGTGCAGGAGCGATTTTACAGCGAGATAAAGTCCATGGACTAACCACTGCAACTGCCATTTGGATTTCTTCCGCGTTAGGCATTGTCAGTGGTTTAGGGCTTTGGCAATTAGGATTAATGGGTCTGGGGTTGACCATGATTATCCTGCGGGTGATGAAATTAGTAGAAAAGTGATCTTAGGACAGTCGGTTGATATTTATTGACAAGTTTGAATTTTCATGACGTTCTTGCAATTTCTCAGCCTCATTATTTTTATTTAAGTATGTAACACCATTACAATGAAAATAACCAAGACTATGCTTAAGGGAGTTAGGGGCGGTGGTACAATCTCATTTCACGACAAAGCAAGGGCTGAAGTGGGGAGAAATCGTCGCGCTGCGCGGAACAGTGGTTGATGTGCGTTTTTCGGATCGCCTCCCCGAAATTTACACTCAGTTACGGGCAGGTGAGAAAGGAGAGGTGATTCTGGAAGTGGTGAATCATCTTAATGCTCATGTCCTGAGAAGTGTGGCGCTGACTTCAACTTCAGGGTTATCTCGGAGTTCTCCTGTGGCGGATATGGGAGAACCGTTAAAAGTTCCGGTGGGAGAACGATTATTGGGTCGGGTGTTTAATGTTTTTGGGGAAACCATTGACGGGAAAGACCCGATTACTGGGGGAGACTGGCGTTCCATTCATCAATCTTCCCCCGCGATCGCGCAACATACGACCTCATCAGAAATCCTCGAAACGGGAATCAAAGTCATTGATTTACTCTCTCCCTTAGAACGAGGCGGGAAAGGCGGTTTATTCGGCGGTGCAGGGGTGGGAAAAACCGTCTTAATCACAGAATTGATTAATAATATTGTCAAGCAATATCAAGGCATTAGCCTCTTTTGTGGCATTGGGGAACGGGTACGAGAAGCAGAGGAAATGTACCGTGAAATGCAGGAAGCAGGAGTTTTAAAGAATACCGTGATGGTGTTTGGACAAATGAATGAACCCCCAGGGGCGCGGTTTCGAGTCGGTTTAGCTGCGTTGACAATGGCGGAATATTTCCAAGAAGATACGAAGCGGGATGTTCTCTTACTGATTGATAATATCTTTCGCTTTATTCAAGCGGGACAAGAAGTGTCAGGCTTATTGGGGCGACTCCCCTCACGGGTGGGCTATCAACCGACTCTTGGAACAGAACTCGCTGATTTTGAAGAACGGATTGCCAATACTTCCAGTGGGGCGATTACTTCCGTGCAAGCGGTGTATGTGCCTGCGGATGATTTTACCGATCCGGCTGCGGTGCATACCTTTGGACATTTATCCACCTCCATTGTTCTCTCGCGGAAAC
The DNA here is from genome assembly GCF_000317635.1 of Halothece sp. PCC 7418. GTDB lineage: Bacteria > Cyanobacteriota > Cyanobacteriia > Cyanobacteriales > Rubidibacteraceae > Halothece. Next base: position 2,763,837 of record NC_019779.1, on the reverse strand, counting down.
GGGCAAGTGAGGGGCTGTATCCAGCAGTTGATCCCTTGCAATCGAGTTCTAAAATGTTGAATCCCAGTATTGTTAGCGATCGTCATTATCAGACGGCGCAAGCAGTTCGCCAAACTCTAGCCAACTACGAAGAATTAAAAGATATTATTTCCATGTTGGGCTTAGAAGAATTATCGCGGGAAGATCGGCAAGTGGTGGGTCGCGCGAGACGATTGGAACGCTTTTTAACGCAACCGTTTTTTACAACAGAACACTTTACAGGGAAAAAAGGAAAACTTGCCACATTGGAAGAAACTTTAAGCGGATGTGAGCGCATTCTCAATGATGAATTTGCGGATGTGCCAGAAAGTGCGCTGTATATGTTGGGTTCGATTCAAGAAGTCCAACGGGAGGCGAAACAAACATAATGATGAATCTGAAAATCGTTTTGCCGACAAAGGTGTTTCTGGAACAAGAAGCGCGAAAAGTCTCCGCAGAAGCCGAAAATGGGGCATTTGTCCTGTTACCGCAACACATTGACTATGCCACCTCCCTTGTGCCTGGCATTCTTTCCTTTGATGATACGTATCGCCAAGAACAGTTTGTTGCGGTGGATGAAGGGCTGTTGGTGAAAGTGGGTCAGGAGGTTTTAGTGTCGGTCAAACGGGCGATTGGAGGAACCGATTTGGAAGCATTAGAACAATTGGTGGATGAGGAGTTTCGCCGTTTGGATGAAATTGAACAAAAAACTCGGGCCGCGATCGCGCGGTTGGAAGTCAATTTTAGGAGACATCTCTATGGTTCAGGAGGATAGACATGAATACAGAGTCAGACTCACGAAAACAATTTCAAGAAACCATTAAACACAAGCTCTCTGAACGTCGTCGCGCCCGTGAAGAAGAGAAACGAGAAGGGATTTGGTTTGGTTTGGCGATGATGGGGATTGTGGGCTGGTCAGTGGCGATTCCCACCCTCATTGGCGTTGCCATTGGGATTGGGTTAGATGCAGCGTTTCCCCAATTATCCCCTAGTCTCCTCTTAGTTTCTATCTTAGTCGGGCTAGCTTGTGGCTGTGGGATTGCTTGGTTTTGGATTCAACAGGAAAGTACAACCGAAGAAGAGTCAGAGGAGTTGAGGAGTCAGGATGATCAGTGAAGTCCTAGAAAAAATGGTTGCGATCCCCTTTGGATTTGCGCTGGGAAGTCTCTACTTTTGGGGACTTTGGCAAACCACCCAACGGCTGACCACCACTCATGCCCCCTTACGCTTATTTCTAGTCAGTTATTTCGGTCGTTTAATGCTAGCAGGTGTGGGCTTTTATGGGCTGGCGCAAGGCGGTTGGGCAAATGTTTTGCTGGGTTTATTGGGATTTTTAATTGCGCGATCGCTGCTGATTCGTCGCTGGGAACCGAAACCCTATCAAGAGGAAAATTAAGATTCGTCACTCGCATTAAGGGATACCACTATGGACATTAGTCCCGATAACATCATCTTTTGGCAACGAGACTGGATTGTCATTAACGCCACTTTAGTTTATAGCTGGCTGGTGATGCTGATTTTAGTCATTGCGTCTTGGCTGGCTACCCGAGATTTAGGGGTTGATCCCAATCGCGTTTCCCGTTGGCAAAATACCCTAGAAATTATTGTTGACCAACTGAACACCCAAATCCGAGAAGGGATTCGTCAAGAACCCACTCAGTTTTTACCCTTTATTGGGACATTGTTTCTCTTTATTGGCGTATCGAATGTGTTGACCCTCTTTCCCTACTATGAATCCCCTGCGGGATCATTATCCACCGCTGCTGCTTTAGCGATTTGTGTTTTAGTGGCGGTTCCGTTTTACGGGATTAAAAATGTCGGGATTGTCAACTACCTCAAAAGTTACATCTCGCCCTTGCCAATCATGCTACCGTTCAATATTATCAGCGAGATTTCCCGAACCCTATCTCTGGCGGTGCGTTTATTTGGGAATATCATGAGTACCAGTTTGCTGGTGGGCATTTTGGTTGTCTTAGTTCCTTTAATCTTTCCTGCGATTACCCGCGCTTTTGGAATGCTAGTGGGAGTGATTCAAGCCTATGTCTTCTCGATTCTCGCTCTAGTTTACATTGCTTCGGGAATGGAAGCGCAACGCACGACCAAACGTCAACAAGAGGATGGATAAGACGATGAACGATCTAAGTTTAATTGGTATTGTTTCGATTTTCACCGCAGGAATAACCATTGGCTTAGGCGCGATCGGACCTGCGATTGGGGAAGGGTTAGCCCTCGCCAATGCTTTAAGGGCGTTAGCGCAACAACCCGACAAAGCCAACACGATTACGCGAACCTTATTTGTAGGGATGGCGTTTGTGGAATCAACGGCGATTTACTGCTTTGTGATTTCCATTATTTTGATTTTCGCGAACCCATTCTGGAATCATTTTCTGAACCAAGCAGGAGGGTAACAGCGTGTTATTTGATTGGTTTACCTTTTTTGCCCAAATTATTAACTTTGTCATCTTAGTCTATTTACTTTGGCGGTTTTTGTATCGACCGATTAATAAGGTGATGGATGACCGTCAACGTCAACTGCAAGAACGCTGGAATGATGCACGAGAACAAGAGGAAAAAGCCCAACAAGAAGCCCAGAAATATCGCGATCAACAAGCGGAACTGGAAGCGCAACGGGAGGCTTTGATCTCAGAAGCAAAAGCAGAAGCGGAACAAAAACGTCAACAATTACGGCAATCGGCACGGGAAGAAATTCAACAACGGCGGGAACAATGGCAGGAGGCTTTACAACAAGAAAAAGAATCTTTCTATGCGCGATCGCGCCAAAAATTACAGCAAGAAACCATCACCATTTGTCGTCGGGTTTTGCAAGATTTAGCAGATGCAGAGTTAGAAGATCAAGCCATTGCTCTCTTTTTAGAACGCTTAAAAGATCAGAGTAATAATGAGGAAACTGAATTATCTAACCTTAAAAATACAGGAATTGAAGATGTTGTGGTTTGGAGTGGCTTTGAGTTATCCTCCCCGCAACGACAGCAAATTGCCCTCACCCTTGAAAAGCAAAACCTTACCCATAGTAATGCGATTACCTTTGAAACCAATCCCGATCTAATTTTTGGGATTGAAGCCCGATTTGGCGATCATGAAGTGAGATGGAGTGTTGATGATTATCTGCAAGATTTAGATCGTACATTTTCTGAATTATTTACCACTAATATTAGTCATTAGTCATTAGTCATTAGTCATTGGTCATTTGTTATTTGGTAACTGGTAACTGGTAACTGGTAACTGGTAACTGGTAACTGGTCACTGGTAACTGGTCACTGGTAACTGGTCACTGGTCACTATCCACAAGTAATCTATAGTAAATCTCCACCCAAAAATTAAGCCATGAATGAAGATAATCATCCCCTAACCCATTTAGTTGAAACCACCTTCTCCCAATGGGAAAGCGTGCTGGATCAATATCGCTTCCCTTTACAAGCCCATGAGGTGGGAATCGTGAAATCGGTTTCCAGTGGCATTGCGACCGTTAGTGGGCTATTTGGGGCGCGTTTGGATGAATTGATTGAATTTCCCGAGGGGTTACTGGGAATTGCCTTTAACCTTGATGCGGAAGAAATTGGCGTGATTCTTCTCGGAGACAGTGAAGGAGTGCAAGCAGGCGATAAAGTCTATCGTTTGGGTCGCATTTTAGATGTTCCCGTGGGTGAGGCGTTGTTAGGGCGGGTGGTGGATGGGTTAGGTCGCCCTCTCGATAACAAAGGGGAGATTGAAACCAGTGAACGTTTACCCACAGAACGTCCAGCACGAGGGATTATGGAACGCGCCCCCGTGGAAGTGCCGTTGCAAACGGGAATTAAGGTGATTGATGCCCTAATTCCTGTGGGACGAGGACAACGAGAACTAATTGTCGGTGATCGGCAAATTGGGAAAACTGCCATTGCCGTGGATACCATTCTCAATCAAAAACAGCATAACGTGATTTGTATTTACTGCGCGATCGCGCAACGGGGTGCAGCAGTGGCAAAAGTGATTGATCGGTTGCGCCAACACCAAGCCATGGATTATACCGTGGTTGTAGTTGCCCCTGGGGAATCACCACCGGGCTTAAAATATATTACCCCTTATGCAGCGACCAGTATTGGCGAATATTTCCGCGATCAAGGTCGAGATGTCCTGATTATTTATGATGACCTTACCCAGCACGCTTGGGCATATCGTGAACTGTCTCTGCTGTTACGACGACCGCCTGGTCGAGAAGCCTATCCAGGGGATATTTTCTATATTCACTCCCGATTGCTAGAGCGAGCAACCCATCTGCGGGATGAACTCGGTGGCGGTTCTTTGACAGCCCTTCCTCTTGTGGAAACCCAAGCGCAAAATATTTCGGCTTATATTCCCACCAATTTAATTTCCATTACTGACGGTCAAATTTATCTGTCTCCGAACTTATTTCAACAGGGGATTCTTCCCGCCGTTGATGTGGGGAAATCGGTTTCTCGGGTTGGCGGAAAAACGCAACTCCCAGCCTACAGACGAGTCTCTTCTGATTTGCGTCTGTCTTATTCCCAATTCCAAGAAGTCGAAGTTTTTGCCCGTTTTGGTACTCGTTTAGATGAACAAACCCGCCATACGCTAGAAAGAGGTCGTCGGGTGCGAGAAGTCCTCAAACAGAAAGAATCGAAGTCTCTCACCCCAGCCGAACAAGTTGCGATTCTCTTTGCAGTGAATAATGGACTGTTTGATGAGATTCCGTTAGATCAGATTAAAACAGCCGAAGCACGGGTGCAAGCCGTGATGAATGGAGAATTGTCTCAACTGCGCGATCAGATTCAAAATGGAGAAAAATTGAGTGAAGAAGACATCGACACCCTCTCGCAAGCATTAAAGAACACAACCACGCAACTGCAAGAGGAGATCCGCCATGACTAATGCCCAATCTCTGCAAGCGACCATTCATCATGTAGAAGACTTGCAAGCGGTGGTGAAGACCATGAAAGCCCTAGCTGCGGTGAGTATTCGCCAATATGAACGCGCTGTGGATGTTTTAGGGGAATACAGTCGCAGTATTGAAACGGGGTTTCAGATTCTATTGCAACAACGGCATTTTCAAGGTGAACCCCTCATTCCCCCGCTTCTTGCCTCTCATTCTGTGGAGTTTCAACGGGTTGCTGCGATTATTTTTGGCTCTGATCGCGGGTTGTGTGGACAATTTAACGAACGGATTGCCTCTTTTGCCTTGTCGGAGTTGCAAGCATTGGGATTAAACAATGATCCTTTAATCGCGATCGCGGGAGAACGATTATTAACGCCTCTAGAAAGTGAAAATAAAGTAATATATCAACAATTTGCTGTTCCTGCTGCGGTGGATGCTATTGTCGATCTCACCGCAGAAATTCTATTAGCCATTGAAGACTGGCAACTGCATAAACAAGTGGATCGCGTGATTCTTTATTACAACGAACCCAGTACCGGAACCACCTATAATCCCCGTCAGTTTCAATTACTTCCCATCGACTTAGACTGGTTGCATTCTCTCAGTCAACAGAGTTGGCAAACCAATGAAATCCCCCTCTTAACCATGGATGAAGAAGCATTTCTATCCGCTTTAATCCGCGAGTATCTTTCTCTCTACCTGTTTCTTGCAGCAGCAGCCTCTCTCGCCAGTGAAAATGCCAGTCGTTTATCCTCCATGCAATCAGCCGAGAAAAACATTCAAGATCGGATCTCGGATCTCACCTCTGAATATCGCCGTCAACGTCAAAGCGCGATTACCTCTGAGTTATTGGATGTCGTTTCTGGTTTTGAAGCCCTGAGTGATCATCCTTCATCCTAAAAAGAAGGAAAAACCCTGATTCGGAATGTGGAAGAAGCAGGAAGCCCTGTCTGTGAAGAGAGGAATCCCCCGCTATATTCTCTGATTTAGCGGGTGGAGGATGTCAAGGCTGCAAAGATAGGATGAAACTATCCCATTTTAATTGGGAATTAATCTTGGAGGAAATGAGATGAATGATAACGTATCGAGAAAATCCCGTAATATTGCAATTGTTGGTCCGGCAAGTAGTGGCAAAACGACCCTTTTAGAAAGTTTACTCTTTGTTTCTGGAAATCTCGGTCGCAAAGGAAGTATTAAACAGGGGAATACGGTTGGCGATAATTTACCTGAAGCGCGCGATCGCGCCATGACTGTAGAAATCAATACTGCCTACACCACAGGGGACGACTTGCAATTTACCTTTCTTGATTGTCCCGGTTCCATCGAATTTGCCCAAGAAACCCAAAATGCACTCGTTGGGGTGGATGCAGCGGTGGTGGTCTGTGAACCGACTGTGGAGCGCGTCTTAACCCTTGCCCCCATTTTGAAATTCCTGGATGATTGGGAAATTCCCCACTTCATTTTTCTCAATAAAATGGAACGGGCAAACCATCCCTTTACCGAAATTTTAGCAGCGATTAAAGCAGTTTCCCCTCGTCCGTTACTCCCGCAGCAATATCCCCTGTATCAAGGACAAACAATTCTTGGTTACATTGACTTAATTACAGAACAAGCCTATAAATATCATGTCGGCACCAAAGCAGATCCCGTCTCTACCCCTGAAACTGCCGTTGCAGGAGAAAAAGTTGCCCGTGATGAGCTTTTAGAAGGACTGGCCGAATTTGATGATCATCTGCTAGAAGAACTTTTAGAAGACATTAATCCTTCCCTCGACGAAATCCGACAAGATCTCAAGCAAGATGTCAGCGCTGATTTAATTGTTCCCGTTTGCTTTGGCATCGCTGAACAAGATTATGGGGTTCGTCCTTTATTATCGACATTAGTGGCGGAAGTCCCTTCACCAGAGGTGACTGCAAAACGGCGTGGTGTTAATCCAGAGGCTGAGTCTCCCACCATTGCCCAAGTCCTGAAAACATATTACTCTCAGCAAGGGGGAAAACTGTCTTTAGTCCGTATCTGGCAAGGACGACTGACCAGTAATATGAGTTTGAATGGGGTTCGTCCTGGGGGGATGTATCAACTCCTCGGACAACAGCAAACTTCCGTCCCCGAAGCCTTTGCTGGTGAAATTGTTGCTCTCTCCCGTCTAGAAGGCATCCAAACTGGAGACACCCTCAGTAGTGATAATGATCCAGATCCCTTACCCACTCCAGACAAAATGTCCTTGGTTTATGCCTTAGCCATTGCCCCAGAACATCGTAAGGATGAAGTGAAACTCACCGAAGCCTTGGCAAAACTGTTAGAAGAAGATCCCGCCTTAGCTTGGGAACAAAACGATGAGACCCAAGAAATCGTGCTTTGGGGACAAGGAGAGATTCATTTACAAGTGGCGTTAGATCGCTTGCAGCGGAAATATAACCTGTCTTTGAAAACAGATTTCCCTCAGGTTCCCTATCAAGAAACCATTCGTCAGGGAAGTCAAGCCCGTGGACGCTATAAACATCAAACTGGCGGACATGGTGCATTTGGGGATGTTTATCTCGATATCCAGCCGTTAGGACGAGGAGAAGGCTTTCAGTTTGAAGATACGATTGTCGGGGGTGCGATTCCGAAACAGTATATTCCGGCGGTAAAAACTGGTGTGCAAGACTATTTGACCGAAGGACCCTTGGGCTTTTCGGTGGTGGATGTGGCGGTTACCCTCACCAATGGCTCGTTTCATTCTGTGGATAGTTCCGAACAAGCGTTTAAGCAAGCAGCCCGTCTGGCGATGACTGAAGGAATGCCCAACTGTCAACCGACTTTATTAGAACCCATTTTAGAAATACAGGTGTATGCCCCCGCTGACTTTACCTCCAATGTCTTGCAGTTGGTCAGTGGACATCGCGGACAGATTATGGGCTATGAAAGTTGTACCGATTGGTTGAACTGGGATCAGGTAACGGCTTATCTTCCCCAAGCCGAAATGCAAAACTTTATTATCGAGCTGCGATCGCTGACACTGGGAGTCGGCTTTTTTGATTGGCAACCCCATCACTTTCAAGAAGTTCCAGAAAAAGTCACTCAGGAGGTTTTGGCAAATCGTAATACCCAATAGAGTTATTTCCTAATACAACTATTACTTGACATTAGCTGACAAGCGTTTAACTTTTTGGAAAAGTTCGCTCGCTTGTTGACATTAATGGTTTAGGTCTTTTAGAATTGAGGAATAATTTGGATTGACTTGTGTGTCAGTGATGCTCATCAGAAGCTCGATTCTGACCTCTAAAGGAAAACCAATTTGATGAGCTTTGAGGAAAATCCTTAAGGCGTTGTGGGACACCACCGTACACCTCCGTTGTACGCTATGACTGCTTTACTTTTACAGTTAATGTCGAGTATTGTCCAGTCTTGAAGTGTCAGGGGACTGATTGCAAGATTGGCTATCTCCTTGTTGAAGATCCAGATTAATTGCAAATGTTAAGAGGGGAGACGATCCCTTAAGCCTCTCCCCTCCTAAAATCTCTAAACTTTTAAGTTTTCGGTAATCCGTCGCATGGCTTCGTTTACGTTTTCTCGGCTGTTAAATGCAGAGATGCGGAAATAGCCTTCTCCGGCTGCACCAAACCCAGATCCAGGAGTGCCAACAATATTCGCCGAATAAAGCAGTTTATCAAATAAATCCCAACTGGAGAGTCCATCTGGGGCTTTCACCCAAATGTAGGGGGCGTGAATCCCACCATAAACGGTTAACCCGGCTGCAGTCAGTTTATCCCGAATGATTTGAGCATTTTCGAGATAGAAGTTGATTAAGCCTTTGACTTCTTTTTGTCCTTGTTCGGAATAGACGGCTTCTGCACCGCGTTGGACAATGTAGGAAACGCCGTTAAATTTGGTCGAATGACGACGATTCCACAGTTGCCAGATTTGCACGTCTGACCCATCAGAGGCTTTTGCTTTCAGGGTTTTGGGAATGACGGTAAAGGCGCAGCGTGTCCCTGTGAAACCCGCATTTTTGGAGAAAGAACGAAACTCGATCGCGCAGTCTTTTGCCCCTTCTACTTCATAAATGGAGTGAGGAAGACTGGGGTCAGTAATATAGGCTTCATAGGCAGAATCAAATAAAATCAGTGCGTTCACCGATTTGGCATAATCTACCCAGGCTTGCAAGTGTTCTTTTGTAGCAACCGCACCAGTGGGGTTATTGGGAAAACACAGATAAATTAAATCAACATTTTGATCGGTGGGAATCTTCGCAGTAAAGTTATTTTCTGCGGTGATGGGAATATAAATTAAGCCTTCATATTTGCCATCCTCGTTTGCAGGTCCCGTGTGTCCCGCCATTACGTTAGTATCCACATAAACTGGATATACGGGGTCAGTGACCGCAATGGTATTCTCCTTACCGAGGATATCTAAAATGTTCCCTGTGTCGCATTTAGAGCCATCAGAGATAAAGATTTCATCGGCAGAGATATCACAGCCACGACTTTGATACTCATGAGTGGCAATTTTTTCTCTGAGCCAAGGAAACCCCTGTTCGGGGCCATAGCCTTGAAATGTTGCGCGATCGCGCATTTCATCCACTGCTTTTGCCATCGCATCACAGCAGGCTTGGGGTAAGGGTTCGGTAACATCACCAATGCCCAATTTAATAATTTGCGCCTCTGGATTGGCTTCGGCGAAGGTATTCACCCGACGGGCAATTTCGGGAAATAAGTAGCCCGCTTTCAGTTTGAGGTAGTTTTCGTTAATTTTGACCATAACGGTAATTAAGAGCAATCAAGTTTTGGCATTCTAGCAAACTGTCGTACTTTAGTAATTCTTAGTTTGTTCGTTGTTCTTTGGCGTAGTTCAATGATCGCTAGAAGACCAATGACTAATGACCAATGACTAATGACTAATGACTAATGACTAATGACCAATGACCAATGACTAATAATCAACACCACGGCGCAGTTCCACCCCATCATAGACATAATGTTTATGACAGACCATCTCAGAATACACACTAGCGAGATCGAAGAAGGGATGACGATTAAAACAACGCCCCGTAATAATGACTTGTGTCCCATCAGGTTTGTTGGATAACGCCTTGACAATGGGTTCGGCGGGAAGAAGTTCGAGATCCACAGTGGGATTTAATTCATCAAGGATAATGGTTTTATAGGTTCCCGACTCGATCGCGTCGAGGGCAATTTTCCAACCGCGTTCGGCTTCTTCGTAGTCTTCGGGTTGCTGTTTTCCGCGCCAGACAATAGCATCACGACCACAACGGATATGATCAATAAGTTTGGGATAACTTGCCTTCAAAGCAGCGATCGCGGCATCTTCGGTGTAACCGGTTCCCCCTTTCAACCACTGGATAATTAAAACCCGATGCGATTGATCCCGATCAATTCCCCGACCAATGGCAAGCAGGGCTTTTCCAAGGGCGCTGGTAGATTTTCCTTTGCCATCCCCTGTGTAAATTTCAATGCCTTCTAGGGCTGCATCTGTAGCACTGTGAGGCTTCATTTCTGAGTGCAGATTCGCTAAGTCTAACAAACTTTGCGGTGCAGCGCGACCGGTGACAATCATTTCTAACGGTTGCGGTTTATTTTTGAGAGTATCGACCACATCCTCTTCTGAGAGAAGCCCTAAATCCAAAACAGGATTCAATTCATCTAAGACCACAATTGAATATAATCCTGAGGCGATCGCGCCTTTAGCAATATTCCAACCACGGATGGCTTCTTGTTCATCAAAGGGGGTAATTTCATCTTTACCAAAATACTCCGCCCTGCCAGTGCGAACTTGGTCAATCAGATGGGGAAAGCCTTTTTGCAAAGCAGCGATCGCAGCATCTTCATCATAAACCCGTTCCGGTCCTTTGAGGAATCGCAGTAACAGCACTCTATTGGTGCTTCTGGAATGAATCCCCAGACCAATGGAACGTAAAACCACGCCCAAAGCAGCCTGAGATTTTCCTTTCCCTTCACCATCATAAACATGAATTTGTCCAACCTCGCGTTCCGCCATTTCCTGTGCGGTCCGAATTCCAATCCCGTCTCTAGTCATTTTTTCTTCTCAGACCATTAAAACATCACGATTCAGACCTCTATTTTAAGCATGAGTTATTTTCCTTGTGATAATTCATAATCAAGAGATTCTAAGCAAATAGATACAATGATGGAGGAGCACGATAAAACACTGACTACAACCATGACCCAGCTACTTGAACAAGCGATCGAGCAGATAAAAACCTTACCGAATGATGTGCAAGATGCAATCGCCTCTCGTCTTTTAGCAGAGATGGAAGATGAAGCGAGTTGGCAATCAAAATTTGAATTAACTACCGATCAGCAATGGGATCAGATGGCAGAAATGGTACTTCAAGAAATTGCTTCGGGAGAGACTATACCTTTAGATGAAGTGTCTGATCTCTAAATCTTTTCTATGGAATCGAGTATAACTAAGGCATTTCGGAAGAAACTTGGCGGATTACCAACATCAGTTCAGGAACAAGCAAGAAAGACTTATGTTCTCTGGCGTTCTAATCCTTATCATAATAGTCTTCAATTCAAACGAGTTAGTCAACGACAACCCATCTATTCAATACGTATCAGCCTAAATTACCGAGCACTTGGACTTTTAAAAGAAAATCATATTTATTGGTTTTGGATTGGGACACATTCCGAATATGATGAATTTCTCAAACGGTTGTAATATGACTACGTTTAACCTCATGAAATCTGTTCTAGAATTCTTGCAAGCCCTCACCAACCCAAAATTAGCCCCGACTGCGCTACGGGTTGCGCTCATCATTGGTACCCTCCTATTTGTAATCAACCATGGTTCTGCCTTAGTACAAGGGAAAATGACTCGTAATCGTTGGTATTCTGCAATCCTGACTTATTTTGTTCCGTACTGCGTTAATATTCACGGACAGTTAGCCAGCAGCAAACGTGATTACCAGTGACCCGTCAACTCTATGTTCCTTACCCCAAAGAACAAATAACCACGAACCAAGAACGAATTTAAATAATTTTACAAAGTTTGTTTTCAAAATCTATCTTTTGGGACACAATTCCGTATAAATTGCAAAAGATAGAGAGGAGTTGCCTTAGACTCCATAAATTTTTTTTGACTGACGCGAAGAAGAAGATATCCTCGGGAGAACACATGAACATTGTAGTTGTCGGTTTAAGTCACAAAACTGCACCCGTAGCGGTGCGAGAAAAATTAAGTATTCAAGATCATGCCATTGAAGGCGCGATCGCGCACTTGTGCCAACTTCCCCACATTGAGGAGATTTCCATCCTCAGCACTTGTAATCGCTTAGAAATTTATGCCGTCATCACCGACGCAGAACAAGGGGTTCACGAAATTACACAATTCTTATCGGAACGTAGCGCTTACCCCATTTCCCAACTGCGTCGCCACCTGTTTATTCTCCTCCATCAAGATGCCCTGCGTCACCTGATGCGGGTTGCTGCGGGCTTAGACAGCTTAGTTTTAGGAGAAGGACAAATCCTATCGCAGGTGAAACACGCCCATAAATTGGCGCAAAAACATCAAGGAATTGGCAGATTGCTCGATCGGCTTTTCAAACAAGCCCTTTCTGCTGGAAAACGAGTCCGTAGCAATACCAATTTGGGAACGGGTGCGATGTCCATTAGTTCCGCAGCCGTCGAACTCGCCCAAAGTAAAGTCAATGATTTACAGGAGTATCACTGTACGATTATTGGCGCAGGTAAAATGGCGCGGTTGTTAGTGCAGCATCTGGTTGCAAAAGGCGCAACTAACATTGCGATTGTGAACCGGTCTCAGAAACGGGCTGCGGATCTTGCCAAACAGTTTACTGAGGTAGAACTACAACTGCATCCCATTGAAGAAATGATGACCGTGATTAGTGAATCTCACCTAGTCTTTACCAGTACCGCAGCCAGTGAACCGATTTTAGATCGCGCGAAACTTGAACAACATTTAGATCCAGAACGGTCTCTTTTATTATTTGATATCTCAGTTCCCCTCAATATCGCCAGTGATGTCAAAGAATTAGACCATTTACATAGCTATAACGTCGATGACTTGAAGCAAGTGGTCGCCAAAAATACCGCGAGTCGTCGCCAAATGGCGCAAGAAGCCGAAGCCTTATTAGATGAAGAAGTGGAATCCTTTGAAGTGTGGTGGCGTTCCCTCGAAACCGTTCCCACCATTAGCTGTCTGCGGGAAAAAGTCGAAACCATCCGCGAACAAGAATTAGAAAAAGCCCTCTCTCGTCTCGGAACTGAGTTTGCAGAAAAACATCAAGAAGTCATTGAAGCGCTCACTCGCGGAATTGTCAATAAAATCCTCCATGAACCGATGGTGGAACTGCGGGCGCAACAAGATATTGAAATGCGTCGTCGTACCGTTCAATCATTACAACGGTTGTTTAATCTTGACCCGGAAGAACAATATGGTTAAGTGAAATCTCCCAAAAATTAAATATGGAGTTGTCAAGCCCTACCAATTTCAGATTAAGATTTGGTAAGGGCTTTATTTGTTATTTGTTCACCCTCACCCATGATTGACTGAAAAAAACTCTGTAGGTTGGGTTGAGGCAACGAAACCCAACATCTAATTCCTTCGTGGTTCATGGTTCATTGATCAATTAGTTCGCTGAACAACGACCGAAGAACAAAGAACCAACTAGGTTGGGTTACGCTATCACGCTAGCCCAACCTACCAATTTCAGATTAAGATTTGGTAAGGGCTTTATTTGTTATTTGTTCACCCTCACCCATGATTGACTGAAAAAAACTCTGTAGGTTGGGCCCTTGGTAACGAACCCAACATCTAATTCCTTCGTAGTTCATGGTTCATTGATCAATTAGTTCGCTGAACCACGACCGAAGAACAAAGAACCAACTAGGTTGGGTTACGCTATCACTAACCCAACCTACGATCTACTACAATCTACGATCCGAAAATAAAGTTCCATCACTCGATTTTTTCCTAACGCAATATCCATGATTCCACAACAACTGATACTCTCTAACTTTCTCAGTTATCAACAAGCGACGCTAGACTTTACAGGATTGCATACCGCTTGTATTTGTGGGGCGAATGGTGCAGGAAAATCTTCCCTTCTCGAAGCCATTACTTGGGCGTTATGGGGAAAAACGCGCACTACTTCGGATGAAGATGTGATTAATTCTACTGCAAAAGAAGTACAAGTGGATTTTCGCTTTCAATGTAATGGGGACACCTATCGGGTTTTACGAGGTCGTCGTCGCGGACAAAGCGCATCTTTAGAATTACAAGTTCAACATCAAAATCAGTTTCAATCGTTAACTGCAAAAGGAGTGAAAGCAACACAAAAAAAGATTAATGAGTTGCTAAAACTCGACTACGATACGTTTATTAATTCTGCTTATTTACGTCAAGGTCGCGCGGATGAATTTATGCAGCGTTCCCCGACAGAACGCAAGAAACTGTTAGCGGAATTACTCAAACTCGATCAGTATCAAGATTTATCGGAAGAAGCCAAAGATATTTCTCGGAAATTAAAAGGACAAAGTGAACAGTTAGAACAAACGCTAGCCCCAACGGAAAAAGAGTTAGAACAAAAAACAACGATCGCGCAATCATTAGCAGAAGTTGAAGCGAAGTATCAAGCATTACAAGAAAAACAAGAAGCCGATCAAACAGAATTACAAAGACTACAAACCTTAGATTCTCAGCGCAAAACTAAACAGGAACAAATTGATTGGTATAACCAACAATATCAAACGATCGCGCAAGATTATCAAAAACTAACCCAAGAACAGCAAAAAATTCAGCAAAGTCTCTCAGAACTCAATCAACTGTTAGAACGAGAAACAGAAATTAAGCAAGCCTATCAAACCTATCTCGATTTACAAAAAGAACAAGAAAGTCTTGCTAAGAAGTTTGAAACCTATCAAGACTTAACGCAGCGATCGCAGCAAATTAAAGAACAGCAGCAAAAGCAAATCAATGATTTCAAACTCCAAAAACAGCGCATCGAAACCGAACTGGAAAACTTAACTGCACAAGAAGAATCGGCACAAAAAACACTCCAAAAAGCCGATGAAATTAAGGAAGAAGTTGCGAAACTGAATGCAGCCCGAGAACGCTTAAAAGAACTGGATCAACTGCAACAAGAAGTGTCACCCTTGATGCAGCGTCGCCAAACGTTGCAATTGGAAGTTGATCGGGAAGGAGAACGCAAAAAAGCCCGTCTAGAACAAATCGAAAGTAACTTAAAAGAATTACAAGCCGAGTTAGCGCAATTTCCAGAACGAGAAAAAGAATATAATTCAATTATTGACCGATTAAAAGAACTGGAGAAAAAAGAAACCTATTCGCAACGACTACAAGAAAAGCGACAAAAGCAACAAGAATTACAAGCGAGACTCCAACAAACGGAAAAAACTTATGAGAAACAATTAGAAGACTTAGTTAAAAAATTAGAGTTATTACAAAATCCAGAAGCGAATTGTCCGTTATGTGAACGCCCTCTGGATGACGAACATAAACAACGAGTGACTCATAAAACCCAACAAGAATATCAATCCATTGAAGCCGAAAAAGCAACAGTTTGGGAAGATTTAGCAAAGTCAAAACGTGAATTAGATCATTACAGTCAAGAATATGAAACCTTGACTCAAGAATTAGCGGAACATGATGAATTAGTCGCCCGTCGGGGACAGTTAGAGTCTTACTTTGATGAGGATGTTTGTAATATCCATGAGAAAATTTCTAATTTAAATCGCGAGAAACGAGACATTCAAGAGATATTAGATCAGGAAACGTATGCTCAAGAAAAGCAAGCAGAATTGCAAAATATTGAACAGCGATTAGCAGAGATAAATTATGATGAGAAAACCCACGCGATCGCGCGAGAAAAAGTGGATAGTTTACGCTACGCAGACCGCAAAGCAGAACAACTCGCAGATGCAAAAAAAGAAGTTGAAAAAATTAATCAGCGTAAGCCCGAGTTAGAACAATCGCGGACTAAAATTCAAGAACAAATTACAGAAATGGAAACAAGTTTTAGTGAACAATTACAAACAATTGATCAAGAAATTGAAGACTTAGGCTATGCGCGATCGCGCCACAATGAAGTTATTACTCAAGTCCAAGAGGCGCAAAAAAGTCAACTCAACTATCAGAAACTCGAACAAGCGAAAGCAGAGTTTCCCCAAAAGCAAGCCGAATTAACCGAAATTAATCAACGCCTTCAAAGTCGGGAAAAAGAAAAAGCAGACTGTCAGCAACAACTCGACGCGCTGAATGAAGAGATTAAAAAAGTGACTGATGTTCGCACCGAAATTAAACAGCTAGAACAGAAAACGCAGCAACAACGTCAACAACTAGACAGTTACTTATCAGAGAAAGGAAAACTCGAACAACGACTGAACTATCTCGAAGAATTAAAAACAAAATACCAAGACTCGAAAGAAAAACTGAAAACTTTAAAACGAAAAGAAACCGTTTATAAAGAACTCTCCCAAGCCTTCGGGAAAAATGGCATTCAAGCCCTCATGATCGAAAATATCTTACCGCAACTCGAAGCAACAACTAATCAAATCTTAAGCCGTTTAACAGGGAATCAATTGCACGTTCAATTCCTCACTCAAAAAGCAAGTAAAGGACGATCCAAAAAGCAAACCAAGCTCATTGATACCCTTGATATTATTATTGCAGATGCCCAAGGAACAAGGGCTTATGAAACCTATTCGGGTGGGGAAGGGTTTCGGATTAATTTTGCGATTCGTCTCGCCCTAGCCAAACTGTTAGCACAACGAGCAGGAACCGCTTTACAATTACTCATTGTGGATGAAGGCTTTGGAACGCAGGATAGTCACGGTTGTGAACGCTTAATTGCAGCCATCAACGCGATCGCGCCCGATTTTTGTTGTATTCTGGCTGTTACCCATATGCGGGAATTCAAAGAAGCCTTCCAGCATCGCATTGAAGTCACGAAAACGGATCAAGGCTCACAAATTACCGTTTCTTCATAAATATACAAATACAGTCAGTGTTACCAGCCATGATGAGAGCAATTAAACAGTGGATCAAGCGTTTAGTTCCTCCGATTCTACAGGAAAACAGTCAGAGAGCCATCCGTTTGAAACGGATGGACGGGGCTTTCTAGGTGCGGAGGAAACCTCCGCACACAGCCCCTCATGAATGGCCCTTAAAGGCTTCAGCCTTTTGTGTCATTTTATGTTATGATTCTAAAAATAGCCCTAAACTTAATGGTGAAAAACCCAAACGGGCTAATTGAACAGGTAAGGACACAGCTAAGGTTAACCAAGCGTCAAGGTCTGTCTCCCATTCTTGAGTGTGGGAAAGGAAGTGACGAAATGTGATTTTAATCCATTGAGTCACAACAAGAGTGAATCCATTGAATTTTAATCAATGGAGAACTCAAGACGAAAGAAAAAATATACCTTAGACGACTTACTGACAGGGGTAACCGCTCGTTAAAAGCTAGACATTAATTGACATAGTTCGATTTTTGTTGACCTAGAAAGGTACGAGCGTGCAGACTCAGGTATAAGTCCTAAAATACAAGGCTACCTACCTTCTTTTCGTGATCACACCTTTCGATGAACGCCAGCCGTTAGCTACTGTGGTCTGTAATTAAACTAAGTACCGATGCTTTATAAGGTCGTGTTACAGATGTAAAAAGCGATTAGAAGTTTGTCGAGGCACACTTTACTGAGAAATCAGATTGGCGAAAGCAAGCCGTTTAGGAAAGGGAAATGGCTAAGACCCATTTCCCTTTCCACTAAAAAGTAAAGCTAAGTCAAAAAATGTACAATAATTTACCTACTACGAGTTAACCCCAGAAGATTTTGAAGGAGAAATGGATTGGGGTGATCCCATTGGTAAAGAAATTTGGTAACTGGTAGCTGAATCACCTTTTTACACTCTCCTTTCGAGCAATTGATCACAAATATTGACCCCTGTGGTGAATCCTCTATGTCTGGAGTGGTTCAATACTTCTCCAACTGAACTCAATTTTAACTATCCTCAGGTTCAATCCCCAATGAGCGCAACTGAGCCTTAAGACGTTCAGCGCGATCGCGCTCTCTTTGAGCTAACTCAGTTCCCCACAATAATAACGCTTCCTGTTCATTCCACCAACGCAACCAGTAACCGCTACGATTACGGTGTGTTCCTTCCCATACGCCCAAATATAAGTTTAATCCAGCAATCCAATACCGCCCTTTATCATCAGGTTGTTGTAAGTCATAAACCTGAGACGAGTTTAACTGATAAACTTCTAATTTCCCTGTGGCAATCTCAAAAATAACATAGTGAGGAACTTGTAAAACTTGTTCATAGAAAAACCATTTTCCAGGGGGATAAGTGGGTTTAATGGAGTATTCGGTTCCCTCGGTTTCGGAGAGAAATTCCATGACAATGGTTGGAATCTCGCCCTCTAATTTTGGGGTGTAGCTTCTTTCAATTGCTTCCCGAGAGACCCATGTTTGCGCCACATAAGCCCAATCGGGAGCTTTGACGACAATTTTGCCATCCACAACCGCGCAGATGCCGTAATTGGTGCAAGTAAAGGCGGTTTCCCCCAAATAGCTAGCCAGATCTAAACTGTCGCTAAGGGCTTCAGCGAGGAGGGGTTGAGCGATATTATCCACGGGATCATCAGGGAGAGTGTAGTCTGGGGGAAGTTTTTCCCATTTTACTTTTATTGGCGCGATCGGGCGACGCATAGGCGTTAATTTCGGGTAATTTCATCCTACTTTCATTCTATTGTTCTTTTTGATTCTGACGGGAAGACTAACCACAAACAGCAAGCGGTTGATAATTGATACCGATTTGTTTAGAAACTTCTTGGGCTGCTAATTCTTCACAGTGCGCGATCGTTTTTGGCGATAACTGGGATAAGATTTCGCTACGGTTGAAGCCACCCATAAATGCAGCGTAACAGGTGATTGCTTCTGGATAGTTTCCAATTAAACCATAGTCTAGATCAGTAGGAATATTCGGGATAAAATGATGCCAACGGAACTCATCAAGTGTTAACCAAGCAGTCATTGCAATTGGTACAATCACCCGATGAATATCATTTTCCATCAGTGAACAGAGGAGAGGGCGTTGATCTTCAACGGAAAGAGAGGTTTGAGGCTGGGTATTCTGAAGGGTTTGTAGCGTTACAACCGCCCCCAACGCAAGTAAGCGGAAATAAGCATAGACAAAATCAGGTTGAGCAGGATACTGACACCATCCTTTCTTTTTCATGCTAGGAAATGTGGTGGAAAGGTTATATTCTTCGAGAAACCAACCCGCGCGATCGTTGAAGATTTGCTGGCGAAAGTAGTTTCTTAAAACAACAGGAGAATACTGTGCAATGTAGCTTTGAGTTTCCATAACTCCACCCCTCAAGATACCAGCCTTACCACTCTAAACGATAACCTTCAAAATGACTACATAAATGGCGCGAAGGACAATCATTTTACGTTCTTTCAAAGCCACCATGTTCCTGAAGTCGAGCTTCTTCCTAAGCTATCATTATATGGTTCAATATCTAGATTTGGATCTCCAGGACAACCTTTCTGACAATATCCACATTTTTCACAAATTAACTTTTGACAACGGGGACAGGTCTTTTGATGACCAATATATAGGGGTTCGTTTCCACAAGGAACATTGATTCCTTTGCGATCATCTTTGAGCCAACCTCCACAATAAGCTAGTATTGTTTTATATATTCCTGTTCCTCTTTCTTTACCTCGAAGTAATCCTCTAGAGTCGAACTTAAAGTAACTAAAACTCAGTAATTCATCTCTGCAATTATTCCAAACCGTTTCTAAAATATTACAGATACTCTCAATAAATGAAATTGGATCATAAACTCCCATTGTGCTGGGAGAGTCAGTAAAAAGTATCTTCCTATAGATTGTAGGAGAAAAACTAGAATCGTGATTGAGACAGTTTTCAAGAAAGTGAGTCAAAACTGCTAGGAAGATATGAGATAGTTTAACTACTGGTACTTCTTCATGATTGGTATCAGTTTCATCTGCACCTACTAAACTTCTTAAGGTTTTAGCAAAACGAAGCTCAGAAATGGTTAACTCCTGTTTCCAAGAATCAGGAAAATTCAGGTTGGAAGATAAAGCAAGAGACAATGGAGATAATTGAAGCAGTTTTAGCTCTGATAAGGGAGGAATTTCATCTGAACTTAGATTTCTAAATCTTTCCTCTATTTGTATTCTTTCGCTATAAAATTCTTCGTCAAAGTCAAAAGCCCAAATTGGTATATATTCAGAAAGATAATTCTTTTTATATTTACTCTCTCGTTTGATGGTGATTTCTAGTTGAGAATATAACTTTCTACAGCGTTCTTGAAGTTGTTTCAACAAAAGTTCCGTTACTTCACCTAAAATTCTGATACTTTTACCATTGATATATCTTTCAGGAACTGGAAAACTAGAAAAATAGGGCGAAAAAACCCCTAGAATAATTACATCCTCATCATTCTCTCGTTTCTTAAATTTGGGAACGCAAAATTCACTAAAGCGATTATTGTTACTATAGGAGCTTCTTGCATTTTTAACATCTATACATTTTATTTGATTTGTCTTCTTGACTTCAATATCATACAATTTCCACTCTTGAGATGATCCTTCTACTTGTTGTATTGCAGTATCTTTAACTTGATAACCTCTTTTTTGATAGTGGTCAATTGCGGCTTTTTCTGCTCCACGCGCCGAAAACATGGTACTTTTAGTAAAATTAGATGCTTGTGTTATCCCATCTTCAGCCCATTCCATAGCCAAAGTTTCATCTGATGTTGTAAAGTCATAGGCTGTGTTGCAGTTTACTTTAATGGTTTCAGCATCTTTTGGCTCATAATTTTTCCAATCATCTACTATTTGTAAAAACTTTTGGTAGCGTTGTCGTATCATATCGACTTTAATAAAATCTGGTGCTATATTCCAAAGTTTACCGTGATATTCTACACAATCTTTAAGTATATCTATGGTTTTCCAAACCTGAGTATCTACAGTTTCCCCTTCTTCAAGTTTTTCTATAACCACTTCCAAGAAACTATAGGAATCAGTTTGATTAATATTCTGTTTTTGCTTACTATACAAGTAAGTTAATTCTTCAAGTGATAGGTAGTTCCAATACTTACTTTCTTGAGCCAGTACGGATAAAAAATGATGGTTAAGTTGATGTATTTGAAAGAAGTTATCTTCTCTCAAATCAATGAGTCGCTCTAGAATAGAATTAGTGAAATCTAAACTAACATCTGCAAATGAAGAATTTGAAGCAATATCTAGTAAGGAGTCATTGGTTAATCTCTCTAAATAGTGTGAACAGTAGTTCAAATAGATAGGATAACGAATAAACAGTTGATTAATAATACTTTCCGCATCTTGATAATTTTTTTGAGTGTCAATAAAATACTGTAGGATTTCTGGAATATTTTGATCAGCTTCTTCGCGGATCAAATATCGCGTCAATTTTATAAAATCTTCTATGCTTAAGTTTTTGGCAAAGTTCTTAATTCTTTCTCGATCTTCCACTAGGTTAGGACTTAAATCTCTAATGGGTTCATATTTTTTGAAGCTCAGAAAGCGAACATACAATTCTTTTATTTGAGTATCATAAGGCGGGTAAAAATCAATAACTCTTTTTAGTCTGACTTGAGAAGCATATTCTTTCTTTTTACGTTGATTATATTTTAATTGATAGTTGACAATTATCCCTTGACCTTTCTTCCTATTCTCAGCATCTTGCTCTAGAAATAATAAGTCTTCTTCTAATACGATTTCAGATTTGCAGAAATATATGTCTCCTTCCTCTGGATCAGATAAAAAACCATAATTATTATTTTTGTTAGTCTTATGGTTAAAACCACCAAACCATATAATTTTTCCTTCTCTCATTATTTTAAATTGAATTTTAATTACTAAAACTGGTTAATAAGTATATTTCTTACCAGATTTTCAGTTCTTCTTTTCACTAATGCAAAGTCATGCTCTTTGTAGAAATCTATTACATAATCAAAGTAAGTTTTTTCTTTTTCAGGGTCTTTTTTTTTAGGTATAACTTTTCCTAATTTCTCTTCAAAGGAAACATGACCTAGTGTTCTATGGCTTGCTGCATCTCTAATGTTCATAATATATAAGATATTATTATAATTTGAGTCATTTATCGCTCTTTTCTTTTTATAGGTTTCTTCATACCAAAAATCATAAGCTGCTTTTTTATTAAAAAACCTTATATCTTTATCTTTATAATAATCATCTTCATCAAGAAATTTTTTATAAATCTCAGGCTTGATTTTTGTAAAGTATTCAAGAGCAGCTTCTATTTGTAAGCAGGCGCATTGACAATATTGTTCAAAATCATTGTTAATTTTCGCTTTCAACATCACTTGACTATCTTTTTCTAGTTGCTTCCTAAATACATCATCCTTAATATCAGAGTAATCAATGTAGCATTGCTTAACTTGATCCGAATAGGATTGACTATTTTGAGTTAAACTTTTACTTAAATCTGATACGGTAACATCAGTAACAACTTGGCTGCTTAATATACCTTGTAATAAGATAATTACATCAACAGAATTACTAATATCTTTAAGTAACTCTTGGTATCTATTTTTAATATTGCTCTTGTTAATTCTGTTTAAGTTAGACATAAAACAATTTAATTATTTAATTACTACCAAATTTTAATAACTTTACATACCACTGTAAATATTTTTGGTATATTTCATTATTTCTCCCTTTAACCATTCCAATAAATTCTATTTTTCCTCGAAGTACCTCCTTAAAATTAGATTCACTTTTTCCTGGAAAGTTTGCTTTATTTCTATACCTTTCCCGATGTTCTGCTTCTGCTGCTTCTAAGCCAAATTTCTGCCAAGCATGAAGCATCGCTCGAATTTGACGGACAAAACGACGGTCAACATTCGGAAACTGGTTAGTTGTTAACCCTGTTACTTCTTGATGATTTCCCTTGGTTTGTAATCTAATTTTTTGTTCATTAACTTCAAAACCATTTTCAGCAATAATTCCCAGCAAAGGCTCTCCTAAAATAACTCTTTCTTCTCCTTCTTCTGTGATGACTCTTGCTAAAGACTCAGGAAATTGTTTTAAGGTTGTTGAAAATGTAATATCATCAGCGTATCGGGTATAAGTAGCTTTACAACTTTTTGCTAAATGCTGTAACTGGCTATCCATTTTCGCGCAAATCATATTTGTAATTATCGGAGAAGTGGGTGCGCCTTGGGGAAGTTGGTTATTATGGCAGCAAATTTGAGCCAATACTGTCGCTACATTGGCATTTAAACTATAGGGAGTTCCCATAAACATTCCCCGAACCCGACCAAAATTAACGGAGGGAAAAAAGTCTTTTAAGTCTAAATTGAGAACATAACGTTTTTTGGAATGGGCTTGGGCATTCGTAACAATATTTTTATTAGGAACAAAACCATGTGCAGAGGGTTTCGGTTTATAGACGGCTTGCAACACTTGGTTGAGTTTCCATTGAATAATTTTCAATGCTGTTCTTGGCGTTGATATCTGGCGAACACCTCCAGATCGTTTGGGGATTTCAAATGTTTTGTAACGATTAGCTTCTGAAACGATATAAATATGGTAAACCAAACGACCATAGGAAATTCCTAACAGTTTCGCAACATCACGAGGACTATTTAACTCAAAAAACTTGGTGCGTAACTCTTCAGGACTTTTTTTCAAAAGCAAAAGAGAGCTTTTTTGTTCTCTCTTAGAACGCTTTTTCTCGATTAGTTGTCCCTGTGGTAAGTTAATTACCATCTTACATTTCCTCGAAACTGCACTGATATCAGGGGGGTCAATAAGAGATAATCACTTGCGGGTATATTCTCGCTTATGCTTGCGAAAAGCCAATAAATAACAAAACCACGATTGGTTGTGTAAAGCTGACCGTAAAATACACCGTCGCAGGATCAACAACGGAAATCAATACTTATCCCGCAAGTGACTATCCTCAATCATAAACTATCACCTTCAAAATCACAATGATTAAGTTGGCGACATTTCTGAAGATAGCAGAGTCTATATAATCTGTATTGCTCACCGATGCGAATAGCCAATTTTTTTGAGGCGGAGTCCGCGCCAACTTTTCCATCTGATCCAGTCATTTCAAACAACTGAGCTTGCACTAATTCTAAAATTGTATCTTTGATAAACGAGCTTGCCTGAAGAATTTCAACGCCAATCAACTCTCCTGCTTCATTAAGTTCTGCTGTGATATTGGGACTAATTTCGCGACTATCCGCTTCAGGTTCGTCGGAAATCATTAAGTGCAGAATGTCTTCCTGAGCAAAATATGCCATTTTTGAGTTATTCATTGATCTCAAATCTCCCATTCTTGTTTAGGTTGAACCCTCTTACCTGAGCGCGATATTGTAAGTAATCAGACCAAATAATTTTCAACATCCTTCTCTCATTACTCTCCCCTATCCTGATCTTGATCCATTTTCTGGATTCTGTTTTCTGTCCTTCTTTGTAAAGAGATTGATCAAAATTGATCCTATACCATTCCACAGATGGAGCTTTCAGAAGCACGTAGGTCGGAGACCGAGCCGTAGGTATCGCGCACTTTCAGAGAAACGAACATTAACGGTTAACCCATTCTTTCATTCCTAAGTAGGGAAACCCGAATGATCAAAGCACGGAAATTTGGGATTTGCGATGATCGCGCGATCGCGCACAATTTGGATATGACGTTAACTGTAAAGCTAAAAGAAATCCTATGACTGTATTAGAACAAGGGAAAATCACGATTCATAGTGAAAATATTTTCCCCATTATCAAGAAATCTCTCTACACCAACCACGAAATCTTCTTACGGGAATTAATTTCTAACGCCGTTGATGCGATTAGCAAAGTAAAAATGGCATCCCTTTCTGGGGAGATGAAAGAGGATGTGGGTGAACCCGAAATTAAAATTCATCTCGATCAAGGAAAACGACAAATTTCGGTCTCTGATAATGGGATTGGGATGACCGCCGATGAAATCAAAAAATACATTAACCAAGTTGCGTTTTCCAGTGCGGAAGACTTCATTCAAAAATATCAAGATAGCGCCAACCAACTCATTGGTCATTTTGGCTTAGGGTTTTATTCCTGTTTCATGGTTGCGGAAAAGGTGGAAATTGATACGTTATCTTATAAAGAAGGAGCAGAGCCCGTTCATTGGAGTTGTGACGGTTCTCCCCAATTTACCTTAGAAGCGTCGGATCGCAAAACTCGCGGAACCACCATTACCGTTACGCTTTTAGAAGAAGAAAAAGAATACGCCGAACAACAACGGATTCGCCAGTTAGTCAAAACCTACTGCGATTTTATGCCCGTTCCCATTAAATTAGAAGGAGAAGCAATTAATCGTCAACGGGCTATTTGGAAAGAATCTCCTCGCGACTTAACCGACGAAGACTATCTCGAATTTTATCGTTATTTATATCCCTATCAAGAAGATCCCTTACTCTGGGTTCACCTGAATACCGACTATCCGTTTCTCCTCACTGGAATCCTCTATTTCCCGAAATTAAAACCCGATGTTGATGTCAGTCGGGGACACATTAAACTGTTCTGTAACCAAGTTTTTGTCAGTGACAACTGTGAGGAAATTATTCCCGAGTTCTTGTTACCCTTGCGCGGAGTGATTGACAGCCCTGATATTCCCTTAAATGTCTCGCGGAGTGCGTTAACGGCTAACCGCACGGTTCGTCGGATTGCTGATTATATTACGAAAAAAATTGGCGATCGCCTCAAATCCCTTTACGAAGATAATCCCAAAAAATATATCAATAGTTGGCAAGATTTGGGAACTTTTGTTAAGTACGGTGCGCTCCGAGATGAGAAATTCAAGAAACAAGTGGAAGACATTATTATCTTCCGCAGTAGTGCCGATTTAGGGAGTGATACTCCACAAGTGGAAGTGCAAAAAGAAGGGGGAGATGAGTGGGAAGATGCAACCCCCACTGAAAACGCCACTGACGAAAACGGGTATTATTACACCACCCTGAAAGACTATCTGGAACGGAATAAAGAAAAACATGAAAATCGAGTTTTCTACTGTACAGATCCTTCTACCCAAAGCACCTATGTGGAACTGTACAAAAATCAAGGCTTAGAAGTCTTGTTCATGGACTCGTTTATTGATAATAATTACTTCATTCCCTTCTTAGAACAGGAGTATTCTAACCTGCAATTTACCCGTGTTGATGCCGAATTAGATGACACTTTAGTCGAGAATGATCAAGGGGGAGAAATTGTTGATCCGCAGACCAATAAAACGCGGAATGAAGTGGTGAAAGAGTTATTTGAAAGTGCGATTAATAACTCCAATGTGAATATTAAAACCCAAGCGATTAAATCGGATGATCCGCAAAATGCACCCCCAGCAATGGTACTCTTACCCGAAGCCATGCGACGGATGCAGGAAATGACTGCATTAATGCAACAACAGTCGATGCAATTCCCCGATCAGCACGTTTTAGTGGTGAATACGGCTCATCCTCTCATTCAAAATCTGGTTAAACTCAATCAAGGGGGAATTATTCAAAGCAGTACAGGTGAGTCCTCTTCCAGTGAGTTCGCTAAAATGATGTGTCGTCATGTGTATGACTTGGCGTTAATGGCACAAAAAGCCTTTGATGCGGAAGGAATGCAACAGTTTATTGAGCGGTCTAACCAAGTTTTAACTCGGTTGACGAATTGAACTCTCCACGGATTAAAATCGCGTGGATTCCAAACGTTGCTTCGCATGATAGACGGGGCTTTCAGGGTGCTGAAATGAATTCAGCACACAGCCCCTCCTAAAGCCATAATGCTTCGCGCTTTTCGTTTGGAGTTCCAAAGATAAAATCTCTGGGGCAGGTTCAAAGCTGCTCTACAGACCTTGGCTAGGACTAATCCTAGCTGTATCTCTACTTTTCGGAGGATGTTTGCTGCTGCGTTTGCATCGGCATTTACAATTCTTCCTTTTGAATCTTGATAGCACCCTCTGGTCACTCTTTGTCCTGATGGTTGCCACCTTTCGGGTTTTTCACCGAAGGTCGGTAGCAAATCACGATCTAGAAAAGAGGCTTTTGAGGTATAAGATTCTTCAGTTTCTACAAACTCAATACCGTGTTCCTTTGCTAACTGCTGAATCCGATTTTTTAATTTAGCAGTGGGAATCTGGACAAAGTTCTGATTGTTTTTCTTCCCTATATTGACTCCTTGACGCTGACCTTTATTCCAACCGAAAACGATGATTCCTATATCCTTATTAAGGCAATAGTTAATCACCATTTTCGCTGCTTTATTAACAGCATCTCGGATTTGACGGTTTCGTTTTTCGGTGATTCTAGCTAACTCAAAGTCCCAATAACCTTGAGGTTTTCCCTCTTTAAGAGAAGACACTCGACGGTTATAGTTCTGATTGAGAGATTTAACTTTCCTCCCATCAATGATAAAAGACTCTCCAATGGTGGAAACGCAAGTTAACCAATTATCCAAGCCTGGATCAACCCCTAGTGCTTCGGTAGAATTAACTGTAGTTTTCACTTCAGGTCTTTCATACACCCATTCGATATAAAACTCTCGGTTTCTAGGAAGAATTCTTAACTCTTTAATGCTCTCCCATTCTAAATTAGAAGGAAAAGGAACAAAAAACTCTGATCGACCAAACCACGCTTTAATTGTTTTCCCTAAAGGAACTCTAACTTGACCACTCTTTAACTTCAGAGCTTGTTTTGGGTAGGAAGCAACCGCCATCCCTCCTTTATTTCTATAATTGGGAAGTTTAGGATGATTACTAATTTCTCCTTTGAAAAAGGCTTTTCTCAAACCCTTATAGGACTTAAAAGATTCTGCAACGCTTCTAAGAACCTGTTGAGCGCATTGAGAGTAGAGGGCTTTGAAGTTGACCTGTCCTTTTAGGACTTCTTCTGGTTCATACTTGCCAATAATTCTTTTCTCATTAAAGAAAGTTTGACGAGCCAGATAAATCCCACAATTAGTGAGATTATTAGCCGTATAGCAAATATGTTCTAATATGGGAATGACCTCAGAGCTTGGTTTAATTCGATTTTGCTGACATCCATACATAGGCTTTCTAAAATAATGCTAAGATTATTATAACATAAAAATAAACCCAAAGGGTGGAAAATGGATAAACAAAGATTAAGCCTTCGTATTGAAACATCTAGAGTTGAAAAGTTGAGATTATATGCTAGATATAAACGGAAAACAATGACTCAATTAGTGGAGGACTGGATTGATACCTTAGAAATGCCAAACTACAATGACACAGAAGGCTAAAGCCTTGTTTGTGTCATTCATGAGGGGCTGTGTGCGGAGGTTTCCTCCGCACCTTGAAAGCCCCGTCCCTCGATTTGAAATCGAGGGCTTTCTGACTTAATCTTTGTAAGAATTATTTTTAGCCTTGGAAGGACGATCGCGCGATCGTCCTTTGATTCACTGCGTTCCCCGCCAAGTTTTCCAAGCCACTCTTACACCAGCAATCACTCCTCGGGTTTGCTTTTTCACCCCCTGCGCTTGATTTTTAGCCGTTGTCACCCCGCGATCAAGCCGTTTTGCCACCTGAGACGCACTTTTAACTCCTGTATTGACTTCATTCGTCAATTCCGTCAGTTCTTCCCCTGTGAGGCGAATCGCTTCTAAAGTCGAGGGGAGTTCTTTTTCTAAGGTATCAAAAAACTTTTCTGCACTACGAGCCACTCGCGCCAGTTCCAAAAATGCAGGGAACGCTGCGACTAGGACAGCGCTCAGGCTAATCGCAACGAGAAACAGGGATAACGCCAGCCAAAATACAGGGTCACTCATGCCACTATGATTGATCATTGTTCCATTGTGCAGGATCAAAGGTTACGGTAAATGCCTAACTATCATCATGATTGGAGGGTTCGTCCATTTCTAACCCTTTGCGAGAAGATTTTAATTCTTTCCATAATTCTTTAATTTGGTGATAGGCTTCCTCGGAGGTGATTTTACCACCCGTTTCTAAGTTACAGATGTAGTTTACTCTCTGAGCAAACTCCTGTAAATTCGCGTTAAAAACAATATTTTTGGGCTGAGCTTCCCCACGATAGGGATAATGGGGGTAAAGGAATTCATCTTTACTGGGGTTGGATTCTGGCATACTGTTAACGATTCCTCAAATACTTGACGGTTTACCCCTAACGATAAAGCAAATTTCCCAAATGGAAAAACTATACGAAGGAAAAGCAAAAATCATCTATCCCACGGATGACCCACAAATTTTATTAACCCACTTTAAAGACGACGCAACCGCGTTTAACGCCCAGAAAAAAGGCACGATCGCGCAAAAAGGGGTCATCAATTGTCGCATCAGCAGTACACTGTTTCAACTCCTTGAACAACAAGGGATTGCTACCCACTATATTGATCAAGTTGCCTCAAACCAAATGCGAGTGAAAGCAGTCACTATTTTACCGTTAGAGGTAGTGGTACGCAACATTGCTGCAGGAAGTTTGTGCCGACAAACAGGGCTGGAAGAAGGAACAGTTTTGCCCTTTCCCCTAGTTGAATTTTATTACAAAAAAGATGAGTTAGGCGACCCCCTACTGACGCGCGATCGCGTTTTAATTCTCAATCTAGCCAGTCTTAACCAACTCGAACAACTGCAAAGTAAAGCACTGGCGATTAATACTTATCTGAAAACCTTTTTTAGCGATTGTCAGATTACACTGGTTGATTTCAAATTAGAATTTGGTTTAGATGCCGAGGAAAATTTACTGCTGGCTGACGAAATTAGCCCTGACACTTGTCGTCTTTGGGATCAAAGCCAAACTGATGATCCCCAAGGACGAGTCTTGGATAAAGACCGCTTTCGTAAAGATTTAGGAAATGTAGAATCCGCTTATGAGGAGGTGCAAACGCGAATATTGTCACAAATTGAATTGACAACTCGTAACGAATAAACAATAAATATAGCAGTTTTCACGCTTCTTGAGGTACATTCTAAATTTTGGTTCTTCGTTCTTTGACCGTTCGACAGGCTCATGAACGATGAACATCCACCGACTCGCTTTGTCCCTCAACAGACTAAGAAACGCTATATATAACAACTAACCAATCGCAAATGTGGTGTGTGGACGTGTTAAAAACAATAAAAATGTCTCGCTTATCTCCTGTCTTAGCAACAGCCCTTTTTTGTTCTGTCATCAGTTCCAAAGAGGGAGTTGTTGCCCAAACCTTAACCAATGTAGAACCCAAAAATTTAAGTCGCAGATTACGCCTTTTTAAACAGAATGCGCCGACTTTGACCGTTGGTCAAAACAATCATTCTGATCCTTCCCTAACCCCTGAGACTTCTTCTCTCGAATCCACCCCAGTAACGGAAGAGACCCCCCAGAATCTCAGTCAAAACAATAATTCCGATCCTTCCCTAACCCCTGAGACTTCTTCTCCCGCAGAAGAACCGCAAGTGTTAATTGTGGAAGTAGATGTGGAAGGTGTAGAAGGACGTTTGGAAGATGTTGTCTTTGAAGCCACCAATGTCCAGCCTGGACGCTTAACCACGCGATCGCAACTGCAAGAAGATGTCAATGCGATTTTTGCAACGGGTTTTTTCCGCAACGTGAGAGTGGTCCCCGAAGATACCCCCCTCGGGGTGCGGGTGACCTTTGTTGTCGAACCGAACCCCGTTTTAGAACAAGTGCAGGTGAATACGGTTCCAGAAGAAGCAGAAACCAGAGTGCTACCCGAATCGGTGGTCAATAACATTTTCAGCGAACAGTATGGGGAAATTCTCAATTTACAGGAACTGCAAGCCAACATTGAAGAACTGAATCAGTGGTATCAAGACAATGGCTATGACTTAGCGCAAGTGGTCGGTTCCCCCGAGGTTTCTCCCGATGGCGTAGTCACCTTAACGGTTGCAGAAGGAGTCATTGAAGAGATTCAGGTCAAAACCTTTGATGAAGAAGGAAATGAAATTGAAGGACGCACCCGCGACTTCATTGTCACCCGAGAAGTCGAATTATCCCAAGGGGATGTTTTTCAACGGGAAACCGCTCGCGCTGACTTAGAACGGATTTTTGGCTTAGGCATTTTTGAAGATGCTAGTCTTTCTTTTAGCCCCGGTGAAGATCCTCGTAAAGTAGTGTTGAATTTTGAAGTGGTTGAAGGCAATACGGGTTCCATTGGTGCAGGGGCTGGAATTAGTTCGGAAAGTGGTTTGTTTGGAACAATCAGCTACCAAGAACAGAATTTAGGCGGGAATAATCAAAATTTATCCGCAGAAGTGCAAGTGGGCGGACGGACGTTCCTGTTTAATACCCGATTTGTTGATCCTTGGATTGCAGGAGATCCCAATCGCACCTCCTACGCGGTGGATTTGTTCCGTCGCCGTTCCATTTCTGTGATTTTTGATGAAGGGGAAACCAATGTCGATTTACCGAATGGCGATAGTCCCCGTGTGGTTAGAACAGGGGGTGGGGTTACTTTTAGTCGTCCTCTCGCTCCCGATCCCTTTACCCGCCCCGATTGGAGACTGTCGGCGGGACTAGAGTATAACCGCGTTCAAATTCAAGATGAGGATGGTGATATTTCCCCAGTCGATGAATTGGGGAATCAACTCGCTTTTGATGAGAGTGGGGAAGATGATTTGTTTTTGGTGGAATTAGATGCGGTGCGCGATCGTCGCGATAATCCCCGTCAACCGACTGATGGTTCCGTGTTACGTTTAGGAATTGATCAATCCATTCCCTTGGGTTCTGGTAATATTCTCTTTAATCGAGTGCGCGGAAGTTATAGTTATTTCATCCCCGTGGACTTTACTAGTTTCAGTGAAGAAGGAGGAGAAACCCTTGCTTTTAATGTCCAAGCTGGAACCGTCTTCGGCGATTTACCTCCTTATGAAGCCTTCTCCCTCGGAGGGACGAATTCGGTACGAGGCTATGACTTTGGAGATGTGGGGGCGGGACGCAGCTTTGTCCAAGCCACCGCAGAATATCGTTTTCCCATTTTTTCGATTGTTGGCGGGGCGTTATTTATTGATGTCGGTACTGATTTAGGTACTGGTGACGATGTTCCAGGAGAGCCAGCTGAAGTCCGAGATAAACCGGGTAGTGGCTTTGGCTATGGGGCTGGCGTTCGCGTGCAATCTCCCCTCGGATCGATTCGAGTTGACTTTGGACTCAATGATGAAGGCGACAGTCGGATTCATTTTGGGATTGGAGAACGCTTTTAAGTCAGTGAACAATTTTTTGTCCTTTGTCCTTTGTCATTTGTTGTCTAATGACTCATGACTAATTTACAGACGTTCCATGGAACGTCTCTAATGACCAATGACCAAACAACAAACGATCGCGCAATCTTTTACTCTCACAGGTGTCGGTCTCCATTCTGGAGAAAAGGTAACGGTAACCGTTAAACCAGCAACGGCGGATGAGGGACGCTACTTTGTCCGCACCGATTTACCGAAGACCCCCACGATTCCTGCAACGGTGAATGCAGTCAGCCAAACCCAAATGTCAACGGAACTCGCTAATGGGGAGGCAACAGTGCGTACGGTAGAACATTTATTATCAGCGTTAGTGGGTCAGGGGATTGATAACGCCAGAATTGAAGTGAATGGCGCGGAATTGCCTTTGCTTGATGGGTCTGGAAAGGATTGGGTTGAGCAGTTAGCGAAAGTTGGGCGCATGAGTTGTCAAGGGGAACAAAAATTGGGGATTCAGGTGACTACCCCCGTCTCAGTCCAAGAAGAAGACGCGATTGTTGCAGCTTTCCCCGCGAACACTACCCGATTCAGTTATGGGATTGATTTTCCCGTTCCCGCCATCGGTCAACAATGGTATAGTTGGCAACTGGAGCAAGAAGACTATCACAGCGCGATCGCGCCAGCGAGAACGTTTGTCCTTGCTGAACAAGTGGAAGCCCTGCAAAAAGCAGGATTAATCAAAGGAGGAAGCCTTGAGAATGCTCTCGTTTGTAACGAAGACGGTTGGTTAAATCCGCCTTTACGCTTTGCAAATGAACCGGTTCGTCATAAACTGTTAGATTTAGTGGGTGATTTAAGCCTCTTGGGAAGCCTTCCCCAAGCCCATATTGTTGCCTACAAAGCCAGTCACCGCTTACATATTCGTCTGGCGCAACGCCTCACCAATCAATAACTCATTGTTGATTAGTGGCTAACGGGTAATGGGTAACTGAAATGATCCCCGAACCCCTTAAAATTAACTTAACGAGTGCGTCATTTCGGGGCATAAGTTCTGAGCCTTCTTCAGAACTTCCATCACTCCTCTCGGGGGTTGTCTTCAATCCAGTTCGACGTACTCCAAGTGATGTCCAGACCTTCCGAAACCATTTTCACCCGTAAATTTTAACTTTTGTAAACACGACTTATGTCTTCAGTAACTTCCGAACCTTCTCATCTCGCATCCACCTCTGATCACTCTTCTCATTCTGCTTCCGAAACGACAAAAACCGTCTATACGGTTGAGGAAATCCAACAACTACTTCCCCATCGTTACCCCTTTGCCTTGGTTGACCGCATTATTGATTATGTTCCTGGTGAAAGCGCAGTGGGACTCAAAAATGTGACTTTTAATGAACCCCATTTTCAAGGACATATTCCCAATCGTCCCATCATGCCAGGGGTTCTCATTGTGGAAGCAATGGCGCAAGTGGGAGGGGTGGTGTTGACTCAACTCCCCAGTGTCGAAGGCAGTTTCTTCGCGTTTGCAGGAATTGATAAAATTCGCTTCCGTCGTCCAGTCGTCCCTGGCGACCAGTTAATCATGAGTGTTGAGCTACTCTCTTTCAAACGAGGCTTTGGCAAAATGCACGGACGCGCTACGGTTGATAACCAAGTGGCTGCCGAAGGAGTCATGCTGTTTTCCTTGTTCGAGTAAGGAGAGGTTTTGTGGGTACATCATTAATTCATCCCACTGCTGTGATTTCTGATCGAGCCGAAATCGCCCCGAACGTCAAAATTGGGGCCTATGCCGTCATTGGAGATAACGTCAAAATTGGTGCGGAGACGACCATTGGTTCTCATGTTGTGATTGAAGGACCCACAGAAATTGGGGCAAATAATCGGATTTTTCCAGGGGCGGTTATTGGCTTAGAACCCCAAGATTTGAAGTATCAAGGGGCAAACAGTTGGGTTAAAATTGGCGATGATAATCTCATCCGTGAGTACGTCACCATTAACCGCGCGACGGGCGAAGGAGAAATTACAGAAGTCGGCAATCATACCTTACTTATGGCGTGTGTCCATGTAGCTCATAATTGTGTGATTGGAGATGGAGTAGTGATTGCAAATAACGTCGCCCTTGCTGGTCATGTCCATATTGAAGAAAAAGCAACCATTGGTGGGGTCTTGGGAATTCATCAGTTTGTTCACATCGGTAAGTTGGCAATGGTCGGAGGGATGAGTCGCATCGATCGCGATGTTCCTCCTTATACCCTAGTGGCAGGCAATCCAGCGCGAGTGCGTTCTTTAAATCTGATTGGCTTGAAACGACGAGGTTACACCAGTGAAGAGATTACTGAACTCAAAAAAGCCTTTCGTCTCCTTTATCGATCGCGCTATCGCTTGGAAGAGGCCTTGGTGCAATTAGAATGTCTCTCCGATTCCGAACCCCTACAACATTTACACCACTTTCTTCAAGCCTCTCGCAGTGGTGACCGTCGTGGGTTAACTCCGCAGGGAGGATCGTAGAATCGGTGATGTCAAGGGTATTTATCAGTACAGGAGAAGTGTCTGGGGATTTGCAAGGGGCGTTGCTGGTAGAAGCCCTCTATCGCCAAGCCCAAGCTGAGGAATTGCCTTTAGAGGTATTTGCTTTGGGAGGGGAACGGATGGCAAAGGCTGGGGCAACTTTATTAGGCAATACTACCAATATTGGGTCAGTGGGGATTTTGGAATCCTTGCCTTTTGTTCTCCCCACGCTGAAGGTACAACGACGGGCAAAGGCGTTTCTGCGGGAGTCTCCTCCTGATGTGTTGGTCTTAATTGATTACATGGGGCCGAATTTGGCGATTGGGAATTATGTACGTCAGTATTTACCCCAGTTGCCCATTGTTTATTACATTGCCCCGCAAGCGTGGGTGTGGTCGCCGTTTCCAGAAGATGCCAACGCCATTGCTCGGGTGAGTGATCGCTTGCTGGCTGTGTTTCCAGAGGAAGCTCGTTTTTTTGCAGCGCGAGGAGTAAATGTGACTTGGGTGGGACATCCCTTGTTAGATCGCATGGAAACAGCCCCCAGTCGTGACCAAGCCCGTCAACAACTGGCCATCACAGACGAGGAAACCATCGTCGCCTTAATTCCCGCTTCTCGTCGGCAGGAAATTCAGTTTCTCTTACCTGTGATTTTAGAAGCAGCGGTGGTGTTACAAGAAAAATGTCCCGATGTGAAGTTTTTATTACCGCTTTCTAATCCTGAGTTTTTGTCGGCGATTGAAACTGCAATTGATCAGTATTCCCTTGTTGTGGACGTTGTAGAAGACACCCTCAGCGCGATCGCTGCTGCGGATTTAGCGATTACCAAGTCGGGAACGGTCAATTTAGAATTAGCATTGCTCAATGTTCCGCAAGTGGTGTTATATCGCGTTAATCCCTTGACTATCTGGCTGGGACGCACCTTTTTAAACTTTTCTGTCCCCTTTATTTCACCGACTAATTTAGTCGTCAACCAACCTATTGTTCCTGAATTATTGCAAGAGGACGCAACGGTTTCGCGAGTGGTGCAAGAAGCGATCGCGCTTCTGAGAGAATCTTCGCAACGAAATACGATGTTAAAAGGCTATCAACAAGTCAGAGCGGGTTTAGGGGAAGTTGGCGTGCGCGATCGCGCTGCCAAAGAAATTCTCTCCCTTCTCCCGAGCTAATTTGGTTTCTGTCACATCAGGCGCAACGGTTACCGACAAGAGTCTGATAAATTGAAAAGAAAGTATATTTTCAGGTGTTATTCTTTATGATGAACAAATTATTCTCTGCTTTAATCTTAGGGGGGGGTCTCCTTGTCTTAAGCCCCACTTTAGAGGCTCTCGCTCAAAGCAACAGAAACTCAGGGATAACGATCTTTAGTGGGGTGAAGCGGGAAAATATCTTAGATTATCGTCTCGACTTTGACGGACAATCGGGACGTTGGGATCGCTATCGTCTCCGAATTCCTAGTAAAAAATTGCCCTTTGGTGCGTCTCAATTTTATATTACCTATCCCGACTATTATGAAGGTAAATTTGATACCGACGAAATGGAAGTAAGAATTGATGGGAAACCACAACCACTCAGTAATATTGAGTGGAATCAAGAAGAGCAGTTGGTGTCTCTCAGTTTAGAAGAACCAATCGCACCAGATACCAAAGTGGAAATCGTTTTTTCTAATGTTAAAAATCCTCGTTTCGGGGGAACATTCTACTTTAATGCACAGGTTGATGTTCCTAACGATGTTGCCATTCGCCGTTATATTGGCACTTGGATTATTGATATTGACTAAGCCTGCAAAATCATTTAAAGACTATAGGTTGGGAGTAACTCAGTTAACCCCAGCCTCATTTATAATGGTTTGAGAAAAAGTTAGGAAGAGGGGAAAAATAAATGAAATCGTTCAAAATAAAGAAACAATTATGATTGAACCCTCTCTCAATGATCTGGTTGAACTCCTTGTCAATCTTCCCGAATATAATCTTGCGATTGGTAATAAAGGAAGGATCATTGATAGTTTAGATGAATCCCATTTTGAAATTGAATTTATTGAGGGGGTTGAGGAAGCCACTGACTCTTGTGTGCTTTCCACAGAGCAGTTTATTGTGGTTTGGCAAGCAGAAACAGAAGAATGGTTAAGTACAACGGATAAACTGATGGCAATTGTTAACAACTTGCCAGAAGAAAAACGCGAAGAAATTTTAAATTTTGCTCAATTTTTATTACAAAAGATATAAAGCTCTTGACAAGTCAATCAAGAATTGAAAGCCCTTTCTCGCTCTGTTCTCTCTCTCTTTCATTTTCTGCTATCCTCGTTATTTGAGAAGGAGAAAAATGAGGACTGCAAATGACAACAACCACCGTCACTCAATCGGACTTTAGATCGCGTTTAGTTAATGGCATTTTAGGGATTAAACCGATTTATCAGATGGCGAAATCTCGGGCGCGAAATATGATGATTAAACGAGCCGAGGAGATTGGTGTTCCTTGGCGCGATCGCGTGGCACAATTAAAACAACATGATTGGGACAGTGAACTTGCAACCATTCAAAATCCTAACCTGAACTATCCCGATTATTACACCTGTTCTTTCCATGCCTACGAAAAAGGGAATCTTAGTTGGGAGGCAGCGCTAGAAGTAGAAGTGGCTGCCTATGCAGTTCATGCCAAACTGTGGGACGATAGCGGTGCTGATGGTGACCAACGGTTACGGGATAGTTATCATGAAGTTCTACAAGAGCAACTGCCAACAACACCAGAAACCATTGTTGATTTAGGCTGTAGTGTTGGGATGAGCAGTTTTGCCCTCCAAGAGCGTTATCCCGAAGCAAAGATAACAGGGGTCGATCTCTCCCCTTACTTCCTCTCTGTGGCGCAATATCAAGCCCGTCAAAAAGAATTTAACATCCAATGGCAACACGCAGCAGCCGAAGCAACCGAGTTACCCAGTCACAGCTATGATCTGGTCTCTGCGTTTTTAATGTTCCATGAACTGCCTCAACAGCCAGCAAAAGCCATTTTCCAAGAAGCCAAACGCTTAGTCAAACCGGGTGGCTATTTCTGTCTCATGGATATGAATCCCCAATCCCCCGTTTATCAAAAAATGCCCCCCTATGTGTTCACCCTCCTCAAAAGTACCGAACCTTACCTCGACGAATATTTTACCCTTGATCTGCACCAAGCCCTGACCGATGCTGGATTTGCAGCACCGAAGATTATTCCTAACAGTCCCCGCCATCGCACAGTTATCGCCTACAAGCCCGAAGACTAATTTTAAATTCCCTTGAAAATGTGATGATTCTGTAACATTAAATACAAACAACCGCCCAAGTCAGTCTCTAGGATGAGGCGAGACCGTATGCTTAAAAATCAAATTTAAGGAGTAAGCCATGCCCGAAACCGGTGCTGAAGTCCTGCGGATGATTCAGGATGAAGATATTAAAATCATCGACCTCAAATTTATTGACCTGCCTGGAATTTGGCAACACCTTTCTATTTATCGCAGCGAAATTGATGAGGATTCTTTTACGGATGGGATTCCCTTCGATGGTTCCAGTATTCGCGGTTGGAAGTCCATTAACGAGTCTGACATGATGATGGTCCCTGATCCGAAAACAGCATGGATCGATCCCTTCATGAAGGAAAAAACTCTCAGTCTCGTCTGCTCAATTAAAGAACCTCGGACAGGAGAATTTTATGATCGTGACCCCCGTACTATTGCTCAAAAAGCCATTGATTATCTAATTTCCACTGGTATTGGTGACACCGCCTTTTTCGGACCAGAAGCAGAATTTTTCGTTTTT
The DNA here is from genome assembly GCF_000317635.1 of Halothece sp. PCC 7418. Lineage (GTDB taxonomy): Bacteria > Cyanobacteriota > Cyanobacteriia > Cyanobacteriales > Rubidibacteraceae > Halothece. The sequence goes on along the minus strand of NC_019779.1, from coordinate 2,725,428 downwards.
GATGATGTTCGCTTCAACCAAACCTACAATGAAGCCTATTATCATGTTGACAGTGTTGAAGGACGTTGGAACTCAGGAAGAGAAGAAGCTGGTGGTAACTTAGGCTATAAACCTCGCTACAAAGAAGGATATTTCCCCGTTCCTCCCACGGATACGTTACAAGATATGCGGACGGAAATGCTGTTGACTATGGCGGACTGTGGGGTTCCCATTGAAAAACATCACCACGAAGTTGCTAGCGGTGGACAGAATGAGTTAGGTTTCCGCTTTGGAACATTAGTTCAAGCTGCTGACCATTTAATGACCTATAAATATGTCATTAAAAATGTGGCCAGAAAATATGGTCGCAGTGTTACCTTTATGCCCAAACCCATCTTTAACGATAATGGGTCGGGAATGCACGTTCACCAATCCATTTGGAAAGATGGACAACCCACCTTCTGGGGAGAGAGTGGTTACGCTAACTTAAGCGAAACTGCCCGTCATTATATCGGTGGTATTCTGCGACACGCTCCCGCCTTACTTGCCTTTACCAATCCTTCCACCAACTCTTACAAACGCTTAGTCCCTGGTTTTGAAGCGCCTGTAAACTTAGTTTACTCGCAAGGAAACCGGTCTGCGTCCGTGCGTATTCCTTTGACGGGAAGCAATCCGAAAGCAAAACGTTTAGAGTTCCGTTGTCCTGATGCGACTTGTAACCCTTATCTTGCTTTTGCTGCGATGCTTTGTGCAGGAATTGATGGCATTAAAAACCAAATTGAACCGGGTGACCCCTTAGATGTGGATATTTATGATCTCAGCCCTGAAGAATTAAGCAAAATTCCTTCCACACCTGGTTCTTTAGAAGCTGCATTAGAATGTCTAGAAAATGACCATCAATTCTTAATTGAGGGTGGTGTTTTCACGGAAGAATTCGTTTATAACTGGATTGAGTACAAATTAGATAATGAAGTGAACCCTCTCCGTTTGCGCCCCCATCCTTACGAGTTCTCTCTCTACTACGACGCTTAAGAGCACAACATTGGTTTAAATGGCTGAGCAGCAGGGATTTCTAGAATCGTCAAAACCTGCTGCTTTTGCTTTATAAAGATGAAATATCGAGGGACGGGACTTACATCGCTTCTGCTAAATCAACTAAACGATTGCTATAACCCCACTCATTGTCATAATAAGCAAGGATTTTCGCAAAATTCCCATCCATCACTTTCGTTGAACTGAGGTCAACAACAGAAGAATGGGGGTCTTGCACACAATCAGAGGAAACAAGGGGCCATTCGCTCGTTTTTAGGATGTGTTTCATTTCTCCTTCTGCGTATTTATTGAAGGCAGAATTAATGGCTTCTACAGAGGCTTCTTTGCCTAACACTGCGTTTAAGTCAACCACTGATCCGGTGGGAGTGGGAACGCGCAACGCAATCCCGTCGAGTTTCCCTTTCAGTTGCGGTAAGACTAAACCCACAGCAACCGCAGCCCCAGTGCTGGTGGGGACAATGTTTTGCCCTGCGGTGCGTCCGCGAGTCCAACTGTCATGCGCCATATCCACCAGACGCTGATCGGCAGTGTAAGCGTGAACTGTTGTCATCCAGCCTTTGTCAATGCCAAACTCCTTATCCAAAATGGAGGCAATGGGAGCGAGACAGTTAGTCGTGCAAGAAGCAGCAGAAATCACGCGATCGCGCTCGGAATCAATGGTATCATCATTCACCCCATGGACAACCGTGGGCACATCGCCTTTGGCGGGGGCGCTAATAATCACCCGTTTTGCCCCTGCATCCACATGAAGCCCTGCTTTTTCTGCCGTCCGAAATACACCAGTGGATTCAATTACGACATCAATCTCCATTTCTTTCCATGGTAAAGCGGAAGGGTCTTTTTCAGCTAAGATGGGAACGCTTTTGCCATCAATGACTAAACCTTTCTCATCACAACAAACTTCACCTGGATAGCGACGATAAACCGAATCATACTGCAACATATACGCTGCTTGGTCAGTTTTAATTGCAATATCATTAATGGCTACAACCTCGACTTTGGGGTGATCATGGGCGATCCGCATAAACGCCCGTCCAATTCTGCCAAACCCATTAATCGCAACTCGTGTCATGGTATCTTGTCCTCCGGCTCATGAGTAATTTTTCTCAATTTTGCTTAGTCAGTATATCCCCCCCTCTCAAGGCAAACTGTTTACAATAAACTGCTCTCCTTCCCATTAAGATTGAAATAGAGGACTCTTCATTGCATTAATCTTCCTTAGGAAAGTTTTAAACAGTGACCAGTTACCAACTGTCCTTGCTGTCTTCACCTTGTCTCCCCCTCTCCCCTTAAGCAAAAATGAAAAATAAAGTTGATTTCTTCGTTTATTATGCAACGCCCGATTTATCTTGACTGTCACGCGACCACGCCTGTTGATCCGCAAGTGTTAGAGGCGATGTTGCCCTATTTCACGGAACATTTTGGTAATCCCTCTAGTGTTTCTCATGCTTATGGTTGGGAAGCTGAAGCAGGGGTGAAACAAGCCCGAGAGATGATCGCCCAAGCTATTAATGCTTCACCCGAAGAAATCATTTTTACCAGTGGTGCAACGGAAGCGAATAATTTAGCCATTAAAGGGGTGGCGGAGGCGTATTTCAGTCAGGGACAACATATTATTACTGTCGCAACCGAACATCGGGCGGTACTTGATCCCTGTCAGTATTTAGAAAGTTTAGGCTTTGAAGTGACCTATCTCCCTGTGGGAGAGGATGGATTGATTGATTTAGAAACCTTGAAGGAAACGATTCGGGAGGACACCATTCTGGTTTCGGTGATGGCTGCGAATAACGAAATTGGTGTCTTACAACCGATCGCGGACATTGGTGAAATCTGTCGGGAAAGAGGGGTTTTATTTCATACCGATGCAGCACAAGCACTGGCTAAAATTCCTCTGGATGTGGAAGGGATGAAGATTGATTTGATGTCGCTGACAGCCCATAAACTCTATGGTCCGAAAGGGATTGGGGCGTTATATGTCCGCCGTCGTCAACCAAAAGTTCGTCTCGCGTCGCAAATCCAAGGCGGTGGACAAGAACGGAATTTTCGTTCAGGGACGCTGTACCCCCCGCAAATTGTGGGGTTTGGTAAAGCGGTCGAATTAGGACTTGCAGAAATGGATGCAGAAGGGGAACGACAATCTAAACTGCGCGATCGCGCTTGGGAAGAATTATCGCAACTGGAAGGGGTTTATCTTAACGGTCATCCCACGCAACGGCTGCCAGGCAACCTCAACATCAGTGTGGCGGGTGTCGATGGGACAGCGCTTATTTTAGGGTTGCAACCTGTGATTGCAGTTTCTTCAGGGTCTGCTTGTTCCTCACAATCGACAGCCCCCTCTCATGTCATCACCGCTTTAGGGAGAGGCAAAGCACTGGCAAATGCTTCGATTCGGTTTGGGATGGGACGATTTACCACAGAAGAAGAGATAGACAGCGCGATCGCGCATACCAAAACAACCATTGAATCCTTACAGAAAGCCAAAGTCTAGTGGCTTGTGAATTTTCAATGGAGATACATAACCAATTTTTAATTTCTGTAAATTACGTAACAAAATATGTAATTGTCAGTTGTTATGCAATTTTCTGAGTTATTGTATAAGAGTACACAAAAAAAAGGAGGAAGTTGTGAGCCACAGAGTTACCATCGCCGTTCCGGATGCGCTATTTGAACGGTTGCAAGCTGTCAAACACAACTTCAACATTTCTTCAATTTGTCAGGAGGCTTTAGAAATGGCTATTACTCATCAAGAACTCAAACAACAAGCACAAGAACAAGATAATCTGGTAGAACGCTTACAGGCTGAAAAAAATGTCCTTCTCCATACAGTGCGTCAAGAAGGCTTTGAGTTGGGAATTCGCTCTAGTTCTAAACTATCTTACAAAGATTACCGTCACTTTGAACGAGTTAGCCCTTTAGCGGAGTCTCTGGATGAAGACGTATTAGACTACTTATGGAGTTTTCTCGACCTCAAAGAATATCCAGAACAAGCCCGACTGCATGACCCTGATTTTGCTCATTTATTAGAAGTGGATCCCGAAAGTCGGATTATTTTTGCCCAAGGTTGGCTAGAAGGAGTGTTGTCCATTTGGGAAACCATCAAAACTCAAGTCGATACCAACCCAGCTTAATGACAATCATGGCAATTCCTATCAACTTGATCAAGCTGAGGGGTGAGAAACAGAGAAACGTCATCTATGTGTAGCATGAATTCATCCATTTCAGATAACATGGGTGGGCTAGAACGCTGTTAACGCCCGTAAGACTCTCGACCTTCTCTCTTTTCAGCTTTATGAATCAACCCCAGTCTAATCACCAACTCATCTCTATTATTGAGAATAAAATTGCCAATTCTCCTGAGCAAAAAATTACCTTTGCTGATTATATGGACTTAGTTCTATACCATCCCCAAGAAGGATACTATACATCAGGTCAGGTGGATATCGGTAAAGCAGGAGACTTTTTTACCGCTGCTTCTTTGGGAAGTGATTTCGGTGAATTATTAGCAGAAAATTTTGTCGAAATCTGGGAGAAATTAGAGAAACCGAATCCCTTTGATTTAGTAGAAATGGGCGCGGGAAAAGGGGAATTAGCGGATGATATTCTCCGTTATTTATCCCAACATTATCCGCAATGCTTACAGGCGTTACACTATCACATTATTGAACAATCTCCTACTTTGAGAGAACAGCAACAAGCCAAACTCAAAACTTGGGAAAATGAAGTGACGTTGCGATGGGAAACTTGGGATAATATTTCTGATTCCTCTTTAGTGGGTTGCTGTTTTTCTAATGAATTAGTGGATGCGTTTCCCGTACACCGAGTACAAATAGAAGCAGGAACACTCAAAGAAATTTATGTCACCCTTGCTGAAGAAAAAGAGCCCTCTCCCTTGACAGAAGTAACGGATCATCTCTCGACACCTCAACTTAAAAAATACTTCCAAACAGTTGGTATTAACCTTCCTTCTTCTGAATATCCAGATGGTTTTCAAACAGAAGTTAACTTGGCGGTTCAATCATGGCTAGCCACAGTTTCTCGTTGTTTAAAACAAGGCTATTTATTAACCATTGACTATGGCTATTCCGCAGAGAAATATTACGATCCTCAACGATATGAAGGAACGCTGCAATGCTACGTTCAACATCAACGCCATAACGATCCTTATTATTTAATTGGTCAACAAGACCTAACCAGCCATGTTGATTTTACTGCGCTTGAAACTTATGGCAAACAGTATAACTTAGAGTTTTATCACTTTACCCAGCAAGCCTTATTTTTAATGGCTTCAGGTCTCGGCGATCGCCTCAATGAACTCTCTCAAGGCGGATTCAACCTGATGGAAATTTTGCAGCGACGGGATGCACTGCATCAGTTAATCGATCCGATGGGGTTAGGAGGCTTTGGGGTTTTGTTACAAGGAAAGGGAATGAGTCAAGCAGAAAAAAACACTCCCTTGTTAGGTTTTCGACAAAATAGATAATTGATTATTTGTTCTTTATTCTTTGGTAACTGGTCACTGTTCTCAGCCGTCCAAAAATTCCTATAATAAAGGCTCGATTCGTTGAAAATCCCGATCAACTTCGTACCAAAGGGAACGATTATGGGGATCGGTACTGAGTGCTTTTTTTAAGAACTTTCGGGCCAGTTCAAACTGTCCCTGATTCACTAATTGTCGTCCCCGTTGTTGATAGGTAATGGCTTGCCATTGACGCACTTCTGAATCATTGGGAAAGCGTTTTGATAGACTTTCTACTAATGTCGTTGCCCGAGCAAATTTTTGCGTTTTCAGTAACTCTTGTAATTTTTTATAAGCATCCCACTTGACTTTTTGATCAAGTTCTGAGGGGGGCTTAGAAGTCGCTTTTGTCTGGTGTTTAACTTCTGTTTTTACCGATGAAGCACTATCTTGATGGGAAAAGTCAGTGGGGCTTCCGCCTTGAGAAACTCGTTCGAGAAGATATTTATAGGCTTCGGTCACGCGAATAAATTGGGTGTGGGCTTGTTCGCGATTATGGGGATTAACGTCAGGATGATAGCGTCTGGCTAAACGGCGATAGGAGGCTTTGATCTCTTCGATCCCTGCATTGGGACTTAATTCTAATAACCGATAACATTCTACCAGTTCCATTGCTCACTTCTCAGGGAAAAAACTTAACTCTTAATTGCTTACTATAGCTAGAAATGCTTGGAAACTCAACTCTCATTTGATCGGCTTGTCTGTGTTCTGGAATCGTTAGCTGTTCGTGGGGAAGCGTCGGTTAGTTTAGGCATAACTTCGGGTGAAGGGGAAAAGGTTTGATAAAATTAGAGTGTTAAAAGTTATTTCGGAATGTAAGGAGTAAAAAGCAATGTCTGATCTTGATCGCGGAATTATGAAATTTAGTGGGGCGGATAAACCTGTGGTTGTGGCGATTTCCTCGGTTGTTGTCCTAGGCGCGATCGCTGCTTTAATTGTTTGGGCGTTACAAGTGGCTTATGCGGTAGAGTAAGTTTCCCGCTTGCCTCAACTCTTTCCTCTCCTGAGATGGGACTTCTAGGTTCGGATCAATCAGCGTGATCTAGCTGCTGCACCAAGCGTAATATTTCCTTTTCAAAATCTAACTGTCCTCATGCACCTCGCCAGTGGAGAGAATTGCTATCTCCCAATTCAGTTTCTTTCCTTGACGCGCTATAATGATGGGTTTGAGTAAATTAAAAATATCAATCTAAACTAGCTTTTATGAAAATTGCAATTACAGGTGGAACTGGCTTTGTCGGAACACGGCTGGTGCAAAAATTAGCAAATCTTGGGCATAGTCTCTTGGTTTTCACACGCAATCAACAACGAGGAGAACGCATATTTCCCAAGAAGGTCTTTCCCAAAGTGGAAATTGTTCAGTATGATCCGATGCAAGGGGGAGCATGGCAAGAGAAAATTGCAGACTCAGAAGCAGTGGTTAATTTAGCGGGTGCGGGAATTGCGGATGAACCGTGGACTCCAGAACGGAAACAGGAAATTCTCGATTCTCGAATCAAAACCACTCAATATATTGTGGAAGCGATGCCAAAGGCGGAAACCAAACCGACAGTTCTCGTCAATGCGTCTGCTGTCGGGTATTATGGCACGAGTGAAACCGCAACCTTTGATGAAAGTAGCAATTCTGGAGATGATTTTCTGGCTTCGGTGTGTCAGAAGTGGGAAGCTGCTGCAAAAGAAGTGGAGACAACAGATACTCGGTTAGTTATTCTTAGGTTCGGTATTGTTTTAGGAGAAGGGGGGGCATTAGGAAAAATGTTAACCCCATTTCGATTGTTTGCTGGGGGGCCTTTGGGAACAGGACAACAGTGGTTTTCTTGGATTCATATTGATGATTTAGTAAACTTGATTGAAACTGCGATCAATTCTCCAGACTATCAGGGGATTTATAATGCGACTGCACCGAACCCTGTACGAATGTCAGAATTATGTGAAAATTTGGGAGAGGTGATGAAACGTCCATCTTGGTTACCCGTTCCTGAATTGGCGTTGAAATTACTTTTAGGGGAAGCAGCGCAAGCGGTTCTCGAAGGGCAAAAGGTACTTCCAAAACGCACGCAAGAACAAGGCTTTACTTATCAATATCCGAGGGTTAAACCTGCGTTGGCTGATATCGTTAAACCGTGATCAGTTACCAGTGAACGGCTTCCTAAACTTAATCAGTAATCATAAAAGAGGAGATAACGAGAATGACTGAGACGACACTGGCAAGTCAATATGATCCTTCAACGACCGAAGCGAAATGGCAACAGTTTTGGGCGGATCAAGAGGTATTTAAGGCCGATCCTAAAAAGGGAGGAAAACCGTTTTGTATTGTGATTCCTCCGCCGAATGTGACGGGGAGTCTGCACATGGGTCACGCTTTTAATACGGCGTTGATTGATGTGTTGGTGCGATATCATCGGATGCGTGGCGATAATACGCTTTGTCTTCCAGGAACGGATCATGCCAGTATTGCAGTGCAAGCCATTATTGATAAACAACTTCAAGAAGAAGGGTTAAGCCGTTTCGATATTGGACGGGAGAAGTTTTTAGAACGGGCTTGGCAGTGGCGAGAAGAGTCTGGCGGGAGTATTGTTAATCAGTTAGAACGATTAGGTTTATCCGCAGATTGGTCGCGGGAACGCTTCACCATGGATGATGGGCTATCTGCAGCCGTTCGTACTGCGTTTGTCAAGTTATATGAAGAAGGCTTGATTTATCGCGGAAAATACATGGTGAACTGGTGTCCAGCCTCTCGTTCCGCGATTTCTGATTTAGAAGTAGAAAATAAGGAAGTGAACGGGAATCTGTGGCATTTCCGTTATCCTCTCACAGATGGAACTGGCGCGATCGAGGTAGCGACCACCCGACCTGAGACGATGTTAGGAGATACGGCTGTGGCGGTGAATCCCAATGATGAACGGTATCAAGACATGATTGGGAAAACCCTAACTTTACCTCTCATGGGACGAGAAATTCCGATTATTGCAGATGAATATGTGGATTCTTCTTTTGGTACAGGTTGTGTTAAGATTACGCCTGCCCATGATCCTAATGACTTTGCAATGGGAGAACGTCATAATTTGCCGTTTATTACGGTGATGAATGAAGATGGGACGATTAATGACAATGGCGGTGAGTTTGTGGGTCAAGACCGCTTTGAAGCGCGAAAAAATGTGGTGAAGCGGTTAGAGGAAGAAGGCTGTTTGGTGAAGGTGGAAGATTATGTTTCGACTCTTCCTTATAGCGATCGCGGTAAAGTTCCCATTGAACCATTAATTTCGACGCAATGGTTTGTCAAGATTGATCCCCTTGCGAAAAAAGCCCTTGACTGTCTCGATCAGGAAAACTCCCCTTATTTTGTTCCCCAACGCTGGAAGAAAGTCTATCGCGATTGGCTGGTGAAGCTAAGAGACTGGTGTATTTCCCGACAACTGTGGTGGGGACATCAGATTCCTGCATGGTATGTTATTAGCGAGACGAATGGACAAATTACGGATGAAACGCCGTTTATTGTCGCCCATAGTGAAGAAGAAGCCAAAGACCGCGCGATCGCGCAATATGGTAATGATATCGAATTACAACAAGATGCGGATGCCCTTGATACTTGGTTTTCCTCTGGGTTATGGCCCTTCTCCACATTAGGATGGCCCGAAGCAACAGACGATTTCAAGACTTACTTCCCCAATACTACCCTCGTCACTGGCTTTGATATTATCTTCTTCTGGGTCGCCAGGATGACGATGATGTCGGGACATTTTACCGATCAGATGCCTTTCCGCGATGTTTATATTCATGGCTTAGTGCGGGATGAAAATGGGAAGAAAATGTCGAAATCAGCAGGAAATGGCATTGATCCGCTATTCCTCATTCGCAAATACGGCGCGGATGCCCTCCGTTATACGTTAATTCGAGAAGTGACGGGTGCAGGACAAGATATTAGTCTGCAATACAACCGCGAAACGGATGAGTCGAGTTCTGTGGAAGCCTCCCGCAATTTTGCCAATAAACTGTGGAATGCGTCGCGCTTTGTGTTTATGAATCTAGATGGGAAAACCCCGCAACAGTTGGGAACGCCTGATCTGGAAAAATTAGAAAGCAGCGATCGCTGGATGCTATCTCGGTTTAATCAAATTACTAAAACAACGCGCCAGCAAATCGAAAGTTATGGTTTAGGGGAAGCAGCCCAAGGCTTATATGACTTTATTTGGGGGGATTTCTGCGACTGGTATATTGAACTGGTTAAATCACGCCTGAATGATCAAAATAACCCTGAATCGCGCTTAGTTGCCCAACAAACGCTTGGTTATGTTCTGGAAGGGATTTTAAAACTTTTGCATCCCTTTATGCCTCACGTTACGGAAGAAATCTGGCATACCCTCACTGAATTATCTGAGGATACTCTGGCTTTACAAGCTTATCCCGAAGTTGATGAGTTAGTGGGAGGTCGCCCAGAATTGACAGCAGGAGAGAGTAAGAATCTTTGGGAAGACATTCAAAATCAGATTAATACCTTCCCGAAACAGTTAAATCAGCGTCTCTTAACCCGAGTCGGAATTGGTATTTTCGGAGTGTTTATCTTTACTCTGGTTTTTGCTTTTATTCTCACCTTAGAACAGTTCCCTCTCATTCCCAGTTTCTTGAAATTAGTTGGGGTGGGCTATAGCGGATGGTTTATCTATCGCTATCTACTGACTCAACAAAAACGAGAGGCGTTTGGGAAGTTAGTGCGGGAGACAAAAGAGGAACTTTTGGGTGAAACTTTTGGTGAAACCAGTGCGATTAGTCCTCACAATACGCTGATTAATCCGCAACTGGAACAAGAGTTTGCGTTAACCTTTGCGACGATTCGCACCATCCGTAATTTACGGGCGGAAGCGGGCATTAAGCCAGGTCTGAAAGTGAATGTCATTCTGCAAAGTGAGAGTGAAAAAGAACGAGAGATTTTGAGTAAAGCGCAGAAATATATCCGTGATTTAGCCAAAGTCGAAGAATTAACTGTTACGTCTGCTTTAACTGAAGATCAACAGCAGGTGATTGCAGGGGTTGTGGGAACAATTCAAGTGTTAATTCCTCTGGCTGGTGTTGTGGATGTGGAAGTCTTACGCAGTAAGTTAGAGAAAAATCTCAGCAAAGTGGAAGGAGAAGTCAAATCCTTACAAGGTCGCTTGAATAACGAAAAGTTCGTTAGTAAAGCCCCAGCAGAAGTGGTACAAGGGGCAAAAGATGCCCTTGCTGAAGCAGAAAAACAACAGTCGATTTTAAGGGAGAGACTAGCAAGACTTCTGTAAAGCATGAAACCTCCCCCACTTGGGGGGATGCGTCACTCATTTTGTTCAAACTGGACTGAGATCGAATCGCCAATTTCTAATCCCAATTCTTGAGCGCGTCCGCCTTGGAGTTCAATCACTTGATCAATCACAACGTCAGGGCTATAAGTAGGACAAGGATCTTCTTCACAAGGAGGAACTTGATGCGCGATCGCGCTGACTTTTCCATTGCGGACAAAAATCATATCGAGGGTAACCTCAACATTCTTCATCCAAAATCGAGGGACTCGTGGCGGATCCATGGGAAACAGCATTCCTCTGTTTTTTGGCATTTCTTCTCGATACATTAGCCCAATCGCTTGTTGTTTTGGGGTGTTCGCAACTTCTAATTTAATTGTTTCCCCACCAATTTCCACTTCTGCGGTAATCGGGAGTTCTTGCGCCAGCGACTCCGTTGCAGGTCTTTCGGAGTTCGCTATTGAGCGATCACTGGGAGTACAACCAATGAGTAATAAACAAGATAAGATGATCCAACTTAAACGCAGCATTTTAGAAAGTGAGTTATTAACTAACGACAAAATTATATGAAATGCCTAAATGTTTGCTACAATTGAGGTTTGGCAAGCCCGTTTAGATATTTCTCCTCAGTTGGGACAAAAATATTGGGCTGTTCTTAATGCTGAGGAACAAAAACGAGCCAATCGCTTTGTAAGGGGGGAGCATCAAACACGCTTTATTGCAGGGCGAGGAATACTGCGATCGCTGCTGGGACAATATTTGAATTTACCACCCGAACAGATTGAGTTTGACTATCTTCCCCAAGGAAAGCCGATTTTAGGAAAAAAACACAGCTTTTCCAATTTACAGTTTAATGTTTCCCATTCTCAGGATTTAGCTTTATATGCCATTTCTACAGAATATCAGCAGGTGGGGATTGATTTAGAATGGATTCGTCCCTTTCCGCAAGTCTTATCCTTAGCCCGTCGTTTTTTTACGGAACAAGAGTTTGCTGATTTGGTCTCACTTCCTTCTAAGCAGCAAGAAAGAACGTTTTTTCAACTTTGGACAGCCAAAGAGGCTTATCTCAAAGCAACAGGAGAAGGCTTAAAGGGATTGCAAACGATAGAAATCAAGATGGATCAAGATTCTCAGCAGTTTGAGGTAAGAAGGAGTCAAGCAAAGGTTAGTTTATACTCTTTTACGCCAACCAGTGATTTTATTGCCACTGTTGCTAGTCTAGAAAATGATCACTCAAATCTAACGCAACAAAGCGATCAAGTGCCTGATACATCCAATAAATTGAAAGTTGAGGATCGCTACTCATGCGATGAAAGCCTAGAGAATCAGCTAGTTTTTCATAATTGGGATGAATAATGAGTGTGTATAGGTCGCACAGATTCGGAAAATCTTCTTGTTGCATTCGGATCAGAGTTTTTTGGGCATCTTGAAGAAACGGAATTTGATAGTTGGGTTGATATTGGGCTTCAATCATCCAACTGCGGACGAAAACCGCAAAACAGTCTTTATCCCCAGGAATCGCAATTTGAAAGGGATCAACCGCTTGCATACTACTGAGATGTAACCCTTTACTGGGTGCGCCGAAAAACATCGGTTCGGAAACGCTAGCGGTAGGATAAAGAAGATAAAACCCCACAGGATGACCGTTATCGCTGCGTCGTAAGACTCGTAAACCTTTTGGGTATTGACGACTCCATTGGCGTAATAAACGGCTGATGCGATGGGGAAGGGTTTCACAATTGCGATTCATCCAGTTGTAGTTTTGGGCGAGTAAGGTTGCAACGGGAATCGCGTCACTGCGGGGATCAAATTGATCAATGATTAACGGTTGTGGCGCAACGGTCTGCTTTTGTGGGGTGAGTTCGGGGGTCACTTTAAGTTTTAGGTTGGTGGTATTCCCATCAAAGGATTTTTCAATTAAACCTAAAGCAGCTAACTGGTCTAACATCATCCCTGCTGCGCGATCGCTGCCTTTTTCTTTATCGCTATAAAACAGTGTCGCTGCTTCACGATGAGTACAACTAACTGTTGTCGAAGTATCCAGTAATTCCCTTAAAGGGGGTTGCAAGTTAGGATGATGTTTCTGTTTATCTTTTACAGTTAAATAAATCCACAAACGAACAAAACATTCTGCACGAACCCGAGTTAATCCCACTCGCCTTCCCAAGTGATTAATTAACGCTTCTTGTTCTTCCTCACACAGCCACGCTTCTAATTCTGTAGTATCCATCACTTTGCTTTTTCTCCTAATTTTACTTCACCTTACTTCACCCTCCTTCACTAAATTACAACTTCCTACTCTTCGGTTGTGAATTCTCATTGTGGTTTCATCACAGGGCTTGTGAGAATAGAAATCAAGATGAATGAAGAGGAAGTGATTATGGATAATCAAAACTATCAAGCACCAATTTCCCACACAAAGGCTTGGATCGCGCAAACTTGGATTTCTTTTCTACTCGCGATTAGTTTAACGTCACTAGGAATTATTTATTTACCTGTTAATAATTGGATTAAAGGATATTTAGGAATGGGCTTATTTTTCTCTGTTGGTTCGACGATTAGTTTATCGAAAACCGTGCGAGATATGGAAGATTCCAAACGCATTATTAACCGCGTTGATGAAGCGAAGTTAGAGCGGTTATTAGCGGAACATGATCCTTACAAAAGCTAAATCCATTTCATCCCTATAAGTGATCTACTCTAACACAACGATTGATTGAGAAGATGATTGTCTTCTTAAAATAGAGAAATAATTAGCAGACTTGAGTTGGGGTGGCTTATATCTGTCTTGATAAATGTTTGCTAGGTAAGGATGGAGGGGAGAAATACTTCCAGGCTATGTGTAGCATGAATGAATCAATTCCATCTTATTTTAATGATATCGAGAAGAAATGGAGTCAAAGTAATGACTGGTTTTATTGTTCTAACGTTACGTTTATTATTGGGGATTTTGACACTGAAGATTTTCGTTCGCTTGGACCCAGTTGCTAGTTTTATAAATCAAGGATATCAAGCAATCTTAAGAGATCCTTCCACTCATTTCTTTATGGTCTTTGGGGAAGAATTCTTAATTTTTTTATTACCGCTTATATTCTATTACCAATTATCTTTGATACGCTTAATAGAAAACTTGATCAAAATACCTTAAAGGTGATTGGGGTAAAGTTTGTCTTTCTCCTGATCTTTTGCTTCCTATTTAATTTGATTGGCTTAAGTGCGTTTATTATCAACACAGATGGCAGATTGATTGGGATTCTATATGGTTATATGCTCGTTTTATATTTTGGCATTCTAGGAGAACTAAAACCAGTTTTGTTTTTGGAAGAACCCCGATATTTTTTAATTGATTTGAGAGAGCAAAGTAGCCCGCGCATTGGTTTACAGTTTTTGGCTTTTTTTGCGTTTATGTTAATTGTATCTTGGAGTTTTGGCACGGAAAGCACAATCAAAGAAGCCCAAAATACTCTAGTTCAATACTTCAAATAAAATTAGAACCTAAGGAAAAATAGCCTACTTTCAACAGCAGGCTCAGTTAACAGGATTAATTTTTAAGATTCTTCTAAAAACTGGCGTAATTCAGCCAGTATTTCTTTTACTGTTGAGTAATATTCTAAATCGCCATTAGTGGCTAAACTGGTTTCATTGGCTGTTTTTTCATGGAGCAAGGACATAATTTTTCCCATTTCTTGCAGCATTTTGGCTTTTTCTAAGTGTTCATATTCAACCCAAGATCCATGCTGGGCTTCCCAAGTTGCTGGATCTTCGTTGTAACCGCGATAAAATTCACTATATTGATCAAGTTTTTGCTTTAAGGTAGCAGCATTCATTGCAGTTTTGTTGTTCTATTTGTTCCCTTTCTCAGCCTATCACAAAGCCTGATTTTTGTAAATTATTTTTTTGCAGGATAAATGCTTGTCCACCCAGTCTAAAAATAAAACTCTGGACTGACCCCTGAACAACTTTCAAAAAAAATAAAGTTTTGAAAACCGTCGGCTGGTCGCCTATGTGCTTTAATTGTAACACAAAATGCGGGAAACATCTTGTCTCGGAAGTAAAACGGAAACGGAAAAAGTAAGGGCGTGTTGCCCCTACTTATGCGATCGCGCATTTTATCTCAGTGCGACGAGAAGACCCCCGTTATACCAGAGGTTAACGGGAAGGCGTATAAACATCTGAGGAGACCTCAGATGACAGCCCCTCATGAATCGTAGCCAAATTAAAAAAGCGCGAAAGCGCGTCCATAACTTAGCACCTTGTCACATTCTACTAAGCAACCTATAATAAAGCTATGCTTGAACAACTTGGTCAGTGCTCACACTCAACTACCGATACCGTATCTATCCCAACAAACAGCAGGAAGAAACTCTCACGGAGATTCTTGAAATCTGCCGTAGTGCGTATAACTATGCTTTGCGGGAGATTAAAGATTGGTGTGGTAGTCGAAAATGTAGTATTGACCGATGCAGCTTAGTCTCAGAATATATCATTCCCGCCGATGAAAAATTTCCCAGTGAGTTAAAGCAACTCAACGCGCTTCCCAAAGCGAAGAAACAATTCCCAAAATTAAAGAAAGTCCCATCTCAAGTCTTGCAGCAAACAATCAAGCAGCTACATAGGGCGTGGGACTATTTTCGTTCAAGGGGATATGGCTTTCCCAGATTTAAGAAATACGGGCAATTCAAATCAATCCTATTTCCACAATTTGAGAAATACCCAATTAGTGGAAATAAGTTAAGGTTGCCTAAAATCGGAGAAATCCGAATTAGAATGCACCGAGAAATCCCCACAGGATTCTCTTTGAAACAAGTGCGTGTTGTGAGGAAAGCGGATCGCTGGTACGCCATAGTCTGCATTCAGTGCAACGTGGATGTTCCCCCCCTCTCTTTCTCCCCCACTGGGGGAGATGTAAGAGGGGGTGGCTATGCAATCGGTGTGGATATTGGCTTAAAGGAGTTTTTAGCGACCAGTGACGGTTTCTTCGTGAAACCGCCTCGCTTTTTCCAGACCATGCAAAGGAAGCTGGGATTGCTCCAACGCAGATTGAGTCGAAAAAAGAGAGGGTCTAAAAACTACCATAAGCAGAGACTTAAAGTAGCACGACTGCACCACAAAATTGATAACGCCAGAAAAAACTTCCACCACCAAACCGCACACCAACTGTGCAATCAAGCAGACCTGATTTTTGTCGAAGACTTAGATTTTCGCATGACCGCCAAAGGGATGTTTGGCAAAGATATGCTAGATGCAGGGTTTGGACAATTCCGACAAATTCTAAAAGAAGTGTGTTGGAAGCGGGGAAAGTATTTCTCAGAAGTGGATGCAAAAGGAAGCACCCAAACTTGTCCAAGATGTAGCACTCATGTTGGGAAAGATCTCAGTGTGAGGATTCATGAATGTCCTCAGTGCAACTTAGTCGCGGATCGGGATGTGGCTGCTGCTTGTGTGCTACGAAATCGAGGAATCGAAAAGATAAATAGTACCGTCGGACAGGCGGGAAGCAAAACGCCTAGGCAATCGGGCTGTCGGGAGACTGGGATTCCAGTCTTAGATCAGTGGTGCAATCCCATCCATGGGAATAACTAGGAAGCCCCCGCTATAACGAAGTTTAGCGGGGGAGGATGTCACTCCTCGTCGTCCTCCTCATCAGTAGGATAAACGAAGGTAGAGCGACCACTGAGAACCGATTTGCCTAGGGATAAGGCTTTTTGTGCTTCAAAGGAGGCTTTGCGCTTCCAGAGTGACTTGTGAGTGCGTTTTTTGGCTTTAGATCGTTTTTTCTTAGGAACTGCCATATTTCAAAAAATAGATGTTCAATGCTATTTTGACAACCTTTCTATTTTAATCGATTCGATCGCGTTGCGTCTGGGAAATTTCGTTTCGGATCTGAGTGCGAACCTGCATCAGCATTTTTCCCAACTCATTTTGTCCGCTGCCATCTTTGCCACATCCCCAATAATAATCTCGGGGAGAATCTTCGATCAACCATTCTTCGCCAGTCTTGAGTAAGGTTTGTTGAAGATCGAGATGAGTGAGAAACTTCGTTAAAACCCCCCGCCACATGACGGATCGTTTGGCTGTCTTCCAATCAGCACGGATGGTGCGAGCGCGATCGCGCCCAATTGCTGCTGCTTCTTCAGGGGTAGCAACCTGACGGATCATTTCCATGAGAGGTTGGTCAGGAGTTCCCAGTAGTTTATGAGCTTGATAATAATGTTCTACGGTGGGCCATTGTTTACCGTCGATGGTCACTGGATGAGGAGAAAAGTTAGAAAAGCAACCATAGGGCTGATCGGCTTTATAAAAATAAATCGCCATTGGGTTCGTTGAGCAGGAAGATAGGGACAAATGGGGTGACCAACCACCGTCTATTGTTCATGGTCTGCCCAGCCTTGTCAAGGGGAAGGAATTGATAGAATAAGTTAGGCTCTTTTAAGAAAGGAAGAGGAAGATGAGTAACAAAACGCAATTACTCAACGCGATCGCGGGGAAAAATCGAGGACAATTAGTAAAAGAAGAGGAAAAAGTTTCATTATTGAGCGCGATCGCGCAATTAGAAGAAGAAAACCCAACCCCGAATCCAGTTGAGTGTGCTGATTTACTGGGTGGAAATTGGCGTTTGCTTTATACAACGAGCCAAGATTTACTCGGTTTGGATCGATTTCCAATTTTACAAACGGGAGACATTTACCAGTGTGTTCACCCCGAGAAAAATCGAGTTTATAATATTGCTGAAATTATTGGTGTACCGTTTTTAGAGGGGATTATTTCTGTGGTTGCTGAAATGACACCTGTTTCCGAAAAACGGGTTAACGTTGACTTTCAAAGATCAATTGTTGGATTACAGCGCCTTTTCAATTATCAAAATCCATCTCATTATATCCAAGCGATTGAAGAGGGCAAAAAATTTCCTCCGCTTGATTTTCCGATTAATCGAAGAAACTCAAATCAACAACCTTGGTTAGATATTACTTATCTTGACGAAGACTTAAGGATTTCCCGAGGGAATCGAGGCAGTGTTTTTGTTCTTGCTCAGTCTTAAGGTTATGATGGTGGAGAAGAAATCAGGCAATACTACCGCGTTTATTACTTTCCTTGTAAGAAACGCCGACATTGGGTAAGCCTGCTTTAATCATTTCCCGTTCTAAGAGGGCAAAAAAGCGAGCGCGATCGCTGCTTCTAACCACAGCTTGATTATGAGATTCCGCGATCGCGACAGGATAACCATACCCTTTATACACTTGCGCCAGTAAAAGGCTCAAAGATTGGTCTAATAAGGTTAAATCTTCCGCGACCCATGCGGGGAACTCAACTCGGGCAATTTCTGTTCCCACATTGAGATAACAGAAATAAATGGCAAATTCTTGGGGATAGAGGTCTAAAATCGGACTCTGACTCCGCCACAAACCTGATCGCTGCCCAGGGGAGAGTAAGGTTTGCCATAAGGTGGTATCCCGTAGGGGTTCACAAACTTGACAAGGGAGTTGATTCGTTTGCAGGTTACCACAATGGGTTTGACAGTCGGGGGTGTTATAAGCACAGGTGGCATACCGAAGAAATCGCACGGCTTCTGTATGACGGTTAGCACTAAGATACCCCATTAAAGGCACTCCTGCGGATGCGAGTTGTCGCCATGCTTCAAAAATACGGGGGAGGAGTTGTTCACGGGCGGGAGGGGGTAGGGTATCTAAAAACCAATAGATTAAAGAACCATCCACTAACGCGAGATTGGGTTCATAATGGGCTCCTGGAGGGTTGACCCAGCGACACGCCATCTCGGAAAGGGCTTCAATCTCAGAAACGGTGCGCCGATAGCCCATCCATTCTTCAGTCGGGATTCCCCACTGACGAGATTCATATAAGTCTTCGCGGGTGTAGAAGACTTCAGGGAGACTATCGAGAACGGGAAATAAACTTTGTCCATAGTGCAGCATCACCCGCCCAATATTAATGAGATAACAGTAGGCAATTTCGTGATGAGAGGGGGCAATTTGTGAGCCATCGGTAGCAAAAACACTGTGAGCGTAAGGGGGAACGGAAATTTCTTGACAGGTGTCGATGGGTTCGATGGGTTGTGCTGCTTTAAACAGAGCGCGATCGCGCCAATCTTCTTGTTTTTTGACTAATTCTTCTTGTTGAGTGACACTTTCAAGCAGTAGCTGTTGTCCTCGCTGCAACCGTTCGTTACTTGCGGATGCTTCTTGGTGGAGGTGTTCACTAATGGCTGGGAGTTGTCCACTAAGTTTAGTAATATCGAGCATAGGTTTAATCCTTGGTCATTTGTCCTTTGTTATCCGTTCGATTAACCAATGACGAATGACAAATGACCCTATAAAAGAGAATCCATCAAGGTTAATAAATTGATCGCATCCTCAGATAATTCCGAATGATTCTGATGCTGGAGATGATTTTCTAAGAGTCCTTTTAAGGAAATTAATTTTAAGCTGTTTTCGGCTGGGGTTTGCGCGATCGCGCTGGCTGCTTTCAAATAATCGGTCGCGCCTAAATCCATCAAAGCGGAGCGTCGTAAGGGCAATTTTTCTGCTTTTAGCCCTTCTACTAATCGCTTACCATAAATATCTTCTTTTGTCAATTGATAGAGAGCACGAGCGGTGGCTAGCTGAACTTTTGCCACGGGATGGTCTAAAAAGGGTGCAAGTTCTGATGTGGTGTCGGTTGCGCCGAGAGTTCCCAACGCTTCAATGACCGCTTCGTAGGGCTGTACGAGATGGGGTTTTCCTGGAACTGGTTGCGCTGCTTCCACTCCCCCTGCGAGTAAGTTTCTTAAATGAGGAATCGCTTGTGGATCGCCAATTTCCTCTAGTGCTTGAGCGCAGGCTTCTCGGACATAATAATCAGTACAATTTAAATTTTGAATGAGGAGAGAAACCGCTTGGGAATCTTGGAGTTTTCCTAACGCTCGGGCTGCGTTGCGTCGTAGAGGATATCCCCCATCAGGAGAGCGATCTGATTCGTCTTCTAAAGCGGTCAACAAAGCAGTAATCGCAGTGGGGTCAGTCACTCGGAATTTTCCTAACCACCAGGCTGCGTAATAACGAAGACTTAAATCGTCTGTTTGTTGCAAGTGCGCGATCGCGGTTTCAGTCGTGTAGGTTGTCATCTAAGTAGCTGCATTCGTTTCTTCTGGGTGGGCTAAGACACCATTGAGAAAAATATCAGCAATGCCTTCAGCCATTTCTTTCATCGCATGGGGTGGGGCATCTGATTCAATAATCGTATCACTAGAAAAGCCTGCAATTGTAAACATTCCTAAAAAGACTTGCGCGACCACGCGGGGGTTCATCTGACGATAAATTCCGCGTTCCATTGCAGTTTCAAAGAAGGCTTCTGTCACATCGGTCATTTTAGAAATGACTTCCGACTGGATACGTTCTCTTAGTTCAGGATGAAATTGGGCTTCAAAAAAGCAAACTCGCAATAATTCGCCATTTTCATGAAGTCGGAACATTCGTCGTCTCATCACCTGTGCTACTGCTTTATAACTTCCCATTTCGCTTAACTCGGTGAGGAGATCGGTTAAAATTTCTACCCAGCCTTCCGTTGCGACTTCCACTAAGATGGCTTTTTTATTCTCGAAGTAGCGAAATAAAGTTCCTTCTGCAATCCCCGCGTCTGCTGCTAATTCTTTCGTTGTGGTTGCATCATACCCTCGATTCGCGAAGAGGCGTTGTGCCGTCTTGAGGACGCGATCACGCACTTCCGACGACGATTTTTGAGACATAGAAGGGGGAGCTTGTGAACGGAACACTTGCATAAGACTCTCATCTGTAGCTTATCATTGATAGGGTAGCTTTGATCCAACAAGAAAGTTGACCATTTTCAACAATCTGTAACAGAACTTTGCATTATTGTCTGTCTGGGCTGAGTCAAACCAAGTAAATTTTAGAGGAAAATTGTGTTACGAATTATCATTACCATTAGCTGTCTCTTTCTGTTTTGGGGAAATGCTTTCGTTTCTTCTGCAACAGCGATTGAGAATGTATCAGAAATTCAACCCTATCTGGAACGGGTCAAAGATCGAGTGATAGAATATAAACTCGATAATGGGATGAAATTTATCATCCTTCCAGACCAAGAAGCCCCTGTCATTTCTTTTGTCACTTATGCAGATGTCGGTGGGGCCAATGAAGAAGAAGGAAAAACGGGTGCTGCTCATTTTTTAGAACATCTCGCGTTTAAGGGAACCACTGAAATCGGGACAAAAAATTATCAGAAAGAGAAAGATTTATTAGACCATTTAGACCAAGTTCATTATCAATTGGAAACGGCTCAAGAAAAAGGGAACTCAGAACAAGTTAAGCAGCTACAAGCTAAGTTTGAAAAATTACAATCTCAAGCCTCCCAATATGTTGAACAAAATGAATATGCAACAATTGTTCAAACCGAAGGTGGTGTGGGATTAAATGCAGCGACTTCTGCGGATTATACGATTTACTTTTATAGTTTCCCTGCGAATAAACTAGAACTTTGGATGTCTTTAGAATCGGAACGTTTTTTAGATCCAGTGTTCCGAGAGTTTTATAAAGAACAACAAGTCATTTTAGAAGAAAGACGACTCCGCACGGATAATTCTCCTGTGGGAAAAATGATCGAGGAATTTTTAGGAACGGCGTTTACGAGTCATCCCTATCAACGTCCTGTGATTGGCTATGAAGAGGACATTCGGAATCTGACCCGAAATGATATTCGTGATTTTTTTGAAACTTATTATGTTCCAGAAAAGCTAACGATGGCGGTTGTAGGAGATGTTGATCCTCAAGAGGTAAAACGATTAGCAGATACTTATTTTGGTCGCTTTTCCCCTCAGATTGATCCGCCAAAAGTAGAAGCGGTTGAACCGCCACAAACGGAAACCAAAGAAGTTAATCTCAAGCTAAATTCTCAACCCTGGTATTTTGAAGGCTATCACCGTCCGAGTATTAACGATGAAGATCATGTGGTTTATGAAGTGATTTCTCGCTTACTCAGTAGCGGTCGCACTTCTCGCTTATATCAATCTTTAGTCCAAGATCAACAAGTTGCTTTATCTGCAAGAGGGTTAAGTAGTTTTCCAGGAGATAAGTTTCCCAATTTAGTTTTATTTTATGCGTTAACTGCCCCTAATCATAGCTTAGAAGATGTTTCGGAAGCGTTAACGTTAGAAATTGAAAAATTAAAAACTGAACGGGTTTCTGATGCAGAATTAGAACGAGTAAAAACGCAAATGCAAGCCAGTTTATTACGGAGTTTAGACTCAACAAAAGGGATGGCGAGACGGCTAGCAGAATATGAAGCCAAAACAGGAAGTTGGGAAAATTTATTTACGGAATTAGAAGCGATTACAGCCGTCACCGCCGAGGATATTCAGCGTGTGGCGAAAAACACATTTACCGAAGAGAATCGTACAATTGGTCGCATTATTTCAGAGAATTCATAGCAAACATTATGATCAAATTTAAGTTCAAGATGAAACCGATTCAATGGTTCGGACTCGCTCTTTTTGTTTCTCTCTTGGTTATTCTTGGTAATAGTAATTTATTTGCCAAAGCAGCCCCTCCAGAAGCAAAACATTACACAGAGTTAGAATTTTCTGAACCGCCAGAAGTGACTCTTCCTGACTATGAAAAGTATCAGTTAGAAAATGGACTGACAATTTATTTAATTGAAGATCATGAGTTTCCGTTAGTGAGTGGACGAGCAATTTTTCGCACTGGATCTCGTTTTGAAGCAGCGGAGAAAGTTGGGCTCGCTTCTCTGACTGGAAATGTCATGCGTAGTGGGGGAACAAAACAACATTCTGCGGATGAACTCAATCAAATTTTAGAACAACGGGCTGCTTCTATTGAAACAGGAATTAACACGACTTCTGGGAGTGCAAATTTTGATTGTTTAACTCAAGATTTAGATACGGTTTTTGATTTATTTGCAGAAGTGATTCAAACCCCTGCTTTTGCTGAAGATAAATTAGCTTTAGCTAAACAACAAGTGAAAGGAAATATTTCTCGGCGTAATGATGATCCTGGAGATATTGCCGATCGCGAGTTTAAGAAAGTGATTTATGGGGAAAATAGCCCTTACGCAAGAACACCAGAATATGAAACCTTAAGGAATATTTCTCGTGGGGATGTCATTGAATTTTACAACAGTTACATTCGTCCTGAGGAGGCGTTGTTAGGGATTGTTGGGGATTTTGATGCGAAAGAAATGCGCGATCGCGTGGAGAAAGCGTTTGCAAGTTGGCAAGTTTCTACTCCCAAACCTAACTATAATCTACCCGAAACCGAACCAGCGAAAACGGATGGGATTTATTTTGTCCAACAACCGCAACTGAGTCAATCTTATGTAGAATTAGGACATTTGGGGGGAAGATTAGATAATCCTGATTATCCTACTTTAAGAGTCTTAAATGGGGCCTTAAATGGCTTAGGGGGAATCTTAATGAATGATGTGCGATCGCGGGAAGGATTAGCCTATTCTGTCTATGGGGTATGGAGTGCGCGTTATGATTATCCAGGTTATTTTATCGCAGGGGGACAAACGAGATCTGAAGCAACTGTTCCCTTTATCCAATCTATTCTCGATGAGATTCAAAAAGTCAGAGAAACCCCTCTCTCTGATGATCAACTTGAATACGCCAAAGCATCCATTCTCAACTCATTTATCTTCAATTTTCAACAACCCTCACAAACTCTTTCTCGGTTAATGCGCTATGACTATTATGGCTATCCATCTGACTTTATTTTTGAATTCCAAGAGGGAGTTAAACAAACCACAAAAGCAGATGTGCAGCGCGTTGCTAAGACTTATTTAAAACCCGAAAAAATGGTAAAAATGGTGGTAGGAAACTCAGACGCAATTAATCCGGCATTGAGTCAGTTAGATGAGCAAGTGACAGCAGTTGATATTTCGATTCCTCAGCCGATTTCTAGCAAGCCAAAATAAGCGGTGTCGCTATATTCCCCCCTAGGAAGCTCTCCCCACCGACGTTCCGTGAGGTGGGGGAATGGGTCACTCATTTTGTTAAAAAAACTTCCTAAGCTGTTAAAAGTAGTTGGCAAAACCTCCGAGAAGCGGATGTAGGGTTTTAATGACTTCTTCTTGGGTCGCACTTTTCTTAAGTTTTAGGGTTTCCCCGATTTTCTTATAGTGGGAATATCGTTGCCTTAAGATAATTTGATAAAGTTATGATGACACTTTGACCCTGAACAGGAGAACATCTTTTGGGTATCGACCTTCGGAGTTACGTTTATTTAGATAGCCTACAAGCGCAGCACGCTGCCTATATGGGAACAGTATCATTAGGGTTCTTACCCTTACCCGGTGATACTTCTCTTTGGATCGAAATTTCTCCTGGCATTGAAATTAATCGTATTACCGATGTTGCCCTGAAAGCAACTAATGTTCGTCCTGGGGTGCAAGTGGTGGAAAGGTTGTATGGACTCTTAGAAATTCATTCTTCTCAGAAAGGAGATGTCAAAATTGCAGGAACAGCGATTTTAGATGCTCTTGGTGTTTCTGAACAAGATGGCTTAAAACCGCGAGTCGTTTCCAGTCAAATTATTCGTAATGTTGATGCCCACCAAGCGCAAATGGTTAACCGCACTCGTCGGGGTCATATGCTGCTGAAGGGAGAAAGTCTATACGTTTTTGAAGTAGAACCAGCAGCCTTTGCTGCCTTGGCTGCTAATGAGGCGGAAAAAGCAGCGAACATTAATATTTTACAAGTCTCTGCTGTGGGGAGTTTTGGACGCTTGTATTTAGGGGGAGAAGAAAAAGATATTATTGCTGCTTCTTATGCTGTAAAAGCTGCTATTGAAAATGTGCGAGGACGAGAAGAAATTGCTGCTAGCAAAGAGTAAGTTATCTTCTCAATGTGTTGCGATCGCGCTCCTGATTATTATCAAAACCAATCATCAGGATTCTTGCTTCACTGCAACTCCCGTGGCAGCAAAAAACTCTGCTGTATCAGATAGGAGTTGTTTTCCCCAGTGATTGTCAGCGAGAACATTCATTTGCGACCATTGAGAATCTAAACCAAAAGCAGCATTTTGTAAATCATAAGCAGAGTCTCGTTTTCCTTGCTGATAGAGAGCAACCGCTAGGGCAAGTTTCGGTTCAGCAGCGTTTTCTGACATCTCTGTTGCCTTACGCCAGTGCGCGATCGCTGCTTCTGTGTTGCCTTGTTCATATCGAATCAAGCCGATGTTGTTGGTTGCTTGCCAAAAATCCTTTTTCCGATTTAAGGCTTCTTCGTAAAGCGAGATCGCCTGCTTCCATTCTTCTTTTTGCTGATGCACCACTCCTTTTTTAAAGTAGAGACTTGCATCCTCAGGATTCAGCGCGATCGCGCGTTGAAAGTCTTCAATGGCTGCGTTGAGCTTTCCTTGTTCAAAGTAAGTAATGCCTCGGTTTTCGTAAGCAGATGCAGAATCTTTTGCTACATTAATAGCTTGATTGAAGTCTTCAAGGGCTTGGTCTAACTTACCTTGCTGAGCATAAATAATTCCTCGTTTGTTATGCGTAGCAGCATCATTTCCCAGAAGATCGAGAGCTTGATTAAAATCTTCAATTGCCCCTTCTAGGTTGCCTTGTCTGACATGATTTAGCCCCTGTTGCTTATAAGCAAATCCGACTCTTAGCTGACGGTGCAATTTTTGGTAAGCTAGGGCTTGATTGGGTTGAAGATACCGATCATTGAGCGCGATCGCGTTCTGGATATCTGCAAAGGCTTTCCCTAAATTACCTTGTCGTTTGTAGGTTACACCACGTTGATAATAAGCACGCTCGTATTCAGAATCGAGACTGATTGCTTTATTGAAATCTTGAATAGCAAGTTTTAACTGTCCTTGCTTTTTGCGGGTGATGCCTCGTTTATAGTAAGCAGTAGGATCATCAGGATGATTACGCACTACCAGATTGTAAACTTCAATCGCTCCCGCATAATTCCCCTGCTCTTCTTTAGCTGCTGCGACATCGTAGTAGTGACTCGCTGGAGGTTTGAGGAAACATCCTTGAACAACAACACCGCTAATTAAAACGGACATTAACCAACTCGGGAAACCTGAATTTTTTTCATTTGAATAATCAGGAGGGTTAGAGATAATGTTTAGACATAAAAAAGGAATAGCACGCGCAACTATCCCCGAAATAACACTCTATTTTTAAGCAACGGTTTGTTTCTGTTTTCTTAAGCGACGATACCCGAAGTATCCACCTAACGCAACTAAACCCATTGCTCCTTCTGCTTCAAAGGGGACTGCTTCAACAGTTCCACTTGAAGTATTTCTAGACACAAAACCGCTTGTGCTATTAAATTCAAACGTATTAAGGGTATTTACACCTACTATTAAATCGCTGTCAAAACTTAAAGTAATTTGGTTATTAGTAGTGCTATCTAACAGAGACAGAGTGTCACTCTGTTCACCCTGAATATCAGAATCAGTGTAAGTAGCTCCAGTTAAACCGCTACCAGTTTGTGTGCTAATCTTAACATTAAAGTAATCGACAGCTACATCATCATAAAAGAAAGAACCAGTAACAAACGTGTTATCACTACTAAACTGTATATTGTTTAATTCATATTTAAAAGTAGCTGCATTGGCAGGTAGTGCAGCGTTAAGGGCAGCGCCAGCGAGCGAAAACGCTGTTAAACACTTAAGAAGTTTCATATGTGATTATCACTCCAATCAATACGTATATTCATCTGCTAGAGTACCACATCTGTATCACAAAATCAAATTATTATCAAGGTTTATTTAATTTTTTCGGTAAGAGTGCAGTCATTGCTCTAACCCAATTAGAGTGATTCCCAGTTAAAAATATGCGGTCGCACTACAGAAATTACTGGAAATGACTATCATGCGCGTATCATGCGCGATCGGGAACAGGGAGTTGGAAATGTCTTGTTCCAGTTCCCAAGTCCCGATTGTTAATTACGCCATGAGTCAGATCCGAGTAACGATTGATTACTGTTGACAATCATCAGCCCAAAGGATTAACCCTAACTCATGAGGATGGGCCATGTATTGGTTTTTCGGTAGCACTCGCAAGGACAACCCTTGTAAGCCACTGGAGCGATAAACCAGAGAGCCCTTATAGATTGTTCCTGCTGCAGAAGACTCACCCGTGTATTCCATCGGAATCGGTGTGCCTTTGACGATTTCGCCATCACTGTTGAGGTTGCCCAGATAGAGTTCCACACTGACATCATCGGGTTTTAAGCCCGCCAAGTCTAAAACCGCTTTCACCTCAATGGTTTCATTGACAACAATATCTGTTCCTTCGGAAACATCAATGCTTTCAATGCGGATGTCATACCACCGTTCAAAGAGTTGTTTTTTCCATTGTGCAACGGCTTTGGCATTGGCATATTTGTTCTCGGTCATGGCGAAATAACGATCGCTGCTGGGGAAATAGCCATAAACACTATAATCTCGCAACATCCGCGCCGTATTAAACTGGGGCGTATTGAGACGAATCGCATTTTTCATCTTCTTCACCCAACCGCGAGGGACACCATTGGCATCGCGATTATAGAACAAGGGCATAATCTCTTGTTCCAAGAGGTCGTAGAGGGCATTGGCTTCCACCTCATCTTGATATTCTTGGTCTTCGTACATTTCGCCTTGACCAATCGCCCAACCCGTTGCGGTGTAGTCGGCTTCATCCCACCAGCCATCGGGAATACTGAGATTAGGCAGTCCATTCATTGCTGCTTTCATGCCAGAAGTCCCTGAAGCCTCACGAGGACGACGAGGGGTATTGAGCCAAATATCACAGCCCGAAACCATGGATCGCGCCACATGAGTATCATAATCGGGAACAAAGACTAAATAATCTTCAATCCCTTCCTCTCGCGCGGTATGAATCAGTTGACGAATCAAGTCTTTCCCTGGCATATCTTTCGGGTGAGCTTTCCCGGCAATCACAAATTGTAAACGGCGATTGGGGTTACCCATGATAATTTTCTTAATGCGCTCAATATCCCGCAGAAAGAGAGTCGCCCGTTTATAAGTGGCAAAACGACGGGCAAAACCAATGGTTAAGACATCAGGATCAAGGACTTCGGTTGCTTTATCTAACTCCGCTTGACTTGCACCGCGTTGGCGGAGTTTCTTCCCTAACCAGTCTCGCACCATGACGACCATATCCGCACGAGCGCGTTCATGGTTACGCCACAATTCCTCATCAGGGATAGAATCGACTTTTTCCCAGAGGGGGTTTTCGGGTCCTTTTTCTGACCAGCTTGGGCCCAAGTAGCGATCATAAAGTTGTTGTTTGGATTTGGTAACAACGCTGCGAGCGTGAACACCATTAGTAATCGAGGTAATGGGAACTTCTTCCACAGGAAGTCCTTTCCACATTCCCTTAAACATCTCCCGAGAGACTTCGCCGTGGAGTTTACTCACCCCATTGAGGAAAGAACTGGTGCGGAGGGCGAGTGCTGCCATACTGAAGGGAGAGGATAAATCACCTGTGTTTTCCCGTCCCATGGCTAAAAATTCTTCTCGGGATAAGTCAAAGATATCAGCATAATGTCCCACATAGTACATGGTTTGATCGGGGTTAAACATATCAAACCCTGCGGAAACGGGGGTATGGGTGGTGAACATTTGGCTTGCTTGTACCATTTGTTTCGCTTCGTCAAAGGTCAAGCCATCATCTTCAATCAAGCGACGCATCCGTTCTAACACCAAGAACGCGCTGTGACCTTCATTGAGGTGGAAAACGGTGGGGGTATAACCAAGGGCTTTTAAGGCGCGGAAACCCCCAATTCCGAGCATCATTTCTTGGTGAATCCGCATATCGAGATCACCACCATACAACCGATCAGTGATGTTATGGTCGTATTCAGAGTTCCCTTCAATATTGGTATCAAGGAGATAGAGACGAACAATCCCCACATCAATGCGCCAGACACGAGCGTGAACCGTGCGTCCTGGGTAGTCCACCTCCACCCGCAACTCAGAACCATCGGGATTGTGTTCTAAGTGCAAGGGCATATTGCTGAAATCGTTGATGGGATAGGCTTCTTGTTGCCAGCCATCGGCGTTTAAGTATTGGGAGAAATATCCTTCTTGATAAAGTAACCCGACTGCAACCAAGGGTAAGCCTAAGTCACTGGCTGATTTGAGATGGTCACCCGCTAAAACCCCCAAACCGCCCGAGTAAAGGGGTAAGCAGTCGGTTAAACCGTATTCAGCACAAAAATACGCATAGCACTCTTTTTGTGCAATTTGACCGCGATTTTTCCGAAACCAGGTTCGTTCTTGGAGATAGAGGTCTAACTGTTGTTCCGCCCGTTCCATTTGGGCAAGAAAGCCTTCATCTTCGGCAACTTCCGCGAGACGTTCTTGACTGATATTTCCGAGTAAGGAGACAGGGTTATGACGGCAGGACTCCCATAATTGTTGATCTAACCGTCGAAACAGGTCTTTGGCTTCGATATCCCAATCCCAGTGAATATTATAAGCCAGCTTTTTCAAGGGCTCTAGTTTTGGGGGGAGGGACGGCGAAACGTTAAAGGTACGAATTGGCTTCATAGATTTCTTCTGCTGGCGTGTTATAGAATTCCGACTTTTCGCCTAACTATTTTGCAAGCAATTATGCCCCTCACCCCGATTTCTTAATAGTTCATTATGCTTTCGAGGCTTAGCCTAGATCATTGTCCGCGATCGCGTCGTTGCTACCGCGATAATCTTCTCCCATTAATTGGGCAATTTCTTCATCTTCTTCTAGGTATTTCTCATTTTCACTTTCTAGACTTTCTCTGGGCATCAGCCGATTATTCTGGTCTAGCCAGTCCAACAGAGAGGTATCTTGTTTAAGCGGAATCACGGTTGCAGGTTCGTAACGGGGTTCTTGACGAAGAGACGGATTATTCATATTTGTTGCAGTTGCATCGAGTACACCATAGTATAGTGTAACCTAAAGGCTTTTCCCTCTCTATGATTCCATCTTCTGATTCTTCCTCGGTTTGGCAAGCAGAAATCCTCAATCTCTTACGAGGTGCGTCTGGAGGCTTTCTCTTTGGCTTACCCTTACTCTACACGGTTGAAGTGTGGTGGATTGGATCGAGTACCACCCCCGCTTGGATGTTATTGGCGTTAGGCATTACCTTTTTTGTTGTGTATTTACTGAATCAAAGTGAGGGTTTCCGCAGTTCTCTTGATATTCAACCGATTGATGCTTTAATGGAAACGGTAGAATCGATGAGCATTGGCATTGTTTGCGCTTTGTTTTCTTTGATTCTCTTGTGTCGGATTACGCTGGATACCCCCCTGAATGAAGCGTTGGGGAAGTTAGTCTTTGAATGTATTCCCTTTGCCATTGGCGTGGCTTTAGCCCGTTCTACCCTACGCGGCGATCGCGCTCCCCGAACCGTCAAAAAAGCTCGTCCTCGCCCGCGAAACAGCATTTTCCAAGCGCTGCTTGCGGATTTAGATGCGACCCTCATTGGTTCACTGATTGTTGCTTTTAGTATTGCGCCGACCGAAGAAGTTTCTCTACTCTCGGCTTCTATTTCTCCTCTCTGGTTAATCTTAATTATTCTTTCGTCTCTGGTCATTTCTTATTGTATTGTTTTCGTCGCAGGGTTAACCAATCAAAAGGAACGTCGCCAACAACAAGGGTTTTTACAACGCCCCATCAATGAAACCTTAATTTGTTATCTGGTGTGTCTGTTAGCTTCAGCACTGATGTTATGGTTTTTCCAACAGTTAAGTTGGGATGACCCATGGCAAGAATGGCTAAGTGATACCCTGATTTTAGGATTGCCAGCAACAATTGGTGGCGCAGCTGGTCGATTAGTGATATGAATCAAGCACAAGAGCAATCTGAAGACAATGCAGCCTCTTCGACTTCTCAAAAACGAAATTGTGCAGAATGGATTACTTTTATGATTAGTAGTTGCATTCTGTTAGCACTGGTTGGGTTAATTCTTTATGATTGGCTTTTGAGTCAACAGTCTCCCCCTATTTTGCAGGTAAAAACGGAATCGGTCGTGGAAATTCGAGAAGGACAGTTCTATCAACCCTTTGTTTTAGAAAATGTGGGGGGAAGTTTTGCGGAATCGGTACAAGTGATTGCTTCCTTGAGCCTCCATCCCCCTGACGATTTAGAAGTGGGAGAACAAGAAATTTCGTTTCTGGCTGCTGGAGAAAAGAAAAGTGGTTACTTTGTCTTCACTCATGATCCTCGCGAAGGGGAATTAAATGTGAGAGTGGCAAGTTATCGTTAATTAACGTTCAAAAAACACACCTAAAATTGAACACTTTCAGAAAAAACACACCTAAAATAGAATTCGTAGCCCGAACTGGAATTTATGGTAGCGAAACGACCGAATGCAACTCCCAACTGGCGGTGGCTGATTCCGCCTCTGGTTGCTCTAATCCTGATTTTAGTCTTTTCAGGAACGTTAGTCCATTTAACCACAGAATCTTGGTGGTTCAGCGCGATCGGATTTCAAGATGTATTTTGGACTCTGCTCACTTGGCGAGGAATTACTTGGGTGGGCAGTTTTGTGATTTTTGCTCTCTTTTTAGGGCTCAATTACTGGTTTGCAATGCGAGTCACTCGCTATTCCACGATTCGACTGTTAGAAGGGAGTGACCTTTCATTTTATGCCGATCGCGCTCCCAAATATATTGCCCCAGTCATTATCTTTTTTATGTCCCTTTCGGCTGCTGGGGCGAGTATTACTGCTTGGGATACGCTACTCAAATTTCTCAACGCCAGCGAGTTTAACCGCACTGATCCCATCTACGAACGAGATCTTGGCTTCTATCTGTTCCAGCTTCCGTTTTACGAGGGGCTACAAGATTGGTTATTTGCACTGTTTCTCACGGGATTACTAGTTGCAGGGACAGTTTATATTTTGAAAGGAACGGTTAATCTCAATCGCGGGTGGCAATATTTAATTTATGGGGAAGCCAAAGCCCACATTTGTTTACTCTTAGCGGGATTAGCCTTTTTAATGGCCTTTCAGTTTTGGCTACAACGGTATGATTTACTCTATTCTGGGGAGGGTGTTGTTTCTGGTGCAGGGTTTACCGATACCCACGCTCGTCTGACGGCACTAACGGGAATGGGATTTATGGGGTTAGCCCTGGCGGTGGTTTTTATCGCCTCTGCGGGACAAAATAGCCTCAACCTTCCTTTAACAGGAATTGGCTTGTATCTGCTGATTTATATTCTGCTGTATCAGGCTTATCCTGGATTTCAACAACAATTTATTGTTGAACCCAACGAACTGGCCAAAGAAAGACCCTACATTGAAAATAATATTTCCCTCACCCGAGATGCGTATAATCTGAGTCAGGTGGAACGAGATAATTATCCCGCCCAAGGAACGCTTGATCGCGCGGTTATTGAACAAAATGCAGGAACAGTTCGCAATATTCGTCTCTGGGATTATCGTCCGCTGCTGACCACTTATGGACAACTGCAAGAAATCCGTCCCTACTACGATTTTCTGGATGTAGATATTGATCGCTATACCATAAATGATACCTATCGTCAAGTCATGTTGTCGCCACGGGAGTTATCTCGCGCCCCGCAAGATCGCTGGGTCAGTCAACGGTTGAAATATACCCATGGCTATGGTTTGGTCATGAGTCCCGTCAATCAAGTGACCTCCCAAGGCTTACCCGAATTATTAATTAAAGATATTCCCCCCGCTTCTAGTATTGATTTAGAAGTGGAACAACCGCGCATTTATTACGGTGAAGAAACCAATAATTATATTTTTACAGGGATGGTGGAAGATGAGTTTGATTATCCCTTAGGTGAAGATAATGCGAGCAATCGTTATGATGGGGGGGGAGGTGTTGATCTGGGTTCGTTTTGGCAACGCTTATTTTATGCTTACGATTTAGGCAGCTTTAAAGTTCTCATTTCCACTCAGTTTCAACCAGAATCTCGCATTCATTATTATCGGAATATTCGACAAAGAATTAATCATGTTGCCCCATTTTTACGGTTAGATGCTGACCCCTATATGACCTTAATTGAGGGTCGCATGAAATGGATTGTTGAAGGCTACACGGTGAGCGATTATTATCCTTATTCAGAACCCGTTTCAGCGATTAATAATGCGGGTGCAATTTTACGACGGGGACAAAATACACAACTGCTTGCAGGGGGGTTTAATTATGTTCGGAATTCGGTGAAAGTCATTGTGGATGCCTATGATGGAACGTTGCAATTTGTTGTTACGGATGAATCCGATCCCCTGATTCAAACTTATCAAAAAATCTTTCCCAGTTTATTCACTTCCCTGAGTGAAGTTTCCCCAGAAGTCAAATCTCATTTCCGCTATCCCCTAGATTTATTCAAAATTCAAACCCAGATGTATTTGGCGTATCACATGAGTAACCCTGAGGTCTTTTACAATCAGGAAGACTTATGGCGATTTGCGACAGAAACCTATGAAGGGAATCAGCAATTAGTCGAACCCTATTACACAATTATGCGCTTACCCCAAGCGGAAAGTGCAGAGTTTGTTTTAATTTTGCCATTTACACCGATCAATAAAGATAATATGATTGCTTGGATGGCAGCGCGATCGGATGCCGAGAATTATGGGAAATTATTGTTATATGAATTTCCGAAGCAAGAGTTAATTTACGGGCCCAGTCAAATCGAAGCAAGAATTGATCAAACGCCAGAAATTTCGCAACAACTGAGTCTTTGGGATCAACAAGGTTCAAGAGTGATTCGAGGGAATTTATTAGTGATTCCCATTGAAGAATCGATTCTTTATGTGGAACCGATTTATTTACGCGCTGAACAAGGAGAATTACCCCAACTCAAACGAGTAGTGGTCGCCCATGGAGATAATTTAGTCATGCGCCCCACATTAGAATCAGCCATTTCTGCTGTTTTTGGAGAAAAAACGATTCCTCCTCAACCTTCTGTAGATGAACCGACTGTAGAAACTCCCCTCGCTGATGATTTAACCCAACGCGCGATCGATATTTACCGAGAAGCACAACAAGCAGCCCAAGCGGGAAATTGGGGAGAATATGGCGATAAACTTGAAGAGTTAGAAGGGATTTTAGAACAACTGAATCAGGAGTAATTTCATGATTTCTCAACCGATTGAACAAAAACAATATACCCGTCAAGAATATCTTGATTTTGAAGTAACTTCAGAAGAACGTCATGAATATATTGATGGTGAAATCAGAAAGATGGTAGGCTCAACACCGAATCACGGTAGAATTGTCCTCAACTTTGGTTCAATTTTGAATTTTGGTTTCAAAGGTAAAGGATATAGTGTTTTTGTAACAGATCAGCGACTCTGGATTCCCGAAAAAAATACCTATACTTACCCTGATGTGATGGTTATCCAAGGAGAAATACAATTACAAGCAGGACGGAAAGATACAATAACCAATCCTTGTTTAATTGCAGAAGTTTTATCTCATTC
Source organism: Halothece sp. PCC 7418 (assembly GCF_000317635.1). Classification (GTDB taxonomy): domain Bacteria; phylum Cyanobacteriota; class Cyanobacteriia; order Cyanobacteriales; family Rubidibacteraceae; genus Halothece. The sequence goes on along the minus strand of NC_019779.1, from coordinate 2,691,182 downwards.
AACAGAAAATTATGATAAAAATGAGAAGTTTAAGTTCTATCGCAGTATTCCTTCTTTCCAAGAATATGTTTTAATTGATCAGTATTCTCCCCGAATTGAACATTACCGTAAAACTGATACCAACCAATGGTTATTTACGGAGTATCAAGGGTTAGATTCCATTTTGACATTAGGGGGAGGTGGAATGACGATTTCTTGGGCTGATATTTATGATCAAGTGACATTCAAGTGAATCATTTTTTTCTTAATTCTTTAAAAGAATGGCGCAATCATTCCGTCTTAAACTGGATTGCTGTTAGTGGACTTTTATATTTTCTCTTAGTTGGTGTTCGTCTGATTAGTACAGGCTTTGAGTTTGCATTTGGCTCAGAAGCAGAAGGCTTATTTGCCTTTGCAAGCAATCCGTTTTTAGGGTTAATGATTGGTATTTTAGCCACTGCTTTGATTCAATCGTCGAGTACGGTTAGCGCGATCGCGGTGAGTTTAGTAGCAGGGGGTTTACCAGTTTCAACAGCCGTTCCCATCATTATGGGCGCAAATGTGGGTACAACCATCACCAATACCATTGTTAGTTTAGGACATCTCAACGCTTCAGAAGAGTTCAAACGAGCGTTTGCAGCAGCAACCATTCATGATTGCTTTAATTTCTGCTGTTTAGTATTATTTTTTCCCTTAGAAATTATGTTTCATGGCTTGGAAAATAGTGCTAAATATCTAGGAAATTTATTAATCAATTTCGGTTCAAGCTGGAATTTATTTGATTTCAATATTTTAGATTGGTTTATTAATCCACTTTTGAATCAAGTCTTGAGATTCACTCAATCCTTACCGCCGAAACTAGATGGGATTGCTTTAGCTGTTTTTGGTCTTGTTTTGATTTTTGGCAGTATTTTTTATCTCAGTAAACTCTTAAAATACTTATTAATTGGAAAAGCAAGACTGATTTTAAACAGCGCGATCGGCACTCATCCTGTTATTAGTATTTTAGCAGGAACGGGAATCACTTGTTTAATTCAATCCTCTTCTGCAACCACCAGTTTAATGATTCCTCTAGCGGGTAATGGTGTATTTACTTTAGAACAAATTTATCCATTTACTTTAGGGGCAAATATTGGCACTTGTTTAACCGCCCTCCTTGCAGCAACTGCTTTTACAGGGAATGCAGCTTTACCAGGATTAGAAATTGCTCTTGTTCACTTCCTTTATAATTCTTTGGGGGTTTTAATCATTTATTCCACACCGATGATCCGGGATATTCCAATTAAGGGAGCGCGTTTTTTAGCGGATATGGCAACCCGATATAAGTTGGCTGCGTTAGGATATCTGGTTACATTTTTTCTAGTTTTACCAGCCCTGTTTTTAGGCTTTTTCTTCGTCCTCCAAAAAACTCCTGAAAGGATGGGTCTTGGCTAAATTAGAGTTGATATAGCAGTCCTAATTCTTATGTAACAACTTGATTTTCCCCCCTGACAAAGGGCAGCTAGGGGGATTCCCCTTATTGAAGCCAGAGCCAAGGGTGAGGAGGTTAGGGGAAACCCCCTCTCTCTCCCCTAATAGCGGGGATGTAAGGGGGGTGGGGGTGAAGGGGGGATGATTTACAATTGATTTAGAGGTCAATGTCAGCCCAAAATTCGATACACTGCAAAGAAACACTTCTGAATTTTTGGCATAAACACATCACAACAACAAGAACGAACAATGGGTATGAAAAAGTTTATTTATGGTTTCTTTGGCGAAAGAGCAGGGAGGCTTATTATTGTCACTTGGAACTGGCTTTTCGGCATTTCTGAACCTTCGCAACAAGAAGAAGCAGTCAGTACCGCGCAAGCCTCATTGCAGGAAATGCAAAACTCAGTGGAACAACTCACCCAAGCAGTGACAGTACAAGTGAATAATTATCAACAAGCGGAAGAACGCTATAGCGCTAAAGTTCAAGAGTTCAAAGACTTAGAAACCAAAGCGAAAACCTTAAAGGCTCAGGGGAATACAGAAGCTGCTCGTCTAACGATGATCCAAGCGATCCAGTTAGAAAAGATTTTACCTCAACTCAAGGAAAATGTTGAAAATGCAGAGAAATTTGTGCAAGCAGCAAAGGAACAACTGACCCGAGAAAAAGAAAAGTTAGAAACTTATAAAAGTGAACTTGCTAATATGCAAGCGATTCAAGAAGTCAATCAGGCCTTATCGCAAATGGCAGCAGTTAATAATAATTACAATATTGATTCGGCAAAGTCTCAGTTTGAAGCAGCGAAGGAAGCAGTCAGTGACCGACAAGCAGAAGTCCAAGCCTTGTATGAAATGTCTAAAAGTCCATCAGAAAGTTTAGATGAGAAAATGGATAATATGACCTTGGAAGATGAAGTCTCTCGCCGTCTAGAGGGCTTTTAACAGAAAGTTAAAAGTTAACCATTTCTTAACTTAGTTGGTCAAATTAAATACTATAATCGTGGGGTGGCTGAGTTTAACTGATCGATAACCAAGACAGTTAAAGGATAAGTCATTTTTAGCGGTGAGTTACATCGTGTTAGCCTGTGGACTAGATAACGCCGACGTTGCTAGGAAAGATCCAATGGAAAGGAAGCAGGAAGTGGACATCAGACTCTATCAGGCTTTTAGAAGCTATGGTCAAGTTTGAGTAAGTTCCTCATAACGGAAATTGACTTCTCCACGCGATCAATTTATTGATGGCGAGAAAGAGGGGGATGTTTAATCGAGAGCGATCCCCCTGTCAGCTCCTTATTGTGAATGATCTGGTTTTACCTCTAGCGTCTTCTACGACCCCGAGAGCGACTGCGCGATCGCGTTCCGGAACCAAAACTACTCCCTCGGGATTTACGAGTTCGCGTTTTCGAGGACTTGCCACTATCATTACTTCTCAGAGTATTCGTACCGACTCCAGAACCTGTGCTACGCCCTGAATTATTCGTTCGAGTGCGTGTATTGGTATTGGTTGATGGGGAACGGTTGATATTACCTGTGGTTCTCACTTGTGCTCGTTTGTTTTGAACCGAGGGTGGAGGAGATTGATAGCGGTCTTGGTAACGATCCACCGCTTCGGAATAAGTTGAGCCATACCCACCATAACCAGTCAGAACACTTGTCCCCGATTGATAAGCTGGGGGAACATAATATTGCGGTTGAAACAGCAGACTTCCGATCGCTTGACCCGCTAAAGCACCAGCAAACGGTGTCCAGAAGTTCGATTCTCGACGGACAATCACTCGTTCTTCTTGTCCAGTATTGGGATCGGTACGGGTTTCAGCGACACCATGAATGTACTCAATGCGAAAGTCTTCCGCTAAGTGTAGAGAGTATTCTCCATTTTCCACTAGAAGATAGCTATTTTGCCCATTTTCTACCTCTTCTGGGGTCAATCGCGCCATTTTGATATTGTCTCGTTCTAAAACAGGGGGATTGGCATTAAAGAGGAACAACCGATAATCGCCACTGACATCATCGTAACTGGCTTGTTGCAGTTCATATTTACCATCAGGAAGACTGCGTTGAGTATTATTTGTTGTGTTGTTAATGGCTTGTTCCGAGCGTTGTTGAGGTTGATTACCGCCACAGGCAACGGTTGTCCAAGTGAGAGAGACAACCATAATTGTAATCAGAGTACGCCTAAATAAAGAGTTCATAAGGGAATTAACTCCGGAAAATTTTCAATGACTTGGTCGTTGGTGAGTTCATCACCAAAATGAGCGGGTGAGAAATGAATTTGAATAGCGCGAAAACGGGTGTTGTGATGGAGATTGATTAAGTCTTTCAGAGCGTCTTGCAGGGCTTCAAAATCAGATAAGTCGGTTTCAAGGGATTCCATTTCTCCGGTGTAAGCCACTGTCAGCATGAGGACAACGTTACGGCTAATGGGAAGTGATAAGGTATCCTCCTCTTCTCCATTATCATCAGCAATGACATCACTGAGATAACGTTGAGCCGAATCTGTAAATAGTTCGTTAACGTAGTCTCCTGCTTCTCCTTCATCCCAAAAGACATCCCCTTCATTGGCAACCGCTTGCCAACTGCTGGGAATACGCAAGAGGGATTCACAAATTTCGACTAATCCCTCTCCCATCACATCTAAATCACCTTCTTCTTCGATCGCGCGTTGAGCCACTCGGTTCAAAACACCCAGTTGGGGCGGGGCTTCCTCTCCAGACAGGTGTAACATGATTCTTAAGACAACAAAGCGAGTCCGACCTCTTAATTTTTCTACGCGATCGCGCCATCCAGCCATAATCGGTTTTCCAATTCAGTCTTTTTCTTATTATCCCCGACGAAGGATAATATAGTGTCGCTGCTGTCGGAGAATTTTTCCTTCCGCTTCCAGTTCTTTTAATAACTTGGTAACGGTGACTCGGGTTGTCCCAATTAATTCTGCAATATTCTGATGAGTTAAACGTAACTCAATTAAAATGCCTTGACTCACGCTGCGACCAAACTTATTCCCTAACCAAATCAGCAGTTTGTCTAAACGATTGTAAACGCGCTCACTACGGACAATACTAAACAATTCTTCTGTGGCTTGGGAATGAGCCATAATCCCATCCATAAAGCGATACCATTGATCGGCAGGAACAGAGGTTGCTTCTACACTGGTCAAACATTCAATCTGGTAGGGATAGACCCCAGATAAGGGCTGACCCACCACATCACCTGCTCCCCAGTAACCTAATATAATACTCGTTCCTTCTTCGTTCCAGGTCAAAGTCCGTACAATTCCCCAATCCAATGACCACAATAAATCGGGGCGGGCGGGAATACAATCATTGCGACTAAAGGGGAGGCGCGTCAGTTGTTTAGGGATACTGGGGAATTCTGTAGTTAAAGCCATCTCAACGAGTCTCTTGCTGGGTGTTAGAGGAATATAAGTTTTTTCAGTATTTTCTCTAATTTATAATTATTAACTAATTCTCGCTTCCCGACTAGTCATAACTTAACATAACTTTCAATTCCCTTTGTTAAGGTTAGTTTAATCCTGAGTAAGCAAATGATTAATCCTTTGTAACCTTGAGAGTTGTGTGACCACACTTAAGTATCGTGTTTCTGAGTCGATTGAGAGACAAAGCGAGTCATCCGTACTCCGCCGTGAGACGACGGAGCCTGCGGATGACCGTTGGTCAGTGTTTTTAATGTGTTTCTTGTTACTGATAAAACCTCTCTCTATCACAAATAACCCATAACTTAAATATAGCGCTACAAAATCAGGTTAGGACATTCCAAAATGTTGAAACTCACCTATAGCGTTTCCTAGTTGGTTGAGGTACGTAATGCGAGTCGGTGGATGTTCATGGTTCATGGTTCATGGTTCGTGGTTCATTGATTAAAAACCAACAAAGAACGAAGAACAAAGAACAAAGAACCAAAATTTAGAATGTACCTCATGAGATTGGGAAGTGCTATATACCTTACTCTTGCCTCTTGCCTAGCGCGTAGCGCTATAGTTTTATTCAAATTCTAAAACAGGGAAGCGTTCCATCTGTTCCACCGCCAGTCGAGCATTGGTTCGGAGAGAAGCAGCAAGATGAGGAACATGGGGGATTTGGGAGAGGAAATCTCGTGTCCGCCGTAAAATCCGCACTAAGTCGCCTTCATCTAAGGTTGTCGCTTCACAAAGTTCATTCCAATCAATTCCTTCCACCCATTGTTCCACCAAACCAATTAAATCGGGTTCTAACCAGAGGGGAATCGCAACCCGATGTCGTCGTTGGACTTGAAATAATTCTCGCCGTACACCACGCAATTCGCTGAGAGCATGAATCACGGGCATCGGTGGGGGGAAATAACTTTCACTATCAGGGCGAGGGGTTTCAGTAATTAAGGCACAACTTGCAGCAGCGAGATAGGCGGGACTGAGTTCATCAAATTCTCCAGACCGCAGAGCAAGCCCTAACCATAATTCATTATCCCCCCGAATGGCAGCAGCCGTTTCCCCGAGGGAGGTGGGTTTGTAATTCTCTAACCCGCCAAAAGTTTCTAAGACTTCACAAATCTCGATGAACTCTCGCCAATGTTGCGATTGATTTTCTCGGGTATTGCTGTGATGTTGTTCTAGTTCTTCTTGCAGTTGTTGACGACGGTTATAGGTTTTAATCACTTCTTTCGGTTGTCCCCATTGTTGCAACGGATGCTCGTTCAATCGCTTTTGCAGATCCTTAATTTTGGCTTTTTGCGCTTCCACTTCTGGCGGATCAACTGCAGGGGGAGTGACATTTTCCATCCGTTGGGCAATTTCAGCAGTGGTTTCGTCGCCTTTACGCCGTTTTCCAGGTTTAAGTTCTAAGTCTGCTGGGGGTCGGATGTTAGTGAGCGCCGATTCGGGTAATAACACTTCTCCGATCGCGCAAACATCTCCTTGCGTGGCAATATACCAGCGATTATCCGCAGCAAGGGTGATTAACAAAGGCGGTTGTCCAGCAGTGGCAACTTTATCGATTAACACGGCGGGTAAAGGAGAAGACACCGTGACATATTTGCCCTTGAGATAGAGTAAATCCCCGGCTCGCACTTCTGAAACAGCAGCAGCAAGAGCAGGAGCGCGATCGCGCTGAGCTTGACGGTCTAAATATTTAAGAATTCTGCGTTCTTCTTTCAGTTGTCCTTGCAGTTTTTGGTATTGCTGGAAGTATTCCCGAGGAATGGAGGCAATTTCAAAATCAATGCGGGTGATTTCTTGAGTTAACTGCGCGATCGCTTTTTGTTCGGGAATCAATTTCTGATTGGCTAAATATTCCGCAAAACTGCGCTCTAATAAGGATTTTGCTTCTTGAATCGTCTGGCGTTGCAGTAAGTTCAGTACCATGCCATAAGTGGGGGTAAACTGACTGACCAAGGGATCAGACTTTTGGGTAGCTAAATAAGCAGCTTCTTTTGCCCCTTCAAACCGCGTCTGCACACAAACCACGTTTCCCCGTTCATCCATACCTCGTCGTCCCGCACGTCCTGACATTTGCAGAAATTCCGAAGCCCGTAATAAGCGATGTCCTTGATCTGTTCGTTTCGAGAGGGAAGAAATCACTGTCGTTCGCGCAGGCATATTTACCCCCGCAGCGAGGGTTTCTGTGGCAAAAACAACCTTGACTAAGCCATGAGTAAACAGTTCTTCTACTAAGCCTTTCCAAGCGGGTAAAACCCCCGCGTGATGCGCTGCAATACCACGAGTTAAAGGTTCAATTTGACCTGCCCTCGCCCCTTCAGGATGTCGTTCTAAAAAGTTTTGCAGATGCTGCTGAATGTGTTGACTTTCTTCAGCAGTGACTAAAGAAACCCCATTCAGTTGCTGTACGGATTGGTCACAGCCACGACGGCTAAAAATAAAATAAATGGCAGGGAGCATCTCCCGTTGGGCTAACTGTTCGACCACCGCTTTTAAACTCGGACAATCGGATTTACTGACGCGGGTTTTATTGCTTTTTTTCTTCGGTTTGAGACGCGGATTAATTTTGGTTTGTTGGTCGTTGAGGAGGGGAAACAATCCTTTAGGATTACTAAAATAAAATTCGAGCGGAATCGGACGGTGATCAGACTTAACCAATTCTGTGGGGCCATGAATGTTATTAATCCAGTCTGTGAGTTGTCCCGCATTGGCAATGGTTGCAGAAAGGGCAACCAACTGCACACTTTTCGGACAATAAATAATTGATTCTTCCCAAACCGTTCCCCGATTGGGATCATTCATGTAGTGACATTCGTCTAAAACCACTGCTTCCACATTTTCCAGAGAGGTTCCCACTTCTCCAATGGATGTTCCGTAGAGCATATTGCGGAAAATTTCTGTCGTCATTACTACAACTCCTGCATTGCGATTGACAGAAATATCCCCTGTTAGCAGTCCCACCTGATCCGAACCAAAAGTTTCTTGAAAGTCACGGAGTTTTTGGTTAGAAAGTGCTTTCAGTGGGGTCGTATAAAACACCCGTTTCCCTCTAGCAAGGGCGCGATGAATGGCATATTCTCCGACTAAAGTTTTTCCAGAGCCTGTGGGCACAGAAACGACTACGGATTTTTTCGCCTCTAAAGCAGCGATCGCGCGGATTTGAAAGTTATCCAGTTCAAAGGGAAACAGCGTTTTTAAATCTAATTCGGCGGGAAAAACACTCACTGATATTTTGGTTCTTTGTTCTTTGTTTTTTGTTATTCGTTCCTTGGAACATCTTAATGTTAGTTAGATTGAGCCGTAGGGAATCAACCGTTCTCCCTCCCTCATGTTAATTATTACTCACTAAGGGACTTCTGGCGACCGTAGAAATTAATACGATAATCGGTAATTTCGATGCCAGTGCGGTCTTCAATTTCTTGGATTAAGTCCTCTGGCAATTCCACATAGATATCTATAATTTTACCGCTATCGACGCAGTTAATGTGGCTGTGGGCTTCGCTGATATGACCATACAAGCGTCCTTCACACCGTTCCACACATTCAATGATGCCATGACTAGAGAGGGCTTCTAAGTTTTGATAGACTGAGGTGTGTCCGATGTCTTTTCCTTCTTGATTTAAGCGATCATAAATTTCTCTCGCCGAGAGATGTTCCTCACATCGCCACAACAGTTCCAAAATTGAACGCCGTTGACGACTCAGGCGCATCCCTTGTTTTTGACATTGTGCTAAAGCGTCTTCTAATGAGGCTGTTGTCATTTTTGGGTTTGAGGCTTTGGGCGTTGCAGAATGACGTTCGTTTTCAATTCTAATCATAAGATCAAGCGGGTTGTCGTTCTTGCTACAGGGACACCCCAGCTTTTCAGAAAAGATAAACTTCTCGCTAGGGAATAATGTTTAAATAATATAGCTAGAGTTAGCCTATATTACTCATACTCATTCCTACTTTAGCTTATTGCTCAGGAAAATTAAAAATCGAGCGAGAACTTCCCGCCCGATCCATCATGCGATCGCAGATATTTAGTTATCTAAGTCTTGACGGTTGGGGTTACGAGCAGGGTCGTTAGATAAGAAACCAAAGACAAATAAACTAACGAAGAAACCAACAACGAGATAAACAGCAATTTTCAGTGTGAGCATAATTAATTAGCGGGTTTTAAGTTAACTAAGGGTTGACACATCCCAGCCCAACGGCTTGGATTTTGTTAAATATTGAGAGTAACATCTTCATGATACTTAACCCAAGTCGCTTCTAGCAAGAAGTTAAACTGGAAGTCAGAGATTTCCGTTTAGGAAGGCGTAATCTCTGAGCGTTGGTCAGCCCCGTCCTTTGATTTCCAATCGAAGGCTTTCTGAGTGGTGTTAGGTAACGGGTATTCCGAAGAACTAGGAACAAAGAACAAACAACAAATCATAGATTTATTCTTTAACTAAGCTGCAAGTAATGGGACAAGATGCAAATCGAGCAGTTTGTTTGAGGCTGCCTTTGCCATGTAACCACCGTAACCAACTGACTTGTTGGGGATGAATTCCTTTTAAGGTTAAGCCAGCAGAAATTAATAAAATCGCTAAAACATTCATACCAATCACGCTACTTGCCACGAGTAAAACAGCACTGACAGGCAAGATTGATTGCAGCGCGATCGCGAAAACAGAAGTAATCGCTGTAATCACAGCAACCACTGGAAATCCAACTACTAAAAAGCAGACAGTTAGGGTAAAAGACCAAATTAAAAAACTCTTAATAACCGCAACAAATTGATTTTGAGTTAGGGTTTGATTCTGACTTAATTGCATTAGCTTGACCTCCAATTTTTTTATCACAGAACTATAACTTTATTTTTTTATGCAGTTTGGCTATTCTCTTAGCTTCACCTGATAACAATTCAGTATAGTCATGATTATCTTGAAAATGAGGAAATAGTAATATAACTTTACCAAAACCATAGATTATTCCCAATATTTTCAGATTAATCGCGAGGGAATGGGTAACATAGAGCCTTTTTCTTAACAGAGCTTAAAAGCTTAACCAAGTTAAAATCCGAGCTTTACTAGATCAGAAGAGAAGTTGAGCGGAATCATCCCGAGGGAAAGCAGTCTTTAATTTATTTACAAAAGTTAATAGTATAGTTCAGATTTTTTCAGAATTCTGAGAAATCGTGACTCTTGGCGCGATGGGATAATTAACCACCGACCAGTGATTCCGTCAGCTTGCGGTGAGCTATGTCGAACCGCTTATCCTGTTTATTACAACAGGCTTTTGCTTCTGAATCAATCTCTCCCTCAGGTTTCCTAGCGGGTGCTAGAGTTTACGTCTTAGGCTGACTACTTGATGACCGACCTCATCAAGAGATAATCTGAGGGTTAATTCGTTCCTGATCTTGATTGTTAGTGACCTTAGTCCCTTACTCTCCACCGACTGACGTTTGATGTGCGTTTCATACCTTATAATTATGAAACCAGTCAATTTGGTCTTATTTTGACCCTTGCGTATCAGCCTGATTTCGCAAGTTCTTGTTCACGAGGGTTTCCCCAACCACACCGATGGGCTCTTTTGTCAGTCAATCAGGAGTTATACCGTTTCTAAAAAGTTAAGTTACAGTTAATCCCCCCCTTAGCCCCCCTTGTTAAGGGAATCCCCCCTAACCTCCTCACGCTTGGCTCCGGCTTCGCAAGGGGAGAACCCTTGGGGGGATCGTTATGTAGTGCTAGTTGATCGAAATGGTATTAAATCTTATTCCGATTCTCCTTCTTCCTCCTCATCTTCTTCGGCTGGGGGCACTAAAGCCACCGCAGCGATCGCGTCGTCATCATCTAACCGTTGCACCCGCACTCCTGTCGCTTGTCGAGACTGTCTGGGAATCGCATCACTACCTTGGCGAATAATAATCCCGCGATTGGTCACAAGCATTAATTCTTCCCCTTCATGCACCACTTTCAGGGCTGCTAAACAGTCTTGTTTGCGGAACTTCATGGCACTTAAGCCCTTACCCGCCCGATTTTGCAGGCGGAATTGAGTAATCGGGACTCGTTTTCCATAACCCCCTTTCGTAATTGCTAAAATCCATAAGGTTTCGGGTTGGGTAAACTCTTGAGTGGCTTCTTCTTCTTCACTATTCTCTTCCTTCATTTCTGCAATCACTTGCGCGGGTAGAATATCCATGCTGATCAACTCATCATCGGGTTTGAGTTTCATCGCTTTCACCCCCCGCGTCGCCCGTCCAAGGGGTCGCAGTTGTTCATGACTCGCCCGAAAATGAATCGCCATCCCTTTGCGCGATCCGATAATAATACTATCGCTTTCTTTGGCAAGACGGACCCAGCGCAGTTGGTCTTCATCCGCCAGAGAAATGGCAATTAAGCCATTAGTGCGAATATTACTAAACGCCGAGAGAGAGGTTTTCTTGATGTTCCCCTGACGAGTGAGCATAATCAGATAGTCTTCTTCTGTAAACTCACGCACCGCTAAGACAGTGGTGATCTTTTCTTCTTGGCTGATGGGTAACATTTGCAGTAGAGGAGTACCTCGGGCGGTGCGAGAACCAATTGGCACTTGATAGGCGCTCAAGGCGTAAACCACACCGCGATCGCTGAAAAAGAGCAGATGATCATGATCGCAACAGCTAATAAAGTGTTCAATCTCATCATCCTCTTTCATTTTCGTTGCTGACTTCCCTCGCGTTGCCCGATTTTGTGAGCCAAAGGTATTGACAGGCATCCGTTTGATGTAGCCTTGTTCAGTGACGAGAATAATCGCCTGTTCATTGGCAATTAAATCAAGATCAACAATTTCTCCTTCTGCACTTTCAATGATGGTGCGCCGTGGGGTTGCATATTTTTCTTTAATTTGAGTCAGTTCAGTTTGAATAATCTCTTCAATGCGTTCCCGTCGCGCCAGAATATCTTGATAGTCGCTGATTTTTGCGAGTAAATCTTGGTGTTCGGCTTCAATTTTTTCGGCTTCGAGTGCGGTTAACCGTCGCAGTTGCATTTGCAAAATGGCATCGGTTTGCACTTCCGAGAGTCCAAAATGCTCAACCAGACTTGCTTTTGCCGTTGGTGTGTCCGCAGCCCCCCGAATGATGCGAATGACGGCTTCAATATCTTGCAGAGCGATTAATAAACCTTGTAAAAGATGATCCCGTTCTTGTGCTTTTTGTAAGAGATATCTGGTGCGACGGGTAATGGTTTCAACACGAAACTCAATGAAGACTTCCAAAAATTTCTTTAAGTTCAGGTGTTGCGGTTCTCCGTTGACTAATGCCAACATATTCGCCCCAAAGTTCATTTGTAAGGGCGTTTGTTTATAAAGATTATTCAGCACCACTCGCGGGTAAGCATCTCGGCGGAGTTCAATAACAATCCGCATTCCTGTACGGTCACTTTCATCCCGAATATCCGAAATCCCTTCAATTTTCTTGTCGTTGACCAGTTCCGCAATCTTTTCGATAATCGCTGCTTTATTACTTTGATAAGGCAGTTCGGTGACAATAATTGCTTCTTTATCTTGTCTTCCCGCTTGCGAGAGGGTTTCAATCTCGGCGACCCCACGCATCGTAATAGATCCGCGTCCTTCTGCATAAGCTGATTTAATGCCACTGCGTCCTAAAATTTGTCCCCCAGTGGGGAAGTCTGGACCTGGGATATATTGCATTAACTCGGTTGTGGTCAGTTCAGGATTGTGAATCAGCGCGATCGCGCCATCAACTAATTCTCCTAAGTTATGGGGAGGAATATTCGTCGCCATTCCCACTGCAATCCCTGATGATCCATTGAGTAACAACTGTGGAACGCGAGATGGGAGAACCATCGGTTCTTGTTGCGACCCATCAAAGTTATCAATAAAATCAACGGTATCGGATTCAATATCTTGTAGCAGCGCATCTGTGGAGAGGGCTTGCAACCGACATTCCGTGTAACGCATGGCTGCAGGCGGGTCATTGTCAATTGATCCAAAGTTCCCATGACCATTAATCAATGGATCGCGCATGGAAAAGAGTTGCGCCATCCGTACTAGTGCCTCATAAACTGCGGTGTCTCCATGGGGATGATATTTCCCTAACACCTCCCCTACCACACGGGCGCATTTGCGAAAGGGACGATCCGCCGTCAGTCCCAATTCATACATTGCATACAAAATGCGTCGATGGACGGGTTTCAAACCATCCCGCGCATCAGGTAACGCCCGACCGACAATGACGCTCATCGCGTATTCTAGGTAACATTGAGACATTTCGTTTCGCAGTTCGGTCGGGATAATCCGCTCTTGGGAAGGGGCCATAACTTTAAAAAACTCCGTTCTAATCAGAATTCAAGACAAAAAAGGGGAATTTCCCCAATTTTTTCTGATCAATGCTGTTGATTCATGCAATTTACCTTCCCATTATAACTTAACTGCCTATCCCTTGAGTGGTGCTGATTGCAGGGAGTTTTGGGGGTTGACTTTGTTCGCGCGATCGGTTTCTTTTAAAAAAGTTACTTTAGTGTTTCTTAATCTGTTGAGGCATAGTGCTACGTACTGGAGAAAGAATGTAAAAGGAGAGGCGGAGAGAGGGGGAAGAGGGAGAGAGTCTGACTAAATGGAACGTCTCAACAAATAACAATATATTGAAGATACTTTTTATAATGAACTTAAATGCTGTTGTAATTATATAAAAAGCTAACCATCATGACTAAACTAGAACAATTGAACCAAGAAATTCAAGAACTCCCTGAAGAAGCCCAAGACTTACTTATTGATTTTATCCAAATTCTAAAAAAACGTTACAGAGAAGGGCTAGTTGAGCAAGAGAAAAGAACCTCATTTTTAGAAGATGCTGCTGAGTTTGCTGGATGCGTGGAAGGAGGACCGGGTGATCTTGCAACTAATAAGAAATATTTAGAAGGGTTAGGGAAAAAATGAGACAAATAGGGATCATTGATACAGGTTTTTTAGTCGCTTTTCTTAATTCTACTGAGCAATATCATCCATGGGTGAAAGGGCAATTAAACAATATTCCCTCACCTCTACTAACTTGTGAACCAGTGATCACTGAAACTTTATTTTTATTACGCAAAATTCATAGAGGGGAAGACATGGTTTTCAAGTTACTCACTCAAAACAAAATCAAGATTCCTTTTCGATTAGATCAAGAGTTAGAGTCGGTGAGACAACTTATGGAAACGTATCGTTCCGTCCCGATGTCTTTAGCTGATGCTTCCCTAGTCAGAATGAGTGAAATTCATTCTAATAGTATTATTCTTACCCTAGATAGCGACTTTAGAGTTTATCGAAAAAATAAAAAGCAGATGATTAATCTTGTAATTCCAGATGATGTTTAGTGCTTTTATTAATATTCAGTAGTAGGATGAGTAATACCCACCCTACTACTGATACCTAATCTCAATTTTGATTTGAGTTAAGAATTAAGCAGCATCACTCCCGCCTAAGCTGCCAATAATTTTGAAGAGAATTTGCATTCCAGTTAAGGCTTGCCAACTGAATAATCCCAACAGAACAAGATTCAAGCTAATATGGGCATTGCGAGCAATATTACTTGTTTTCATGGCAGGAACTAAAGCAGCAGAAGTGGCTACAATTGCAAGCATTCCTAAACCAACTAACAGGTGGGGACCAACAAATAGTTTTCCATTGTTGATATAAGTGGCAGCCATACCACCCAGATTACCTAAGACTACAAGAGAAAGCAAAATTGAACCAATAAGATGATGTTTCTCTTTTTTTGGGTTATATTCTTTTTTTAATGCTGTATCTTCTGCGGTGCGAGCTTTTTTACTTTTGATTCCGGAAACGAGTGCGTAAACGGCGACTCCGAATAAAATCCACATAAAAGCGGGATGGAAAAATTGCGACCAAACTTTAACTGATTCTGGTAAATCCATGATTGTCCTCTCTCTCGTCTCGTAATTACTAACGTTAAGGATTGTAACAACTCCCTATTATATTAATCTTCCGCTAAAACCGCTAAGACTGCTTTGGGGGATAATTTATCTTTGAACCAGACTAGTTTTGCGGGGACATTCTGGAAGTTGACTCCTGCTTTGTCTAAGTTCAAGCGTTCGGAGATGGCTAAAACTAAATTATCTACTTGCGCTTTGCGGACTTGATAAAATTTCTTTCTGAGATATTCGGGTCGCCAATAACCGACAATTTCTAAAAGGAACTCTTCTCCACTGGGATGAACAAGGCGAAAGTCTGGAATCATAACGCTTCCTGGAATGGGAATGAGATCAACTTCTCTCTCTAGTCTCCACTCGGTTTTTGCTTTCTCCCAGCGTTTCGCAAAAGATTCTTCTAGCAAACTGTCATAGGGTTTTCCTTCGGCGTAGTGACTGACTAACCCACAGTTACTATCGAGGCTAAAGCGTCCTTTTTTGATGGCTTTACTGTAGGGATCGCGCGTTTCTAAAATAACTTTCAATTCCCAGCGACTCACGTGCAATAAGGCGGGAAGGAGTTTCGCTAAGGCTAACCCATAGCGGGTACTTGATCTAAATACACTGGCAGGACCATCAATGGTAATGGTAAAGCCATGATCGGCATCCCCTTCAATATAGGCGAGTAATTGAAAGAGTTTTAAATAGCGGAATAAAAGTTTATATTGTCCTGGAACATTACGATAGGCGTTAATTTCAATATAGGTGGCGCGATAAAGAATTCCTTGGACTTGCGCGAGATTATAGCGGTGAATTAAGGTTTCGGGTGCAGGAGTTTCAAATTGCGTGAGAATACGATTTTCTTGTAAGTCTGCGTAAAGCCCTTGTTGAATTTCTGAAACCACGACGGTTCGGTTTAATTCTGCACTCAATTGATCCGCTAATAATTCGAGGGTCATTTGACGATTGTGAGGCGTGGGTGTTGTGTGCGCGGATTGAGTAAACACTCGTTCTCTTAGGGCTTGCGGTTCCAGGGGACTGATGATTTCAAAGGTCGAAAAATGATTTTTCAACAGATGGGCTAATCCTCGTTGAATGCGATAATCGGTGCTGTCTCCTTCTAATTCAAATAAAGCGCGATCGAGCTCTTTTTGGGGGTTTCCAACGGCTTTTTCAAAGCAATTAATCAATTCTCCAGCCAGATTAACCGCACCCTTATTATCTTCAACAAGCAACTGTTTGGGAATAATACTTTCCCCATTTTGACGATGAATTAAGTGTTCACTTTTTAACATTCATTGATCCTAGCGTTTCTTAGGCTGTTGAAGTAAACGAGTGATCAGTTATCAGTGACCAGTGACCAGTGATCAGTGACCAAAAAACGAATAATGAATGACCGATGACAAATGACGAATGATAAAAACTACGGTTTAGGAAATTTCGTAATTTGCGCGATCGCGCTTAATTTTAATTCTCCTTTTCTCACTTCTAATTCGTTAATTTCTAGACTAATCCCATCCATCTCAAAGTTATTTAAGTTGAGGATTTTTCTCGCTTCTTCCAACAAGGCTTCCGTTAACTCAGGAGATAATTCTTTTCCTTCCGCATAACTGACATTATCGAGTGCAACGCCTCTACCGCCATCTTTAATGCGAGGAATACTGGTGAAATAGGTCTGTTGAATTTCTCCTGTTTCCTGAACTTTAATTTTAGCATCAATGCCAATTGTTCCTTGCGGTAAGAGATGACATTCTACTGCTAAAACATCCAGCGTCACGGGTTGCTGATCCACCTGCATCTTTAAGTTTTGCATCTGATGGCGCAAGATTTCCGAATTAAACGCCCGATTAAGATCGCGATCATGGAGGAGAATATCCGCTTTCCCACGGCTGGTTTCGGTTAACTCAATATTTCCAGTTAAGGCTTTAATCGGACTGACAGCAATGTTTTCCAGATTAATCAACATCTGCTGCATCCGCAAGTCTTTTTGCATTACCAAGCCTTGACCATCTATGGTTAGCGAAGCCAGTTTCCCTTGCGCGAGTAAACTGGGATCGGTTTTAATATCAACATTCAGGCGTTCTGATTCATCTAACTGAGTGGAAAGGGCAAATTCAGCAATGCGGTTCAGGGTATGTTGTCCTAAGTCTTGCGTTGCTAATGAAAACAGCATAATGATTGAATTCCTTATATTCTGCAATCAGTTCATGGCGACATTTCTATATTATATTAAGTTATGTTAACTGTCGTCTTCACCAAGAAAGATGTGGGAGAGACCAGTGATCAGTGACCAGTGACCAGTGACCAGTGATCAGTTACCAGTTGCCAGTGACCAGTGATCAGTTACCAGTTGCCAGTGACCAGTGATCAGTTACCAGTTACCAGTTACCAGTTACCAGTGACCAAAGAACCAAGAACCAAGAACCAAGAACCAAGAACCAAGAACCAAGAACCAAGAACCAAGAACCAAGAACCAAGAACCAAGAACCAAGAACCAAGAACCAAGAACCAAGAACCAAGAACCAAGAACCAAGAACCAAGAACCAAGAACCAAGAACCAAGAACAAATAACTAATAACTAATAACTAATGGTGAATTTTACGCTTGAGGAATTGCAAGATCAGATTAAAATGAATCCCGGACAGTGGCGACCGTTAGTTTTGACCAATGGTTGTTTTGATTTATTGCACGTGGGTCATGTGCGATACTTACAAACCGCAAAATCTCTCGGGAAAACTTTAGTGGTGGGCTTGAATAGCGATGAGTCAGTCCGCAGCATTAAACCCCAAAAAACTGGCTGTCCCCCGCGTCCGATTATTCCTGAAGAACAAAGGGCGGAAGTATTATCTGCATTGGCTGCGGTGGATGCAGTGGTACTCTTTTCGGAAACGACTGCTGAAGCCTTGATTGAAGCGTTACAACCGGATATCTACGCGAAAGGGGGAGATTATACCCTTGATACCTTACCCGAAGCGAAAACGATACAAAGTTACGGGGGTGAGATTCAATTGATTGCAGTGGAAGTTCCCACGTCAACCAGTGAAATTATTGGAAAGATTTCTAAGCAGACGGAATAATCCAATTATCTTGTGCTAGGAGGGCTTCTACGCCTGTGGCGGGGAGAGGATGGGTAAAGAGATAACCTTGTCCTTCTTGACAGCCCAGTTGTTTCAATTGTTCCAGTTGCTGTTGGGTTTCAATCCCCTCGACAATAATTCCCATCTCTAAATCATTCGCAAGTAGCATCATGGTACGAATTAAGTTGAAATGTTTAGAATTGGGTTCGAGGTTAGAAATAAAAGCGCGATCGACTTTCATGACATCAAAGGGAAATTCGCGCAAATAACTCAAAGAGGAATAACCTGTACCAAAATCATCCAGACAAAGAAGAATATTCCTCTCTTTCAACTTCTGTAAAACAGAACTTACTTTTTCTGCATTTTCCATAACCGCAGTTTCTGTGATTTCTAGTTTTAATTGTTGCGCTGCTAAATTAGTTTCTTGGAGGATAGCATCAACCCGATCCAGAAAATCAGGTTGCACTAATTCAATAACTGAAACATTGACACTCATCCATAGTTGTGAAGAGTGATTCCACCTTAAACACCATTGCTGCATTTGCCAGCAGGCTTGTCGTAAAACCCATTCATCAAGAGGAATAATAAATCCTGTGTCTTCTGCAACAGGAATAAACTCTGCAGGAGAAACCCATTTTCCGTCTTTTTGCCAGCGTAACAAGGCTTCTAACCCAGTGAGGGCTTGTGTTTGCAAATCAATAATCGGCTGGTAATGCAGTTCAAATTCTCCTTGTTCTAATGCTTTACGCATTTCGCTATCGAGTTGTAACCGCGCGATCGCGCTTTCTTGCATTTTTGGATCAAATACAGCATAGTCCTGTGTATTAGAGAACTTCGCTTGGTGCATCGCTGTCTCTGCTGCTTGTAATAATTCTTCTGCAGAACCATACCATTGTCCTGTCAACACTAACCCGACTTTCATCGTGGTAAATAGTCTCTGTTCATTAATTTCAAAAGGAGAACTAAAACATTGCAGTAAATGTTCTACCCAATGAGTTGCTTGATCCAAAGTTTCAACATCTTCTAACAAAATTGCAAACTCATCACTACCAATCTTTGCCAAAATACTATTATTGGGTAATTGTGATTGAAAGCGTTGCTTAATTTGGACTAATAATTCCTCAGCAATTTGATATCCGAGTGTATATTTAATCGTCTTAAAACGGACTAAATCCAAATGTAATAAAGCAAACTTGGGAAGGGTTGTTGCTGTTTCTAATTTGGTTATCAATTGTTCTTTTAAGTAGGTGCGAGTAGGAAGTTTCGTGATTGCATCATAATAGGCATACTCTCTTAACTGTTGTTGTAAACTAATCCGTTCAGTAACATCCTCGACCATACAAAGAATTCCCAAAAATTCCCCATCATTTCCAAATAGTGGCGTATTATGCCACTGACAAGTAATGGTTTTTCCCGACTTTGTTACATTTTGATTCAAGCCATGAGCATTCATTTCTCCTGTACTCAATCGCTGGATAATATCTTCAACGTAAGACCTTTCTGTTGCTGGGACAATTAACTCATAAGGATGTTTTCCGATTACCTCTGATTTCTGATAACCAAAAATGTTTTCTGCTGCGGGGTTCCAATCTGTAAAATAGCCTTGGAAATCATGAAGGATATAACCAATCGGAGCACGTTCAAATTGTAATTGTAGATATTCTTGTAAGGATTTTGTTTGCTCAAAAAGTTGCGCGTTCAAAATTGCCATGGTACAGCGTTCTGCTGTTACTTCCAAGAGATGAATCTCACGTTCTGTTATGCCGTGAGGAGAATTCCAGACAACTTCTAAGACACCAACTTGCTGCTTTTGTCGCTGCAAGGGAATCCCAATAATGTGCCGTTTATTCTCATTTTGGGAGGCGTACTGGCTAAAGCGAGGATCTTGTTGAATATCTTCGATATTAATAATTTGTTTAGTCGTTAGGGTGACACGAGCAATTTCTTGATAGAGGGTATTCTCGCCATTTTTTGCTCTAATTTTACCCATCTGGGCTTTTAAAGGAAGTGTACCCTGATCTTCTAAAAAAATCAGAGCAGCATCCGCTTCAACAACATTAACAATGCGATCTAACAAGACACTTAATAGGGGATCAAGTTCCAGTGTACTAATAGCATTCGCTGTAATCAAATTCAGTGCATTCAGTTCTTCATTACGAGCTTCTAAATCTTTTAAAAGTTGTTCTCTTTCTTGTTCGAGTTGTTTTCGTTCTGTGATGTTACGAGAAATTCCAATTAAACCAATGACATTTCCCTGAACATCAAACCGTGGAAACTTACTTGAAATATAAGTTAACGTTTGTCCATTCGCAGTAATCGTTTCTTCCACTTGTTGACTACAACCTGAATTCATAATCTCTTGATCGAATTGTCGAATTTTTGGGACATCTTCTGCTGAAAATAAAGCAGAATCATCTTGACCAATAATTTCTGAGATGGGTTTTCCGACAAAATTTGCCCCACTGCCATTAATTAAAATATATTTGCTTTCGCGATCTTTAACAAAAATGGCATCACTTGTTCCTTCAATGACATCTTGAAGTAATTGCAAAGTCTCTGACCGTGCTTTTTCTCCCTTCCGAATTAATCCATAGAGTAAAATTGATGTAATGAATGTAAAAAGCCAACCTTTAATCGTACTAATTTGAATCAATAAATCAGGGTTTCCTGAAAATAGAACCTTTAAAGCCTGATCCGATAATAGAATCCATAAACTACTCCAAAATGCGTAAGCTAATGTTACTTTTATCCCGAGGGATTGGAATGAAGATCTGCGTTTCACAACCTGACGTTTAATTAATTCTTTTAAGGGCGAAGATACTGTAAAAATAACATATTTTTTCAATCTCAATCTTGCCAATCAGGAGTTTTCAACTAGAAAATGATCGTGTCTTATATCACTATAGAGGGGCTTGATCACTCAGTTAAGCTACACTAAAGTAAGACCGAATCATGCCATTAACAGGAGAATTATCTTGCTAGACGAGAAAGCCAAAAAAACCATCCTTCGCAAAATTCCTCATGGACTTTACATTTGTGGGGTGAAAGATGGTGAGGAAATCAACGGTTTTACTGCAAGTTGGGTAATGCAAACCTCTTTCCAACCCCCTTTAATTATTAATTGTGTTCGCCAAGACTCTGGTTCTCATGCCATGGTTAAAAAGAGTGGAGTTTTTGCACTGAGTTTTCTCGATAGTAGCCAAAAAGACTTAGCTGCACAATTTTTCAAACCGCAACGGCGAGTGGGAAATAAACTGGCTGATGTGGAGTTTTATCCAGGAGAAGAAACGGGTTGTCCCATTATTAAAGATACCCTTGGCTATGTGGAATGTCAGGTGGTGGATGCTATAGAAAAAGGCGACCACACCATCTTTGTCGGGGAAGTCATTGGGGCTGGTGTTCATCGAGAGGGAGAAGGACTTTTATTAGAAAGCACAGGCTGGCAATATGGAGGGTGAACTCTTAACGGGGAGGATTAATTATGCCTTTAATTAACGTTCATACTTCTGTGGCTAAGCCTGATTCAACTCAAGTGGATGGTTTACTCAAAACCTTATCCAGTAAATTATCCAAGCATCTAGGAAAGCCAGAATCTTTTGTGATGACTGCTTTTCAGCCAGAAATTGCCATGACATTTTCGGGTACAACTGATCCAGTTTGCTACATCGAGATCAAAAATGTTGGCAGTATTAGTGCTGATAAAACCAGTGCCATGACTCAGGACTTTTGTCAAGAAGTTGAGAATCATTTAGGAGTTCCCGCCAATCGCACTTATATTGAATTTGCAGAAGCAAAAGGTTCGATGTGGGGTTGGAATGGCTCAACATTAGGCTAAAATAATTCTGATTTATCTTCGTCGGTGATGTTATACCACTTTTAACAAAGAAGGACTACATTGTACGGTGGGCAATGCCCACCCGACGACTCGTTTTTAAGGCAGGGCTGTTTCATTTTTCCCCTTAAATTGACAGGACAAGTCCTGCAAGCGTTTTGAGGGCAATCGATGCTTTTTTCTTACATCTCTCCCATCTCCACATAAATAACACAAAAAAAATAAAAATGTATCTCGCAAGTCCAAGAATTGCTATATTTAATGTAATGATTCAGGAAAGATTATGGGGAAAAAGAATTAATTTACTACTGCTTTTAAGTGGAACAGTTAGTCTTTTTTTGAATTTATGTTGTGTCAATCAAGCAAGTGCCAATCCGACATTAGCAGAAGAGTTAGATTTAGATCCGACTTTAATTGAAAATAGTCCTGTTTTGCAACGTTGGGGACAAGAAATTCCTGATTTGTCCGCAGAAATGTCCTCTGATCCGAGCTTTGATACGCGCTTTCAAGTTGGCTATGTGCAATACCCGTCTGGTGATCAGATTAGTGGTTGGATAATTGGTGTTGAAGATATTTTCTTAGGCAGAAATGGGGTCACGGTAAGTGTTGGTTATAGCGAAAGTTTTAATCACGATCGCGCTCATTTTAAGAGTGATTTTTCTTACTCCTTATTGCCCCTGGGCAATTATTTTAATGTTGCTCCCGTCATGGGTTATCATGCTCTAGAAACAGAAGACTATCAGGAAGATGGACTGAACTTAGGGTTACAAGTTCGTTTAATTTTATCTCGTACTGGTGCAGCAGACATTCGCCTCACCCAAAGTTTTATTTCTCCAACCACAGAAACTGAAGTGGGTTTAACTAATCTCGCGATCGGTTATAGCCTGACGAAACAGCTTCGGTTGAATGTGGAAATTGAAAAACAAAACGCCCGTCAAGCTAAAGAGAGTCGAGTCGGAATTTTAACCCAATGGCAATTTCCTTAAAAAGACTTTCTATATGGGAGAACGTCAAGTTATGATTAATTGTATAACTTGGGGTACGGAGTTTCTCAATCAAAGTAAACCAGCACTACTATAAAGTTATTTTCGCTTAGGGAGCCTGTTTGTTTCATGTCGATTTATCTCTCGTCCTGAGAAGACTCCCGATATAGCGTTAGCTTATCGGGCAGATGAATCAGGACATTAGTTGTCATTCTTACAAGTTTCTGCTACACTAATTTTGTGCTTGTAAGTTTTGCATAAAATGTTTGTCCTAGAATTCAAAGCCAAAGGGAAGAAATCTCAATATAGAGCTATGGATGAAGCAATTCGTACAGTTCAATTCATCCGTAATAAATCAGTTCGATATTGGGAAGACAACGAGGGAGTTAATAAATATGATTTGAATAAAAATTGTGCGAAACTCGCCAAAGAATTTCCTTTTGCTAATAAACTAAACTCTAGCGCAAGACAAAGTGCTGCTGAAAGAGCATGGGCTTCCATCAGTCGTTTTTACAGCAATTGTAAGAAAAAAATTTCTGGTAAAAAAGGATATCCTCAATATCAAAAGAATAATCGTTCTGTTGAATATAAAAAATCTGGGTGGAAACTTGATTGTAATACTAGAAAGCATATTACATTCACTGATAAAAATAAGATTGGTAGAATTAAACTAATTGGAACTAGAGATTTACATTTCTATTCTCCTGACGAGATTCAAAGAGTTAGGATTGTCAAACGTACTGATGGGTACTACGTTCAATTTTTAATTAATATTGATGTCAAAGAAAACATTACTCCATCGGGTAACACAATTGGGTTAGACGTTGGGATTGAAAGTTTCTATACCGACAGCAATGGATATAAAGAACCTAATTTGAATTTTCTTAGAAAGGGAGAAGAAAAACTCAAAAAGTTACAACGTTCTCTTTCTAAAAAACAGAAAGGCTCTAATAATCGAAAAAAAGCTAGACAAAAATTGGCTAAACATCATTTGAAAATAAGTAGGCAACGTAAAGAACACGCATTGAGAATTGCGCGTTGCGTCTGTCAATCTAACGATTTGATTGCCTACGAGAATCTTCAAATTCAAAATTTAGTCAAAAATCATAATTTAGCTAAATCAATCAATGATGTTGCTTGGTATCAATTTAGAGTTTGGTTAGAATATTTTGCACAAAAGTTTGGGAAAATAACAATTCCTGTGAATCCTAAATATACCAGTCAAAAATGTTCTAATTGTGGCTCAATTGTTAAAAAGTCTCTATCGACAAGAACCCACAAATGTAAATGCGGAAGTTGTTTAGACAGAGACGAAAACGCAGCCATCAATATTTTGAATGACGGACTCCGTACCTTCGGGCAGAGGGAAACGGCTAACCTTGAGGCGCGAAAACGCTTTCGGAGATTTGACCGCTACTTTGGTTGAAGCAATTCAGTCAAAGCAAGTCGAATCGTAGAAGAAAGAATCTCCCGTTATAGCCCGAAGGGTTTAGCGGGAGAGTGTCAAGTTGGTAACTTGCCTTACGAAGTGACAGAGCAAGAAGTTAATGAAGTCTTTTCCGAATACGGTACAGTTAAGCGTGTGACCATCCCAGTGGATCGGGAAACTGGAAAAGTTCGCGGTTTTGGTTTCGTAGAAATGGAAACTGAATCTGATGAAGCCCCAGCGATTGAAGCCCTCGATGGTGCAGAATGGATGGGTCGCCAGTTGCGAGTGAATAAGGCTCGCCCACGCCAAGAAAATAATAATCGCAATCGAGGGGGAAGAAGTCGAGAAAACCGATTTTAAACCTCGGGAGGAATTTTCAAAGCCCAGAATCTCCTGCATACAAGTTCTATGCTAGGATCGGAACGAAAGCTGAAGTATTGCTTAGATATCAGCGTGGGATTTTGTAGAATATTCAAGTGTCTTCATCGACAAATTCTATAAGCACAACCGAATCGTTTGTGCTTGAAGTTGATGGAGAATTTTATATGGATCAGACTGTTTAATATAAAGGAGGATAGCATCTATGACCCAAGTGACCGTTGGTCAAAATGAAAATATAGAATCGGCATTACGTCGTTTTAAGCGTCAAGTCTCGAAAGCAGGGATTTTTGCCGATATTAAACGCACTCGCTTCCACGAAACCCCCATTGAGAAAAAGAAACGGAAAGAAGTAGCGCGACGGAAAAAACGTTTTCGCGCTTAACTTGGCGAGTCGTCATGATGATTTCCCCCGCTTGGTGGCGGGGATATTTATTGGTTTAAGGGATGAGTGAATTATTGTTAGAGTCGTTTTCTCCACTGTGCGCGATCGCGCCTACGCCCAACGCTGTCCGAACCTTACAACCGTTGTGTCAGCAACAGGGAATCACTTTATTTGTGCCCAGTGATTTAGACACAGATGCTTCGGAGGCTGTTTCATATAGTGATCAACTTAGTGTTCATCTAGCTAAGATTTGGTCACAGTATCGAGGAATCATTTTTGTGATGGCAACAGGAGCGGTTGTCCGCTTGCTTTCACCCTTGTTAAGTGATAAAGCCAGTGATCCCGCAATTTTGGTCATGGATGAAGCAGGAGAGAATATAATTAGTCTCTGTGGGGGTCATCAAGGAGGTGGTGAATCCTTAACTCGTTTGGTGGCGCAACAGTTAGGGGGAAACGCAGTTTTAACGGGGGCTTCCGCCAGTCTGGGATTGCCTGGAATTGATGTTTTAGGTCAGCCGTTTGGTTGGCGTAGAGGAAAGGGCGATTGGACAGCAGTCAGTCGCGCGATCGCGCATCAAAAACCTGTACAAGTCCTGCAAAGCGTCGGTTCTCCCCTCTGGCAAACTCATCTTCCTGCTAATCATACCTTTCAGTTTCGGGAAGAAGTGAGTAATCCTCCAGCCAAAGTGGTGATTAGCGATCAAAATGTTGCCTCAGACCCAGAAATTCCGCAAGTGGTCTGGCATCCGCGAGTTTTGTGGGTGGGGATCGGGTGCGAACGAGGCACGCCACAGACAGTGATTGAACAAGCCTTACAAGCAGGGTTAGAAAAAGAAAATTTAGCTGCCAGCGCGATCGCGGGGTTAGCAACCATCGACTTAAAAGCAGACGAAACAGGGATTTTAGACTTAGCGACAGCCCACAACTATCCTCTCCAGATTTATACCGCAGAAACATTAAATCAGGTGAGTGTTCCCAATCCCTCCTCGGTGGTGGCAAAAGAAGTGGGAACTGCTAGTGTTGCCGAAGCCTCAGCATTGAAAGCAGCAAAGAGCAGTGACCTTTTAGTCTCCAAACAAATCTGGAAATCGGAACAAGGGGCGGTTACCATCGCGATCGCGCGATCGCCAAGAGAATATATTGGTAACAGTGGACAACTCGATCTCATTGGCACAGGTCCTGGCGATTTAAATCAAATTACCCCATTTGCCCGCACAGCGATTACAAAAGCGGATGTGGTCATTGGTTACTCCCTCTATTTAGATTTGATTCAACCCTTATTACGCCCTGGGCAAATCGTTGAAAACTATGCCATTACTGAAGAGAAAAAACGCGCAGAAAGAGCAATCGACCTTGCCAACTGGGGATTGAAAGTTGCTGTGGTCTCCTCAGGGGATATTGGGATTTATGCCATGGGGGGATTAGTTTTTGAAGAACTGGCAAATCAAGGCTGGGATGGGAAACAGCCTCAAGTTGCCGTTTGTCCTGGCATTACCGCCATGCAAGCTGCTGCTGCAAGGGTTGGCGCACCCCTGATGCACGATTTTTGTGCGATTAGCCTTAGTGATTTGTTGACACCTTGGGAAATGATTGAGAAACGATTAACCGCAGCTGCCCAAGGAGACTTTATCACTGCTTTATATAATCCGCGATCGCGCACTCGTACCGAACATATTAAAGTGGCGCAAAGCATCTTCAGTCAATCTCGTCCCCCTGAAACCCCAGTCGCCTTAGTCCGTTCCGTTTCTCGATCCGATGAACAGGTCACCCTAACCACCTTACAAGAAATGCTCAACCATCCCATTGATATGCTAACTGTGGTTATTATCGGCAATCGCACCACCCGAAACTATCAAGGTTGGATGATTACTCCACGAGGGTACTATTCTTTCTGATCGGAGAGCGGTTCAGGTCTTCAGACCACAGTTCGGGAGCGCGATTAATGAAATCAGTCATTAACTGTTTGCACTCCCCGAGATCAAGGTCGTTGACTAATGTTCAAAGATGTTTTCAAACTGCTGGAGATCTAACTGTACAAAAGTCGGAAGACACTGAAAACACTCTTGAGTTAACTCCCATCGTTCTTCTCGTTCCAGCATCGTCTGCAACTTCTGTTTCATGCTAATCAAATAACGCACATCATTGGCTGCATAACTCAACTGTTCAGGAGATAAGTTCCCAACATTGCCCCAATCTGAGCTTTGAGAGCGTTTATCAAGTTCTACTTGCTCTAGTTCCTGCACTAAACTTTTTAAGCCATGACTAGATGTATAAGTTCGCGCCATTTTACTGGCGATTTTCGTACAAAAAATCGGAGCAGTCATCACTCCAAAAGTATGGTAAATCTGAGCAACGTCAAAGCGAGCAAAGTGAAAGACTTTCTGCACATTGGGAGCAACCATCAATTGTGAGAGATTTTCAGCTTGTCGTTGTCCTTTTCCGATGCGAATCATTGTAACATTATCTTCGGCATCACACAGTTGAACCAGACAAAGCCGATCGCGCATCGGGTTTAAACCCATGGTTTCGGTATCCACTCCCACTGCTGGCGTTGATAAATACTGTTGTAATAATTCAGGGGACAAGTCCTGATCACAAACTTGAAATTTTGATAAGTTCATTCGTTCTTTGTTATTGATTCTTTGATCACTGATCACTGGTAACTGCTCACGATTCACTGTGTTCTTCTAAATACTTGGCGACGGTTTGCACATCTTTATCACCGCGTCCTGAGCAGTTAATCACAATCTTAGGCGATCCAGAAAGTTGGGGACATAAGGTTTCTAAGTAGGCAAAGGCGTGAGCCGTTTCTAAAGCGGGAATAATGCCTTCTAAACGAGACATCCGTTGAAAGGCTTCTACTGCTTCTGCATCAGTGACACTGTAATATTCAGCGCGACCGCTATCTTTGAGATAACTATGTTCGGGTCCAACTCCTGGATAGTCTAAGCCTGCACTAATGGAATGAGCTTCTGTCACTTGTCCCTCTTCATCTTGTAGAAGATAACTCATCGCCCCATGAAGGACTCCTGGTTGTCCACGGGTGAGGGTTGCTGCATGATGAGCCGAGTTGATTCCTTCTCCCCCTGCTTCCACACCAATCAGACGCACTGAAGACTCAGAAACAAAATCGGAGAAGAGTCCCATGGCATTCGATCCGCCACCAATACAGGCTAAGAGAATATCTGGGAGTCCGCCCCATTTTTCCTGACATTGACGACGAGTTTCTTCTCCAATGATGGCGTGAAAGTCACGGACGATCATCGGGTAGGGATGGGGGCCAGCGACCGAACCGAGGATGTAGTGGGTATTTTCTACGTTGGTTACCCAATCGCGGATGGCTTGTGATGTCGCATCTTTCAGCGTTCCATTCCCTGCTGCGACTGGTTCGACTTTTGCTCCCATTAAGCGCATCCGAAAGACATTGAGGGCTTGACGTTCCATATCTTGAACCCCCATATAAATCACACAATCTAAGCCAAAACGAGCGCAAACGGTTGCTGTGGCAACGCCATGTTGACCCGCTCCAGTTTCAGCAATGATGCGCTGTTTGCCCATTTTTCGAGCTAAAAGCACTTGCGCGATCGCGTTGTTAATTTTGTGCGCTCCTGTATGGTTTAAATCTTCTCGCTTCAGATAGATTTGTGGCGTTACACCATGAGGTTGAGCGTAGTATTCACTGAGACGTTCGGCAAAATAGAGGGGGCTAGGTCGTCCCACATAATCTTGCAACAATTGGGTTAATTGCTGATTAAAATCTGGATCGCGACAAATTTGATGATAGGCTGTTTCCAGTTCACTGAGGGCCCAAATGAGGGTTTCGGGAACATATTTCCCGCCAAACTGACCAAAACGCCCTTTCGCATCAGGATATTGGGATGGAGACGATGGAGAAACCGATGATACTGTCACTTGGCTTTCTTTATGTACAAAACGGCAAACAGTCTCTATTTTAATATGAAGCCTTTCGCGATCAACAAACTGCGAGGTTTCTAATGTACAACTATGCGCAAGCCGACTTCGTTGGTTCACGGATCAAATCTTATTCTAAGATAGAGTTTGAAAAATAGTGTGCTGAATCGGGGGATTAATCATGGGAATCATCCCTAGACCTAGCAGCAAAGATAAAGAAACTATAAAATAAAAATCGGTTGATCGATCTCCTCCTCCTCTAAACTTTCATTCAGAAACGAACTCTCATTTCATCATGCTCAATCATTCGACAAAGACTGCCTTTAAATTCATTCGTCCTGATCTTGCAGAATTGCTTGCTTACTCTTCTCATGGAGAAGATGTGACAATGCCCTCCGAGGTGGATAAACTAGATACAAATGAGAGTCCTTATGATCTTCCTGAAGCCGAAAAAGAGCAGTTAGCGCGACAATATCAAACCATTATTGAGAGTAATCGTTACCCCGATGGCAGTCATGAGGAATTAAAAAGCGCGATCGCGCAGTATGTCAATGAAAATAGCTCGTTTCCATTCGATCCTAGTTATATTTCTGTGGGGAACGGATCAGATGAGTTGATTCGTTCGCTTCTGATCGCCACCTGTGTCGGAACCAACGCCTCAATTCTGGTTTCTGAACCCACCTTCTCCATGTATAAAATTCTGGCGCAAACCCTAGGGATCACCGCCATTTCTATTCCTAGAGAAGAAACCCACTTTACCATCAAACGAGGACAAGCCGATCACGCGATCGCGCAAGCAGGTGCAATTGGACAAGGTGTTAAAGTGATTTTTGTCGTCCATCCCAACTCCCCCACGGGAAACTTACTCAGTGCTGCGGAAATTGAATGGCTCAAAAGCCTCCCAGAAGACATCTTAGTTGTTATTGACGAAGCCTACTTTGAATTTAGCGCTCAGACCTTAGTTTCCGAGCTTCCCGAACATCCCAATTGGGCGATTCTCCGCACCTTCTCCAAAGCCTTTCGCCTAGCAGCCCATCGGGTTGGTTACTGTATCGCCCATCCCCAACTCACCCAAGCCCTAGAAAAAATTCGTCTCCCCTATAATCTACCCAGTTTTTCCCAAGCAGCAGCTTTAGTCGCCCTCCAAAACCGAGAACAGTTACTGTCAACCCTCGCGGAAACCCAACAAGAACGAGACAAACTCTATCACTTTCTCTCCGCCGATTCCCGTCTTCAAGTGTGGGAAAGTGATGCGAACTTTATTTATTTGCGTCTCAATCTTGCTTCGCGAGAGGAACAACATCAGCAACAGCAACAACTGGTCAAAACCTTACACCAGCAAGGAACATTAGTGCGTCATACCGCCAATGGAATCCGCATTAGTATTGGGACTCCTTCAGAAAATGAGCGCACTCAAAGCCATTTAGCAGCGTATCTGGACAAAAATTTTTAGATGGGGTTGTCACTTTTTGAATCTTATGTTTATAATAAGAAATTGCGACGCGGGATAGAGCAGTCTGGTAGCTCGTCGGGCTCATAACCCGAAGGTCGGTGGTTCAAATCCGCCTCCCGCTATCAATCAATTGCTGACCCTCCACTTTGTTGTTGGAGGGCTACTTTTTTATCTGGTCACTGGTCACTGGTCACGGATTACGCTTGTAGCGCGATCATGTTGATCTAACATCTGAGTTGCAGCGTGGGCGGTAACGGGAGGGGAATAAAAATAGCCCTGTCCTAAAAGACATCCTAAGTTCAATAACGTATCTCGTTGCTGTTGGGTTTCAATTCCTTCGGAAAGAGTGTTTACTCCTAAACTATGGGCTAAGTTGAGAATGGTTTGAACCAGTGCTTTTCCAGAATGACCTTGATCTAATTGTTGGACAAATACCCGATCAACTTTAATCGTACTTAAAGGCAATTGATGTAAACGACTTAAAGAGGATTCTCCTGTCCCAAAATCATCAATGCTAATTTGTATTCCTAGGGCTTGTAATTGCTGGAAGATGTCGAGGCGAGTGTTATCGAGAAAGGCGGTTTCTGTGAGTTCTAAGCGAATACAATGGGGAGCAATGCCTTCTTCCTTTAAGGTGTCTGCAATTTGTTCCACTAAGTTGGGTTGCAGTAATTCCACAGGGGATAAATTTACGCTAATTACTAAATCTTTTGCAGTAGAAAATTGATTTTGCCATTGACGAAGCTGACGACAACTTTGTTTTAAAACCCAAGCATCGAGTTCTTTAATCACCCCTGTTTGTTCTGCAATGGGAATAAAATCGGCGGGTGAAATTGCTCCTCGTTGGGGATGAATCCATCGCAAAAGCACTTCAAAGCCATAAAGTTGGTTGGTTTCTAGATACACTAAGTGTTGATAGCGGAGTTGAAATTCTTCGCGTTCAATTGCTCCCTCTAAATCATTTTCTAGTAATAAACAAGATAAAACTCGTTCTCTGATTTCAGGTTGGAAGAAAACATATCCTCTGCCCTTAGCTTTTGCTTCATACATTGCTGCATCAGCATCTCGTAACACTTCTTCTGGCGTTTGATAATATAAATCACCAACAGCAATCCCAATACTGACCCCAATAAAATAGCGATTTCCTTTTAAGAGAAAAGGGTCTTGGCAGGTATCAATTAATTTTTGTGCAATGTCGCTACAATCTTCTTGGCAATTAATATTAGTGGCGAGAAGAGCAAACTCATCTCCACCAAAACGAGCAATGAGATAATGATCGCTAACGGCACTCTTGAAACGATCAGCGACTTGTTTGAGGAGTTCATCTCCTGTAATATGTCCGAGGCTATCATTAATGATTTTGAAGCGATCTAAGTCAATGAAAAAGACAGCATAACAACTTTCGGTGAAGCCTTTTTCGTAAGCATAGATTGCCCCTTCTAACCGTTGCACAAACCAAGTACGGTTCGAGAGTTGGGTTAGCCCATCATGAAAGGCTTGGTAGTAGAGTTGATCTTCTGCTTCCTTACGGGCGGTAATATCTTCGATTACCCCTTCAAAGAAAAGAAAATGACCTGCTTTGTCATAGACCGCGTGTTGGGTTACAGAAATCCAGATTTTTGTTCCGTCTTTACGGTAAACTTGCGATTCAAAGTTTTTGACTGTGCAATATTTTAAGGTGATTTGAGATAATTTATGACAACGTTGCGGATCAACATAGAGTTCCTCTGCTAAGTTGGTAATGTTTTTGATGAGATCTTCTGGTGAGTCATAACCGTAAAGCTGGGCTAAAAAAGGATTTACATTGAGATATTGACCCTCAAGGGTGACTTGAAAAATGCCTTGGGTGATATTTTCAAAGATGCTGCGATATTTCTTTTCACTTTCTCGCCAAGCCTGTTCTACAGCAGCGCGATCGCTGATATCCCGACCGACACAAATGATTTTATCTTCATCAACCAGAGTGAGGGAGATTTCTTGAGGAAACATTGTCCCATCTTTTCGTTGCCCGATCGCGCTTCCTCGCCAATACCCCTGTTGTTGTAACATTGGCATCATCACTTGTTCCAGACGGGCTGCTTCTTCGGGGGAATAAAGAATTCGCCAACTGCACCCCACTAACTCATCAGGGGAATCATAGCCAAATATCTCCGCATGAGCTTGATTGAGATAGCAAAAACAATCATTTTCCACTATTCCAATCCCATCTACCGCAGCTTCCACTAATGCCAGTTTTTGATCCCTTTCCTTCGTCACTTGATCTTGAGTAATGGCTAACCCAGCTAAGTGAGTGATCATTTGTGTTACATCTAAATCGTGGGGGGTTGGTTTTTCGATCTTTTGAGAGTAACAGCAAAATGTTCCCAGTAACGCCCTATTTTCCCCGAAAATCGGATAAGACCATGCTGCTTTTAAGTGAAACCTCAGTGCTAAATCTCGAAACTCTTCCCAGAGGGGATCGGTGGCGATATTACTGACAATCACGGGTTTTCTGAGATAAGCTGCTGTCCCACAACAACCTACTTTTGGGCCTATAGGTAAGCCTTCTAAGGCTTGGAGATATTCCACAGGAAGATTAATCGCTTCCCCTGACCCTAAACAATGGCGTTTGGGATCGTAGAGTAAAAATGAGCCAATGCGGTTGGGAATCAGGGTTTCTAGGGTGCGAATGAGTTGCCTTAAAATCTGGGAAAGGGGCTGATGCGTGGCAATCGCTTCGAGAATCCCTGTCTGTTCTTTCAGTTGTCGTTGATTCCAGGCGCGATCGCTGATATTTCCTACTCCTGCAACGGCATCACAATCATTGCTGGCTTCATTCAACAAGGGCGTTGCTTCAACTAAAACCGTAAAATCATATCCCTCTAAGTAGATTCTGGAACAAAGACTGTCAAACCTTAATCGCTTCTCAGAGTGAGTCATTGTCCAAGTGACCCTATTTCTTGCTTCACTCAGTAATTGTCTTTGATTGGCGATCAGGTTAGTAGCTTCAATTTGCACAGAGTCGCCATTCCCTTCATTAATCGCTTTTACAGACGAAACTTCCCAACTCTCGCGTGCTGCTGAATTTGCCCAGAGGATTTGATTTTGCTGCACGTCATAAATCCAGATTGGTGAGCTTAAATGCTCAAACACCTGCAAATCAGCAAATCTTAACAATTGGCTCTCAGAATCGGAAATTTGTGTCATAACTGCGCCCTTGGCTGCTTAGAAGTCTCATCAAACTAGAATTGTGCCAACAAGCCTCTTAACTGCTGATATGTTTACGGAGAACATATAAAACTTGTATGATCAATCAATTGTTATAAAAAATTTAAATAACAAGGTATTTCTCATTTTAGATCAAATCTTAAAAAAAGATTATAGTAATTCTCAGTAGGGTAGCAGTTGCAGTCAGTTTAAGTGAATGAATGATTTTGAATACAGATCACAAATAAATACCCCCTTGTTAGATGCACTGAGGGGAAGTAGCAACCGCCCTCATGCGCCATTTTATGTCCCTGGACATAAACGAGGAAAAGGGATCTCGTCTCGATTATTAGCCTTATTTGGAGAGGATGTCTTTCGTTACGATTTACCAGAATTGCCTGAGTTTGGAAACCTGTTTCCGCCAGAAGGCGTAATGAAACAAGCGCAAGGGTTAGCTGCTGAGGCCTTTGGAGCGGATCAAACTTGGTTTTTAGCCAATGGTTCCACTTCTGGGGTGATGGCTGCAATTTTAGCGACTTGTGGCGAGGGTGAGAAAATTATTTTGCCTCGCACGGTTCATCAAAGCGCGATCGCGGGACTAATTTTATCAGGAGCAATTCCGATTTTTATCAATCCCGTGTATGATTCCAGCTTCGATTTACCCTACAACCTCACACCAACCGCTTTCCACAGCGCGATCGCGCAACATCCTGACAGCAAAGCTATCCTCATCACTTCTCCCACCTATCAAGGGGTTTGCGCCGACATTGAAACCATAGCTCAAATTGCTCATTCGCATCAGATTCCTCTCCTTGTGGATGCTGCACACGGGGCGCATTTTGGGTTTCATCCCCAGTTTCCGAAATCTCCTCTCACTCTGGGTGCAGATGTGGTGATCCAGTCACTACACAAAACCTTAGGCGCACTCACTCAGGCTTCTCTCCTCCATCAGAAAGGACAACGAGTTAGTGCAACTGCTCTCACCTCTGCATTACAGTGTTTACAATCTAGTAGTCCTAGTCATTTACTGTTAGCCTCCCTCGATGCAGCGCGTCAACAAGTCGCCACCGCAGGGGAAAAATTATTAGGACAGGCTTTAGCCTTAGCCCAACAAGCCACTGAGAAAATCAAAACTATTCCTGAAATCACTGTTTTTTCTCCTGCTACCCCCCAACTGGGCTGTCAAGCAATCGACCCCACCCGCCTGAGTGTCGATGTCTCTGCTTTGGGGTTGACTGGCTTTGCAGCAGACGAAATCTTACATGAACAATTCGCTGTCACCGCAGAGTTACCCACCGCAAAAACCTTGACCTTTGTGGTTACTTTTGGCAATACTGAAGCTGACATAGAAGCTCTCGTCAAGGGGTTGAGGGCATTAAAAGAGAAGAAAACAGCAGAAGAAATCAGCAAGATGAAACTCTCTGCTTTGCCCCCCCTTGCGCCTTGTATTTCTCCTCGTCAAGCCTTCTTTAGCGAAAAGAAGACCCTACCTGTATCATCTACTATTGGTCAAATCAGTGCAGAATTCGTTTGTCCTTATCCTCCAGGAATCCCCGTTTTAATGCCTGGAGAAACGATTACAGCAGAAGCCCTCACTTACTTACAACAGGTGCTGGCGTTGGGTAGCAACGTCAGTCTTACGGGATGTCGTGATTCTAGTTTGGAGACCTTAGAAGTGATCAGCGTTTGAGCCGATTTCTGCATATTGTTCAACTAGAGACTCAATGGTATGGAGTAACTGAGCTTGATTCCATCCTAAATATAAATGAGCCGCGATCGCGCAGCCTCCTGCAGCCACCCCTTCTTTCACATAACCGTCTTCATAGGCATTCAACTGCGGATAACGAGATTCGGCAAAACTTAAACCAGTCGCCAATAAAGGAACATCCTCTAAGGTATTAGCTAAGCCCACCGTATCGCCAGTTAAATCTTCTGTCACCCAACGGGTTGTTCCCACCGCCACCTGTTCTAACTTACCGCGACTGCCTTCACGCAGCAAACGTTGCATCAGCGCATAAATCGCCAGCATTTGCGTTCCCCCAGCCAGTAACACCCCCACTTCCCGACTCGCTGAAAGAGCCATTCCCGCAACCACTGCTTGCATCGGATCACCGACGGCAGCAACGACACCAAAGGGATCAACTGGCGTTTGCTGAAAATACCAATCGGTTCGCCCTAACCCCGCTTGCACAATTTCCCATTTTTGGCGATGATTACAATGTGGGTGACTACTGTTGACCTTGTTGGCAGCAGCAATTCTCAGTCCCGTGAGTAATCCCAGGGCCGTTGTTGTGCCACCGACCACGCATTCCCCAATGATTAAATAACTGTCTTTGACGGTCTTGGCAAGGACTTCTCCCCATTGCCATCCTTGGGCAAATAACGCCTCCACTTTTGATCGCGGTAACGCCTGACCTGTAGAAACGCATTGCGCGGGGATTCCCCCTAAATCAATATGAGGGACGGCTGGCGGTTTTGGTAAACCCGCATTAAAGAGATAAACGGGTAAGTCTAAGGCTTCTACAAAAGCACGGGAAATCAAGGTTGGCGATGCACCGACAGTGAGGGGAGGTAAGGGATGTTTCGGGTGCGGTTGGATGCCATTGACTAAACATTCTCCATCCGCGATCGCGGTATAACGACGATCATCAGGCGTTGCTCCTGCTGCAGAGATTTCAGGCAATAAACCCGTTTCCGTAAAGCCTAACACACAAGCTAAGGCAGGACGTTTTCCGCGATATTGATTGAGCCAACGATTACCTTGCTGAATTTGAGTATAAATTGGAATCATCTTTGTTTGATACTGTATGATTGAGTTCTCCATGTTTTGAAAAACATAGATTCCAAACGTTGCTACGAAGCGAGATTAAATCTCACTTCTCCGCGTTTACGGTATGATTTCTTCAGCAAACTGAAAACATCATACCGCTTGGGCAGACTCAAGACTGCCCGACATACCTCGGTTAGACCTAAGCCTAACTGTGTACTTACCTTTCTTAGGATATTAGCTGCACCGTTACAATCAGCATTAATTAACTTACCCTTACGAGTTTGATATAGCCCTCTTTTAACTCTTTTTCCTGATTCTTTCCAGTTGGCAGGTTTCTCGCCGCCGAACACTGGCAAGTAATCATTATCTAAAAATGAGCTACAAGAGGTGTAACTTTCCTCGGTTTCAGTAAACTTAATTCCCACTAATTCTGCCAACTCTTTAATTTGATTCTTGAGCCTAGCTGTGGGTATCTGTACGAAGTTTTGGTTATTTTTTGAACCCAGATTGCAATTTGTTTTCACTCCTTGTCCCCAACCGAAAACAATGTTACCGATACGATGATTAAGACAATAATTAATGATAAACCGTGCTGTCTTATTCACAGCATCACGCATAAAACATGATCGTTTATGGGTTAACTCACCCAAGTATTCATCACAATAAAAATCCGACTTCCCTTGTTTGTATTTAGCAACTGTTTTGTTGTATTTAGCATTTACACCCTTAATTTTATGTCCGTCAACAATGAAACTTTTTCCGAGAGTGGAGACACAAGTTAGCAGATTATTTACTCCTGGATCACATCCCAAAGCCTGAGAATAATCTAAATCGGTCGCCACTTTTTCTTCCACCTTGTAAACAAGTTCCGCCCAAAGTTTTCCATGCTGAGGAAGGATTCTGATTTCTGCGACATTGGTATCGCCAATATAATTGACTGAGGGAATTGAAAACTCCTCTTTTTCTTTTACCCAATGTTCTTTAATCATTTTACTCATTGGCAAAAACCAAGAACCATTTTCGTGATTAAAACGAAGAGATTGGCGTGGAAAAGTAAAATCACATAACCCTCCCTTTGTTCTATAATTTGGGAGTTTTGGTTTCTGGTCAATTTCTCCGTTGAACCACATTTCCAACAGTTCGTTATAAGACTTAAACGCCTCCTCGACTGATTTTAAGACTTGTTGACCTTGCTGTGCGCCTAGCCATTGATAATGCTGGTTTTCCTTAAAGTCTTTACCAAGTTGAGGATAACTAACTTTTACTTTTTTGTCCCTGAATTGACGACGAAAGCAGTCATTTTTATCAAAAAATTCTCGGACTCCACAAGTAGCAAAGTGGTTTTGCCTAATTTGATAGACCGCTGTATTCCAAAGATTATTTGCTTCGTGGCACAGAAATACCAAAACATCTCTAGTTTGGTCACTGATATTTTTTGTGATGTTCAACTTAGTCGTTTGATATGACATGGGATTAGTTGTTACATTAAGTATATTGTACTTGTATTATCAACATACAGTCAAGGAAAAATCAGCCTGACGAATACAGAAGAAATCCACATTCAGTGACTCTCCTTAACTACCACTTTGTTTTCTGTCCAAAAAGAAGAAAAAAGGTTTTAGTTGGAGAAATTGAACACCGTCTCCAAGAAATTATATTTGGACTTTGTAAAGAGAATAATTGGAGGCTGATTGCTTGCGAAATTCTGCCAGACCATGTTCATCTTTTTTTGAATACCGATCCTACTTATGCCCCAAGTGTGGTGGTTAAAAAAATTAAAGGACGGGCTTCTCATCATTTGAGGAAGGAATTTCCCGAATTGAAAAAACTTCCCACTTTATGGACTCCCAGTTATTTTGTAAGTACAGCAGGAAATGTCAGTTCAGAAACAATTAAGAAGTATATTGAGAATCAAAGAGGAAAATGACACAAAGGACTAAAGTCCTTAGTCGTCATTCATGAGGGGCTGTGTGCGGAGGTTTCCTCCGCACCTTGAAAGCCCCGTCCATCCGTTCAAAACGGATGGATGAATGACTGTTTTCCTGTAGGGTTTGCCTTGCCCACCCTACCATTAGTGAGAGTTGATTATGGCTTTTCTCTTATTAATTAAATCTGCGCGACTTGGACTCCTTTAATTTCTTGGCGATTTCGGAATAAGAAATTAGGTCTTAAAACAATTCGTAATAAAATCCATAAAGACTGAATTTCTCCTGGAGAAGACTTACTTAACCATTGTCCAGGGCGACAGAATAAGAGTTCCACTAAATCTCGATTTTGTTCCGTGGTTAAGTTTTCAAACTGAATTTTTAGTCGCGGAAACTCTCCATTTCCATCTAAAGCAGTAATCACCCCTTGTAATGTAATTTTTTCTTCAACTAATTCTAACTTCACGGCATAAGATTCTAAATGAGGTGGGAGTTCAACTGAATGAGTGAGTGCCATTTCTAATCCCACTTCTGACAGTTTTGTGGTGACTCCCCAAATCGTTTCATTGCCAAATTTTACAGCAACAACTCGCCGTAAATTAAACCATTGATACACATCTTGGGCGGGAATATCTAATAAAATCAGGAGGGCTGTTCCTAACATAAATAAATTATAGGCACTCCAAACCCAGCCTAAACGCCAGTCATGACCACTTCCCATAATTGTCATTCCTAAGCAACGCCACAAACTAATTGCGGTTAAGATAAAGAGAATCAGTAAGGGCATTGCTAATGTCCAGTTAAAACGAATTTTGTTCTCTCCTTTAACGCCTTTCGGGGTGACTTTAAACCCAGAAGAAAAGGGATTAATCAGGACTTGAATTGCAGTTACAGCCAAGGGAAACGCAGAAACCAGTGAGTAAATATCAGAGAGTAAACTGGATCGACTCCGACAATTGAGCCAAGAAAATACAGTTAATTGAACAATATAGAAGGGTAAAAAGAAATAAATGACATCTTCAACTGTGGTGCGTAATGGAAGCACTCTTAAAAATGAGTAAGCCAAGGGCATCAATAAGAAAAAGATTCGAGAGAAACTGGTAAACCAATGCAATAAACCTTCTAAATGGGCAAGACGTTGTTTCCAACTTAAACCAGAAATTGTTAATGGGTTGGCTTGAATAAAAAAGGCTTGTAATGTTCCTCGCGCCCACCGAATTCTTTGGGTAATATGAGCGCCAATATTCTCGGCTGCTAACCCTGCACTTAATTTTTCATCTAAATAAGCAAGATGATAGCCTTGTGCGGAAATGCGAATTCCAGTAAAGTAATCTTCACTTAAAGATTCGGTGACAAAGCCTCCTGCTGCTTCTAAAGCGGATCGCCTAACAATAAAGGCAGTTCCCGAACAAACCACACTTCCTGCGCCATCTTTAATCGGTTGAATTTGTCGATAAAAGACTTCTTCTTCTGGGGTTAAAATATCTTCTAAGCCTAAATTATGCGCGATCGGATCAGCATTATAAAAACTTTGTGGGGTCTGCACTAACGCCATATTTTCATCTTGGAAAAATCCCACCGTGCGCTGTAAAAAGTTC
Source organism: Halothece sp. PCC 7418 (assembly GCF_000317635.1). Classification (GTDB taxonomy): domain Bacteria; phylum Cyanobacteriota; class Cyanobacteriia; order Cyanobacteriales; family Rubidibacteraceae; genus Halothece. The sequence continues at coordinate 2,651,500 of NC_019779.1, read as the reverse complement.
TTAGTGGGGACAAAATCGGCATCAAAAACAACAATTAATTCCCCATCTGTTTTCGGTAAAGCGTTATTTAAGTTGCCCGCTTTCGCGTGTTCATTGGTCGGGCGTGTGATATAGTCACACCCTAATTCTTCAGTGAGGGCTTTAATATGAGGTCGGCGCGTATCATCTAATAAATAAACTCGTTTCGGTTCATAATTAATCGCCTGACAACCGATAATGGTGCGTCTTAAAATAAATTCGGGTTCATCATAACTGGGAATTAAAATATCAACGGTGGGGCGAAATTTTCCAGATTTAACATCGGGTTCCAGTTGATCCGCTTGTGGTGAACGATTTTTAACATTTAACATTAAAAATAGCTGAATGCCACTACTCACTAAAATCAGCATTTCGAGGGCAAATAAGGTTAAACTAATGGTTCCGTTTAACGGGTCACTCAGATTTAATGTGGTCATTGATCGCCACACAAGATAACGTCCTGTTAAAGCTAATAAAATTACAACAATCACAAATCTTGCCCACCCTCTGGGAGTGGGAACAGTTTTTGTAATAATAAAGACCAAGCCTAATAAAATTAAAGCGGGTAGCAATAACTGTCTTCTTGAAGCATTCATCGGGGCTTCTAACAGTTGCGGGGGATTCTGTTGCAGTTGATAGAGTTGGTCAAATAACTGAGTAATTGTACCTTCTCCAGCAAACCACGCGATCGCGATACCAGCAGCAATCAGAATAACAGTCAATAAAACGAATGTTGTCAGCCGTAAACGTGACACCCGCCAGCGAAACCGACGAGAAAGGCGTTGTGAATTAAATTCAGAAATTGTCATCAGGATTAACTTAACTTGTTTCTTGGTCTTGAGTCCAGTTTAATTCTACTGAACATAATTTAATTTCATCACCTGAAAACTTCCCAAAAACAGGATGATTAGAAATCAATAAATTTTTAAGGAAATCCTCAGCAAAATATAATCTGCTGTCGCCAATCATCAGTTATTTTAAAAAGGGTTGATCAAAGCCTAATTTTTAAGCTGATCTGGCTTTTATCTTCCCTGAAATCTTCTGTTCTGAGGTCAATGATGACACTAGACAACTGGTTAACTTTACTTCATCCCGCACTGGCTGTTATTGTTGTTTTTCCCCTGATTGGTATCGTTGTTAACTTTGCTTGGGCGACTCGCCAACGACGATTACAAATCAAAGCTGGGAATAAAAAAAGTAAAATTCCTCCTGTGGTCGGGCGCGATCATGTTCAACTGGGAAAATGGTTATCCGCATCTGTCGTGGGGATTATTTTAGTTGCCTTTGCCCATGCGATTTTGTCTAAGAATATTATTAAAAATCAACTCTTTACTGAAAACCCTCCCCAAGCGATTTTTATCGTTTTAATGTTTGCTTTGACCATTGCTTCTTTAGTATTTTTATATCAAGCGAGAGCGAAACAGTGGCGGGCAATTTTTGCCACCTTAACGGGGATGGGATTAGTGGTATTAGGAAGCCAAGACGGGGTATTTAGGCGTAGTGCAGAGTGGTATATTTCCCACTATTATTATGGAATGATTGCTGCTTTACTGATGATTTTTTCTTTAGCCATTATTGATGAAATCTACAAAGATAAATCCTTATTTTGGCGCAGAGTTCATATTGTCTTAAATTCGATCGCGCTGTTATTATTTATAGGTCAAGGCATCACGGGGACGCGAGATATTTTTGAAATTGGCTTATACACACCCCCCCCAGGCTTAATTTTTCTTGGGCTGTAACCCAACAGCTAATCCTAGTAAAAATAGCCAGCCCATCACTCCTGCAATCGGGTTACCATAAATCCCTGTTATTGCAGGAGAAACCGTTTCTGTATAAGTAATGAGTTGCCCGACATCAACAATATAATACCCCCAAACCAAGCCCCCATGTAAGCCGATCGCGAGTCCTAATCGCCCTTGATTTCTCCGTCTTGCCCAGACTAAAACCAATCCTAACAACAGTAATCCAGGAAATGCAGGTAAGGTTTCTAACATCACTGGCAGTGGTTTTAAAAAATGAGAAACAGCAAAAATAATGCCACTCGCCCACAAGGCAATTCTTAAAGAATAATCTTGCTCTAATTCGTTTAATAACCAACCGCGAAAAACAGATTCTTCAGCAAACGCAACGCCAATTCCCGTTAATGCTCCTTCTAATATTAAACGCCACAAAGGAAGCGTATTATCTTGCCAATTCAACCATCCGATCGCGCCCTGTAAGATAAATAAACTAAACGTTAAAACTAACCCTAAACTTAAGCCCCGTAAAAGTTCTTTCCCATTACGAGAACTTCTCACCAAGCCCAGATTTTGATAAGGATGACTTTGTTGGTAAATTATCTGACCGATTACCTTAATGAGGATAAAAAATAGAATAAACAACCATCCCATTACTAAAATACTAACAAGATTGGGATTTTCATTAAAATAAAGTTGCACGGGAATCGCAACGGGAATCCAGAAAAAAAGCAATAAACTCAAAAATAGAATAATCCGAATCGGTGCGGGAGATGATTGGATTTGAGTTAAGCGCGTTTTCATAAGAAATAGGTAAGGCTTCCTGAAAAGGTATCTTGACTTGACTTTTCCAAAATGATCTTCTTATCGGTCAGAATTAAAGATCACATAAGATGCACCCCTATTTTTCGCGTCGTACATAGCAATATCCGCATCCCGTAAAATGGGCATGGCATCGGTATAGTTGGGGTTATCGAAAACAATGCCAATACTAGTTCCAATCGTGACCTCAACTCCATTCAACATCACAGGTCGGGTTAAAATTTGGTGAATCCGATTCGCAACTTCGATCGCGCTGTTTTCCTCTGTAACATCATCTAAAACAATCACAAATTCATCCCCCCCAAAGCGCACCAACAGATCATCCTCTCGCAAACAATTCGCTAATCGTTCCCCGACAATAATCAGCAGTTGATCACCAATCGTATGTCCGAGCGTATCATTAACCGACTTAAAACCATCTAAATCGAGAAATAACACTGCAAAACGAGCATAAGGGGTGGATTTTAACAGTTCTTCTAAACGGTCAATTAAAACAGCACGATTCGGTAAACCCGTCAGTTGGTCATGGATTGCCTCATAGCGCAGTTGATCTTGGAGCTTTTTATGCTCTTTGAATTTCTGTTGCAATTGTTCGTACAGTTGCGATTGACGCAGCGCGATCGCGAGTTGGTCTGTAATTTCTTGGATTAAATCTAGATCACGGTTGCTCCAGTAATGCACTTGATCGCACATTTGCAAGCAAAGTACCCCTTGTAATTCGTTATTGTACCAAATCGGCATCGCCAGCAGCGATCGCGCTTCCCATTTTTCTACAACTTCTCGGACTTCAGCACAAACGTTTTCATTATTGACATCCGAAACAACTAAGCAATCATAATCCTGAAATAAGGTTTGAGCCAAAGCATAGTCACAAGTTGTAATTGCAGAATCACTCACTCCTTCTTCTCCGTCGCTGGAGATCAGACGAACTAATTCAAACTCTTGTTGACGGGGATTAGCAACCGCCAATAGAGCACGGTTCACAGCAAAAAGTTGTACAATCTTCTTGAGGGTATGGGTGGCAATTTCTTGTAAATTTAAACTTTGGCGAATGCTCTGTGTAATCGAGTTCAGTAGTTGTTCCCGTTCCGCCTGTTCCCGCAAGGCAAATTCTAATTGCTTGCGCTCTGTAATATCGGTAATTAAGGCATAAAAGCCCTCAAACTCTCTTTGCTCATTGCAGTCGGGAACTAGAGTTACTAAAACGTCTCGTTGGGCTAATTCTTGACTCACAATCTGGCATTCATAAGTAACGGTTTGTCCTTGAAAAGCCGTTTCGATGTGGTGACGAATCTTGCTGTAAGTCTCAGACCCAATAATCTCTTCTATGGTTTTCCCAATAATTTCGCTTTCATCTCGTTCTAACCATGTTTGATAGGTTTTATTCACAAACTGAAAACATTGTGCGCGATCAACATAAGCAATTCCCCCTTGGATTGAATCATTGATTAATTGCAGTCTTGCAGCCTTTTCTCGCGCCTTTTCCCCTTCTTTTTCAGCACTAATATCTGTTAGTGTAAGTTGCCATTGTCGTAGATCTCCGTTTTCATCCACCCTCATTTGCAGATCTAAATGAACCCAAAGCCGAGGTTGATCACGAGGTAGCAGTTGGAATTCTAAACTTTGCCTTTCTCCCGTGCGTTTGGCTTCCCGAAAAGCAGTAAAAAACAACATTTGGTACTCTGGAGCGATAAAACGAGAAAATCCTAAATTAGTGAGGGGAGCTTGGGATGTTCCTAAGATTTCAGTCCCTCGACGATTGATCCGAGTGATAATTCCTTGAGGATTTAAGGTAACATACCCGCAAGGAGCAAATTCATACAGTGACCAAAATTCTTCATGGAGGCTTCTCAATTCATCATAAGCTCGCTGGAGTTCTTCGTATTGAATTTCTAATTCCGTTTGATGAATCTCTAGTTCGTGGGCTAACTCAGCAGGAGTCATCTCGTTGAGATCGGTTTCTCTTTCTCTCTGTTCCAAGCGAGCTTGGGCTTGCTGACGTAGGTCTTGTGTGCGACGAGCTAGATATTTGTCCATTTCATATCACCTTCAACTGTGTGCTATATCATTTTCAGGTCACAGAATTTATCATAAGATTAGGAATTAATTGCTTAACCCTGTCCCCCTTTTTAAGGAAGCAGAATTAGGAAGCATAGCAAGTGCCGTAAAATTTCTTTACCAGTCTCCTTGCTAATGCCTGAATTTTCAAACAATCGCAAGCAGCGATCGCGCAGTCGTTAACTCTAGTCAGTGACTGAGTTAAACGATTTAATTGATCTAGGAATAATCATAACTTAAATTGACCAAAAAAATAGTGTCTTGAGCAAACGCCCCGACGCATCCTACGACTACAGCCGAAGGCTTAGTCGCTAGTTAGTCGGGGCATCTTGTCCGGTGAATATAACTAAGCAACGTTTCTAAATTCGCTCTCCCACCAATACTGATAATGCCATAAGCCTTATTCCAAAAATAGGGCTTCCAAAAGAACCGCTCTAAGTATTCTTGGTTTTCCTTTCTCATTCGTCTAGAAGATACAGTTTTTAAGTTCCCGACAAAACGGGATAAATCCATAGCAGGATGAGCATCTACCAGTAAATGAACATGGTCTGCTTCACCACCAAACTCTACTAACCGACATCGCCACTTCCCAGAGACATCAGAGAAAATCTCTTCTAGTCTTTGTAGCATAGCTTTGGTAAGGATCTGTTTCCTGTACTTAACTGTAAAGATAATATGATACTGAAGTCTATACGTACTATGACTGCTTGTTTTAAGGCTTGACGACTTTTCCATAACTAAGCTAAAATTTAATTATTATGAATCATTCTATCATCCGTACCGATACTTGGCATTTATCTCCTACTCCTGAACAACAGCAATATCTAAGGCTGACGGTTCAGGAGTACAGAGCATTTTGTCATGCTTTAGTAGGAGTTGTTAATGCTCACTGGACAACGATTGCTAATGCTAAAAGTCGGTGTTCGGAAGTAGAAAGACTGATTCATCAGACCAGTAAAAATCCGAATCCTAAATATCAGTATTTTGGAAAAAGGTTTTATAAATTTCCTTCTTATTTAAGACGTTCCGCCATCGAGTTTGCAATTGGACAAGTATCTTCTTTTTTCACCCGATATCAAAGATGGCAGTCTGGGATTAGGAGTAGAAAAGATGCTAAACCCCCAAAATTAAATGGAAACACGGGTTGTTATCCTTCTCTTTATAAAGGACAGTGCATTAAGTTCTCTGAATGTTTGACTGTCACTGAAATTAAAGTGTGGAATGGGAGTGATTGGATATGGACTAAGGTTGCTATTTCTCGAAAGAGAGATAGACATCTGCTGAATCATGCTGAAATCAAATCTCCTGCTTTAATCGTTAATAAAAAAGGATGCCAACTCAGTGTTCCTTTTAAGATTAATCCCGCCAAAAAAGAAGGAAGCTGTGTTTGTGCTGTAGATATTGGAATTAATACTTTAGCTACAGTCAGTATCGTTTATCCTAACGGCACTGTAACCGCAAGGAAGTTCATTCACCCCTCGGCTGACATAGACCGTCGTGATAAACGTTTAGCTCGAATTAGAAAGAAAGCGAGGCTTACCAAAAATCTCCACAAAGGTTTCTGTTCCACTTGGTATCGAAAAGCGCGTCAGTATAATCGAAATATAGCTCAACACTCTTCTAAGCAAATTGTTGACTTCGCCACAGAACACGGAGCATCAGTTATTGTTTTCGAGCAACTAAAAGGATGGAGACCAAAAGGAGGACGTAAAGGCTCGACCTTAAAACAGCGTTTTCATGGTTGGTTACATCGTGCGTTGGTTAATCTGACCCAAGAGAAATTCGCTGAAGGTGGCGGTAAGACCGAGTTTGTCTATCCTCGCGGGACTTCTAGCTTTGCTTTTGATGGCAGTGGAAAGGTTAAACGAAGCAAGAAGAATTATTCCCTAGCTACGTTTTCTAGTGGTAAACAATATAACTGTGACCTATCAGCTAGTTACAACATAGGTGCTAGATACTGGGCTAAGAAATTAAAACTGACTCGCAGAAATGATGGTCAGTTGGATGATGGCAAAAGTTCCTCATTCAAACGGAGAACTCCCGTTACCTTATCTGTCCTTTGGAAGGATAAGGAAGCCGAGGGGCTGTCATCTGAGGTTTCCTCAGATGTTTATACGCCCCGTCCAACTACAGCGTCAGCTTAGTTGGGGAGGGTTCACGTTAGTCTAACTCGATCAGGGTAATGTGCCACTGGCTGACCTGACCCCCTTGAGTGAAGTGAGGTCGAATATCAAGGCGAACCCAAACCGATTCATCATTGCTTGAGATGAGTCTTAAATCCAAATGTTGAGTTTCTAGACTCTTTTCGGCAGTTTGGAGGGTCTCGAAAAAGGAGTTTTGATATTCTTTGACAATAAAACGGGAAAAGCCTAAATAATTCAAGGGAGCATTTTTAGAACCGAGCATTTCCAAGGCTTTCTGGTTAAATTTGGTAATGATACCGTTGTGATTGAGAGTGATATACCCGCAAGGGGCAAAGTGGTAAAGATACCAATATTCTTCGTAAAGATTGTTCAGTTCGTTATGAGATCGGCGTAGTTCCTCGTGTTGAATTGTGAGTTCAGTTTGATAGAGTTCTAGATCTTCTTGGGCTTGTGAGACGCGGTTATTTAAACGCGCTTGGGCTTGTTGACGTAGTTCTTGCAGTTGATTAGAAATATTCTTTTCCATGATCTCCCCCCCCCGACGAGTGACTTGAATCATATAAAGGTTTTCTTTTTAGTAAGACTTAATGTGTGGTGTATTTGATGCTTAATGAGAGCAACCAATTGCTCAAGAATTAACGATACATCATCAAAAGTGCTAGTTGTCAAGATTATTATTGTCTCCCTCGTAAAAAGCTAATAAAAAATAATAGTTTCCATTGAAAACGTCCCCGATTACTTTCCCATCGACCCTATAATAACATTCATTTTGTTCCGAGGCAGTATAGAGAAAAGGAACATCAGAAAAATCCTCATTGCCTTGTAAAAAGTCGCCAATTTGCTGCGATAAAGCCTGTTCTAAGGATTGCAAGTTTGTCCCGAGTCTCAGATTCATGAATTCATGAAAGGCTTGGTTTGCTCTCACAATCTTCTGGTCTGGGTCAATTAAAATTAACGGGCTTGTATTCGCCTCTAAAATATCAAGAATCACAATTTTTATTTGTTCTAATTCAACATTAATACTTGCGATTTCTGCCTCTATTTGTTTCAAATCGTCAATATTCGTAAAGGTCAGAATTGCCCCTTCTATGCGGTTATCTGTGGTTTGATAGGGCATAATCCGCATTTGATACCAAGTGCCATCATGGTTTTGTACTGCTTCAACTTTTGAGTGAAGTGTGTCTAAAACCTCTTGCAACTCCGCACCGAGTTCCACCTCTTGTAAATTCGTGGCAATATCTTCTAGGGGGCGACCGACATCGTTTTGAATTAAATTGACAATTTCTCGGGCTTGCGGTGTAAAGCGTTTGACTTGCAGTTGCTGATCCACAAAAATCGTCGCGATACTCGTGCTATTGAGCAAATTCCGCATATCGTCTTCGGCTGCGGATAATTCTTCCACTTTGGTTTGTAGTTCTTCGTTGAGAGTTTGTAGTTCCTCATTCAACGATTGCAACTCTTCCTTTGAGGATTCTAACTCTTCGTTAGTCGCTTGCAGTTCCTCATTCGACGATTCTAACTCTTCGTTAGTCGCTTGCAGTTCCTCATTCGACGATTCTAATTCTTCAATGGTGGTTTGATGGCTTTCGCGGGTGTTTTGTAACTCTCTTTCTAGTTCAGCAATACGCCCATCTCGTTGTTGCATAGAGAGACTTTGAGCAGTGTTATCTTCATTTTCGTCTGTTAGAGCAGTGTCAAGCACTTCCAATAAAACAAGGAGGCGACCCGCTAATCCTTCTGGCATGGTGAGAGGTTTGACAGAAAACTTCACCAGTTCCCGTTGTCCATTGCTGCGAACAGGAATCTGTTGCCGAGTGATCATCTCACCAGAAGAAATAGCAGATCGAATCGCTGAGGCAAGTTCCACTCTTAAGCCTTCTCGCGCCATATCAAAAATATTATTGGTGGGGGGACCACTGACCGTTTCTAAAAACTTCCCTGTACGTCCTTGCACATGAAGAATCTGTCCATTACTTTCAATGAGAACTGCGGTGGGAGAATATTCTTCCAGTAAAATATTTTGAATGAGTCGCTCAAAATTCTGGTCTTCATTTTGGCGAGAGGTCATCCCCGAGCGACGGGGCCGAGCTAAGTTAAGAAATGCTCCAGTGGGAAAATGGACAGATTGACGCAGCGATCGCGCAACTTCTCGCCGTTGAAAAATCTTATGTTTCAGATCTAAGGTATGAAATAAATTTTGGAAACTGCCAATACTTTCCGAACCCCCCAACATCAAAATTCCTGAAGGTTGTAACGTATAGTGAAACAAAGGCAGCAGTCGGCGTTGTGCTTCTTCATTCAGATAAATTAAGAGATTGCGACAACTAAGCAAGTTCAAACGAGAAAAAGGGGGATCTTTGAGGACATCTTGCAGCGAAAATACCACGGAATAGCGAATGTCTCGACTCACACGATAAAACTGACCTTCCCGTCGAAAAAACCGTCGTAACCGTTGCTGACTAACATCCGTGGCAATACTCGCTGGAAAAAGCCCTTCTCTGGCGCGATCAATCGCCAGTTGATCAATATCTGTGCCAAACAACTGTAAATTAATCTGTTTTGGCATCTCATCAATCAGTTCCCGCAGAATCATCGCTAAGGAATACACCTCCTCACCACTGGAACAACCAGAAACCCACGCCCGAAACGTTCCACCATCGGGGATAGACTGCAAAATAGGCGGGAGGACTTCTTGTTGTAAAAATTCAAATGCACTTTCTTCTCGAAAAAAACTGGTCACACCAATTAAAAATTCACGAAATAAATTATTAACTTCTTTGGGATGATCCTGTAAAAAATTAAAATATTCAGCATAAGTTTCTATTTGATGGAGAGTCATTCGGCGCTTAATGCGACGAAGAAGTGTATTTTGCTTATAAGAAGAAAAATCATGCCCAATTTGAGCGCGAATGAGGCTAAAAATTTCACTCAACCATTCCTGAGCGGTTATTTCTTCTTCCGTAATCCCTTGCTGCTGAAAATACTGCTCAATCAGTCTGGGCATTTCTGCTGGCGGTAAAATTCCATCCACTACCCCCGTCGAAATTGCACTATCGGGCATTTCTGTATAAGCTGAGGTTTCTGGCGATTGTACCAAGATTAAGGCTTCTTGAGCTTTGAGTGCTTTTACTCCCAGTGTCCCATCACTACCCATTCCTGATAAAATTACTCCAACTGTTCGCTGAGGTTCATTTTCCGCCAGTGCAATGAAGAACATATCAATCGTTAAGAGAAGTTCTCGTCTTTCAACAGACGAGAGATAGATGCAATCTTGTTCTACTCGAACCCTCATTTGCGAGGGAATCATGTAGATATGATTAGGAAAAATTTGATTACCGTTTTCAGCAATTGAAATGGGAACCGAGGTGGTGCGTTGTAGAATCTCTGGGAGAAAATGGGGATGTTCTAACGAAGAGTGAACCAGCACCAAATAAGCCATCTCACTATCGGTTGTCACCTGAGAAAAGAAATTTTCTAGGGCTTCTAATCCCCCAGCCGATGCACCAATGGCAACAATGGGAAAGGTATTATTAGGGTTTTTTGTATTCTGGAGATCGGTTTTTCCTTGGGATGACATAAATAAGATTCATAAAAACTGACATCGATCATAACTGGTTAGTATCTCAATTTGGGTTCTTGGTTCTGGGTTCTTTATTATTCGTTCTTGGTTCACCCCCAACTTCCTCTCTCCTTGTCCCTTTCCCCAGCCCGTAGCACTATAACAACTGGTCACTGCTGTAGATCGCTTCTAATCATGGTCAGATCGCGCCATATTACGAAACTCTGTCAGTTCCGCATTAAAAATCAGTTTAACCGTTCCTGTGGGCCCATTGCGGTGCTTAGTAATAATTAATTCAGCAAGATCGCGATCAGGGGTATCAGGGTTGTAATACGCATCTCGATACAGCATCAGCACTAGATCCGCGTCTTGTTCGATACTTCCGCTTTCGCGCAAATCAGACAGCATAGGACGTTTATTGGTTCGCTGTTCTACGCCTCGACTTAGCTGAGACAGTGCAATTACGGGGGCTTTTAATTCCCTGGCGAGGGTTTTGAGACTGCGGGTAATGCGAGATAATTCTTGGACACGGTTATCTCCTCCCCCTTCCATTAACTGTAAGTAGTCCAGTAATACTAAGCCCAGTTGTCCGTGTTCGGCTTGTAACCGTCGCGCCTGCGATCGCATTTCCATGACGGTCATGGTTGCGGTATCATCAATGAAAATGGGAACATCGGAGAGGGTTCCGATCGCGCTACTGAGTTTTTGATAATCCTGTTGGCTTAAGCGTCCCGACCGCAAGCGATTACTTTCAATTTTGGCTTCACTAGCGAGTAAGCGTTGACTCAGTTGTTCTTTAGACATTTCTAAACTAAACAACGCCACAGGAAGTTTATATTGTCCCGCAATATTCCGCGCCATGTTTAAACCAAAGGCAGTTTTCCCCATTGAAGGTCTTCCCGCCAAAATAATTAAATCAGACGGCTGTAAGCCACTGGTCATGCTGTCTAAATCATAAAAGCTGCTTTTGAGTCCGGGGAGTTGGTCTTGATAATATAACCCTTCGATTTGATCGTAAGTTTCAATTAGGGTTTCACTGAGAGGAACTAATCCTGATTGGGGACGTTCTTGGGTAATGGCGAAAATACTTTGTTCTGCGCGATCGAGAACTGTGTTTAACGCTTCAGTGGTATCAAATCCCAGTTGAACAATTTTATGTCCCGAATTAATCAGTTGTCGTCGCAGATATTTATCTAAAACCAGTTGCGCGTAACCGTCAATGTTGACTGCGGAAACAGTACGGTCTGCGAGTTGGGCGAGTTTGGCTTTTCCGCCCACTTTGTCTAATAATTCTTGGTCGGCTAACCAAGTGCTGAGATTCATTAAGTCTGTGGGTTTCCCCTGCGTATGTAGCGCGATCGCGCCCTGATAAATGGTTTGATGCGCTTGCAGATAAAACGCCTCCGCCGTGAGAATTTCCGCAACTCGCGCGATCGCCTCTGGATCGAGTAAAATCCCGCCTAAAATTGATTCCTCCGCTTCCACATTTTGGGGAGGAAGGGATTGATCGCTAATCGCAGAAAATTCAGACATCAGTTTCTCATCAGGGTTCACTGCCTCATTTTAGCAATCACCAGCGTTCAACTAATCATAATGAGACCACATTGTGAACTCACCCTCGACTAAGCTCCTTGCGTCGCTGTAGTCGGAGCTTCCTTATCCTTCCAAAGGACAGATAAGGTAACGGGAGTTCTCCGTTTGGATGGGGAACTTTTGCCACCATCCAACTGACCGTCATTTCTGCGAGTCATCCGTACTCCCGAACTGAATTCGGGAGCCTGCGGATGACCGTTGGTCAGTTTAAGTTCTTTAGCCCAGTATCTAGCACCAATGTTATAACTAGCTGATAGGTCACAGTTATATTGTTTAGCACTAGAAAAAGTAGCTAGGGAATAATTCTTATTGCTTCGTTTAACTTTTCCACTGCCATCAAAAGCAAAGCTAGAAGTTCCACGAGGATAAACAAACTCTGTCTTTCCTCCTGCTTCAGCAAACTTTTCTTGGGTCAGATTAACCAAAGCTCGATGTAACCAGCCATGAAATCTTTGTTTTAAGGTCGAACCTTTACGCCCTCCTTTAGGTCGCCATCCTTTCAGTTGCTCGAACACAATGACTGAAGCCCCGTGTTCGGTGGCGAAGTCCACAATTTGTTTAGAAGACTGTTGAGCGATATTTCGGTTGTACTGGCGAGCTTTTCGATACGACGTGGAACAGAAACCTTTACTTAGGTTTTTGGTTAAACGAGCCTTCTTTCTAATTCGACATAAACGCTTATCACGACGGTCTATGTCAACCGAGGGATGAATGAACTTCCTTGCGGTTACAGTGCCGTCAGGATAAACGATACTGACTGTAGCTAGAGTATTAATCCCTACATCTACAGCACAGACACAGTTTCCTTCTTTGTTCGGAGGATTAATGTTAAAGGGAACACTGAGCTTGCATCCTTTCTCATTAACAATTAAAGCAGGAGACTTGATTTCAGCATGGTCTAAAAGGTGTCTATCTCTCTTTCGAGAAATAGCAACCTTATTATCATCACTAGAAATATAAATCAGTTGATTCTGTTGGGTTACTTCATTGATTAACTCATAGAGTTGCTCTCTTGCTTGTTGAACTGATAATTGTTTCATTTTCTCAATTATATTTGGGGGGAGGGATTGATCGCTAATCGCAGAAAACTCGGGTCTCAGTTTCTCTTCAGGACTCACTGCCTCATTTTAACAATGATCAGTGATTGGAGAAAATTCCGACATTTTTTAAAGTCACTAAATTTACTGGTATAGCCCTACGCGCTAGGGAAAGGGATAAGGAGAGAGTGAACCAAGAACCAAGAACAAAAATTTAGATGTATCTTATGAGAGTGAAAACCGGTATATCTCATCGCGTTTGAAAGATATTTTGCACCATCTGACGAGTATTTTGATTGACTGCTTGATCCAGTTCAGTCACTTCCGCTTCACTCAGTCGCCAACCCAACGCCCCCAAATTCATTTCCGCTTGCTGTAAATTCTTTGCCCCTGGAATCGGAATTGTTCCTTTACAAATACACCAATTTAAAGCAATTTGTGACATTGTTTTTTCCCGAATTTTAGCAATTTCTTCTAACGTATTGAGAACAGGTTTAATGCCTGGTAATAAATAGCGAAATAATAATCCTCTCACTCCTTTCGGAAACACGCCATTTCCATATTTCCCTGTTAATAAACCCAGCGTAAGTGGGCTATAAGCAATTAATTGAATCCCTAATTCATCACACACTGCTTTTAAGTCTAACTCTTTGACAGGATAAGTAGAAAGCAGAGAATATTGTACCTGTAAGGTCACAATGGGAACACCCCGTTCCGCAAATTTTTGATGCACTTCCCTGAGACGCTTCGGACCATAATTCGATAAACCGACTCCTTTCACTTCTCCCTTTTCATAGAGATCCGCCAGTCCCTCTAACAGGGCATTTTCTTGCCAAGGAAAATAATTTGCAGTGGGCCAGTGCATTTGCACTAAATCAACATTTTTTCCTAACCGTTTCGCGGAAGCGCGACCCGCCTCAATCATGGACTGACGAGTTAAACGCCAAGGATATGCAGCCAGTTTCGTTGCAATACAAATATTTTCTTTCTCGCTTCCCTCATACTCTCGGGTAAACTGTCCTAAGAGTTGTTCACTGCGTCCTTTTAATTTTCCCGTCCCGTAGGAGTCCCCTGTATCAAATAATGTTACTCCCTGATCCACACAATAAGTAAAAACTTGCTGTAGCTGTTGGTCTTGACTCTCATCGTACTCCCACAACAGCTTATTTCCCCACGCCCAAGTCCCACAACCCATCACGGGTAAAGATAGTTTTTTATTGACTTGTATTTTTGTCTCTTTTGCTTGCATCGTTTCGCAATATCATTTTCAGTCCACCTTTACTCATCTTATGAGTAATCTTTAAGTTTCACCAGAAGTGTCTCATTTGTTGGGTTTCGTAACTCAACCCAACCTACGTTTTAAATCTTTGATTAACTCATATATAGCAATATGATCTCATTTGTAAAAACTAGCTCAACATTACGATCCCCCCACCCCCCTTACTAAGCGGGGAATTAAAGGGGGGATTCCAACTAAAAATTTACAACTGATTTAGGATTGCTATAGTTGCTCTCTTGCTTGTTGAACTGATCATCGTTTCATTTGTGACTCGTAACCGAGTGTATGGTGGCAATGGCAGTGATTAAATCTTGGCTGGACGGCGCGATCGCGCATTTGGAGGCGATGGCGACAGTCAACTGGCAGAATTTGCCTAAAACGTAATTTGATGGGACAGGATTAGCGCGATTGTGTCCCATTTCCAGTGCTTCAGTCATCGTTTAATTTCATCGGGAAAATTCGGCACAAGCAAAGACTGTTTTAATTCCCCTTCTGGATGATAAAACGTTATTTTTCCCTCTTGATTACACAGCCAAACTTCCATCGCGCCTACCTGAAAATAGAGTTCTTTCTTCACATCAATTTCCGCACTTGTGTTCCCATCAGACTTCACTTCAATACAAATTTCGGGTGCAATTGAAGCAGAAACCTCATCTTCAATTTGTTGAAACCGTTCATCGGAACACCAAACCACATCAGCCACTTTCACCCCATCTGCTGTATTAATCGCACATTCGGGCATCACTTCCCCAGTTTTCAAGAAAGATTCTAATAACCGTTGCAATCGCCCTTGATAAAAAGAATGTTTGATTTTAACAGGACTCATTACAATTTGACCCCATTGATTAAGCTCAATTTTGAAGGGTAAATTTTGCAGTTGCTGATTGGCGCAAACGTCTTCCCATTTCATGCCAAAACCTCCGTTAGTGAAGCCAGGCTGACCATAGATTATAGCAGTTTTCACGCTTTTTGATTAACCGTTCCCCCCGAACTCGCGGGATTGCTATAGCATATTTTTTCATGTAAATTGCATGATGCAATATAAAAAGAGAAGTTATGCGATAAATACATAACTCATAAAATTTTGTAGCAAGCGATACGAATTTAATATTTCTTCATCACTACAGTAGAAGCAACGAAATCGTTACATTTTGAATTTAATCCAGCTAAAAAAAGCTGTGATTTTTAGAGTTGATTAGTTGTCAAAAACGGGTGATAAAATAATGAATATTCTCTCCTTTCAAGGTCGAAACCGAATCCTTCATTTGACTTGGTTCGCCTTCTTTCTAACTTTTGTTGTCTGGTTTAATTTTGCTCCTTTAGCAACAACAATTAAAGATGATTTAGGGCTAACCGTTGACCAGATCAAAACCATTGCGATTTGTAATGTAGCCCTGACCGTTCCCGCCCGTGTCATTATTGGAATGTTGCTCGATCGCTTCGGACCGCGCATAACTTTTTCTACCTTATTAATTTATTCTGCTATTCCCTGCCTTTTGTTTGCTTCAGCGAATGATTTTAATATGTTAGTAATCAGTCGATTACTATTAGGAATTGTCGGTGCAGGATTTGTGATTGGCATCCGCATGGTTTCCGAATGGTTTCCCCCGAAAGAAATTGGGGTTGCGGAAGGGATTTATGGCGGTTGGGGGAACTTTGGTTCTGCTGCTTCGGCGTTTACTCTTCCTTCTATTGCATTAGCCTTATCCTTTATTTCTGGAGGAAGTTCTAACTGGCGATTAGCCATTGCATTAACAGGAATTGCTGCTGCAGTTTATGGAGTGATTTATTTTTTCAGTGTTGAAGATACTCCCCCTGGAAAAGTTTATCAACGTCCCGAACGTCATGGCGGAATGGAAGTCACCAGCAAGCGAGATTTTTGGTTTTTACTATTAATGAATCTTCCAATTTTAGGGGTTTTAGCCTTACTTGCTTGGCGGTTAAAAGGGGTTGGTTTTCTCAACCAAGGACAATTATTATTAGTTTGGTTAGTCTTACTGGGACTCTACCTATTCCAAGCCTACAACGCATGGCAGGCGAACAAAAGTCTCATGACTGGGAAAAAGCGTTACCCTGCTGAAGATCGGTATAACTTTAGTCAAGTTGCGATTTTAGAACTCACTTATGTTACCAATTTCGGGTCAGAATTAGCTGTCGTTTCTATGTTACCCGCTTTCTTTGAATTGACTTTTAATTTGAACCCAGCACAAGCGGGAATGATTGCGTCAAGTTATGCCTTTATGAACCTCATGTCTCGTCCGAGTGGCGGTTTAATTTCTGACAAAATGGGATCGCGGAAATGGACAATGGCAATTTTATTAGGAGGAATGGGAATTGGTTATTTAATGATGGGAACCGTTAACAATAGCTGGTTTCTTCCCTTAGCGATTGTTTTAACGATGGCTTGTTCTTTCTTTGTCCAAGCAGCAGAAGGTTCAACTTATGCCATTGTTCCTCTGATTAAACGTCGTGTTACGGGACAAATTGCGGGAAATGTTGGGGCGTATGGCAACGTGGGCGCAGTTTGTTACTTAACACTTTATAGTTTACTCCCAGCAGGCGCTGCTGCGGATCGGACGTTCTTCCAAGTGTTAGGAATTGCAGGATTAATTGTGGCGTTTCTCTGTGCATTTTTCTTAAAAGAACCGAAAGGATCATTTGCCGAGTTCCATGAAGGAGAAGAAGAAGAGTTAGAACCTACTCCAGAACCTGTTATTAAGAATTAGTCATTAGAACTATCTTTTGACACTCCGCGCTGGCTTATTGTAGGGTGGGCAATGCCCACCCTACGACTACGACCACTTCAGAAAGAGGGGAAACAAGGGAAGATCGATTAATCAAGTTTTTACGAATGAATTAGAACTGCTATAGCGTTTTTATCATTGGTTTTCTGTTGATTTTCCAACCAACAAATAACAACCAACAAAGAACAAAGAATAAAGAACAAATGACACAAAAAACCCTTTGTCCCTACTGCGGTGTTGGCTGTGGTTTAGAAGTCTTACCCCCAGCGCAACCCGGAAAAGCGGTTAACCGTGATAGTGAAGGAAATCCCATCTGGCAAGTGCGCGGCGATCGCGCCCATCCTTCCAGTAAAGGCATGGTCTGTGTGAAAGGCGCAACCATTACCGAAGCCACGGCAAAAAATCGCCTCAAATATCCCTTGCTGCGAGACTCTTTAGATGAACCTTTCCGTCGTGTCAGTTGGGAAGAAGCATTGAATCGCATTGTCCGAGAAATTAAAACGGTACAGGTCACTCACGGCAATGATGGCATCTGTATGTATGGATCAGGACAACTGCAA
Source organism: Halothece sp. PCC 7418 (assembly GCF_000317635.1). Lineage (GTDB taxonomy): Bacteria > Cyanobacteriota > Cyanobacteriia > Cyanobacteriales > Rubidibacteraceae > Halothece. The sequence continues at coordinate 2,633,947 of NC_019779.1, read as the reverse complement.
ACGGAGGACTACTATATCGCCCAAAAACTGCTAAAAGGGTGTCTGGGAACCAATAATTTTGATGCCAACTCTCGCCTCTGTATGTCGTCTGCAGTGGCGGGTTATATGCAGAGTTTTGGATCGGATGGTCCCCCCTGTTGTTACGATGACTTGGAACAAACCGATTGCGCGTTTCTCATTGGAACCAATACCGCCGACTGTCACCCAATTGTTTTTAATCGTTTGCGGAAATACCATAAGCGGAACCGCAATGTAAAAATGATTGTGGTTGACCCTCGTCAGACAAAAACCGCCGAGGCTGCGGATCTCCATTTGGCGATTAAACCGGGAACCGATATTGATCTCCTCAATGGGATTGCTTATTTATTGATGAAATGGGAAAAAATTGAAACCATTTTCATTGATGAATGTACGAAAGGGTTTCCCGATTATACGGAGGTGATTGGTCATTATCCGCCGGAAGTGGTGGCGGAAAAATGTGGTATTACCATTGCGGAATTAGAACAAGCAGCCCGTTATTGGGGAGACTGTCAACGAGTGTTATCCCTGTGGTCAATGGGGATGAATCAATCTTCAGAAGGAACCGCCAAAGTCCGCACCTTGATTAATTTACACTTAATGACGGCTAATATTGGCAAACCGGGCGCGGGACCATTTTCTCTCACCGGACAACCGAATGCCATGGGGGGACGAGAAGCGGGGGGACTCGCCCATATCCTTCCTGGTTATAGAGTCGTCCAAAATCCCGATCATCGTGCTGCTGTCGAGAAGATGTGGCAACTCCCAGAAGGAAGCATTAACCCTACTCCCGGACGGGATGCCTGGGAGATGATTCGGGGGTTAGAAAGGGGAGATGTGGGTTTATTTTGGGTGGCTGCAACCAATCCAGCGGTGAGTATGCCCGATATTGAACGGACGAAAAAGGCTTTATTAAAATCACGGTTTACGGTTTATCAAGATGCCTATTACCCCACGGAAACCGCAGCTTATGCCCATTTAGTTTTACCCGCAGCACAATGGGGAGAAAAAACTGGGGTGATGACGAATTCGGAACGGGTGGTTACTCTCTGTCCTGCGTTTCAAGACCCGGTGGGAGAAGCGAAAGCCGACTGGGAAATTTTCGCAGAAGTTGGACACCGCTTAGGGTTTACAGAACAATTTGCCTTTGCCAGTTCCGCCGAGGTCTATGAAGAGTTTACTCAATTAACGCGCGATCGCGTTTGTGATCTAACGGGACTCTCTCACCAACGCCTACAAAAAGAAGGCCCCATCCAATGGCCCTGTCCTGATACGGAAACCGAAACGATTGCATCGGGGAAACGTCTCTATACCAACTTTCAGTTTCCCACCGCAGATGGACGCGCCAACTTTGGGGCATTTCATTCTAACGGACTTGCTGAACCTGAAGATAAAAATTATCCTTACATCTTGACAACAGGACGCTTATATGGGCATTGGCACACGCAAACCCGCACCGGACACATTCCGAAAATTAAGAAAATGCACCCCTATCCCGAATTAGAAATTCATCCCCGAGATGCGAAAAAAATTGGGTTAGTGGAAGAAGAAAGTTGGGTCGAAGCGCGATCGCGCCGAGGAAAAGCCCAATTTCGGGTTAAAATTACGAAAGCCATTGCCCCCGGAACCGTCTTTATTCCCATGCACTGGGGCGCGTTATGGGCGGACAACGCCGAAGCCAACGCCCTCACCCATCCCGAATCTTGTCCCTTTTCTAAACAACCCGAACTCAAAGCCTGCGCCGTACAATTAATTCCGATGACCGAAGAGATCGAGAACACAGAAGAACTCCAATTCCAAGCAGCCCTGAAACCCCACTGATCACCAACCCCTAATGTACAGACCTTCCCTGGAACGTCTCTACCTAATGACGAATGACAAACTTATGTTTTTTCAATTTGAAGCTGATTTTGTGAATAATCTACGCTGTATTCCGATGCAAGTACGCTATAAATTAGATACTTGTGGCGTTAAACTGAAATTGCATCATTGGCATCAATTTAGCCAAGCCGAAAGAGAAGAATTAGTGAATCAGCCTTGTGAAACCCCAGACCAAATTCAAATCTATAAACAGAATCTACAAAACTTAGTTCTTCAACACACCGATGAACCCGCCAAAGAATTAGAACTTGATCCCCATCCCCCTTGGTTAAATCCTGAAGTAGTCCCTCAACAGTTAGAAGAAAAAGCCAGTGACTTTAAAGTTACAATCACTCTAGAGCAATGGCAACAATTAAGCCCCTTACAACGGTTTGCACTAATTAAATTATCTCGTCCTAGCCATGAAAATAAAAATTTTTATCCAGCTTTAAAGGAATTTGGAATCATTGAGCCCTAAGCACTTCGACAGCCTCAGTGTTTCACTTGTCGAAGAACCCAGTAAGGACGTTCCCTAGAACGTCTCCACAGAAGCGATCGATGCCAGGAAATCTGATGGAGTCGTGAAAACTTATGACATTTTTTGGAAAAATTCTCCTTTTTCCGATTCTTACTGATTCCCTTTAACCTTTCCCCCTGACCCTTTTCCCAATTGACACGCTGGGAGTGTCACCCTTAAACGACAAGTATTGGCTCACGAGTGAAAATGCTATAGATCACCTAGATATCATGAAAACCAACTATCGACGCTGTTTAAGTTGTCGTCGCATTGCCCCCAAAAGCGAATTTCTACGGATTATTCGAGTCCATCCTTCCAAAACGATACAATTGGATCAGGGCATGGGACGTTCAGCTTATGTTTGTCCTTGTGCAAGTTGTCTCAAAACAGCCCAGCACAAAAATCGCCTCGGGCGAGCCCTAAAAGTGAAAATCCCTGATGACATCTACGACCAACTGTGGGAGCGCGTTAAGAACGTCTCTTAATTTGAGTTAGTGAAGACAAACTCTAGAAAAAATTAAATTATTGGTACAATGAGAGACTCAGGGTTAAATTGTAGGAGAACCAATCTTCGCTTAAATATACATCATAAACGAAACTATATCTCACCGAACATCAAATTCGGTGAAAAATTGCTAACAACTACTGTGATTAAGGGCCCCAACTTATGCTCTAAAGAAAACAGAAAACTCAAACATACGGGGGATAGTGGATGACTAAGGTCAGAATATACGATTTGTCACGAGAATTAGATTTAGAAAATAAACAAGTATTGGATATTTGCAATAAACTGAACATTACTGCAAAAACTCATAGCAGTAGTATCCCAGAGGAAGACGCAGAGCGCATTCGAGCTGATGTGCAGAAAGGTGGTGTTAGCAAAAATTATGACAATGGAAATGGAAAAGCTAACCCCAGAAATGGTAAGCCCTCGAAAAAACATCAACAAAAAATCTTAGAAGTTCGACATAACAAACGTGAGGAGGGTAAAGATCCACACGGGAAAAATGGGGATGAAAGTGGTGATGGCCCGCAACTGAAAGCACCTCCTCGTCGTCCTACAGCTAAATCGGATGTTGATCAAGACATCAGACCCAAACCTAAGATGAAAAAAACGGCTCAGGAAACCCCATCATCAGTTTCCCCAGACACTTCAGAGACGACAGAAAACCTGCAGAAACCAGTTGCAGGATCAGAGGGCTCTGTGCAAAAACAGGCGGAAAAACCGAAAGCCCCTGAAGCCAAACCCTCCCCATCCGTTAAGTCAGAAGCCCCAGCGCCAACCGAGGCTAACTTGGAATCCAGCGCATCTTCAGAAAGCAAAGAGTTGATCGGGCCACCGAGTAAGCCTAAACCCCCGAAAAAAGAAGGGAAAAAAGTCGAAAAACCGAAAAAACCCGAAAAACCAACCCTGAAGTCACCGAAACCGAAACCAGAACCAGCACCCGAAAAAGCAGAACCAGCACCAGAAGCAAAAACAGAAGAAAAACCCGCTCCGAAAAAACCAGCAAAACCGAAAATGCTGGCTAAACCGAAGCGGGCTGCAGATCAACAAGCTCCGCCGAAAGATGAAGATCAATTAGGAAAAACGGCGAAAGAGGAGGAAACATCAGAAGAAGAAACCAGTGATGACAATGAGTTACTGTTAGAACAACCCAAACGTCCTCGTCCTAAACGGGTAGAAGCACCGACTCGCACCGGTAAGAAAAAAGGCTGGGAAGAAGAAGAGGAGGATACCGAAAAAGTCGAAGCTAAAGCGCAGCCGAAAAAACGCCGTCCGAAGCCGATTATTGAAGATGATGACGACGAAGAGTTGGCGTTAGAAAACGAACTGGATCAACCCGAACAGGATTCGATCGCGCTGCGATCGCTGGAACGTCCGCCTAAACCAGAAGCTCTCCAGAAAAAAGCAACGACTCCCCAACCAAAAGCAGCCCCCAGTAAACCGAAGAAAAATAGAGGGGGAAGCCAACCGAGCACACAACGCACTCAACGTCAAGAAAAAGAACAGAGCAAAGAGCGTCCAGAAACGATTACTTTGACTCAAGAGTTAGCCGTTCCTGCTTTAGCAGAACTATTGGCGGTTTCTGAGACGGAAATCATCAAAAATCTCTTCTTCAAAGGGATTCAGGTGAACATTACCCAAACCTTGGAAATCGAAACCGCCCGCATGGTCGCGGAAGATTTAGGGGTAAACGTAGAAATCCCAGAAGAAAAATCCGCAGCCACGAAAACCGAAATGCTGGATACGGAAGACCTGGAAAACCTCCAGTCTCGTCCGCCCGTGATTACGATTATGGGTCACGTTGACCACGGGAAAACCAGTCTCCTCGACTCCATTCGCAAAACCAAAGTGGCGGAAGGAGAAGCAGGAGGGATTACCCAACACACAGGCGCGTATCATGTGGATGTGGATCATGAAGGGGAAACCAAACAAGTGGTCTTCCTCGATACTCCAGGTCACGAAGCCTTTACCGCCATGCGGGCGCGAGGGGCAAAAGTCACTGATATTGCTGTGTTAGTGGTTGCTGCGGATGATGGGGTACAACCGCAAACCCAAGAAGCGATCAGTCACGCCAAAGCAGCAGGGGTGCCGATTGTTGTTGCGATTAACAAAATGGATAAAGAAGGGGCGCAACCCGATCGCGTGAAACAAGAGTTAACTGAACATGAGTTAGTCCCCGAAGAATGGGGCGGTAATACGCCGATGGTTGGCGTTAGCGCGATTACAGGGGATAACCTCGATGAACTGCTAGAGATGATTATTCTTGTAGCAGAACTAGAAGAACTCTCCGCCAACCCAGATCGTCTCGCCAAAGGAACCGTCATTGAAGCGAACTTAGACCGCGCTCGGGGCCCCGTTGCCACTTTGCTGGTGCAAAATGGAACGCTCCGCATTGGTGATGTCATTGTCGCAGGGCCCTGTTTTGGTAAAATCCGCGCCATGATTGACGATCGCGGAGAACGAGTCGAAGTGGCTAGCCCCTCCTTTGCTGTGGAAATCCTCGGCTTGAGTGAAGTGCCTTCTGCGGGAGATGAGTTTGCTGTTTATAAGGATGAAAAAGAAGCCCGCGCGATCGCAGAACAACGGACGGCTGAAATGCGGAGTTCTCGCTTACAACGGGCTGCAAGTTCTCGCCGTGTCACCCTCAGCAATGTCTCTGAACAAGCCCAAGAGGGCGAACTGAAAGAACTGAATCTGATCATCAAAGCCGACGTTCAAGGGTCAGTGGAAGCGATTCAAAGTTCCTTAGCGCAACTCCCGCAAAACGAAGTCCAAATCCGAGTCTTATATGCTGCACCAGGGGAAGTAACTGAAACCGATGTCGATCTCGCAGCAGCCAGTGGTGCGGTGATTATTGGTTTTAATACCACTCTCGCTTCTAACACGAAAGCAGCAGCCGATAAAGAAGGGGTGGATATTCGGGAGTATGACATTATCTACAAACTCCTCGATGAGATCCAAGGGGCTATGGAAGGACTTCTTGATCCCGAAGAGGTAGAATCACCTTTAGGCACTGCCGAAGTGCGAGCCGTCTTCCCTGTGGGACGCGGTTCTGTCGCTGGTTGTTATGTCCAATCAGGACGCATTGTGCGTAATCGTCAAATGCGAGTTCGTCGCGATGGCGAAGTGGTCTATCAAGGCAATATTGACTCCCTGAAACGGGTGAAAGAAGATGCGAAAGAAGTCCAATCTGGCTTTGAATGTGGTATCGGTTCTAATAAGTTCAACAACTGGAAAGAAGGCGATATCATTGAAGCCTACGAAATGGTCATGAAACGACGCACCTTAAATCCCAAGAAGTAACTGCTGCTTTCCCTCTCTCTGCTTTTTTGGGGAGGGGGATCAGTGACCAGTGATCAGTGACCAGTGACCAGTGACCAGTGAACGAAGAACAAAGAACAACGAACAACGAACAAATAACCAATGACCAATGACCAATGACTAATGACTATGTATAAAAAAGAGCCTTATTTGTGGATTCATTTAGCAGGATTAGCCATTCTTCCCTTATGGTTAGAGTTAGTGTGGTTAGGGTTGGCTGCGGGGAAACCGATTTTCCCAGTGATCGTCGAACTGATTTTAGTGGCTGTGGTGGGAACACTCCCGATTACGCTGATGCAGTGGGTGCGACCCTTTGATATTTTTAGTATTTTAGTGCTTGCGGTACAGCCCGATCAGTTGAGTGAACCGCAACGACAAATCTTGAAAGTCTTTAAGACAGCCAAACATCGGATTTTAACAGGATTGGGCGCGATCGCGCTTCTAGTGGGTTTATGGTTCATTGCTCGTTATACGCCTTTAGTCGCCCCTGTTACCCCCATTTCTAACCACTGGCTAGGATTAAGCGTTGCAGCGATCGCGTTTTTTGCCAGTAATCTCTTTCTGCAAGTTCCCCTCAGCGTCATCGCCGTTTTCCTCACCCGCAACAGTCAACTGGCTGAGTTAACCGCCGAACCCCCCGAACAAATCACCAGCAATTATTTTGTCCCAGGGTTTCGGGTTAAGAAAATATTACCTGCAATTAGCGATCAGTAATCGGTTTGGTGCTCGAAAGATTGAGATCCTAAATGATTGTGATTAAATCAGTTGATAGAAGTCGCCGTAAAACCAAGCGGATTTAAGTGGATCTTAGCCGAGGCTTTTGATACTCCGCGACCTATAATGGTTTTCTGGTCTAATGTCAAAGAAAGTCTAGTAAATAGCTTAAATGTTGAAACTCACCTATACCTTGCTTCTTAGGTATTTTGTATCCCCATTAGCAGAAACTGCCTGCAACTTTGAGCTAAGGTAGAGAAAAAGGCAGATCAATCAACATTATTGGCAGCAGTATGGCAAGCACAACGATCGAACAACAACAATTTTCTGAAGACCAAGCAATCTGGGAAAACTTACGCAGCGCGATCGCGCAAAGTTCTGGTTTCACCAGTTGGCAAATTGAAAACGGAGTTCAAGACACTGAATCCCAAGATAACCTAGACGAGCAGGTGCGTAATTATCTCCGAGAAACCTTAGAAACCCTTGCTTACTAAAACTAAATCTCAACCTCAGAAAATTCCTCCCCTGCGATGAGTTACGCCAAGGGGAGTTTTGCTATCTTAGGCTATTATCAGGTTTAGAAGAAACTATCTATCAGTCAACTAACTATGGGTTTTTTACAACGTCTCTGGCGCATCATCAAAGCCAATATCAATAGCTTACTCAAGAAAACCGAAGACCCCGAAAAAATTCTAGAGCAAGCCGTTTCGGATATGCAGGAAGACTTGGTGAAACTCCGACAAGCGGTCGCGCAAGCTATCGCCTCACAAAAGCGCACCGAACGTCAAGCCAACCAAGCTAAAAGCACTGCGGATGAGTGGAAAAAACGCGCTCAACTGGCTTTAGAAAAAGGAAATGAAGATTTAGCCCGAGAAGCCCTCACTCGCCGTCAAAACTATCAACAAACCGCAGACAGCCTCAATGAACAACTGACACAGCAAAATCAGGTCATTGATAAACTCAAAAGCGATATGCGGAAGTTAGAAAGTAAAATTTCCGAGGCGAAAAATAAAAAAGATATGTATATTGCAAGAGCACGTTCTGCTGAAGCCACGCAACGGGTCAATGAGTTTATGCAAGGGGTGAATACAGGGAGTTCTCTCAGTGCGTTTGAACAAATGGAAGAGCGCGTGACAGAAATGGAAGCCTCCGCCGAAGCAGCCCAAGAAATGGGGGGAGATGATATTGAAAAGCAATTTGCAGCCCTTGAACAAGGAAGCAACGTCGATGCAGAATTGAGTCAGATGAAACAACGGAAAGAACTTCCCGAGGGTCAACAAGCTGCTGTGGATCAAGAACTGGAACAACTGCGCTCTGAATTAAAGCAATAAAATATGGAAAGAGGATTAATCTGGCTTCCCCTCCTCGCGTTATTCATTGGTTTAGCGTGGGCGGGGTGGAATGAATATCAAAAGGTAGAAGCCTATCGCAACTGGGCAGAACAGTTTGATCGCGCCAAATATGATATCTATGCTGTGTTAGGGCAAAAAGACGATAAAATTACTTGGGGAAAACCGACACGGGGAATACCAGAAGCCTTACAAACCTTTTCCCTCCATGATGTCGCAGAAATCAAATTACTGGTTGACGAAACGCCTGTTGTTTTAGACAACCCTCCTCGGAAAGGAAAGCCTGCGATTCAGTTTGCGTTTCCTAATTCAGAAAATGTAGAAATTCCTTTTACTGATATCTCCCTCGCAGCCCGTTGGACGGAAAAATTGCAAGAATTAGCGAGTCATTAGTTATTTGTTCTTCGTTCTTTGTTCTTTAGTTATTTGTTCTTCGTTCTTTAGTTATTTGTTCTTTGTTATTTGGTCACTGATAACTGATAACTGGTCACTGGTCACTGGTAACTGATAACTGATAACTGGTCACTGGTCACTGATATCATTGCACTTGTCCACACAGTCAACTCACCTAATGTCGAGACGGATTCCCAAGCTATGGTATAACCAAGGAACACTCCTCCTGCATCCACCACCGCGAGGGAAAAGTTGGATTGATTTCGCCACTTGGGACGATCGCGTGGAAAAGTTTCGCATTCCAGCCATTTATTATCGCCCTTTGGTGGAAACGCTACAACACGAAGAGATTGATTTCCTTGATGAGGCAAAAGCGTTTCAGTCGTTAACTTTAAACTCCCGCTTTGAAATGACTCCCTACTCTCACCAGGCGGAAGCCTTAGCAGGATGGAAAGCAGCAGGGAGACAAGGGATTGTGGTGTTACCTACCGCAGCAGGGAAAACTTATTTAGCCCAGCTAGCGATGGAAGCGACACCACGCACAGCATTGATTGTGGTTCCGACGTTGGATTTAATGCACCAATGGTACGCTCAACTGGAGGCTGCTTTTCCGGATGTGGATTTGGGGTTATTAGGGGGCGGATCGCGCGATCGCGCGGAGATTTTAGTGGCAACTTACAACAGTGCTGCTATTCACGCCGAAGCCATTGGCAATCGTTATGCGTTGTTAATTTTTGATGAATGTCATCATCTGCCCACCGATTTTTTTCGCGTCATAGCCGAATACGCGATCGCGCCTTACCGTTTAGGACTCACGGCAACCCCAGAACGTTCCGATGGGAATGAACGAGATTTAGAAGCCCTCATTGGTTCAGTTGTCTATCGAAAAACTGCAAAAGAATTATCGGGGGAAGCCCTAGCCAATTATAAAACTGTTGAAATTAAAGTTAAATTATCTCCGAAAGAAAAAGAAACTTATCAACGCGCGATCGCGCAACGGAATCAATTTCTCAAACAAAAACGGATCTCTCTGAGTAACCTCAAAGGCTGGCAATTATTTGTTAAAGAAAGTGCGCGATCGCAAGAAGGCAGACGCGCCATGCTTGCCCATCGTCAAGCCAAAGAAATTGCTTTAGGAACGGATAGTAAACTGCGAGTTTTAACAGAATTAATTACGAAACATTCTCCCGAAGCCATTTTAATTTTTACTAACGATAACGCCACCGTTTATCGCATTTCTCAAGACTTTTTAATCCCCGCCATTACTCACCAAACCCCCGTTAAAGAACGCCATTTTATTCTCCAACAATTCAAAGCAGGCATCTATAAAACCCTGGTTGCTTCTCATGTTCTCAATGAAGGCGTAGATGTTCCTGATGCGAGAATTGCCATCATTTTATCTGGAACCAGTTCTGCACGGGAATATATTCAAAGATTAGGTCGCGTTTTAAGAAAAGGAAAAACCAAAGACAAACAAGCGATTTTATACGAAGTCATTGCCGAAGAAACCAGCGAAGAAAGAACTTCTGAACGTCGTCGAGGTCAAACCCAACAAGGTCAACTAGAAGTATTTCCCACCCAAAAGAAAGATTCTTATTCTCAGCCGAAAGCAGCGGAAGAGGGCGGTGAGTATAAAACGGATTAATGAACGCAAGATGGCAACCGCTACAGCAAAAAGAGCCCTAAGATTTAAAATATGGGAAAAGCGTGAAGGAAACGGTGCTATGACACAAGTGCTTTGCTTGGGTGAAATTTTATACGACTATTTAGCGCAAGAAGCGGGAAAACCCTTAGAAAAAGTCAATAACTGGATTGCATATCCTGGAGGTGCGCCCGCCAATGTCGCCACCGCTTTAGTGAAATTGGGAACATCCGCAGGGTTTATCGGTTGCATTGGACAAGACGAAGCGGGTCAAGCACTGAAAAAATTATTAGCACAAATTGGTGTAAATTGTCAAGGAATGCAAGAGCATCCCACTGCCCCCACGCGCTCCGTTTATGTCACTCGTTCTTTAGAGGGCGATCGCGCGTTTGCTGGTTTTGGCGACTTACCCACGGATCAGTTTGCAGATGCCTTTCTCGATGCGGATCAGCTACCGATTCCTTTATTTGAACAAGCACAGTTTCTTGTCATTGGGACATTAGAACTAGCCTATCCTAAAACTCGCAAAGCAGTCTTTCGCGCCCTTGATCTGGCTAATACTTACAATATCAAAGTGCTGGTGGATGTGAACTGGCGACCGATGTTTTGGTCCGATCCAGAAGCAGCAGTTCCTCTGATTGATCGGCTATGGCATACGGTGGATTTTGTCAAGTTATCGAAAGAAGAAGCACAATGGTTATTTAATACCGCAGAATCAGGCGCGATCGCGCATCAACTGTCTTCTGTGGAAGGGGTATTTGTCACCGATGGGGAGGGAACGATTAGCTATCATTTGAATGATTTAGAAGGGAAAGTTCCAGCATTTCAGATGTCTGTTCAAGATACCACAGGGGCTGGGGATAGCTTCGTTGCCGGGTTAGTGCATCAGTTGTGTGAAAAAGGTTTAAATCATCTGAATAATCCGACAACAGTCAAAGAAATAATCACTTATGCTTGTGCCGTTGGCGGTTTGACGACAACAAAGCCAGGCGCGATCGCAGCCCAACCAACTGCCGAAGAAGTGGAGACATTTTTAACTGGAATTCGTTGAAAATAAGTGATAATATAGTAGAAATGATTTGAATTTTATTACTGTCCTTATTGTTTCTCGTCACTACGCACTCATATCAGTGTTTTCCCCTTTATGATTAGGAGCTCAGTTTACCCCATGATCCTGCGTAATTTCTCTTAACTGATGCTGAATTTGATCGCAGTTTAAGCAATTTTGTGATTTTAATAAATATTGCAATTGCAATCTTATTTTGCATAAATGCTTGTTAAAAATTCTGTCTTTCTAGGGATCAAAAAACGCTGAAACGATTCGTGTAAATAATGTCTCTTCCTAATTCTCAAACCTTTCATCTTCTCATCGAAAAACTAAACCATGATCTTGTAGAAAATGAACAGTCTTGTTTAAATTCAACAGAAATTTTAGTATTACAAGGAATTTGGCAGGATCAGACCTATAGTGCAATTGCGAAACAATCTGGGTACAGTGTAGGGTATTTTAGTAATGTCGTTGCGCCTCGGTTATGGCAACGTTTGAGCACCCTCATCGGGAAACGGGTGACAAAAAAAAACAGTCGTATTATTCTAGAATCCTATTTGAATAAATCCACCGCTTCATCAAGAGTTGTCACATCTTCTTCCAAGTCTTTCCCTTATCCCAGTGGGGCAATCCCTCTGGGTTCTAAAGTTTATATTCAACGGCAATCGATTGAAGAAGAAACTTATCGAGGGATTCAACAAGCAGGGGCATTATTACGGATTAAAGCCCCGCAAGAAATGGGGAAAACGTCTCTCCTGATTAGACTTTTCGAGTATGGAAATCGTCTCGGGTATGCCACAGTGAACCTTGATCTCCAGCAAGCGGATCAGGAGATATTAAGCAACGTGAATCGCTTTTTACGTTGGGTTTGTGCCAATATTACTTATCAATTGAATATAGAAGCCAAACTCGATGACTATTGGCAGGAAGATATTGGTAGTGGTGTCAGTTGTACCCTTTACCTCCACTATATTTTAGAACAACTGGATACACCCTTCATTCTCGCTTTTGACGAAGTGAATCAAATTTTTGAGTATCCCAAAATTGCCAAAAGTTTTTTACCCCTGCTGCGATCTTGGTATGAAGAAACCAAAAATGTTTCAATTTGGCGCAATCTCCGTCTGGTGGTTATTCACTCCACAGAAGTTTATGTTCCATTACAGTTAAACCAGTCTCCATTTAGTAATGTCGGATTACCGCTAGAACTCCCAAATTTTAGTGCTGAGGAAGTCCAAGAATTAGCGCAACGCTACGGACTGTCTTGGAGAGAAGAGGAAGTCAATCAATTAATGTCAGTGATTAATGGACATCCTGCTCTCGTTCACCTTACCCTCTATCATCTTAATCAAGGAGAGGTGACACTAGAGGAACTTCTGGTGGATGCTGCGACTTTAAGTGGGATTTATGCCCCTCATCTCCGTCGTCACCAAGCCAAATTACAAGAACAACCCGAATTAGCTCAGGCTTGTTTTGCGATTATGAGTGCACCAGAACCGATTACAGTTGATGCGACCTCAGCCTATAAGCTCTACAGTATGGGGTTAATTGACTTTAACGGCGATCGCGCGTTTCCGAGAGTTCCCCTCTATCAACAGTATTTTCAACAAACCTTAAAACAGTATTACTCAAAAGAAACATGAATGCAATCCACTCCGATGATACGGTTCAGATTCCCAATTCTGTCCTCACCGCAAGTCGCTGTGAACTGAGTGATTGGACTACTCCTCGCGATCAATCGACTAGATTTTGAAAAAGAGGTTTTCCCTCATTTTCCAAACCTTTAATGTTTCGTAACCAGACCCCCAGATTCGCTTATGTTGTCAGGATACACCATTCAAGAGACGATCGCGCAACGGAATAAAACCATTATTTATCGCGGAATCCGAAATAGTGACAGTCAAAGGGTGATTATTAAACGCCTTAAGTCAGAGACACCAGAATTAAAAGAGATTGAGAGCTTACAAAATGAATATGAAATTAGTGGGAATCTTGATTGTCCTCGGATTATCAAAGCCTATTCTCTCGAAGCTGATGGCAATAGCTATGCCCTGATTTTAGAAGACTTCGGCGGTCAATCCCTAGCGGAATATCTTTCGGTTCATCCTCTTTCCCTAGAAGAATTTTTCACCGTTGGCATTCATTTGGCTGAAACTTTAAATCAACTCCATCAAATCCCCATTATTCACAAAGATATTAAACCCAGCAACATTATTATTAACCCAAACACACAAGAGGTTAAACTCACTGACTTTAATATTGCCATTCGCGCCCCATTTGAATACCCAACTCTGCAAAATCCTAACCTGATGGCGGGAACGTTTGCTTATATGTCCCCTGAGCAAACGGGGAGAATGAATCGCTATCTCGACCATCGTAGCGACTTATATTCTCTGGGAGTCACCTTCTATGAAATGCTGACAGGACAACTCCCTTATGTTAGCACTGACCCACTAGAACTGATTCATAGCCATCTTGCCCAAGATCCGATTCCACCGCATCAACTCTCAGCGAACATTCCTTTAGGGGTTTCTCATGTAGTTTTGAAACTCCTCGCCAAAAGTGCAGAAGATAGATATCAAACCGCAGAAGGATTAAAGTTTGATTTAGAATCTTGTGTTCAGCAATATCAAAACTATCGCACCGTTAATTCTTTTATTTTAGGACAGCGCGATCGCGCTCCTTATTTAATTCTCCCCCAAAAGCTCTATGGACGAGAAGAAGAAATCCAAGTTCTCCTTAACGCTTTCTCAACGATCCAACAAGGAAACAGCAGTTTTGCTGTCATTTCTGGTTATGCTGGAATTGGAAAAACTTCAATTGTCCGCGAAATTTACCCACCCGTATCGCAAGCGCGAGGATATTTTATCAGTGGTAAATTTGATCAATATAAACAAGAAACACCTTATTCTGCAATCATTGAAGCCTTTCAAAACTTAATCTCACAGTTATTAACGACGAGTGCTGAGGAAATTGCAGTTTGGCAAAAACAAATTCAAACTGCTCTTGGGAATAACGGTAAAATTATTATTGATTTAATTCCAGAACTAGAAATTCTAATTGGACCGCAACCTGATGTTCCGATCCTAGAAGGACAAGCAATTCAAAATCGTTTTCATCGAGTTTTCCAACAATTTACAAACGTTTTTTCTCAAGCCAAACATCCGCTCGTTCTCTTTCTTGACGATTTGCAATGGGCTGACACGGCTTCTTTAAAGCTCATTCAGTATTTAGTGAGTAATCCCAATGCAAAATATTTCTTACTCATTGGGGCCTATCGCGATAATGAAGTTAAGCTCACTCATCCTCTGCTTCATATTCTAAATCAGCTTAAAAATGAACACAACACAAAAATTATTGAAATCACGGTTCAGTCCCTTAATATTGATCAGGTTCATGAGTTCATGGCGGATACTTTTGAAACCAAAGCAGATCCGCAAAAAATCCAACAATTGAGTCATTTAGTTTTTGAGAAAACACAAGGAAATCCCTTCTTTATTAACCAATTTCTCAAGACACTCGATGAAGAAAAGATTATTAATTACAATTATCAAGCCGATCAGTGGCTTTGGGACTTAAACGTCATACAAGGAGTAGGTTTAGCCGATCTGAATTTAGTTGAGCTTTTAGCTCGAAATTTTCAGAAACTACCACAAACAACACAAGAGATTTTAAAAGCAGCAGCTTGTATCGGTTATCAATTTAGTTTATCCAGTTTAGTAAAGATTCATCAATGTTCTTCTGATTTTGCTAAAAATAATCTAGAGCCAGCACTACAACAAAACTTTATTACAATTGATTCAAAAGGAAGTAAAACTAGCTTAAATCATGGGGAAATAGAATACCGATTTTTACATGATCGCATTCAACAAGCTGCTTATTCTCTAATTCCAGTCACAGAAAAGAAAGCAACCCATCTTAAGATTGGTCAATTATTACTTCAAAATAGTACCGAAAAAGAACAAGAAGAGATTTTATTTGTTCTTGTTAATCAACTGAACTTAGGATTCGATTTACTAACTTCTGAAGAGGAAAGACAAGAATTAGTCGTTCTTAACTTGAAAGCAGGAAAAAAAGCCAAGCAATCAACCGCTTACGACTTAGCTGCAAATCATTTCCACACTTGTCGTCAAATTTTAGATGATGAGAACTGGCAAAATAACTATCAACAAACTGTTGAGATCTATCTAGAGTCTGCTGAAGTAGAATACTTAAACGCAAACTTAGAAGAAGCACTTAGATTATGTCAAATTGGTCAAAAACAGTCAGATAATGACTTAGACCGAACAAAATTCATGCTCATAGAAATTCAAATTAATATTAGTAATCAAGAACTCTTATTGAGTGTAGAAAATGGTCTAAAAGTCTTAGACATTTTAGGAATTGAAATCGTGGAATCTGAACCGACAATTAATCCTTCTCAATTACTGGATTTACCAGAAATTTCTGACCCTTTTATAGCACTAGGGAACAAAGTTTTAAGCCTCATCACAGCACCTGCTGCATTTAGTCTTCATCCTATTACCCGTCCTATTATTTACACCAATCTTACTCTTGCGAAAAAACATGGAAACTCTATTTCTATACTTTATAGTTATGTTAACTATGGAACAACAGTAATTTGTTTAAGAAATGATATCAACTTAGGCTATCAATTAGCGGAAGTAGCTTTAATTCTCCTCAAACAAATAAATGCACAAATTGTATCGCCACAAGTTAAGATGCCAAGTGCGATCAATATTCTATATAAGAAAAAACATTTAAGAGAGGTAATGCACCTTTTAGTTGAGTCTATACAAGAAGCAATTGAGTATGGTGATTTTGACTTTGCCTGTCATAGCGCCAATTTTTACTGTGAACATTCTTTTTTTGTCGGAGAAAACCTAGAAGATGTTCATAAAAAACAAAAATATTATCTTGATTTTATCAGACAAAATAAAAAAGAATATCAACTATTTTTTACTAATATTTCTGCTCAAGCTGTCACTAATTTAATAACTAATTATCAACTCAATAATGATCTTCAAGGCGAGTTCTTGCAAGAGGTAGAAGATATTGAATATCTGAAAACTGTAAATAATCAAATTGTTTTGTTTCAATACTATTTCTACAAAGTTTTACTTTCTTATTTATCTAAACAGTACCAAGACGCAATTCAATATAGTAAACTTGCTTTAGACTACTCGCTATTTATTAAGGCTGAGTTTATTTTTACAGAACATAACTTATATTATTCTTTATCACTTTTAGGTCAGTACCGTACTAGTGAATTAGAAAGTAATAAAAATCATCAAGATGTACAACAAGTTATTGAAAACCAAGAATTAATGAAAACTTGGGCATATTATGCACCAATGAATTTTAAATATCGCTATGAACTGGTAGAAGCGGAAAAAGCAAAGGTTTTAGGAGAAACTTTGACCGCAATGGAACTTTACGATCGCGCAATTATTGGCGCAAAAGAAAATAGATACATTCAATATGTTGCTTTAGGAAATGAACTGGCTGGGGAATTTTATTTAGGTTTAGGTCGCCAGAAAATTGCCCAAACCTATCTAGCAGAAGCACACTATGCTTATCGGCGATGGGGGTCAACTGCTAAAGTGGAAGATTTAGAAACAAGATATCCACAATTTCGCCTAGCGGAAACCATACCTTTACCGAAAATTAAAACCTCAACTGAATTAGATTCAAGCACAAATAGCGATCCGAGAAACTTAGACTTGATGACAATTATTAAAGCTCATCAAAGCCTCTCTTCAGAAATCATCTTAGATAATTTGCTGGCGAAGTTAATTGAAATAGTTGTTGAAAATGCTGGCGCACAAATTGGATATTTAATTTTAGAAAAAGAGCAGCAATTATTCATTGAGGCTTATTCGCAAAAAACAGAAACAAAATTGCTGCTTTCAACGCCAGTCATCAGTAGCACCCAGATCCCACTTTCGATTATTAATTATGTTGCTAGGACAAAAGAAAGTACAATTTTAGATGAAGCGAGTACAGAGGAACTATTCCATCAAGATCCTTACATTATTCAGAATCAACCTCGATCCGTGTTATGTACGCCAATTTTAAATCAAGGGGAATTTCTCGGTTTAATTTATCTGGAAAATAACTTGACGACCGAAGCCTTTACAAGTGACCGTTTAGAAGTAATTAACCTTCTCTCTTCTCAGGCTGCAATTTCTCTTAAAAATGCGGTGCTTTATCAAGATATGGAAGCACTGAATATGGATTTAGAACTCGCAAAAGCCTATTTAGCTGAATCCAATCAAAACTTAGAACAAAAAATACAACAACGCACCCAAAGCCTTTCCGAAACTTTAGAAATATTGAAAGCAACCCAAGCCGAACTCAAGTTTGAAAACCGCCTCCTTAAAAGTGAAGAAGACTTTTCTGCTTATTATTATCAAGTGGGGGGAAGTTTACCGATGGATGCGCCAACTTATGTGGTGCGTTCGGCGGATCGCTATCTCTACAAAGCATTAAAACAAGGAGAATTTTGTTATATTCTCAATCCCCGACAAATGGGAAAATCGAGTTTAATGATTCAAATGATGCAGCATCTCCGTAAAGAAGGATTTGCTTGCGCTGCGGTTGATTTAACTCGTATTGGAAGCGATGAAGTCACTCCCAGTCAATGGTACAAAGGGTTAGCGGTGGAGTTGTGGAAGAATTTTGGATTATTACGAGTGGTGAATTTCAAAAGCTGGTGGAATGAACAAACGGATTTATCTCCCGTTCAACGATTGAGTCACTTTATTGAAGAAGTCTTGCTTCCCTATGTTGGAGAACAAGAGAAGATTGTGATTTTTATTGATGAAATTGATTGTGTTTTGGGTTTAAACTTCTCAGTCAATGACTTTTTTGCCCTGATTCGTTCCTGTTACAATCAACGTAGTCTCAAACCAGAATATCAACGGTTAACGTTTGTTTTATTAGGAGTTGCAACGCCTTCTGATTTGATTACCGACTATCAGAGAACGCCCTTTAATATTGGTCAAGAAATTACCTTAAAAGGATTTAAGCAACATGAAGCCCAACCCTTGTTACAGGGGTTAACGGAAAAAGTGGAAAATCCCCAAACCTTATTACGAGAAATTTTATCTTGGACGAATGGACAACCGTTTCTGACGCAAAAACTCTGTCGCTTAATTCGTCAAACCTCTGAGACTATTCCGACAAATGAGGAAGCAGAATGGGTGGAAAATCTAGTACAAACGAAGATTATTAATAATTGGGAAAGCCAAGATGAACCCGAACATTTAAGAACCGTGCGCGATCGCGTTCTCTACTCTTCTGTTCCCGCACAGGAAACCCTACCGCTTTATCAACAGATTTTAGAATCAGGTCAGGTTTCTAGTTCCGAAACACCCGCCGAACAAGTGTTATTACTCTCGGGGTTAGTCGAGAAAGAAGCGGGAAATCTGAAAGTCAAAAATCAGATTTATCAGAGGATTTTTAATCAAGATTGGATCGCGCATCATTTATCTAAATCCTGAACAGTGATTTGTTCATAATGTTCAAAGGGTTGATGAATCCAAGGGTTATCTTTGAGATAATGAACATAGTAATCAGGGGTAATAACAGAACAATCTTTGCGCCATAACACTGCACTGCGTAGTTCTGTAATTTCTGGATAATGTTGTTTTAGCCAATCAATCGTTACTTGCAAACTGACTCCTGAATCCACTAAATCATCCACTAGCAACACTTGATTTCCTAATTGAGAGGTTGTCATTGCAAGATGTTGAGACAGTTGAATTTTACCTCGGGTTTGATTGTTTTCACCGCCATAAGATGCAGCAGACATAATCGCTAAAGGAAGGTCAAAGAGTCGGGAAAAAATATCACCAACCCGCAAACCTCCTTTCGCAATACATACAATTTGATTAAACTCCCAACCCGATTGATCAATTTGAATCGCGAGTTGTTCAATGGTTTGATAATATTCTGACCAAGAAATGTATAGATCGGACATTGATTTTGTTATTTGTTATTTGTTCTTCGTTCTTTGTTCTTCGTTCTTCGTTCTTTGTTGGTTGTTAATCAATGAACCATGAACCATGAACCATGAACGTCCACCGACTTGCTTTGTACCTCAACAGACTAAGAAACGCTATATTTGTTATTTGGTCATTGGTCACTGGTTAACTTTTGATAGGCTTTGATCAGATTTCCTTGCATCAATGCAGCAACGCCATCTAAGGTGTGTAAAATATCTAAATTGGGATTCAGTTGCAATGCAGTATTCAATGCGGTTTCTGCTGCGTGGGGTTGCCAAAGATATAAATGAACAAAGGCGAGATAGGCGTAAGCATAGGGGTTTTCGGAGTCAAGTTCAGTTATTTTTTTAAACTGCGCGATCGCGCCGTCTGCATCTTGTTGTAACACCTCTGAGAGGGCTAAGGGGTAAAGCCAGTCTAACCGTTCTTCCTGCATCTGTAAACGGTATTTCAAAGCGATTTCAGACTGCTGCAAATAGTCTTGAATCGGATCATATTGATTAATGCGTCCCGTTTGGGCAAAAATATCTTCTAGGGCACTTTCTCCTTCAGGAAGGGTTACCGCAGCCGTCCGCAGTTGCGTCACTAAATCTAATTCTGGCGCAGGGGGTGCAGTTGCGTTGGTATCAACGGTAACAGAAAGAGAAGGAGTTTCTAGGGGATAGGTTTCACCAGTTTCTCGATTCAGATATCTGGCGCGGAGGGTATAGTTTCCCTTTGGGGTGTCTGGCGGAATCAACATTGCGGTGTTTTCTTCTACTTTTAAACCACTCTCTAAATGATTCACTAAACCTCCCATTGCAATCCCATGATCATGTAACCAGAAATGATCGGTTTCTGTTCCTTCCCAAGTTAATAATACAATTCCTTGTTGTAAGGCTTCTCCGTTTCCTTCCCAAGTATAATCAACAGGAATGGGGACACCTTTAGGGATTCTTTCTGGAACTTCTACCCTCGTTAAGTGAACCGTTGAAGGACTATTTTCAATGGGAATAACCGTAACGGTTGGCTGCTTCTGTTGATAAAGTTTAAGCAAACTTTGATCAGGTAACGTCCAAGTATTTCTTAAGCTAAAATCATTTCCCGTTTCAATGCGTTCCGTGATTAACTTTTGTGCAGACGGAATCGATCCTTGTTCCCCTGTTTTCGTAATAAACCATCGCAGCGATCGCGCATCTTGTTCAATATTACTTTCTTCAACGCCCACTTGCCGACCATAAACTTGAAAATTAGCTTGTGCGCCATAAAAAGAAAAGTTATGTTGATTAATCGT
Organism: Halothece sp. PCC 7418; assembly: GCF_000317635.1. Taxonomy (GTDB): domain Bacteria; phylum Cyanobacteriota; class Cyanobacteriia; order Cyanobacteriales; family Rubidibacteraceae; genus Halothece. Next base: position 2,613,301 of record NC_019779.1, on the reverse strand, counting down.
TGGAGTTGACGGTAAAACGCCTAGAGTATGTCTTAAATAAGGGGATGTTTCAACCATTTCTGCAACCACATCTTGATGCGGATACGCTTTTCCCATTACGGGATAATGTTGCACTCTCGGACTTAAAATTTCCGTGATCCAGTCTCCATTTAAAGGAAATAAATTTAAGATCATCAAAACAAAGCCGAGTCCCAAAGTGCTAGCAATGAGGGGAAAACGCCATTTTCTAGAAACAAAGAACAAGCCTTGGGCAATAATTAAAGATAAAACAGGTAACAGGGGTAAAATATAACGAGCATCTTTATTTAAATTCAGAGAACTGAGGAAATAACCGCCAATTAGAAATATTCCTAACCAACGAACTGTTTGCATAGATTTTTCATCGAAACGCTGGTGTTTAATCAACCACTGTGTTCCATAAATTAAAAAGCAAACGAAGGGAATCAGTAGCAGATGCCAAGACAATAAATAGGGTAAAACTTTGCCATAATAAAGCCAAGCATCAAGGGTATTTAATGCTGGATCACCTTCCGCGATCGCGGAGTCAACAGTTGCTCTTTTTCCAGAAGTTAAAATGAGTAACCAATTGGTTTTATACCATGGAAAAGCAATCAATAAAGCGGTTAATAATCCAATCAAAAACTGAATTAAATTTTCCCACTTTCGCTTCCTAATTGTTATCAAAAATAACCATAAAATGGGGAAGAAAAGAAATAAGACAACCGTTTGCTTAATCATCAACCCCAGACCAATTGCAAAACCCACTAAAACCCCCCATAACCAGCGCTCAGGTTTTGTTTCATCACAAGCAGATTGTTTCCACAACGTCAAACTAAAAAAACTAAACGTAACAATTGCCGTGACAGGATAATCTAAAACAAATTCTGTGCGATAGCGATATAAACCTGGTAAAAGCTGACAAAGTGCAGCAGCCAATAAGCCCACGGGCGGACTCAATAATTGTCTCCCTAAACCATAAACAGAAAATAATAACAGAATACTAAATAAAATTAAAATTGCTGTTGCTGCATCGGAATTTGTGCCAAAAAATCTCCAGAAAAGGAGCAGTTAAAATATAAGTTCCAGGGGGAATTTTAGAAGAAAGAAGCCATAACTCTTCCCACCAATTAGGATTAAACCAGTCTGGGGTTTGTAAGGCGTACCAATAATTCATCGCCCCATTTAAATAATCCGCTTGATCCCAAGCTGGAACCCCCTGATCTAACTGAAACCAAAGGCGATCAATAATAACGCCAACTAGCCAGATTAATAAGAGAAGAAAGGGGAAGAAATATTGATGAAAATTTAAGACTTTTTGTTGGCGCATCACTTAAAAACTTCCCTGACTCTGACACTATTTGCTGGCTGACTGACAAAACTTCTGAAAGCCCTATTCTATCGTAGGTTGGGAAGCGCGATCGTATAACCTAAAAAAACTTGCTGGTGTTGGGTTTCGTTACCAAGGGTTTAACCTACGTTTTGAATCTTTTGTCAGTCAATCAGCACTATTTGTTATTCTTTCAATTAGGATTTGTCAGGAGGGTGACGACCTAATAATTCTTCTTCCAAATTATGGCAACACTTCTTCCATTTCATGTTGCTGCCAAAGAGACCGATATAAACCTTCCACTTCTAATAATTCCTCATGGGTTCCCATTTGCACAATCTGACCTTGATCCATGACCAGTAACCGATCCGCTTTTGCTGCTGCGGAAAGTTGATGGGTAATGAAAATCACAGTTTTTCCTTCTACCCCTGCCGATAAACTGTTTAAGATTTCCGTTGCTGTTCGATTGTCAACACTGGAGAGGGCATCATCTAAAATTAAAACTGGCGCATCTACTAATAACGCCCTCGCTAGAGAGGCACGCTGACGTTGTCCACCAGAAAGGGTAATTCCCCGTTCACCGACAATGGTGTCGTATTGCTTGGGAAAACTGAGGATTTCAGGGTGAATTTGGGAAGTTTTGGCAGAGGTTTCCACCCAATCCATATCAGCGTAGGGATCACCATAAGCAATGTTATTACTAATCGTGGTGCTGAATAAAAAGCTATCTTGGGGAACATACGCGATCGCGCGACGTAAATCGGCTAAGCGAATTTTGGTAATATCATAGCCATCTAAAAACACCTGTCCTGCTTCGATTTTTAATAAACGGGGAAGGACATTGGCTAGGGTCGATTTTCCCGCACCAATTGACCCCACAACCGCTACCACTTCTCCAGGTTGAATGGTAAAGTTAACCCCTTGCAATGCCCACGCTTGTGACCCTGGATAGCGATATCTTAAGTCTTTTGCTTCCAGATGCCCTTTCACCGTTTCCACGGGGAGGACAATCGCCTCGGGATCATCTTGAATCTGCGGTTCCGCTTCAAAAATCGCTTGCACGCGATCGACACTCACCGCACCCCGTTGATAAGTCGTAATGGTAAAGCCAAGTAAGGCAATCGGGAAGACCAAACGCTGGGCATAAATAATCAACGCCACAAAGTCACCATTGCTAATCGTGCCACTACTCAATCCCCGTGAACCGAGTCCTAGTAAAAAGAGTAAACTAACCGCAGCGAGTGCTTCAATAATCGGGAATAAAATATTGCGGGTGCGGGCTAATTTCAGATTTGATCGCAGCAGCGTTTCATTTTTCTGGGCAAAGGCTTGTTTTTCATTCTCTTCTTGGGCATAAATCTTGATTAAAGACATCCCACTGACATCTTCCTGAATCAACTGACTGAGATCAGAAAGATTTTCTTGCACTTCCTGCTGTTGGCGACTGAGATTCCGACTGGAGAGTTGCACCGCAATTAAAATAAACGGATACGGCGCGATCGCGAGGAGGGTTAAATTGACATCAATCGACAACATAAAGGGCAGCGTAATCGTGTAAGCAAAGACTGTATTCACCACACTCAATACGGCAAACCCTACCAACCGACGCACATTATCCACATCGCTAGTTGCGCGGTTAATTAAATCGCCCGAAGTATGTAATGAAAAGTAACCCGGTTCTAAACAGAGTAAGTGTTCAAAAATTCTTTGTTTGAGATCATATTCCACCTTACGTCCCACGCCGAAAATTAAAAGGCGGGATATCATCCGAATCCCCCACATCACAGAAGCGAGGAGAATAATGCCAACGACGTAGTACCAGAAGCGGTTATTATCAAAGGTTTGATCCACACTGTCGCGAATCAATAGCGGAATGGCAGCACTAACTAAATTCACCGCCAAGAGTGCAGCAATCCCCATCAGCATCTGTTTCCGATGAGGGCGCAAATAGGAAATAAGGTTTCGCAAACGTGATTGTGCCATGTTATACAATTTAACAAATTTTTGTATTCTCTGAGATTCCCTTTAGGAGTTGCTTAAAGAGGTCAGAAATTAAAAACATTTGCCTAACTTCACACTCAAGGCTAGTATTTCTCAGTTGCTTCATTGATTACGCTGGAGAATGACAGCAAACCGCTCGTTAAAAGCTAGACATTAATTGACATCGTTCGATTTTTGTTGACCTAGAAAGGTACGAGCGTGCAGACTCAGGTATAAGTCCTAAAACACAAGGCTACCTACCTTCTTTTCGTGATCACACCTTTCGGTGAACGCCAGCCGTTAGCTACTGTGGTCTGTAATTCAACTAAGTACCGATGCTTTATAAGGTCGTGTTACAGATGTAAAAAGCGATTAGAAGTTTGTCGTTGCCCCCTTTACTGAGAAATCAGATTGGCGAAAGCAAGCCGTTTAGGAAAGGGAAATGGCTAAGACCCATTTCCCTTTCCACTAAAAAGTAAAGCTAAGTCAAAGATTACGCCTTCGGAAAACGGAAGGCGCCTGCGCGTGACCGTTGGTCAAAAAATGTACAATAATTTACCTACTAGGAGTTAACCCCATTGCATCAAAATCCTGAAATTCCCGTAACCCTCACCATTAATAGCACCTCTTATACAGTCAACCTCGAACCCCGAGTGACATTATTAGACGTGCTGCGAGACCGCTTAGGCTGGACGGGGTCAAAAAAAGGGTGTGACCATGGGCAGTGTGGAGCTTGCACTGTCCTCATTGATGGAGAACGAATTTACGCTTGTCTTGCTTTAGCCATTATGCAGGACGGCAAAACCATTACCACCATTGAAGGGTTAGGAAATCCAGACCAACTGCATCCGGTGCAAACCGCGTTTGTGGAAAATGATGGCTTTCAATGCGGTTACTGTACCCCTGGACAAATCTGTGCTTCAGTCGCTTTGCTGGACGAAATTCAACAAGGCAGTGTGAGCGCAATTACCCCTGACTTAAATTCTCCCCCGCAATTGGAAACGATTTCGGAAGCCGAAATTAGAGAACGACTCAGTGGTAATCTTTGTCGGTGTAGCGCTTACAATGGCATTGTCGCTGCGGTACAACAAGCTGCAGGACAAACGCCTCCTTCTCCTGCTGCTGAGATTCTGGTGGAGGACGCATCCGAATGAAGAATTTTTCCTATCTCCGCGCAACTTCCACTGAAGAGGCAGTGCAACAGGCAAGTCAAGAAACCTGTTTTATTGCAGGGGGAACCAACTTAGTGGATCGAATGAAAGCCTTTCTGGATGATCCTGCGACGCTGATTGATATCTCTCGCCTGAATCTCAAAGAGATTAACATTTTACCTGATGGGGGCGTTAAAATCGGCGCGATGGTGACCAATACTGACCTTGCCAATCATCCTGACATTCGAGAGAATTATCCATTGCTTTCCCGTGCCATTTTAGCCGGTGCTTCCCAACAAATTCGGAATATGGCAACGGTCGGCGGTAACTTACTGCAACGAACCCGCTGTCCCTATTACTATGATACGGCTTTTGCTTGTAATAAACGACAGCCAGAAAGCGGTTGTTCGGCAAGGGAAGGGATTAATCGGATGCACGCTATTTTTGGCGCAAGTGAGCATTGTGTTGCGGTTCATCCCTCTGATATGTGTGTTGCCCTTTCAGCCTTGGATGCCGTGGTGGAAGTAGAAGGCGCAAATGGCAAGCGAGAGATTCCCTTTGCTGACTTTCACCGTTTACCAGAGGATACCCCCCAACAAGATACGACCTTGGAAACTGGCGATTTGATTACTGCGGTGAGGTTACCCTCAAAGCCGGCTGCGAAAACAGGAGTTTACTTAAAACTGCGCGATCGCGCGTCTTATGCCTTTGCTTTAGTTTCCGTGGCAGCAATAGTCAAAGTCGAAAATGAAATTATTCAACAGGCGCATCTTGCCCTAGGCGGGGTTGCCCATAAACCGTGGCGCTTATTAGAAACCGAAGCCTTTTTACAGGGAAAACCTGCCACAGCAACCACATTTGAGGAGGCAGCGGAACTGGCTTTACAGGATGCTCAACCTCTCACGCACAATCAGTTTAAAGTCAAAATGAGCAAAAGAGCCATTAAACGCGCACTCAACATTTCAGCACAGGGAGGAGGCATTGCATGAATAAAGTTGTGGGAACATCCGTTAGTCGCAAAGACGGTTTAGCAAAAGTTCTGGGAACTGCCCATTACAGTGCCGAACATCCCATTTCGGGCATCGTTCACGGGTATTTAGTCACCTCAACCATTGCCAAAGGTCACATTCGAGGGATGAATACAGCAAAGGCGGAACAAAGTCCGGGAGTCCTTGCGGTCTTTACTCATGAAAACGCCCCAGAAATTCATCCGCCTGATAATAACTTTATCAACTCCAAAATCTATGAAAGCCGTCTTCCCCTCGCAGATAACCAGATTCACTATGCAGGACAAATTATTGGTTTAGTGGTTGCGGAGACCTTTGAACAAGCCCGAGAAGCAGTGCAACTGATTACAGTGGATTATGAGGTGGAACCCCCTGTCATTGATGGGCAAGAAACCACTTATGAAACCGCCATGTCCATGTTTGGGGAAGCAATGACCTTTACTAAGGGAGAATTTGCCACGGGGAATTTTGAAGCGGGAACGGCTGAGGCTGCAACCCATGTTGAGGCAACTTATACGACTTCTACCGAACTTCATGCGCCCATGGAACCCCATGCCATAATCGCCCATTGGCAAGATGCAGATTCCCTCACCGTTTACGAACCCTCTCAGTTTGTCAAGGGATCGCAACGCACTTATGGGCAACTGTTTAACCTCCCCTCAGAAAACGTCAGAATCGTTACACCCTACATTGGGGGTGCATTTGGCTCGAAAGCATTTCCTTGGTCTCATGGCATTCTCTGTGCTGCTGCAGCCCGTGCCTTGGATCGTCCTTTAAAACTGGCGGTGACGCGTCGGCAAATGACGGCAAATACAGGGCATCGCTCAGAAACCGAACAGACCTTGCGCTTAGCAGCCACGAAAGAGGGTAAACTCCTCGGGATTTCTCAGAATGCGCGATCGTGCACTTCTCCCGTGGAAGTCTTTCCTGAACCTTGCACCAGTGTCACTCCTGTGATGTATGCTGCCCCCAATCTGCAACTCAATCAGGAAGTGGGGGTTTTAAACGTCGGGGTTCCCACGTTTATGCGTGCCCCTGGAGAAGCCCCTGGAATGTGGGGACTAGAATCTGCGATGGATGAACTGGCTTCTACCTTAGAGATTGACCCAGTGGAACTGCGCTTGCAAAATGAAACCACAACCCACCAGCGCACTGGCTTACCCTTCTCTGCAAAACACTTTCGCGACTGTCTGCAAGTGGGCGCAGACCGTTTCGGCTGGAATCAGCGTTCTCCCCAGCCTCGTAGTCAAACCCGTGACGGTAAACTTGTGGGTTGGGGAATGGCTGCTGCTGCTTTCCCCGCTTTAAGAGGGATGGGAACCTCAGTCACCGTGCAATTATTCCCAAATGGCAAAGTTCATGTTCTCACCGCCGGTAATGATATTGGTACTGGGGCTTATACGATGGTTGCCATGACTGCTGCGGAAGCCTTAGGCGTTTCCGTTGATCAAGTCACGGTGGAACTGGGGGATTCTAACTTCCCAGATGGGGGAATGGCAGGGGGATCGATGATGACGGCTTCCCTTGCCCCGAGCGTATTCAAAGCCAGTCAAGCAGTGTTGCAAGTGGCAAACTGTCAGAGCGTTGCTGAAGCCTGTACCGCCCTAAAACAGTCGGGAGAAAGCCATTTTGAAGCCACCGCTTCTACTGCACCGGGTCAAGAAGGGCAACAATGGGCGTTTCATTCTTGGGGGGCTCATTTTTGCGAGGTGACGGTCGATGAAGAAATCGGACAAGTGCAAATTACCCGTTGGGTTTCGGTGATGAATATTGGACAGGTGCTGAACGCGAAAGCTGCTGCGAGTCAAATTCGAGGCGGGGTGATTATGGGCATTGGAGAAGCCTTAATGGAAGCCTGTCATTTTGACCCTAACACGGCTTATCCAGTGGTTTATGATTTGGCAACCTATCACTATCCCAGTCACGCGGATATTCCCCGCATTGATGTCACGTTTGTAGGAGAACCCGATTATAACTTCAATTCCTTAGGGGTGCGAGGTGTGGGCGAAATTGGCATTACGGGGGTTGCACCGACGGTGGCGAATGCGATTTATCATGCCACAGGCAAACGATTACGCAGTTTACCTCTGACTCCCGATCAGTTGCTTGCTTGATGCCATATCCAAATTGACAACAAAGAATATGAAATACAAAAAAGGGTGGGCATTGCCCACCCTACTAGCACGGTCATTGCTAATATTGGTTCTTTGGGAAAGGAACCAATAACATCCACCGACTCACTTTGTAATTAAACCGACCCAGAAACCCTATCAGAGAGTTTCCCATGAAAGAGTTACAGCGTATCCTACAAGCGTTTGCCCAAAGTCAACAAAACGGAGAACGGACTGCTTTAGCCACCGTTGTTCAAACCAGTGGTTCAGTGTATCGTCGTCCAGGGGCGCGGATGCTACTCACTGAAGCAGGGGAGATGATTAGTGCGATTAGTGGGGGTTGTTTGGAAGCGGATGTGCTAGCACGGGCGCAATCCCTTTTAAGAGAAGACCATTCCCCTCTAGTTGTCCGCTATGACACGATGAATCATGAGGAGGATCTATTATTCGGCTTTGGGATGGGATGTAATGGCATCGTGGATGTTCTCATTGAACCCTTAAACGAAACCTCGGCAAGGGAACAATTCTCTTTTATCCAAGAGTGCTTCAACTCCCAACAAGTGGCGGTGATGGCAACGGTTTTTGCAGTAGAAGGAATCTCTAACCTTGCTGTTGGCACACGGGTGATGATGAGAGCAGATGGAACGACCCTTAATCAGATTGCAGATGCTGAGATTGCGCCAATGCTGAAAGCTGAAACAGAAAAGACACTTTTTAACCAACGCACTCAGATCCAGTCTTATTCTCTTTCTCAAGGGGAAATCAGTGTCCTGTTTGAAGTCATTCCTCCCCCTGTGCCATTACTGGTGTTTGGGGCGGGCTATGATGCCATTCCTGTGGTGCAGTTGGCGAAACAACTGGGTTGGCAGGTGACCGTTATTGATCATCGGGAAGAGTATTTGACGCGCGATCGCTTTCCCGAAGCGGATCGACTGTTGGAGTGTAAACCGGATCCAGCAGACGCTTATCAGCATCTCCTGACATCGGAAGCAGTTGCTGTTGTCATGACCCATCGTTATCTCAGCGATCGCGCTTTCCTGAAACGTCTGATCCCCTCTCCAGTTCGTTATCTGGGCGTTTTAGGGCCCAAACACCGCATGAAGCAATTGTGGGAAGATTTAGCAGCGGAAAACATAACGCCTACTTGGGAACAACAGCAACGGGTGTATAATCCCGTGGGCTTAGATCTTGCCGCCGAAACCCCAGAAGAAATTGCCCTTTCTCTGATCGCGGAAATCAAATCAGTGCTGGGTGGACGCAATGGCGGATCGTTGCGCGATCGCGCTGGCTCAATTCACGATTCCACAGAAAACTCATGGGTCAAATCGGCATCGTCATCTTAGCAGCCGGGGCATCCACCCGCCTCGGTCAACCGAAACAACTCCTCCCTTACCAAGGAAAACCTCTCATTGAACAGATCACCACCGTTGCTGTTGCTTCTCATTGTCAGCCCATTGTGGTGGTTTTAGGGGCATATCGGTCTCAAATTGCGCCAAAACTAAGCCAATACAACATCCATATCGCTTTTAATCAACAATGGTCAACCGGAATGGCAAGTTCTCTCCAGTGTGGACTCAAAACAATGGAGGAAATGACAACCCAAGTTGATGCAATGATGGTTCTCCTCTGTGACCAACCCTTTGTTTCCACTGATTTGATTCAGCAATTCATCGTGGGATATCGCAGGACAGGTTATCCGATTGTCGTCTCAGAATATGCTGGTACGGTGGGAGTTCCCGCCCTCTTTGATCGCAGTTTCTTTCCCGAACTCGCTACGATGACAGGTGATGTTGGTGCCAAAGGCATTCTAAGGCGTTATTCCTCAAGCCTGCTCAAAATTCCCTTTCCTCAAGGCATCATTGATATAGATACCCCCGAAGACTGGGAAAGACTTTCCCAATAAAAAACCCCCACCTGAGGTGAGGGCTAAAGATTTAACCTTTCAACCGAAACTAGTCGAGGTCAGGCATAGATAATACTGGTTCAGTTTCACGGACAATGCCTTTTTCAAAACCAGCAGCAGCAGCACGAGCGCGACCCGCGTGCCATAAGTGACCGATTAAGAAGAAGAAACCGAGAATAAAGTGAGAACCAGCTAACCATTGACGGAGGTTAACGTAGTTGAAGGAGTTGGGTTCGGTAATAATTCCACCCACAGAGTTGATAGAACCGTTGGGAGCGTGCGTCATGTATTCAGCAGCACGACGAAGTTGCCAGGGCTGAATGTCATTGCGGATTTTGTCCACATCAAGACCATTGGGTCCCCGTAACGGCTCTAACCAAGGACCACGGAAGTCCCAGAAGCGCATGGTTTCACCACCGAGAATGATTTCACCAGTGGGAGAGCGCATTAAGTATTTACCAAGACCAGTCGGACCTTGGGAAGTGGCAATGTTTGCCCCTAAGCGTTGGTCACGGGCTAAGAACAAGAACGCTTGTGCTTGAGATGCTTCTGCGTTGGTGGGACCGTAGAACTCACTGGGATAGGCAGTGTTGTTGAACCAAACCATTGCGGAGGCAACAAAACCCATTAAGGAGAGCGCACCGAGGCTATAGGAAAGGTAGGCTTCACCAGACCAGACAAAGGCACGGCGAACCCAACCAAAGGGCTTGGTCAGAATGTGCCAAACACCGCCAGCGATGCAGATTAAGCCAACCCAGATGTGACCACCGATGATGTCTTCCATGTTGTCAACACCAATGATCCAACCGTCACCACCGAAGGGAGAACTCAGCAGATAACCAAAGATTGCTGCTGGGTTGAGAGTCGGATTATTGATGACACGGACATCACCACCACCAGGGGCCCAGGTATCATAAACACCGCCGAAGAAGACGGCTTTGAATACCAGCAAGAGGGCTCCAATTCCTAAAATAATTAGGTGGAAACCAATGATGCTGGTCATTTTGTTTTTATCTTTCCAGTCGTAACCGAAGAAAGAAGAATATTCTTCTAAGGTTTCAGGACCACGGACGGCGTGGTAAATCCCACCGAGACCGAGAACGGCGGAGGAAATTAAGTGGAGTACCCCAACGACGAAGTAGGGGAAAGTGTCAATGACTTCTCCACCTGGACCAACGCCCCAACCTAGGGTTGCGAGGTGAGGGAGAAGGATTAAGCCCTGCTCATACATGGGCTTTTCGGGGACGAAGTGACCGACTTCAAAGAGGGTCATTGCGCCAGCCCAGAAGACAATGAGACCAGCGTGGGCAACGTGAGCACCCAGTAATTTTCCGGAAAGGTTGATTAAACGAGCGTTACCAGACCACCAGGCGTAACCGCTAGATTCTTGGTCACGACCAGCGCCGACAAATGTATTAGAGAGCGTTACCACGGGGTAGTACCTCCTCTGGGAATTCAAACTGTTCGTGGGGTTGGTCATCCGGAGCCATCCAGGCGCGGAGACCTTCGTTTAATAAGATATTTTTCGTATAGAAGGTTTCAAACTCAGGATCTTCTGCGGCGCGAATCTCTTGAGACACAAAGTCATAGGCACGCAGGTTCAGTCCTAAGCCGACAACTCCAACTGCGGACATCCACAGTCCTGTTACTGGAACAAACAGCATGAAGAAGTGTAACCAGCGTTTGTTAGAGAACGCAATCCCGAAGATCTGACTCCAGAACCGGTTTGCGGTCACCATGGAGTAGGTTTCTTCCGCCTGAGTGGGTTCAAAGGCGCGGAAGGTGTTGTTGCTGTCGCCCCCTTCATCAAACAGGGTGTTTTCGACGGTTGCGCCATGAATCGCACAGAGTAATGCACCGCCTAAAATACCAGCCACACCCATCATGTGGAAGGGATTGAGGGTCCAGTTGTGGAATCCTTGGAAGAACAGAATGAAGCGGAAGATTCCTGCGACACCAAAACTGGGCGCAAAGAACCAGCTTGACTGTCCTAAAGGATACATTAAGAAGACGCTGACAAATACAGCAATCGGACCGGAGAACGCGATCGCGTTGTAAGGACGTACACCGACCAGACGGGCAATTTCAAACTGACGCAGCATGAAGCCAATCAGTCCAAAAGCCCCGTGGAGGGCAACGAAACTCCAGAGTCCGCCGATTTGACACCAGCGTACAAAGTCCCAGTTCGCTTCGGGTCCCCATAAGAAGAGCAGGGAGTGTCCGAAAGCATCTGCGGGGGTGGAAACGGCAACGGTTAAGAAGTTGCAGCCTTCCAGATAAGAGCTTGCTAAACCGTGAGTGTACCAGGAGGTAACAAAGGTGGTTCCGGTGAGCCATCCCCCAATTGCCATGTAAGCACAGGGGAACAGCAGTAAACCAGACCAGCCGATAAAGACAAATCTGTCGCGCTTGAGCCAGTCATCGACGAGGTCGAAAACTCCTCTTTGTTGTTGGGCGCGTCCTACTGCAATAGTCATTGTTTCAAATCCTCTTGCTTAATAAATTGTTGCAAGAATACTAAGTTTTGCGTGCTTTTGTCTCTTTAGGATAACCTACTTGCACTAAAAATGTTAAGAAAGCCTCCCCAGAGACGGAAAAAAGTTAATGATGATTGCACCCTCCAGAAAATCCGCACACAGGAATATTCTCGGCAAGATTCAAAAGGGATAGTAACTTAACTTTTTTTAACAATAGCACAAGTTTTCCTAATTTTTCGAGTGGAATTGTGAGATGATGCTGTGGGATTAACCTGATTTCCACTGTCTCTGGCAGGTTCTAGAATAGAACAGGGTTATTATATAGCGTTTTTTAGTCTGTTCAAGTAACAAGTACGATCGCGCCTGTGATTCGTTCTTGATTCCTCGTTATGCAAGGAGAGTTTAGATGAGTGCATCTGTAACCGCTAAAGATAGTCAAGTCTTGACACAAGAAATTACTGGTGCTCGCCGTCCCAGCAATTATTTTTGGGCTGTCATCGCCATGATTGGCGGTGTGGGCTTTCTTTTGGCGGGTTTGTCGAGCTATTTGCAAGTAAATTTACTAATTGTCAGTGACCCCACAGATTTACAATTTATTCCCCAAGGCATCGCTCTTACCTTCTACGGGGTAGCCGGTTCGTTAGTGTCTCTTTACCTCTGGCTAGTGATCCTCTGGGATGTTGGCGGGGGTTACAACGAGTTTAATAAAAACACGAATAAAGTTAAGATTTTTCGCTGGGGGTATCCTGGTAAAAACCGCCGAATCGAATTAGAGAATAATCTCAAGGATATTGAAGCGGTGAAAGCAGAGATTAAAGAAGGTTTGAACCCGAAACGAGCCCTCTATTTGCGCGTAAAAGGACGTAAAAACATTCCTCTCACTCGTGTGGGAGAACCCTTGTCTCTGAGCGAATTAGAGAATCAGGGTGCAGAATTAGCCCGTTTTTTAGGTGTCCCCCTTGAAGGAATTTAAAACAAGACAGATGGTCATGAATCAATTTTCACAACGGTGGCTGCGCCGAGTCTTATCAGTGATGGTTGTTTTCACTGTTTTTCTCACTGGATGTAGTGCTATTTCCAGCCCAGACAGTACCAAAAATAATCCCGAAACCACCCAAGATAGTGTAATGATGAGTAATTTACCCCAATTAAATGGCAAAGCGACGGTTGAGTTTACGGTAAAAGGATCGCCCATTGTCATGGAACTCAATGGTGATCTCGCTCCGATTACGGCGGGGAACTTTGTCGATTTAGTCCAACGAAAATTTTATGATGGTTTAACCTTTCATCGGGTGGTCAAAGAACCGCAACCCTTTGTTGTGCAAGGGGGCGATCCCAAAGGAAATGGAACAGGTGGCTTTGTCAATCCAGAAACGGGTCAAAAACGCTCGATTCCTTTAGAAATTGTCCCTTCAGGAGAACAAGAGCCGATTTATGGCAAAACTCTCAAACAAGCGGGAATTGAAAAGAGTCCAGAATTAAAGCATGACCGTGGCGTGTTATCCATGGCGCGATCGCAGATGCCCAACTCTGCTTCTTCCCAATTCTTTATCACGCTAGCGGAACTTCCTTTTTTAGATGGTGATTATGCTGTGTTTGGTGAAGTGACCAGTGGGATGGATGTGGTAGATACGATTCAACAAGGCGATCGCATTGAATCCGCGAAAGTTCTTTCTGGACTGGATAATCTTGTGAAAAATTAGTGATCCCCCCAAACCCCCCTTTCTTAAGCAGTATTTGTCGGGTGGGCACTGCCCACCTTCAATGATTAAAAAACTGAGTTATAGCACTTCCCAATCTCATGAGGTACATTCTAAATTTTGGTTCTTTGTTCTTTGTTCTTCGTTCTTTGTTATTTGTTGGTTGTTAATTAATGAACCATGAACCATGAACATCCACCGACTCGCATTACGTACCTCAACCAACTAGGAAACGCTATAATTATTCCTGATGCGGTAGCCAATTTTCATCCAAAATTTGCTCTAAGTTTGCAATCGGTTCTTTGGGAAAAGTATGGGGAGGAAGTTGTGAACGATCAACCGCAAGTGTCCGTCCCTTTTGATAACAATCTTCAAAAATTTCTAATAAGTAAGTCTTCAGACTTGGACTATCTTCTAATTCTAAATTAATTTGCTGTCGAAAATTACGAATTTCTGCTAACCAATGACCTCGGTTATTTTCTCGTTCCGATTCCCAATAAGAAAACTTCAATAAATGTTCAATTAGTTTGATCAAAAGACTTTGCAGTTTCCGTTTTGTCCGCTTGCTCAAATCTAAGACTTCCTCAATCAAATTTTCTAAATCGAGCAAATTAAACTCCCGATTTTCTAATTTTCTGACTGTTTCTAAAACCCAGAGATTATAGTCAGTATCGTATAGTTTTTTTTGCTGTTGTGTAATTTTTACCATCTTTGATTGAGCAACATCTAACTCATGCTTATTATATAGCACTAGGCAATAGGCAAGAGGCAAGTTGCCCTAGTAAGGTAAATTTCAAATGACAAATGACCAGAAAAAAACTGTTGTTGTCACTGGAATCGGTTGTTGGACAGGATTAGGAAACTTAACCCAAAGTTGGTACAACTTACGCCAAGGGAAATCTTCCATCTCCTTACAGCAGCCGTTTCTTTCTTTTCCGCCACTTCCTTTATCCTTGATTCAAGAAAAACCACTGTTTCTCCAACGATTGACCCCACAAGTGGTTAAGTCTGCGTTAGCGGATGCAAGTTTAGTTCCACCTTTACCTGAATTCCGCGTGGTGGTTGGGTCAAGTCGCGGGTGTCAGGGAGATATTGAACAACTGCTTCGAGAAAAGAGAGAGTTCGTTAACTGGCTAGAATTTTTTCCTCATCAAGGCGCGATCATCACAGCGCAAATTGTTGGGAGTGAAAGTGCTGTTTTATCTCCGATGGCTGCTTGTAGTACAGGAATCAGCGCGATCGCGCAAGGCTATCAACTGATTAGATCAGGACAATGTGAACAAGTTGTTGCTGGTGCAGTGGAAACCCCTATAACGCCCCTCACGCTAACTGGTTTCAAGCAAATGGGAGCATTAGCAAAAACCGGTTGCTATCCCTTCGACAAGCAACGAGAAGGACTGGTTTTAGGGGAAGGAGGCGCAATTTTTGTTTTAGAGTCACTGGAATCAGCACAAGCGAGAAAGGCTCAAATATATGGGGAAATCACAGGATCTGGCTTCACCTCCGATGCGTATCATGTCAGCGCCCCTGATCCTGATTATCACTGTGCGAGTCTTGCGATTAAGAAAAGTTTAGAGATGAGTCAGCTTTCTCCCCATGAAATTAATTTTATTCACGCCCATGGGACAAGCACGCAGTTGAATGATAAGCGGGAAGCACAGTTGATTCAATCCTTGTTTCCTGATGATGTTGCTGTGAGTTCGACAAAAGGCGCAACTGGGCATACTTTAGGGGCTTCAGGCGCGATCGCGCTTGCTTTTACTTTCAAGGCGCTACAAACCCAAACGCTACCCCCTTGTGTGGGCTTACGGGAGTCTGAATTTGATCTAAACCTAGTTCAACACTCGATGCAAAGTAAGATTAACCATGCTCTTATTTTAAGTTTTGGGTTTGGCGGACAAAATGGTGCAATGGTGATCAGGAGATCGATTAGTCATTAGGTAGTCTTGGTAACTGGTCACTGGTCACTGATTTACCAACCCCACGTTCCTGGCGCACCTTTAAACGGACCAACAATATCACTAGTGACCCAACCGCCATAAAAATCTCCTTCTTGGGCTTGCACTTGTTCCCCATCCACGTAACACGCTTCCATTTGGGCGGGATAAAAAGCAAAGTGATTCGCGATATCTGGATAACGAGAACTGGGATTTGGATAATCCCACACAGCGTTTGCGACTTCTTGATTGCCTACTTTCAAGGTATAATAACGGGCTTTCCCTTTCCATTCGCAAAAGGTTTGACGATTGGTTTGCGTCAGATACTCCTGCTTAACATCTTCTGCGGGGATGTAATAAACCGGTGGATGACTGGTTTCTAGCATCCGTAAGGCGTTTTTGGTGTCCGCAATGACTTCACCATTAAAGACAACTTGAATCTGTTTATCTGATTTTTCGAGACGGGGAGGGCGGGGATAATCCCACACTGATTCTTGTCCGGGTTTGGGTTCGATGCGCTGACGGTTAAACATAATAGAGATTGTAATGATTTCTGTTATCTGTTTGCTATTTTAAGAAAAATTAAGCTGATCGTGAAGGCTGGGGTTGTCTGTGGGTAGAAGTGTCTTAATTTTTATTCCTCTTCGTCTGAGGGTAAAGGTAGTAAATCAGTTTCTGGGTTTTCTTCTTCTTCGGAAGGAGGAGAGGGTAACTCAGTTTCTGGGGTTTCTTCTTCTTCAGTCGGGGGAGATTGCTTCCATTCTGATAATGAGCGTTCTATGGCATCTCGAAAGTTAATGGGAAGAATAAAAATTTCTGTGGTATCATTTTTTTCGGGATTAATTTGGGCGTAAATTTGCTCATTATCAAAGGTCGGATTCCCTAAAATAACTTGATGTTTGGTCTGATCCTTTAATTCAATATCAATGGTTGCTAAGGGATTATTTAAGCCATAGGATTCTAACTGATTTTGTTCAACATTAAACGTTTTAGGAGAACGGGTTTTTACTAATAAGTCTAATAAGAAAACAATGGATGATTCTGCTGCGGGAGTCCCTTCTGGTTGCTTCATTCGCCAATTGCTGGCTGTGGTTTCTAAGCGAATAAACTCTAAAGTTTGTCCACTTTCTTTTTCAATGACTAATCGTTGCACATCCTCTTCTTCAAAATTAAAGACACTTTTTTGGGATGCTGTGACTGTTTCTTCTGGAGAGGGAGAACCCATTTCATAAAAATAAACATATCCCCCTAATCCGAAAGCAATTAATACTAAAACGAGAGTTGTTTTCTGCATGGTTAACGTCTTCTCAACCAACTAATCATCGCTAAAATTAAACCGAATAGGGGAACAATTCCGATCGCGCTTCGACTCAAAATGGCTGCTTGCTGGGGAGTTAAATTAATGCGTCGGTTGGTTTCTTCTTTCGGACGCAACGCTAAGGATAGCGTATCACTA
Source organism: Halothece sp. PCC 7418 (assembly GCF_000317635.1). Lineage (GTDB taxonomy): Bacteria > Cyanobacteriota > Cyanobacteriia > Cyanobacteriales > Rubidibacteraceae > Halothece. The sequence goes on along the minus strand of NC_019779.1, from coordinate 2,596,252 downwards.
TTCGCTAACCAATCAACCGAATTTAAAAACATATCCCCATTGAGTTGTTGAATAAATAAACCATTCGTCGCAAAATCGGAATCCCCAAAAACGACCATTCTTGCATCTGGACTCGGTTTGGGAAAAGTTGTTTCTTCACTGTCTGTTTCTTCGGTATTGTCTGAAGATTCATTCACCGTTTCTGATTCTGAATCAGTCGTTGTTTCTTCTGTCTGATTGTCTGCTTCTGCATTATCGGAATCAGTTATTGTTTCTTCGGTATTGTCTGAAGATTCATTTGCAGTTTCTTTGTCCTCAGAATTAGTTTCTCCTGAGTTATTAGAATCAGATGTTTCTTCTTCTGTTGTTTCCGTCTCTTCTTCGGAAGTGTCTGAAGATGAATCTTCTATTGAATCTAAAGCAAAACTAATCACTAAAGGGCCAGCGCGATCGCGCTCTGGGTTATATTCTAATTGTTCTTGAGTCGTGTCACTTTCAGCCCAACTGGCTTCGTTGGTATAAGCTAAAGCAGTGGCGGTTATTCCTTCTTTTTCCAACGCATCAACGGGACGAGCAAGGGGATAAACAGAAATCCCGTTTCCGAAGGGATTGGTAATGGGATGATCGCCGTAGCGGGTAACAAAAGCAGTAGCAGCATTAAACCCTAACACTTGTCCTTGTCCTGACGCATCAACAATGACCCGATCATCGAGTTGCACTCCCCACATTTCCAAAATCGGATCTAAACCACTATTGCTATCGGGATCAAGAAGTAATAAAAGACTGCCTCCTTCGGCTAAATAATTGGCAATTGCATCCACTTCTCCAGGGAATAATTCTCTTTCTGGTGAGGCAATCATTAAAACACTATTGGCTAAGTTCGGAAGATTCGTTTCTTCGGCAAAATTAAACGGTTGGACTTGATACCCTTGTTGTTTTAAACTTGCCACTGCTTGGGATAATCCCCCTTGTACAGGGTCTAATGGCGGTTCGCCATGTCCTTGTAAAATATAAACAAAAGAAACGCGATCGCGCTGGATATTTTGAATCGCACTGGTTAATTTAACTTCTGAAATCGGTTCAACTTCACTCACCTGTTGCACAAACTGGGTGTTATCTCCATATTCAATATAAATTTCCCCATAAGATTCCACGCCAAATTCTTCCGCCTTGCCAATGTTTTGCTGTGGATTAACAAAGTTAACCTTAAATTTGTTACTCTGTTTTTGATAATTTTCTAACAACTGTTTCGTTTCTTGTGAAGGCGGATTATTAAAGACCCATACCGTTAATTCTTCTTTTAATTCTGATACTAATTGCTTTGATTGGGGGGCAAGAGTATAAATATTATTTTCCGTTAAATCAATGGTTTTCTCATAGCGAATTGCTAAAAAATTTAAGCATCCCAAAATAAAAACCAGCGCGATCGTTGCAGTCAAAGCATTCAAATTCGCTTGGGTGGAACGCCTTCGCCAAAACTTTCGCGTCCCCAAAAAAAAGCTAATGATTACAATCACACCACCCGCTATAATTAATCCTAAAGGGAGCGGTGTCCAATCACCTGCAACATAACCAGAAGTCACACCAACGATGACAATAAAAATGCCAAATAAAAATAAATACTTAGCCATGAATTAGGAGTCCATTTCATCACAGGGCTTATTATACAACCGACCTAGAAACGCCATAAGTTAAACTGCAAGAGAATTAAATATTTGCAAAAATTAATAATGACAATAACCAATTCTGTCACCCAACAACTTCCCCCCACACCTCAAACTTCAAATTTTCGCCAACTCATCCAGTGGACAGCCGATCCTCTGAATCTTTTAGAAAAATCAGCCCAAACCTTTGGCGATCCCTTTATGCTGGAGTTTCGCAAAGGAAGACCATTTGTTTTTATCTCCCACCCAGAAACGATACAAGAAATTCTGACTAACGATCGCGCCAATTTTGATAGTGGTCGCGGAAACTACATTTTAATTCCCATTGTGGGAGAAACCTCGATGTTAGTGACCGATGGCGAAGATCATAATCGTCAACGGAAACTAATTTACCCGCCCTTTCATGGGGAAAAAATCCGTCATTATGGGGAAATTATCGCTGAAACCACACAGCAGGTTACACAAACTTGGGACGCGAATAAACCGTTTACCATGCGGTCATCCATGCAAGATATCACCTTAGAAGTGATTATGCAAGCGGTTTTTGGCATTTCTGACGGGAAACGCCACCAAGAATTAAAAGCCCCTCTTGTGAAGCTATTAGAATTAACAGGGGGATCAGTTTTGCGCTCTAGTTTACTCTTTTTCCCGATTTTTCAACAAGATTTTCCAGGGAGTCCTTGGCGTAATTTTCTGAATCGTCAGCAAGGAATTAATAAGTTATTGCAAGGGGAAATTGAAGAACGACGAAATAATCAGCAAACCACGGGGAACGATATTTTAAGTTTACTCATGTCAGCAGAAGATGAAGACGGAAACCCCATGAGTGATACCGAATTAGGAGATCAACTCATTACCCTTCTTTTTGCTGGACATGAAACAACCGCAACTGCTTTAGCTTGGGCTTTTTATTGGATTCATAAATTCCCAGAAGTGCGGGAGAAACTCTTAGCTGAATTAGAAACGATTTCTGATAGCAGTGATATTAAAGCCCTGAATCAACTCCCTTATTTAGATGCAGTTTGCAAAGAAACCTTACGCATTTATCCTGTTGCAATTATTACCTTTCCTCGGATTACTAAATCTGTTGTGACAGTCGGGAATTATGAATATCCACCAGAAATGTTTCTTGCGCCCTGTATTTATCTCTTACATCACCGAGAAGACATTTATCCCAACCCCAATCAATTTCAACCGGAACGGTTTTTAGAAAAAGAATTTAGTCCTTATGAATTCATGCCTTTTGGTGGCGGAATTCGTCGTTGTGTTGGTGATGTTTTTGCCATGATGGAAATGAAAATTGTTATTGCGACAATCTTAAAACAATATTCATTAAAACTCTTGGAAAAGAGAGCGGTTAAGCCAGTAAGAAGAGGGGTTACTATTGCACCAAAAGGGGGCATTAAAATGGCTTTAGAAAATTACTAATGATGATGACCGTCCATCTCATGGTCTTCCGATAATTCATCCGAAGAAACGTCACCCACATTCAATTCCATAATAGACATATTTTGTTGTCCCACACTAAAAACACCCATGGTAATTTGACCCATGGAAAAAATTCCCATCGAAACCAAACCTACTGAAAAAAGCCCCATAGGCACTAAACCAATAGAGATTAAACCATGAGGAATTGCACCAATGGAAATTAAACCATGAGGAGAAATACCAATGCAAAAGATTCCATCGTGGGGGGCGATTCCAATATTCAGTAGTTTGCGATTTTTTAGGGACAGTGCCATTGCTTCTGTTTTTTAGATGAGAAGTGCTATAAGAGCATAAGTGATTGCTTGTCCCTTCGTCAAAAGACAGCTTGTCGAACTTTGATTGTATAACGCTATGAAGCAGACCATTCCGAGTTTAGAAACCCCTCCCCTCTTGCAAACTTTAGAACTGATTGCAAACCCCATTCGTTTTTTTGCTAAGTACCAACATCGTTATGGGGATATCTTTTCCGCTAGGATTTTAGGGAATAACTCGCCAGATGTCTTTTTTATTGGTGAACCTCAAGCCCTTGAAACGATTTTTACCGCTCCTTCTGGAACATTTCAACTGGGAAAAATCACTCATGTCTTCCGTCCCTTTACAGGGGATCAATCCCTGATTATGTTGGATGGAGAAGATCATTTACGACAGCGCAAGTTATTAATTCCGCCTCTCCATGGGAAACGGATGTCTTTTTATCAAAATGTGATTTGTGAGTTAACAGAAGAAGTTTTACCCACTCTCCCTAAAAATCAGCCTTTTTCCAGCCGAAAATTAATGGCTCAAATTACATTAAAAGTAATTTTGCGGGTTGTGTTCGGTCTGAAAGAAGGGAGTCGATTTCAAAAGTTAGAACAATTAATTTCTGAACTGTTAGACGCAATTACAAATCCTTTTTATTCCAGTTTATTTTTCTTCCCGCCGTTACAAATTGATTGGGGAAAGTATAGCCCTTGGGGACATTTTGTTCGCAAGCAAAGCGCGATCGATAATTTAATTTATGCTGAAATTCAAGACCGTCGCCAACAAGACTATTCCCAGCAAACGGATATTTTAAGTTTACTTCTATCCGCTGAAGATGAAAATGGCAATGGGATGAGCGATCAAGAGTTGCGCGATCAACTGATTACCCTATTATTTTTAGGTCATGAAACGACAGCTTCTTCTCTCGCTTGGATGTTTTATTGGGTGTATTCTTCCCCGCAAGTGTGGACAAAATTAAGTGCGGAAATGCAACCGTTAGGATCGTCTCCTTCTCCCCAAGCCTTAATTGATTTGCCCTATTTAGAGGCAATTTGTAAAGAAACATTAAGATTGTATCCCATTGCCTTGATTTCGCAACCGAGAGTAGTTAAAGAAACAATTCAGCTTCATCATCAGTCATTTTCACCAGAAACCATTTTAGTCCCCTGTATTTATTTAGCCCATCATCGGGAAGAAACCTTTCTGGATCATCATTGTTTTCGACCCGAGCGATTTCTAGAAAATCAGTTTAGTGCTTATCAATATTTTCCTTTTGGGGGCGGAAACCGAGCTTGTATTGGTGCAGCTTTTTCTCTATATGAAATGAAACTGATTTTTGGGACAATTTTTGCTAATTTAAGGCTAAAATTAGCGTCACAACCAGCGATTAAGCCTGTACGAAGAGGAATTACAATTGTTCCTTCAGGTGGTGTCATGTTAGTCAACCAGTGATGATTAAAGAAGGAATAACAAATAATAAGTAATCAAAAACGAATTTATAAGTGACACTTGAGAAACTATCACGAAACACTATACACAAAGGGCAATTAATTCGTCAGAATGTAAGATAACACTTGCAATGAATTAGGTTGAAATCATAATGAATTTTTTAAAGAACTGGGGAATTCGTCTAGGATTATGCAGTGGTGCTATGGTTGGTGTTTGGTTGAGCCTGATGCCTGACAGCCTTGCCTTACCACAAGCTCAAATTATTCAAAAATTACAGCAAGTCCCTGTCTTTACAGTTGCCAATGAAAACGGGTCTCCCCTTGTTGCTTCGGGAGAAAATAATAGTCGTGTTGCTGGTGTTTTTATTAGTCAACAGGATGCCCAAGAATTTATTGGTCGTTTGAAAAAGGAAAACCCAGAATTAGGACAACAAGTGCAAGTCGTCGCCCTTTCTTTAGGACGAGTGTATGAACTGGATCAGCAGAATGAAAGTAAACCAGATGGTTTAGATTTTGCTTTTGTTCCCATGGAAGAGGAAGTGGAATCTGCGATGTCTCTGTTACAGTCACAGGGTCAACAAGTAGAGAATTTCGCTGGTGTTCCCCTGTTTATTGCCCGTGGCGGTGAAAATGAAGGCTACTTAATGGTAGAACGTGAGGGTCAACAAATGATTCCTATGTTCTTTGAAAAAGATCAACTGCAACAAATGGTCGAGAAGTTTAAAGAAAGCCAGCCTGAGCAAGCACAATCAGTGCAGATTGATGTGGTGACTTTGCAAAGCATGATTCAGACTTTAGAAGAGAAAAATGATGAACAACTCAAACAAGTGGTTTTAGTGCCCTCTCAAGAGTCTTTACAGTTCTTGCAGTCTGTGTCTGAACAAAATCTGCAACAAGGACAGTAAAGCGAAAAGCAATGGTTTCTGGTCTGGAGTTAGCCCGTTGGCGAGAGGAAAGCATCGATCGCGCGATCGCGCTGTCTATTCCTCCCCAAGAAGTCGATTGGTTATTACAAAGTCTCGCAGGGTTGAGTTCCCTCAGTTTACGCTTAGAAAGCTATAAAACCGATGCGGAAATTCCCCTGCCGATTCCTTTTTCTGAACTGAAACAACTGTGGGAAAAACGGCTGCAAGACCGAATTCCAGTGCAATATCTCGTTGGGGAAACCCCCTGGCGAGATTTAATGTTGAAAGTCTCTCCGGCGGTGTTGATTCCAAGACCCGAAACCGAGATCCTGGTGGAATTAGCCCTGAATTATGGGGCGGATCTGTTTTCAAGAGGACATTGGGTCGATTTGGGAACAGGTAGTGGCGCGATCGCGCTCTCTTTAGCTAAAGCTCTTCCTAACGCCAAAATTCATGCGGTTGATGATTCTCCAGAGGCTTTAGCCATTGCTCAAGAAAACGCTAAAAATCTTGGTTTGGTGAATCAAATTGAATTCCATCAGGGATCTTGGTTTTCTCCCCTCAGCCACCTGCAAGGGAAAATTAGTGTCATGGTCTCAAATCCCCCGTATATTCCCACTGCAACCTTAGCAGAACTGCAACCCGAAGTGAGACAGCATGAACCCCTCACCGCTTTAGACGGGGGAAACGATGGCTTAGATGCAATTCGTCATTTAGTGAACACCGCCCCACAATTCCTTCATTCTGGGGGGTTGTGGCTAGTGGAAATGGAAGCCAGACAAGGCGATGCGGTTAAAGCATTACTCACTGAGAACGGTCATTATCACCCCATTGCGATTCATAAAGACTTAGCAGGAATTGAACGGTTTGCACTTGCTTATGTGAGGAAATCGGTTTCAGACCATTAAGATGGATGATGGCTAGTCGTCTTCATAAAGCTGAAATGGATAACGTGAATTCCCCTTCCACCGATCAAATTGCTGAATTACAAGAAAAACTCTTTTCGCAACCCGTCAAAAAGCAACTTCCGATTATCTCCGAACTGGCGAATGCTGGAGAAGCTGGTTTAGAGGTTTTAATGACCTTTTTAGAGAAAGAAGGACATAACCCCACCCCTGCAGTAGGAGAAGCCTATATTGAGCTATATTCTGCCACACAACTGAAAACGGAAGCCTTTTTAAAAGAGAAGTTCCCAGAAGGGGTGGTTCCGCTTAAAAGTGAACGGAATATTGACTATTCACCGATACAACTGGCGTTAGTGCAACGAGACTTTCAAGAAGCAGATCGATTAACCTTGACCAAACGCTGTGAGTTAGCAGGTGAACAAGCCATGCAACGGAAATGGATTTATTTTACCGAAGTGGAGAACTTTCCGACCACGGACTTAAAAACCATGGATCAGTTATGGTATGTCCACTCTCAGGGAAAATTTGGCTTTTCGGTACAGCGAAAAATTTGGATGTCCCTCGGACAAGACTTCCCGAAACTCTGGACAAAAATTGGTTGGAAAAAAGGAAATCTTTGGACACGCTACCCCAATGAATTTATTTGGGATCTTAGCGCGCCCTTAGGACATCTTCCCCTATCGAATCAGCTGCGAGGAGTGCGTGAGTTTGCTTCCTTGATGAATCATCCTGCTTGGAAAGATTAAACAGTGACCAGTAATCACTGACCAGAGAACGGATAAAGAATGAAATGATTACGCAATTAGAAGGAAAAATCTATTCCCCAGAAGCCTATTTGGAATTGGAAATCCAATCTGAACAACGCCATGAGTATCTTGATGGGGAAATTATTCCCATGACTGGGGGAACACCAAATCATAATGAGATTGCAAGCATTCTTAATGCGTTACTAAGAGTCAATCTTCGCGGTCAACCTTATAGTATTTTTGTTGCTGATCAACGGCTGTGGATTCCTAATTTTAATATTTATACTTATCCCGATGTGATGGTGGTTTCTCATCCGGTGAAACTGCAAGAAGGTCGCAATGATACAGTAACGAATCCTTTAATGATTGCGGAAGTTCTCTCCAAATCAACTAAAAGCTACGATAAAGATGAGAAATTTGAAGCCTATCGTAGTCTTTCCACATTTCAAGAATATTTACTGATCGATCAGTATAAGCAACATCTTGAATACTATTCTAAAGTCGATATTCAGCGTTGGCTGTTTTGTGAATACACCAATCCAGAAGATAAAATTACTTTGTCGTCTGTTCCTGTTGAGTTCCAATTATTTGATTTATATGAGGGACTTGAACTCAATCAATAAAGGTGAGATGCTTTTTCATTAAATTAAGAAAAGTGACGACGAAAACGTTGATCAAAATGATGTTTTTTCTTTTGATTACAACCCCGACATAAGGTTTGTAAATTGCTGATATCATTTGATCCACCATTAGCAATAGGAATAATATGATCCAGTTCTAATGTAGTTTGTTTTTCTGTTTTCCCACAACTGCGACATTGATAGTTATCCCGTTGGAAGACATAATTTTTCACTTCTGGTGGGATGGAAATGCGCGATGTTTTCTTCTGGAAGCGATTACGATTCATAATGATTGCTTCCTTGACGTACATCATCTAAAGGGGATTCAACTTCATCAGGAATAAATTCAACTGTAACATTAACTCGGAGTTTACCCTTTTTCCATTGCTGACTTCCTAGTTGAAGTAGTTCACAATTAATCCCTTCTGTAATCCATTTTTTACGATGGTTAATCCTTTCATCGTTTTCATTAAATTGATTGAGACTAATATTTAATAATCTACATTGAATTGTCTTGATTAAATCTTTAATTTTGAACATGGGATGGCGAAGAAAAACTTGCTCTTGATTATTTTCTCGCTCATCTATGATTTCAACAGCATCATTTTCGTTTAATCTAATTTTAAATTCTTGTTCCATAATTCAATTAGCTTTAAGCATTTAATTGACAATAAAGTAAGCTGAGTCGCATAAAAGAAAACCCAACTTACAGTTTTATATTAATTCCGAAAGTCATTTAAGGATTGATTTTCTGTTGTCTTGTTTTCTTCTTCTGGATTAGGTTCATCAGGGATAAACTCAAATTTAATTTTAACTTGTCCTTTCTTCCAGCCTTTCCCATCTTGCTTCAAAACTTCACAGTTTTTAATAAATTCTGGAAATAAACCTTGTCTAAATTTTTCTGCTGCCCATTCATTCATTATTTTTTTAATTTCTTCGATTTTCATTGTTCTTTCAAAATTAAAAGGATAGGACAAAATAGATACAACATCTTTATCATCCAAAAAGTTCTTATTATTAGTCATTACTTCCTCCAAAGTATAATGCTTAAAATTTAACACAGAGAGAAGGTGGGCAACAAATACCCACCCTAGATTTTTAGTGCGGTAAACTGATTTCACTCAGTTGGCTTTCGTATAACTCTAACTGCTGTAAACAAGAATTAATCCCTTGTACAGCCTCGTTATATCGCTTGACTTTTGCTAAGATTTCTGTCTGCATTTGTAGATTTTTAGCAATCTTTCCTTCTGCTTCTTCTGCGAGGGTTTGCTCTAAATTGGTTCGTGCTTTTTCGTATTGTTGAAGAATCGCTTCTTCTTGTTCTTTCGCCATCGGTAGCAAATTTTTTTTCAAGGTATTATTGATAGTTTGTCGAAAGTTACTACGAATCGTTTTATCCACTTTAGGTTCAAAGTCTAGCTTCAATAACTGACGAATTGAAGGTTCAGCTTCTACCATACTTTCTGCATCATAACTTTGGGAGGTTTGTTGTAAGGTTTGGCGAAATTGATAGATGGAAAAGGTTCCCTCATCATAAAAACGAGGACTTTCTCGCACGTAGCGATCACATTCTGTATGCGCTGCATTTTTGATCGCGATGAGTAAGGTTTCTTTAAGAGTTTTTAGTTGATCTTCAATTCCACCATCGTCTCCTAATAAACGATAAAGGCGACGATAATAGTCTTGATGGCGTAATTTTTCTTGCAAACGTTGAAAGTAGTTTTCAATGACAACTTCTGCACTTTCTTCTAGCACTTTTTCTAATTCGTTAGCAAGATAATATAACGCCTCTACTAAAACTGCAATCAAAGGCGCAGTAGAATTATTCGGATGACTCGCCGTGGCGCGACTATACGCATCGCGGACAGAAAAAGTTTGTAATAATTCATCGAGGCGACTTACCATTCGCGCTTGTAATTTATTGAAGTCGGCTTCAAATGCACTATCTCCATTCACAATCAGATCATTGACTTCTTGAGAAAGATGTTCCTCAAATTCCTTTGCAACCGATTTTAATTGCTGATTCAGTTGTTGCAATTCTTGTTGTTTCATTGCATCAATTTCTTGCGGTTGGCTGATTAAGTCACGATAGACTGCTTTCCAATGTTCAACGAGAGGAATACAAAGTTCTTCTAAATCATCCGCAAGGGTAACAAAGAGTTGAGGACGTTTTTCTTCAGTTAAATAACGCGCGATCGCGCTGCGAAAAGTTTCAATTCCACTATCTTCAATGAGTTGATTAATCAGAGGATTACCCCATTCGCTCAAGATTCGGATATAGTTTTGATTTGGGGTTTCATAACCGTGAACAGACACCCGAAAAATGCTATTTGCCAGTTTGCCAGAATTACCACAATAATTATTAAATTCACTGACAAATTGTGGGGTTTCTTCTTCACCGCCTAGGGTTCTCACACTATCAGAAAAAATGGAGTCTAAGCCAAACCGATCGCGCTCACTGGTTTGTTTAATTTGACTTCCATAAAACCCTAGTAAAGCACTGGTTTGATAAACGCGATCGCTGCTGTAAAACTGTTCTGAAACTAACCCTTCTAACCGTTGCCTCAATTGAGCATTATACCAAGTTTCATCAATGCGATTAAAGACATAAAAAACACGATCGCGTACGCCTGGATTTTCTTTAATCAGTTCTAAAAGTTCCGTTTCTTCTGTTGTCATTTCTCCCGCAGAAGCTGGCTTTAAAACACAAACCACTGCTGAGGTATCAGGGCTTTTAATCTTATCATAAGTTAAAGCGCGATCGCGCTCGACAGGCGCATCAATTCCAGGGGTATCAATAATGACATTTCCATCCGCTAATAGGGGATGATGACAATAATATTGCAACCGTTTTAACACCGCACTATTACTTCCGCGACGCGCATAAGTTGCAGCTTCAGTGAGGTTATAAAAATTTAATTCTCCCATGGAGTAAGTTTTATTTTCTTTCTCCCCAATCCGATCAGGATTTTTCTGATAGCCTTCTAATAATAAAGATAATGCTCTTGCTTTTTTAGCCAGTTCAGAACGTCCTTCTCCGCCTTCAGCTTGAATGACATATTTGCAATCTTCTTGGTAAGTTGCTACCGCTTCTGACTGATTAATTTCTACTTCTGTTAAGGGATCAAACTCTAAGTGAGAACAAAGAATATTCACTTGTTCTAAAATCTCGGCTTGTGAGAGAAAAGTTAAAATAACTCTTTCTTCTCCTGCTTCGGCGTACTCAATAGAACATTCCGTTCCTGTGGCGTGTCCTTCTGCACTATATAATAATTCTCGCTCTAATAGCGCATTAATCAACATGGATTTTCCCGCACTAAATGCACCCGCAAAGACAATATAAAACTTGGGCGCGATCGCTTTCTTTAAATCCGCCTCGACAATTACTGTTTTCGGTTTTGGCGTGAGACTGCTTTCCTCTCGCAGTAACTCTAAAATCGTGTTGACTTGATCAGATAATCCTGAACATTGCTGAGGGAGTTGTGTCATGGACTTGGTTGTAGTAAATCACTCTATAAGTCTATTAATACCTTGCTTTGCCAAAAACGTCGATCAAGATGACACAAATTAGATTACTATTTCTGAAACGTGACCAAAAAGTGATTGGGAACAATATAAATTATTTTCTAAATATACAAATAAATGGCAATATGAGTTTTTTAGGTAAACGTTTATAATCTTTCTGATTCATCTAGGATTGCTAGACAAGACTGTTTTGATTGTCAACTCATCCAATTCATGATGTCCTGTTAACAAAGAACTAAGAATAAATAACAAACTTATGACTTCTGAAAAAACCAGTTCTGAATTATCGCTCTCTCGTTGGCGTGGTGGAAGTTTTATTTATCGGCTTGTGGGGCTATTTTCTCCTTGGCGTGAAGGAAGTTATCTATTGCAATGGGCGGAACCGTTGGGAATGGCTTTAATGGGGTTAGTCGTTGCTTTAACACCCTTTGTCTCTTCAACGCTGGTGGGAGTGTTACTGATTGCTGGGGCGGGCTATTGGGGCATTTTAACCCTATCGGAACGTAATCTTATTGGTTTAACTCCCATTCATCTGCTGGTTTTATTATATTGGGGCGTTGCAACGATCGCGGTTGCGTTTTCGCCAGTGAAAGCAGAGGCGTTTCGAGGTTGGATCACATTAACGCTTTATTTGTTATGGTTTGCATTGTCAGCACGAGTCTTAAGATCGCCTTCCCTTCGCAATTGGACGATCGCGCTGTATCTGCTGGTTTCCCTTGTCATCAGCGTCTATGGGATTCGTCAAGAGATTTTTGGCGTGGATCAACTGGCGACATGGAATGACCCAGAATCGGAATTAGCGGAATCCACACGAGCATATAGTTATTTAGGAAATCCTAACTTACTGGCGGGTTATTTAATTAGCGCGATCGCGCTTTCGATTTCTGCACTTTGGGTGTGGCGCACTTGGCTACAAAAAGGGCTTGCTTTCACCGCTTTACTCGTCAATACTTACTGTCTCTATGCGACAGATTCCCGTGGCGGTTGGATTGCTTTGGTGGGATTATTAGCAATCTATTTCTTACTTCTTTACTATTGGTATCGGGATGCGTTACCGCAGTTTTGGCGGATCTGGTTACTCCCGTTAGTGTTTGCGTTTTTTGCAGGATTAATCTTAACCGCCATTACCTTTGTCGAGCCGTTACGATTGCGCGTGATGAGCATTTTTGCAGGACGTGAAGACAGTAGTAATAACTTTCGCCTGAATGTGTGGTATGCGGTTTTTGAAATGATTCGCGATCGCCCTTGGTCGGGGATTGGTCCAGGTCATTCCGCATTTAACGCCGTGTATCCCCTCTATCAACGTCCCAACTATACCGCATTAAGTGCCTATTCGATTTATTTAGAACATTTGGTTGAAATGGGCGCGATTGGGTTTATCGCCTTCCTTGGCTTACTGGGAAGCATTGCGTATCACGGTTGGCGGAAAATGACTATATTACGAGAGATAGGGGAACGAGAAGGTTTTTGGATTATTGGCGCGATCGCTGCGATTGTGGGAATGCTAACCCACGGCTTAGTCGATACCGTGTGGTATCGTCCTGAAATTAGTACCCTTTGGTGGTTAATGGTGGCTTTAGTGGCTAGTTATTATCCGCAAATTGATGCTGCTGATGAGGAGTGATTGGTTGGATTCCTCAGAAAGTTTTCAAAGACAATTGTTGCATCCACTTTTTAGATCCATACACTTGATCTAAAAGATGAGGAATACTTAAATCAACATCCAATAATTCCCAATGTAATCCTTCACCTAAGGGGGTAACTTCTACTGCTGCTAACTCATCAGAAGTTGCATTTTGTAATCCTTCTGCTAAGGAAGCTGGAAAAGCAAATTCAGCACCATTATCAAAGCTAATTATAATTTTTTTGAAGTTTCATCATACCAAGCGTTAATAGCGTGAGGACTTTGATCTTGTTCTGTTTCTAGTCTTGCTTTTTCAATTTTTGCTAGTATGGTTTGGTCATCTTCTAGTTGATTACTCATGTATTTCCTCCCATTTTTTCAGTAAAAACTCTTGATGCTTGCTCACTAAATTCAATGCTTTCAAGGCTTCTTGATTCTTCATTCCCACAAGTTTCATCACTGTTGCAAAGCCTCATGCAGATCAACAACTTTTCCTATGACAGCGATCGCGGGTGCGGAAAAATCTTCTTTTTCTTTCTGTTCAATAATGGTATCAAGCGACCCAATCAAGTCTTGTTGTTCGGCGCAAGTTCCCCAGCGAATCAAAGCAATGGGAGTTGCACCGCTTAACCCAGCACCCTTGAGTTGTTCAATAATATGGCTAAGATTCTGCACGCCCATATAAATGACAATTGTTTCTGACCCGTGCGCGATCGCGCTCCAATTGACTTGGGGACGATACTTGCCAACCGATTCATGTCCCGTAACAAATGTGACTGAGGAGCTTATATCACGATGAGTTAAGGGAATCCCTGCATAGGCGGGGGCTGCAACACCAGAAGTAATTCCAGGAACCACTTCCACAGGAACACCTGCATTAACTAAATCGCCCATTTCTTCGCCACCGCGCCCAAAGACAAAGGGATCTCCCCCTTTAAGACGGACTACCACTGCATTGGTCTGCGCTTTTTCAATCATAAGTTCAGTGGTTTCGGACTGTAACTTAGAATGTCGCCCGCGTCGTTTCCCTGCATTAATCTTTTCCGCTTGGGGGTTAATCATCGCTAAAATGGCACTGCTGACCAAAGCATCATAAATCACAATATCGGCGTGTTCGAGAAGGGTTTTCCCTTTCAGGGTAAATAAGCCAGGATCACCGGGTCCAGCACCAACGAGATAAACTTTACCAAGGGTTTTTTGATCGGTCATAGAATCATATCTTGAATAATGAGATCAGCCAGGGAGAAATGACGGCTTAAGGGCTGTCCAAACTGCAAATGCACACTTGGAAACTGGGCTTGTAGGGTTTGCACTTCCCGCGCGATCGCGTCAGTAATGCCACCAGGAAACAGAAAATAGGGCATAATTTCAATTGCCGATGTTCCTGCTTCTACTAAGCCCGCTACTTGTTCCGTCAGCGTCGGAGAAACCGACCAATAAGCAGGTTTAACTCCCACTTGTTGCGCCAAGGTTTCTAGAGGTTGATTGCCTCCTGGACGACGACTCCCATGGGAAATTATTATTCTAGCGGAGTGGGTTACATCTGAGAAGGCAGCCTGCAATTTTTTCGCCATTAAAGGGGATTGTCCGAGGTAAGGTTTAAGGGTAATCCTCATGTCAGTTCCCACCGCTTGCTGGGCAATTTTGACGGCTTCTGGGATATCTTCTCGCACATGAACCCCAGGCAGGAGAAAGAGGGGCAGGATTTGTAATTCCATGATTCCTTTTGGGGCTAAGTCTTGACTCAGTTGCGCGATCGCGCGTTCTAGAGGGAGTGGGGCAAGTTCTAAGGCTGCTGTATAAACCAGAGGCTCGGGAGGTTTGGTTAAAACCGCTGTTCTCCTTCCTGGCTGTGCTGAAACAACGAACTCTTCAGCAAGTTGAGTTTGAATCTCTTTTGCCAAGCGATCCATTTCTTGCTGGGGGCGCGGGTCACGGCTTCCGTGATAGACCAAAAGATAAGCAGTTTTTTCTAACAACGGCTATAAATTGCAACTAAACTTAACGTCTAGTTTCATCATAACGAGTTATTCATCACCCTTTTGTATAGTTTGCATCTTCTAGGGGGCTAACCGTTCTCGTAACCAAGTGCCATCCGCTTGCTGACGATATCGTAACCGATCATGGAGGCGACTAGGACGACCTTGCCAAAATTCAATTTCTGTAGGTTTCAGACGATATCCGCCCCAATTTGGCGGTTTAGGAACACTGTCTTCCTCACTATATTGAGTTTCTAAATGAGTGACTTTTTCTTCTAAAATTCCTCGCGAAGAAATCACTTCACTTTGGGGAGAAGCCCAAGCCCCTAATCTTGATCCAAAAGGACGACTGGCAAAATACGCTTCTGACTCATCTTGAGAAACTTTTTCTACTCTCCCTTCAATACGCACTTGTCGTTCTAATTCCGCCCACCAGAATACTAACGAAGCCCAAGGATTATCAGCTAATTGTTGTCCTTTTCGGCTGGCATAATTTGTATAGAAAACAAACCCTATTTCATCAAAGCCTTTTAAGAGAACAATACGGGCTGACGGTTTTCCCTCTGGGGTTGCGGTGGCGAGGGTCATTGCGTTGGGTTCGGGTAACTCAGCAGATAGAGCCTGGTCAAACCAAGTTTGAAACTGTGTAAAAGGGTTGGGATCCGCGTCTGTTTCGTTCAATCCCGCACGGGTATAGTTGCGACGTAACTCAGCAACATTTGACGTAGCATTCATTGCAATAACATTTCTTTTTTTTCTTTCCTCTACCAATGATAAGCTGTTATTGATTTTATTTGTGCGTGAATCGCAAAAATTTATATTTTCTTTTTAATTGATTTTTTATGATTTTTCAGCAACTGAATTGGTGGCGGATCAGTTTAGTCATTTTAATTATTTTAGGGATTTATTTACGGTTGACCAACCTTGAAGAAAAAGTGTATTGGGTGGAGGAAGTAAAAACGTCGCTGTACTCTGCTGGATATACAGAAACCGAGTTAAGTGAAGAAACACCCGTTGGGAAGGTTCTAGATGTAAGATTTTTAGAAAATTATCAAAACCTTGATTCAGAAACCTCACTTTGGCAAACGACAAAAGCGATTACTACTAATGAACCTTCTCCCCTTTACTATTTTCTCACTCGTTTCAGTATGGAGACATTGGGGAGTGAAATTAAGATTACTAGAGGACTTTCCGCAGTGATCAGTTTGGGGAGTTTACCTGCGATTTATTGGTTGAGTTTAGAAGTGTTTGCTTCCACTTTAATTGCTGAAGTTTCTCTGGGATTAGTTGCTATTTCTCCTTTCCATATTCTCTACAGCCAAGAAGCAACAGAATATAGTTTACTGACAGTAACAATTATTTTGATGAGTGCGGTTTTTTTATGGGCGATGCGTCGTCCGACTCCTTCCACTTGGTTCGCTTATAGTGGGACAGTTGCTGTAGGATTATATGCCCATCCGTTAGCAGGTTTAGTCTCTTTTGGACATGGCATTTATGCGTTATTTTCGCAGAGATGGCGTTTAAATCAAGTGATTTTAATTTATATTTTATATGCAGGTTTAGGTTTGATTCTTTTTATGCCTTGGCTCTTCATTTTGATTTTTCGTGAGAATCAGATGGCGGATTGGATGTTGCAGAATCTTCCTTTTCCTCTTTTCTTACAACGGTGGCTAATTCATATCGTCGGATCAGTTTATGATTTACAAATGGGTTACACAGAACGGTTATTTGATATCGAAAACTTTCAAGATATATCGTTAAGTTTAACTCAGGTTTGGGTTTATTTATTACTGGCTATTTTCATTTTAATGAGTTATAGTTTTTATTTTCTTTATCGCCAAGGAACGCCAGCGCAATGGTGGTTTATTCTAACTTTAATTGGAGTCACTGGTTTGGGGTTAGCCGTTCCTGATTTCGTAACAGGAGGACAACGGTCAACGATTAGTCGTTACGCGATCGCGTGTCATATTGGAGTAGAATTAACTCTCGCTTATTGTTTAGGAAGCTATCTCAAATTTTCAGTTAAAAATAACCGTAAAAATCTCTGGAAAATTATTTTTGTCGCCACCTTTACCCTCAGCCTGATTTCTAGCTTGGTTCTGCACAATGCTGCAACATGGTGGAATAAATATAGCAGTTACTATAATCATGAAGTTGCGGAGATTATTAATCAATCAGAACAATCTCTTGTGGTTGGGGATATTTCTAGAATTGCCAGAACGCTGTCTTTAAGTCATGACTTGAAACCACAAACACAATTTATCTTTTTTAATGAAACAACTCAGATCAAACTGCCAGAAAATTATCCAGATATCTATGTTTTTCGTCCCCTTCAGTCCTTGTTAGACGGTTTAAAGACTCAAGATTATTCAGTTACAGTTCGTCATGAAAAAGGCAAACTCTGGCAAGTCGAAACAGTGAACAGCACAGAATAATTGACTGTTCACTGTTGCTTTAAAGATACTCAACCATTGGTTCAGGAACGACTTTTAATTCCCCAGATCGACATTTTTCTAAATCGACCCAACGAGCAACTTTTTGGCGTTTCCCCTCATTAAAAGTGATTTCTTCAATGGTATAAAATTCAGGGTCAGCAAAATCACATTGATAAACCTGAATCACCTCATGTCCTGGTTGACCATTAAAAGAAAAGAGACTTTCGAGACAAGTTAAATATCGGATATTGGTGACTTCAGTATCCAATTCTTCTTGAAACTCTCGCTTGAGGGCTTCGTAACTGGTTTCGCCAAATTCAACGCCACCCCCTAAAGCGCGATAGAAATATTCTTCTTTTGTGGAATCATAGCCTTCGGATAAAAAAGCGCGATCGCGATCTTTAATTAAACCAAGGACTAAAAAGCGAATCTCATCAGGTTTGTGCATAACTTGTCATTAGTCATTTGTCATTAGTCATTTGTCATTGGTAACTGGTAACTGATCACTGATCACTGCTTAAAGATCACCAAAGCCTTTCTTTTTCTTCTTCTTCTTCTTCTTCTTACCACCACCGGGGGCTTGACGGAAACCGGGTTGGGGTTGACCGCCCATACCACCGCCACCGCCAAACATTCCACCAAGTCCACCACCCATACCGGGCATTCCCATTTGACCTTGTCCCATTTGCTGCATCATAGAACGCATTTTGGTGAAGTCATTGACGAGTTTGACCACATCTTTCTCTTGATGTCCCGAACCTTTCCCCACGCGACGGCGACGACTGGGAGATTTGGCTAATAATTCCGGTTCTTCCCGTTCTTGCTTGGTCATGGAGTTGATCATGGCTTCTGTGCGCTTGAGTTGGGTTTCCCCTTTCTCAATGTCTGATCCACTGAGTTTGTTCATCCCTGGAATCATTTTCATCACACTGCCGAATGATCCCATATTTTTCAGCAAGCGCATCTGTTTCAGGAAGTCATTAAAATCAAATCGCGCTTCCAACATCTTGGCTTGCATGGCTTCTGCATCTGCCATGTCGATTTCTTCTTGGGCTTTTTCCACCAAGGAAACCACATCGCCCATGCCTAAAATTCGAGATGCCATCCGTTCGGGGTAAAACGGCTGTAGCGCTTCCACTTTTTCCCCAACCCCAATAAATTTAATTGGTTGTCCCGAAACTTGACGCACAGATAAAGCTGCACCGCCCCGAGTATCCCCATCTAACTTGGTTAAAATTGCACCAGTCACGCCCACTTGTTGGTGGAAGGTATCTGTCAGACTGGCTGCTTCTTGTCCAGTCATCGCATCAACCACCAGCAAGACTTCATGAGGCGAGATTTCATTTTTAATGGCAATTAACTCTTGCATCATGTCTTGGTCAATTTGCAAGCGTCCTGCGGTGTCAACCAAGACGGTATCAATGCCTTCTGCTTTCGCTTTTTCAATCCCTTGTTTCGCCACATCTACGGGATTGGCTTCCGTTCCCATTTCAAAGACGGGAACGTCGATTTGTTCGCCTAGTGTTTTTAACTGGTCAATCGCTGCGGGACGATAAACGTCGGTTCCCACCATTAAGGCGCTGCGGTTTTGTTTACGTAGATGCAAAGCCAGTTTTGCGGTGGCGGTGGTTTTCCCCGTTCCTTGTAACCCTGCCATCAAAATCACAGTCGGTGCGGTTTCTGCTTCGGCGAGGGGAACATTACTTTCCCCCATTACCTTGACCAATTCATCATTGACAATCTTGACAAACTGTTGGTCAGGACGAACCCCAGACAGGACTTCTGCCCCTTCTGCTGCTTTTTCTACATCTGCAATGAAGCCTTTCACCACTTGCAGGTTCACATCGGCAGACAGGAGGGCGCGTCGCACTTCTTGCAGGGCGGGTTTAATATTGTTGCTGGTGATTTTATCTTGACCCCGGAGCTTTTTCCAGGCAGATTCTAAACTTTCCGATAGCGCGTCAAACATAGAACAGGTAACTTAATATGAAAATGTCTAATCTGGACTTATGATTATAGGATCTCTATCTAATTTAGCGTCTTGGCAGGAGCGCGATCGAGACTTGTTAACCAGAATCAGGGTCAGTGGGTGGATGCTATTTGTTGATGGTTCTTAAGAACTTAATATAAATGACCAGAGTGACAAGAGGATTGAGATTTGACATTTTCATCTTCTTTGACATGACGAGGAAGTTGAATTTCAAAAGAAGAGCCTTGGTTGAGAACACTATGAACGGTAATTTCTCCGCCCATTAATTCCACTAAGGAATCAGTAATGGCGAGTCCTAAACCAGTCCCTGGATATTTGCGGGTTAGGGTTTGATCAACTTGTCGAAAGGCTTCAAAAATCTGGTTTTTTTCTTCTTCTGTCATTCCAATTCCTGTATCTTGAACCATAATTTTAATCCAATTATCGGGCAATTCTGTAGCAATAACCGTCACTGATCCTTCTTCGGTAAATTTAATCGCGTTGGAGAGCAAATTAATAATCACTTGACGAATCCGATTGCTATCATTGGTTACCCAAGGATTGTTTAGTTCATACTGAAAGGTCAAAGCAATTTGTTTTTCATCGGCAAGTGATCGCAGTTCTTCTACCGTATCAGAAATAACTGTTTTTAGGTTACACCGTTCCAGACGTAATTCTAAGCGTCCTGCTTCCATTTTTGATAAATCAAGAATATCATTAATGAGAGCCAGTAGTGTTTTCCCATTACTCAAAATTCGCTCTAACATTTGAGTATGTTGGGGTTTTAAACTCTCTTTTACTTGTCGCAGCAGTAACTGAGAAAAACCAATAATTGCATTCATGGGGGTGCGTAACTCATGGGACATGGTGGCGATAAATTGGGATTTTAAACGGGCTGCTTCTAACAGTTTGATATTTTGTAATTTAATATGTCGTTGCTGTTTTTCTAACTCTTGATTTTGTTGAGCAAGAATTTTATTCTGTTGTTCGAGCCGTTCTTCTCCTTCTTCTAAACTTTTAATCAGTCTGGCATTATCGATCGCGATCGCGGCTTGTTCTCCCACTGCTTTTAATAATTTCTGATCTTCTTTATTAAACGTTGTTTCTAAAGCATCACTCGCATTTTTTTTCCAACGTCCAACGGCTAAAACCCCTAAACGCCCCGATTTTGCAGACTCAATGGCAACTCCGTACATTAAATGAGGTAAATTGTCAAGGTTTTGATGGTTCTGATAAATTTCTGGATTCCCGTCAGTAAAAACGGATTGCAAAACGCCTTTTTCTAAAGAAAAAACTTGCTTTAAATCAACCTTTTCCGTTTGTTCTCCCGCAGCAACAGTTAACATCACTTCCCGATGAGAATTATACAAAGCAATTAAACAGACTTCTGCTTGCGCGATCGTTTTATAAGTCGCTTGCGCCATTACTTTTAATAATTCGGGTAAATTACTCAGTCGTTGATTTAATAAATTCGTTAACTGTTGTAAAGTACGCAGTTGTTGTTCTTGCTCCTGTAAAATTTGAAAAGTCGTGCGTAAATTATTTGTAGCTTCTTGGGCTTCTTGATACAAACGAGCGTTTTCAATGGCTAACGCTGCTCGTTGCGCCAAATCTTCGGCTAAGGATAAATCTGCTTGGGTATAATGTCGCCCTGATTCACTGGTTGCAAATAACAGCGTCCCTAGGATTTCTTCTCCAACCGCAAGGGGAACACAAATATAAGAGCGACAATCTAATTCTTCTAAAATGCGGAGATGTTCTTGATCCACCGCCATCTCATGATTTTTTGCAGCATTGACATAAAAACAGGCATCAGAATGGTGACTCCGCAAGACGATCGCGCCACAATGATAATGAGCCTTTTCCTGATTATTGAGATACGATTGTAATTGCCAAACGAGGTTTGCTTTATTCGGGTCAACGTGCGCCACCGCAATCCGTTTCAAGCTGGGAGGATTCCCATAGACCCCTTCCCCATCCACCACATCGATCGCGCACCAGTCTGCTAAACGAGGCACAGCCAAACAGGCTAAATTTTCCAAAGTCGTGCGATAATCCAGAGAAGAAGACAACAGTTGACTGGCTTCAGCGAGAAACTGACTGCGGACTTCATTGCGTTTCCGTTCGGTAATATCAATCAAAACCCCAGACAGACGGCGGGCTTCTCCGCGATGGGTTGGTTGAGCTTTCCCTCTAGCGATACAGTAGCGATATTCCCCCGAGCTATGACGGACGCGAAACTCAACTTCTAGTTGACTGGTTTTCCCTAATACACAGTCTTCAATCGTCTTTTTCACCGTTGGACAATCTTGGGGATGAATCTGATCATAAAACCGATCTTTGTCGATTTCTCGTTCTCCTTTGGCTAAGCCAATCATTTCCAGAAGACGATCATTGCAATAGACCACCTGTGATTCAACATTCCAATCCCAGATCCCCTCATTTGATCCTTCTAAAACGAGCCGATACCGCTCTTCACTTTCCCTAAGACGCGCGTTAGCAGCTTCGGCTTCTCTTTCAGCACGATAAACCCGAATCGCGCGGTGTAGGCTTTGCGAGAGGTTTTCGGGGGAGATCTCATCCTTGGATAAATAATCGATCGCGCCCGCTTTCATCAAATCAACCGCAACTTGATGATCGCCCTGTCCCGTCAAGACCACTAATGGCAGTTTACTATACTGACTACGAATCTGTTGAATTAAACTCAAACCATCCCCATCGGGGAGACGATAATCGAGAAAGACACATTCGAGATCATCATAAGTGTTTAAGTTATTGATCGCGCTGGTACAATCATCTGCGGAAATAATTGTCAAATCCTCTTCCACGCCCTTTTTCAGAGCGCGTTGCACCGCCATGCGATCCACTTCATCATCTTCTACCAGCAAAACTTTTACCATAACTATTCATCATCGGGGTACATTGTCGGGAGTTGGCTTAACTGCCAGTATTCATCAATCACCGCGATCGTTTCCACAAATTTATCAAAAGTTACGGGTTTGAGAATATAGCCAGCCACATTGAACTTATACGCTTCTACTTTATCTCTGTCCTCATCCGATGTGGTCAGGACAATGACAGAAGTTGTTTTTAAGGATTGATCTGAACGCAGTTCATGGAGAAATTCAATCCCGCCCATTTTGGGCATATTCAAATCGAGTAAGACTAAACGGTTGTTTGGGGGAATTTTTCGCGCTCCCTCCCCTCGTAATAACTGCAACGCTTGCATGCCATCATTAGCGATAAATAATTGATGATCTTCTAAAAGATTATTTTTCTTAAACGCACGTTGCACCGTCATAACATCGACTTCATCATCTTCTACTAATAAAATATTGAGTTGTTTTTTTGACATTTTTGTTGCAACAATTAACGTCGTGGCTCTTTAGTGTAACAAGGACTACCGTTTCCCTCCCTCTACTCAAACATAGAGTTTGCAGCTATTCACCCTTTACGTATTGCTTGGGCCATGTAAAGCGAAACGTTGTTCCGTTTTCGGATTCCGATTCCACTTTAATTGTTCCGCCCTGATCGTCAAGAATTTTTTTAATAATTGCTAAGCCAACCCCTGTATTTTCTACCGTGTCTCGCGCTTGTAAAGTTTGGAACATGACAAAGATTTTCTCATGAAATTTCGGATCAATCCCTGGTCCATCGTCACGAATGCTAAATTCATAGGCGTTTTCTAATTCTTCGGCTGTAATCACCACTTTTCCATCTGAACGATGATGATGTTTAATGGCATTACTCATTAAATTTGTAAAGATTTGTTGTAGCGGTAGAGGATCGGTGACTAAACTCGGCATGGGGGAATAAATTTCAATTTTAAATTCGGCGGGTGGGGCAAGAGAATCAATAATTTCTGTTAGTAATGATTCCACATTCACGGTTTCTACTTGTGACCGCATTCGACCGACGCGGGAGTATTCTAAAATGCCATTAATAAAGGCTTCCATCCGATGAACTCTTCCTCTTAATAAGTCCATCTGATGTTGGATTTCTGGCTCTAATTTTCCGTCTAAATCTTCTTCAATCCAACTAGAAAGATTCGCGATCGCGCGTAAGGGAGCTTTCAAATCGTGAGAAACAATATAAGCAAATTGGTCTAATTCTTGATTTCTTTTTTCTAAAGTTCGAGTTGTGCGGGCTAAAAAAGAATTACTTTCTTCAATGCGATCCGTATATTGAGACAACTGATGATCTAAACTAATAAACAAATAAATTGCCCCTCCTGTTGCCCCTAAACCAACCATTAAAGCAAGCCATTGCACTTGTGTGGTTAAATTTTTCCAGTCTTCTACTTTGCTTTCTCGTTGTGCTTGAGCCGTTTCTTGTTGTTCAATAAACTGCGCGATCGCGCTTTCTAATTGCTGAAACTGACGCTCATTTTTAAGCAGTTGCTGATCCAGTTTAGACGAACTTTTTCCGAGCAATGTTGCTTCTTGACTAATCTCAATTGTTGTTTTTAAATGATGCAACTGTTGTTGAGCCAGTTGTTGAATTGTTTGCACTTGGGTTTCTTGAATCGAGCTTTCTTGGGCTAACTGTCGTAACTGCTGACTTTGATTTTCAATCGTTATTTTCGCTTGCTGATAATTCTGCAAAAATTTCTGGTTTTGGGTGACACTATAGCCCCGCACTTCGGCTTCCGCTTGTTGTAGTCCCATCAGTAAACCATTAGTAGCATTGAGAATATTTTGGCTTTTTTGTTCTTGAGTGCGAGCATTAGCAGTTTGAGATCGTAAACCAGCAATCATTAAAATTGCGGTTAGGAAACAAAGCACAGGTAGGGCAATCATAATCCCACCTCGCCAGCGCAAATTAAAAATAAACAGCTTTTTCCATTGCCGAGAGGTTTGGGTCATCTGCGACTTTCCAAAAAATTACTTACACTAGAATAAATAAATGTTAAAAGCAATCCCATGAGCCGAGCCAGTAAGCAATTAGGACTTTATTTGGGTTTACTTGCCTTAGGAGGCGTTGCTGGATTATCAGCAGGTGAATATTTTCAAGACGACTCACGACCGAAGGTTAATCTTTCCCCAGTGCAGCCGATCCAGCTTCCAGACGCTTCCTCAAGACCGACTAATCCCCCTCTGGAAAATTCTAGTTTTATTGCTAGAGCAGCGCAAACCGTTGGCCCTGCTGTGGTTCGCCTTGACTCGGCTCGAATTGTATCACAAAAGGAACAAGAGCCTTTTTATCGACGGTTTTTTGGTGAGGAATCTCCCCCAGATCGTCGGCGGGTGCGAGAAGGAACGGGATCAGGGTTTATTTTTAGTTCCGATGGTTTAGTATTAACCAATGCTCACGTGGTTGAAGATGCGGATGAGGTGAAAGTAACCTTGAAAGATGGACGCAAATTTGATGGGGTGGTTGTCGGGGCTGATCCAGTGACGGATGTGGCGGTGATTAAACTTCCGACGAATAATTTGCCGACGGTGACTTTGGGCAGTTCAGAAGCCATTATTCCAGGGGATTGGGCGATCGCGATTGGCAATCCGCTAGGCTTGAATAACACGGTGACTGTTGGGATTATCAGCGCGATCGGTCGGTCGAGTTCCCAAGTCGGGATTCCAGACAAGCGGGTGAGTTTTATTCAAACCGATGCTGCGATTAATCCTGGGAATTCTGGCGGTCCCCTTTTAAATGCCCAAGGAGAGGTCATTGGAGTCAATACAGCCATCCGCGCCAATGCAGAAGGGTTAGGTTTTGCCATTCCCATTGAACTGGCTTCTCGCATTGCCAATCAACTGGTAACGGAAGGAGAAGCAGCCCATCCCTATCTCGGGATTCGTATGATTACCCTGACCCCAGATCTTCGTAAGGAAATTAATAATTCCAGTCGCTTTGACTTGTCGGTTGAAGCCAAACAGGGCGTGCTAGTAGTGGAAGTGGTGAATAATTCTCCTGCCGATCGCGCTGGGTTTCAGGAAGGTGATATCATTTTGAACGTTGGTGGCAATGCTGTCCAAACAGGTACAGATGTCCAGCAAGCGGTAGAACTGAGCGCGATCGGTGAAGATTTAGCCGTAAAGGTCAACCGTGATGGTGAAGAGAAAACCCTAACGGTTCGCCCTGGTAAGTTTCCCGTTGATAATTAAACTTCAGTATAATAAACAAAGAAAAAACGATGACTCAACCCAGTGTTACCCCTAATACCCAAGAACCGAAGTTTGGTTTTAATAAATATGCAGAACGCCTCAACGGTCGCGCTGCAATGATTGGCTTTATCGCATTGTTACTCATTGAATTTTTTAGCGGAAAAGGCTTACTCGCTTGGTTAGGATTAGTTTGATTGTTCGTTATCGTAGAATTAGCTTTACACATAAAATCTAACGCTTGAGGACAAGCATGAATCGTTTGTTACCACACTTTATTAATCGTGCTTATCGCAAAGAACCGATTTCCGCTTTTATTTTGACCATGGGATTGGTGAATGCTGTTATTGGGGGAGTAGAAGAACGTTGGACTCTACTGACCCTTGGTTTATTAGTAGGCACAAGCGCGATCGCGCTACGATGGTGGCAAAATTATCAATATCGCCCGATTTCTCAGCGTAAAACGACAACTCGCTATCTCAAACCGTCTGAGACTTCCCGTCCCCGTCCCTTACCTCCTCTGACTAAAATGCAACGTTCTTCCCGTCGTCAGTGATCAGTGAATAAAGAACCAATTTCGATGATCATTCCTGTCGCAAATAACCTTCAAACCATAAGCCAGCGATGACAATGGCAAGACCACAGAGGAAAAAGATAATCGACTTTAAGAGTAAATCGGTTTGATACTCCAACATTCGGGAGAAGATTTGGAGGCTGAGAAATAATAAACCCGCCCAAAAGTTCAGTCGAATCCCTTGATTGAGTCCTTGTTTAATCAGCGCGATCGCGAGGAAAAAGAGAATCAGATTATAAATAACAGTGGGTAACCAGATCAGATTAAGAAAAGGCAAGCCAGCCACTGCGCCACCCGCCACGAATCCCGTGAAAAGGGTTGTCCCCGCAAATAGGGTACTGTCAACTCTTAAACGCCATGGTCGATGGCTTTGATTCCCCAAACGCCACCAATAATAAACCGTAAGACTGGCAAAAATCAGCAGTTGTACTAACGCTGCGGGATGTTGCATTGCGACTTCATTAGTGCGGTTAACTGTTGCGTCCTCCCAGATATAGTGAAAGGAAAAGAAGTAACAGACTCCCCCAAGAAATAAAACAGAGAGACGAGAAGTAACATTGTGAAATTGTAAGCGGATGTCTGATCGGAGGGGATAATATGCCCATAATAATAAAGGAGGAAGCGCGATCGCGCCTGTAAGCATTCCTCCCACCAGTAATGAAGAATCAATCAAAGATAACTCTTGGATTACGCTCACTTCTAACGCCGAAACAACTGCGACCACTCCCCAAATCAAAACCCATCGTGACCGACAAAATTCTGCGAGGGGGATGTAAAGCGCGATCGCCACTAGAGGCATATATCGCATTAATAGGGACGCATTGCCACTTGCAGCAGGATCAAAAATGCTGGGTAAGCCCCACCAGTAGCCCAGTCCAATCAGCGCGATCGCGAAAATAGCAAGCCAAGTGAACTGCAAGCCATAAGCCATCGCCAAAACGCCAATTCCCCAAACTAGATACAGTTCATAAATTGCCCCACTTTGATGGAACATTTGCGACATTAAGCCTAAATTTGCCCCCAGAATCAACGCCCCTAATAAAAGGAGTCCCTTTCCCAATCGTTGCCATTTTGGTTGCGATGACTGCCATCCCCAATAGCCCGCACTATTCACCCCAATAAACAGCGTTAAGAGTAACGCTACCCGCAGCCCTTTTGACCACCCTTGCCAGTTTGCTGCCACTAATGTGATCACACCTAAGCCGAGTAAAATTCCACCGACAGCAAATAAAATGACAACAAAACGACTTTGACTATCTGTTTCTAAAGTCTGGAATTGATAACGTTGCGCTAATTGTTGAAAAACAGAGGAGTCAATTAACCCCTCTGCTTCCCATGTTTCTGCTTCTTTTTTTAATTGTTGACGAAACTTCTCGGAAGTCATGGTGTCATTGGTGATTCACAAAAGAGAAAACCGAATTCGGAATCAAGACCGAATCACCATTATTATATGAAAACCAAAAACTCTGCTCCCCGAACAGATCCACCAAAGCCCCCGAAATCGCGGGGGTTGGGGGATTTTCAAATGAATTAGTTGCTTCTTTGTACTAGATCATCTTTGTTTTCAGATCATTGCAAAAAGTCTTGATGTTCTCTGCTGGTTAATCCCTCTTGTAGCGTCATCATGACTGATTGCATTTCCCCAGCAATTAAGGCAACTTGATTTAACCGTAGCCCTGGAAAAACTTGGCTGTCAATGATTCCCTTTTCATTGGGAGTCAGAGATAGATAATTTCCTTGTTGCAAGTAAAACCAATCCAACTGTTGTTCCATTACTCGCCACACTAGGTATTCTTTAACCCCATTACGACAATAAACTTGTTTTTTCTCATAGAGATCAATAGAAGCACTACTAGCTGCAATTTCAATAACCATCTCTGGCGCACCAACAATGTAACCCGCTTCATCAATGGAAGTTTGACCGCCACGGTTAGAATCAAGAAGTAAAACGGCATCAGGTTGAGGCTCATTATCTAAATCGAGCTTAATCGTTGCATTATCCCCTAAACGAACCCCAGGTGTTGCAATTTTATAGTTCCAAAGCCATCCGATTAAATTGGCGTGCGGTTCAGCATGAGGTTCAAATCTAAGCGGGGATGCCATATAGACTTTTCCTTCAATTAATTCTGCCTTTTTGAGGTGAGGCATTTTCTGATAACGTTCCTCAAATTCCTGACGGGAAAGTCGATCACCGTTTTCGAGAATGGGAGTCGAAATTTTCATAGGAAACAGCACTTTTGCAAGATTATATTTTCATTTGAGTGATGATTTTTTAAACATTAAAGCGAAACTCAATCACATCCCCTTCTTGCACCACATAATCTTTTCCTTCCGAACGGATTAAACCTTTTTCTCTCGCTGCTGCATAAGATTGGATTTCCGCTAATTTCTCATAACTAATAGTTTCAGCACGAATAAAACCGCGTTCAAAATCTGAGTGAATGACACCCGCAGCTTGGGGGGCTTTCATACCAGCACGAATCGTCCAAGCCCGAGTTTCGGTTTCTCCTGTGGTGAGATAGGTGCGAAGTCCTAATAAATCATAGGTGGCTCGAATTAGAGATTGTAACCCCCCTTCTTCTACTCCTAAAGATTCTAAAAAGTCTGCTTTTTCTTCATCAGAAAGTTCAATTAATTCTGACTCCACTTGTGCCGAAATGACGACCACAGACGAGTTTTCTTTCGCTGCTAATTCTCGCACTTGTTCAACGGCTTGATTACCAGTGGCGAGATCATCTTCTGAAACATTTGTGGCATAAATAATTGGTTTTTTGGTCAATAAACCCAAGGGTTTGATGAGGTCTTCTTCATCTTCAGTAAGTTCTACTTGACGAGCCGTTTTCCCTTCATTAATCGCTGCTGCCAGTTTTTCTAATAGTTCTAATTCTACTTGTGCGTCTTTGTTTTTCTTCGCTTCTTTACGGGTGCGAGCGATGCGTTTTTCAATTTGGGCTAAGTCCGCTAACGCTAATTCTAAATTAATCACTTCAATATCACGAACGGGATCAACTGAACCCGAAACATGGACAATATCGTCATTTTCAAAACAACGGACTACATGAACAATCGCATCCACTTCCCGAATATTAGCCAGAAATTGGTTACCAAGCCCTTCTCCTTGACTTGCTCCTTGCACTAACCCCGCAATGTCCACAAATTCGATACGAGTGGGAACAATACGCTGAGAATTAGAGATTTTAGCAAGGACTTCTAAACGTTCATCAGGAACTGCAACTACGCCCACATTCGGTTCAATCGTACAAAAAGGGAAATTAGCTGCTTCTGCCTTAGCATTGGCAACAAGGGCGTTAAAAAGGGTTGATTTACCGACGTTGGGGAGTCCGACAATTCCTGCTCTGAGCATTTTTGTTATTTGTTATTTGGTCACTGGTAACTGGTCACTGGTCACCGTTTTGTCCCTTCAATTATCTATGATCGCTGTTGAATACGCAATTAATGGACGGCAAAAAAACTGACACAGGTTATTTACATTCGTTAATCTTCTTTACGGATAATGCCTCTGGCAGATTTTTTTACATTTTTGGCGGAATTTTTGCTTAATTTGGGGTAAACCGTTTATTCTGCTAGAGAAACGAAGGTTTTTTGTTATTTGTGTGGTGGAGGATTTTTTCTCGTGAGTCATCAAAATGGGTTTTCGCAAGGAGAACTAGAGGCAAACCACTTGTCTCGCAATGGAAATCATCAAGCCTTGCGAGTGGGAGTGATTGGTGTTGGGAATATGGGACAGCATCATACCCGTGTTTTGGGTTTGCTGAAGGATGTCGAGTTGTATGGGGTTGCAGATATTAATGTTACCCGTGGCTTGGATATCGCCAGTAAGTATCGGGTACGCTTTTTTGAAGATTATCAAGATTTGCTTGCTTGCGTCGATGCGGTTTGCATTGCGGTTCCCACACGATTACATTATCAAGTGGGGTTGCAGTGCTTAAAGGCTGGAGTTCATGTTTTAATTGAAAAACCGATCGCGGCGAGTATTGAAGAAGCGGAATCGCTCGTGAATGCAGCAGCAGAAAATAACTGCATTTTACAAGTGGGACATATTGAACGCTTCAATCCTGCGTTTCAAGAATTGAGTAATGTTTTGAAAACTGAGGCGTTATTGGCAGTAGAAGCCCATCGCATGAGTCCTTATTCCCAGCGAGGCAACGATGTCTCAGTTGTTCTCGATTTGATGATTCACGACATTGATTTATTGTTAGAGTTAACAGCAAGTCCAGTGGTTAATTTAACCGCCAGTGGAACCAAAGCAGAAGACTCGGGTTATTTAGATTATGTTACTGCTACTCTCGGGTTTGCCAATGGCGCGATCGCGACGTTAACTGCAAGCAAAATTACTCACCGTAAAATCAGGAATATTTCTGCCCATTGTAAAAATGCCTTAATTGAAGCAGATTTCTTAAATAATGAAATTCTCATTCATCGCCAAACCACTGCCGATTATACGACCAATTACGGACAAGTGTTATATCGTCAAGATGGACTGATTGAAAAAGTTTATACTAGCAAGATTGAACCCCTCCACGCCGAATTAGAGCATTTTGTGAGTTGTGTGCGAGGAGGAAACCAGCCCTCTGTTGGTGGCGAACAAGCCCTGAAAGCCCTTCGTTTAGCCAGTTCAGTAGAAAAAATGGCAATGGATGGTCAGCCTTGGGAAAGTCAGGTTCAAGAGGGAATAACTATTTCGACATCGAATTGTTAATGATTTATGACTTTTAAGCACTTCTGAGAGCAACAATGGGATCTAGCTTAGCCGCTTGACGAGCGGGAATTACCCCAAAGGATAAGCCAATACCAGCAGAAACACTCACAGCAACAATTACCGCAGCAACAGAAATTTGAGCAGGTAAGGGTGAGGTCATTCCCGCTAGGATGACAATTCCTCCACCAACGATTGTCCCAAAAAAACCTCCTAAGACAGCAAGAATTGTGGCTTCAATTAAAAATTGCGTGAGGATATCTTTTTCTCGTGCGCCTAGAGCTTTACGGAGTCCAATTTCTTGGGTGCGTTCAGATACAGAAACGAGCATAATATTCATGACCCCAATCCCCCCTACTAAAAGTGAAATTCCCGCGATCGCTGCCAGCATCGCTGTTAAGCCACCAGTGACGGTTCCGACAATATTCAGAACATCTTGTTGAGTTTGTACGCTAAAGTCGT
Source organism: Halothece sp. PCC 7418 (assembly GCF_000317635.1). GTDB lineage: Bacteria > Cyanobacteriota > Cyanobacteriia > Cyanobacteriales > Rubidibacteraceae > Halothece. The sequence continues at coordinate 2,564,871 of NC_019779.1, read as the reverse complement.
CCTCGCCAGTAATTTTATGTCGCAGTCGTAGTAAGTTTTGGATTTGAAATTGAGCAGCCCGAATACTACTTTCATCTTTTGCTGAAACGGAAATAAAGGTTAAGTTAATCCCATAAACGGAGCGACTGCCAACAATTTGATTCGCCATTGTTGTGAGGGGAATATAAACCGTATCATCTTGGTTATTGCCTAAAAAAGCACCTTTGGGTTTCATGACCCCAATGACTTTAAAGCTAGAGTTTTTAATCCGAATTTGCTTACCAATTGGATTCTCTAAACCAAAAAATTGATTGGCAATATCAGCCCCTAAGGCAACCACCCGACTATTTTTTGCCAAATCTGTCTCGCGGATGAAACGACCTTTTGCCACCTCAAAACTGCGTACACCTAGAAATTCTGGTGTCACTCCAAACACCGAATCACTACTGTTTTTATCTCGATAGGTAATCACTTCATTACTGGTAATTTGAGGGGCAACTGCTTCAACCGTCGGAACTTGTTCCGCGATCGCCTTGGCATCTTCATAAACCAGTGTTTTCGGTGCATCAAAGGTGGTTTGGCGTTCTTCCCGAGACCCTGGTGTCACAAATAATGTATTAGGACCCAAGGATTGAAACTCACTTTTTGCCAGTTCTTGTGCGCCCTGTCCAATACCTACCATAGCAATAACAGAGGCATTGCCAATAATAATTCCTAGCATTGTCAGGCTACTACGGAGTTTATTGGCGGTGAGGGTCGCAGTTGCCATGCGGATGGTTTCAATTAGTTGCATGGTGATTGATCGGATTAAAATTAAATTGACGGTTAGAGAAAGTATCATTCCTAACCCGATACTATTATAGATAAAAGTCTTTAAATTTAACGATGCAGAAGACCCGCTTAAATTTATTATTCAGCAACTTATCCAGTCAAGTGCGCCAGTTTTTTGTTAATCCTTGGCGCAAAATTACTTCTTTATTAATTAGTTTACTCCTCGGAATTTTTATGGGAATTGCCATTGTTACCAGTGCTGGTCAAAATGGACGTTTAGATATTATTGTTGCTGCACTCTTGCTGATTTTAACTGAGGTGCTGAGTTGGTTTGTCTATCGGCAAAATTTGGAACAGAATGAACAAAGATCGGGGTTAATTGAAGTCATGAATACGTTTAAAATTGGCTTGGTTTACAGTTTATATATCCAAGCCTTTGTTTTAGGGTCTTGATGGGTTAGTCATTCGTCATTGGTTGAGAATGTCCCTCGCTAGTCCAGGAATTACTTTAATTTGATTTAACAATTTGTCCAAAGTCGGCTAAAACTCGGGCATGATTTCGCAATAATCCCAATAAGGAAAGACGATTTTGCTGAATGGCTGGATCTTCTGCCATCACTAGCACGCTATCTTCCCCATCAAAGAAGGTGCTGACGGTGGGTGTAATTGCGGCTAAACCATCGACTAACTGCTGATAGTTGCGGTTTTCAAAACTCGCTTGGGTTTTGGGAAGTAGTTTGATTAATGCTTCATAAAAGGCTTTTTCTGAGTTTTGTTCAAATAAGTCAGGATTAACCACTCCTTCAGGATTAAGGGTTTGCGTGTCAAGGTTTCCTTTTTCTGCTAAACGAGTGGAACGGTTGACGGTTTCGTAAATTGTGTCTAAGACTTGATTATCTCGAATCTCTTGCAGGAATTGTGCCCTCGCTTGGACATCTAAAACAGCAGTTAGCGCCCGTTGAGTGTATTCTTCATCGTTTTCGCCTAAAACAGCATTGATCAGGTCATAATCAATATTTTTCTCGGCTAAGAGGGTACGTATCCGCTGCAAGAAGAAGTCTTGGAGTTGGGAGAGTAAAGTTTTAGTGTGTTCACTTTCCCCAAAGGTTTGAATAAAGTGATCAACGCCTTGTTTGATGAGTTGCTGGAGATTTAAAGGAAGATTATGACCCCAAATAATACTCACGATACCATTGGCTGCGCGACGAAGGGCAAAGGGATCCGATGAGCCACTGGGAATCATTCCTAAGCCAAAAATACTGACGAGAGTGTCCGCGCGATCGCTGATGGCAACGACTTGAGCAACACTGTGATCAGGAAGATCATCATCTGCCCCTTTTGGAAGATAATGTTGAGAAATTGCAGTTGCAACAGCTTCGTCTTCATGGCTAGCACGGGCATATTTTTCTCCCATAATTCCCTGTAATTCAGGAAATTCACCGACCATTTGGGTGACAAGGTCAGCTTTGCACAGTTGTGCAGCCCTTTGAATTTGTGTTTGTTCGGTTTCTGATACCTGTAGCTGTTGTGATACCCAACTGGCATACTCTTGAATGCGTTTGGCTTTGTCGCCCACTGATCCGAGTTTTTCTTGGAAGGTTACAGTATCGAGTTGGGGAACATAGTCCGCAAGGGGTTTACTGAGATCGGCGTTGTAGAAGAATTGACCATCGGCTAAACGGGCGCGAATCACTCGTTCATTTCCGCGAGTAATGATCTCGGCTTTATTGGGGTCGCCATTGGCTGCGGTAATAAAGTAAGGCAGCAATTCTCGGGCGGTTTCATCTTTCCAGACGGGGAAGTAGCGCTGGTGGCTAATCATTTCGGTGGTGATGACTTCTGGGGGAAGATCGAGAAACTCGTCATCAAATTTGCCAGTGACGACAAAGGGAAACTCGACTAAGTTTGTTACTTCACTGAGTAAGTCTTGATTTAAATCTGCGTATCCACCTTTTGCCTGGGCTTCAGTTTGGACTTGTTGCGCGATCGCGCGTTTTCTGACTTCGGGGTCAACGGTAATTTTGGCCTCGGCTAAAGTCTCCACATACTTTTCTGGATGGGGAATGGCAATTTCTCGGGGAGATAACACCCGATGACCCCAAGATAAGTTACTCCCTTGAATCGTCTCTGATCCATTTTCTAGGGCTACGGGTAGCACTTGTTCATCTAATCGGGTGACTAACCAGCGAATCGGACGGGGAAAGCGCAAATCGCCGTCACCCCAGCGCATAAACCGTTTTCCTTCAAGGTTAAAAATCCAATCTGGGGTCAATTCCTGCAAAATCTCGGCAGTTTTGCGACCTGTGATGACTTTTTTGATAAAAACGAAGTCTCCCTTCTCCGTTGGGCGAATTTCTAGGTCTTCGAGGGCGACCCCTTGTTTTTTGGCGAAACCTTGGGCTGCTTTCGTGGGTTCTCCATCTTTGAAGGCTGCGCTGGCGGGGGGGCCTTTGATTTCTTCCTCGCGATCGGCTTGTTTGTCGGGTAAGCCTGTGATGACCACTGCTAAACGGCGGGGTGTCCCGTAAACGTTAATCGTTTCGGGGGTTAAAAACTGTTCTTGTAGCGTCTTGGGAATCTTGGTTTCCCATTGCGCGATCGCGCTTTCAACAAAATCTGCGGGGAGTTCTTCCGTGCCAACTTCTAAAAGAAAACTTACCATGAGAGAGCCGTCCAAAAGTCCGTTACAACAGTCTAGCAAGTTGTGGGTTCATTGCGGTGAGAAAAAAAATTTCAGTAACCCCTTGCCAAGTCTAGAAAGCTATGTTTATAATGTATAACTGTTGCTGAAAAAGCGAAACACACAATCCTCAGTAGCTCAGCGGTAGAGCGGTCGGCTGTTAACCGATTAGTCGCAGGTTCGAATCCTGCCTGGGGAGTTTTTAATGAATTCAATCATGAGATTTTGTATATCGACATCCTGAGGTGCAGGTTTCTTGAATTTCTACTGCATAGAGATGAGGAAGACCCGCTGCTTCTAATTTTTCAAAAATCCATTTTGCAATTTCTTCACTGGTGGGGTTCGTTAAGCCAGTGCTTTCATTGAGATAGTAATGATCTAGATATTCGTCTAATAAAGGCTGAATATACTTTTTAATTTCACCATAGTCCATCAACATTCCTTGTTGTGACCCTTCTGTGATGAGATGCTGTGCTTTGAGATAAACTCTCCCCACCCAGCTATGTCCATGTAAACGACGACATTTTCCCTCATGATGAAATAATTGATGGGCTGCTTCAAAAGAAAACTCTTTGTAAATAATCCACTCATCCATAATTGATTCGCTGAGTTTGATCTATAGTGCTACTCATTCAGGTGTTTGACAGATCGAAATTCCAAAACCAAGTCATCCCTTACCTTTCCCTTTTTACCTTGAGATTGGTTCTGTTGAGCCAAGGGATTGCAACCCGTGACGAATCCTGCAAACACGATCGCAAGCGGTCGTTTCATAGAGAAAACCAAATTAATTATTACCTAAAGAACAGAATTTACGATCGCGATCGCGCTGGGGAAACTGCCAAGAGTAAGCAAAATGACTTACCCCTTTAATTTGTGGCACTCTGCGCCGAATCGCTTCCATTTGCACTTCTAATGGGGGACGGTCTTTATAAACCCTTCCCCATATTCCAGCTAAAGCAGGGACAACTTCCAACTCTGAATCCGCAACACTGATCGTCCGCCGAACTAAATCCACAATACAATTTGCTCGACCACACACCGCATAGGACATGGGATGCCATTGTTCTAATTGATTAAATCTTGTCCACGGTTGTAACCTCGAATCAAACCCTTGTTGTCCGACAACGCGATTCGCATCCGGGAAAAATACCGCACCACTGGGAATCCCTTGGGTTTGCACTTGATCGGTTACTAACGTCAGAAAATCAATCACCCCTTGCGCTGCATGAGCCACACTTAAATACCATAATTGTTCTTGGAGTAAGGTTTGACGCGCCTCTAAACTCATCTCACTTTCTGCTGGATCAACATTCCGTCCTTGCCATAAAGGGGGGGTTTCTTTGGGTTCAATCCCATCGACGGTTCTCACATCATTGGCGGTGATATAGCCTTGTTTGACAAACTGTTGAATCAAAAACTGTCCTTTGTCATTCAAGGCGCGATTGAAGAGAGTATTCAAAGCTGCATCGCTATAGATCCAAAGGTTTTTAACTCCTGATACCACCGATTCAGTCCCTGTGCTACGGGGATAACGAATATAGTCAAATAGCACCCCGTCGGGTTGACGCTTTAAGACTTCTGATAACATTTGCAGATAGTCCCGTCTGGCTTGTGGGTTGTAGGGATCGACAAATGCTTTTTCGTCTTCACTTTCATTAGAAAGATTGGTTTCCCCATAACCATTACGAGCCAACACCTCAGCGCGATCGCTGCGTTGGGCATAAGTATAGCCGAAATTGAGACTAAATAGCCAAGCATAAACTTTTAAGTTTCGTTCATGCCCTTTGGCAATCGCCTCCGCCAGTAAATCCCGATCTCTGACCGAAGGCGAACGCAAAACAGAATCCCAAGCCGTCCTATTTTCACTGGCGGGTAATAACACCTGTCCACTATAAAAAACTTCTAAATAGACCTCGTTATATCCAGAATCAACAATGTGGTCTAAGATTTCTTCGACTCTTCCTGGTAAAGTATCGCAGGGATAAAGTCTTAACCAAATCGCTTGTGTAGAGGGCCAAGCTTGATCTCGACAGTTGATCAGTTGTTCGCCGTGGCGTTGAATTAACTGTTGATATTGTGTTTCTGCATTCCCATTGCCCTTAAAGGCTTGGTTACGGAGTTGATCTTTTTGCGCGATCGCGCGATCGTCAAATCGACAATAATTATTGCTTTGTGCAGCACGAACGGGTAAGAAAGAATGAGTACCTATGACTAAACTCGCCGTCAAAATTACCAATAAAAGCAGTCGCAATAGACTATACGGGGAGATGAACGAATGCGATTGGTTGTACATGAAAGCAATCCTTTTTATATCCGTTTGGTTTTACGGCGACTTCTATAATTGGTTCTTGGTTCATAGTTTGACTATCACTCGTGTCCCCAAGAACCAATAACCAATAACAAAAATTAAGAATCTACTTCAACAATCCCAGAAGTGCTGCACTAGGCTTCTTCTCGTCGTAACGCCCGTTCCACTTGTGCAAACTCCTGAGACACCCGATCCTTCACTCTTTGCGGAATGGGGCGTGTGGCATAAGCGGACGTATAATAGTTAGCTAAGGCATTAAGAGCCGTTTGCATGGTGGTAAAAGAGCGCAGTCCAGCAACTTCTTCATCGCGACGATAACGGGCTGCATAATCATTAAGTTGCTCACGGGCTTTGGCACGGATTTCTTCCCGATTGGGATCATCTACTGAAATTTCTAAGGTTGTCCGTAGGGTTTCCAATACAGTGAGAGTATCTTGACGATAATTTCCTGTTAAACCCGTATCAGCACCGCTACAGCCAGCTAAGCCCACCACACTAATCATCACGACAAGGGTTAAAGTAAGCAATCGTTTAAGCATTGATTTTATAAACATCAGTTAAGTCTCAAAATTTCTGTAGCCAGATTTTACCATTTTTTATCAATGACTAATGACTAATGACTACTGACTAATTCTGCTTTCCCTAAAAACCTAATCCCTTCCGTTGCATTTTCAAAGCGATAGGGAAGAACTTCTACCCCTTTTTCGATGGCTGCTGCTAAAAGTTCCGCATATTTTGGATCAGCCGTTTCCCCTACACTAAAATGAGTACAGTCACCGCGATTAATAAAGTACAACATAATGGGATGCGCTTCTGGTAATAAAGCCATCAACTCTCGCAAATGTTTTTGACCGCGAGTGGTCACTGTATCTGGAAAAAGAGCGTTTGTTTCTTTTGCCCAAGTGACATTTTTTACCTCTAAATAAATCGGTCGATCTTCTTTTCCCGTTAATAAAAAATCAATCCGACTTTTGTGATCTTTCCCATAGCGCACTTCTGGACGAACTGTTTCATAACGATGGGCGAGATCTGGTAAAAGATGATTCTCTAAAGCTGATTTAATCACCCGATTCGGTAAGCTAGTATTAATCCCGACCCAAGTGGGAACAGTATCATTCACTTGAATGGCTTCCCAAGTATAGGCGTGTTTGCGCTTAGGATTATCGCTGTAAGAGACAAGCACAGGGCTACCCGGGGTAGAAACCCCTATCATGGGGCCAGTATTGGGACAATGGGCGGTAATCACTTCTCCTGATGACAGTTTAATATCAGCGAGAAAGCGTTTATAACGTTTAATTAGCGTTCCAGCTTGGCGGGGAGAGTAAGAATAAATTAGGTCTGCAATCATTTAGGGGATTAGGTGGTGTTTCAAAGCAAAACTGACCAATTCCGCGCGATTATTGGTTTCAGTCTTCCTTAAAAGGCTACTGACATATTTTTCCACAGTTCGGGGACTCAAATGTAACTGGTGTCCCATTTCCGTATTAGATAGCCCTTGGGTTAAAAGTTCTAAAACATCGGTTTCCCGTTGGGTAAAATGGAAATCCTCTTGGTCTTCTTCTGGTAATGACGCTGGATGGGAGGGAGAGTGAAAGGCTTGTTCGGATTGAGCCATCTGCGATCGCGCTAACAGATTCTGAATCACCGCCCCCAACTCCTCCATTTCAAAGGGCTTAGGCAGATAGACATCACAGCCTGCTTGATAACCTCGCACGCGATCGGCAGTTGTCCCTCGTTCGGTTAGAAAAATGACGGGTAAAAGGCGGAACTCGGGACGCTCTCTCACCGTTTGAATCAATTCAAACCCATCCTTTTTTGGCATTTTGATATCCGCGACAATCAAATGAGGATGATATTTTTCGAGTTGCTCGAGTGCTTCATCACCATTTTTAGCAGTGATCACACTGTAACCTAAAAGTTCTAAATAGTCTTGTACGGCAAGTTGAATTCCGGGATCATCCTCCGCAACCAAAATCAGTAAGGGCATAGTCACCTGTTAAATTAAGACACCACTTGTCCTTGGTGCTTTAATTTTAAGGCATTTTGATCAAGTGTCTAATTTCAACTAGGCTCTGCAAACTTCTTTTTGCACCCAATCAAGGTTATAGGGAAATGGGGGGGGTAAGGGCTGATAGTCTTTCGGGTGCGGTTGACCGTGCCTCAAGACGGCGTTCACTAAAACACACTTTTCCGAGTAGGGATTAATAGCAGTATGGGGAATTCCGGGGGGAATCTTGACCACTTGCGGGCAGCGATCGCGCAAATGAATATATTGATATTGACGGTTTTGTAAGACCACCAGAATAAACGCACCCCGTACCACTAATAACTGATCCGTTTGGAAATGATGCACAAATAAATCATCAACGCTATTGGCAGGAATCTCCACCAGCATGGTTTCATTGCTGGCTTGCGGAGTATAAAATTGAGACATTCCCCCTTGGATGGAGTCTAGAGCATAAATCTCAACACCACTGACTAAACTCATTATTCATCCTCCTGATGGCGATTATGCTTCAATTCTAGGTCTATGAATGCTAAGATTTATGACAAAAATTATACGAAATAGTCTTTTTATGTATTTTTTATCCCCATCAAGCTAGAGGCTTCCTAGTCACAAAAATCCTTTTAGCAACAGCAGCCTTCTCTGCTCAAGCTATCCCTTTCGCCCCAAGGGAGTTTGAAAGTCAAGATTTTTCCAATTTTGATCCCTCTGGAATGACCTCAATCTTATACTGAATGAAGGTCGCTCCTCGATTGTTTGCTTTGTCGGAACAGATGGGAGTGTTCTGGATGATAGAGTTGAGATCGCGCTGCCACTTGTTTTCCAGCTAAAGCCGGACTGATTAGATACATAGTTGTCCGAATTAAATCTTCCTTGCGAGAGATTTCTGCCATTTCCTTCAGGGGAACAACCCGAATTTTCTCATCTTCCCAACCCAGACGATAGCAAATGGCAACAGGCGTATCTTCGGGATAATATTCTAATAACTTGGCTTGTGCATTTTCCACATGACGGGCTGCTAAATAGAGAGCTAAACTCGCCTTATGAGCAGCCAGAGAGGCTAATTCTTCCGCTTCTGGTACCGAGGAGGCCCGTCCGCTAATTCGCGCTAAAATAATGGTCTGCACCAGCCCTGGAACCGTTAATTCGACTCCCAACTTCGCTGCTGCATCCTGAAAGGCACTAATTCCAGGGATTAATTCCACAGGAACATTTGCTTCTGCTAACGCTTGCATTTGTTCATGGATGGCACTATAAAGCGTTAAATCTCCCGAATGAAGACGCACCACTGATTGATTGTTCCGAACTTTTTCAATCATCAACGGAACAATATCTTCTAAGGTTTTACTTCCCGTCGGGATTAATTTTGCATCAGCGCGAACATCCTTTAATACTTGCTTGGGCACTAAAGAATTGGCATATAAAATAACATCCGCTTGATCTAAAATTTTCTTTGCTTTAATCGTCAGTAACTCAGGGTCACCTGGACCAGCCCCAACAATATAAACCGCAGGTTTGAGCATAATTGATCTTGATTTATTCGTTATTGATTGTTTTTTGTTTAGAGACAACATCTGGCAGAGAATGTCTCATTTGATAGAGCCAGATTAAGCCAAAAATCCCAACGATAATTCCAAACAAACTAATCAGTTGGGCAACTTGAATTGAGCCTAACATTAAACTATCGGTTCGTAAGCCTTCAATCCAAATTCGACCGCAGCTATACGCTGCCATATAAACAAATGCAAGGGTTCCGACGCGATAGCGATTGGGGTGTTTCAATCCCCAGAAAAAGAGATAAATCAACAAAGCAAACACCCCTAAATTCCACATTGATTCATAGAGAAAAGTGGGATGAAAAAAGGCTTCCTCTGCATATTGAGGGGGACGATTAGCAGGAGGAATATATAGTTTCCAAGGCAGAGCAGTGGGTGTCCCAAACGCTTCCGAATTAAAGAAATTCCCCCAGCGTCCAATGGCTTGCCCTAAAATTAAAGACGGACTGACTAAATCGGCTAATTGCCAAAAAGAAATCCGATTAATTCTGGCAAAAATTAAAGCAGCGATCGCGCCGCCAATAATTGCCCCATGAATTGCAATTCCCCCTTGCCAAATGGCAATAATCGCCTCTGGACGTTGAGCATATTTTTCCCATTCAAAAGCAACATAATAAAGTCTTGCCCCAGGAATTGCTGCTAACACCAGCCAAATTGATAGATCTCCTAACAAGTCAGGATTAATATTCCGTTTTTGCGCTAAATATTGAGATAAAAAAACGCCAATAATAACCGCACTGGCAATCAGTAAACCATACCAGCGAATCGTAATCGGCCCTAACTCAACAAGAATCGGCCCTGGAGATTGAAATTGAAAGGCAAGAAGAGAAAGCATAGGAACTAGAACCAACAAGCAAAAGCTAACTTAACAAGAAATCCGAACAATTACAAGTGTCGAAAGACAAGGGACAAATTATTTGTCGGCATCGCAACAACTTCTTGTAATTCTAGTTTATGTTTCTGAGCCAGAGAAACCACAGTTTCTAAATTCCGAACTCCCCACTGGGGATTTTGTTGTTGCAAACTTTGATCAAAAGCAGCATTACTGTCGGCAGTGTGTTCACCACCCTGCTTAAATGGACCATATAGATATAAAATTCCCCCACTGGGCAGCAACTGTTCTCCTCCTGCCATTAAGCCTACACAGGCTTGCCAAGGGGCAATATGAATTAAATTAATGGCAACCAAAGCGCAAAACTGTTGCCCAGACAAGTCTTGGACCCAATCTTTTTCCATCACATCAATCGTGATCGGAGGTGAAAGAACATCACAGGGAAATTCTTCTTGCCAAGCCCGAATACTCTCTTGCAAGATCGGATTCGGTTCTGAGGGGAGCCACTGACGCGGACGCAACTGAGGGGCAAAATAAACGGCGTGTTCTCCCGTTCCACTGGCAATTTCTAAGACTGTCCCTTGTGGGGGTAACACTTGCTGTAAAAGCTCTAGGATGGGATCGCGATTGCGCTGTGTCGCGGGGGCAAATTGTTTTTCACTCATGGACCAAAATACACTCTTGCATTTAAACCTTCAGTTTCCAGTTGACTACTCCAGCGACTCGCTTGCGCCCGATGAGAAAACGGTCCCACTGCAACATGAGTCCCTCGCGGTGCATTCCGTTCCCAAATCAGGTCTTGATTGACCCCTGCTGCTGCTACGGCTTGGGCGGTTTCCGATAAGTTTTTCTCACGAGTGGGAATAACGACATAATAGCTTCGGGTGCTTGTTTTCCTCTCTGCTTCGGGAGTTGGAGGTGTCGTTTCTACGGCGAGGGGAATAAACTCGGGTTTTTCAGGGACAGAATTTTGATGATCTCTAACAGAAGTTTCAGTTTCTGTGGGAGTAGAAAGAGAAATGTATTCTCGCGAGGAGGGGTTAGCTTGAGAAGAGACATTTCGAGGTTTTGCCACTTCAATAATATCAGCAGTAATACCTTGTTCTGATAAAGATTGGACTAATTCTCGGGCATTGATGGCATCGGAAAAGAGTCCCGCTTGAATAATGTTTTTTCCTTCGGGAACAAATGCGTCGGGCTCTACGCGACGCACTAAGGATAATAATTGTTCACTGTTTCCATAAATTTGTACCCGAAATAGGGTCTGACTGTTAGGATGATTAGGGGCGTTGAATTGATAAACGTCTTGTGCGGTCGGTGGGGGCGGTAAAGTTTGTGCTGTTGTACTGCTAGTACTGAGCAGTAAGAGAGAATTGAAAACCAGCAAAGAACGTCCAAAACAGTTGAGTGCTTTTAGCATAGCGAGTTCAGAATCGGCATTTGCAAAATGGACAGGGGGGGGGTGAGGAGAGCATCTTTCGGAATGATAACAATTGGCAAGTAACAGTGCTAGCCTAGGGGGTAAGGAAGTGGCTAGAAGTGCGACCTGAACTGGTCGGTTAAAATTGTGTAATCCTTACACCACAGGGATTTCCACCCCTGTCCTTAACGTCGTAAACAACAGGATTTCAAACCCGTGATTGAATGATGACAAAAAAAGTTGTTGTTGGTTTATCAGGAGGCGTTGATAGTTCAACTGCTGCTGCAATCTTGCACCACCAAGGATATGCGGTGGAAGGATTAACGCTGTGGCTTATGAAAGGAAAAGGTCAATGCTGTTCAGAAGGGATGGTGGATGCTGCGTTTATTTGTGAACAGTTAGGCATTCCTCATCATATTGTCGATAGTCGGGAACAGTTTGAAAATAATGTTCTCAATTATCTGGTGTCAGGCTATGAATCTGGAATTACCCCCTTACCCTGCTCCCAGTGCAATAAAACAGTGAAATTCTCGCCGATGTTGACTTATGCGCGAGAAAATTTAGGCATTGATTGTGTTGCTACTGGACATTATGCACGGATTGAATATAATTCTGAATCGGGGCATTATCAATTACTGCGGGCGCGCGATCGCGCAAAAGATCAATCTTATTTCCTCTACGATTTACCCCAAGATTTATTAGCGCACACCATTTTCCCCCTTGGTGAAAAAGAAAAATCGGAAACTCGCCAAATTGCCCAAGAATACAACTTAAAAACGGCTGCGAAACCCGAAAGCCAAGATTTATGTTTAGTAGAAGCCCATGGTTCTATGCGTCAGTTTTTAGACCAACATATCAACCAAAAACAAGGAGAAATTGTCAACGAAGCGGGAAAAGTTTTAGGGCATCATGATGGCATTCATCATTACACCATCGGACAACGAAAAGGTTTAGGCATTTCTGCACCAGAACCCCTCTATGTGATTAAACTTGATCCAGTGATGAATCAAGTAGTGGTGGGGAATCGTGACAGTGGAACTCAAAAAGAATGCACAGTGGGACATATCAACTGGTTATCCATTCCAGAGCCAGAAGCCCCCATTCAAGCAGAAGTGCAAATTCGCTATCGCTCTCGTCCTGCGACAGTGAGCATTGTTCCTTTAGAAACTGGGCGTGTCAAACTGATTTTTGAAGACCCTCAATTTGGTGTAACACCTGGTCAAGCTGCTGTCCTTTATGATGGCGATGTTGTCCTTGGGGGGGGAGTGATTGAACGGTTTGAGTCTTGACCATAGCAGTGTTTACTCTCATGAGGTACATTCTTAATTTTTGTTCTTTGTTCTTTGTTCCTTGTTCTTTGATGACTTTCCAAATAACGAATAACTAATAAGCAATAACAAAGATACGTTTCTATATTGATTAACTTTCTTTCTCTCCTTCCCGGAACCCTGTTAACTCTCCTGACCATTGCCGTTGCCTTTTTACGTTTTTATGATGAACAAGATTTCACAATCCTCGGACAAATCACCGAACCCAGACTCTGGAGTAACCGACTCACCGTGGCAGCCCTCATGGTGGCAGTGGTTAATTTCGGCGTTGAGTGGAACCGTCGAAACCGAGAAACAAATCGCTTGGCTGAAGATGAAGCGAGAAGAAGCGCAGAAGAAAGAAGAAGAAGCGAAGAAGAAACACGAGCAGAGAATGAAAGAGTTGAAAGAAGATACCGAGAAATACAGCGCGATCGCCTTCGGCGGTGAGCGAAGCTCAATCGCGCAGCAGATCGAGAAAGAAACCGAGCAGCTGAAGAAAGAGAACGAGCAGCTGAAGAAAGAGAACGAGCAGCTCGCCGTGCTCGAATCCAAAATCGATGGTATATTCTCCAAATACGGTATCAACTCGAAGCCAGTGAATCCAACGGAAGAGCCTTAACCGATTTTCTTGCGTTTCTCCAAGAATATGGGGAGTAACCTTGACCAGTGACCAAACAACAACGAACTAAAAACCAAGAACCAATAACTCATTGAAATTATCTCGTTTTCCGTTTCTCAAAACCGCCTTTGATCCCAATTTTCCGATTTCACCAAAGCGCTTTCCCTTCTTTTATGGCTGGGTGATTGCTGTTTTTGCCACTGTTGGGACATTATTCAGCATTCCTGGACAAACTGCAGGGGTTAGTGTCTTTACCGATCCTGTTATAGAAGCAACAGGGCTATCTCGGGTTCAACTGAGTTCAGCGTATCTCATTGGCACGTTAGGCAGTGGCTTCTTACTTCCCCTCGGCGGAAGGCTCATTGACCGTTTTGGGGCGCGATTGACGGTGATGTTAGCCTCAATCGGGTTAGGACTGACCTTAGTTTATTTAAGCCTCTGTGACTATACGATCGCGCTCCTCAATGATTCCCTACCAGCAATTGATCGGTCTCTCATTGGCTTAGGGGTGATGGCAGTGGGATTTATTGCCCTCCGTTTCACAGGACAAGGGATTCTCACCCTCGTCAGTCGGACGATGTTAGGCAAATGGTTTGACCGTCGTCGCGGATTCGTCTCTGGGATAGCAAATGTGTTTATTTCTTTTGGCTTTTCTGCTGCACCGTTACTCCTCAGTTTTTGGATTCGAGGTTTAGGTTGGCGTGGGGGTTGGTTGGGTTTAGCGGTGACGGTTGGCTTGGGGATGACCTTGCTCGGGTGGCTTTTCTATCGGGATCATCCCGAGGTCTGTGGGCTGACCATGGATGGAACACCTCCTGAAAGCAAAGAAAGTTCTAATCAGCAAGCATCAACGCCCAATGTGGCAAAAGTGGGGGAACTCAATGCGTCACAGGCGATTAAAACCCTTGAATTTTGGAGTGTTACCCTTGCTCTTTCTATTCATTCTTTAACCGTCACTGGAATTACGTTTAACTTAGTGGATTTAGGCACACAAGGCGGACTCACAGAACAGCAAGCGGTGAGTTTATTCCTACCCATTGGCATTTTAGCGACGATTACAGGTTTTTTAGTTGGGGTGATTTCAGATCGCGTCCGTTTAAAGTGGCTGGTTGTGACGTTATTGCTGCTGCAATTGTTAGGCTTTGTGGGAATGGCTCACTTAAACCTTCTCCCTTGGCGAATTATTGGCATTCTGGGGTTAGGGGCGAGTGGTGGTTTCTTTGCGACGTTAACCACAATTGCTTTACCGCGTTTGTTTGGACGGGCTTATTTAGGTGCGATCGGCGGGATGCAGATGACCAGTTTAGTGATTGGCAGCGCGATCGGACCTTCCTTATTAGCGTTATTTAAAGAAACCTTTGGCTCTTATCAATCGGGACTCTATGCTTGTTGTATGATGATTCCAGTTGCCCTTGGTTTCACCTTATTCTCTCGCGAGTAACAGACAATTTTCAGATCAAACCTTTAAAATATCATTAAACTATTTTTCTAGAGCCAGTAACTATGAGTGATCCCGTTAAACCCATTACCCTCCCTGCTATGGAAAACCCAGAACAGGAGCGCGAATGGCTCCAAGTTGCCCTCAAAAAATGGTTGGATGAAGAATTTATCCCCGAACGGGTTAATGATGATATTGCCCAACAAGCAGCGCAGATTTTTGTCCGCCAACGCCTAGAAGGAGAAAATGACTTAGGGTCTTTGGTGGTAGCAATTATTACTGAAATGCAAGCCTTTGATTTTAGTAAGAGTTTTTATGGGGAGTTTGCCATTGCTAATGCAGTCAGTGACCTAATTCTGGATAGTCTGGGTTACGATCGCTGCTGTGGTCAGTAGTTGGGATCAAAATGACATCAGAACGGGCGTATTGGTTGGCTTGGTCGCAGATTTCAGGGGTGGGTGCGGTGACACTCCAACGCTTGCGACAGCAGTTTTCCAATTTAGAAACCGCTTGGAAGGCGAGTCCGAGTGAACTGCAAACGGTTGCGGGGATTGGTAAGAAAAACCTGCAGCAAATTCTTGAGCAGCGATCGCGCATTACCCCAGAAAAAATCCTTGCTGAACATGAGGCAAATCATCCCCCTTTCTTAACTCCAGCCGATAGTGACTATCCCCGTTTACTGCTAGAAACCCCCACGCCACCAGCGATCCTTTATTATCGGGGGAAAATTAACGCTGCGGAAATGCAGGGAACACAACCGTTAATCAGTATTGTCGGCACGCGATCGCCGAGCGATTACGGGCGCAAATGGACGAAAAAACTGACAACCGCTTTAGTTAAACACGGTTATACAATTGTTTCAGGATTAGCTGCGGGCATTGACGCGATCGCGCATCAGAGTTGTTTAGATGCAAAGGGACGTACTCTCGCGGTGTTAGGAACAGGCTTAGATATCACCTATCCCCAAGAAAACCGTCAACTGTATCAAAAAATTGAACAACAAGGAATCATACTAACAGAATATCCCATTGGGACCAAGCCTGATCGCGGAAACTTTCCCGCCCGCAATCGCATTGTTGCTGGTTTATCTCGTGCTGTGATTGTCACAGAAGCCCCAGAAAAATCAGGTGCTTTGATTACCGCGAAATATGCCAATGAGTTTGGGCGCGATGTTTATGTCTTACCAGGGTCGTTAGAAAATCAAAACGCGATCGGGTGTTTAGGCTTATTGAATCATGGGGCAAATGTTATTTTGGGTGAAGGGCATTTATTAGAAATGCTGGGAACAATGCCTCAACTGGATTTATTTGAAGAAACGCCAGCACCTCTACCCGATATTGCCCCAGATTTAAAAGAATTATTAAGCGCGATCGCGCCCGAACCCACAGCCTTTGATGTCATCGTGCAAACGGTGCAAAAAGAAGCAAACCAAGTCTCGGCTGGACTTTTACAACTGGAATTATTGGGTTTAATCAGCCAAGCCCCTGGAATGCGTTACCAACGTCTGCGTTAAAAAGTGTTGCTGTTAGGATAGGGACAAAATTGGAACTGAAATTCCGTTAGAAGGGTTTCAATCCGCCATTTAAACACTCAATCAGGAGAAACCTCAATGCTAAAATCCTTATGCCTTAGTAGCGCTAGTCTTGCTCTGTTCTTAAGTTTATCCACTCCCGCTTTAGCTGCTTCTCCCGCGCAAGCAGCCCCTGTTGAAGTCAAGCAATCTTCCGATCTGGAAGTGAATCAGCAAGAACTGGAAAAGTTTGCTGCTGCCATGTCAGAAATGCGATCAATTCAAATAGAATCAAGAGATGAAATTAGTGCAGCCATTGATGGAGAAGGATTAAGCAAACAGAGATTCCGAGAAATCTTACAAGCCCAACGCAATCCCGAAATTGAAAGTGATGCCTCAGAAGCAGAGATGGAAAAGTTTAAGAGTGCAACGCAACAACTGGCTCAGATCCAGCGCGATACGCAATCTCAAATGAAAGAAGCTGTAGAAGCGCAAGGTCTAGAAGTCACTCGCTTTCAGCAAATTTTAAGTGCAGTTCGTCAAGATCCACAACTGAGAAAGGAAGTCCAACAAATGATTCAGGGAAATAATAATTAATCTAACGCTTCTCTTGTTGATGAGTGGTTTTGGACTGGACAAACACCCATTCCAACTCTTCCATGGGAACGTTTAAGGTGATGGTTGCTTCTGGTGCTGGGGCTTGATCTAAATTGAGAGCAGTAATTGTTCCCACAGGAATGCCGGGTGGAAATAAACGACTCGCGGGAGAAGTCATGACGGCATCTCCCACTTTCACATCCGGCAACTTTTCAAAAAAACGCATCACCACTTTCCGTTCTCCTTCCCCACGAATAAACCCCATATCTCGGCTTCGACTAATAATCACCCCTACTCGACTGTTGGGGTCACTAATAAGTAACACGAGGCTAGAGTGAGGGGTAACGGTTTGCACACGACCCACTAATCCGCCGAGAGCGGTGACAATATCTCCTTCCTTTACCCCCTCATTGCTGCCAAGACCAATGGTAATTTGTTGCCACCAATGATCAGCACTGCGACCAATAATCGGAGCCGTTTTTAAGGAGCGAGGATGATTTTCAACATACCCAGAAAGTTCTTGTAAGCGCTGGTTTTGTTGTTCTAATTCCTCTACTCGCTGTTCGAGTTCTCGAATCCGAGCATTAGTCAGTTCTTGTTTTTGATGGGTTTGCGCTGTTTCGATGGGGCGTGTTAGCCAATAATATAACTCGTAAATGGGGACAGCTCGCGTTTGTCGAATCATTCCTGCAATGAGCAACAGTAATCCGACTAAGATAATTTGTGAACCATACTGACTCCACCACCGACGAACTGAAATCATACTACGGGTTTTCGTGTTACATCAAGACCAAAGCCTTACAAGTAATAATTAACCACTTCTTGTAAGCCATTTAATTCTACCCCATTCCCGACAGCAGCCATTTTCCACTCGTCATTGTGTCGATAGACTTCAGCAAGAATCATACTAGTCTTCCCTTGATAGTCATTCCCCGAAAGGGTATAACGGGCAATTTCTTGATTATTATCAAGGTTAACTAGACGCACAAAGGCATTTTCGACTTGTCCAAAATCATGTTTACGCTTGACAGCATCATAGAGATTGACCACAAAAATCAACTTGGCAATCTCTGGAGGAATCTTCGGTAGATCAACAATAATTTGTTCGTCATCTCCTTCTCCAGCACCAGTTAAGTTATCTCCTAAATGCGTAATCGCACCCGATTGATGACTTAAGTTGCCAAAATAAACCACATTTGAGTTACCTTTGAGTTTCTCATTTTCATCCAAACATAAAACCGAAGCATCGAGGTCATAATCGGCTTTAAACATGGAGTTTAAACCTCGGGAGCGATCAACGACATCCCAACCTAAACCGCACATTAATCGCGTTAAACTGGGTGCTTCTTTTTTGAGTGAAATTCGTTGTCCTTTTTGTAAATTGATAGCCATATTTTTTAATGATAATAACGGTTCAAAATTGCTTGTAAACCTCCTTCGTAGCCAGACCCAACCGCACTCATGCGCCATTGTCCGTCTTTTTTATAGAGTTCTGCCATAATCAGAGCCGTTTCGACAGAATAGTCTTCAGTGAGGTCATAACGTAACACTTCTTCCTTGGTTTTGACATCAACTAAGCGCACAAAAGCATTTTCCACTTGTCCAAAGTTTTGCTTTCTTTGATCCGCTTCGTAAATGGTGACCACAAAAACTAATTTTGTCACATTATCTGGTACTTTTTTTAAGTTGACAATAACGACCTCATCATCTCCCTCTCCAGCACCAGTGAGGTTATCGCCCATGTGTTCAACAGCATGGTCAGGATCAGGACTTTTAAGATTATTGTAGAAAATTAAATGATTGTCGGAAACTAATTTTTCATTACTTCCTAACATAAAAACGGAAGCATCCAAATCAAAATCCGCTCCGGAGTCGGTTTGATTCACATCCCAACCTAAACCAACAAAAACGGCTTCTAGTCCAGGAGAGACTTTTTCTAGGGAGACTCGTTCTCCTTTTTTTAAGGAAATACCCATAATCGACCTCTTTTTCCTTGAATTGCCTTCAGTTTAGCAAAGGAAGGGGAACAATCTAGATTAATCCCCCTCCCCAATTGCGCTGAATCGCACTAACATAGGAAATGTGAATAATATGTACTTGCCTTTACAATCTTTACAAAAAGGTCACTGGTTTAAGCTCATTTGCGGGGCGAGTTACCAACATCTTCCCGCCGTGAGAAGCCTGAGTCTGGTCTATGCCTTAGCTGGGGCGGACTGTATTGATGTGGCAGCAGATGCAGCAGTGGTGGCAGCAGCTAAGGAAGGGTTAGCGGTTGCGGAAAAATTACGGCAACGCGCGATCGCGCAAGGCTTTCTCATGCAAGATCGTCCTTGGTTGATGGTGAGCCTGAATGATGGGGAAGATCCTCATTTTCGGAAAGCAGAGTTTAATCCCAACTTGTGTCCAACGGCTTGTCATCGTCCTTGTGAAGCGGTTTGTCCCGCAGATGCCATTAATTTTTCAGGGGTCATCGCCGATCGCTGCTATGGTTGCGGACGTTGTTTACCAGTGTGTCCTTCGGAACTGATTACCACCGAATCACACCAGTTATCCCTGAGTCAAGTTGTGGAACAGTTGCTTGAGTTTAAGGTTGACGCGATCGAAATTCACACCCAAGCGGGACGGGAAACTGAGTTTCAGCAATTGTGGAATACTCTACAACCGATCTTACCGCAACTGAAAGTGATGGCGATTAGTTGTGCTGATGCGCCCAATTTAATTGACTACTTAAAAACACTCTATGAAAAAATTTCACCCTTACCCTGTCCCCTAATCTGGCAAACAGACGGACGACCAATGAGTGGAGATTTAGGCAAAGGGACAACTCGCGCTACCGTTAAACTAGCACAAAAAGTGCTGAGAGCTAACTTGCCTGGTTATGTTCAACTTGCAGGAGGAACCAATCAACAGACCGTCCCCAAATTGCAGTCTGCTCAAATGCTTAATTCTCCCCCTGATTGTCCTCCATCCTATGTTGCGGGAGTTGCCTATGGCAGCTTTGCTCGTTCTCAGTTAAGCTCATTTCTAGAGTCACTAGAGGAGTTGTATGACCCCAAGCAAGAATCTTCCCTGCAATTAGAAAACCATCCCGACTTATTGTGGCAGGCTGTCAGCCAAGCGGATGGTTTAGTATCACAATTGAAACGCAATCGACAGCAAGCAAGGGCTAATGCACTTGCAACAAGTGAATCCAACTGAATTAACCTGTTAAAAACGTTTATGGTGAGCCAAAATCAACGCCAATCGGATCAGCAAAATCAATTTGATCATGATGCTGTAAACAATACGGAAAAGGAAAAACCTTTATTTCAACGGATGCAGGTGACTGATGACTTGGATGCGTTACTCGCCACTCTGCCACCAGAAATTGCCAGTCACTTAACTGATCACGAACAACGGGGAGAACTGATTGAAGTTGTGATTGATCTCGGACGAAAACCAGAAGCCCGTTTTGCGAATCATTGGGAATATTTGAGTGAGGCAACGGTTACCCGAGACGATCTTCAGTTTTGCAGCGATCGCGTGGGGATGTTCAGTGGTGATAATCGTGCGGGGATTGAACGGACATTACACCGCATCAGTGCCATGCGTAACCGAACTGGAGAAATTGTTGGTTTAACCTGTCGCATTGGACGCGCCGTTTATGGCACGATTGGCATGATTCGAGATTTAGTGGAAACGGGGCGTTCGATCTTAATGCTCGGTCGTCCTGGGGTCGGTAAAACAACTGCCCTGCGGGAAATTGCGCGGGTTTTAGCTGATGATTTAAACAAGCGCGTGGTGATTATTGATACCTCGAATGAAATTGCTGGCGATGGCGATATTCCTCACCCTTCTATTGGACGGGCGCGACGGATGCAAGTGGCAAGTCCAGAACTGCAACATCAAGTGATGATCGAAGCGGTCGAGAATCATATGCCCGAAGTGATTGTCATTGATGAAATTGGCACGGAATTGGAGGCTCTAGCTACCCGTACGATCGCGGAACGAGGAGTACAGTTAGTGGGTACGGCCCATGGGAATCAACTGGATAATTTAATTAAAAACCCGACTCTCTCGGATCTGATTGGGGGAATTCAAGCAGTGACTTTAGGGGATGAAGAAGCACGGCGACGCGGTTCACAAAAAACGGTTTTAGAACGGAAAGCCCTTCCCACGTTTGATATTGCGGTGGAAATGCTGGAAAGACGGCGTTGGGTGGTGCATCAAGATGTCTCAGTTACCATTGACCAACTGTTACGGGGGCATGATCCATTAACAGAAGTGAGATCGGCAAATGAGCAAGGAGAGGTAGAAATCTCTTCTTCTGGCGGTCAATCTCAAAAGATGAATGGTAAGAGTCGTTTACAAAATCCGATTTTGCCTCGTCCGACAGGTTGGCGTGCTTCGGGACAAATGACCCCAGTTGAGCCCTCACCGCCTCGTAATCCAGATTTTGAGCAAATGCTGGATCAGTCTTGGCAACAAGCAGAAGAACATACGGAAAAAGTCCGCACTCCAGGCCCCAATGGCGAAGATTGGCCTGTGTATGTCTATCCTTATGGCATTAGTCGCAACTTATTGGATCAGGTGCTGGAATTGTCTAAATTACCTGTGGTGCTGACTAAAGATATTGATTCGGCAGATGCGGTGATCGCGCTGCGATCGCAGGTCAAACATCATTCTAAGTTACGCCAGTTGGCAAAAACGAAAGAAGTGCCGATTCATATCGTTAAATCCAACACTCTACCGCAAATTAGTCGGACTCTCCAGCGTTTACTCGATTTAGATCCCACAACTCCAGAAGGGATGGACTTGCGGATGTTTACGGAAAGTAGTAATCAAGATGAACTGGAAGCGTTAGAAGAAGCCCGATTAGCTGTGGAACAGATTGTCATTCCGAAGGGACAACCTGTGGAGTTACTTCCTCGTCCTGCTAAAGTGCGGAAAATGCAGCATGAACTGGCAGAACATTATCGTTTGCAATCCAACAGTTTCGGAGAAGAACCGAACCGACGCTTACGAATTTATCCCGCTTAGAGTTTAAAAATTTAAAAGTTAAGCCTTCCCTCAGGGAAGGCACTTAATTTTTTAAAAATTCATCTGATTTACTGCAAATTTTTACGTTTTGCTTGGCTTCTCGATGCTCTAGGGGCGCGTTGGCGGGATTCTGGTTGTGGTTCTGGTGCTTCTGCTTTCCCTTTTTTGTCAGTTTGCATTTTGGCTTTCGCTTTGGAGGCACTCCGACGGAGGGCTTGTAAGCGAGTTTCATAAGTTTTGCGGTGACGACGATTTGGGGTTTGTTCAATCAGTGTTTTTAAGGCACTGCCGAGGCTTTTATAAGCATTGGGAACACTGTAACCAAAACGGGTCGCCAGCGCGATCGCTTTTTCATCGGCATCGATCAAGGCTTGAGTTGTTTTTTCACCATTGTTTTTTTGCCAGAGTCGATAGCCCGAAACACCGCACAAGCCTAAGGCTAAGATTAACAGTAAACCATCTTGTACCCAGAGCTCACCTACTGCACCCCCTAAACCAATGGCAAGGGCTGCCATTTCCCAGCCTTCTTTGGGGATGGTGTCATTCTGGATGCGAGCAACCTCGTGCCAAAACATTAAATTACGTTGGTCTAAAGAGAGATTTTCCCATTTGCCAAGATCAATTTGAATTTCTACCTCATCCCGACCAATTTCTTCGCTGCGAATAATGGGGGGATTGACTTCTGTCGTTGCCTCAACGATCACCCAGCTTTGTAACTCAGGCGGTAGTAACGTTTTTAAGCGTCGCAGTTCGTTCATTTCGGCTCTGGCAGAAGCAGTGGCAAAAGATGTCATGTCAACCTCCTAGACAACAGACCGAGGATTCATCTCGGCTTTTTCTTGAATAATGTGCTGGTGATTGGCTATTTATACCCACAGGTTTACTTAAGGGAGCATAGTCCACCATTTCTAATATACTATAGGGTACGCTCACTACGCATCTGATGCGTCAATTGTCCCTAATTTTGATCTTCAAAAACTTAGATGGTAAGCATTTATTGATCACCTTCACTCTGATTGAGTTGTTGATCGTGATGAACTTTAGAAGCAAATTTTGCGCGATCGCGCCAATGAGAAATCGTAATAATAATTAGGGTCACTGCAGTAATCGGAATAACAAACCACAGCATCACTGCATTAAAAATGGGCAAAGTGTCTTGTTCCGTGGATTTGAGAAAGAGGAATAATGTATAAACAATATAATACAGCCAGAAGAAAATTCCTTCCCAACGAGAGATTAAATTATCGGTAAAGAAGACAGGAAGACACGCGATCGCGACCGCAATCATAATCGGAATATCTAGATTAATCGCAGCAGCAGAAACTTCGACACCAGACGGTGCAAAAATACCTGCTGTTCCTAATACAATTAAAATATTAAAAATGTTACTGCCAACCACGTTTCCCACTGCAATATCAGTTTCTCCTTTCAGGCTCGCGGTAATGGAAGTGGCTAACTCAGGTAAAGATGTTCCTAAAGCAACAACTGTCAAACCAATGACTAATTCACTGACTCCAAATGATTCTGCAATGGTGGTTGCACCAAATACCAGCCAATCTGATCCCCAAACAACCATGACAAAACCAATTATAAATAAGCCGATATTAATTAACCATTCTCGTAAGGATTTTTCTTGGGGGATGACATCAAATTCTTCTGTCAATTCTTCAGGTGATGAATGATTACGCCGACTTTGAATTAAAAGATAAGTTGTATAGAGAATTCCGCCTAATAGTAATAAGAAGCCATCTAATTTTCCGATTTGACGATCTAAACTGAAAAATAATAATAAAATAGAAATTCCAATCATAATTGGAACATCCATCCGAACTAATTTTTGAGAAACACTAAGGGGAGTAATCGTTGCAGCAATTCCTAAAATTAGTAAGATATTCGTGATGTTACTCCCGATCACATTCCCAACAGAAATTGCTGCTTGTTGCGTAAAATTTGCCTTAAGACTCACCGCTAATTCAGGAGAACTTGTCCCAAAAGCAACCACAGTTAGCCCAACAACAAGGGGAGAAATTCCCGCTAAAGTGGCAAGTTTCCCCGCGCCTTGTACTAAATAATCTGCACCTTTAACTAGCAGTGCCAAGCCAATAATAAACTTAATTATAATAATTGTCATCGTTTTGTTATTTGTTGTTCATTATTCGTTATTTGTTATTCGTTCTTCGTTCTTCGTTATTTGTTGTTTAATATAGCAGTTCTAATTGTTATAGCACTTCCCAATCTCATGAGGTACATTCTAAATTTTGGTTCTTTGTTCTTTGTTCTTCGTTCTTTGTTGGTTGTTAATCAATGAACCACGAACCATGAACCATGAACATCCACCGACTCGCATTACGTACCTCAACCAACTAGGAAACGCTATATGTAAAAATTTGATTAACCGTTCCCCCCTTCGCAAGGGGGGCTAGGGGGGATTAATTTACAATTGATTTGGCGTTGCTATCTTTAGGATTTGGAACAGGATTTGCAGAAATTAACAAGGAACGATCAACGATGAACGAATAACAGACAATGACTCACTTTGTCCCTCAACCAACCAAAGAACACCACAACATAATTTTAACGTTATTGAAGAGAGCGGATCGCTTCGAGTAATGCTTTGGCTTTGTTGAGTGTTTCTTCATACTCTTTTTGAGGGATGGAATCTGCAACCACCCCTGCTCCTGCTTGCACTGAAACTTTGTGTTTATCTTCACTTTCAGGGCGGACAATCATCGTGCGAATCGCGATCGCGCTGTTGAGTTGTCCTTCAAAATCATAATAACCATACACGCCTGAATAGGGGCCACGACGATGGGGTTCTAATTCTGCGATAATTTCCATGGCGCGGATTTTCGGCGCACCACTGACGGTTCCTGCAGGAAATGTGGCTTTTAAGACTTCCCAAGCCGTTTGTTGGTCTGCAACTTCCCCAATGACATTACTAACAATGTGCATCACATGAGAATAGCGTTCGATGGTCATCAGTTGATCCACAGTAACGCTTCCTTTCTCGCAGACTCGCCCTAAATCATTGCGTCCTAGATCCACTAACATAATATGTTCCGCGAGTTCTTTGCGGTCTTGCAATAAATCTTCAGCGAGGGCGTTATCTTCGGCGGGGGTTTGTCCGCGTTTGCGCGTTCCTGCAATCGGGCGTAAGGTGGCTTGTTGTTTATGGTCTGAGGTGAGTTCTACTTTTACCATTACCTCTGGCGATGACCCGATTAATTGCCAATCCCCAAATTGATAATACGCCATATAGGGGGAAGGATTGACTATTCGCAAGGAACGATAAAGATTAAACGGATGTCCTGTGTAAGCCGTATTTAACCGTTGCGAAAGCACTACTTGAAAGATATCTCCGGCGTGGATATAGTCTTTTGCTTTTTCCACACTGGCTTCAAAATCGGCTTGTGTGGTGGTGCTTTCATAGGTAGAATCGTCCGTTGTGGGAGAAGATGATAGAGAAACGGTATTTGCGATTTTAGGGAGAGGAGACTGTAACTTACTGACTAAGGTGGTCACGCGATCGCGCGCTTCTTGATAAGCCGTTTGTAAATCCTGTTTTTCTCGCAAGTCTGCATAAGCAATGGCAAAAATTTTCCGCTTCACCTGATCAAATACCAGCAGTTGATCCACTTGCATCCATACGCCATCGGGTAAATCTTCCTCTTGACGGGAATGAACGGGAACACGCGGTTCAATCCAATTAATCAATTCATAACCCCACATTCCAAATAATCCGCCAATACCAGGGGGAAGATTATCGAGTTTCACAGGATGAATCGAAGCGAGACACTCTTTTAAGACAGTAAATGGATTCCCTTGATAAACCGTTTCCTTCCCAGCGCGATCGACTTGCTTGGTGCTTTCTCCGCGATTTTCTAATACCCACATCGGGTCACAGCCTAAAAAACTGTAGCGTCCGAGATTTTCTCCCCCTTCTACCGACTCTAAAAGAAAACTATAGGGTTGTCCCGCACAAACTTTAAACCAAGCCGAAACTGGGGTTTCTAAATCGGCTGTCCATTCTTCGTAAACGGGAATAAAGTTACCTTGATTCGCAAGTTCGCAAAACTGGGAAAATTCAATCATTTATTTTTGTTCTTGGTTCTTTGTTATTCGTTTAAGTGATAAACCACTAATGACCAATGACTAATGACTAATGACTAATGACTAATAATCAACATCGCATCGCCAAAAGAATAGAAGCGATACTGATGCGCGATCGCGCTGTCATACAACGATAATAGCCGTTCCCGCCCGATAAACGCACTGACTAACATTAACAAGCTCGATCGCGGTAAATGAAAATTCGTAATTAAGCCATCCACTACTTGCAACTCATAACCTGGATAGATAAATAAATCCGTTTTGCCACAAAACGCCTCAAAATTACCTTCTTTTGCAGCAACTGCTCCTTCTAAGGCTCTCACAACCGTTGTTCCTACAGCAATTACCCGTCCCCCTTGCGCTTTGGTTTCCTTAATTTTCTCCACCGTTGTCGCAGGAACATTAATCCATTCTTGGTGCATTTGATGATCGGTAATACTTTCAGTTTCCACAGGGCGAAAGGTTCCCACCCCGACATGAAGGGTAACTTCGGCTTGGTTAATTCCTTTTTCAGCTAATGTGGTTAATAATTCATCCGTAAAATGTAAACCAGCCGTTGGTGCAGCGATCGCGCCCTGTTCTTGAGCATACACCGTCTGATACTGTTCGGGTTGTGCTTCTGTTGAAGTGACATAAGGCGGAAACGGAATCTCCCCATAGTCTTCTAAAAGGCTAATTAAAGAAGTTTCTACTGGTAAATCAAACTCTAAAAACCGTCCCCCTGTCGCCTCGTCTTTTCCGGTTACCGTTGCTTCTAAAATTGGCTTTTCTTGCGCTTGATGCGGATAAAATTGAATCTTTGCCCCAATTTGTAATCGTTTCCCTGGTTTAACTAACGCTAACCAACAATTTTGGCTTTTTTCTTCCAATAGCAATACTTCTATTGCTGCGCCAGTCGTTTTATAACCATAAATTCGCGCGGGAATCACCTTCGTATTATTCACCACCAATAAATCCCCAGCCTGTAGCCATTGCGGAAGATCATAAAACCGTTGGTGATGATGGCTTGTCGGGGAATCAACCACCAACAAACGAGAATGATCGCGAGGGGTAACAGGGGTTTGCGCGATATAACTTTCTGGAAGGTGATAATCGTAGCTGCTGAGTTTTTGGTCTAAAGGAGAAGCGTCAACTTTCATGATTCCTGATTTAACAAACCGAACCCTTATTATCGCGAAAATTTAATCCCCTTGACAGCCCTTCTTGGGTAACTGCTAACTGGTCACTGGTCATTTATTAAGTGGGTAGTGGTTAGTAGGTAGTGGGTAGTTTTTTTCTTCTTTACTATCCACTGTCAACTATCCACTGTCAACTATCCACTGGTCACTGGTCACCCAAATACCAACCCGAGAAGGATTAGGCGGGAAACCCCCATTCTTTAGAACAAAATTGGGGGATCTTCCCCTAGTAAGAGTGTCATCCACTCTGGGACACTAAAGGTAGTGCAGATCGATGGGATCGCGCTACGAAGGTTTTTTAGAAATGAAGTACATTTATTATCTCGCTAATGCCAGTCTAACGCTCAGACTGATTGACCATCTTCGAGGAAGCTCTGAACTTCCCACCAGTATAGTTACAGTCATTCATCGTATTGACGGTTGGTTGGTTAAAATTCATTTCCAGCAAGCCTTAGACTCTCAGCAACATGGCGATTTCCAAGCCTATCTGGACGAAATTGGAATTCCCTACGAACCAGAAATTCGCTTGCAAATGGCATTGTGGAGTTTAGAAGTGGGACAATCCATGGTTGATGTGATGCGTCGTTACCAACTCGCAATTGTTTCTCATGGTCAACCTAACTACAGCGATATTGAAGCCTTTCGAGAACAATTTACCAAAGGACTCGGTTATTGTCCAGAAACATTAGCTTGAAAATGCTGTTCTAATTCGTTATCAATCTTTCTATGAGCCAATTGAGCCATTTACCGTTATAAGGATTCGTGATCTTAGTAATTGCACTTTCAGAATAAGCGAAACCACGGAAACTAATAATATTTCCATAAACGGCATTGGGAATAAAGAGGGTATCGGGATCTAAGGTAAGAGATTGCAAATCAAAAATGTTTGGTTTTGCATTAGGGGCGTAATCAATCATAATGCTAAACCCATAGCCATGCTTTTGTAATGTTTCTAAGCATTTCATGGTTCCGCTAAGAAATTTAGGTGACCAACCTTTTTTTCCATGATAGCGACGGCTTCCTCCTCCATACTCAAACATAACTATCTTCGGTAATTGAGAGGGAGGGAGTGCTTTAATTTGTTCAATGACAACGACTTCCCAACCTTCAATATCTAGTTTTAAGCAAGTAATTTCTTCGATTCCAGTTAGATTTATTAGCTTTGATAAATTAATCGTAGAAACTAATTTAGTTTGTTGAGAAGAAGCAAACCATTCTGCTTCTAGAGAATTAAAATTTCTATCACCTAAATATGCAAACCTTCCTAAATGTAGCCTTTGCATACCATTGTGATTAGATAAACAACATTCTAATAATTGAATTGAATTCTGTTTGCAAATGCGTCGTAGTTTTTTATTAGGAGACGGTTCAATTGCAATTGTAGAAAAACCTAATCGAGAAAATAAATCACAATAAAATGCAAAATCTCCTACTCCAACATCTAGACAGACTCCTTCTCGGTAGGGATCAACGCTTGGCAGAATTTCTTTCAACAAACTTTGACAGCAGGCTTCAACGCGCATGAAAATTTTTTTAGTAAGTAACTATATTAAGACTTATAGCGTTTCCTAGTTGGTTGAGGTACGTAATGCGAGTCGGTGGATGTTCATGGTTCATGGTTCGTGGTTCATTGATTAACAACCAACAAAGAACGAAGAACAAAGAACAAAGAACAAAGAACGAAGAACAAAGAACAAAGAACGAAGAACAAAGAACAAAGAACCAAAATTTAGAATGTACCTCATGAGATTGGGAAGTGCTATTTTAGCTTAATGATAATCTTTTCCAGACCCATATTGCCACGCTTCAATTAATCGCTGCACACGATATTTTTGTTCTGGGGAAAGATTCTTTAAAGTGGGAAGCAATGGTTGGCTGATTTCCGATAAACCGCTATAAAGTCCAAGATTAAGGTAATGGACTAGCCAATCAATAAGCGGGGAAAGTCCCACTTGCGGAATTACGGGGAACACAATATCGGGTCGTGTCACCGCAGTTAGGGCGAGGGCTTTAGTTAAGGCGGGAAACTGAACAACATCTTGTAAAAAGGGTTTGAGAACATCATCCCCCAGTTCATTCATTGCTGCAAAAACACCACTCAGAAGATCATTGATTTGATTAGCAGCAAGTTGTTGATTGATACCGACACTCATGGTGCGTTGAAACAACCAAGTGACTGAAATATTCGGTTGATACGGTTGTAAAATGGCGAGATCCCGTTGCGAAAGTGCATCTGCATTCAGGGCTTCTGTTACCCCATCAGTTAACCGAGACAAATGACGAATCATCGCACCAAACCCGCCAAAACTCACGGGCGATTGTATCCCACTACTATCGCCGATCGGAAGAATACGCGACCACGGAACCCGCAACGGACTATTTTTATAAGCTGGAAAGAAACCAAATAAAACCCGTTTAAACTCTAAGTCTGAAAGTCCCGCGTTTTGATATTCGGGTAACAGTCGGAAATATTCATCCATAAAAAATTCTAAACTGGGACGGGATGGATCAGCATCCAGATAAGAAAATAAATAAGTGGTGCGTCCATCTTTAGCGGGAAAGGCTTCCCAAAAGTATTGACATTGGTTTTGAATCGGAGTAAAAGAGGCGATTAAATCTCCTGTTTCATTCTTCGGATACCCATCCGCACAACTCCCCACCACAACACAAGTTCCCTCAGGTTTTTCACCATTTCTCGCTTGTTTGACAATCGGAGAAAAGTGTCCCATTGCATCTACTAATAGGCGGGTGGTTAGGGTTTGTTGATCCGTTTGGATTG
Organism: Halothece sp. PCC 7418; assembly: GCF_000317635.1. Taxonomy (GTDB): domain Bacteria; phylum Cyanobacteriota; class Cyanobacteriia; order Cyanobacteriales; family Rubidibacteraceae; genus Halothece. Next base: position 2,534,760 of record NC_019779.1, on the reverse strand, counting down.
CAACCCCATTCGGATGAACTGTTGCGGATTGAAAGGCGGTTTTTTCTAATAAAATTCCACCTCTATCTAAGAATTTGTTTTTGAGTAAATCTAGGAGAATAACAGGGTCAACGCCAATATTTAAAACATCATTGACCCAGAGTTCAATTCCTTGATGAAATGCAACTCGTGCGGGATTATACCCTGACGCGATCGCGCTGTCTAATTCTTCTTCTGTTAATAAGCCTAATTCAACTAATTCTGATAGTTCTTGACGAGAAATATTCCATTCTTGTTCCCGTCCTCGTAAAATTACCCGCTCTAAAATCCCAACTTTAAAGCCTCTTTGCTGTAACCCAGTAGCCAGTAAAATTCCTAGTGTTCCGCCACAAATAAGAACATCAAATTCAGAAGCAGCGAGAGAATTATTACTGGTTTGAATGACTTCCTTGGGGGAATTTTGGTCTTGACGAATTCCTTGCCAAATCTGATCAGCTTTTCGCAAGCTACCTAAAACATCACCAGGGAGTTGAGATAAAATTTGTTCGGTTGGTTTCATAATCAGTTGATATTAACAGGGACAATGGATGTAGAGATTTAAAATGAACCACAGAGACACAGAGAGAGATTCAGATAGTTTTTTGCATTCAATCAATTATATTGAATTCAACAATTTTTGCTATCAATTTTATATAAATTTAACGATGAGGGGAAGAAATAACGACCCATCAATAATAAAATCGTAAAATAAAAGCGGGGTGTCTTCATTTACTGTCCAGATGAGAATCAGCATGATACTATTTGCGCTGAAGATGGCTGGATAAAAGGGTAAAATTAAGGTTCCGCCGTAGCCGATTAAAATTGCTAACATCAGACAATTCATAATCGTGAGAATGATTCGCGTCCCCTGAATACCGACCATTAAGGGTAAGGTTAAAACGCCTTTTTTGGCATCGGATTCTAAATCTCGAATATCAAATAAGTTGGCATTTGATCCTTCAAAGGCGAAAATAAAACCCGTGGTGAGTCCAGCCCTTAAATCAAATGCACTTCCCGCATAAGCTAAAGGCAGCGCGATCGCGCCATAGGTAATAATGGTACAAACAATCCAAGCCTTTGCCCCCGGAATATCTTTCAGCCGATACCAACGCCATTGTTTCTCACGTCGGATCGGAAAAATCGGTGCGCCATAAACCAAGGGAAATACAACCGCTAAACTGACATAACGAACCGCAGTGGGCGCAAACCAGAGTAAAACCAGTACACCAGCAATGGCACATCCTAGTAATCCTAAAAGCCCAAAATTAGAGCGAAAATAGGCTTGTGCTTTCGCATTACGGCTTTGTTGCACATAAGCATCAAATAAACGGTCTAAGTTGTAGGGAATCAGCGCAACGAGGAAAATAAATAAGATCGGTCGCCAGTCGGTTTCTAAGCCCATCATCCCTTGGGCGAAGGCGGTTAGGGAAGCTAAGGCTGCTGCTACCCAAATACTAGGATAGATGAGAAATTCTAAAGCGCGATCGCGCAGGCGAGACGGATTCCAATCACGCCAGCCATCTCCTTTCTGAGGAATCTTGAGCGTCATCTGTCAGTGGGGGTTGAGACAATGTTCCTTTAATGTAACAAAATGTAAAGAAGCTGAAATTGATCTTTTGGGATAATATTGCTAAGTACCTGATGGGGCTGGTTTATGAAACAGCAAGAGTGGAACCGATATCTCAAACAAGCGAAACATACTCTTGCTTCGGCGAGGCGGGATTGCACAGCAGAAGATTTTGATTGGGCTTGTTTTAAGGCACATCAAGCAGGTGAATTAATTCTTAAAGGATGGCTACGAAGTACGGATCATTTTGTTACGGGTCATTCCATTGTCAACTTATTAGAACAACTCAAACCAGAAATCGAAGTTCCTCCAACCTTGCAAAAATGTGCTCGTGAATTAGATAAAGTTTATATTCCCAGTCGTTATCCTGACGCTTATATTGAAGGTGCTCCTATTGATTTTTATGATCAAGCCGATGCTGGAGCCAGTATTGATTGTGTCGAAAAAATTTTAGAATTTATTGAAAACTTAGCTAACCATGCTCGATAAAGAAGAACAACGAAAATGGCGATCGCGCCGTGTTAAACAATACCTTTCTCGGCTTCCTTTCGCCCAATACCGAGCGATTATTTTTGGTTCAGTGGCAAGAGGAGACTTTATTCGAGACAGTGATACTGATTTGTTGATTATTAGTAACGAGTTTCCCCCCTCGATGAAAGGGAGATTGGATATTTTATTTGATCTTCGCGATGAAACTCCAGAAATTGAACCCATCGGTTGGCGGGAAGAGGAATATCAAGCCCGGAAAGCCCAAGGAGATCCCTTTATTCAAGTGCTGGAAACTGAAGGAGTCAATTGGGATCAGTGGTTAAATTAACTCTTCAAGATAAGGAGGAAATTGCCACCCAACCCGACAGCAAAAACCGAACTTCCCTCTCGTTGCAACTTTGCTAGGCTATATCTGAGATAATATCTGCTTTATCGTTAATCTAATCAGTATTCTAGAACTTAGCCGTTAGTCGTCACGCTGAGGAGAGAGGAATTTATGGCAAAAACAGACTTCAAGGACTATTATTCCATTTTGGGCGTGAATAAAAACGCCAGCGATAGTGATATCAAAAAAGCCTATCGTAAACTTGCCCTAAAATACCACCCCGATCGCAATCCCGATGATCAAGAAGCGGAAAACCGCTTTAAGGAAGTGAATGAAGCCTACGAAGTGCTCTCTGATCCCGAAAAGCGGAAGAAATATGATCAATTTGGTCAATATTGGCAACAAGCGGATCAGTTTCAACAACAGGGTGGTGCTGGTACGCGCACACGCACCACTGGCTTTGGAACAGATATGGGTGGCTTTGACTTTAGCCAGTATGGCAGCTTTGAAGAATTTATTGATGAACTGCTTGGACGCTTTAGCACGACTGGCGGTGGACGGACTCGCTACAAATATCAAACGTCCCCTGGTGGCACTGGTTTCAGTGACTTTAGCAGTGGTTTCGGGACAAGTACGACTGTTGGTGCAGATGCAGAAGCCACCATTCGTCTCAGTTTTAGTGAAGCCTTCCGTGGTGTGCAAAAACGCCTGAGTGTTGGGAATGAGGTGATTAATGTTCGCATTCCAGGAGGGGCAAAACCAGGGAGTCGCATTCGGGTGCCTGGAAAAGGAAAAGCCAGTCCTTACGGTCAGCAAAGAGGGGATTTATACTTAAATGTTGAACTGCAACCCCATTCTTTCTTTCGGTTTGAAGATGACCATTTAATTTGTGAAGTGCCGATTACTCCCGATGAAGCAGTGTTAGGCGGAGAAATTGAAGTGCCCACTCCTGATGGGAAGGTATCGGTGAAAGTTCCAGCTGGGATTCGGTCAGGACAATCGCTTAGACTGCGGGGGAAAGGTTGGACAAAACCGAAAGGCGAACGCGGGGATTTGTTTGTGCGCGTTAATATCACCATTCCCAAAAATATTAGTCAGACGGAACGGGATTTATATGAGAAAATTCGCGCTAACCGCAAGGAAGATCCCAGAAAAGACATTAAGAATGTCCGATTATGAGACAAGGGGGGACAAACCCCTTGCCTGAGAGGGATTAAATCCCAGAGTGTCCCAGTGCTAAACCGGTTACTAGCATTCCGAAGACAAGAAAAGGCTGGGCGCTGGCTTGGTATTTGACATCGTTTTCTAGGGGAGAGCGCAAGAAATACATATCTTGGAAGGTAATTTGAGGAATTACCAGCAAGACGAGAAGCGTGGCATAGAGGTTTTCGTGAATACTCATTAAGTAGCCTGCAATTCCCAGTTGGAAGGTATCAATCATCAAGACACTAATCCAGGCTGCACCGCCGACTCCAAACATAACCGGAAGCGATTTTAGACCGAGTTCGCGATCGCCTTCCACACTCTTAAAGTCATTGACAACTGCAATGCCCAAACCTGCCATACTGTAAATCAGTGTCAGAACAATGATGGTTAGATTTAAATCGCCAAACAGTGAATGTCCAGCCCACCACGGCAATGCGATATAACTGGCTCCAAGGGCGTAGTTGCCTAACCAACCATTCTGTTTGAGTTTGAGGGGAGGCGCGGAGTAGATGAAGGCGAGAAATGTGCCAATGACGGTAATAATAGTGATTTTAGGATAGGCATTCCCGCCCCATTGATCTAATGCAAACGCGATCGCGAGCCCTGCCCCTAACAAGATCAGAATTTGCGTAACCACCTGTGGCACTGAAATTGCGCCAGAAGGAATGGGGCGATAAGGTTCATTAATGGCATCAATTTCGCGATCGTAAAAATCATTGAGGGTTTGCGTGTAACCCGTCATCAAAGGACCCGAAAGCAGCATACAAGTGACCACTTTGATCAGATCTTCTATTTGCCAATGGAAGTTTCCAGAAGAAGCAGCCCCACAAATGACACCCCAGATTAAGGGAATCCATGTGATGGGTTTCATCAGTTGCAGGCGAATTTTCCAAATGGAAGTCTCCCCCGTAGCAGCCCCTTTCATTCCCAACATCTGGCGGGTTTTTCCAGAGCGGTTTTCTTGTTGTTCTGGCATTTCAGAAGGAGTGGATTCAGACATATCAATTTACATTTTGTTATCTTTACTTCCATCATCTTAGCGATGGCTGCAAGGATTCATAGACCATCTCTTTCACCTGTCTCGCGGTTGCAGGGGCAAGTAAAACCCCATTCCGATAATGCCCTGTCGCAGCAATCACATTTTGATATCCCTCTAAATATTGAATGACGGGTGCGCCTTGTCCTTCGGGTCGTGGACGTTTGCCCGACCATGTTTCTAAGATTTCTCCTGTTGCTAAAGCTGGACAAAATTGCACGGCTTTTTCCCATACTTTATCAAGGGGAGTAGTGACGGGTTGATCAGGAAATTCTACGGTCGCGCCGACCCAATACTCCTGATTTCCCAAGGGAACAATATGAACATCATCCCCTGTGACCACTGTCGGTAATTTTAAGGATGCAGGAAGACGCACTCGCATCGCTTGTCCTAAGACGGGGCGCAACTCGATCGGTTGTTCTAAGTGACGAGTGAGAGGAAATGATCCTAATCCTGCTGCAATAATGAGGCAATCGGCTTCATACGTTCCGCGATTGGTCTCGATGGTATAACATTCGCCATGATCGTCCGTGTTACTCACAGAGACCCCAGTTGCTTCGACTCCCCAGTCACAGTTAACTCCCTTTTTCTGACAGGCTTGAATTAAGGTTTGGGTTAGAACTTGGGGCTGAACTTGTAAGTCTTGGGGAGAATACACTGCTCCGATGATTCCAGTTGTCTTGAGATCGGGACAAGCAGTTTGCAGTTTTTCAAGATCCCAAACTTCTAATGTCCAACCCTGTTGATGACGTAACTTGACGAGTTCTTGCCATTTTGCCATCTCTTCTGAGGAAAAGCAAAGATGAATTAAGCCCTGACAATGAGGGATAGCATTTCCTGTTTGTTCCCTCAACTCTTCTAATAAGTGGGGATAGCGTTGCAGACTGGTTTCTCGCAGTTGCCAAGCGCGTCCCTTTGTTTTCTGGCTGATGATGCCCATTAAAATTCCCAGTGCTGCCCCTGTTGAGGCTTGTGCTGGGGCATCTTGATCGATGATTGTCAGGTCAAAGTCAGAGGACGGGCTCAGTTCGTAGGCGATGGTTGCGCCAACAATACCACCGCCAATAATTAAAACACGCTTCATGTTGTTTCCGTTGATTCTGGTTCGGGAAGCAAGTTGAGGTATTGATCGAAATCAGTCAGAGCGCGATCGTAACTTTCTAACGCTCGGGAATAGGCTTCGTCTTCTACCGCCGAGTCAACCTGTTCTATATCTTGAAACAACCGTTTGGCATAGCTCCGCGCTTGTTTTTGATCTTCTGGTAGTAAGTTCCGAGTGACATAGGTCATCTCACGACGCAGACCGCCTAAAGGACCATGAAGTAAGCTAAACGCATCCGACCATTTTTTGTCCTTGATTAGGGATTCCAGTTCCGTCAGACGTTTTCGGGCTTGTCTCACGGGGGTGGCTGCTCGCTCAATCTGTTCGATTTGTTCGTTGCTGTAGGTGGGAGGGGGAGTGTTATTATTTGCTCCACCGCAACTGACCAGAACAATTGCTACAACTGCCAGTAATAGGGATAAAATAGAGCGTTTATTTATCATAATCTTTAAAGGTTAATCAAGGCTTTGAATTGCTTTATCATCAGGATACCAAGTTGCGGGTCTTGTCCAGAAGTTTCTAAACGATTTGTTGACGGAGAAACATTAGTAGAATCGGACTAATTTCATCTGACCAGTGTTCTTGGGGATAATGCTTGGCTTCTTCTAATTTGGCTAAATTCACATTTTGATGCTCTTGCGCGATCGCTGCTGGAATATCCGACGATAACCACGGATCATCCATTCCCCAGATGATTTGGGTTGGTTTCTCCCAATTGCTCCAACCTGCTTCAATTTCCGTCATCGCATCTGATAAATTTAAGTTTTTAATGGTCGCCACTAGTGAACGTCCCGCTTTTGAGTTTTTCAAAAAAGGTTGGCGATAAATTCCTAAATTTTCATCAGAGATCACGTAACCACTCCCGGTTTCTAATGTCCGATCAACCAGTAAGGGATCTTGGGTTAACATCTCTCCCATCAAGGGGAAGCCCCAACGACGCATCAGCCAAGGGAGACGAACTGATGACGAGAGTGGGGTATTGAGGATGACTAAACGTTCAATTTGTTCGGGATGACGAAAGGCATATTGTAAGCCGACTGAACCGACAAAGCCCTGTATGACAAGGTGAAACCGAGAAAGGTTTAACTCAGCAAAGAATTCTTCTAACGCGGTTAGAAATGCTGAAGGTTGATAAGAAAATTCTCGTTGCGAAGGTTTGCTCGATGCGCCTTCTCCCAACCAGTCTGGCGCATAAGCAGTGAGTCCAGCCTCAGCAATATCTTCTAACAAGACGCGCCAACAATAGCTGTGAGCAAGCAGTCCATGTAATAAGACAATTGGAGTCTGTTCGGTTTCATTTCTTGGAGTGGCTTGGCGATAAAACCATTCTTGAGTATCAATAGTTAGGGTTTGAGTTTCGATTTGAGTCATTACTAATTGTTCAAGGGCTACTGTCTTCTACTTAGCCTAGATCAAAACTAGAAAGCTCTTGACCTTCCACCTGTCAGTTATATGGATGATGACTCGACTATAATGTTATATTAACTACGGAACGAGTCAGTAGTGATAACCAATCATTGATTTAATCTCTTTCAATCGGAATCAGTGAAATCTGCTATGATTCTATTGATTTAAATATTAAGTTCCGTAAATCTTGTCAATCCTCTTTCATTATGTGTTCTATACTACAAAATAGACCCGATGAAACAGAAAACTTAAGGAAGATCTTGATCGTAAAAGAGACCTGAAAATGATGAAGATCAAACGATAACACTACGCATTTAGGTGTTTGACAGATCGTAATCCCAAAACCAAGTCATCGATTACCTTGTCTCTTTCCCCAGCGCGTAGCGCTATATATAATCTCACTTTAGTGAGCTCTAATCCTGTCAAGGGGAAGAGTTAACCAAGATCAAAAACGATAATGAACCAAGAAGATTTAGAGATGCAAAACCGATCTGAACAACGTTTAACTTGTAACCGTATTTTTCGCCATCTAATTTTTTATCACTTACAGAAATTTACAGGAAAAATTAAAGTTTCGAGTACCCACGGAGAAGAATGGAGCTTTTATTTTTTGCTAGGAAACTTAACTTGGGCAAGTGGTGGGAGCTATCCCTTACGACGGTGGCGGAGACAATTTTATGCTGCAACAGGAAAACTACCTAATCTTGATAATTTAGACTGGAATGCTGAATCTTGGGATTGTACAGAATTGAGGATTTTAAGTGAGAATAATAGTCTGGCGATTGAACAAGTGCAAACCATTCTTAAGGGCACTTTGAGAGAGGTTTTGTTTGATGTCGTACAGGCTTTTGAAGCCCCCATCTACCAATATCTGGGTTGTCCTCAAACCGTGATTTCACTTTCCCAATTAACTGGAATTGGCGATGGCATGAATTTAGAAGTCCAAGAAGGGGTAACTCCAGACCGTTATTATCGTTTACCTCGTAGCCTATTTCCGAATATTAAAGGCTTACAAGAAAGGACTTATGAAAATTGGAAAAAGTGGCTCAAATTGGGATTGTCTCAAGTTTCTCCCAATGAAGCTCCCTTTTTACTAGAGCCTGAAGAACTAAAAAAGCGGGTTTCTCAGAAAGTTTATCAAAATATGGAAAAAGGTTTGCAGGGAAAAACCTCTCTAAGAGATTTAGCTTTTAAGTTTAAAAAGAATAGCGATTTTTTTACCATTGCTTCTGCTGTTGCTCCCTATTATCAAGAAGGATTGATTACCTTTAATCCCATCAAGGATTTATCGGTTTATAATGCGGAAAAACAAAAGTATTCAACCTTTACCTTATCAGAAAAAAACAAGGAAGAGTCTTTCCTATTTGTCATTGATTCTAGTCGTAAGAATCAGTCTTTGCTAAGCGCGATCGCGCAACGACAAGGATCTCAATTTCAAGCGATGAATGATGGGATCGATGCTCTTCAAAAGATGGTTTATAATCCGTTTGCTCGCCCAAAAATTATCTTTGCTAGCTACGAAATGGGAATCATTAAACCACAAGAATTCTGTGCTATTATCCGCCGAGTTGAATTAATACGATCAGTTCCCATTGTGGTTTATACGAAACGTCCAATTTCTAATCAAGACGCGGAAGAAGTCCTCTATGCTGGAGCAAACGAATTAATTACTGAAAATTCCTTGACACCCAGTTACGTCAACTCAATCATTAAAAAATATCAGCACCCCAAATCAGATCCCAAAAACCAAAGTAAGCAAACTATTATTCAAGGAGGAACCTCTTCCCACTTTCGCTTAACTCCTAATCAGACCAGTTTCTCAATGTTCGCCTCTTAATTTCTTAATGGAACTGGAGCAGGCGTTGGGCTAAATCGAGATTAAAATAAGTCTGATCAAGGGAGTTCTGATCCGAGTAAATAGTAAAGGGTTGATTCGGTTCTCCCAAATCACTGATGACTAAAATTGCATTAGAAAAGTCTTGGTGAGCCGTATAATCATTAACCGTAACCACTGTTTTGAGACCCGCTTGTGTTGCTGCGGTGAGACCAGGCTGTGAATCCTCAAACACTAAAGCATCAGCAGCCATTACATTTAACTGTTGTAAAACATAGTGATAAATGTCGGGGGCTGGTTTTTTGTCAGCAACAACATCGCCCGCAGCGATCGCGCGAAAATAAGCAGTCGTTCCCAAATGGGTTTCTAGGAGGGCGACCGTATTTTCTAAAGCACTAGTGGTCGCGATCGCGCATGGAATCCCTGCTTCATAAGCCTCAGTAATCAACCGTTTGACTCCAGGGCGTAAGGGAATCCCCCCTTCCCCTAAAACTTGGCGATAATAACGATTTTTGGCACTATGCAGATCTTGGATCAATGTCTCTTCTGGAGAGATCGCATCGGGGAGATAATGGGTCATATAGTAACGAATCCGCTCTTTTCCCCCAGAAATCTCTAGTAACTCACCATACAAGGACTCTGACCAAAACCAGTTTAACCCCGCTTCAGCGAACGCCCGATTAAACGCAACGCGATGACCGTAACGTTCGGTTTCCGCCAGAGTGCCATCAACATCAAAAATGAGAGTCATCATTATTAACCAACTTGCTGTTATTTGCAAATACTGCTCTTCACTTGTCAATAAAGGTAACAATTAAACCGACGTTGTTGTTTCATCTAAGACCTTTTTTTCTTGGAGAAAACAAATCATTTTTTGATCTTGACCTTTAATGGTATGAGTCAACCATTGGGTTAAAAAGTAAGAAAGTTCCATCGTAACAAACGAATCTCCATTAGATAACTTTTCTGAAATTTCGTGCAATTGCTGAGTCAAGTGGTTATGAGCTTCTTTATGCTCTTTATAGTTAGGGTAGTCATACTGAAGCATTAACTTTTCTTCGTCAGCAAAATGATCAACAGTGTAGTCAATCATTTCCTTTAAGATTTCTTGAATAATATTTTTTTCCTCTCCCTGAGACATCGCGTCATGTAAGCGATTAACGACATCAAATAAATATTGATGTTGTTCATCAATACTATCGAAACCCGTTTCACATTCCAATTGCCACAATTCCATTTTCATATTGACTAATGATTTCTTTGTTCTTTGTTCTCCCCCTCCCTTCCCCCCCCTTAGTAACTGGTATTCCTAAACCGAATCAGAAATTTTAGATTAAACAGCACTCATTTCTGGTTCTAAAACATTCTTTTCTCGGAAAAACCGAATCATTTTTTGATCTTGACCTTTAATATGATGAATCAACCATTGCGTTAAAAAATGAGAGAGTTCAATCGTAACAAAGCGATCCCCATTCGCAAACTTTTCTGAAATTTCCCTGACTTGTTGCGTCAGGCTATCATGAATCTTTTTGTGTTCTTTATAGTTAGGGTAATCATAGTGAAGCATCAACTTTTCTTCATTGGCAAAATGTTCTACGGTATAGTCAAGCATTTCATCTAAGGTTTCTTTAATGATATCTTTACCATGACCCTTAGACATGGCTTCATGCAGGCGATTAATAATATCGAATAAATGTTGATGTTGTTCATCAACTGTACTAAATCCCGTTTCATATTCGGCTCGCCAAAATGCAATTTTCATATTTGAGTGATCATTTTCCTTTCTTCAATTCTGATCCTATAGCAATCCTAAATCAGTTGTAAATTCCTGCATTTAATCCCCGCTTTCATCCCCCCTGCACCCCCGCTCACTAAGCAGGGAAACAAAGAAAGATCGATTAAGCAGGTTCTTACAAATGAATTAGATCTGCTAGACATGGCTACTCCTAGAGAATGATTACCTCCTCTAAACAGCACTCATCTCTGGTTCTAAAACATTCTTTTCTCGGAGAAACCGAATCATTTTTAAGTCTTCCCCTTTAATATGGTGAATCAACCATTGTGTTAAAAAATGTGAAACTTCTACGGTGATTAAATGTTCCCGTTGAGCCACTTTTTCCGCAATTTCTTGTACTTCTTGGGTTAGTTGATCATGAATTTGTTTATGTTCTTTGTACAAGGGATAATGGGCTTTAATCATGAGCTTTTCTTCCGTGGAGAAATGTTCTATGGTGTAATTGATCATTTCCTCTAATGTTTCTTCAATAACTTCCCGTCCATGACCACTAGACATGGCTTCATGGAGACGGTTGATAATGTCAAACAAGTGTTGATGTTGTTGATCAACGGTGTCAAACCCAGTTTCATACTCTGATCGCCAAAATGCAATTTTCATAATCTACCTTCACCCTAATGCTTTGAGATGCCTAAAATTTTAAGAAAAGACGGTAAAAATGAGTTTAATTCTTCGTAAAAATGTTGGATATGAAATAATACTTAATTGTGGAATCAACAATTTTTTGCATTTAAAATAAAACGTTAACTTTATATTAAATCTTAAAACTTCTTTTAATTTCGCAATATTGAAAGTCAACAATCGTTATGATGTGACCGTGCTTAAGATTTGTTAACGAGAGGAAGAATGGATTTTTTATCAGACTCAGTTTCGCTCTCACGGATGCAATTTGCCATAACTGCAATTTTTCATATGTTATGGCCCGTGTTGACAACTGGAATGTCAATTTATTTAGTGGTTGTTGAGGGAATGTGGCTCAAAACCCGCAACCCAGACTACTACTATCATGCTCGGTTTTGGTCAAAGCTGTATGTTCTAAATTTCGGGATTGGAGTCGCCAGTGGCGTTCCCATGGAATTTCAGTTTGGCACAAACTGGGCCCCATTTTCCGAAGCAGTAGGTGACTTTTTCGGGAGTATTCTTGGGTTTGAAGCCTCAATGGCGTTCATGCTAGAAGCGGGGTTTCTCGGAATTATGCTGTTTGGTTGGGGTCGTGTTCCTCCTGTCATTCACTACATGGGAACAATTATGGTCGCTTTTGGCGCGAACTTATCGACCTTTTGGATTATTACCGCCAATTCTTGGTTACAAACCCCTGCTGGTGGCGAATTAGTGGATGGAAAATTTGTTGTCACCGATTATTTCCAAGCTATTTTTAATCCCTTCATGGTCAATAGTGTACTGCATATGTTCTTTGCCACACTGGAGACTTCTCTATTTGTGATTGGGGGAATTAGTGCTTGGTATATCCTGAACCGAAATCAACGTTATCAACAGTTCTTTACCCGATCCTTTAAGATTATTCTTGCTGTCGCGATCGCGGTCGCGCCCTTACAAATCTATATCGGACACCTCAGTGGGGAACAAGTCTATCATAAACAGCCCACAAAAATGGCAGCCATGGAAGCGCAATGGGAAACCGCCCCTGGCGGACAACCCGCAGATTGGAGTTTAGTGGCGATTCCGAACTCAAAAGCAGAACGGAATGACTGGGAAATTTCAATTCCCAATGGTTTAGGCTATATCCTCGAATTAAAACCCAATTTATCGGAACCCGTCAAAGGCTTAAAAGAATGGAAACCTGAAGATCGTCCGAAAATGGTGGGATTGATTTACTACTCATTTCGGATCATGGTGGGGATTGGTTTCTTCCTTGCGGGATTAATGGGAATTACCGTCATCCAATGGTTACGAGGAAAACTCGCACCCGCACAAATTGCCAATCAAAAATGGTTAATGTTGGGTTGGATATTTTCCGCCCCTTTAGGATATATCGCCATTGAATCGGGTTGGATTGTCCGTTGTGTCGGACGACAACCGTGGACGATGTATGAAGAAATTCGCACCGTTGATGCTGCTTCCAATTTACCCGCCCAAGAGATTCTCACCTCTCTAGCAGCCTTTACAGGAGTCTATACGCTTCTGTTTATCTCCGCCCTCTATTTCGGGAGTCGGATTATCCGCCAAGGGCCCAACTTTGACTTACCGATTCCAAAAGAAACCTTAGAACCGACACCCGTTGAACATACTCCAGACCGCCGTCCCGTGGAAAATTAATTATGGAAACTCTCGCTTATTTTTTACCGCAAGTTTGGTTCGTCATTTTGGCGTTATTTCTCTTCCTTTATGTCACCCTCGATGGCTTTGACTTAGGGGTAGGGATTCTTTCCATTACCTCTTCTAACGAGGAACGCCGTGGCTTATTAATGACCAGTTTAAGTAACGTTTGGGATGCAAACGAAACCTGGCTTGTCTTGATGGGAGGCGCGTTATTTGGGGCGTATCCCTTAGCGTACAGCACGATTTTAAGCGCGTTATACATCCCGATTTGGCTGATGGTCTTTGGCTTTATTTTCCGTGCGGTTGCGTTTGAATTTCGCGAACATTCTGAGAATAAATTTTTCTGGAATGCTGCGTTTGGTTTAGGGAGTTTACTCGCCACCGTCGGACAAGGCTTTGCTTTAGGCGGTGTCTTAATCGGAATTAATGTCGATGAAAGCGGACACTTTATTGGCGGAATTTGGGATTGGTTAAGTTTACCCTCGATTCTCGTTACCCTAACTTTGATTCAAGGGTATGTCTTAAGTGGATCGACTTATTTGGTGATGAAAACGGAAGGGGCGTTGCAACAAACCCACTATCGCACAGCTAAAATTGCTGCAGTTACCACCTTAATCGGTGCAGTCTTAATCACCATTACCACGCCCATTTTCTTAGAAGAAGCGCGATCGCGCCTCTTTGATCCCCCCTTTCTTTACATTTTTGCCACCATTCCTGTTTTAGGAGCATTTTTCATCTGGCAACTGTTACGCAGCCTTAATCAACAACAAGAACGTGCGCCCTTTGTTTGGACAATTTTAGTCTTCTTGCTGTCTTTTTTAGGTTTAGGGATTATTGTCTTTCCCTACATTATTCCCCGTTCCATTACCGTCTATCAAGCTGCTGCTGACCCCAGTGCTTTGGTGTTTATGCTGACATTTATTGGTTTTTTAATTCCGATTATGTTGGCATATAACATCTATCAGTACGTGGTCTTTCGCGGTAAAGTTAGAAGTAGTAATTACACAGAGCCAGTCAGAAAGTCATCGGTTTGAAACCGATGGACGGGGCTTACAAGCGTCGAAACCAAGTTCCGACGACAGCCCCTCATGAATGAGCCTTGGAGGACTTTAGTCCTCTGTGTCTGCGATAATAGACGAAGCCCAAAGATGGTGAAAAACCCGTCAGGCTTATTAAAAAAAGTAGAGATACAGCTAGACTTTCGTTTAGCCAAGGTCTGTAGGGCATCTTTGAACGTGCCATCCTCACCTTCGCTCCGGCTTCGGGAGACTCCTTTCTAACACTCGATTTGTGATTTTAATCCATTGAGTGGTTTCGATTGGAATCCACGCGATTTTAATCCGTGGAGAGTTCAAGAAGGCTAAATACAAGATTAGGGAGGAAAACAATCCTCCCTTTTCTTTTCAGAAAAACTGCGCGATCGCGCCTTTAAACTCGTTGCAATAAATCCAACCCATGAGTGTCTGTCCCACAAGTATTAAACAGATCATACTGTTGGCTTAATGCTTTCACTTCCATCGTTTCCTCTGCACTGGGTCGCCAGGGGATGGTATTTTTATAAGCATAATAGGTTTCCACACCATCAATCCCGAGGGCGACTCCTGCTGGGATTAACTCTTTTGCGGGACGGCGATAACGTTCAGGATGCGCTAAAACGACTAATCCGTCTGCTTCATGAATGGCGTTGATAACATTTTTAGCACTCGCAGCCACTCCCTTCGGACTCTGTCCCCTTAAATAGGGAAGTATGGTCGGATGTTCCGGATTAAAGCCATACCCTAAAATATGAACTTCAGTTTCCATGAGGATGGAGGTGATTTCTACGCCTGTCCAAAGTTGAGGGAAAGAAGAAAAATTGCCATAGCTTTCAAGATACTGACGAGCCATCCGATAACCCTTAACGGTATGATGATCAGTAATCGCGAGTCCTTGCAAGTTGATCTCTAAAGCCTGTTGAATTAGGGCTTTGGGGTCTAACTGTCCATCAGAACAAATTGTGTGCAAATGGAAGTTATAGTAATGAGGGCAACTATCTGCATTAATCGTTTCCCAGATTGCTTTCAGGGTTGGCGTATCTTGCCCTTGCAAGGATAATTGTGATTGACCAGGAAAATAAGTAGTCGGCATGATAATCTCGGTAATTGGTGCGTTTAATCCAGATGCTGCTTTGATGACTCGGGAAGTAAGCCGATAATTGTTGAGTAATATTACAAATTTCTTCTTTTTAACCTTAGCAAATCTTTATTTTAAATCGTTGTCGTGGGGGAAGTCGTGACAAAAAAGGTATTGATCATTGGTGGAACTGGATCTATTGGTCATCGTGTTGCAGAGGATATTCAGGCGCAGACGCAAGCAAATGTCACTGTAGCTGGACTCCAATCTTCTTATAACCAAGATTTTCCTTTTTTACCGTTTGATTTGAACAATTTTGATCAACTTAAACCCCTGATTTCTAATTTTGATTTAGTGGTGCATTGTGCTGGTCCCTTTCACCATCGAGATGGTCGGGTTTTAAAGACCTGTATCGAAGCAGGAATCAATTATATTGATGTCAGCGATCATCGTTCATTTTATTTTCAGGCGACAGAGTATCATCAAGCAGCCCAACAAGCAGGAGTGACTGCGATTTTGCATACAGGGGTCTTTCCTGGAATTTCTAACTTGATGGCGAAAAAAGGAGTAGAAGCACTGGATCAAGTGGAATCTATTCATTTGAATTACTTAGTCGCGGGATCAGGAGGGGCGGGATTAACGGTAATGCAAACCACTTTTTTAGGGCTACAATCTCCCTTTTCCGCTTGGATTAATGGCAAATGGCAAGAGATTATTCCCTATAGTGAACCAGAGACAGTCCAATTTGAACAATACGGGGAAGCAGAGGTTTATTGGTTTGATGTTGCTGAAACTTATACCCTCACTCAATCTTTTCCAGTGAATACGGTTGTCACTAAGTTTGCTTCTCTTCCTAGTTTTTACAATGATTTAACCAGTCTGGTTGCCCATCGCGTCCCCCATTCTGTTTTGAAAAATCCCCTTGTGAGGGAAGGATTATCTTGGCTTAGCCTTGGCATGGCAAGAGTGACGGATCGGGTGAGTGGTGTCGGTATTGCTGTTGCTGTAGATGTAACGGGATGGCAAGGGGGACAAAAACAACGTTACCGACTCAATTTTTCTCATCATCATACCGCGATCGCTGCTGGGATGGGAGCAGGAAGTGTTGCCCAATTACTACTCAACCAAGAGATGATCCAACCAGGTGTTTGGTCAATTGAACAGGCTGTGACCACCCCTCAGTTTGAAGCGATGATGAAGCAACGGGGACTTAAGATTAATTTGATTTGATCTGTTTTAAAGTTTGCGACAGATGAGGGGGAGAATGAATGACGAATGATGAATGACTGCCGAAAAATTAATCAGAATTATCGATTACCTGATCTGGGAGAGAATCGAGTAAAAACAGAGGCATGGGATAACGGCTGATTTCGTCGGTGTATTCTGTACTGAGATAGGGTTTATAGTTGGTTTCATTTGCCAGATGGGTTTTGAAAAAAGCAGTGCTGAGGGCGCGAATATAATTTTGCGCGATCGCGGGATCGGGGCCAATGGCTTCTTTCGGAACTGGAATCCCCTCTTCTGTTCCTTCAGCAAGGGTAGAAAAATGAGTTCCTCGTTTCAATAAGACCAAATATTTTTCTGGCGTTTCTAACCAAGCAAACGGACGAATTTGTTCTGGTAAAGCAGGGGTGACTGTATCTGCACTCCCTGTCACCAGTAAAGTGGGAACATTAATTTTTTCTAGCCCGTCTTGACCAAAAATGATGCTGGTCAAAGGATTAATGGCAAAAACTGCCTTGATTCTAGAGTCATTAAAGTTATAGTCTTTTCGGGGTAAACGGAGTAATTGACATTGTAGTAAGACGGAAAAGTTCAAGACTGTGGCTGTTTCTTGGGTTTGGCACTGTTGAGCCACTTGCTCATAGTTAATGGTTGCACCTCCGACAGCGAGGCTGGTATATGCGCCATAAGATTGTCCCAAAATTCCCACTTGATTGACATTGATTTTTGTGGTGTAATTTCGTTCTAAGTAGTCCAGTAAAAATTTAATATCTTTGGGACGATTAATTAATTCGGAAGGGGGGCTCACTTCATTTTTCAGTCCCATTAACAGAGATTGTAGTTGACGGGCATTACTCCCAGGATGTTCAATAGTCGCAACAGCAAAACCGTAAGAGGCGAGATGTTCTGCCAGATAAGAATAGGTACTGCGATCTGAACCCAGTCCGTGAGAAATAATAATTAAAGGGGGACGTTCAAAAGTCGCTGTTTGCGGAAGATAAAGATAGGTGGGAATCTCCCGAGTGGTCAAGCCTGTGACGACTTCTTGTAAGGGGTCGCGCTGGCGATCAACTAAATCAATACTTTGACGGCGGTAAGGAAACGTTCCCTGAGATTGAAGATTACGAGAAAAGTCGGTGGCTTTGGTGCTCTCAGCTTCGAGAGATGTTTCTAAAGCCTGCTGTTCAATCAGAGCAACGGTTTGGTCGGTTTGTTTGATAAACTCGCCGAGTTGATTGACCAGTTCTAAGCCTCGCCCAGAATTAATACGCAAGCCGTCCGTGGGAAAATGTTGGAGGAAGTTGAGTAAGGTTAACCCTTCTGGATCGGCTGCTGCTAAGATGAGAGCCGAGCGTATGGCATAGAATCCGCCTTGTCTGGCTTTGGTGTCAATAATATCTCCAAATTGTCTGAGAACCGCTTCCCCTTGAGGAGAATATAAAAATTGCGCGATCGCGATGGTATCTAATTCTGCAGGAACCGTTAAAACTTCCTGTAGCTTCTGTTTTTGTTCTGCATTCAAGTAGCGGGTATAAGCTGCTAACTCTTGCGTAATCGTTCCGTCTTCGGCATATTTTTCTAGGGACTCTACAGAAACAGAAACCTCCAGTAGTCCGAGAGAAACATAAACATTCTCGGCTGCTTGGGCGGGAAGGGAACACAACAACAAGCTCGCTGTGGAGAACAAAACGTGCAGCGATCGGTGGCGTAAAGAGCGAAGCATGGCTGGTTTCAGACAGAGAAGTTAGAATTGATCCTAATTTTACCAAGAAGCGCGATCGAGCCTCGATTATTGCCGAGCGGTTTGTTCTTGATACATTTGTCGCAACACTAATCCTGGATCAATATACTCTCCAGCATACTTTAACCCCCAGTGTAAATGAGGTCCAGTTGTCCGTCCTGTCATGCCAACACGCCCAATGCGAGTCCCTGTGGGGACTGGCTGACCTTGTTTTAAGCGGATTCCTCCTTCTCGATCCACTAAAACTAGCCCAGTACTGGTTTTCTCCACCCGTCCTTTGAGATGGCAATAGATATGTTCCCACTCTCCAGATTGAATCACAATCATTGTTCCGCAGGCTGTATGATCTGAGAGTTGGCTGACTGTTCCCCCCCACCAGTTCCGAATATAACTCCCCAAGGGGGCTGCTAAATCGAGTCCGCGATGAAACTGGGTTCTTCCCGTGGTGGGGGACTGACGATAGCCAAAGGGAGAGGTATAAGTTTGGAAATTTTCTACAGGAAACGAAGCGTTCAACCATTGTCCCGTTTGTACATTATTCCGAGCCATGCTTTGAGCCTTGACTGGCGGTTGACTCAAAATCGACAAGATTGTCAGAACACTAATGCTAGCAAGACCCAAGAACAGTAACTTTAGTTTGAGACGTTGTTTTGTTAACTGGAGGTTAATCCCACCAAGGGAAGTTTTCCGATCTCTATCACTTGTCACCATACCCCACACCCTTCATTCTGGGAAAATATGCTCATAAGTTTGCATATTTTCGTCATCTTGTCAACTCAACGTTGGGTTTTCGGAGACAGGAAACGACGGACTTGCGCGATCGCGTAATCTCGATTTAACTTAGCAATCACATCTAGTGTAATGCCTTTGGGACAAACCGCTTGGCATTCTCCAAAATTACTACAGTTGCCAAATCCTAAGCGATCCATTGTTTCTATCATATTCAGCACCCGTTGCTCTTTCTCGGGTTGTCCTTGAGGAAGGCGATTTAAGTGTGCATTTTTCGCTCCCACAAACAACATTGCAGAGGCATTTTTACAAGTGGCCACACAGGCTCCACAAGCAATACAAGCTGCTGCATCCATCGCCTCATCAGCAACCGCTTTCGGAATTGGTGTTTCATTGGCTTCGGGCGCACTTCCTGTACGGGCGGTAATAAAGCCTCCTGCTTGAATCAACTCATCAAATGCAGCGCGATCGACAACCAGATCTTTAATCACAGGAAAGGGTTTTGCCCGCCAAGGTTCAATCGTAATCGTATCCCCATCATTAAAATGGCGCATATAAAGCTGACAAGCCGTGGTTTCCTTTTGTGGAGGAATACCATTAATTGTCATCGCACAACTGCCACAAATTCCTTCGCGACAGTCATGATCAAAGGCGACAGGGTCTTCTCCTTGCTCTAAAAGTTTCTCATTGAGGAGGTCTAACATCTCTAAAAAAGAGCTATCGGGAGACACCTGATCGAGTTGATAGCTTACCATTTCTCCATTGGTGTTGGGGTTGGGTTGTCGCCAAATGTTTAATGTGAAGTGCATCGTTGACTAGATTAGACTATCAAATTCTAGAGTAGCGCGATCGCGCTACCTTGTGGGGTTTGCCTTGCCCACCCTACGACAACTTGACCAACGGTTACAGCAGGCCCCTTCCGTTTAGGAAGGTGTAATCTGTGACCAACGGTCGTCCGCAAGCTCCGTCCTCTCACGGCGGAGTATTTTTTTGTGATAATCGATTGTTCTCAAGAAAGATTTTGTATGCTATTCAATCATACTTTTAGCACATAGAATATCCTCAAAAGTCACACCAGAAAAATGGATTAAGAGTAAGTTAAAATGAATGTATTCTAATCAGTAATAGCTTCGATTTGTCTGATGTCTTTAGATTGATCAGAAAGAAAAGACTGCACAATTAAATATTGAAGGAGCAGCTTATGAAATCTCAATTAATTGCTTTATTTCTAATTGGCTCACTATTTGCTTTGACAGCTTGTAATCCCCCAACAACAGAAGAAGTCCCTCCTCCCGAACAAGAGGAAACACAAACAGAAGAGTCTGAAGATTCTGAGATGCCTGAAGAAGAATCCAATGGAGAATCTCCTGAGGGGTAGTCTCACCTGATAATCGGTATCTAATAACGATTGATCGATTCATTTCATAGTGACTCAAGACTGAATGTATTTAGTTCACTTCCCTCTAAATTAACCGATCAAATTCTTGAACTTGGGAAAGTCACTATTCATAATCAAATGATGGGAATGTCCAGAACAGACATCCCTTATTTTTTGGAAACTTTTAGAGTAATCCCTTGGGGCTTGAAGAATATCATCGGGGAATCATTCACCTTTTCCAATTTGCAGCGCGATCGCGCTTTAATGTTACGAGGATATCAGAGTCATTTGCTCTCACTCCCTAATTTATGCTTTCGATCATTCTGAAATTGAATAAAAGAAATCCAAGCAGGAATTAAACTAAAAATGAGTACAGAGAAATCATAATAACTGCCAAAGTAAAATTTAGAATTGCCAATTTTAATGGCAAGCCAAAATGAGAGTAAGTAACCACCAATGAGAGCACTAAAATAACCTAATACTAAAACAAAGATAGATTTTAATGCTTGGAAACAGCCTTCAGTATCAGTCATTTCAGTTTTGTTCTCTTGGCGAGATAATACGGACGTTATTCCGAAAAAAGTGACAACCCAAATCAATGCAATAATCAGACTTGATAGGTTAACAAATAAACCTGCAACTATTCCTGATCCGATTTCAATCAGAATATTTGTCGAACTCATCTAGAGCCAATACACACATCATCTTCTGTCAATTGAATTAATATTTCTAACTATAAGAGACTATTTTATATCAACCATTGAAATTCCAATATTTTTACTTATACGATCGCGTTGAAAATTTAACCTCCTCATAAACCAAAGACTCTTTTTGTAAAGTTGGTTCTTTTGCTTCGCCTTGATATTCCCAAACGCCAAAAAACGCATAATGACGATCGCGCCCTCTAATTCCCTGAGTTAAGCGCTGAAGATAAATGAGCAATCGTAGGGTTTGCCCTGCCCACCCAATCAGAAGTTAATCATTTCTTATTGTTTATGCTCTCCCCGTCTTCAGAATAGCTTTTGGATTGGGTTTCACCCCATTGGTCTATATTTTAACTAATGAGAAATGCTATGATGTTGTTCTGGGAAAAGCCTTCGCCTCATTTCTTCCCTGCATATCATCAGATATCTGTCAACCCTGCTTAACAAAGATTCAAACCTAGTTACAAAAATCAATGCAACTCGTTCCAAAAAACTTGACAGCTTAATTGGGTCTAGCGACGAAAGAATCAGATTTTTTGCTTATTTTTTGAAATTGAGACAAAAGCTCCCTTTGGATTATTATTTTCCTTAGCATACCTGAAACCTCGCAATTTCGTCAAGAATTCTCTCTTTATTTTTTTGTTTAAGAAAGATTAAGAGGGTTGATTGAAAGAAAAGTCTTATTAAAAAAAAGTTTTATATAAGCTGCACTGATAATTAAGCCCAAGGCGACAGGGGATGTTGATTTTTTTCTTGCTAACTAGGAAAAAAATAATTTTGATCAAAGTTGTTTTTCTTGGCGTTTCCCAATTTCAGATTCGAGAAAATATCGATCGCGCCCCTGTGTTTTTGCCTGATACAGCGCCCCATCGGCAAGTGTTACTAACGCTTTCCAAGAGGTTTCGACGGTGGGAATCACAGTTGCTATCCCTAAGCTCACCGTCACCTGATCGCTGGCAAGATGTGAACCATGAGAAATATTTTGTTGCGCGATCGCGCTTTGAATTTCCTGCGTGATGGTCACTGCCCCTGATTCATCGCTATCAGGAAGCACCAGTACAAATTCTTCTCCGCCTTAACGAGCTACCAAATCAGTTGAGCGTTTAATCGCTTGTGATAAAGTCTGAGCAACGGTTTTTAAGCACTCATCCCCTTGGAGATGTCCATAATAATCGTTGTACTGTTTGAAATAATCAATATCAATTAAAATCACCGACAGAGGTTTTTCTTCTCGTCTTAACTGTTCCCATTTTTGTTGGAGATAATGATCGAAATAGCGACGATTTGCAATTTTTGTCAGTCCATCTTTCTGGGATAATTCAGTTAATTGTTGATTCGCTGCTTCTAACTGTTTCACAGTTTCTCTAAGTTCCTCTTGCAGTTGAATCAATTTCAGATGAGTTTTAATGCGAGCTAACAATTCTGGCGTTTGGAATGGTTTAGTCACATAATCCGCAGCCCCCGCTTCAAAGTAATCTTCTAGCTGCATGAAATCTTTTGGTGTTTCTTCTCTTCTTACTTCCAAGATAGGATATTTTTCTGTTTTTTCCAGGACTGGTGCAGCGCGATCGCGCAAAGCTAGGCGATTGTTCAGATCAATCGCGCCACGATTTAAGCTCGCTAATGGTCAGCAGACGAGAAAAGGAAAAGTAAAGTTACAGTAATAAGCGCAAAGTTATATGAAATACAAAAAACACTGCTACACTTTCTGGGCTTACCTTTTTATCCTTACTAGAGTAGCGCGATCGCGATCTCTAATCCCTTCACGACATTGCGCTAATCGCTAATATAGATAACAGGACAAAACAAGTGTTTAAAGGATATGGAAAATAAAAGCAAGCAGGTTTATAATTATACCGTTATTTTAGAAAAAGAAGAGGACGGAGGGTATCACGCTTTTTGTCCAATGCTAAAAGGGTGTCATTCTCAAGGAGATACCTATGAAGAAACAATTGAGAATATAACAGAAGCAATTGAATTATATTTGGAAAGTTTAATGGCGGATAATCAACCAATTCCTCAAGAAGATTTGATTGTTAAGCCTTTAACTGTTTCTTTATGAGCAATGAACCCAGTGTTACCGCTAAAGAGTTTATCAAAATTTTGAAGAAACTAGAGTTTTATCTAGATCGTCAAAAGGGGAGTCATGCTATCTACAAGAATGCTCAAGGACGCAGAGTAGTTGTTCCCATTCATTCTGGAAAAGACCTCAAAAAAGGAACGCTTTTAGGAATGATTCAAGATACTGGCATCGACAAAGAAAGATTCTTTGAATTATTACAAGAGTAAAACTATGTTGAAGTTCTTTTTACTTATAAGATCGCGTTGAAAATTTAACCTCCTCATAAACCAAAGGCTCTTTTTGCAACGTGGGTTCTTTTTTTTCTCCTTGATACTCCCAAACGCCAACAAACGCATAATCCTCATCATTTCGTTTCGCTTCTCCAGCAGACAAGAAACCGCTTTTCACTTCCTCATCTTCTTCTGTAAATTGATGTTCAACGCGAAAATGACTCCCACAAGATTCTTCTCGCATCAGCGCATCTCGACACATTAATTCCCCAAACTCAATGAAATCAGCCACACGCCCTGCTCTTTCCAATTCTTGATTGAAACTGTTTTCGTTTCCCACTACTTTTACATTTTCCCAAAACTCCTCACGCAGCGCAGCGATATCGCTGAGGGCTTGTTTTAAACCGTCTTGAGAGCGACTCATTCCGCACTGATTCCACATAATTTCACCGATTTGTTTATGATAGTAACGAGCGCTGGCTTTTCCTGTGGTTTTATTGGCAAGTAGGCGTTTTATTTTGTCTTGGGCTGCTTTTTCTGCAATCTCAAACTCTGGAGAATCGGTTTTGACTTTCCCCGCATCAGATAGCCCCACCGTTCCCGCGAGATAATGACCAATGGTGTAAGGTAAAACAAAGTAACCATCCGCTAACCCTTGCATCAACGCGGATGCGCCGAGACGGTTTGCACCATGATCGGAAAAGTTGGCTTCTCCTGCGACAAAAAGTCCAGGGAGATTACTTTGTAAGTTATAGTCCACCCACAGACCGCCCATGGTGTAGTGAACCGCAGGATAAATCATCATCGGCGTTTGATAGGGGGTATCGCCAGTGATGCGGTTGTAGATGTCAAACAGGTTTCCGTATCTTTCCGAGATGGTTTTTTCGCCAACACGATTAATCGCATCCCGAAAGTCTAAAAACACGCCAAAGCCTGTGGGTGCAACCCCTCGCCCTTCATCGCATACTTCTTTCGCAGCACGGGAAGCAATGTCACGGGGCGCAAGATTCCCGAAACTGGGATATTTCCGTTCTAAATAGTAATCTCTGGCTGCTTCTGGGACATCATTGGGGGAAAGTTCACCTTTGCGGATTTGCAGCGCGATCGCGCGATCGTTCGGAACCCAAATCCGTCCATCATTTCGTAGCGACTCTGACATGAGGGTCAGTTTCGACTGATGATCCCCTTGTGCGGGAATACAGGTGGGATGAATCTGAGTATAACAAGGATTCGCAAACCCCGCCCCTTGACGATAAGCCCGATACGCAGCCGTTACATTACAGCCTTGTGCATTCGTAGAGAGGAAATAAACATTCCCATAACCTCCCGTACACAGCACGACACAATCACTCGCCCAACGTTCGATTTCGCCCGTGACTAAGTTGCGGGTAATAATCCCTTTTGCTTCTCCATCCACCACCACCAACTCCAGCATTTCATGGCGGTTATACATTTTCACTTGTCCCGCAGCAATCTGACGACTCAACTGCTGATATGCTGCGAGTAAAAGCTGTTGTCCCGTTTGTCCCCGTGCGTAAAAGGTGCGACTGACTTGCGCCCCCCCAAAAGAACGATTGGCTAATAACCCGCCATATTCCCTGGCAAAAGGAACACCTTGGGCGACCATTTGATCAATAATATTCACACTAACTTGTGCTAAGCGATAGACATTGGCTTCCCGAGAACGATAATCACCACCTTTAATCGTGTCGTAAAACAACCGATAAACTGAATCCCCATCATTTTGATAATTCTTCGCTGCATTAATCCCCCCTTGGGCTGCAATGGAGTGGGCGCGACGGGGACTATCTTGATAGCAAAAGCAACTGACTTGATAGCCCATTTCAGCTAAAGATGCAGCAGCAGACGATCCCGCTAACCCTGTTCCGACAACAATAATGTGATATTTCCGTTTGTTAGACGGGTTTACTAACTTCAGGTTAAACTTGTGATTCTCCCATTTATCCGCTAAAGACCCTGTGGGAATGTTAGACTCTAATCTCATTTTTGTTCTTGGTTCTTGGTTCTTTGGTCACTGGTCACTGTAATCAATAGTAATTGTTTCCTTCCCATCCCAATCTTGAATTTGCGTTAAAACCGTTTTTGCTTGGACAACTTGAATATCTGTTGTTTCAGAAACCAAAACTAAAGAAGGAATCGACGCAAAACCAATAAAAACAATAATGCTATAAACCAAAGCGACGCGATTTAACCAATAGCGGGTGCGCTCATTTCGTAAGCCTAAACTTTGAAACAGACTACTTGCACCATGAGATAAATGCCAGCATAATAATCCCATACCAATGATATAAAAAAGCGATACATACCAGAACTGACTGGAAAAGCCATAGATCATCATGGCGTACACATCTTGAGTGAGATGATTTCCGAGGAAATAAGTGAGTTGTCCAAATGCGGGGTGTACAGTTTGAACAGTAAAGTGGAGAAGATGAAAAATAATGTAGATCAGCACAATACCGCCACTGTGGGTCATGTAACGAGATGCACTGTTGGCTTGAATCCATTGATTATTGACATAGCCAATGGGACGCGCAGCTTTATTTTCAAGTTTTAGTAGAATCGCCATCCAGATGTGAACGCCGACCATGAATAACAGTCCAATGCGAAGTCCCCACAGAATCTCCCCTGGAAGGATGTCATGGAGGAAATACGCATACTCGTTAATCTCTTGAGGGGATAAGAAGATTTGTAAGTTCCCTAGCAAATGTCCAAAAACAAAAATGACCATTCCCAAGCCTGTGATTGCCATTAAGTATTTTTTGATGAGGGAAGGAATTTTGCGAGAAGTAACAGCAGTCATGAAAAGCAGTTGATTTTCAGATTGAAAACAGATCCATTTTTCCATTTTATTTTAATTGACTACACCTCTCAAGAGTGTTCAAACTGTGGAAACATCGTTAAGTAGTCATCAAAGATTACGCCTTCTCGTGCTAGAGTAGTTTGCTAGCAATTGCCCTCGATGAACGAAGACTTCTAACGCTACCCTAGAGGGAAATAGCCTAACCTCTCAAGCCTTAGCGATGAAATATAACTATTTCCTCTTTGATACTGAAGAAAACGGACGCAAATCATTTATTCTTCCTGGTGCGAAACCTCACTACACCCCAGATCGTCCAGGAAATGTCCAACATATTTTCTTGGATTTGGTTTTAGATATTCCGAACCAGTCTTTTCGGGGAAGTAGCACGATTACTCTCAAGCCAGTTCAGTCAGGATTAACCCATCTTACTCTTGATGCGGAAGATTTAACCATCGAAAGTGTTCAGATCAAGTCAGTCAGTCAACCCTTTCACTACGATGGGAAACAGCTACAAATCCAACTGCTACAACCCACAACCTTTGACCCCATTGATTTAGTGATTCACTATCGGGTTGATCATCCCCAACGAGGACTCTATTTTATTCAACCCGACAAAGATTATCCCGATAAACCCACCCAAGTTTGGACACAAGGGGAAGATGAAGACTCTCGCTTCTGGTTTCCCTGTTTTGACTATCCTGGACAACTGGCGACTTCAGAAATCCGAGTAGAAGTTCCTAAACCTTATGTTGCAGTTTCCAATGGCGAGTTAGTCGCTACGGAAGAGAAAGGGGAAAATACAATTTATCACTGGCGACAAAATCAAGTTCATCCCACTTATTTGATGACTTTGGCGGTGGGAGATTTTGCCAAGATTGAGGATCAATGGAAGGATATCCCTGTCGAGTATTATGTGGAGAAAGGACGGGAAGATGATGCGAAACGCACCATGGGAAAAACCCCCCAAATGATTGAGTTTTTCTCACAACAGTTTGGTTATGCCTATCCTTACCCCAAATATGCCCAAGTTTGTGTGGCTGACTTCATCTTTGGGGGAATGGAAAATACTTCCACAACGCTACTCACTGACCGTTGCTTGTTAGACGATCGCGCCAGATTAGACAAACAACGCTCAGAAACCTTAGTCGCCCACGAACTCGCCCATCAGTGGTTTGGAGACTTATTAGTCATCAAACATTGGTCTCACGCTTGGATTAAAGAAGGAATGGCTTCTTATTCGGAAGTGCTGTGGACTGACCACGAATATAGTCAAGATGACGCTGCTTACTATATTCTGAACGAAGCCAGAAGTTATCTCAATGAAGACTCCTCTCGCTACCGTCGTCCGATTGTCACGAATATTTATCGGGAAGCCATTGAACTGTATGATCGCCATCTGTATGAAAAAGGCGCGTGTGTCTATCACATGATTCGCGGGGAACTGGGAGAAGAAGCCTTTACCCAAGCGATTCATAACTTTGTCCAGAAAAACGCCCATCGCACCGTAGAAACCGTTGATTTACTCCGCGCGATCGATGAAGTAACGGGAAAAAATCTCTCTCCATTATTTGACCAATATGTCTTCCGTGGCGGACATCCCGACTTTAAAGTGAGCTACAGTTGGGATGCACAGGATAACCTCGCCAAACTGACTGTCACCCAAACCCAAGGAAAAACCGATAAAGATGTAACTGAAAATGAGTTATTTGATCTTAAGATTCCCGTTGGTTTTGGCTATGTTTCTGACAATGGAGAAGTGTGTTTTGAAACTATGTCTTTACATCTCCATGAGAAAGAACATAATTTTTATTTCCCATTACCGCAACAACCCCAGTTCATCAGCTTTGACCAAGGGAACTATTACCTCAAAACCGTCACCTTAGAATATCCTACCGAAGAACTCAAAACCCAATTAAAATATGATCCAGATGTCACTTCTCGCATTTATGCAGCAGAAGCACTGGGGAAAAAAGGCGGTTTAGAGGTGATTAAAGCCTTGGCGGAAAGCCTGACTCAAGATCCGTTTTGGGGAGTGCGTTTAGAAGTCGCGAAACAGTTAGGAAAAATTAAGTTACAGCAAGCCATTCCTGAATTGATCAACGGCTTAAGTGATGAACACCCGAAAGTACGCCGAACCATATTAGAAGGGTTAGCCAACTTTAAAACCGAAGAAAGTTATCAAGCAGTCAAACTAATCGCACAGGAAGGCGATCCCAGTTACTATACAGAAGCGGTTGCTTTCCGAATGTTAGGTAAAATGGCGACGGGAAATCTTAAAGAGAAAGAAGCGGAAGTGATTGATTTGTTCCGTCAAGGGCTAGAAAACCGCGCAGGTTGGAATGAAGTCGTTCGCGGAGGAATTATTGGCGGACTCTCGGAGATGAAAACCTCTGAAACTGCTATGGGCATGATTTTACCTTATACTTATGCTGGAATTCCGCAACCCTTGCGTTTGGCTGCGATTCGAGCATTAGGAACAATTTCAACAGGTCAAGAACAAGCCCAACTAGAAGCAATTTTAGAACAGTTAGACGCGCTTTCGGGAGAAAGTTTCTTCCTCACTCAAGTCTCGGTTGTGACTGCATTAAAACAAATGCAAACCTCTCAAGCGATTTCCATATTGCAGACCCTTGCTGACCAAACTCCAGATGGACGAGTGCGTCGCATGGCGGAAGAAGCGGTAAAAACGGTTCAAGGAAACCTTGGATCAGATAAAGCAGTCAAGGAATTACGAGAGGAATTTGATCGCTTGAAGCAGGAGAATCAAGAGTTAATGAGTCGTTTAGCTAAGTTGGAAGCGCAACAATCAGATAGCAAATAGGAAAAACTCATGGGGGAAGATAACTTCCCTCTTTCAGATGTCAACACAACTTAATAAATCTTATGTCTTTGCGTACCGCTACCACTGCTACTTTCCTGACAGTGCTTCTTTCTCCCTCCGTTGCACTTGCAGAAAATCTTACGGATCTGAATCAATTGCTCTCTACCCAAACTTGCCAACATTGTAACTTGGTTAACGCGGGGTTAGTGAGGGCTGAGTTAGCAGGAGCACAACTGCAAGGGGCGAACTTGACAAATGCAAACCTGAGTCGAGCGAATTTAACGGGGGCTGACTTAAGGGGGGCGAACCTGACGGGAGCGTCTTTACATGGGGCGAACTTAACTGGGGCGAATTTAACAGGTGCAATTCTCAATCAAACCGATCTGCGAAAGGCTTATCTCAATAACGCCCAATTGGAAAATACAACGTTGGAAACTGCTTATATTCGGGGCGCGATCGGTGTTCCGACCTCAGCCAGTTCTGCGAAACAATTTTATAAACTCGCTGCAGCAGAAGCCGAGGCGGGAAACTATGAAGCTGCTTTAGAATACTGT
The DNA here is from genome assembly GCF_000317635.1 of Halothece sp. PCC 7418. GTDB lineage: Bacteria > Cyanobacteriota > Cyanobacteriia > Cyanobacteriales > Rubidibacteraceae > Halothece. The sequence continues at coordinate 2,505,325 of NC_019779.1, read as the reverse complement.
AATCTTGCTATTCGTCTCGATCCTGAATATGCAGCAGCCTACTTGGGAAGAGGGGTTGCTCGTTATCGTCTAGGAGATCAAGTTGGCGCAACCCAAGATGCAGAAATTGCACTGGAATTGTTTACACAACAAGAAAATGAAATTGGCGTTCAAGCCTCGCAACAATTTATGAAAGCTGTGGAAATTGCTAGTCAACCGCGAGACAGTAACGGTGGTGGTGGCGGTCTCAATCGCCTGTTTACAACGGTTGGATCTCTGCTGATGCGTTTCTTCTTCTAGAAATGGGAAAAACTCTGAGAAAGAAGGTTAAATTCTCTCTCAGAGTGAGATGAGTTAAGTTTTTAACAGCAGACTAACGCGCCACCGATTAAGAGAAACGGTAAGCCCAGAAATAGACCAATTCCAGGAACTAAAACGGTAGGAATTGTTCCTAAGAGAAGAAAGACTAAGCCAGCAGCAAGACGCAATGGTTTAGTTAAGCAGCAGATAATCTTTTTCATTTTTGATGCCATAATGAATAATTTCCCGCTTTCAGCTTAACAAAAAGTAATCTTCTCAAGCCTATTTCTGATGGGAGAGGTGATTCAACTCGATCAATTTTTGCTACCAAGTAATAATGAACCAAGAACAAATAACTAATTTCGACGATGGTTGACAATTCTTAATTCTGGATGGTTCATCTGATGCCGAGTTTGTCAAAATAGAAAACTGGTACTGATTGGCTTATTTTGATCAATAACACCTATGCAAGTTTCTTCAAAACCGAATCGTCAGCTTTCACAAAACAGCCCAGAAACCATTACCCTTGATGTCAATGGGATGAAATGTGCAGGCTGTGTGAGTGCGGTGGAACGTCAAATTGAACAACGAGATGGGGTCATTGCAGCGCAAGTGAACCTCGTTACTGCAACCGCCGTGGTTCAATATGAACCTGAACAAGTTAACCCTGATGAGATCGCAGCACAACTAACAGCAAAAGGCTTTCCCTCGCAACGCCACGATACAGATGAGGAGAATACAGCCCAAACCTATGAAGAAAAACGCCAACAAGCGGATCGAGAAAACTTGCAAAAACTCGCGATCGCTGCGGTTTTAATTATTTTATCGGCTCTGGGGCACCTGAAACACTTCACAGGCTTCCATGTTCCCTTTTTGAGCAATATTTGGTTTCATTGGGGACTAGCGACCCTCGCACTCTTATTCCCTGGGCGAGAAATTATTATTGATGGGGCGAAGGGCTTATGGAGTCGGGTTCCCAATATGAATAGTTTAATTGCATTGGGAACGCTGAGTGCTTATATTGCCAGTTGTACCGCACTTGTTTTCCCCCAACTGGGTTGGGAATGTTTTTTTGATGAACCTGTGATGCTTCTGGGGTTTATTCTCCTGGGGCGCACTTTAGAACAACGAGCGCGAGGAGAAGCAGGGGCTGCACTATCTGCACTGATTTCCCTGAAACCGCAAACGGCTCGTTTAGTCAAAAATACCTCAAATGAAAATGAGAAAAGCATGGAAGTTCCGGTGACAACGGTGCAAGGGGGTCAATGGCTGCGGGTGTTACCTGGGGAGAAAATTCCCGTTGATGGAGAAATTGTAACGGGAGAAACGACCATTGATGAGTCAATGTTAACGGGTGAATCGGTTCCCGTCGCCAAAACAGAAGCAGATGTTGTCAAAGCAGGTACGCTTAATTTAACAGGTGTGATTACGCTGCAAGCAACACAAGTCGGGAAAGACACAACGTTAGCAAAGATTATTGCTTCGGTGGAAAATGCCCAAATGCGTAAAGCGCCCGTCCAGAAATTAGCGGATCAAGTTGCAGGATACTTCGCTTATGGGGTGATGGCGGTTGCTACATTAACCTTTCTCTTTTGGTATTTTATCGGAACAAATGTCTGGATAGATGTCACGGCTGAAACCAGTCCTTTGTTACTCAGTCTCAAGCTAATGATTGCGGTGTTAGTCATTGCTTGTCCTTGTGCGTTAGGCTTAGCGACTCCCACTGCCATTTTAGTCGGAACGGGGATTGGGGCGAAACAAGGCTTATTGTTGAAAGGAGGCGATGTTTTAGAAAATGTCCATCGTTTAGATACTTTGGTGTTTGATAAAACGGGAACTTTAACGGAAGGACAACCGAAAGTCACGGATTATTTTGGGGTTGCAACCCCTGATATTGAAGAAGAAACGTTGTTACAGTTTGCAGCTTCCGCAGAAGCCGGAACCAATCATCCTTTAGCGAGTGCGATTGTTAATGCAGCCCAAGACAAAGGGATTTCTCGATTACCTGTGAGTGAGTCTCAAACCAAGGCGGGATCAGGTGTGGTCGCAACTGTTGAACAACAACAAATCGCAGTGGGGAATGAAAAGTGGTTGCACAGTCAAGACATTAAAATTCCCAGCGCGATCGCGCAACAAGCCCAACAATTAGAAGCAGCAGGAAAAACAGTGGTCTATGTGGCAATTAATGGCGCACTGGCAGGACTGATGGCTCTGAAGGATTGTTTACGTCCTGATGCGGTGGCAACCGTCTCCAAGCTGCAAAAAATGGGCTTTCAGGTAATATTATTAACGGGGGATAATCAGCGCGTGGGCAGCGCGATCGCGCAACAGTTAAATCTGTCCTCGGATCACGTCTTTGCTGAAGTCCATCCTGAAGAAAAAGCACAAGTGATCAAGTCTCTACAAGAAAAAGGCTATAAAGTGGGAATGGTCGGTGACGGGATTAATGATGCCCCCGCCCTTGCCCAAGCGGATGTGGGAATCGCCATCGCCCAAGGAACAGAAGTCGCTCTAGAAACGGCTTCTATTGTTCTCATGCGCGATCGCGTGGGGGATGTCATCACCGCAGTGCGTTTAAGTCTCGCCACTCTCAATAAAATCCGTCAAAATCTCTTCTGGGCTTTGGGATATAACGTGATTACGATTCCTCTTGCAGCAGGGGTTTTATTACCGAAATATGACATTTTACTCAGTCCCGCGATCGCTGCTGGCTTTATGGCGTTAAGCTCAGTAATTGTAGTTACTAATTCTGTCCTCCTTAAACAACAGGAAATCTAGGTTAATGGGACAGTTGAGCCGACGGATTATTAACAGCCAGATCCACGCCACCAGTTACACTGACGCTTGTGACCAGATTATGGCATGGGCAAAACAAAAACGCAGTTGTTATGTCATTCCTGCAAATGTTCATGTGGTGATGACCGCTTTCTGGCAAAAACACTATCAAACCGTTGTCAATGATGCAGCGTTAGTAACACCTGATGGAATGCCTTTAGTTTGGGGATTGCGATTATTAGGTGTAAAAGGACAACAGCGCGTGTATGGTCCTGATTTGATGTTAGCCTGCTGCGATCGCGCTGCAAAAGAAAAAATCCCGATCTATCTCTATGGCTCAACGTCTGATGTCCTTGCTAAACTGAAAGATAATTTGAAGCAATGGTATCCTAATCTGATAATTGCTGGGTCTCATTCTCCCCCCTTTCGCCCTCTCTCCCCCGAGGAAACAGAAGAGGAGATTAAACAGATTAATGATTCAGGAAGCGCGATCGTTTTTGTTGCTTTAGGTTGTCCGAAACAAGAAGTCTGGATGGCGCAACAAGTGGGAAACATTCAGGGCGTGATGATTGGTGTCGGTGCTGCATTTGCCTTTCACAGTCAACAAACTGCCGAAGCCCCTCGTTGGTTAATGAAATTAGGATTAGAATGGTTATATCGTTTAGCAACAGAACCGAGACGACTTTGGCGACGGTATCTGATCAATAATCCAGCCTTTTTAATTTTATTTACGTTGCAGTTCATTCAATATTGGACACTTTTTTTACTGGGATTAAAACCAGAAAATTCTTCAAACAATGAGCTTACAAAGTAGTGAAAAAGAACGGGAACAAAAAACACAACTCTTTAACCTGTGGGCCCCATTTTACGACTTGCTTTTCCCTTCTGTTTTTTATCAAGCACTACATCTGAGAGTATTAGACTATCTAGAATTACCTGAAAAACCTTACGTTTTAGATTTAGGATGTGGAACAGGACGTTTATTACAACGACTCGCAAAATCTTTTCCCGAGTTATCTGGGGTGGGATTAGATTTCTCTCCTGAAATGTTACGTCAAGCCAGAAAAAAATCTCGCCGTTATGCCCCTCGTCTGATTTATATTCAAGGGGACGCAGCTAATTTACCCACAGCAACTGCTCAATTTGATGCGGTTTTTAATACCATCAGTTTTTTGCATTATCCAGACCCCAAAAAAGTCTTATCGGAAGTTTATCGCACCCTCAAGCCTCAAGGAAAATATTATTTAGTGGATTTTGTTTGGAAAGGCGAGGAAGATCAAATTGAACTCGGTCTTGAAACTGGGAAAATTCGTCTCTATAGTTTTTCTCAACGGGAAAAAATGGGTCGCGAAATTGGGTTTTCCTCGATCGATCATCATTGGTTACTAGCTTCAGTGGGACTCACGATTTTTCAAAAAAACTCCTCAAACTTATGAGATGTATTGTCAATTTTTGTAGATTTTTCTTGTACAGGAAAAGTGAGGACTTTTGTCAAGTCCCTTCATGATAAGTTTTGCAACAAAATGTAAATTTTCTTTAACCCGCTCAAGCTAGTGCTGGTATTCATACTTATGAATGACCGCACTCGCAATCTTTATTTGCGATAATGGTAGTAATAATAACTAAAATAATTTTCATTCAACAAACAAGCCCAATCAAAATGATCTTGTTTTGGCACAAAAATCAGTCAGGAATAAATTATTGATGAATATCACTTCCTTATTACAATGGTTTCAATCAGTGCAAATCGTCATGGCAGCACTGGTGATGTTGGTGATGGCAAGTGTTCCCATTAACCCTCTCTCAGCAGAAGAACAGAGGGAAACAAAAGAGAAAAATCAGATGAGGGATCTTCCCAATGGCACTTACCTTTATGGACAATCCCCACAACCGAACCAAATTGGTCAAGAATACATCGTTTTTGAAGTGAAGGACGGACAACTGGTGGGGGCGTTGTATATGCCTCATTCCGAATTTAGCTGCTTTCAAGGAGAAATGAAAGGGAATGAATTAGCGATGACGGTTGATCATCCTTATGAAAACACCCGATATCCTTACGCGATCGCGCTGGAAGCAGTTTCCCCTCTCGCGGGTCGCAATGGACAAACCTCCCTCCCCGTCACCCTCAAAGGCTATCATCCCTTAGAAGAAATCAGTCCTAATGATCAACGAATGTTAGCCACTTGCCAAAACGAGTTTCGGTAAATCGCCGAAACGTGGGAGAATACATTTGATCGGAAAACCAAGTCTAGCATCATGTTCAGAGCAACCCTTGCCCTTATTTTTTTAATTGCTAATCTTACCCTCTTTGGTTGTAGTAGTGCCACAGGTGGACTACAAGGCTATACAAACAGCACTGAAGGCTATCAGTTTCTTTATCCCAACGGTTGGCAAGAAGTGAAAGTGGATAATAACACCGCAGGTGTTGATGTTGTCTTTAGGGATTTAGTGGAACAATCAGAAAATGTCAGTGTTGTCATTAATCAAGTTGGGGAAGACAGAAAACTGCAAGATTTGGGAACACCATCAGATGTCGGTCAACGCCTCAAAAATACGATCGCGCCCCCGAATTCTGACCGCAAAGGGGAACTGCTTCGCGCTGATGAATTAGAGAAAGACGGACAAACCTACTATCTTTTAGAATATCAAGTAACCTTCCCAGACCAACGACAACGACATAATGTAGCAAGTGTCGCCGTCAGTCGCGGTAAACTCTTTACCTTAAGCGTTTCTACCCCGCAAAATCGTTGGGAAAGCCTTTCTGAAAGGTTTAACGCGATCGCTGATTCCTTTGAAGTGTATTAAATCAAACTATGCAGTTGGTTCTTGCATCCGCTTCCCCCGCCCGTTTACGCCTTCTTCGTCGTGCTGGTGTTGAGCCAGTAGTTTGCAAAAGTGGCTTTGATGAATCACAAGTGCAAGTGACAGAACCCAGTCAATTAGTCACTGAACTTGCCACCGCGAAAGCGAAGATGGTTGCTCAACAGTATCAAGACAGCTTGATTTTAGGCTGTGATTCCGTGCTGGTAGTGGATGGGGAAATTTATGGTAAACCAGAAAATGAGACTCTCGCGATCGCGCTGTGGCAAAAAATGCGGGGAAAGACAGGAGAACTTTACACAGGTCATACTCTCATCGACCAAAAACAAGATAAAATCTCAGTTCGCTACGGCTTAACCAACGTCCATCTCAGTTGGATCAGCGATCGCGCCATTACCGATTATGTTGCCACAGGGGAACCTCTTCACTGTGCTGGTGGATTTGCCCTTGAAGGTCGAGGGGGGCTGTTTGTCGATAAACTTGAAGGCTGTCACAGTAACGTCATTGGCTTAAGTCTCCCCTTATTCCGAGAAATGCTAGCAGAATTCGGCTACACTATCAGTGACTTTTGGAAACCATGACTCATCAATTCCTAGTCGCATCCACGCGCTGATATAGCACTAGCCATTCAGGTGTTTGACAGATCGAAATCCCAAAACCAAGTCATCAATCACCTTTCCCCTTTGCCCAGCGCGTAGCTCTATTGACCAACGTCTTCTTGAACGACTTGCGTCGCTTGCACTGCCCCCAAAGGCTTGGCATAATAATAACCCTGTCCATATTCGCAACCTAAAGACTTTAATTGGTCTTTTTGATACCCCGTTTCTACTCCTTCCCCAATCACTTCTAAATCTAAAGCATGAGCCAGAGAAATCACAGCTTGCACAATTTTCAAGTTATGATTATCGGGTGTCATTGCTGAAACAAAAGACCGATCAATTTTCAACACATCCACAGGAAACTGTTGGAGATAACTGAGAGACGAGTAACCCGTCCCAAAATCATCAATACTCAACTGAATCTTAAGCCTTTTCAGTTGTTGCAATTGTTGACTTGCTAAATCCACATTTTCAATTAAAGCCGTTTCCGTTAACTCTAACTTAAGCTGATTCCCTACTAAACCCGTTTTTTCTAAAATCCCTTTTACTTTTTGTACTAATCCTGGATCTTTAATTTGTAGCCCTGATAAGTTGACACTGATCGTTAAATCTTGACACTCAGGGAAACGCTGCTGCCATTCTTGTAATTGCTGACAGGCTTGATCTAAAACCCAGTAACCAATGGGAATCACTAACCCTGTTTCTTCCGCAATGGGAATAAACTCTCCTGGAGAAACAAAGCCTAACTCTGGATGTTGCCAACGCACTAACGCTTCAAACCCATCCAGTCGCCCCGTCACAAGATTCATAATCGGTTGATATTGCACGTATAATTCTTGTCGGGAAATGGCTTTTTTCAAATCCGTTTCTAAACGAGATTGTCGCCAAACCTTTTCACCAAGAGTCTGGTCAAAGACTTCAACCGTTGCTTTTCCTTTTTTCTTAGCTCGTCCTAGAGCAATTTCTGCATTTTGCAAGAGGTTACGCCCTTTTTCTTGACTGTAATGACCGCTTGTAAGGGTAAGACCAATCGTTGTCGTGATAAAGTGATCACTGGTCGTAATTTTGCCTTCGGACGTATTAATCGTGAAGGGAGAAGTTAACTTTTCTTGCAGAGTTTTAGCAATTTGTCTCGCTTGTGATAAGGTGTTCACATCCTTAACAAAAATAGCAAATTCGTCGCCTCCCGATCGCGCCATGAAATCATCTTTTTGCAACAATTCTTCTAGGCGATCACTAATTGCTATTAATAATTGATCGCCCGCACCATGTCCAAAACTTTCATTAATAATTTGAAAGCGATCTAAGTCCAGAAAAAAGACTGCACCCTGCTGTGGTTGATGCCAGAGGGCTTCTTCCAAATACTCCTCAAAGAGAATGCGAGTAGGCAATCCCGTCAAACCATCATAGTGAAAGTAATTGGGTAATGCTTTGGCAGGAGTCACCTGTTTTGTGGCTAGAGTCGTTTCGGGAACGGGATGTTGACTTAAAGCGCAACTTAAATCGAGAATTTGTACAACATAGTGGAGAGGAATCTGATTTTCATCTCGGATTAATGTCGCTCTCGTTAAAGCATAGATTGTACTGCCATCTTTAGTCAGATAACGTTTTTCTAGCTGAAAGGTCTGAATTTCTCCTTGTAAACAGCGACGATAGAGAAATTTCCCTTCTGCGAAATCATCAGGATGGCTCATTTCCAGAAGGGTTCGCCTCATTAATTCGGTTTTGGTGTAGCCCAGCATCTCACACAACGCTGGATTCACATCTAAAAACCGCCCCTCAATCCTAACGAGAGCCATACCAATAGGGGCGCATTCAAAAGTTTGGCGAAACTGAGTTTCACTCTCCTGCAATATATTTTCCGCCTGTTTGCGATGCGTCACATCAGTTTGTACTCCAATATGATGAGTGATCTGATTTTGGGCATTGTGGACAGGGGCAATATAAAGTTCGTTCCAAAACTCACTTCCATCTTTGCGATAGTTTTTAAGTACAGCACAACACTCTTTCCCTTCCTGCAAGGCTTGTCTAATTTTGCTTAAGTCCTCTTGCTGACAATGATGACCATGCAAAAAGCGACAATTGTGACCTGCCACCTCATTAAAAGCGTACCCTGTCATGTTTTCAAATGCTTCATTGACATAAATAATCGGGTCGTCTTCTTGTTGGGCATCTGTAATAATTATCCCATTTGTGCTGGCATTAATCGCCCGCTCTAACAAATTTAATTGGATATTCGTTTCTAGCGTCTCTAGCATTTTCGGTTGGATGATTGGAAATAAATTGTTAGGACTCACTACAGTTCTCCTACTAAAGATAGATGCCCGACTTATTGGGGTAAGTAATAGCTTTTGATCAAATATGAATAAAAAAGTGATTGAAGTTTATATTTATCTTTATTTTGTAATACAAGTTACATTTTTTCTTGAAAACTTAACAAATCTATCATTAAGTTTTGTATAGCTTTGTCACTCATTAATGAGATTGTCTTGACTTGTTTGATCAACAAGGGTCGAAAAATCCGACTTTCGCAGTACGGTTTCACAGACGGCAATAAACAAAGAAATTGTTAAGGTAGGGGATAGAAGATGACACTCAAGCTGAGAACATACTCTCTGGGTTGTGGTTAAACTCATGATCTATGCTGTGATGAGGTAACGCTTTTTTAAACAGAAACTGATCGCCCTTGAGTGATCAAGCAAGACCGAAGGAGGAAGATTAAACATGATGAATCATAGCCAACAGCACCAAAATTCTGAATTTTTTGAAAATGGTGCAGAAGGAAATAATCATCTTTGGCATTACGTCCAGTCATTAAACCCAGAAGTGGTCGAACAGTTGTCGCATCCTCAATCTCAAGAAGTCTTTCAAGTTATGGAACGGAATATTGTTGGGCTTTTAGGAGGACTGCCTTCCGATCAATTTAACGTTAGTATTAGTACCAGCCGAGAACATTTAGGGCGGTTGCTCGCTTCAGCGATGATGAGTGGATATTTCCTACGCAACGCCGAACAACGGATGAACTTTGAAAAATCCCTGCAAGCCTCTGAACACAGTTCTTCTGGAAGTCACGCCGAAGATGATCAGTAAAACTGTGATTGTTTCCGATCTTAACGCGAAGCTCGTTCTCGACGGGCTTTATTTTTTGTGAGTGGGAAGGGAATGCTAGCCCGAGAAGAAGTCAGCTTTTTGCAGCGATCGCTGCGAGATTGGTATCAAACTCAAGGTCGAGATTTACCTTGGCGTAAAACCAGCGATCCTTATCAAATTTGGGTTTCAGAAATTATGTTGCAGCAAACCCAAGTGAAAACGGTTATTCCCTACTATCAGCGTTGGCTAGAAACTTTTCCTAATATTGCCACGTTGGCTGCAAGTTCGCTGCAAACCGTTCTTAAACAGTGGGAAGGATTAGGCTATTATGCCAGAGCGCGGAATCTACATCGTGGAGCACAAGTCATTGTCAATGATTACCATGGTGTTTTTCCTCATCAATTAGCTGATGTCTTGAGTTTACCTGGAATTGGACGCACCACTGCAGGCGGAATTCTCAGTGCTGCGTTTAATCAACCCCTTTCTATTCTGGATGGGAATGTCAAACGAGTTTTAGCGCGGTTAATCGCGTTAGAGATCCCCCCCAACAAAGCCATTAACCAATTATGGGAATTATCCGATCAACTCCTCGATCAAACTCATCCCAGAGATTATAATCAAGCATTGATGGATTTAGGCGCAACCCTTTGCACCCCAAAGCAACCGAGTTGTTTACTTTGTCCGTGGCGTGATTATTGCCAAGCCTTTCAACACAACTTACAAACCGAAATCCCTATGCGTACTCCCTCTTCTCCCCTTCCTCATAAACAAATTGGTGTTGCTGTCATCTGGAATCAGCACGGAGAAATTTTGATTGATCGCCGTCTCCAAGAAGGCTTACTCGGAGGCTTGTGGGAATTTCCTGGCGGTAAAATTGAAGAACAAGAGACGATTCCCGCTTGTATTGAACGAGAAATCAAAGAAGAATTAGGAATTAGGGTGGAAGTAGGAGAGCATTTAATTACGATTAATCATGCTTACACCCACTTTAAGGTTACTTTGCACGTTCATCATTGCCGTTATTTAGAAGGGAAACCACAACCAATTGAGTGTGAGGAAGTACGCTGGGTGAAACCCGAACAATTATCCGAGTTTCCCTTTCCCAAAGCGAATACTAAAATTATTGAGGCAATTGTCACTCAGCAGTAATACGCTAACTGGGAACCAGTTCTAGCATTTCCCAGACTTGATTGAGTAATTCATCTAAGCGCGATCGCGCCACAGCAGAAATGAGTAAAATCGGTTCATGAGTCACACTCGCAAATTGTGCTTTCACATCCGCTTCGATCTCTTCATCCACTGCATCCACTTTATTCAAGACTATAATTTGTTGACGTTCTGCGAGACTCGGTTTATAAGCGAGTAATTCATCTTGAATCGTTTGATAGTCTTGTAAGGGGGCTTCGGCGGTAATATCAATGACGTGAATTAAAATCTTGGTGCGTTCAATGTGGCGCAAAAACTCATGTCCTAAGCCAACCCCTTGATGTGCGCCCGCAATTAACCCTGGAATATCAGCAAACACCGTCCCATCCCCACTGGGTTTACGGACAATCCCCAAGTTGGGAACTAAAGTCGTAAACGGATAATCTGCCACTTTCGGACGAGCCGAAGACAGGGCAGAAATTAAAGTGGATTTTCCTGCATTGGGTAAGCCAATAATTCCCACTTCTGCTAATAATTTCAATTCTAGACGCAGACGGCGTTCTTCCCCGGGCAGTCCAGGGAGGGCTTTTTCTGGGGCGCGGTTATGATTACTCAAGAAATGGCGATTTCCTAAACCACCTTTCCCGCCTTGAGCAACACAGGCTTGTTGCTGATGATAGACCAAATCAGCGATCATTTCTTCCGTATCGAGATCATAAACAATTGTTCCACAAGGAACACGGAGAGCGCGATCGCGCCCATTTGCCCCCGTTTTATTTTTCGGTCCCCCCCGTTTCCCATCTTCGGCTTTAAAGGAATGGTTATATCTAAAATCCAAGAGCGTCTGTAAATTTTCATCCGCTTCGAGAATCACAGACCCTCCTCTCCCGCCATTTCCGCCAGAAGGACCCCCTGCTGGTACATACTTTTCTCGGCGAAAGGCGACGATTCCGTCTCCTCCTTTCCCCGCAATCACTTCAATTTCGGCTTGATCAATAAATTGCATTGCTTAACAACGTGGAGATTAATTCCATCATGGTTTAAACTGGTTCATAAGCAGGTCTTAACTCTACAACATTTACTGATGGTATTTGACCCTAACTTCTTTAATTCTGACGCAAGTGACAACCAATCATCCGCGTCTTCTGACGAACAACCCGATAATTCTCTTTTGGAATATCTCCAACAACAAAACCCTGATGTTTTAGCTGAAATCGCTCGCTCCATCAGCCCCGATGCCAAACAAATTGTATCGCAAAATGTGCAAGGACTCGTCGGGATGCTTCCTTCTGAACACTTTCAAGTCCAAGTCACCACAGATCAAGATAATCTCTCTAATATGTTGGCTTCCGCAATGATGACGGGGTACTTCTTGCGCCAAATGGAACAGCGCATGGAACTGGAAACCCGTATGGATCACAGTCAGGATATTTAATTGCAATGACCAGTGATCACTGCTAACTGCTAACTGGTCACTGGTCACTGGTCACTGGTCACTGGTCACTGGTCACTGCTTAACCGCCTTCAGCAAAGGTCACCATGACGATGACAGAAAGTAAAATTCCAGGACTGAGGAGAACCACTAACATTAAGAGTTCGTTCGGAGTCATAAGCGTTTGATATCGGTTGCTATTGCACTGCTCTACAAGCTAACGTTCCTTTTCCATCAAAACATCAAAAGCAAAGAATGTTTTAATAATAAGTATCCTGATTATTATCAAATAAACCGAGAATCGGTGCTAGAATTGCGCCAAAAACAAATCCGCCAGCGTGCGCCCAATATGCAACGCCACCGCCTTCCATGCCAATGCTAGCTGATGTATTAAGACTTGCTACACCATAAAAGGCTTGTTGGATAAACCAGAAACCGATAAAGAAAATTGCTGGAACACGGATGGTTGTCCAGATAATAAAAATCGGTAGCAAGGTTAGGATTTCGCGGTCATAGAAACGTAAGACATAAGCCCCCATGATTCCCGCGATCGCGCCACTTGCCCCTAAAGACGGGACACCCGACTGGGAAGAGAAAAACCATTGCGCTAGGCTCGCTAAAACCCCACACAACAGATAAAAAATCACATAGCGGATTCGGCCAAGCACTTCTTCAATATTATCCCCAAAAACCCAGAGATAGAGCATATTTCCCCCTAAATGAAGAATTCCCCCGTGGAGAAACTGGGCTGTAAATAAAGTTAACCATTCGGGAACCGGTTGATTAACCGTAATTCCTCGAAAACTGGCGGTTAATTCGGCGGGGACAACCGCATAAAGTTTGAAGAAAATGTCTAATTGTTGTGGACTTAAACTAATTTCATATAAAAAAATTGCAATATTGAGTCCAATCAGGACATAAGTAACATAAGGTGTAATTTTAGTTGGATTTTGATCGCGTAAAGGAACCACGGTTCTTCTTTCTGCCTCACTTAAGGTTAGTTTTCAAGATATCCTATAAACAACTGCTTTGTCTTCATCTTCAACCCACAAACTCAAGGAAACATCTTGGTGAAACTCGATCCCGATCAATTAAGTTACTACCCCTATCCCTCCCAACGTCGCGTTATGCTGGGAAGCCGTTGGGCTGTGGCAACCAGTCAACCGTTAGCCAGTTTAGCGGGAATGGAAATGTTAATGGCAGGAGGAAGCGCGATCGATGCTGCTGTTGCCATGGCGATTACGTTAACGGTTGTTGAACCAACATCGAATGGGATTGGTGGGGATGCCTGTGGGTTAGTATGGGATGGTCAGCTTCACGGCTTAAATGGATCGGGAAAAAGCCCGCAAGGGTTAACTCAAGAACAATTTAATCGGGAACGGAAAAAAACTCGTCTCGGTTGGTCAATGGTCACGGTTCCAGGTGCAGTCTCAACATGGCGGGAGTTATGGAATCAATGGGGAAAACTGCCCTTTGAACAATTATTTGCCCCAGCAATACGGTATGCAGAAGAAGGCTTTCCCGTTTCTCCTGTCACCGCTTTAGCTTGGCAACAAGCCGAGGCTCATTATTTACACTTGGATGCCCCAGAATATCAAGCATTTAAGGAAGTGTTTTTCCCTTATCAACGCGCCCCAAAAGTGGGAGAAATTTGGCGCAGTCCCCTTCATGCCAAAACTTTAAGCGCGATCGCGCAAACTGGAGGAGAAGCACTTTATCAAGGAGAATTAGCGGAAAAAATCGCGAATTTTGCTGCTAATACAGGGGGTTTCCTCACGCAAGAAGACTTCAAACAACACCAACCCGAATGGGTTAAACCCATTTCGACAACCTATCGCGATCTGCGAGTTTGGGAACTTCCCCCTAACTTTCAAGGGATAGCAACCCTCATTGCTTTAAACCTCCTAGAAGGCTTTGATCTCAAGTCGATTCCCTACGACAGCGAACAACGCTATCACTGGCAAATTGAAGCAATGAAACTTGCCTTTGCTGATATTAACCGTTATCTGAGCGATCCCAATTGGATGAAAATTGATAACGAAACCCTACTATCTGCTAAAAATACCCAACAGCGTCGCCAACTGATTAGTGAACAAGCCATTACCGATATTCAACCTAGTTTTCCTGATCACGGTACGGTTTATTTAACCGCTTCTGATGGGGATTTAATGGTGTCTCTGATCCAATCTAACTATGAAGGCTTTGGCAGTGGTATTTTAGTTCCAGAAACGGGGATTGCATTACATAATCGAGGCAGTTGTTTTAATTTAGAACCAAACCATCCCAACGCCTTTGCCCCTGGAAAACGTCCCTTTCATACCATTATGCCTGGCTTTCTGAGCAAAGATGACCAACCGTTAGGCCCATTTGGGGTAATGGGGGGACAAATGCAGCCCCAAGGTCATTTACAAGTTGTATCTAATTTGGCTGATTACGAGATGAACCCGCAAACCGCCCTAGATGCCCCTCGCTGGCGTTATTTAAATGATCAACGAGTCGTTTTAGAAACAGGCATTCCTTCAGAAGTCATGATTTCTCTCTCCCAACGGGGTCATGAAGTGAGAGTTAATCCCAGTAAAGGGATGTTTGGCAAAGGACAAATGATTCTCAGGCAAAATGGGGTTTTTGTTGCTGCTTCTGAACCTCGCGCTGATGGGGTTGCTCTCGCCATGTAACCAGTTGTCATAGATTTCTAATAGTTTTCAGTTGCCCAGTAATGACAAATGACTAAATATAAGAACACCAATCACTCCAGCTTCCTGCATAAAGTTTCCCGTGGGGAAGTTGGGCTAAATGCAACGATAAGAGGTTGACACAAGCGGTCACTCCTGACCCACAATAGACAATTTTCTCTTGCTTTTCTTGAATGGGCGTGTCACTCTCTAACCAGCGTTGACGTTGTTGGGCTGGGGGATATAAATTACCCTCTTCATCGGTGACTTGTTTCCACGGAAAATTGACGGCGGTGGGAATATGCCCTGCAACTGGATCAATGGGTTCTCTTTCTCCTAAATACCGATCGCGATCGCGCGAATCAATAATCACCGCAGTTTTATCCGTTTGACAGGCTTTCACCCTTTCTCGATCCACCACCCAATCTTCTCGCAATTGCGGTGTAAATGACCCTGCTTTCGGGGAAGGAATTTCTGCACTCACAGGATAACCCCCTGCTTGCCACATTTGCCACCCGCCATCTAACACAGCCACTTGATCATGACCGACATAGCGCAGTAACCACCATAATCGCGCAGCAAAAGCAAATCTTGAGTCATCATAAGCTATGACTGAAGTTTGGTTAAAATCAATCCCCATGTTGGCGAATTTCTCCGCTAAAACCTGCGGATCAGGAAGGGGATGTCGTCCGCCATGTTTTTGCACAGGGGAGGATAAATCTTCATTTAAGTCGAGATAAAATGCTCCTGGGATATGGCTGATTTCATACTGTTTTCGTCCCCAACTCGGATCAGACAGTTGGAAGCGGGAATCAATAATCACCACATTGGGATCATCGAGATAGTTTAATAGCCAGTCAGCAGAAACAACGGATTCCATAACACTTGCCACTTTTAAACGTTATTGTTTATAATGATCTTAGTACCATCGGGAGGATGGGAATTGACGCTTGAGGAGCTAGTTGTAAGACTAGGATAGCACCGCGAATAGCACGTGCGCCCAAGAAGTCACCTAGCGTGGCACTCCACTCATCTTTTTGTCACACCTGGAGCGTAGAAAAACAATACGCTTCATCGGTGTGTTTTAAATTTTAAATCGTCTGTGCAGCAACTTTTCGGAAAAATGCTGTATATTCGGAATGTCCTTCTGGAAAGATCACATTTAGAGTTAGCGGATCGGTGGTGTCTCGGGGATCGGTGGGTAATTCTGTAACTCGTTTTTCTCCTGTGGGAGTGTTTTCGATGCGGACAGGCTTGCGGTTTTTCACTTCCCCGTCACTGCTATCAATATAAACAACAATATTGTGGGGATGAATCTCTTGAATCAGTTGGAGAAAAGCGCGATCGCTGCCTCCCCTTTTTGCTTCTAATTGACCATTATTTTCGGTCACACTACTGTTAACAGTATCACCGACTCCAATCATAATCGGCATTAACTCAGGATCAAAATGATTGGTTACTAACTGATATAAATCTGAGTAATAATTCGGCGCATTGCGAACATTAAAGGTTTCTCCTAAAGGATAGTTTCCCGTGCGTTGATAGTAATAGCGATTGAGAATTGCTAAGACACCTGCTTCTTTAATTGCACCCCGAATCATAAATTGAAAATCAGTTGTTCCAGAATCATTTTCGGCGACAGGACGCATGATTTCTTTTCCTTGTTGATCTCGTCCTAAATTTGGGGCATAATGAACAAAAAAGGAATCTTTTAATCCTGCTGCTGCTGCTTCTTTTAAGAGAGTTTCCATTAGCTTCTGCATTGTTGCTTGTAATGCAGCATAAACTTCTGGCTTGGTTTTGAGTTTGTCATATAAAGTATTGAGATTAGCCGTGGGAGAGGCAATATTATCTAAAATAGAGGCTTCAATACCTTCTTTGATTTCAGTTGGGGAGAGGGGAGTGAGTTGGGCTTGAAAAAACTGTTCTAATTGTTGTTGAATGCGTTGCGGAACTTGTGATAAAAACGCTAATTCTTGGTCAGTGACCCCAGGATGAGAAACCTTCCCTGCGCGATCTTGCCATTGCACCCCTCCCGCACCAAAACCAGGAAGATAGAGAGCATTTTCTTTGACAAAATTAGCATCACCAAAAGCGCGATCGATAATCGGATTAACGCCACGTTTGCCAATATGTTCACCATTTGTTAAGACATAAAAATGTCCAGCAAAGGCTTTAGTTGCTCTCACATAATTCGGATCAATCGTGCGATTTAAGGGGTCTTTTACTAACCCCATGCAAACGCCATCTAAATCTTGAATAATGAGGATATTTTCATGATGAATTAAAATTTCAGCAAGTTTCTCATGATTGAGAGAAGGAGATTTTTCTTGTAAAAGTGGATGTAACATATAGCGTTTCTTAGTCTGTTGAAGTACAAAGCAAGTCGGTGGACGTTCATGGTTCATAGTTCGTGGTTCATTGATTAACAACCAACAAAGAACGAAGAACAAAGAACAAAGAACGAAGAACAAAGAACGAAGAACAAAAATTTAGAATGTACCTCATGAATTCGAGAACTGCCATAAACCAATAACTAATGACTAACTTACCTTTGCTTTCTCAAATTAACTTGAATATCTTCCATTAAGCGACGATTGGCAGCCATTAAATCAGCAATCAACCCAAACATCCAAAGTTGAAAGCCAATTAAAATTAAAATTGCAGTTAAAATTAAGCTCGGAACGCGAGTTCTTTCTGTTCCCATAAAAAAGAAAAATAACCAACGCACTCCTAAGAGAAAGCCTAAACTAAAGGGAACTGATCCCGCAAGGAGAAAGAAGCGCAACGGCTTATACAACATAAAAATGCGGAGAATAGTTGTCATTGACCGCAGCACATAAGTCGGTGTACTTTTAACTAAACGAGAGGGACGTAAATCGCCATTGACTCTGACGGGAACGGAAGTAATTGCCATTCCTTTTTGTCCTGCTTGGATAATGGTTTCTAAAGTATAAGTGTAATTATCAAAAACATTAATTTGTAATGCAGCATCGCGACTAAAAGCGCGAAACCCACTGGGAGCATCTGGTATATTGGTGTTACTGGCTAAGCGTACAACATAGCTTCCTAACTGTTGCAAAGTTTTCTTAATGGGCGAAAAATGAGGGATATTGGTAATGGGTCGCGCTCCCACGACAATTTCCGCCTGTTTTAATAAAATAGGTTCAATGAGATGGGGAATGTCATCCGCACAATATTGGTTATCAGCATCGGTATTGACGATAATGTCTGCTTCTGCTGCTAAACTGGCTCGTAGCCCACTCATGAAGGCTTTGGCTAAGCCTTGGTTTTTTGGATGGCGGACAATATGATCGACCCCGCTTGCTTTAGCAACTTCTACCGTTTGGTCACGACTCCCATCATCAATAATCAGCCATTCAATGGTATCAATGCCAGGGAGTTGTCGCGGTAAATCGGCTAAAGTCGCGCCGAGGGTGGCTTCTTCGTTATAGCAAGGGATTTGTATAATTAATTTAGTCAAGAAAATCTCCTTACCCAAGATTTTGCAATTCCAAACTAATCAAAGCGCGATCGCGCTATCCCCGTCAAGACTAATTCTTCCTCAGGGAAGTAGCAACACATCACAGATTCACCCATAGTAGTTGGCGAAGTTGTAAGGAAAAAGGAATAATTGATGTCTGAGTTAGTGCAAGCTGTCCTCGAAAGCAAAGAAAGAACTGATTTACGGGACTTTATCGACCTCCTGCGTCGTGAAGGATCTCATCGCTATCTCCTCCGAAACGATATTTTGAACGCATTTTCTACGTTTTGCGAAGATCAAGGAAAAAATCCAGATTATGCCAAAAAATCGGCACTGGGTCGCCTCATTTATTACACCCAAGAACTGATTTTAGAATACGAAAGCCTTTATCTGATTATTCGCCCGCAGATTGCTAGACAAGAAAGCTATCGCATTGTGGATGATTTAACGGTTGAACCGTTGACCACACAAGAATTATTAGATGTGCGCGATCGATACGTCAATCAATATCATCCTGAAGAAGGAGATGTTTTTGAAATTGACTTTCAACCCTTCTATGATTACTCTCCGATTATTAAAGATTCTAAAAATATTGGTCGCGGTGTGGACTTCCTCAACCGCTATATGTCCAGTAAGCTGTTCCAAGATCCCAACCAATGGCTAACAGCCGTTTATAACTTTCTCAGTCTTCATAGTTATAATGGCGTTCCTCTCCTCATTAACGGACGGATTCAAAATCAACAGCAACTCTCGAATCAAGTCAAACGCGCCCTTGAGTTTGTGGGTGATCTCCCTCCTGATAAACCCTATGAAGATTTCCGTTTTGACTTACAAGATCTTGGGTTTGAACCCGGTTGGGGAAATACCGCTGGACGTATTCAAGAAAGCCTCAATATTCTGGATGAACTCATTGATTCTCCCGATAACAAAGGTTTAGAAGCCTTCCTCTCTCGTATTCCCATGATCTTCAAGATTGTCTTGGTCTCGGTTCATGGTTGGTTTGGACAAGAAGGCGTACTAGGACGACCTGACACAGGGGGTCAAGTGGTGTATGTTTTAGACCAAGCCCGCAGTTTAGAAAAACAACTGGAAGAAGATATTGAACTGGCTGGATTAAAAAACTTAGGGGTGAAACCGAAAGTCATTATTCTGTCTCGTCTGATTCCGAATAACGATGGAACCCGTTGTAATGAACGTTTAGAAAAAGTGTATGGCACAGAAAACGCTTGGATTTTGCGCGTTCCCTTCCGCGAATATAATCCTGAAGTGACTCAAGATTGGATTTCTCGCTTTGAGATTTGGCCCTATCTCGAAACCTATGCGATTGATGCTGAAACCGAAATTTGTGCAGAATTAGAAGGAAAACCCGATCTCATTATTGGGAACTATTCTGATGGGAATTTAGTGGCGTTTCTGTTAGCCCGTCGTCTTAATGTTACCCAGTTTAATGTTGCCCACGCCCTAGAAAAATCAAAATACTTGTTTAGTAACCTTTACTGGCAAGATTTAGAAGAGAATTATCACTTCTCCATTCAATTTACGGCGGATTTAATTGCCATGAATGCTGCTCAGTGTATCATCAGCAGTACCTATCAAGAAATTGTGGGACGACCCGACAGCGTGGGACAGTATGAGTCTTATCAGAACTTTACCATGCCTGATTTATATCATGTGGTGAATGGAATAGAACTGTTTTCACCGAAGTTTAATGTTGTCCCCCCAGGTGTGAATGAAAATATTTACTTCCCTTATACCCAACAAGAAGACCGCATTCCCAATCGCGCTGAACAAGTTGAAGAGTTACTCTTTTATAAAGAAGATGAATCGCAAGTTTTTGGCAAGCTAGAAAATCCGAAAAAACGTCCTTTGTTCTCCATGGCGCGTTTAGATCGGATTAAAAACCTAACTGGGTTAGTGGAATGTTTTGGACGTTCTCCGCAACTGCAAGAACACTGCAACTTGATTCTGATTGCGGGTAAGCTACATACTTCTGAAACCACCGATAGTGAGGAAAAAGAAGAAATTGAAAAAATGTATCGCCTCATTGAGGAATACAATCTACACGGAAAAATTCGTTGGTTAGGCGTGCGACTCCCAAAAAGTGATTCTGGAGAAGTGTATCGCGTGATTGCAGATCAGGAAGGGATTTTTGTCCAACCTGCTTTATTTGAAGCCTTTGGCTTGACCATTTTAGAGGCGATGATTTCTGGTTTACCCACTTTTGGAACTCAGTTTGGGGGACCTTTAGAGATTATTCAAGATCAAGTGAATGGATTTTATATTAACCCCACCAATCTAGAAGAAACAGCGCATAAAATCCTTGATTTTGTCCAAAAATGTGATATTAACCCTGAATTGTGGCAAGAAATTTCTCAGAAGGGAATGCAACGAGTTTATTCCAGTTACACTTGGAAAATTCACACCACAAAACTGCTTTCTTTAGCGCGAATTTACGGCTTCTGGAATTTCACCTCGAAGGAAAATCGGGAAGATATGTTGCGCTATATTGAATCGCTGTTTTATTTAATTTATAAACCAAGGGCAAAAGCCTTGTTAGAAGAACACGCAGGACGGTAAAAGAGCAAATATTTTAAGAAAGGTCAGCACGCAGTGGGGCTTCGGTCTAGCCGAGTTGCATCGGGAAGTCTTGAGTGGGCAAAAGCGGTATGATGTTTTCAGTTCGCTGAATCAATCATACCGTAAACGCCCAGAAGCGAGATTTAATCTTGCTTTGTAGCAACGTTTGGAATCCACGTTTTTCACGCACGTGGAGAACTCGCGCGACCTGAACTGGTCGGTTGAATCGGTGTAACCCTTACACCATTGGAAGTAAGGCTTGAGCGGGGTATGATGGGAAACAGTCACGTACGGTTCTTAGGGGACTGGAGCTTTAGTGAGGAGAGAGAGGCGACTCTCGAACCTTACCCGATAAAGAGGAGATATCTTTTAATTTTTCACCGCTAAGGTGCGGAGTCGATTGAGGGCTGCTGCTAGTTCAAACCGACGGAAATAAGCTAAATCATGTTGGGGAGAAGGCGTGACCACATCTAATCCTTTTTCATCAATATCTGCTAAGACTAAATCTAAGATTTCAGGAAGAGTGCGTTTGCCATCGAGATACTGTTTTTTCGCATAAACAATCGCAGCAGCGATCGCGCGGAGTTGACTTTTATCCACTAACTGTTCAACCGCAGCCAGATCAATCTCTTCATTCCCAAAAGAGACCTCATCATCATCGCGAACTTTCACATTGACATCTTTTTTCCCGCGACTGGGATCAATGCTATCTGCCAAGGGAATGCGAGGGGTAATAGTGCCAAAACGGTCTCCCCCTTCTGCCGAACGTTCCGTGCGATTTTCTTGCGCGATCACTTTGGCTTTTTCTGTCACCTCAAAGGGCTGAAAATTCTCCATTGCGATCACGGTATCCGCCATATCAAAATAATCGCCACTTCCGCCCATAACAAGAATGGTGGAAACTTGATAATCCTGATAAAGCAGTTGAATCTTATCAATAAACGGCGTAATTGGTTCTTTCTCCTTACTAATTAACTGCTGCATCCGATGATCGCGGATCATAAAATTTGTCGCCGTTGTATCTTCATCCACTAATAACACTTTTGCCCCTGCTTCCAAGGCTTCCACAATATTCGCTGCTTGGGAGGTGCTACCACTTGCATTCGGACTCGAAAAATCAGTTGTTGACCGACCCTGCGGTAACTGGTTAATAAACGGAGAAATATCGACACCAACCACATTTCTCCCATCTTCCGCGCGAATCTTCACCGCATCAGGATTCATCACCACTAACTCCCGTCCATCATCAGGAATATGGTTATAAACCCCCAACTCTAACGCCTCTAACAAGGTTGACTTGCCATGATAGCCACCACCAACAATTAAGGTAATCCCTTCTGGAATGCCCATTCCTTCGACGGTTCCACGATTGGGACAATTAAAACTAACTTGTAACTCTGGGGGAGATTGAAAGGGAACAACATTTTGATCCACTAAAGGACGATCATCTACGCCACTGCGACGGGGTAAAATTGCCCCATTAGGGACAAACGCCGTTAAATTCCGTTGCGATAACTGTTCTCTTAACCAGTCTGCATCCTCAGCCGTTTCCAGATGATGACGAATCGCTTTTGGACTAAGGGACTGATAAATCAGGGCTTGATCCACAATTTCAGGGATATCTTCACACAACATTTCTGCTGCTTGACGACCTAAAACGCGCCGTCCTTTGGCGGGTAAGCCAGCGATAAAGCGCACTTCCACCATCTTCTCATCAACTAGTACCGAACTGCGCTCTAAAATTTCTTGTCCGACATTGGTAATGGCAATTAAACCACTTTTTCCTGTACCTCGGGAAGAACTTATTTTTCCTGCAACTTGGCGAAACTGACGGGTGAGGTAATCTCGCAGCGCAATTTCCCGACTGGGAGACTGATAGAGAAACTCGGGAAACTCAGCAATAGACTGTGGAATTTGCACTCGCAACTGAGAGGGAGACGCAAACGGATCCCCTTGAACATAGTCAATAATCAGCGTAAAATCCAGAAAATCATAACGTCCTTTGATGTCTTTATACGCTTTGTAGCTAGCGTTATCTAATTGTTGGAGTTTTGAACGGAGTTGATCTTGGGTTGGCATAATCTTTGATTTGTTCTTGGTTCTTCGTTGTTTGTTCTGTGGTCACTGGTCACTGGTCACTGGTCACTGGTCACTGGTTCTGTAGTCTCCTAAAATAGCTTAATGTACGATTCTTAAATAAAGCTCATGGCGCAAGCAAAAATTGGTGTAATTGGCGGGAGTGGACTTTATCAAATGGAAGCCCTCCAAGATGTCGAAGAAGTGAAGTTAGAAACCCCTTTTGGTGATCCCTCTGATGCTCTAATTGTTGGCACCTTAGAAGGAACGCGAGTGGCTTTTCTCGCCCGTCATGGACGCAATCACCACCTGATGCCCACAGAGTTACCCTTTCGGGCAAATATCCACGCCATGAAGCAACTTGGAGTAGAATATATCATTTCTGCGTCTGCTGTCGGCTCTCTTCAGGAACAGATTAAACCATTAGATATGGTAATTCCCGATCAATTTATTGATCGCACCCGCAACCGAGTCAATACTTTTTTTGGAGATGGCATTGTTGCACATATTGGCTTTGGTGATCCAGTATGTGAAAAGCTAGGAGATATTCTATATGATTCCATCTCGCATTTGGAATTAGAAGAAGTCACGTCTCATCGCGGTGGAACTTATGTTTGTATGGAGGGACCTGCTTTCTCCACTAAAGCAGAATCTTATCTTTATCGCAGTTGGGGGGCTGCTGTGGTGGGAATGACTAATTTACCTGAAGCCAAACTGGCGCGAGAAGCAGAGATTGCTTATGCAACTTTAGCCTTAGTGACCGATTATGATTGTTGGCACGATGATCATGATAGTGTCACGGTAGAAATGGTCATTGAATATTTGAAAAAAAATGCGGTGAATGCTCAAAAAGTAATTCAAGAAGCAGTGCGTCGCATTAATGAAAATCCGCCAAGTTCAGAAGCACATTCGGCTCTGAAAAATTCAATTATCACCCCTTTGGATAAAGCCCCTACAGAAACAAAAGAGAAGTTAAAAGTGTTTTTAGGCAAATATCTTTAAGGGTGAAGTCGGGAGAAAGGGAATCAGTAAGGGTCAGAAACCTGAGCCAACCAGTCTGAAAAACTATAATGGTTGAGCAGTGTCCTGATGATACAGTCTTAATTTAATTTATGAATTTCTTCACTCAACTCCTCTCTCCGAAAACATCGCAAGCACAACCAAAACCCTCTCGACGACGGAAACGTCATCGCGGAATTGAAATTAAAAATGCTCAAGAAATTGAGTATATGCGGGAATCAGGGCGAATTGTTGCCACGGTTTTAAAGGAAATTTCTGAGATTGCAGAAGCGGGAATGACCACCGCCGACCTCGATGCCTATGCGGAAAAGCGGATTCGAGAAATGGGTGCAACGCCAAGTTTTAAGGGGTATCATGGCTTTCCAGGTTCGATTTGTATTTGTATTAATAATGAAGTGGTGCATGGGATTCCTAGCGCGAAAAAAGTCATTCGTAAGGGGGATCTCTTAAAGGTGGATACAGGGGCGTATAAAAATGGGTTTCATGGGGATTCTTGTATTACGATCCCGATTGGTAAAATTAAACCGAAAGCCCAAGAGTTGATGGAAGTGGCGGAAACTGCCCTGTATGAAGGGGTGAAACAAGTGAAAGCAGGAACAGAATTATTAGACATTGCTGGCGCGATCGAGGATTATGTCACTAGTCGCGGTTATAGTGTTGTCGAAGGCTTTACGGGTCATGGCGTGGGGCGGAATCTCCACGAAGCCCCTGCGGTGTTTAATATACGAACCAATCAACTCCCCAATGTGAAGTTAAAAGCGGGGATGGTGCTTGCGATTGAACCGATTGTGAATGCGGGATCAAAATTTACTCGTACCTTGCGCGATCGCTGGACAGTGGTCACCGTCGATAAATCTCTCTCCGCTCAATTTGAACATACCGTTTTGGTTACCCCAGACGGCTATGAAATTTTAACCGATCGCGCTCAGGTTTAAGTCATCTCTTATGCTGTTGGCTTTCCACTCCCTATCTGTTATGGTTAAGTCTTGTTACTGATTCATCTCGAAAAATAGAGAACAGATAACAAAGAACAAATAACAAAGAACGAATAACAAATCTGAGCCCGTGTCGTCTCCAAGCAATGAATTATTCTGGACAATTATTGGTTTAATCTTGACCATTGGCGGGACATTTGTGGAAGCCTTCACCACTAATTTTCCTTGGTCTTGGACGGAAAAAGGTCTTGAGATCCATTCTTTGGGGGTAACGTATCAAATCGGGGCGGTCTTACTCACTGGATGTCTGGGGGGGAAACGGGCGGGGGCTTTATCACAACTGGCTTATGTCACCCTCGGTTTAGTCTGGTTACCTGTCTTCGGTAGCGGTGGGGGAATGGACTATCTCACAGAACCAACGTTTGGTTATATTATTGGCTTTGTGCCTGGGGCTTGGTTTTGTGGAATTCTAGCGTTTCGTCGAGATAAACAACTGGAATGGTTAGCGATCAGTTGTTTATTTGGATTAGCAATTATTCATAGTTTTGGCATTATTTATTTAGTGGGATTGCATTATTTTCAGTTATTCGTTTTAGATTCACCCTTGCTGTTATTCCCCACAATTCTCCAATATTCTTGGCAACCCTTAGACGGACAATTAGCCTTGGTTTGTGCTGTTGCTGTTTTAGCCTATGGTTTACGTAATATTTTATTTTATTAATGAAGAAAAATCGTTTATTTTGGCTCGTCGCCATCATTGGTTTTATTTTAGATCAAGCAACAAAATTAATCGTTGTTGAATCTTTTGTTGAAATTGGAAAAACGATCGCGCTGTGGGAAGATGTCTTTCATTTAACTTATGTGATTAATCGGGGCGCAGCGTTTAGTTTATTTGCCGAAAATGGCTCTTGGCTGCGTTGGTTATCATTAATCGTTACCATTGGTTTAATGACCTATGCTTGGTTTAGTCCTCGCTTACCCAAACTGGAACAACTGGGCTATGGTTTCGTCTTAGCGGGTGCTGCGGGAAATGGCTTAGACCGATTTTTATTTGGTTATGTGGTCGATTTTTTAGACTTTCGGTTGATTCAATTTCCCGTTTTTAATCTTGCAGATATTTGTATTAATATCGGAATTGTTTGTTTGATTCTCATTAATTTACCCGCTTTTCAACGTTCTCACCGCCCAAGAAACGGAGAACAAAATAAAAATGAATAATCGTTCAAAGCGCGATCAACCCCAAACAATTAATCAATTTGTTACCCAAGCCATACAAACGGTACAAGCCCAAGCCTTGACCTTAAAACCCAGTGCGAACGTTCCAGAATTACGGATTAAAAATGGTAAAGAAAAAAAGATTACCAAACATCCCCTGATTGGCGATCGCTATTTATTAGGACGCAGTTCTCGTAGTTGTGACATTGTGGTGCGGAATTCCCTGATCTCGCAAGTGCATCTTTCGATTAACCGCACTCAGTCTGGAAATTATACGATCAAAGATGAGGACTCACTCAACGGCATTTATATCGGAAAACGGAAACAGTCTTCTTTTGTCCTCCGCCATGGGGATCGCTTCACTCTCGGTCCTCGGGATCTGGCGGATGCCGTGGAAATTACCTACTATGACCCGCCACCATTATTACTCAGAGGCTTTTCTTATATTTTCTATGGGATAGGTGGACTAGCGATTCTTTTCGCCCTTGTGATTGGCTTAGAATGGACAAAATTTTCTGTGCAACCGCTACCTGTTGGTGTGCAAGGCCCCGTGGTTGTCTATTCTCGGGATGGACAAACGCCATTACGTCCGTTGCAAAGTGGGACGCATCGAGAATTAAAAAATTTATCTGACTTCTCTCCTTATCTTCCTGATGCGGTGATTGCTTCCGAAGATACTCGTTTCTATTGGCATTTTGGCGTTGATCCGATTGGAATTTTACGCGCGATCGTTGTTAATTTAACGGCTAATGATGTCCGTCAAGGTGCAAGCACGCTCACCCAGCAGTTAGCCCGTAGTCTGTATCCTGATTATGTGGGACGAGAAAATACTGTGAAACGAAAAATCAATGAGATGATTGTCGCCTTGAAGTTGGAGACATTTTACAGCAAAGATCGGCTGTTGTTGACCTATTTGAATCGGGTGTATTTAGGGGTGGGAAGTTACGGTTTTGAAGATGCTGCCCAATTTTACTTTAATAAATCAGCGAGTGATGTGAATTTATCTGAAGCAGCTACTTTAGTCGCGATTTTACCTGCTCCGAATGCTTATAACCCTGTGCGAGATTATGAAACCGCCGTTCAGTTGCGCGATCGCGTGATTAATCGCATGGCAAACTTAGGCCTGGTCAGCGCAGAAGAAGCCCAACGCGCCCGCCGATCGCGCATCGAAGTCAGCCCAAAAGCCAAACAAAATTTCTCTCAAATTCGTGCCCCTTATTTCTACAATCATGTTTTAGTAGAGTTAAGGGAGCTCTTGGGATCTGAACTCGCAGCCGAAGGAAATTTTATTGTTGAAACCGCCCTTGATCTCGACTTACAGCAGCAAGCAGAAACCAGCCTCCGTGAAAATCTTAAGAATCAGGGGGCTTACTATGGCTATAACCAAGGTGCAATGGTAACCCTTGAAAGTAACACTGGTGGGATTCGAGCATTAGTTGGAGGAAAAAGTTATCAGGAAAGCCAGTTTAATCGGGTAACGCAAGCCCAACGTCAACCTGGTTCCACATTTAAAGTCTTTGCTTATGCAGCAGCGTTAGAACAAGGGATTTCTCGGAGTTATTCTTGTTCTCCGTTAAGGTGGAAAGGACAACGCTACACAGGCTGTGAAAGGAGTGCGGGGAATATTAGTCCAGCGCGAGGGTTAGCGCAATCGGAAAATGTGGTCGCCTTGCGGGTGGCGAGAGATGTGGGTTTAAATAACGTCGTACAAATGGCGCAACGATTAGGCGTAGAGTCAGATTTAAATCCTGTACCAGGTTTAGTGTTAGGACAAAGTGAAGTTAATCTCTTGGAAATGACGGGGACTTATACGGTTTTTGCCAATAATGGGATTAAGAATCGCCCGCACGCCATTAGGCGGATTTTTGATGGCGGTGATTGTCCTAATCCTGATGATTATGAAACTTGTCGGGTGATTTATGATTATAAAAACAATGCTGAGCGCGATCGCGCAGTCGTTTCTCCTCGTATCGCTCAAACCATGAACCAATGGTTACAACAGGTAGTTCAACAGGGAACGGGACGTGCAGCAAATATCGGTCGCAACGCAGCAGGAAAAACTGGGACAACCAACGATGCGGTTGATTTATGGTTTATTGGTTATGCTCCCCGTCAAGATTTGACCACAGGGGTTTGGTTAGGAAATGATCAACCTTCTCCCACCCGAGGGAGTAGCAGCCAAGCAGCCCAACTCTGGGGTAACTATA
Source organism: Halothece sp. PCC 7418 (assembly GCF_000317635.1). Taxonomy (GTDB): domain Bacteria; phylum Cyanobacteriota; class Cyanobacteriia; order Cyanobacteriales; family Rubidibacteraceae; genus Halothece. Next base: position 2,476,998 of record NC_019779.1, on the reverse strand, counting down.
TGCGGTCTATTTTTCGGTAATCAAAAAATATTTATAGCAGTTTTCACGCTTATTTCGGTAGCATTGAACCGTAATTTGTGTTGCTGACCCCGCTTTTTTGTAGGATAGATGGAGAGGCTCTCCCCAAAGTGGGAAGTTGCGTGATTGTGATGGAGAAACCATATCGACCCTGTTAATGCACAGATCGACTTCTTTAGTGACGGAGTTATTGGGACAACTTCCGCACTTACGAACCCAAATTTATTTCAAATCCTCCTTGACTGCTCTTTCCCACGCCATGGAGGATCAAGTTTTTGCAACGGCAGATCCCCCACTGGTGATTGCAAGTTTTCAACAGGAACGGTTTTATCGACAAGAAGCCCATCGTTATCGACGCTTAGGCGAAAAAAGCGATCACATCTACATTTTTTGTGGGGGAAATACCTCCTTTGAAGAGAATGAGCAAACTTGCACCACCATTAATTTTGCTCCCGATGATGTCCTTGCTCAAGAATGGCATTTAACTGTTATTAGCAAAACTTTTACCAGTTGTCTAATTTGTCGGGAATGTGCTGCTCATGATAATGATGAAGCGGTCACTTTAGATTCAGCGCGACGGTTTGAAGGAATCTGGACATTTGATGCGGAAGTGACAAAAACCGCAACCGCTCTCCTGTTTCAAAAGATTTTATCTTACCGCCCCGAATTGCAATCTCAAATTGAAGCAGCCCAGCAATATTATCTAAGCAATCCCCCACAACCCGAATCTTCCTCAGAATGGGTGAATCCAGATGCGTTTGTGGAACGGTTGGTAACGCATTTACAGGCGGGACAATATCGGGTAATTCGGGCTTACAGCGCGATCGCGAAAAAAGAAGAAAAAGAACGACTCTTGCGGTCTTTAACCAATGCCATTCGTCAATCACTAGACTTACAAGAAATTCTCGAAATTACCGTTCAGGAAGTAGGAGAAGCCCTTGCTGCTTGTCGGTGTTTAGTTTATCGCTGTCGCCCTGATACCACGACTGCAACCATTGAACACGAGTTTTTACGAGATAATATTACCTCTGTTGAAAACGAAATTTGGCCCGTTAAAAATAATCCGCTATTGCAAAACGTCCGTGAAAAAGGGACACCCATCTATATTAAAGACACAGGATCAGAACCGACCATTCAGAATAATTCCCTCTTATCCTCACTGGTTGACGAGCATCAAATTTATAGTTGGCTCTTTATTCCCTTGTTATATCAGGGACAAGTCATTGGCATGATCGAACTGCATCATTGCTATCGTCGAGAAACCGCGTGGACAGAGGAAGATATTGAACTCGTCGAAGCGATCGCGCCCCAAATCGGACTCGCCCTTACCCAAGCCGAAGCCTATACTAATCTGGAAACCCTCAACGAACAACTCGAAGCCCTCGAACAAACGCGATCTAACCTTGTCGCCATCACGGGACACGAACTCCGCACCCCCCTCTCCACCATTCAAGTGTGCTTAGAAAGCCTAGTCAGTGAACCCGATATGTCCGAAGAACTGCGACAGGTGATGTTATCTACCGCCCTTAATGATGCGGAACGAATGCGTCGTCTGGTGCAAGATTTCCTCACCCTTTCCCGTTTAGAAAGTGGACGTATTGAGTGGAATCCAGAACCAATGTCTGTAGAAGAATGTATTGAGTTATCCCTCAGTAATATTCGCGGAAAAAATACCGAAACCCCCTTACCCGAAATTGAAAATCAGGCAAAAACAGACCTTCCTCTCACTTATGTGGATGGAGAGTGGTTAGTGGAAGTGTTAGCCAAACTGTTAGATAATGCTTGTAAGTTTACCGACAACACTGGCAAAATTATCCTTTCCGCAGAACCCCAAAACCAACATCAAGTGAAAGTTACTGTCTCGGATACGGGACGAGGAATTGAACCTTCCCGCTTAGAAACCGTCTTCGACCGTTTTTATCAAGAAGAAGGGGCTTTGCAACGGACAACGGGAGGAACAGGTCTCGGGTTAGCCATCTGCCGTCAAATCGTCGAAAAATGGGGTGGAGAGATTTGGGCAGAATCGACAGGTAAAAACCAAGGGACACAGTTTCACTTTACGATTCCCATCGCTAAAGAAGCCCGCGTTAAATCTACCGTTAGCCAGTAGAAGAAAAGGGGAGTTATCAGTTATCAGTCCCTGAAGGGGGATTGCCTCGAACAGAATAAAAAAGAACAAAAATTGAGAATGTCCCTCATGAAAGTGAAAACTCTTATAGTCGATTCAGAACTAAGTCAATTTTATAACTTCCGTGTCATCCACTAATACCCTTTGGGTTAACAAATCGGTAACGGTTCCCACTAATACTCGTTGTTCATTCACCGCAAACTTTACCGTAACGCGATCGCGCCCCACTTTCCCTGGGGGATCTAGATGCGCCACACAGACTTTCGCTTCCTCTCCCAAAGAACTAAACCGTGTTTCCCGATTCACTGTTCCCGTGGTCATCCGCCCTTGGGCATCATAACTCACTTCTCCCACTTGTGAGACATCCGCCAGTTCCCCAATATCTAACTCAATCTCCCGTTGTCCATCCACTGCGACTTGTAAGGTAAAGGGTTCTCCTGCACAGGGGTAAGCGGTTCCTTTTTCAAACAAAGGATGATACTGATACTGTTGCAAAGCAGGTTCCCAGAGACGGATTGCGTAACTATGGCGTAAATAATCATCAACCGAATGTAAACGCGCAGCCCGTAACGCCCCATGAGATACCGCTTCAAACGGGTTGGAAAAGTGGACTCGCTTCCGTCCAAAAAAGGAGACCACCAACTGTTGTACCGCAGGAATCAGGGAACTTCCCCCTGTGAGAAATACTTGTTCAATCTCACTTTTTTGGATTCCCTTCCGTAGCGCCGTTGAGATAATATCATCTAAAGCCTCTCGTAGTTCATCTAGAAGCTGTCGGGCTTCTAAAATTTCCTCCACGCGATCGCGCTGTAACTGAATCTCATAAGACTCAAACGTCTCCTCATTCAACCAACTCTCCTTTGCTTCCTCCTTCCCCGACAAGCGAATTTTCAACCGTTCCGCAATTTCTAATAAGTTTTGCCAGGTGGTTTCATCCGTATCCTCTCGCTGTTGACCCATGGAGGTGAGATAATCCTCAACAATCCACGCATCAATATCTCCACCACCCACATAAGCATCGGCTTTTGCGACCACTTCCCCTTTCAATTCCTGTTCATTCTCGCCAAACGCCGTTCGCACCAAACTTAAATCCAGCGTTCCCCCGCCAAAATCAATCACCAACACCAATGAACCAGGGCGGTTTTGGGCGTATCCCAACGCAGCAGCGGTTGATTCATCCACTAACTGCAATTGCGGAATCTTCAGTTCCTGCGCTAATTGCCAAAACCAATCTCGATACCGTTCAAACGCCCCCACGGGAACGGTAAACACCGCTTGGGTTGGTTGCAGATTCTCCTGTTGGATTGCTGTCCAGATAATTTCTAGAAACTGTTGACAAATCTGTTCGGGTGTGTAGTGAACGCCATCAATTTCTCTCGGTGGTGGTTGAAAGTCGGCGGCTAAATCCCGTTTAAAGCCCTTAAAAAAGTGATGCGGTTGACTCAACCCTAAACGACGCGATCTAACCACTTCTCCCACTTGATACTGATGCTTCTCATCAATAAATACAAGGGATGGAATTACAGGAACTTCTTTGATTTCTCCTTTGTTATTTCGTAAACGGAACAGGCGAGATAAGTTCCCTAACTTCAGGGTAGTGGGAGTTTCCGAGTCGGGGGGGAGGTAACTGATAACCGTGTTTGTAGTTCCAAAGTCAACTGCGATAATGGTCATCGGGCGTGTATTTTTAAAGCAGAACTTGTTTTAATGATAAAGACACTTCTGAAATGAGCAAATTTATGAATTTTAATCATGATTGAGATCATTAAGTTTTTCTAATTATTTTAATCCCTGTATTGTCAGAGTGCTCATTCTGACCTCCCCCCTAATCTGGTTTATAAACACGAACTAGAAATAATAATCTCCCTTGATTCCCAATATTTTCATCTAACTTGATTTTCATTTAGATTCAATCGGAATTTCAAAAAAATACTCTCTTGATAGTTCTGCCCCATAAGCAATACAAGCCAAAATATCTTCTGATTCTAGTTGGGGATACTCTTCTAAAATTTCCTGAAAATTCATCCCACTCGCAAGAAAATCTAAAATTAAAGAAACCCAAATTCGATGTCCTCGGATGCAAGGTTTCCCAAAATAAATATCAGGACTGATAGTAATTCGAGATAAAAGTTCTTGACGGTTCATCTCTTCTCTTTCGATCGTTCAGATTAGTCCACTCCATTCTAACCTGTTAGCCTTTAGATGTTAAGTTAGAGTTTGCTGAATAAAACTAAAACCTTATTAACTCATGGGGAATACGACCAAGGAAAATGGAAGGAGTAAAAATGTTAAGTGTTGATGAAACTAAAAAATTGTGGCAACCGCTTTCTCATCAATTAGTCACGCCTCACGATGAAACAACATATCAGCAGCTTGTAGATTGGTTAGATCAACTCATTGATGAAGTCGGTGAAGATGAACAACACCCTCTCGCCTCTCTCATGGAGATTATTGGTATTTTAATTGAACGCTATGAAGATGAACAAGTCCCTGAACTTTGATCAAAGTTGCAAGTGATAAAGTAATGAGTAGTGAGATTAATCAAAGTATGGCACAGCAACCAAAAGACACAGATGCGGTTTTAGGGGGAAAGAAAACCCCGCAGCGATCAGCTGGTTTTAGGAGGCATTCAAAATGATGGAAGTCCTTGGTTAACAGGAGGATATCACAAAGGGGGTGTGTTGCGCGGGGTTCTTGGCTCAGCGATCTGAGGAACTGCCGTTGCGCCTACCGTAACAGGGTCAACCCCGACGACGACTACAGCAACCTCGGTTTTCGGGTTGTCTCGTCATCCGTGACGACTCTCTAGCCCAATGCCTTTTTTTCATTCTTTAGCTAATCGAATCACTTCACTGTATAAAGTGTCATGAACCCAAAAACTTTTAGCTCTTAATTCATCCAAGAGAGGTTTGACGAAAGGGATAAGTTTTCGCTGTTTAGCTGCTAGTAAAATTCCTAAAACGCCCGTCACTGATAAACCTAATTGAATTGCTTCATTTCTTCCCCTTCGTTCGTCAATAATTAAACGTTTTGCTCCAATTTCAACCGCAAGTGCAATGGCTTCTGCTTCTCCTCTATCTAAATTAGCCTGTAAAGTTAAGATCAGACTTTGGTCAGAAATCGCTTTGACTTCTATCCAATCTAATGTTCTCACCGCGATCGATGCTGGTTCTTGATTTCCAGCATTTGTCAATTCCCTAAAAACAGCAGGGGGAATGATAATTTTGTCATAGAGTTGTTGCAATAATTTTAAATTTTGAATGGCAACAAGATTGCTAATGGGAGAAGTGTTACTTACAATACTCATTGCCAACCATTAGCCTCTAAAGTACGAACATCTTCTTGCAGTTCCTCAACATCATAATGAAGGGGAATTTGACGACTCGCAAGCAATCTTTGAAAATGAAGTTGATTCATTTTAGCAAAATGACTGGCTTGTCCAAGGGTAAATCGTTCCTGTTGGAATAGCAAGATAGCAATTTCAATCAGGAGTTCCCTTTCTGTCATGTTTACAGTTTGCAGAATGTCATCTGAAATCGTTAGACTCATTGTTTTTCAATCACCTCTTGATCTCATCTTAATTTTAAATGTTCCGCAGTGATAAATTAAGGGGGAGTGAGAGCGATTAAAGAGTATGGCACAACAACCAAAAGACACCGATGCGGTTTTAGGGGGAAAGAAAACCCCGCAGCGATCGCTGGTTTTAGGGGGAATACAAGGGGTCAAGCAACGGTTACAAGCCCCAGAAGAGGAAGTGAGAGAAGATGCCCTCTATCAAGCCTTAAACTATGGTGAGGAAGGATTAGCGTTAGTGATTGCTTCCTTGGAAGATGAAAGCCTGAGAGTAAGCAACACAGCTTATGAGTTGCTGTTAAAGCAACCTAACCCATCAAAAGAGTTAAAAGTTGCCATAGAAAACTATAAAAAGTTACCCCAAATGGTCTATATTTCAGGGGGAAGTTTTATCATGGGCGCACCAAAGACAGAAAAAGACAGTTATGACTGGGAAAGACCGCAACATCGAGTAGAAATTGCCCCTTTTTATATGGGGAGATATCCCGTCACTCAAAGACAATATAAAGCCGTAATGGGGGAGAACCCTTCTTCATTTAAGGGAGAAAATAATCCAGTAGAGGGTGTTATTTGGTACAAAGCAAAAGAATTTTGTCAGAAGTTATCCGAACAAACAAGGAAAATCTATCAACTGCCATCAGAAGCCCAATGGGAATACGCCTGTCGTGCGGGAACAACCACCCCATTTTACTTTGGGGAAACCATCAGCACTGACCAAGCAAACTATAATGGCAATTATACTTATGGCAACGGGAAAGAAGGAATTTATCGAGAGAAAACAACACCAGTGGGGTCATTTCCACCCAATGCGTTTGGTTTATACGATATGCACGGGAATATCTGGGAGTGGTGCGAAGATGTATGGCATGAGAATTATGAGGGAGCGCCCAATGATGGAAGTCCTTGGTTAACAGGAGGAGATCATAAACTTCGTGTGTTGCGCGGGGGTTCATGGGATGTCCTTCCGTGGCTCTGCCGTTGCGCCAACCGTTACGGGTACGTCCCCGATATCGGCTACTTCAACCTCGGTTTTCGGGTTGTCTCCTCAGTCGCAAGGACTCTCTAGCCCTTGTTATTTTAAGGAAATCGATCGCGCGATTCAGATACAAAAAACATGAATTTAGAACATATCCAACAACAGGTTCGTTATCTGACCAACCAAGAAGGAAAAACCACAGATGTATTAATTCCCTTAGACACTTGGGAAACTATTCTACAAGCATTAACCGCAGAAACCCACCCCATAGACAGCAAAGCTGAATTAATTGCAGACTTTAAGCAAAGCCTAATCGACGCGAAACAAGGAAAAACCTTTCCTCTGGAAGAACTTTGGGAAGGAATCGAAGAATAAATGAAAGAATTCGCTTTACTGAGCCCTTTAAGCGTCGTCTCAAAAAACTAAGCAAACGTTATCGTCAAATCCGAGAAGACATTAACCCTGTACTCGAAGCAATAAAGGCTGGCAATCTTGTCGGAACTCAAATTATTGGTGTTTCACAAACCGTCTTTAAGGTACGGGCAAAAAATAGTGATATTCCCACAGGAAAAAGCGGAGGATATCGGATTATTTATCAAGTTTTTGGCAATGAAATTATCTTACTTTTAGTCATTTATGCGAAATCAGAACAAACGAATATCACTGCATCAGAAATTGAAGATATTATCAAGGAAACTCTAGATCAATCCAACTAATTCTTCATTTGATGGAAGTTCTGGGTTAACAGGAGAATATCACAAACTTCGTGTGTTGCACGGGAGTTCGTGGGATGTCCTAATAAAAAGCAATCTCAAAAGATAGTAAACAGCATGAAGTTATCGTAGGGTGGGCAAGGCAAACCCTACTACAATGTAGTCCTTCTTTTTTAAGTGGTATTGTTGATCAATTTTCGTGACTACTTTAGAAGACTCTATTTGATTTGATTTCTAAATTCTAAGACAGCATCAAACGGTTCGTCACTGGGAATATATTTGGCTAACAATTCTAGCGGTAAATCTGGAAATAAAGAACTTTGATTCACCTTAATATAGTCTTGATTTTGTAAAATATAAACGCTCAGTTTTTCTTCTTCCCAAAACCAAACTTCAGTCACTTCTAACGCTTTGTATATTTCTAAAGCATCAATTCCGCCATGAGTAATTACTACTTCAATCGCTAGATCAGGAAATTCTTTTCGAGTATTAATGCAATAACTTTTATCAGGTTCAATTCCGCGAGAAAGGGATTGAGAACGAAAGGTTGTTGAGCCGAGAGAATAAAATCGAATCTTCTTGGCGAAAAAATAACATTCTAATAAAGTGCCAATATTTTCTTTATAGATTTCATGGCGACTGCTAGGCGACATTAGTTCTAAGTTTCCTTGCCAATATTTTAATAAGATTCCTGCTTCCTCACTGGTGATTTCTAATAAGTTCTCATAGTCTTGCCAAGTGACATTATTAATGATAAAAATTTGTTCAGCATCACTTTCTTTAGATTTCGCTAACTCAATCATTGCTTGAAAATGCTGTAATTTATCGGGAGTAATTAAACTCATTTTCTTAGCTAGAAATCAGTTTGTCTTGCGTTTCAATTTTAATCAGATTAAGTGCTAACAACTGAAGGAGTCGGGAGTGCTTCTCCTAAATCTTTATAGCAAAGCACTAATGATTCTAGAGCTTCCTTCCCATTAGCTAATGCTTCCTCATAAGTATCACCATGAGTCCGCCAGTAGTTACCTGGAAAATCTGGGAAAGCGACTAAAAAACACTCATCTTTGTCTGACCACTCGATCACCATTTTGTACTTAAGAGTCTCCAGCATTGTCTATAATCCTAATTGCATTGAAAACATCTTTTTCCTGATAGGGTTTGGCATCATTCCCATCGTTACCCGCGAACGTAATTTTACCAGGATATTATAGGATGAATCCAGTTGGTGTGACTTCCTTTACCTTTTTTCTCTTCAAAGCCAGCTTTTTCAAGCATTTTTTTAATTCCCTGATTTTTCGAGGCATCTCCTTAATTCTCAGCTAAGATTAAGTTGAGTTAATCCCCAACCACTCCTGCAGGTAAAGTCCGACTCACTTTCGCAGGAACGAGAATTTTCTCCCCTTGACGATAGCCTACAAAGCGCACATAAACCGTTTCCCCTTCTGCAATCTCATCACTATCAGCTTGATGATACTGCGGGTTAAATGCTACCGTTTCCCAAACTTCTCCGATGGGAGTGATCCCCCATTCTTCTAAGACATTTTCTAATGGCGTAAACAAAGCAGAAAAGTTTTTTGCAGGGAGGTCTGGCTTTGCTGCTGCCATTTTTCGCGCACTGGGAAACTGTGTTAACAACGATTGTAATTGTTCAAAGGTTGCCTCTTGAAACTCCTCATGGAGACTTGCTTTTTGTTGTGCTAACTGTTGGCGTAACCGTTCACATTCTTGTTGTAAGGATTCCCCTGTGGCTTCAACCGATGCCACAGGGGAATCCACTTCAGACGATTTTGACCCTTGATCCTGCAACCACAGAATCCCGATAACGGCTGCGATAAATAAGACCACACTAAACCAAAACAGTTCCTGTTCACTACTCATCCGTTATTCCCCTGTTCTAAGGTTTGCGTTTCTTCATGGATAAGCATTTCTTGTCCTTGGTAATATTCAGGAAGCAATTCTTGGGACTCCACTTCCCCTAACGCAGATTCAATGTCGGACGTAGTTTCCAAGCAACTTTCTCCCGATCCTTCAATGACCGTTTCTTTGATTTTCCCATCTTTTCCGATGCGGTATTCGACACGCTGATATTCTGCCATGATTCTCTAATTCCTACGATCTCGCTCTTATTCTACGCCTCATTGTTAGTGATATTGATGCAAGACTTGTGTTATTTTAATTCAATTTAAAGATTGTTTTTACTCACCGCAGAAAAATGATGGTAATGTGAAAATCAAGTATTTAAAAAAAGTTATGACTTCCTCAGTCTCTTCACCTAGAAACAAAGATGCTGTTTTGGGTCATTAGCATCCGCACCAAGAAATAATCCAACAACTGGATTTAATGCTGCGATCGCGCTACCCTTTAATATATCTGGTGGCAGTAGAAGAAGACCCTGTTGAACAAGTCCTCAGCGAAGTTTCCCAACGAGGAAACCCGCAACGTCAACTCCTCTACTGGGATATTGTGCGCGGTTGGAGTGATAATAACAAGGATAAAGGGTCGTTAATGCCTGCGTTAAACCGCATCCGTACCACCAAAGAAGAGGATGCAACCCTCTTTGTGATTCGCGACTTACATGGCGTTCTCAAACACCCCGAAACCGATAAAAACGCCCCAATTATCCGTGAACTCAAAAATCTCACCCGAGAACTCAAAACCAGTCGCAAAACCATCCTCCTATTATCCCACCGTTTAGAAATTCCCCCTGAACTCTCAGAAGAAATGACGGTGTTAGATTTTCCTCTCCCCACTTTCTCCGAGATTGATTATCTCGTCTCGCAACTGGTGACACCAGAGAAACTGAAACTGGAAGGCTTAGCAAAAGAACAATTCCTCAAAGCCTGTCAGGGGTTGAGTCGCGCGAGAATCAGACGGGTATTAGCCAAAGCCCTTGCTGCGAAACAGGAAATCAATGAAACCGATATTGATGTGGTTTTAGAGGAGAAACGGCAAACGATTCGTCAAACAGGCATTTTAGAGTTTTCTCCAGCACCCGATTCCTTAAAAATGGTAGGAGGCTTAGAAAACCTCAAACAGTGGGTACGGATGCGGAAAGATGCCTTTAGTGATGAGGCGAAACGCTATGGAATCCCCACCCCGAAAGGATTGTTGTTAGTGGGGATACAGGGAACAGGAAAGTCTCTCTCGGCGAAGACCATTGCCCATGAATGGCGGGTTCCCCTCTTAAAATTGGATACAGGACGCTTATTTGGGGGGATTGTGGGAGAAAGTGAAAGCCGTGTCCGTCAAATGATTCAGTTATCGGAAGCGATGTCTCCCTGCATTCTGTGGATTGATGAGATTGATAAGGCATTTGGCAGTATTAACAGTGGCGTGAGTGGGGATTCAGGAACGTCGCAACGGGTGTTTGGGTCGTTGATTACGTGGATGCAGGAGAAAACCCAGCCTGTGTTTATTGTCGCCACCGCGAACAATGTGGAAGTGTTACCCGCCGAGTTGTTGCGGAAAGGGCGCTTTGATGAAACCTTCTTTATCAATCTTCCCACGGAAAAAGAACGCAAAGCTATCTTTCGGGTGCATTTACAGCAAGTGAGAGGATCGCGCTTACAAGAGTTTAACTTGGATTTACTGGCAAAATCATCGGAAAACTTCAGTGGTGCGGAGATTCAGCAAGCAATTATTGATGGGATGCACTTAGCCTTTGGACAGGGAGAAAGTGGCAAACGGCGAGATTTTAATACCCAAGATATCTTAGCAGCGTTAGAGGAAACTGTACCACTGAGCGCGATCGCGCACCAACAAATCAAAGCCCTAAAACAATGGGCAGCCGAAGCAGGCGCAAGAACTGCTTCTAAAGACGATGGACTGTTAAAAGAGTTGCAAGATTATCAATCTTCATCAGGGATTAATCCCATTCAAGTTGATTAGTTTTTTTTATTCGGAGGAAACGCCATGTCACACTTTAGCACAATTAAAATTCAAATTAAAAACGGAGAGATTCTCCAACAAGTCTTAACCGAACTGGGTTATGAAGTAGAAAGCAACACCAAAGTTAGAGGGTATCAAGGAAATCAAACCAATGCAGAATATGTGATTCGGCAAAAGAATGGTTATGATTTAGGCTTTCGTCGCAATGGGGAGAGTTATGAATTAGTTGCCGATTTTTGGGGTACAAGCATTAATCAACAGGAATTTCTGAATCAAATTAATCAAAAGTATGCCCATCAAACCTTGATGCAAACGGTAGAGGAACAAGGCTTTGATGTGGAAGAGGAGGAAGTGTTAGAAGATGGAACGGTGAAAGTAGTTGTCGGGAGATGGGTGTAAGTCATGAGTGATTCTCAAGGCAATAATCAAAGCAAAGATGCCGTTTTAGGCGGAGAATTGGGAAAACAAAATAAATTTAGACGTGACCCAAAGTTACAAGCTGATGATGTTATTTCAGTGACTGGTTCTAATGTTAGACGTGGCTTGATTCCCCATCACAATACCTTTAAGTTTTCAGAAATTGAAGAACAAGTGCTGCCAAAAATCCTTCAAAATTCTGAAATCAAACAACTGAAAGAAGGAATTGAAGTTGAGGTTTTATCCCCTCATCAGCCTTGGCGTAAAGGAAAATTAAAGTTGAAAATCGAGTGTGAATTAACATTCATTCCAGAAGAATCAGGGGAATAATAAAGTTTAGACAGGAGGAGTAAGGGAATGAGTGAAGAACAAAAGCAGCCCAAACAGACAGATGCAGTCTTAGGTGGACAAACAGCACCGAAACGAGGGTTAGTTTTAGGAGGACTTGAAGGGTTAAAAAAACGGTTAGAAACTTCTAATTCACAAGAGCGTTTAATTGCTTTACAGCAAGCAGATAATTATGGGAGGGAAGGGTTAAAGCTCGTCAAGACTGCTTCAATTAAAGATAAATTAGCTCTGGCAAAAAGTAGGAATACTCCAGTAAAAGTTCTCTATCTTCTTGCTCAAGATCAGAATCAGGAAGTATGCGACAATGTGGTAGAAAATCCCAACACTCCCCTAGAAATCGTAAGAGAGTTAGCGCGTGATGGTGTTTTTCAAGCTGAACAAAAGCTAGAAGAAATTGCTCGTAATCCCAACACTCCCCTAGAAACCGTAAGAGAGTTAGCGCGTGATGGTGTTTTTGAAGCTGAACAAAAGCTAGAAGAAATTGCTCGTAATCCCAACACTCCTGTAGAAATCCTTAAACAACTGGCTGAGGATAATAATTGGATGGTAAGTGAGGCAATTGCCTATAATCCTAATATTCCCCTAGAAACCCTCAAGCAACTGGCTCGGCAGTATTCTGAAGTAGGAGAAGCAGTTGCTCGTAATCCCAACACTCCCCTAGAAACCGTAAGAGAGTTAGCTCGTGATGGTGTTTTTGAAGCTGAACAAAAGCTAGAAGAAATTGTTCGTAATCCCAACACTCCCCTAGAAACCGTAAGAGAGTTAGCTCGTGATGGTGTTTTTGAAGCTGAACAAAAGCTAGAAGAAATTGCTCGTAATCCCAACACTCCTGTAGAAATCCTTAAACAACTGGCTGAGGATAATAATTGGATGGTAAGTGAGGCAATTGCCTATAATCCTAATATTCCCCTAGAAACCCTCAAGCAACTGGCTCGGCAGTATTCTGAAGTAGGAGAAGCAGTTGCTCGTAATCCCAACACTCCCCTAGAAACCGTAAGAGAGTTAGCTCGTGATGGTGTTTTTGAAGCTGAACACAAGCTAGAAGAAATTGCTCGTAATCCCAACACTCCCCTAGAAACCGTAAGAGAGTTAGCTCGTGATGGTGTTTTTGAAGCTAAAGACAAGCTAGAAGAAATTGCTCGTAATCCCAACACTCCCCTAGAAACCGTAAGAGAGTTAGCTCGGAATGGTGTTTTTGAAGCTAAATATAAGCTAGAAGAAATTGCTCGTAATCCCAACACTCCTGTAGAAATCCTCAAGCAACTGGCTCGGCAGTATTCTGAAGTAGGAGAAGAAATTGCTCGTAATCCCAACACTCCCCTAGAAACCTTAAGAGAGTTAGCTCGGGATGGTGTTTTTGAAGCTAAAGACAAGCTAGAAGAAATTGCTCGTACAGAAGAAGAAATTGCTCGTATAGAAACCGTAAGAGAGTTAGCTCGGGATGGTGTTTTTGAAGCTGAACAAAAGCTAGAAGAAATTGCTCGTAATCCCAACACTCCCATAGAAATTCTCCAATCTCTGGCTCAGGATGAAGATTGGATAGTACGCTCAGAGGTGGCGGAAAATCCTAACACTCCTGTAGAAACTCTCCAATCTCTGGCTCAGGATGAAGATTGCTTGGTAAGCACAAAAGCCCTTCTCGCTCTTGACGAGCAAGCATGAGACATTTTCTTTCAGAAATTAGAAACCTCTCTCAAAGGTAAAATTTGATCATTAGAGGAATGGGAGCGCATCATTCAACAAAAGAGCAATCCTAATTCTGGAAACAGCCTAGAGAGTTGAGACAGAAGCGCGGTCAAATTAGAAATTAAATAATTGTTGCAAAGACTCTTGGGCAGTAGCGCGATCGCGTGATTTAATAATATCTTTGAGGAGCGCGATCGGGTTTGGTGGAAATGGAACAATAACCACATTGCTATTCATAAATCTTCATAGGCGATTTCATCAGCTTCAGAGTTCCATTCGGTGAGAGTTGTTTCAACTCCTTTTAAATAACCTCGATCGGAAATCGAAGAGAAATAAGCGCGATCGCGCAGACTTTTCTAAAACAATGACTTCAACCGTTTCCCCAGCTTGAAAAGGTAATCCTTTTAAGGTCACTTCTCCATCTGTTGTTAAGGTAAGGGACACTTTATGTGCATTCATGGTTAATTTTTTGTCCATAAGAATAACTGCCTCTCTACCAAAATAATTGATCGCGTCTGATTACAGCTATTTTTTAGAAAAACCTTCAAACTTGTTATACTCTTAGGATATGGGGAGTAACTTTGAGTTAATTGGCGATCTAAGAGAGGTTGAGGTCATTGCCGTTAATTTGTCAATCCGCGAGTTGCGACGATTGAGGGATCGCTTTGGCGGTAGGCGGTGGCGGAAACTTAAAGGGGTTGGACTCATACGCTTTCCCAATGGAGAAGTTCGTCAAGCAGAGTTGCATTGGTACGAGGCGCACGGAATCGGTGGGCGCAAAATGAAAGTTAAGCGTATTTTGGACTAAAACCAATGAATCAAGCAGAATTAAACGTTCAATTTGCTATCTGTATTTCAGAGGAAAAAGATGGAGATTTAGAAGTTTGGAAACTTTATCGTGTTTTATCCGATCGCAAAGCCAATGAAGTAGAATGTTTCCGAGTGATTGATGAATCTGGAGAAGATTATCTCTATCCGCAGAGTCAATTTGTCTTAGTAGAATTGCCCGAAGCCGTTCAAAAGAAATTACTGTCCGCCGTTGAAGAATAAAATAGCGCGATCGGGTTTGGTGGAAATGAAACAACAACCACTTCAAATTGCTGATATAGCGTTTCCTAGTTGGTTGAAGTACAAAGCGAGTCGGTGGATGTTCATGGTTGATTAACCTGTCGAATGGTCAAAGAACGAAGAACAACGAACAAATAACGAATTAACTTTTTCAGCAACCCCTATTTAAGCTGCTTGGACAGCAATTAAAGATATTAGAAAATCACTGAGTTGTTGCTTTTCCTCTCTAGTTTCCAACACTTGATAAAGACTCTTAAGTTCTTCAATTGACAGTTTTTCAATATGATATAACTCAATGCCAACAATTTTATCTTGAGCATCAAAATCATAAACAATCCCTGAAGTCACTTCTTCCGATTCGATGATTTCTGAAGAGAATAATTCAATATAGGCTGTTTTTTCTATAGAATCATAATTGATTTTCATAAAAACCTATTTTTTGCCTTTCTATCAAAATGAATCGTCACTATTTTAAATGGGGTCACTTGATCATTGTAAACAACCTTCAAAACTCTTGTTAGTCCATCCTGACAATCAACTTTTCCAAAAGCCCACTTTAAATCAGCATCTTTAGGATCAGATTCAATGGCAATGGAATTAATTAAGACTTCCCTAATCCAAGTTTGTTTGATTTGACGTTTCTCCATTTGTTGAACCCCATGATTACTAACAAAAACTTGAAAAGAATCAGTTAACTGAATAATCATTTATAGTAATAATCTTCATAGGCGATTTCATTAGCTTCAGAGTTCCATTCGGTGAGAGTTGTTTCAACTTCTTTTAAATAACCCTGATCGGAAATCGAAGAGAAATAAGCGCGATCGGGTTTCTGTCTCGTTGAGGGAGGAGCGCGATCGCGTGATTTAATAATATCTTTGAGGAGCGCGATCGCGGAAAATCCCCAACCCCCTGTAGAAACCCTGCAACAACTCGCTCAGTATGAAGATGAGGATGTACGCGAAATAGCCGATTCCACTCTCAAAGCAATAATAGGATTCCAATAACCTTAACCACTTAATCATCAGGGATTAATCCCATTCAAGTTGATTAGTTTTGTTACCAGAAAATCAGGAGGAAACATCATGTCACACTTTAGCACGATTAAAATTCAAATCAAAAATGGAGAGATTCTAATTTCTCAATCAAATTAATCAAAAGTATGCCCATCAAACCTTGATGCAAACCGTAGAAGAACAAGGGTTTGATGTGGAAGAAGAGGAAGTGTTAGAAGATGGAACGGTGAAAGTTGTTGTGGGAAGATGGGTTTAAAAAATTAGAAAAATCAGCAATTTAAGTTATGTTTGGAAGATTGATTAGTTATACCATTTCGATCAACTGGCGCTACACACCGATCCACTAAAGCCCCCCTTTCAAAGGCAGGGCTGTTTCATTCTATCAAAATGGGGAGTAGCCAAAGCCTCTGTCCAAGCCATCTTCGCCCTTCGGTAATTGATAAAAAGCCTAATAATCTAAAAAGATTGAGACAAATGGTCTTTAAAACTGAAAAGTTGACTGCTGACTGAAGATGGTGTATTGGGGAAGTATCTTCAGCAAAAATAACATCTTTGACCCAATGTAGTTGGTTTTCAATTCCCCAATGTCCCTGAATTTTTTCACTAAATTTTTTAGCTGTTTGATCACAACTACTTAAATAATAAACGATTTGATGATAAGGCTTGTCTTTTCGATAACCTTTCCTTTCTACTTTAATAAAATACTGACTTCCTTGCCAAATCTTAGGAACTTTTTCTGGAACTTCAAAAACAGAGACTTGGCGAGTAATTTGTCGTCCATGACTCGTGTCGGTGCAGATATTCTCTTGAAAAGGAATCTGATTGTGAGCAATTTCTTCTAAACTATTGTACAACTTAGGTTGATTTTTCTTAACCGCAATTACATAATCATTATGAGAGCGATTAATCGTTCTAATTGTTTCTTTTTGACAGTGGACAGCATCTAGAGTCAAAATTTTATTGAATAAAGGTGTATTATCCACCATTTCTCGAACACAGTGAATTTCTGAAGTCTTTTTATTCTCCAATTTTTCCAAGGCTAAAACCAATCCATTTTCTTGAGAAAACCAAGAGACAATTGAAGCAAAATTCTGTTTATTTCCGTAGGTATCAGTTAAAGTTGATTTAATACTTTTGCCATTGATCGCGATCCAATCTGGAATTTCTTCTTTTGAAGATAATTGAGTTGCCCATTGATTAAAAATTGGAATTAAATTATCATTTTCTATTCCCATCATGATTCTTCTAATGGTGGAGTAGGATGGAACTTTAAGGTGAGTATTTTTGGCAAGGCGAAGAAGATAGTCATGATGATTCTTAGCAAAAGCAGATAGGTCTCTATAACTTAAACAACCTACCATTAGCCCTAAAATAACAATTAGGAGTATCCACCATAGGGGATATCTTTTTCCACTGGAATCCCGCCAGTCCTTGACTCGTTTTAAGAAACTGATTAAACTAGACATATTAGAAATTTTTCTAAAAATGCGCGATCAAATCTTCGATTTGGTGCGCGGAGCGCAATCACGCTGTGGATTTAGTTACGCGATCGCGCTTTACATTTACAATTTTACCCCGAGAATGAAACAGCCCTGCCTTACAAAGGGGGGGTTGGGGGGATAAACTGTAACCTAAATTCTTAGAAATGGTATTATTATGTAGAAGAGGGAAAGCCAGTATGCTGTTGCCTGAAAACAAATTTCAGCAAACATCTTACCGATCAGTTAGGGATTCCAAAATGACTGCTAATCTTGAACAAACCGTCTTAGAAAAGTTTCGTAAACTCTCTGTAGAAAAACAAAAAGATATTTTAGACTTATTAGATTTCATGGAAAGTTGCTTATCAGATTCGCCAACGAATTTAGAAGTTCAAAACGCGAGAAAAACATTAAACGCTGCTAAAGAAAAAGCCCAGTCTGCCTCTCTTAAACCCGCTACGGAATTATGGGGAGAATTTAACCGCATTAAGACTCTAATCGCGGAAGATTATGAAAATCAAGGCTAATGATCAAGGCTGATTGACTGACAAAAGATTCAAAACGTAGGTTGGGTTGAGGGAACGAAACCCAACACCAGCAAGGGTCTTGTTGAGTTAGACTTCGCGCTTCCCAACCTACGATAGAATAGGAGCTTCAGAAGTTTTGTCCGTCAACCAGTGATCAAGGTGGTTCTAGATACATCAGTGATTTCCCAAAACATTCCGCAACGATTGAAAAGCAAGCAAAGCGCGATCATTTCTCCTTTCCCCAGCGCGTCCTACTATCAACCCCTCGCTCACTCCCTCTCCTATACTAGAGCAAATCGCGATAAGCTAAGTGATGACTGCTATGGGCTAAAATTCTATGAATATTCGTACCGTTGCGACAAAACCATTTGATGATCAAAAACCAGGCACATCTGGGCTGCGTAAGGCGGTTCCAACCTTCCAGCAACCGCACTACTTAGAAAACTTTATTCAATCTATCTTTAATAGTCTTGATAACTACCAAGGACAGCGTCTGGTTTTAGGGGGCGATGGTCGCTATTATAACCGCACTGCCATTCAAACCATTCTCAAAATGGCTGCTGCCAACGGCGTGGGGCGTGTTTTAGTGGGACAAGGGGGAATTCTTTCCACTCCTGCTGCATCCTGTCTCATCCGTAAATATCAAGCCTTTGGGGGAATTATTTTATCAGCGAGTCATAACCCAGGGGGTCCCGAAGGTGATTTTGGGGTTAAATTTAACACGCCCAATGGGGGGCCTGCACCCGCAAATGTGACCGAAGCGATTTTTGCTAAAAGTAAGGAAATTAGCGAATATAAAGTTCTCGAAGCCGATGATATTAATCTCGATCAGCAAGGGGAATATAAGCTGGGCGGGATGACTGTAGAAGTGGTGGATGCAGTGGAGGCTTACGCGGATCTGATGGCATCCATTTTTGATTTTGATGCGATTCAGAAGCTACTCAGTGGCGGTTTCCGCGTTGTTATGGACTCGCTTCATGCGGTCACGGGTCCTTATGCCAAAGAAATTTTAGAAAACCGCTTACAAGCCCCCGCAGGAACGGTTCGGAATGGGGAACCCCTGGAAGATTTTGGTGGCGGACATCCTGATCCGAACTTGGTTTATGCCCGTGAGTTAGTGGAAATTATGTATGGGGATGATGCACCCGAGTTTGGGGCTGCATCCGATGGCGATGGCGATCGTAATATGATTTTAGGGAATCACTTTTTTGTTACCCCCAGTGATAGTTTGGCGATTCTCGCAGCAAATGCCACTTTAGTTCCTGGGTATGCGAAAGGGATTACTGGGGTTGCGCGATCGATGCCCACTTCCCAAGCTGCCGATCGCGTGGCGAAAAAACTGGGGATTAACTGCTATGAAACCCCCACAGGCTGGAAATTCTTTGGCAATCTTTTAGATGCAGGTCAAGTCACCCTCTGCGGGGAAGAAAGTTTTGGCACTGGTTCCAACCATGTCCGAGAAAAAGACGGACTCTGGGCGATTTTATTCTGGTTAAATATCATTGCCAAACGGGGACAAAGTGTGGAAGAAATTGTTAAAGAACACTGGCAAACCTATGGACGCACGTATTATTCTCGTCATGACTACGAAGAAGTGGCGAAAGATCCCGCTAATGAGTTAATGGATCAGCTGCGATCGCGCTTATCCAGTTTCCCAGGACAACAGTTCCATGGCTATGAAGTTGATCTGGCGGATGACTTTAGCTATAAAGATCCCATTGATGGCAGCGTTGCGGAAAAACAAGGCATCCGCTTAGTCTTTAAAGATGGATCGCGCCTTGTCTTCCGTCTCTCAGGAACGGGAACTCAGGGCGCAACCTTGCGAGTTTATCTAGAACGCTATGAAGGGGATCAAAGCAAGCAAAATGAAGATACCCAAACCGCCCTTGCTGACTTAATTCAGATTGCCCATGAAATCGCCGAAATTAAGAAGTTTACTGGGCGTGATGAACCCTCTGTGATTACTTAATCAGAACAGTGTAGGGTGGGCATTGCCTACCCTATTTGTGGGGTTAAGTGCTGCGACCCCCAATGATTAATTTTTTGGGCTGACCTATGTTATAAGTGCTTAAGAGATTTGGAAGCTCATCATCACATGAAAGGTCAGTTTATAGTTTTTGAAGGGATTGAGGGCGGTGGCAAAACCAGTCAGATTGAACAAACCCGAGAGTGGTTGCAAAAAGGAGGGTTGGGGAAACCACTAGATGTCATTCAAACCAGAGAACCGGGGGGAACGGAGTTAGGTCAGAAATTACGATCGCTGCTGCTAAATGACCATAGTTTGCATATTGATGATCGTAGTGAATTATTACTTTATGCAGCTGATCGCGCTCAGCACGTTAACCAATTTCTGAAACCGCAATTAAAAGAAGGAAAAATCATTCTCTGTGATCGCTTTATTGACTCCACAACAGCTTATCAAGGTTATGGGCGAGGCTTAGATTTAGATTTAATTCGACAGTTGAATGCTATTGCATCAGATGGGCTAGAAAGCGACTTAACCTTGTGGTTGGATGTGGAAGTGGAAACGGGTTTGCAGCGAGTACAAGAACGAGGAAAGCGCGATCGCGTGGAAGAATCGGATTTAGCTTTTCATCAGCGAGTGAGAGAGGGCTATACAGCACTAGCGGAACAATTTCCCCAACGCATTATTCCCATTAATGCCAATGAATCCCCGCAACAGGTACAAGCAGCAATTCAAAAGACGCTGTTGGCTCATTTGAGCTAGATTACAAAGATAGCTGTTCGGCGCGTTTTTCTTGAAGATTTGCGATTTTTTCCTGTAATTGAGGCTGTTTTTCCTCGGATAAATTCAGGGCCTCATTGTAGGCTGAGATCGCTGCTGGATACTGACCTTTTTGCACGAGGGCATCCCCTCGTTGTTTCCAGGCTAAGGGTTGGTCGGTGTCAATTGCAATGGCTTGGTCATACAGGGCGATCGCGCGATCGTAATTACCTTGGTTTAAGGCTTCATTGCCACGCATCGTCCACGCCTTGTAATGTGCGCCTCGTGACAACAACTGTTCATCTTTAGAATCAACAATTTCTCTTTTGGCTTCATCAGCAACCACGCTTAACTGAGGCGTAACGAGAACAGTAATACCAAATAAAAAGGGAATCAATCGTTTCATCGCGACCTCCAACGGTCGTTTTTTTACCTATAAAACAAGCATAAATGAATCATTTCTCTAACGACTTCCTTCATCTTGTAGGGATTGCTCTCTCTCAAACGACAGATTTAAATCACGGTTAAAACACATAGATAAAGCGCCTCACTCCATTCCACCACTGCGCCGTAAGTATCGCCTGTATGCCCCCCTAACTGCCAATTAAACCAACCACTAACCATCAACGGAATTACTGTTCCCGCGATTAATAAAAGAAGAACCATCCAACTTAAATCAAGTAACAGCGATCCAGCAATGGAAAGTAATGCTAAAACCAACCAACCCAATAATAAATCTTGGGGAAACTGAAACACTTCTTTATGAAAACTGCCCTTTCCTTCTGCCTTTAAATAAGGAAACAGCGCGATCGCGCTGACCTGTGACCATCGTCCCCAGCCTGTTGTCAAGATTAAAAAAAGCCAGCGAGACTGATTAATTTCACTCAAAGCACACACTTTAAGAAAAATAACAATGACCGCTGCCATCACTCCAAACGCGCCAGTGGTACTATCTTTCATCACATCTAAGCGTTTTTGAGGATCAAGAACCGCCAAACCATCGGCAGTATCAATCACGCCATCAAGATGTAACCCTCCCGTTAAAGCAATACCGCTTGCTATCACCAACAGAGAACGAGTTAAAATCGGCACATGAGCAGTCATGAAAACCCAATCCTCAAAACCTAAAAGTGCCCCAATCAAAATGCCGATGATAGGGGCAAAACGAGCAATTTGACCCAGATCGAGAGACCAAGAACGGGGCAAGGGAATCATAGTATAAAAGGCAACAGCGCCCCACCAAGATTTTACGGTTTCGTTGAGAAAAGTCATAAATTTTTTCATCATTGAGGTGAACAGAACAAAAAAGTTGGGCTAAGATTGTGTCGTAGCTAAAAGAAACTGAATTTGATTCGAGCTTGAGTAAAGGAAAGACCCGTGCTGACCTTGATCCCCGCTTTCTTATTTTTGATCCCCAACTTCAAAGACTGGGGAAAGAGTCGCCCTCCTTTTTCTTAACGCAAGGTTAGCGGAAAGTGATCGCATCAAATTCTGGGGAATGGCTAATTTCAATTTTCGTGTTAATCCAGCATCTAAACAAACCCATGAGTAATAATAAACCTTCTCCACAAGTCCTTGCTCCCTGCATCATTGATGATGGCTTAGTTGTTAATAAAGAAGATATGTATCGCTTGCTTAATGATTTAGGTCATGTCCGCTATTTTCATTATTTAGACAACCAATGTAGCGGAGAGGGGGAAGGCTACATTGTCGAGGTCTTTGATGCCCCCTCACAATCAACCTTAATCGCTAATCAAACCATCTATCTTAACCTATCCAGTTTTGACTATCTGCAATTGCAAACCCAAAGTCACCAAACTTACTTTGATTTAGTGCAAGAACAGCGGACCTTACGGTTAGTTCCTTTAAGTAATCCTCTCAACTACAATGAATTGAACTCGAACTTAGATGCTGCTACTTTAGAAGCAATGGTGACGGATGTTCTTTCTGCCCGTCATGATGTGCGCTTGGATGATGAGGATGACGAATATTTCTTTTAAGTTTTCTTGTCAACACAGTTGTCCTCAAACACAAGCGCGAGCAGGAATTTTTGAAACGCCTCATGGTCAGGTAGAAACGCCTCGTTTTATGCCAGTGGGAACCGTCGCCACCGTTAAGGGCTTAACCCCAGCACAGTTGGAATCCGCACAAGCCCAAATGATTCTGGCAAATACTTATCACCTGCATTTACAGCCCGGAGAAGCCATTATTGAACGCGCAGGTGGGTTGCATTCGTTTATGGGTTGGAAGCAACCAATTTTAACCGACTCTGGTGGTTTTCAGGTTTTCAGTCTTAGTGATTTACGAAAAATTAGCGAAAATGGGGTCACGTTTCGTTCGCCTCGGGATGGGCGTTACATTGACTTTACTCCTGAGCGAGCCATTGCCGTGCAAAACGCCCTCGGTGCGGATGTGATTATGGCGTTTGATGAATGTCCCCCTTATCCTGCGGATTATGAAGCTGTCCGCTTGGCAACGGAACGGACAGAACGCTGGTTAGAACGCTGTATTACCGCCCACGCTCGTCCTCAAGACCAAGCCTTATTTGGGATTGTGCAAGGGGGAGTCTATTGGGATTTACGAACGCAAGCAGCGAAACGTTTGGTGGAATTTGATTTGCCTGGTTATGCCATTGGCGGTGTGAGTGTCGGAGAACCTGCTGAGTTAATTCATGAGATTGTTGCGGTTTCAACGCCGTTACTCCCTTGGCACAAGCCTCGTTATCTCATGGGCGTGGGAACGTATCGAGAAATGGTCAACGCGATCGCGCACGGTATTGATTTATTTGATTGTGTCATTCCCACCCGCCTCGGACGACATGGAACCGCCTTAGTGCAAGGAGACCGTTGGAACTTAAAAAATGCCCGCTTCCGAGAAGATTTTACTTCCCTTGACCCTGATTGTCCCTGCTATTGCTGTCAGAGCTTTTCTCGCGCTTATCTGAGTCATCTGGTAAGATCGCGCGAAATGTTAGGATACCTTTTACTTTCTTTACATAATGTTACAGAATTAATCCGATTTACCCAACGCATCCGCACCGCCATTTTAGAAGATCGCTTTGCCACCGAGTTTGCCAGTTGGCTCAACATCAGTGACCCGTGATAGTGTTACGCGCTGGGGAAAAAGATAAAGATAGGGGGTGAACAACGAACAACGAACAACGAACAACGAACCATGTTAAGATACATAGCGATATCTTAAGTTACTGCGTTGGTAAGGAATCACCCCATATGCAAACCGCTTTATTATTCGCTAAATTACCGGAAGCATACTCCATTTTTGATCCTTTAGTGGATGTTCTCCCGATTATTCCTGTGTTTTTTCTCCTACTCGCTTTTGTTTGGCAAGCAGCAGTGGGCTTTAAATAAAAATCAATCTTTATTAATTTTCCAATCTTGTATCCTCGCCACCTGCTTCTCTAGAGTAGGTGGTGTTTTTTGGCGGGTAAGAAGCGTTACACTAAAAATAAAGACGTTAAGAATTATTAATTAAACTCATGGTGGAAAAAGTGCAAAAATCGGAACAGGAATGGAAACAACAACTCACCCCAGAACAGTTTCGGGTAACGCGCCAAAAAGGAACCGAACCCGCCTTTACGGGGGAGTATCATGATCAGAAAGACCCAGGAACTTATAAGTGTGTCTGCTGCGGTCAACCCTTATTTGACTCGGAAACCAAGTATGATTCTGGTACCGGTTGGCCTAGTTTCTACGCGCCCGTTAAAGCAGACAATGTAGATTATGAAACGGATCGCAGTCTGTTTATGACCCGCACGGAAGTCTTATGTTCGGCTTGTGATGCCCATTTGGGTCATGTGTTTGATGATGGTCCAAAACCGACAGGAAAGCGGTACTGCATGAACTCTGCTGCTTTAGACTTTGAACCGAAAGAATAATCATCATCTGATCGCGCTGAGTTGGTTAATTAGGCGCGATCGTTCTCATTATTGAGAACTTTGAAAATAATCTCTTGTTCCCTTCGCATCCATTGCTTCTCCCAGACGATTTAGCGCGTGAATATAAGCAGCGGTTCGCATAGAAACGCCAAATTCTTGAGCAATGGACCATGTTTTTTCCGTTTCTACCGTCATCCGTTCTTTTAAGCTTTGATTCACTTCTTCGCTTGTCCAATAGAGTCCACTGCGGTTTTGGACCCACTCAAAATAACTGACCGTGACTCCCCCTGCATTGACTAAAATATCAGGAAAAACTCGAATCCCTTGCTTCTCTAAAATAGAATCTGCATCAGAAGTAATGGGACCATTGGCCACCTCAAAAATATATTTTGCTTGGATTTGATCGGCATTTTCAACGGTAATTTGTTTTTCCAATGCAGCAGGAATTAAAACATCAACCTTCAGATTCAGTAACTCGGCATTACTAATCACTTCATGTTCGACAATATTGCAAACGCTACTTTCACAATAAACCGCTTGTAAACTGCGACTGGACATTTTATAACGACGAATACTGGGGATATCTAACCCTTGTGGCGCGTAGATTCCCCCTTGGGAGTCACTAACCGCAACCACCCGATATCCCACTTGCGACAGGAGTTGGGCTAACATTGCACCAACATTCCCAAAGCCTTGCACAGCAACGGTTGTGCGTTCGGGAGATTGATCAAATTTCGGTAATAATGTATTAATGACTTGAAATGCACCGACAGAAGTGGCGGTTTCTCGTCCTTGACTTCCGCCCATGCTAATTGGTTTTCCCGTGACCACCCCAGGCGTGATGCGTCGTTGAATGATGCTGTATTGATCCATCATCCAACCCATAACCGTCGCATTGGTGTACATATCGGGTGCGAGAATATCCACATCAGTTCCGATAAAGTCCGCGATCGCGCTAATATAGCCCCGAGAAAGGCGTTCTAGTTCATGTTTGGATAATGCTTTCGGATTGAGGGTAATTCCCCCTTTAGCGCCCCCATAAGGCAGGTTCATCAAGGCACATTTGAAGGTCATCCAGAAGGCTAAGGATTCCACTTCATCTAAGGAAACGTTGGGATGATAGCGCACTCCTCCTTTTCCGGGACCACGGGTGTCATCATAGCGCACTCGATACCCGCGAAAGATTTTTAGAGAGCCATCATCTAAGCGTAGGGGAATAGAAACGGTAACACTGGCTTTGGGATATTGTAACCGCTCAATGGCATCCTCGGAAATGTTGACGTATTTTAAGGCGGTTTCTAAACGAATACTTGCATCTGCTAGCAGAGAGGAGTCAGCCATTACCAATGTTCCTGTTTCTAATTCCCTCTTTACATTATCATTGATCTATGCAGTCTGGATTCCCTTCTCGGATTTCGTAGGTGGGGTGAAATGAAATGTCATCCAACAAAACATCTGAAGAGTGTTGGGTTTCGTTACCTCTACCCCACCTACATCCTGGATTCCCTTCTCGGATTTCGTAGGTGGGGTGAAATGAAATGTCATCCAACAAAACATCTGAAGAGTGTTGGGTTTCGTTACCTCTACCCAACCTACATACTCTTAACCAGTGCTCTGTTTCAAACTATCATTGATAATGTTGCTGACATTGAAAACAGACAAGAACTTTCTCAACTATGGCTGAAACCCCCGAAACAACCGCTGAAATCGCTGCTGCGTTAGAAACTCCCACTGATCTAGAGTTCCAACTTCCTGATCCTGAAGACGAGGAAATTGAGGAAAATGAATTTGAACAGCGTTTAGATGAAGCGTGGTTGGTTTGTGAACGCTTCGACTTGCAAACGGATATCTGGCGGGGGAGAATTTTAAGAGCAGTGCGCGATCGCGAGAAGATTGGGGGAGAAGGTCGTGGAAGTGGCTTTCTCAACTGGCTGAAGCAACGGGAAATTAGTAAAAGTCAAGCCTATTCTCTCATTCAGTTAGCCAATAGTGCGGATACCCTCCTCGAAGATGGACAACTACAGGCGAGTTCTATCAATAATTTTAGTAAGCGGGCGTTTGTGGAAACGGCGAAATCTGACCCAGAAGTGCAAAAACTGGTTTCTGAAGCAGCAGAGAATGGCGATCGCATTACGCGCCGTGAAGTGAAGGAACTTTCGGATCAATGGACAGCGATGAGTTCAGATTTAGTTCCGCCAACGGTCAAAGAAAAAGCCGAAAGTGGGTCGCTTTCTCCCAGTCATCTCGCACCATTAGTAAAAGAAATGGAAAAACTTCCTGAGTCACATCTGAAGTCCATTCAGCAAGAAGTCGAAGAAAATCCTGATATGGATACGGTTAAGCAATTAACGTCTTCTGCTAAGAATTTGTCTAAATATTTGGATGCAGCAGCGCAAGTGCAAGCCATTTATAATGCTAATCTTGACATGGAAATGGCATTAGAAGAAGCCCTCCGTTTGGATTGTTTAAATACGGCTGCGGATCTGGTGAAACAAGCTACGAATTTAGAACAAGTGGTGGGAAAACTCTATACTACTTGGAAGCGGGTGGGAAGTTTGGCGGATCGATTGTATGTGGAAACGGGGGCGAGTAATCCTCATTTACGATCGTTACTCACTGCTTTAGAAAAATTGAGTAATGATACGATTGAAGTGCCTTTAGATGACAGCAGCGATCGCGTTGTGCGCTTAAAAATTATCAACGAAGAGCAATAAAATATGGTAAACTGTAGCGCGATCGTCTAGGAAAATTTCGGTTATGGCTTACCAACTTCTCTTTGTTTGTTTGGGAAATATTTGTCGGTCTCCTTCTGCGGAAAATATCATGCGCTACTTGCTGGAAACAGAAGGGTTAACCAATGAAATCATTTGTGATTCTGCGGGAACATCAGACTATCATATCGGAAGCCCCCCAGATCGGCGAATGACCATTGCAGCAGAAACAAGAGGAATTAAATTAAAAGGAAGGGCGCGTCAATTTCATCCCAATGATTTTGAAAAATATGATTTAATCTTAGCAATGGATCGGGATAATTATTGGTCATTGATTTCTCTTGATCCCCATAAAAAATATCGCGATAAAATTCAAATGATGTGCGACTATGCCCGAAATTATCAAGATACAGAAGTTCCTGATCCCTATTATGGTGGAACAGAAGGATTTAATTATGTGATTGATCTGCTTCTCGATGCTTGTGGGGGGTTATTAGCAGAAATTAGAAATAATCCTCAGTAATATCGCTATAGCGTTACGCGCTGGGGAAAGGGATAAGGAGAAGGGGAGTTGGGGAGTTGGGGTGAGAGTGTGAACAAATAACAAATAACCAAGAACCAAGAACAAAAATTAAGTGTGTATCGAATGAGAGTAAGAGTTGGTGTCATTAGTTTTCTCTTAGGATTAATTAGTGGTCTGATGATTAATCTCTTTTTTCACGGAATGACTTCTTCTCCTCCAGAAAAACACTTTAACGCCCTTGCGCCTTTAGAAATTAGAAATGAACAGGAATGGCGCAATTTTAGACATCAACTCGCGATCGCGCAAGGAATGGGGATCGATGCAATTGTTACTGATATTTGGTGCGGAAAAGTGGAAGCCCAAGGCGATCAACAGTTTAATTGGAGTTATTATGATCGCCTGATTCAAGAAATTCAAGCTGCAAATTTATACTGGATTCCGATTTTCTCATTGTTGAGATCAACCCCCCCCCAGCAATGAGTTGTCGAATGTCCTCATTGACTGCTTGTCCCATAGTTTCCACCATCTCAATCATTTCAGGAATACACCCATAGCCTTGATCAATGACATCAGGACAAAACTCATAAATCTCTTGAAAAAACGCATCGAGATCAGTGGGTAGCGATTGAAAGTATAAATCAATCGTATCTTTACCAACACTGGCGATTGAAAACTTGCATTGTTTGTTCTATTCCTCCAGCTTGGCAATAATATCTTCCGTTGTCACGTCACAGTTAATCCCATCAGTTTGGGCTTCGCGGATTTTAAGTAATGCTTCTGAAAGTTCCATATCGCGTTAATTAGGGGATAATGACATTCAAGGCATGGGGAACCACTTCAAATTTAGCAGGAGTTTCTACTGTAATTTCCCCATCAGTATTAATGGGACGAGGTTTTTTCGTTTCAATAAAAAATTCTTGTCCTTCTAACAAGCGAACTTTTCTGGCGGGATAACGCCCTAACCATAAATTGGGAAGTAATTTAATCATCTCCCACCAATGTCGAATTTCTAAACTGTATAAATCTAAGCGTTGGTCATGAATTTTGGCATCGTGAACAATGGTCATTCCTCCCCCATAATGACGACCATTTCCAATGGCGATTTGAACCGTTTTCACAGTAATGACCTCTCCCCGATGATGAATTTTTGCTGTAAAGGGACGAGATTTTGATAAGACTTTCACAGCCGTCACTGCATACGCCAACACTCCCCAACGCCGTTTTGCTTGCTTGGTCAGTTGATTGGTAATATCGACACTTAACCCCAAACTGGCGACATTAAAAAAATATTGTTCATTGACTTTTCCTAAATCAATCGCTTGGTGTTTGCCTCGCGCAATTACGTGACACGCTTCAGCAAGAGTTGGGGGAATATCTAACGTGCGGGCTAAATCATTTGCAGTTCCCAGTGGTAAAATACCTAGGGGGAGTTTGGTTTCTACAATGCCCGAAATTGCTGCGTTGAGTGTGCCATCACCACCGCCAATAATCACTAAATTGACCTGATGTTGATAATTGCGGATTAACTCAGGAAGTTGATGAGGATGTTCACTGCTTCTTTGCAGCAACGTGAATCCCATCGCTTCTAGGTGATGTTTAATAATAGGGAGGCTTTTTTTTCCTTGACGAGAATGGGGATTTACTAATAGCAAAGCAGAAGGCATAAAACAATCAGCAGTAAAGAAGAATGAGTCAACAGAAAATTTTAATTTGGTATCGTAATGATTTAAGGGTACATGATCATGAACCTTTATTTCGGGCGAGTAAAACTCAGGGACAAATTATTCCGTTTTATTGTTTCGATACAAGGGAGTTTGGACACACTGGATTTGGATTTCCGAAAACAGGGAGTTTTCGCGCTCAGTTTTTACAAGAAAGTGTTGCTAATTTACGGGAAACCTTAAAAAATCTGGGCAGTAATTTAATGATTAGGGTCGGTCAACCAGAAATCATTATTCCCGAGTTAGTGACTGCATTAAATCTTACAAATCTTGTTTATCATGCTGAAGTTACCGCAGAAGAAATTCGTGTGGAAAAAGCCTTAAGCAAGCAACTGCAATCACTGGGAGTAACATTAACCTCTTATTGGGGATCAACCCTTCATCATCTTGATGATTTACCGATCAAAGTTGATGATCTCCCTGATGTTTTCACTCAGTATCGCAAGCGCATTGAAAAAACATCTGAGATTCGGTCTTGCTTTCCTACACCTGAGAAGTTACCGCCCTTACCTTCAGAGATAGCAACGGGTGATTTGCCTAATCTGGAAACATTAGGGGTCAAGTTGGTGTCTCCTGATGAAAGAGGAGTTCTAAAATTTGTTGGCGGTGAAAGGGCTGGACTTGATCGCTTAAAAGACTATATTTGGCAAGAAGATTGTCTGAAAGTTTATAAAAAAACCCGTAATGGAATGTTAGGGACAAATGATTCTTCTAAGTTTTCGCCATGGTTGGCGCGGGGGTGTTTATCCCCTCGTTATGTTTACGAGGAAGTGCAGAGTTATGAAGAAAACCGTGTCAAAAATGATTCCACTTATTGGCTAATTTTTGAATTGATGTGGCGTGACTATTTCCGCTTTGTTTGCTTAAAATATGGCAATGCTGTATTCTATCAGACAGGTTTGCAGGGGGTAAAAATTCCCTGGAAAGAAGATTGGCAACAGTTTACTCTTTGGCAAGAGGGAAAAACAGGATATCCTTTAGTGGATGCCAATATGCGAGAGATCGCAACGACTGGCTTTATGTCTAATCGTGGTCGTCAAAATGTCGCTAGTTTTCTCACTAAAAATCTAGGAATTGATTGGCGTATGGGTGCAGAATGGTTTGAATCTCTCTTAATCGATTATGATGTAAGTAGTAATTGGGGGAACTGGAATTATACGGCTGGTGTCGGAAACGATGCAAGGGAGTTTCGTTACTTCAATATTCCGAAGCAGTCCAAAATGTATGATCCCAAAGGAAATTATTTACGACATTGGCTTCCTGAATTAAGAAATCTCCCTGGGGATTTAATTCATGAACCTTGGAAACTTTCGTCTGATGAGCAAAAGGAGTATGGGGTCACCCTAGGGGTTGATTATCCTCGACCCGTTGTTGATTTTATGAAGTCAATTCAAGCCAACCAGAAGTTAATGAAATAGGAGTTATAAATCAAGAAAAATGATGAATAATTACCCATCTTTACTGATTGTTGATGATGAACCAAATAATTTTGATGTTATTGAGGCTCTATTAGAAGGGGAAAATTACAAACTCTATTACGCAGCGAATGCCTCTCGCGCCCTCCGCTGGTTAGAAAAAAATCCAGTTGATGTGATTTTGCTGGATGTGATGATGCCAGAAATTGACGGGATTACATTTTGTTCTTACTTAAAAAATAATCCTGATTATCAATATATCCCGATTATTATGGTCACTGCATTAACGGGAAAAGAAGATTTGGCACGGTGTTTAGAAGCGGGGGCGGATGATTTTATTAGTAAGCCTTTAAACTGGATTGAGCTTCGATCGCGCTTGCATTCCATGATCCGAATTAAGCAACAATATGACAATCTTCAGTTATTGTTGCAACGCCGTGAAGAAATGGCGGAAATTATTGTTCATGACTTACAAAATCCAGTCACCAGCATTGTTTTATCTTGCGAAATGCTCAAGTTTACGAACTTAGATGATAAACAAAGTAAGAAAGTGGAACAAATTAGTGTTGCGGGGAAACGGTTAGAAGAACAAATTCAAACCTTACTGACAATGGCGAAGTTAGAAACAGGGCGTTTAGTTTTAAACCCAACTTCCACTTCCCTGAAGCCTTTTTTAGAAAAACTGGTTCAAGAATTTAGCGCGATCGCGTCCGCAAAATCAATCACCATTACGCCCGAATTAAAAGCTGAAAATGATTTCGCAGCCGTGGATTCCCATTTATTTTCACGGATTATTAATAATTTATTATCCAATGCCTTAAAGTATTCTCCCCGAGGCAAAGAAATTAAACTTCAACTTTTAGATACATCCGAAAAAGTGATCCTGAAAGTGCTTGATCAAGGAAAAGGGGTTAGTGATTCCTTTAAGCAGAAAATATTTAAGAAATATGAAACAGGCGTTCAGCATAGTGATGTTAACCAAACGGGGTTAGGACTAGCCTTTTGTCAGATGGCAGTTCTCGCCCATGGGGGTAAAATTTATGTTGAAGATAATGAACCACAAGGGGCAATTTTTACCATTGAAATTCCTCGATTAAATGTTTCTGAACCTGATTCAGTAAGTTCCGTAAGCGAATAGGCTTCACTAAATAATAACTCGCTTCAAAAGCCCCCAGTTTCTCTTCTATCTCAACCGATTCTATTTGTGTAATGAGAAGAAAAATTGGTGTTTTTTCTAACTCAGTGATTTGTCTGAGGGAGGGGATAATGCTTTCTGCTGTCACTTCAAAACTGGATAAATCAATGATAATGATTTGCGGTGTCACCGCCGACAATGTTGAGAACAAGTGTTCCATGGTATTGATCGCCAGCACTTCATAACCAGAAGCCTCGAAATAACTACAGGTGGTATCAAGGGTGGGTTGATCGGAATTGGCGACTAAGATTGGGGAAGAAGGATAGATCTGATTCAGCTGTTGATCTGATAAGTGAGAACTGACTTCACCAGAAACTTCACCAGAAATACAATAGACATCGGTGTAGGGTAACTTAACAGAAAACGTGCTTCCTTTCCCCACCTCACTTTCAACCCCAATGCTTCCACCGAGTAATTCTGTAATGCGACGCACTAAAGATAACCCGAGTCCAGTTCCGCCATGGTTACGATTGAATTCACTATTTAATTGCACAAACGGTTCAAATAATTGAGGGATTTCGTTTTGGGGAATACCGATTCCTGTATCACTAACATTAAATAAAATATTTTCTCGATAATAATCTTCCGTTACCGTTAGGGTAACTTTTCCACCTTTATCTGTAAATTTAACCGCATTACTGAGTAAATTAATCAGAATTTGTCGCATCCGTAATTCATCTGTATTCAGACGATTTGCAGCAGTATTAATTTGAATTTTTAAGTCAATTCCTTTACGAGAAGCCAGTTGAGAAATAAAAGTGAAACTACTTTCACATAAGGCTTTAATATTAACTTGTTCAAAGTTTAAGGTGGCGGTTCCCGATTGTATTTTTGCTAAATCGAGAATGTCATTGATTAAAGCTAATAAATGTCTCGCACTAGTATCAATTGTTTTTACTGCTTGTTGTTGTTGCTCATTAATGGCTGCAAAAGCCCCTTCTTTTAAAGCCTCTGACATCCCTAAAATAGCATTGAGAGGGGTTCTAATTTCATGACTCATACTCGCCAGAAATTCGTCTTTTAACTTCGTTGCTCGTTCTAATTCCTGATTGGTTAATTCTAAACATTCATTAGTGGTTTTTAATTCGGCTTCAAAGGCTTTTTGATCACTGATATCAGTCACACGCACTAAATACATTGACGTTTGATTCACCTGAATTTCTGTCCAAGCAACATCTCCCCAAAATTCCTGTCCATGCAATGTCCGAATAATAATTTCTTCTGTCCAAGTTCCTTCTTCTTGAATCAGTTGTTTAACTTGTGATAATGTTTTTTTATACAAGTAATCGGCTGGTTGATGCAAGAGTTGTTCTTTACTTTCCGCTTGGGATAACTCCACTGCTCTGCGATTGCAATCGACAATTGTAAAGGTTTCAGGATTAATTAAAAATAGCGCGTCTGTTGCTTCATCAAAAATGACTTCTTTTAATTCTCGGTTATGATGAATTTCTGCTTGCGCTTGTTTTTCTTCTGTAATATCTTGGGCAATCCCCGCAACTCGATCAATTTCTCCTGCTTGATTTTTAATTGGAAAAGCGCGATCGCGCAACCAACGAATTTCACCATCAGAACGAATAATCCGATATTCAGTATCATGTTTTTCTAAAATCGGTTGGCTAATCACTTTCTCCACAGTGGGTCGATCGTCAGGGTGAATCCGTTGGAGAAAATTTAGCGGATTTTCCAGCACAGCATCTGGAGGATAACCCCAAATTTTTTCATAAGCGGGACTAACATAAAATAGCTGCTTTAAATGGGGATCAATCATCCAAAAAATATCATCAATATTTTCTGCAAATTGACGGAATTTTTCTTCACTTTCTTGTAACGCTAATTCCGCTTGTTTTTGTGCAGTAATATCCAATAAAACACCATACCGCATCACGGATCCATCGCTCTGTTGTTGGGCTTGTGAACAAACTTGAATCCAAATTAAACCTTGAGATGGCGTAACTAAACGCCCTTCCCAGCAAGACGGGGTTAAATCAGTGAAGCCATTTTGTAGGAAGAGGGAAAACCGATCGCGATCGGCTTCATGAACTAAATTGATAAAATGATTAAAATCTGCATAAAGATCACTGAGGGAAACTTCTAAGATTTCTGCTGCGCGATCGCTGACATATTCAACATCAATTGTTCCATCCCCAAAGTAATGTAATCGATAAATCGCCCCTGGAATATTATTTGCTACATTGGCTAATTCTTTACTTTTATCTTGTAACGATTGCTCCACATTTTTCCGTTCTGTTATATCAATAATAATCGCAAAAAAAGAGAGTTTTTCTGCTTTTTCAACTAATTGTAAATACACCTCAATCGGATAGATACTGCCATCAGCACGACGATGAATAGTCTCTAAATTCATCTGTGTCACTTCATGATTAATTAAAGGAGTGACTAATTCATTGAAATCGACGGCATTTAAGTCCGTAGCAATATCAAACACCGTCATCTTCTGTAAGGTTTCTAGAGAATACCCAAGGTTACGAGTTGCCCTCGGGTTGGCATATTCAATGGTTAACGTCGTCCGATCAACAATATAAACTTCGTTGGGGCTGGCTTCCAGAATTTGAGCAACTTTCATCGCATCGCCTTCTGTGAGATTAGTGCGACTGTCTGAGATGCTAGTAAATTTTTCTAACATTTTTAGCTATGTTAATTGGGAAGTGATACTTACTAAAGTAACTCACTTTAGAACTGTGGTTGCTACGGAAGTCAACTAGTATTTAGTAGGTTAAAATTAGGTTAATAGAAAATAAAATTTAGGCAAAAATAATTATGACACTCAATCAGTATCTCTATCCTCATGCCTCCTACCATGGCACCGTGAAACCCGAAAACCTTGTTTTTAATGCCAACTTACAAGAGTTTGCCCAACGCATGGGTTACATCGCCAATTTAGAAACAGCAGGAAAGATTTCACCCAAGGAAGCCTATGCCGAGGCCCATGCCCTTTGGGAATCTTTAGAGACCTCTTATGAGCAGCTAATATCAAATAATTATTAATGAATATATAGCAATATGGTCTCATTTGTAAAAAGGTAGGGTGGGCATTGCCCATCCTACAAGCCAAGCAGGTTCTTCTTTGTTAAAGGGGGATCAAATGCTGTGCTTGAGCGCCAATCAAACTAAGATTCTTGAGGAATTTTCTGAGCTTTATTTTTGTTCAGTAAGTTCAGAACAAAACCAATGGGACCGCGTTGTTTCCAATGGGGTCGTCCTTTGTCGGTACTCCCCACCGCTTGGGTAATACGATCGAGCACAATGGCTAATAAAACAATGCCAATTCCGCCGACTGCAGCTAAGCCCACATCTAAGCGACCAATCCCACGGTTAACCATTTGTCCTAAGCCTTCTACCGCAATTAAGGAGGCGATAACCACCATCGATAGGGCAAGCATCAGCGATTGGTTAACGCCCGCTAAAATGGTCGGCATCGCGAGGGGAACTTGCACTTGTAATAACACTTGCTGTGGGGTTGAACCGAAGGCTTTGGCCGCTTCTACCACGTCTTCAGGGACACCGCGAATGCCAATATTAGTTAAACGAATTAAAGGCGGAACGGCGAAAATAAAGGTGACAATCACCCCAGGTACTTCTCCTGTTCCAAATAACATCACGACAGGGACGAGATAAACAAACGCAGGAAGGGTCTGCATGGTATCTAAAACGGGGCGAATCAGACTGGCAAAGCGATCGCTGCGGGCAGCCCAAATCCCCAAAGGAATGCCAATAATGACACAAAAGAAAACCGCCGTTAAAACAAGGGCAAGGGTAATCATGGATTCATCCCATGCCCCAATTAAGCCGACAACTGTCATCGCCACAACGCTGAAAATGGCGAGATTTCGATTGGCGATTTGCCAGGCAATACCAAGGAGTATGACTAAAAAAACAATGGGATTGAGAAAGAGGAAAAAGGATTGAATCCCCCGTAAAACCACCCCGACCGGTTGACCAATCCAATCATTAAAAATAAAACGAAAGTTATCGACAATGAAGTCGATGATCGCTTCAATTTGATCACCGAGGGGCCAGATTGTCTCTTGAAATGGATCGAGCATAATGATTATTAGTTATTAGTTAATTTCCCAAAGAACAAAGAACAAAGAACAAAGAACAAAGAACAAAGAACAAAGAACGAAGAACAAAGAACAAAGAACAAAGAACAAAGAACAAAGAACAAAGAACAAAGAACGAAGAACAAAGAACAAAGAACCAAAATTTAGAATGTCCCTCACGTATCCGAGAATTGCTAGACCTTAGTTAAACAGCAATTTGTTGGGGTTGATTTTCGGTTTCTACCGTGTCGTCATCTTCGTCTTTAATGCGACCGATACTCGCCAGAATATCAGAATGTTCAACAACGCCTTTGAACTGACCTTCGTCATCAATAATCGCCAGAGGGAGATCCTGTTGACACAGGTGGGCAACTTCTTCAATGGTCGTGCTTGCTTCCACTTGCGGGAAGTCAGTGTTCATCACCTCTTTAATATCGTCTTTCCCTGCGTCTAACGCTTCTGTTAAAGCCTGAGTTGTCACGACACCAATGGGAGAATTGTTGCGATCAACCACGTACATTTCCTCTCGTCGATGTCGTTGCATTTGTTCTAATGCGGAACGCACAGACCCATGTCCAAGGATAAAGGGAATGGTTTTGCGGGTAATCGAGCCTGTTTTGAGAACTTGGGCGCGGTTGACATCCATCATAAAGTCACGGATGTAATCATCAGCAGGATTCGTCACCAGTTCTTCGGGTGTACCCACTTGCACAAAGTAACCATCTTTCATCACCGCAACGCGATCGCCAATTTTAAGGGCTTCGTGAATGTCGTGAGAAATAAAGACAACGGTTTTGTGCAGTTCATCTTGTAAGCGCATCAACTCCGCCTGCATATCCCTACGAATCAACGGGTCAAGTGCGCCAAAGGCTTCGTCCATCAAGAGAATATCGGGATCGGTTGCCAAAGCCCGCGCCAGTCCTACCCGTTGCTGCATCCCGCCACTGAGCTCAGACGGATAACGGTTCGCCCATTTATGGAGTCCAACAATTTCGAGGGTTTCTAGGGCTTTATTGCGACGTTGCTGTTCGTCAATTCCACGCACTTTTAAGCCATATTCGGTATTTTCAGCAACTGTCAGGTGGGGGAAAAGGGCAAATTTTTGGAACACCATTGCCATTTTCGTGCGTCGGACTTCTCTGAGTCTTTCGAGGTCAACGTGGGCAACATCTTCATCATCCACAATCACTTGACCGCTAGTGGGTTCAATCAGACGATTGAGACAACGAATGAGCGTCGATTTTCCAGACCCTGACAAGCCCATAATGACAAAGAGTTCCCCCTCTTGAATCTCAAAGGAAACACCGCCGACACCGACCACATTGCCCGTTTTTTCTAAGATGGCATCGCGGGTATGACCTTCTCGCATCAATTTGAGACCTTCGCGCGGATTGTCCCCAAAAATTTTGACGAGACTTTCCACACGAATTTTGGGTTTCGGGGAATTTGTATTTTCACTCATATTTTGGTCTGTATTCATGGTTTTGATTGACCTTCAAAGAGGGTCAGTTTTAGACTAGTGGTTAAAGTAGCTTAACTTGTTTTTAGTCGCTAATTTTACTACTCCTTCTGTTATCCCCATTTTAACAAAGGCGTAATTCCCCCTAGTAGCAGCAGTAACAACTTTTCCCCCCTTCCCTCTTTCCAGTGATCAGTGACCAGTGACCAAAGAACAAAAATTATCAGTAAATCACGGGTTTAAAACCCCGTCCTTTAGGACGTTCTTGTGCTACAATCGTACAATGACGTTAACGGTCATCTACTGGGGGTCCCCCAGAAAGTTACGACTAATCCTGAACTGGCAGGATGTCTGGTTTCCAGATGGATGTATGACTAGCTGTTAGGCGGTCAGCCTAGTAACCCTCGTTTAGAGAGGAGGTTTTAGCAAGCAATTGCTGAATCTGAATCCCCTAGCCTTTAGGCAGGGGAGGATGTCAATTCTCAAAGTCTTTTAAATATTCCTGATACCCAACCTCATCGAGTCGATTTTGTTTGTCCATGACAGAGGTTTTTAATTCTTGGCGATAATCTTCTACTTTTTTCAATAATTCCGAATCAAATGCTGCAATCATTTGTATCGCTAATAGACCAGCATTTTTCGCGTTATTAATGGCAACGGTTGCGACGGGAATTCCTCCAGGCATTTGCACAATGGAGTAGAGAGAGTCAACGCCTTGTAAGTGACGAGTTTTGACGGGAACACCAATCACAGGCAATGGCGTGAGAGAAGCAACCATCCCAGGTAAGTGGGCAGCCCCCCCAGCCCCCGCAATAATTACTTTTAACCCGCGATCAACGGCTGTTTGGGCATAATCCACCATCCGCTTGGGAGTGCGGTGAGCGGAAACGATCGCGACTTCATAGGGAACGGCAAAGTCTTCACACAGCGCGATCGCGCTTTGCATTGTGGGCAAATCGGAATCACTGCCCATAATAATTCCAACTAAGGGGGTTTTTTCTGACATGACGACTTAAGCCAGTTTGTTCACAGTATTCATAAATTCGGTGGGATCAACGGGCTTCACTAGATAAGCATTTGCACCTAACATATCACCCCACATTTTGTCAACATCGGTTTCTTTAGTGGAACAAATAATGATGGGAATGTTTTTGGTTTCGTCTTGAGATTTGAGCGTCCGACAAAGTTCAAAACCGCTCTGACCAGGTAAGATAACATCTAAAATAATGATGTTTGGTTGACTGGCTTTAACTTTGGTTTCTGCTTCTTCCACACTCGAAACCACGGTGACAGAAAATCCTGCTTTCTGTAAATGACCACTAAAGAAATTTTGGTCAGTTTGGCTATCTTCAACGATTAATGCGGTTTTCATAACACAACAAGTCCCTATTTGAGTGACAGTCAAGGAATAAGTTTAACAATTCTTAATTTTATCATCGGACAGTTGTCTTGCTGTCTTGATGAAAAAGTTTCAGTCTTAAGCATGAGTGAGGGCTTCGACGCGATCGCGCTGAGAAGGTAGCTTGGCGGTTAAAACCTCTGCTCCTTCCGATGTCACCAAAACATCATCTTCAATGCGAATGCCTCGGACATCAGCAAACTGAGCAAGCCGTTCCCAATCTATCATGTCTTGATACTGTTCTCGGGTTTTGGTTTGGTTTAAGATTGCAGGGACTTGATAAAAACCTGGTTCGATGGTGACGGTCATTCCAGGTTGCAAAGCGCGATCGAGCCGTAAATTCCCTAAACCAAAGCGTTGGCTGCGCTGTCTTCCAGGGGCGTATCCTGCGCGATCGCCAAGATCTTCCATGTCATGAACATCCAAGCCTAATAAGTGTCCGACACCGTGAGGGAAAAACAGGGCGTGAGCATCTTTTTCTAGCAGATCAGAGACCGTCCCGCGCAAAATCCCGATCTCCACTAAGCCTTCTGCAATGATTTTTGCTGCTTGCCAATGAATGTCTTTATATTCTACCCCAGGCGCAACCGCTTCAATACAAGCATCATGGGCGGATAAGACTAAATCATAAATCTCTCGCTGCGTGGCGGAAAATTGACCACTGACGGGAAAGGTGCGAGTAATATCAGAAGCCCATCCCATCAGACTTTCTGCACCCACATCGGCTAAGATTAAATCTCCCGCTTGTAAGGTGTGGGAATAATCTTCGTTATGCAAAACCTCACCATGACAGGTGACAATGCTACCGTAAGCACAGGTTTGATTATGAGCAATCATAACGCTTTCCATGGCAGCGCGAACGTCTGCTTCTGTTTTTCCAGGTTGGGTTGCTTTCATCCCTGCTTGGTGGGCTTGAATGGAAACGGCTGCTGCTTGACGAATTTGCGCGATCGCGCTTTCATCATGACATAAACGGAGATTAATAATCGCTTCTATTAATTTTTGATCTTCTCCTGTTGCTTGTGTCGGTTGGGGAATGTCTCGCTTTAAAACCTCTTTTTGTTGTTGGACAATCATCGGATTCGACAGCGCGATCGTTGCTGCTTCCGAATGATAAGTTGTTAATTCTGATAAAGGATAAGCGCGATCAGCCCCAATCGTTTCTGCAATGTCATCGCGGTTGGGCTTTTCTCCCCCCCATAAAATGCTCTCTGCGGAAGGATTATTAAGGAAAAGGGTTAATTTTCCATTGTCTAATTCAATGACTGCATCTTCGAGATTTAATCCTGCAAAATACAGGAAATGACTGCTGGCGCGAAAGGGGAAGGTATTGGCGGGAAAGTTACGCGAGGGCGCACAACCTGACCATAATAAGACTGGATCGGGAAAGGTTTGGGCGAGTTTTTGACGACGCTGTTTTAAAGTTGTTTTTAAGTGATTCATCAATTCTTGTTTCTCGAATTATCAGTTATGATTAAGTTACTAGAGCAATCCTAAATCAGTTATAAATTTTTAGTTGGGATTCCCCCTTTAATTCCCCCCTTAGTAAGGGGGATCGTAATGTTGAGCTAGTAATGAGATCATATTGCTATAGTTGCAGTTTAACAAAAATGATAATTAATTATTATACAATCTCTGAAATCTCAAGTGACATTCAAGAAGTGGAAAAACTCTGTGTTATCTCAAATTGATTGGGGTGAGCGAGTGCTTGACTCTAGCGAAAATGTATAATTGATGTACGCTTGATAGATTAAAAAATGAGAAAAATGAAACGATTTCAATGGTTCATTTGGGGATGTTTGGGGGTTATCTTAACTTTGTTGATGTCTGTTATTTTTCCCGCCAAAACAGTCGCCCATATCAATGATTTATCTCTCGCTAATATTAAGATTTCAAGCCAACAAGCGGTGATTCAGTTTACCTTACCCATTGATTTTATTCGCTTTGCTGATGAGAATAATAATGGCAAAATTGAAGCGGAAGAAGTTAGAAACAATGAAACTGATTTAGAAACTTTTTTGCGCGATCGCGTTCAATTATTGAATCAAAATGATACTCTAGGAACGCTCACTGTTGCACCTAATGCTGAATTAGTTGTTCCTTCTAGTTCAGAAATTACAACCGAAACTCATACCACTCTCAATTTGAATTATACTTGGAGAGAGTCTCTCGAAAAACTTAAGATTAAATATAATCTCTTTCCCACTAACTTAGGAATGGGATTACCAAGTCTCCCCACAGCCCACTGTCTCGCGACGATTCGTTGGGGAGATCATATAAAAACGCATATTTTTAATGCGACGAATAAACAGTTCACCCTTGCTCTAAATTTTCAAAATAATGGGATCGCTTTACCCTTTTTTCAAGGCGCACAAGGGGGACTCATTGCCATATTTGGGGCTTTGATTTGGGGGGGATTTCATGCTCTTTCTCCTGGACATGGTAAAACCATGATTAGTGCTTATTTAGCGGGAACAAAAGCCACTTTCAAACAAGCCGTGGTCTTAGGATTAACCACAACCATCACTCATACCATCGGTGTTTTTGTGTTTGGTTTAATGGCTTGGTTTGCTTCTCAATATATTTTACCCGAACAATTATCCCCTTGGTTAAGTTTAGTTTCTGGAGTCATTATTTTCACGATTGGTTTAAATTTAATTCGTAAAAGATTACCCCAATCTAAACATCACCATCATCATCACCATCATCACCATCATCATCATGAAGCTACATCTGCTTCTTGGCGAGATATTTTTGCTTTAGGAATCTCTGGGGGATTAGTCCCTTG
Organism: Halothece sp. PCC 7418; assembly: GCF_000317635.1. GTDB lineage: Bacteria > Cyanobacteriota > Cyanobacteriia > Cyanobacteriales > Rubidibacteraceae > Halothece. Next base: position 2,435,273 of record NC_019779.1, on the reverse strand, counting down.
TCCTGCTGCATTAGTGTTATTATTAAGCACGATCGCGCTGGGAAAAATTGGCTATGGCTTGATGTTAGTTTTAGTCTTTAGTATTGGCTTAGCCGTTACTTTAATTAGTTTAGGGGCTTTATTTATTTACGGAAAAACACAATTCCAAAAGTTGCCTCAAGCCGAAATCGGGTTACAAAAACTGCCAATTCTCGGCGCGATCGCGATTACTTTGATTGGGATAATGATTACAGGAAATGCAGTGTGGACGCTTATTTAAGAACCAAACTTTTGCGTTTCAATAAAAATCCGTGCATTCCCAGTGCTTTTGCAGCTTCATAATCTTCCCGACGACTATCCCCAATATGCCACGTTTGTTCAGGTGAAACGTGATATTGCGCGATCGCGCTTTGGAAGATTTTCGGATCGGGTTTAGCAGCCCCCACTTCTGAAGAAATGGTGATTGTCGTGAAAAAACGCTTCAGATCAAGGGCATTTAAGACGCGATAGAGACGGGAATCAAAATTAGAAATCACCCCCAGTTGAATTCCTTGATCGCGCCAATGTTGTAAACAGGGAATCACATCCGAATATAACTCCCATGGATTCGCGGTTGCAAAATGATTATAGAGACGGGTAAAAAAAATGTCGAAATCCAAAAACTTATGGACGACACCGACTTCTTGAAATGTTTGATAAGTTATATCGCGCCACCATTGAAACTCTGCTTTTGGCAGATCAGAAGCGGAAACATCGGGAAACGCGGGTGGCGGGGCACTTTTAAACACTGGATCAAAAGCCGTATCGAGGGCTTGTGGGGAAGCGAGAACGCCAAAACTCCGCGCGATCGCGCTATAGACTTCGCCCACACTTCCTTTGACCCCAAATAATGTTCCCACCGCGTCGAGAAAAATAACCTCTGGTTTTGACATACTAAACGTTCGATAATAGCCTAGAGAGTGGTTGTGTAATCCAATTTGAGCCAACCGTTAACTGATGTTCTGGTGTCGGCATCCGCGAGAGATAAGCCAGACGACGGGCTAAATAAGCGACTATTCCATCTAACTTGACCCCTTGGGAAGTTAAACTTGCATTGTCTGTTCCCAGCACAAGCATTTCACCAAGATTGTAATATTTGAAAGGAAGCAAAGGACGACCCGTCAGAGTAGCCCAAAGATTCCAAGCACAGTAATCGGACTGTTGAAACGCCACTTGTGCCGTTGCTGGAACAACTTTCCCGCTTCCATCTTGACAAAAGGCAAGATCCCCTAAGGCAAAAATTGCAGGATGTCCTTCTACTTGCAGCGTTGGCTCTACTTTTATCTTACCCGTTTCATGGTGAGGGAGATCTAAATTTTTTACTAATTCTGGAACAGTTGTTCCCACTGTCCAAGCAACAATATCAACTGGTATGGTGTCACTTTGACCTTTATATAGTAAGGTGATTTCATCGGCAGTTATGCGTTCGACACTGGTTTCCGTATCCATCCAAACGTCACGATCCACAAGGGCTTTGCGGGCGGTCTCGCGGTTAAAATCAGGGGAAGTTTTCAGAATCAGTTCTCCCCGTTCAATAATCCGAATCCGACCTCGATCCCCCACGCGATCGCGCAATTTACAGGCTAATTCTACGCCACTGTAGCCCCCACCAACAATCGCAATCCGAATTTTCTCGCGATCGCTGTTTTCGAGACTCCGCAGTTTTTCCTCTAGTTGATAAGCATCTTTTAAGCTATGAAAGGGAAAAGCAAATTCTTGCGCCCCAGGCACCATTTCCATGGGCGTTTTTCCCCCCATTGCCAATACTAACGAGTCATAATTAAGCGAGGGCTGATCGGCAATTTGAACTTGTTGCCTCTTAACATTAAGATCCGTAACCGTACCTTGCACAAACTCAATACTCGTATCCGCTAAAATTTCTGAAAAGGGCGGAGCAATTTCCCAAGTTTGCAACTCATCGGTGAGTAATTCATAAAGAAGTGGCGTAAATAAAAATCGATCGCGCTGATCGACTAAAGTAATTTCTGGAACACCGTGGTGATCCCAAGGAAGTTGGCTGAGGCGTAAGGCGGTGTACAAGCCACCAAATCCCCCCCCTAAAATACAGATGCGGTGTTTCGATTCACTCATTTCTTTTTTGATGCTGACAGACCCGTTTGCACCAATTGTAACGTTCTCGAAAGCAGTTACCAGTGAGCAGTGAGCAGTGACCAAATAACAATCACCGACCTTAACAGACTCATTAATCAGGAGAGGGCAAATCAGAGGGATCGCGCATGGGTTTCGATCTCAACTGTTCCTGAAATTGATCTAAAGATTGTCGCACCTCGGGGAATAACCAATATGCCATTCCCATGCCACCCATGACCAAAGCTAAAATTAATAACAGCAACATCACCCCTTGCTGTCGTTTGTTTGTGGGGGATGCCAGGGTTGAGCCCTTTTCCTTGCTCGTTTGAATCTGGGTTACTTCAGCCAGATTAAGGGTTAACGCTCCGTGATCTTGCAGTTCCGAGAGGGAACATTGGAGCAAAGACACCGTAACATTATCATGCCCATTCAAGTTATTGGCTAATGCAACCAGTCGTTGGGCGACTGTATCCAAATCTTTGTCTGCCTCTAATACTGGCAAAATTTCCACTTCCCAATATTGTTCAACTAAGCCATTATCACTGAGTCCATCAGAACAAAGGAGAAAAACACAATCTTCATCAAGAACTAAACGTTGCGTCGTCGGATGGAGGAGTTTAGAAGAACTCATCCCCAACGCCTGAATTAAACTTCCTGCTGCAGGTTGTTGTAAAGCCTCGCGATATAACAAATGACCTAAACGGGTTTGACGCGAGGCAAGATCATCATCAAGAGTCAACTGATAACAACCAGAAGTAGTAATCCAATAGACTCTGGAATCTCCGACATGAGTAACATACATTTCATGATTATGCCCTAACGCCATGACCAAAGTGGTTCCCATGCGTTCTTGGGCTTTGCGATTTTCCACATCATTTTGGTCGCAAATGATATCGTTGACCTTGCTGATCGCTTTTTCAATCTGTTCGGTTACCACTTCCCGTTTCGGAGACAGTTCTGGCAGATTTTGGAATTCTTGGCGCAGGTGCTCGATCGCTAATTGGGAAGCCACTTCCCCCCCTTGATGTCCTCCCACCCCATCGCAAACAATGGCTAGCGCTTTTTGAGTGGGAGGAAACTCACAGGTTTCTTCTTTTTGATAGTAAGCATCTTCGTTGTGGGAACGACTGGGACCCGAATCGGTTGTGGTCGCAATTTGATAGTGAATCGGCTGCGATCGCGCGGTTTCTCTTAACCCTTCTTCCAGTAAATCCGTTAAAGTTTCACTGTTGTCTAACTCTCCTTTTTGCAAACGGTGACAAGTGTCTTGCAAGAACGACTCAATCGTCTGATCCGCATCTGCGATCCAATTTGACCACATTTTTCCAAGATCTTTGAGAGTTACAGTTGCGCGATCGGCTTCTAGTTCTTGTAGCTGCACCACAGAACCATTCACCCGCAGTAACTCAGGACTCAGCAAGGTTTTGACCACTCCTTGCGCTGCCATCGGTTGCCACAATTGACTGATTTGCAACAGCCAGTTCAACTGACGTATCCCAGAAGCGGATGACCATGCTATTTCAAGGGTGGGTAGAAATTCTCCCTTAGCGAACTTCTCTTGCACCGAAGAAGAAAAGTTTTCATATTCCAGTAGCCACACCTCAGATTCACTCCCCTGTTCTGGTTTCGTGTCGTGATCAGGGGTGGGGTCTTCTCTTGGTATTTGTCCATAAAGTTTCGGAATATGGAGGCGATAAGGACTGAGTCTTAAATAAGGTTTCAGCCAAGGTGGAATCCGTTCTGGAAAATAGGGGGGAATCCCAGGCTGAGTATCTAAGACTAATTTCTCACTGATGACCAAATAGCGCTGACCAATCAGTTGCTGAATTTGTGCTGGTGCAAGACGGGTTCCCACCACCCAAAGATAGCGTTGGATCAGGGGACTTTCGCAGCGAGAGCAAAACTGGCTGCTGAGGGAATTAGGGGTTTGACAATACTTCAGCGAACAACGCAGAATTTTTTGAGCTTCGTCCATCAATTAAACTTTCCGATGCCATGAGAAGAAAACTGGACGGGAGAGAGGAAGAGCGGGGGTTGGTCGATTTATTTAATTTTATATTTTTCCTCAGAATCTGGCGTTTCCACTTTCGGAACGCCCATACTGTAGTTGAGAACACGACTATTTAGGTTATAGCTAATTTCTCCACTGACCAAGAGATGACGAATGAAATGTTCGAGATCTGAGCCAATATGACGAAGATTATACTCGGTTAAGTCTTCGCCACTGTGGGATTCTACCAGTTCGTCAAATTTACGATACACTTGATTTAATGTTTCTTCGGTCCAGTTAAATTCATTATCTGGATCAACATCAAGCGTCAGGACATTGTTACTTTCTACTAACTCGTTTTCTTGAATTTCTGCGGTGTAGATCCGAACGTGACGAGTGGTTGATTTGAATAACATAATCTCAGTTACTATTGATAGTTTTCTAAATAAAAAGTATTCTTTAGTCCTACTTTAACAGTTTTTTGCCTTCCTGCTGAGTCAGATTGCTAAGGTGGCGCAATTTCGCCTAAAAGAACGGATTTTTTCGCCCCTGTAACTTGGGGAAGATTGCTGGGGAACTGATCCCAGTAACGCCAGTAAGCTAAGACCGCAAAGGCGATCGCTTCTTTGGCGTGACTATCTAAACCAACTGCATCGGTTGTGGTGACTTCAACTTCAGGAAACGTTTGTTGTAGTCGCTGTTTCAGATAGTGGTTGCGACTTCCGCCTCCACACAAGAGGATGGTTTCAGGAAGTTGGGGGAGAAACCGTTGATAATCTTGCGCGATCGCGCTGACGGTTAATTCCGTTAAGCTCGCCAACAAATCCGCAGGAGATAAATCATAATCTTGAGCTTGTTTCCACACCCGCTCAAAGTAATCTGCGCCGAATAACTCCCGTCCCGTTGATTTGGGGGGCGGTTGCTGAAAAAAGTCTGTTTCTAGCCAGTTTTCCAGCAATTTTAAGTTCGGCGTTCCTTGAGCAGCCCATTGTCCATTCTCATCATAGTATTGTTCTCCCCCTGTGAGACATTGCACTGCTAAATCTAATAAGCTATTCCCTGGCCCATTATCCCAACCGACAATTTTATTGTCCCAGTCGGGTTGAGAGCGAGGGGGAAGATAGGTGACATTGCTAATCCCGCCAATATTCTGTACACAGCGCGTCTGACTGGGATGAGAGAGTAAACACGCATCCACTTTCGGAACTAATGGCGCACCCTGTCCATTTTGGGCGATATCCGCAGCCCGAAAGTTACTCACGGTTGGGCGTTGGCTGAGATGAGCGATCACTGCACCGCGTCCCAGTTGTAAACTGTAGCCGAGGGTGTCTTGTGGCGGACGATGAAATACCGTTTGACCGTGAGAACCAATGAGATCAGCAGCAGTTCCCGTATCTTTTTCGAGTTGTTGGGCGCGTTTTGCAAACTGTTGCGCGATCGCGTCATCTAATTCACAAAACTCTTTCATTGTCAAGGCTTTGCCTGCACAAACTGCAAGAATTTCCCTCTGCAGCCATTCGGGATAAGGATAAGTTTCGGCTGCAAGTAACGTAACGTCTAAATTCTCCCGATGTCCTGAAATTTCAACTAAAGCAGCATCTACGCCATCCACGGAAGTACCACTCATTAAACCAATGACTTTCATTTGTTCTTTGTTCTTTGTTCTTTGTTCTTTGGTCACTGTCCTCAACCGACTAAGAAACGCTAGAGAACTTAATTCTGAGTGCGAATCATTAAAACTTGAGGTGGTGTCGCATCAGGGGGATAGAGAAACTGCACTTTTACCTGACGCTCGCTTTGTGGGGGTACGGTTAACTTTACCAGAGGTTCTCCCTTTTCACCACGGTTTTGTACCAGATGAAAATAACGAGTTTTTGAGTTTCCTTCCTCATCTTGATCAGAAATTTTGACAGTTCCCCGAAAGAAAACTTGATCAGTTGGAGGATCTAAAAATTGCAAGTCTGGGTTTAATTGATCTTGTTTAACAGGTGTCGCAAAACTTAGACTGACCTCTCGCGCCTCATTACTTCTGTTTTGCAATTGAAAGGTTAAATCATATTCAACACCATAATTCCCATGAGCTTGATATGCTGTATCAGGATAGCGGACTAACATCGGTGCAGTTTGCACTTGGTCTGTTCCCAAACGTCCCCCAGTTAAGGTACTAATCCCATAAGCAATCGCTTTTCCTGGAGAAGGAAGATTAACAGGGATCGTTGTTTCCCATTCGTTACCGCCAGAAACGCCAGCCACTCGTCCATAAATAATTCCTTGCTGTTGTTGAGGTGGGGTTGGGGCTTGATCTCTCGGCGTGACTAAGTTTTCATTTTGCAATATTGCTTTCCATTCTGATAGGTAGGGCGCACGTTCTTTTCCTGTTGCTGTTTTTGGCGCGTATTTTGCTAAACTCGCAGCATAAATTGTTCCATTACTTTTGAGGCGGATATAAGTGGAACGTCCATTTAAGGGCGGATCAAAGGGACGAACTGGGATCGGGTGATTGAGGATTAAACGGCTACTTTGAGGGGGAATCGTTAATTGTTGGGGAAAGATTTCTTGATGTCGATCGCGCAACAGTTCATTCATGACCCGACTTCCAGGACCAGCATAAACATTCCCGTCAGGGTTGGCTAAAACAGAAGGGAGATCAATAAAGGGTGCATCAGGCTGCGATAAATAACTTGCACCCGAAAGAATGTCAACTGTTACCGTTTCCAGACTGGGATTATGGAGTAAGATTCCTAAGTAAAGGGTTCGTAAATCCCCTGGGGTAGGTGGTTTTGCTACATGATGAGCAAAGATATCAAATCGCCCTGTAAGCGGAAAGTTGAGATGAGCATTGGGAAACGTCTTCTTGCGTCCTGGAAAGGTTGAGAGTAAAATCCCTTCGCTTTCGATTAATTCAGGGCTGTTACTATTAAAAACGGGAATTTGATTTAATTCTCCAGGGAGGGGCTTAACCGTTTGTTGTGCAAGCTGTTGTTGCTGTGCTACCTCCCCTAGAGAGGATAATAAGAGTTGTGTTGATGTCAGTAGAGAAAAGAAAAAACTCATCTTGATTGAGGAGGAACAATAAAAAATGCCATTAATCGCGCTAATTGATTATGATATGGGAAATTTGCACTCGGCGGAAAAGGGATTGCAAAAAGTCGGCGCAACGGTGAAGATTACTGATTCCCCGCAGGTGATTGCAGATGCGGATGCGGTGGTGATTCCAGGTGACGGTGCATTTGACCCCGCGATTAAGCATTTACGGGAACGAGAGTTAATTGACCCCATTAAAAGCGCGATCGCGCAAGGAAAGCCCTTTCTCGGCATTTGTTTGGGCTTACAAGTCTTATTTGACAATTCCGAGGAAGGGGTGGAAGAAGGCTTAGGAATTATCCCTGGAACCGTTCGTTTATTTCAACCGGAACCCGATTTAACCATTCCCCACATGGGCTGGAATCATTTAGAGTTAACGCAACCTGAGCACCCGTTATGGGAAAACTTACCCCCTGATCCGATGGTGTATTTTGTCCATTCTTATTATGTTGATCCCATTGATCCTAAAGTTCGCGCAGCTATGGTCACTCATGGAACGCAGAAGGTGACAAGCGCGATCGCGCAAGATAATATTATGGCAGTGCAATTCCATCCCGAAAAATCCTCTCACGTTGGCTTACAAATGCTTGCCAATTTTGTTAGCCTCATTCCTAGTTCTGTTGTTGCTTCCTGAGACTTCTCTCATCAGCCCAGAAATTTCTATAGCGTTTCTTAGTCGGTTGAGGACAGTGACCAAAGAACAAAGAACAAAGAACGAAGAACGAAGAACGAAGAACGAAGAACAAAGAACAAAGAACATTGTGGTGTTGAGGAGAAAAATGAATTATTTTAAAGCCTTATTCGTTGCCGTAACGTTAATCACAACATTCTCTCTAACAACAGAACGTGCTTCTGCACAAGCTGCTTATGGGAGTTATATCGGGGTTGGTGCAACCTACAGTCCAACGGAAGACGATCAGGGTCAAGGCGATCAATTCGGTGCTGTTGTCAGTGTCCGTTATAAATTTCTAGAGACTCCCGTTTCTCTGAGGGTACAAGGTCTGATTGGACAAGGGACGGCGGTTGTTCCTACGGTCTCTTATGATTTTCCTCTGAATTGGCAAACCGATGCTTATGTGGGTGCAGGGGTTTCTTTTGCCAGTGGTGAGTCTCCATCACCGATTGGGGATCAAACCAGTTTTGCAATTCAACCAGGAGTTGACTTTATTGTTCCTAATAGTAACACAGTTTTATTTGGGAGCGCGATCGTTGCCTTTGATGCTTATGAGAAAGGAAGTAGCACTGCTTTCTCCCTGCAAGGAGGGGTCGGGTTACAATTTTAATGAGTTGATTTTTTGATCCCCAGATTATGTTGAAAAGCCTTTTCCGTTCCTCTCCCCAAGACCCATGGCAACCCATTGTTAAAGCATTGACAAACGTAGTCGGAAAAGATGGTATTGTTCAGCGTAAAGATGAACTACTCACCTACGAATGTGATGGTTTAGCGAGTTATCGCCAACGCCCAAAAATAGTGGTTCTTCCCCGTAGCACGGAACAAGTTGCTAAGGTCGTCCAAATTTGTGATCAGTATGACTTGCCTTGGGTTGCAAGAGGCGCGGGAACAGGGTTATCAGGAGGTGCACTTCCTTTAGAAAACGGGGTTTTGATTGTCACCGCCCGCATGAATGAAATTTTAGAAACCGATTTAGAAAACCAGCGCGTGGTGGTGCAACCAGGAGTCATTAATAATTGGGTGACGCAAGCCGTTAGCGGGAAAGGCTTTTATTATGCTCCAGATCCTTCTAGTCAAATTATTTGTTCTATTGGCGGGAATGTGGCAGAAAATTCAGGAGGCGTTCACTGTCTGAAATATGGTGTGACCACAAATCATGTTCTAGGACTAAAAATTGTCACCCCAGACGGTTCGATTGTCGATATTGGCGGGACCGTTCCCGAAATGCCTGGGTATGACCTGACGGGCTTATTTGTGGGGTCTGAGGGAACATTGGGCATTGCTACAGAAATTACCCTTCGCATCTTGAAAACGCCCGAATCTGTTGCGGTTTTATTAGCAGATTTTGAAAGTATTGAAGCTGCTGCGGATGGGGTTGCTGCCATTATTGGCGATGGGATTATTCCTGCGGGAATGGAAATGATGGATAATCTCACGATTAATGCTGTGGAAGATGTCGTGGGGGCGGGTTTATATCCTCGCGATGCTGGAGCAATTTTATTAGTGGAATTAGATGGCTCAGAAGTAGAAGTGAGCGGTAATATTGAACGCACTGCGAGAATTTGTGAGGAAAATGGCGCAAGGGGAACAACGATCGCGCACGATGCTGAAAAACGCGCTAAATTATGGAAAGGAAGAAAAGCAGCGTTTGCAGCAGCAGGACACCTCAGCCCAGATTATTTTGTGCAAGATGGGGTCATTCCCCGCACCCAACTTGCCACCGTGTTACGAGATATTGAAGCCCTCAGCGAAGAATCTGGTTATCGCATTGCCAATGTGTTTCATGCGGGTGATGGCAATTTACATCCATTGATTTTATACAATGAATCCGTTCCAGGTGACTTGGAAAAAGTGGAAGAAATTGGTGGCAAGATTCTCAAACGCTGTGTGGAAGCAGGGGGCAGTATCTCTGGAGAACATGGCATTGGTGCTGATAAAAACTGTTATATGAGTGAGATGTTTAGCGCGATCGATCTCGAAACGATGCAATATGTTCGCGCTGCGTTTAACCCCAAAGGTTTGGCGAATCCCACGAAGTTATTTCCTACCCCTCGCACCTGTGGAGAAGCTGCAAATGCACAAAAAACGGCTCAGTATCAAGGGGCGCAATTCTATTAACTGCTGCCTGAAAACTGCGATCCCCGTCAGTCTTCATTATGAATAAATAGCAATAGCCAGTGCTAATCAGGCTGGTGAAACTGGACATTTTTCCACTGTGCTCTCCTTAAAAATCTCAGCTAATTTGACCTTTACGGATTTTTTGAATCACGGATTGTTCTGCTGGAGAAAGATTAATGGGGGGATTCCAGGTGGGTGGGCGCATTTGATTTGAACCTCATCGATGGAGCTTTTTCTAGCTATGCACTAAATAATTCACTTGTCAACCCGCTCTACTGAACCAGCTCTCTAGGAGTGATGATCAAAGTAATGCAGCGAGGAGCAATTATTGACCCAACTGGCTGCTATCGCTACTTACTATGGCGAGAATGGAAGCCGAACGCTTCTCGGATTACCTTTATCATGCTCAATCCCAGTCGCGCCGATGCTACAGTTGATGACCCTACGATTCGCCGTTATTTGGGATTTGCCCAAGATTGGGGATATGATTCCTTAGCAGTGGTTAATCTTTTTGCTTACCGCACCTTTAATCCGACTGTTTTGAAGCAAGATAAACGCAAGGCTGTTGTTACTTTACTGCAAGATGAAGAATGGTCTCAGTGGAGCGATCGCGCGATCGCCCGTCAGTGCCAAGTCAGTCATCATACTGTTGCTAAAATTCATCGTGAATTAACCAAAGATAATTCTATCTGGGAAAATGCCCAGATGGGAGATAATCACACTCGTAAAGTGAAACGAGGCGAACAAGTTTATGAACAACGACAGCGCAACCCTTTGAAAACGAAAGCATCGCAAAAGCAAGAACCATCCCATCCATCCCATCCTAAAAAATCCGTCATTCCAGAAATTCGTCCCGATGTTCACGTTGCCATTTGTCAATTCCTGAATTTGGAAGTTGAGGCTCAACCCAATCAATATTATCAGCAGAACGATCGCGCTTATCTCATTGCCAGTCATGATCCAGAGGAAATGGATTTATTCTTGGAACGGCTGTTTGCTCAACTTGAAGGAGAGAAAATACAGAACGCGATCACAGTAACTTCCAATCAAGCCGAACCGCAAAACAAGATCAAGGAAAGAGCGAGTGTGGTATGTTTGATCAGCAATACAAGAGTGTTTCTGTCATCGGCTGGTGTGGTATTTCGGGAAGCAACGACATCGGTTTTATTCTAGATTTGAACCGTTGGGCTTGGCTTTCCTATTTGGTGATGATGAAGTACAAGTGTGATATCGAAAGATAAGCGATTGTAAGCGACTTTCACTGATTTGGTTTATACAACTGGCAAGGGTGAGACAGAAATTAAAAGCGATAGCCAAGGTCAAAAGACAAGGGCTGCCAACGAAAAATTAGAAGAATTAAAAAATTTCATGAAAAGTCAGTGGGAAGATTCTACGACTTAAAAAACTTCGAAACCAAGCTGATGGCAGAGGTTCCGAGAATCAGGGCTACCATCCCGATTAAGCCAGCGAGAAGATAGGGAACCCGACTTTGTGAGCCAATTTTGGACACGAGTAAAGAACCGCTGAAGCTGTGATAGCCGACCAAGCCTCCCCCCAAGCCTGCGATTAGGTTCGCAATGCCAGTACTTTTTAATTCCTGATTCAGTTCAATATCGGATTTAGTGGCTAGTTCTAACCCGCTACAGTTTAGGAGAACCGCGATCACACTGAGCAAGGCAATGATCACCATCCCCCCGAACTGAGGGAAAATAACCGACCAATCCACTTGGAAGATCGCAGTTGGTGCAAGGGGATGCCAGCCTTGAGCGGAAGCGGGAAACTCAATCAACCAGCCTTGTTCGATTGCCTCTGGTATGGAAGTTTGAGTCAGTGCCAACCCCAGATAGAACAAACCAATCGTAATGATAAGACTGCTGGGGAAAATGGCCCAATGTTGCCAACGTCGCGAAATCAGCAGTAAAATCAGCGCATAAGTAATGCCAGCACTCCAAAACGGTACGCGATCGCTGTTCCAGAGCAAAGATAAGCCTTCCCAACTGAGGGTAAGATCAGCCATAATTTTGAATGACCCCGCCAGGAGCAGCCAACCGGTTCCAGCGAGAAATCCGCTCACCCCTGGATAAGGGATAAACTGCATCAAATTTCCCAAATTCCATTGACCCAACAGCCAAGAAACAACTCCTGTTAGGACTGTGGTCAATCCGAGAAGCGCGACTAAGGTCACAAACTTGGTTTCATCACTGATGGTTGACGGTAAAGCCGTTGCCACCGCTTGGTCATACTCTAAACCGTAGGAAATAGTCATCCCTGGAGATTGCAAACTGACATCGAGAACCCCCACTCGGTTTCCGGCGAGTGCGAACAGACTGGCAAGATTCGCTGCTAAGGTAGAGCGACCGGTTCGTCCGGAATAAGAATGAATTGCGATTACAGTTGCCATGGTCTGAAGGGGGAAATTGAGTTTAGTTGGGGTTAATCTTGCATTGCTGCATACAACAGCCGTGCAAATAGCCTTGCTCCATCATCCTGTTTGAGTTCGCTATAGGAAGGAGGCTCTCTCATGCCGATGGCTCGTAGATCAGCCAATAGTTCCGGGTGAAACTGACAGGTAAATGAGCGCCGAATCTGTCGGCTTTCAAAATCGAGATAGTTAATGCAAGTGGCTGAACATTCGGTCACTAGCTCGCCATCTGCTTCCGTTGAGCATAAAATTTCAATCGCGTCGGGGAGTTTAATTAACCAGGAAAGGGAGCTTTTAGCCACAATATGGCGACAAGGAATCAACGCTTCATGGAGCAGGCGATAAGCCCAGTTTGCGAATAAAATGGCTTCTTCATTCACTTCATCGGCATGAAACATGGCAATATTGAGATTCTTTTCGTAAGCCATTGAGGTATCAATTACCCCTTCATGAATGTCGGCGGTGACTTCGTGCGCCCAAATTAAAGTATCTGGAATCCCTGAGGTTTCTTCCGAGTCTGGGGATTCATAAGGGAGTAAGTGGCGAGCCCCAAATTCCTTCGCTTCATTTTCCGTAACCGCAAATTCCCAGTCATCCCAGCCTTGAGCAACGATGCGACCATCGCGTTTTTGAATAGGTAAGGATTCTCCCATTGCTTGAATTTCTTGACAGACCTGCTTCAGGAGTTTTAAGAATTTTCCACCGCGATCGCGCTCTAAATTTTCCAAAGCGAGCACTTCTCGAACAGCCCGTTTAATCAAGGTGATATGAGCATGGGCTGCCAGTTGATGTCCTAAACAGATCAACAAAGCGGGAGCGCTGGTGGGACTCCGAGACAGGAGAATGGCTTCGGTGAGGCGAATCATCTCTTCGTGAGAAATATTCGATTCGGCAAAGCTGGCTGGATCGCGCGCCGAGGAATTGCCCCCTTCCACAATAATGGCTAATCCGCTACTAATAGCAGGCATTAACCGCTCTAAATCCAGTGTGCCTGAAGACCAAACTGGAAAGAGAACGGAATCGCAATCGGCAATTTTCTGCAGGAGGTAAGCCACATTCACCGAAGCTCGGACATGCTCTCCTAAAGGGTTATAGCCAACGTGCTCCCAAGGCTCAATAATGGCTACGGCATTGCGGAACAACTGCGGGTTTGCTAACAGCGTTTCTAAATCCGCTTGAGCGTTAACCACTTTTTCCAGAGGATAACCTTTTCCCCATTCAAAGGTAGAATTCTCCGCGAGGAGGCTACATTCTTTCCAGGGGGAGGAAGTATGATGGTCTGCGATAAATTTACCCAGGAGAATCTGAATTGACTCAAACTCAGAGCCGTTGCTGCTGAAATCGCTCGGTTTTAATCGCCACTGAGGAAAAGAGGAGTGAGGTTTAGACATTAATGATTAATGGGGTTCAGATGAACAACAAGGTTTGGCCTTACGCCGATAAATCAGTGATATTACAGAAATACTTAATGTTTAATATAGCAATTCGTTGTCAGCGGTGAGAAAGGATTTCTCCGCCTTCTCAAGCTGATCGGAGTTTTTCCAGAGAAGACTTCAGTTAGCGTAACCTAGCGCAATCCTGACAAGATAAGCAAGAGATAGCGGATTGTTGGTCAACCCCACCCCGACATATATTCGCTCAGACTGAAGAGAGGACAAGGGATGAACGTCTGGCTCAACAGCGCGATCGCGTCCATGTCAGAAAGTGTAGAACTCTCGCCCATCCAGTTAATTCCCGTCCACCCCCGAGACCGTTTTGCCTCATTTAAGGCGCGACGAGCTTCTCCAATGCTGTTGCCTTGTGTCCAGAAAAACTCCCAAGCGTGATTTCCCTAGGCTTTCCAGCTTTGTTGCCATCGATACTTCTCAGCAGGGGGAGAAAGATTACTTTCTAACCATTCCCGACAAGTGACGACGATTGTCTTCTAGGCTTCATCAAACGTCCCCCGTGCTTCTGCTTCCGAAAAATCACCTTGGATAATGATTTGGTTTGGCGTTCCCTAGACAACATTAATGATGGCTGGAGAGATTACTGGCTGATTTTGAGCCTTAGCGCGATCGCACAATGTACGAGCCAAATAAGACACAATAGAAGAACCGCCGTATAAATCTCGCAACTTCCGCGACTTTATGTCGCTCGTTATGGTTATCAAGGGATTGTTGATTTAGTGGTTCAACGCTAATTCTCTTCAGCAGAAGCAACCGGAAAAGACAGAGTGATCGTAGTTCCTTCCATTTGATGAGATTCAATTGAAAAGTTCCCTTGATGGGACTCGACAATGCGTTTTGCAATGGGCAATCCTAAGCCCATTCCTGAAGATTTTGTGGTAAAAAATGGTTTGGTTAGCTTGGGTAATATTTCTGGTGGAATCGGCGAACCATAGTTATGCACTTGCACCTTAACTTTCTCTTTTTCCCGCTCTATTTTCCAGGTAATTGGCTCATCTGTCTCCACTGCTTCACCAGCATTGGTAATTAAATTAATGAAGACTTGTTTGAGTTTGGATTGATCCCCTAAAACTTTGACGGGTTCCGACATCGTTATCAATTGAATGTCATGCTGTACTGAGAATTGGTTATAGATAATTTCTAAAACATCTTGGGCTAACTGATTCAAATCAATGGTTTCTTTTTCAACCAGTTGGGGTTTCGTATATAAACGAATTTCTTCTAAAAGAGACTGTAAACGCTGTGCTTCTTCGGAAGCTAATTCTAAACGAGCCTTATCTCGCGGAGGCAATTCAATTTTTTGTAGGGCTTCTAAACCCATTAAAACTGTCGTTAAAGGATTCCGAATTTCGTGAACAATCATACTGGTTAATTCTCCCAATTCTGCGAGGGCTTCTGTTGCTTCTATCGCTTCTTTTTGGGCTTTTAGTCGTTCCGAAATATCTCGCACGAGAGCAATAATGCAAGGACGATTCTGAAAGTAAACGACGGTTGCAGAAATTTCCGACGGGCGTTTTTCTCCAGACTTCGTTAAACAACTCAATTCATTCGTCCAGCCTTGACCAACGGCGATAATATTACGGGTAAATGCCATAAGTTGGGGCATTTCTTCTGGATGAATCTTAGAAACGGAAACTGAATTGAGTAATTCATCGCGGGAATAGCCTAATAGTTTTTCAGCTTGGGGATTGGCTTCTAAAATTTGATCAGCACTGGGATCGATGACTAAAATTGCATCGTTGGACGCATTGAAAATTTTGCGAAAGGGTTGGTCATTGGCGGTTGCTTCAGTTGCTAGTTGCTGTTTTAATTGTTGATTCTCTTCTTCTAATTCGGTAATCCGTTGTTGGAGTTGGTTTTCGCGAGAGGAGATATTTTTAGCTGATTGGAGGAAGGAAGACATAGGCTAGGGTTTAATTTTCACTCTAACCTCTAATATAGAATCGTTGATTCATCCTCAAGGGCTGGAAAAGAGAATATATCATCAAAGAAAAATCCCACAAGCGTGCGGGATTTTCTAAGACTATGTTTAATCAGTGCTTAAGCTGAGCAATGATAGGAAACTGGATTAATCATTTAAACCACCACTATCGCGATCGCGCAAGTCTTGCAGTTGAAAATCGACCGCATTGACATAGCCTGCATCATCGAGCATCTCTGGAGACAGTCGTCCTTGATCAACCGCCGTTTGCACCAAATCTTCCGCTTCAATTTGACCGCTTTGATACGCCGTCTCTAAGGCATTAAAACCGGGAACTCCTTGTTCGGAAAAATGACCACTGTAGGCGCGATGGACTAAATTAAATGGTTTAATATCTCGATTGACTGAACGATTTGCCGAATTAACAGCGACTTCTCCGGCAGAGGCAGCAGTAGAAGTTGTGGCTAAGAAAATTGTAAATACAGTACCTGTTAAAAAGCGTTTCATTATCTTTCCCTCCAATTCAATTGTTGGCTTTCTCGGGAGGGGAGAAAGAGGGATCAAGGAAAACTTAATCCCTCAGGGGTTGAATCTGCCTATATCTTCCTTCCCTTAATTATTATCTTCACTCGTTTTTCTAAGTAGAAACTGAGTTTTGGATAATAGAAACATTAATCTTTTTTTGCCTCGAACTGAACTAAGGAACGCTCTATTTAACAACAGCCATCCCCTTGATAATGCCAAGTTGATGCAGTGACAACAATGCTGTCTGGAAACTGTTGGGCAAGTTGATGAGCGGTTTTATCACAAACCCCTAAAGGAACACCTTTTTGGAAAGTGTGTCCTTTCCCGTCATCCCAAGTTTCTTCTGAACCTCGATAAATCGCTGTTTTGCCAGTAAAAATGCAAGCACCATCGGCGGGTGTGGGAACTTTCAACGCAACGGAGTCTAAACTATCAAGCTGTAAATCTTCACTTAAGCCATAGGTGGCGGTATCGAGTAGGCGGTAAGGGCGACGCGCCCGCACTTCAATTTCACCAAACCCAGCTTCTACCAAGCAATTCATATACTCAGTATAAGTCAACGCCCCAGACAGACACATCGCCCGTAACCGTTCATCTTGACGGAGTTTTTCTGGAATCGGCTGCACCGCAATGGGGTCACTCATCAATAGACGACCGCCTGGTTTGAGAACGCGATAAACTTCTTGCAGAGCGGTTTTTAAGTCTTGCAGTTCAAAGATATTAAACAGACAATTTTGCGCGACCACATCAACGGATTCATCAGGAACGGGTAAACTAAAAGCATCCCCAGCAACAATTTTGACAAAACTGGGATCAAACCAGTCATTTTGTTGAGCAGCTTGATTGAGATTCCGTTTTGCCACTTCACGCATTTCTGCAACCGGTTCCACGGCGATAATGGCTTCCGAACGAGGAGAAAAATAAGCAAATTGCAGGGCTTCTAACCCTCCGCCAACACCAACATAGAGGACAGTCGGTTGATTCCCTAATTCTGTGGGTTGAACGGTTGTGCCACAGCCGTAGTTCATTTCCTGCATGGCAGAGGGAATACTGAGTCCTGGGAGTTGAAACGAGCCATTTTGAACGCAACATAAGCCCACTTCTGGGGTTTCAGCGACTTCTTTATAAAATTGTGCGGTTGTTTCGAGATAAGTCATATTTGTTTCTGTTTGCTTACTGCTTTTGATTGTGGAAGGGTTGCCTTAATTTTCACTGAAAGATGACATCATTTATGAAATTGGGACTTTTTTAGCCTTTCTCATGCAGGGAAAAACAGAAATTGTCCGTAACTTTTTGAACCATAACCTTATAAAAACTGCAAAGTTATGATTCAAGTTATAACCCCCTGTGACTCGGACAAGAAATTGGCCACTTTTGGAAGAAGAATTTGACCAGATCTTCGCTTATAAGCCAAGTTTTTCGTTAGCCTCATTGAGCGCGTTTCAGCATTTTTGGAAGAAGAAGTTGGCCAATCGTAGAAGAGGAAAATTTTGTCCTCTAAGCTGCTAGAAAGCTAGGTCAGGAGGGGATTAGAAGTTATTATAGATTAAATCAAACTATATGAAGTGGCTGCGGTTGAATATAAACAGTCAGGATGGAAACTCTTAGACCCAAAACACATTAAGTTCACTGACCAAAAAGGAATTGGGAAGTTAAAATTTATTGGTACTTGGGATTTAGGTTTTTTATTCAGAAGACCAAATTAAACGAGTCAGGTTGGTTCGCAGACCCGATGGATACTATTGCCAGTTTTGTGTAGCAATTGAAGTGAAAGAAACTCTACAAGCTACGCATAATACCATTGGTGTCGATGTTGGACTCAAAGAATTTTATACCGATTCTAAAGGGAACAAAGAATCAAATCCAAGATATTATCGTAAATCAGAACCAAAATTAAAAAAGATCAACGCAGAGTTTCTAGAGAAGACGGTCCCGTCGCCGAAGCAGCGCAAGATTTTGATGTCTTGGAAAACCTGCGTCTGTTGGCATTCAGCGAGAACGTCCCGCGACCGAAACAACTGGAGTTATGGTTAGAGTAAGCAGCGACCAGTGTTAACCTGTAAAAAAATCATGACCCACTGAGACAGTCAAAATGAGTCAAAATTTAAACTTAGAATTAAGTGATGAAGTGTATCAAACCCTGAAACAGCAAGCCAAAAATGCTGGTTTATCCCTTCAAGAATGGATTGTTTTCTCGCTAACTCAACAATCTCACAACCAAGAAGATCGAACAGTTGCAGAAAAAGAAGCAGTGCGCGATCGCTTCCGTCGCCATGCAGGTGCAATAAACTTAGGTTATCCGACAGGCGCAGATAACGAAAGCATTGATGCTGATTTAGCTAGAGCTTACAATAACGAGAATGAAACAGAAAACTAAATGTTACTTTTAGATACATCAGGATTGCTCTGTTATCTCCATCAAGCCGAACCGCAACATGAGCAAGCAGTTGAATACTTTAATCTTGCTAACCAGAGTTTAACCCATAGCTATGTTTTAGCTGAATTAATTGCTCTTGCTGAAGTCAGACGGTTTCCGCGACTCCCGACCTTAAATTTCATGAATGATTTATTGGAGCATCCCGATATTGAAGTGGTTTGGGTTGATGAGTTGTTACATTGTCAAGGGATGACTCTATTGATGGAAAGAGTCGATAAAACTTATTCCTTGTGCGATGCTGTTAGTTTTGTCTTGATGCAAAAGCGAGGAATAACAGAAGCATTAACAACTGATCGTCATTTTGAACAAGAAGGGTTTATACGTTTACTATTTACTTAAAATAACTCATAAAGTAAATTCAGATAACTCACTTTAGTCAACTCACTAATTGGAGTTGTATCAGAAACGACTATCATTTAAAGTTTTTATCTAAAATCAGTCAATAAAATCGCTTCTAATCGAAATGGATGAAAACTTCAGGAGAAACATGAAAAATTTCAGCTAACTTTTTAGCTTGTTTATTACTAATGGTTCGCTTGTTATTCACGATTTCAGAAACTACTCCACTTGAGCCAATCCCTTCACGGACTAAATCAGCTTGAGTAATCCCTTGTGATTCCATCAGAGTATTTAAAGTAGAAACAGGAGTCGCTTCAGACCCAGGAGAAAACTGCTGATTTTCATACATCTCAATTAAAACAGTCCAAACATCAAGCGCTTTTTCTTCTTCTTGATTTCGATTTTCTTTAAAGAAAAGACTCTCAGTAATAGACAACGCTTTGTTATATTGCTCTTCTGTTTTAATAACGAAAGGGAATATATCAGTAATATCTGTCAGATTTTGATTAGTAGTACGGGTCATTTTTCCAAGCCTCCTTATCATACTCAGCATGAGTGAGAACATACTTAATGAAAATTAGAGGAAAAGTGTCAACATCAATCATTTAGTAGAAATTGGGATAAGGAGATAATAAACTCCCTGTGGTTGCTCTAATGTCTTCAATATACTGTTTCAAAGTCGGAATAGCGTTACAGGAAGAAGATTGATCGCCCGAACCAAAAACTGCTTTTATAGCGCGATCACAATCCCGAACGGGAACAATCTGCTCTCGAACCCATTCAAAGCCATAGTAATCAATATTTTTGAGAACCAGTTGTTCTAAGCACCAAATCCGATGCTTGAGATAAGAATTAATCTCTGGTAAATCTACTTGTGCTAAAGCGATGAGGAATCTTTTATCGCCTGTAAAAATCTGAGCATCTTCGTCTTTTTTTAGAAGCGCGATCGCGTGACTGGTTAGAATCGCTTCACCTGGATCAATATTTTCAAAGCTAGATAATTGTTCAAAAATCTCTATAGCAACAGATACTTTTGAAATTTGAGGCAATGTTTTGGCAAGTGCAACAACTTCCTCGTATTTAATCAACTTATCTTCCGTTCTTCTGCTTTTCCCCTTTTTTAATTTTCGCCAGTCTCCTTCAAACTTATACTGAGCCGTTTCTAAAATATTAACTTGCGGGTAACTACAATTAAATAAGTCAAGCGTCCAATCAAACAATTCAAAGGTAATCAGCTTTTTCAGGACATCATTATCAATACAGTAGATACAAACAGACAAGTTATTCTCCGAGAATTTGGTCTAAGTAATCAGCTTGGTTCTCGCTTAAATCATCCCAATTAATTTGCTCTTCAAGGAACTGATTAATGATTTCATGTCCATCTTTTGAGCCATCTATTTCATTAACAGCTTTTTGAGCGCAACCAAAATTTCCAGTATGCCACCCATAATTGAAGGCAATTGCACAAGGGTCAATAGTTGGTTCTTTCTTGATAATTTTATCTATTTTTTCTCTGAGTTTACCACTACTATAAATGTTATGGCGTTTGAAACAGTTATCGAAACGATCAACTAAGAGATAGGTTGCAAACTGATTACTTTCAATCTCTTCTTGGTCGTTAGAGTCCTCTTTAATTTCCTCATCAATTAAAATTCCTTCTCCTTGTTTAACATGACCAAGGGCAAGATGACCGAGTTCATGAGCAAGATGAAATGCTAAACACGCAGGATAAGTTTTACCACTACTAAGAACAATCACAGGCTGGTTTCCTTGCCATTGAATCATTCCTGTTAGTTTACGTTGGTTTTTAGGATAGTGATGAAAATAAACAACAGCGATTCCCTTTTCCCAGCAGTAATCGAGTAAGCTAGATAAGTTGACGAGAGAGTGCTTGGCAAGAATCTCCGACCGCATTTCAGATGAATCTGAGGGCAGCGATCCAAATTGGAGATTAGTGGCAAAAGCAACTGCCTCTGCGACCTTTGTGGCGATTTGATAGGCTATGTTAGGGGTTCCAGTTTTGTTTTGTTGATGATATTTAAATTTTGTATGGGGTAACGGTTTAAAGCGAGGTTCCTCATCTTCAGCAAGAAGACTCTTGAGGTCTATGTTCAGACGTTGAGCAATGTAACCCGCCCCTTCTAAAACCGCAGCAGGTTTGTCGTTTAGTTCTGTACTCCACCAACTGGGCAAAACTGTCTTCTGAATGTATTCCTCTTGCAAACCCTTTCTTTTGAGTTTTTTGTAGAGAGCAGACATAGTGATGGTATCGTTCATAGTGTTGCCCTCCTTTCAACTCAGTTAACCCTGTACTAATTGTAAATGTTGTGGGCAGAGATGAGTGATGAATCTGCTAATCGATCGCGCTTGGAAGACAAAATACGATTCTGATACGGAAAGCCTAGTTAAAGAGTTTTACGAACCCGCGTTAGAACGGGCGGTGCGCTACGATCGCGCCACAGGTTTCTTTTCTGCTAAAGTGATGACTCTAGCCATGCGCGGGTTAGAAGGCTTAATCCACAACCAAGGGCGAATGCGTCTCATTATCGGCTGTACGTTAGGGGAAGCAGAAGTTACAGCCATTGAACGGGGAGAAAAGCTAAAAGCAGTGGTTGAGGAAAAACTGACTGTTAATCCTTTAACCAGCAATGATTCTGAAGAAATCGACGCTTTAGAACTCCTGTCTTGGATGATTGCCCAAGACTATCTAGAAATTAAACTCGCCCTTCCTTGTTCTGCTGAACGCAAAGCCATTCCCGCCCAAGGAATATTCCACGAAAAAGCAGGAGTGATTGAAGATAAAGCTGGAAACCGTCTCGCTTTTAATGGCAGTGTGAATGAAACCGCAAAAGGATGGCGCGGTAACTGGGAAAGTTTTCATGTCTTCACTGACTGGGGAGGAACAAAAACCTATGTGGATGATGAAGAAACAGGCTTTGCGAAACTTTGGGCGAACCAAGCCAAACGCTGTTTAGTTATTGATGTTCCCCAAGCAGTAACAGAACAACTCTTACACTATTTACCGCCCAATGACCAAAAGCCAAAACGGTTGGAAAAAGTAGAAACTGAACTACAACCCACAACGACTCCTTCCCCGAAACCTGAACCAATCACTCTTGATCCCCAACCAGAAGACTTATATCGAAAAGTCTGGACATTAATTCAACAGGGACCCGCTATTCCAGGGCGCGGGGATTATGTGGGAGAAGCCACTTCTACAGTTACCCCTTGGCCCCATCAAATCAAAACCTTTCAACGACTGTATCATCATTGGCCCCCTACCCTGCTGATTGCTGATGAAGTGGGATTGGGAAAAACCATTGAAGCGGGGTTATTGCTGCGACAAGCGTGGTTATCAGGGAAAGCGAAACGGATTTTAATTCTCGCCCCCAAATCGGTGTTAACCCAATGGCAAATTGAACTGCGAGAGAAGTTTAATCTCAATTGGCCCATTTATGACGGGAAGGCATTAAATTGGTATGATTGTCCTGCTTGGCGGGCGTTGGGCAAGAATACTATACAGCCTGTGTCCCGTGAAACTTGGCATCAAGAACCCTGTACCATTGTTTCCAGTCATTTAATGCGACGGCGCGATCGCGCAAGGGAATTAATTGAAGATGCAGAATCTTATGATTTAATTATCCTCGATGAAGCCCATCATGCTCGTCGGCGGGGTGCGGGAGGAACGCAGCAAAAAGGACCCAATCTCCTCTTATCCTTGATGCAGCAGTTGAAATACAAGACACAGGGATTAATCCTACTGACAGCAACGCCGATGCAGATTGACCCGATCGAGGTTTGGGATTTGCTTTCTCTGTTTGGACTTCCTCCAGAATGGAATGTGAAACATTTCCAAGACTTCTTTGAGTGCGCCAGCAGTGCTAATCCCAGTAATGCTCAATTTGAGTTTATGGCAAGACTGTTTCGCAGTGTTGAAGCAGCGTATGGAGAAACCCCCCTAGAAGCGGTACAAAAGTACGTTCCGAAACAGAGTAAACTGGCAGCGAAAAAAATCCTCAATGCGTTGAGAGATGAAGCGACTCTTCCCCGCAGACAACTGAACAGCGATCGCCGTCGCGCTGCTATAGAAATCATGAAGGCAAATACTCCAGTGGGTAGATTACTTTCACGTCATACCCGTCAGCTTTTGCGCCGCTATTACGAAGCGGGAAAAATTAGCACTCGCATTGCCACCCGTCAGGTTGAAGACAAGTTTGTCTCTCTTAGTTCCCAAGAGAAAACCCTATACGACGCAGTGGAAGATTATATTGCCTCCACCTATAACAACGCCACGCAAGCAGAGAAGAATGCGGTGGGGTTTGTAATGACCATTTACCGCCGTCGTCTCGCCAGCAGTTTTGCTGCTTTAGCGCGAACCCTTTCCCAACGCTTAAACCGACTAGAGAGAACGCACTATTATCAACCCACCCTCATTGACGAAGATATTTTAGACGATGAGGCTTCTGAAGAAATAATGGATGAAGACCAAGCCAACCAACTCGAACAAGAAGCACTGAAAAATGAAGAAGTGCGGGAACTGGCGTGGCTGAGAGAACAAATTGAAGCCCTCCCCACCGATACCAAAGCGCAAGTTTTACTGGACTATTTACAACAGGTGAAACAAGAAGGGTATCAGCAAATTATTGTCTTCAGTCAATATACAGACACAATGGATTTTCTGCGTCAATATCTTGCATCTGTATCTAACTATAAAATCGTTTGTTTCTCAGGACGAGGGGGAGAAATTCCCACATCAGATTCGACTTGGCAGCGTATTTCTAGAGATAAAACCAAACAAATCTTCCGTGATGGGAAAGCTGACATTTTGCTTTGTACCGATGCAGCAGCAGAAGGCTTAAACTTCCAATTTTGCGGGGCAATGATTAACTATGATATGCCTTGGAATCCCATGCGGGTTGAACAGCGAATCGGTCGCATCGATCGCTTAGGACAAAAGTATCCAACCATTAAAATTCTCAACCTGCACTATCAAGATACTGTAGAAACGGATGTTTATATTGCACTGCGCGATCGTATTGGTTTATTCTCTCAATATGTTGGCAAACTGCAACCGATTCTCTCCAGTATCCCCAAGAACTTTGCTACTGTTGCTTTAGCCAACCGTGACGAAAAAGAGCAGAAAAAAGCCGATTTAGTCGAGACTGTTAATGAAGATGTGAAAGAAAAAGAAAGCGATAGTTTTGACTTAGACCAAGTAACAGATGCCGAATTAGAAGAACCCTTACGTCCCGAACCTTTATACAATTTTGAAACGCTCGATCAATTAATTCAACGGGTCGATTTAAGACCGCCTGGACTAGAAATTGAACGTTTGCAATCGAAAGAATATAAATTTTCCATGCCTGGAATGAGCGAAGTTTTGCGAGTAACCACCGCCCCCGATTATTTTGAACAACATCCCGACAGTACAGAGTTATGGTCACCAGGCAGTCCTTTGTTTCCAATCGTAGAAGGTTTGTGATTAGTCAATTAGTGTCTGCTAAGGGTTGGGCTTAAATTGTGTTGCCATCAATGACCCAGCGTACTCGATAAATTTCCATCATGGATGTTCTTGATCTCGAAAGCGTGTAGCTCACAAGACCGAGTCGGAGGCTCAATCACTCATTCCTTCCCCATTGCCTCATACAACTTCCCTAATAGCACCCGCGTTCGTTCAGCAAAAAACCCCTCAAAATCATCCCCTCTCAACAACTCAAGCTCAATCAAATGTGATCGCAAAATCTCATCCACCCGTTCCCGACTCATACCCGTCTCCTGCAACCACTGCAAATACATCGACGGCACCACACTCCCCAAAAAGCGATTCGTCCGCCAAGTTAACGGCGTTTTATTGACAATACTGTTGTAGCGCGATCGCGCAATCCCCCGTTGTTGACACCACTTCTGCGGAAAAATATGATGATTTTCAATCCCCTCCTGAAAATACTTCGCCTCCGTTAGTACCTCCCCCGTCAAAAAATCCAACGCCCCATCCCGTCTTAACAACGCCGAAATCGCCCTATAAGCAGCCCCCTGAGAATTCACACAACTCTGCAACCGTTCTGCTTGTAAACTCGCCTCTCGAATCGTCGTCGGAATC
Organism: Halothece sp. PCC 7418; assembly: GCF_000317635.1. GTDB lineage: Bacteria > Cyanobacteriota > Cyanobacteriia > Cyanobacteriales > Rubidibacteraceae > Halothece. Next base: position 2,410,107 of record NC_019779.1, on the reverse strand, counting down.
GCCCCCTCTTCCCACACCCAACCAGGCATCTCAATCAAATCCTTCGCCGCCGTTGACTCCCGAGAGCGAGAATAAATCCCTGATGCAGCCCCACAATAGAACCATTGCTCTAACTTCCGTCGCACCGTATCAAACCTCACCCCATCTCTCAAAATCACTATTAACGGCGCTAATACCACCAACTGCATCGGGTAAGACACATCATCGGCATCAAAAACTGCCTGACCATGTAAAAACTTCGCTCCCAGTTCAAACCCCTCCGTAATCGCTTCCACCCATCCTTGATAATCCGATAACGACAAATTGAGAATATCCTGACGATTACAAGCAATGCGCGGTAACTTATCCTCATGAAGTCCCCGATTTTGCGCTTCTAACCGTCTATGATACGTCACTAACAGAGATAAAGCCTGCAAAAAATCCGTCGGCTTTAACAACCGCAGCACTGGATAGTTCAAAAACCCTTCCTCTCGCCGTTGCCAATCCGCACTCCTTTACGAAGGGAGTCTAGGTTGTGTGGGGATTCTAAAGGACTGGCTTTCCACAACGCTTCATCATGTTTTAACTCAAGATAAACCAGCGACTACAATAACATTAGAAGACTTAAAACCTCATGCCCTTCCCGCTCGCCAATGCCTTAAACTTTTGACGGATATTAAGACACAGGAAAAGGACTTTCAACAAAGTAAAGAGGAATCAGCCTTAACAGAACTGCGTACAACACTAGGAATTGAATATGCCTACATTCAATCAAGTGAGTCTCAAGAAAAGGAATCTTCTTCCGGTCAAGGTAAAAATACCTTCGTTGGAGAGCCTTCACCTCATCGGTATCCCACTGGAATACCTGATAGTTAAAAACCTTCTATTTCTAGCTATACCATGTCATCAGTTTATCCTTCATGGAATGAAGAATCATTAGCTATTCCGCCTCGTAGTTATCTGTATTCATTAAAGCCAGAGAGAGTGGGTACTCCTTATGTGGAACGTCTGACCAGTTATATATCAAGACTGTCTGCGTCACATCTGGTTTTTCCCGGAGCCTTACTAAAAAAGGTTGCTAGCGGACTAATTCCCAAAAAATACAGCAGTGCTAGATTAAACAAAATATATCTCCACACCGCAGCTATAAATGGGACAGGAGTTATGGCGCTTGACCTTGTCCGTGTTTTTGAAACCTTAACGCTACAACCTAATTTACAGAGCTTAACTTTACTTCCTCTAGCACAGGTTTTACCGACTAGAAATTTACTTCATCGCCATCAAGTTTGGTGCCCATTTTGTTATGAAGATTGTTTGACGAATCAAATATCTGTTTATGAGCCATTGCTTTGGTCATTACAGGAAGTTAAGATGTGTAGGATACATAATTTTCCTCTACAAAATAAATGTCCTTATTGTGGTCAAGAAAACTTTCTTCTCGCTTGGCAGGCTGAGCCAGGATACTGTTCTAAATGCTATAAATGGCTGGGCATTCCTTTTAATAATAAAGTTGATAAAAATGAATTTATAGGGATAGAAAATCAAAATTGGGAATTATGGGTTGTTGCCTCAATTGGTGACATGATAAGTTTTGCTTTTCAACATCAGGATTCTCTGAAACTTCAAAACATTATTTCTTCGCTTAATATTTGCATCAATCATTTTACTCAAGGAAATGTAGCTCACTTTGCACGTCAGATCCAAATCCCTAAAAACAGTCTATGGCTATGGTGTCAGGGGAAACATTTACCCTCATTACAAGCTATACTGCGAATTTGTTATTTGACCAAAGTATCGCTAGTTGATTTTTACTCAGGAAAATTATCCTTTGATCAATCTCTACAGCAACTCTCTCCAATTTCCTTGCCTCATATGCCATCCAATCGGAAAACTTCTTCCCTTGATTTGAATCAAGTTCAGCAATATTTAGAGCATACTTTGGCAACTGGTGAATCTCCACCTCCTTCTCTTGAGGAAGTGGCCAGACGTTTACAATGTCACCGCAGAACAATATATAGAAAATTCCCTCAATTGTGTCATCAAATTTCAGTTAAATACATTCGATATCGTCAAGAAACTTTTCGAGCGGAGTTAGAAAAAACGTACCAGCAAATTAAGGATACTGTTGAGCGACTATCTCAAGAAGGATACTATCCCTCTGAAAAGCTGGTCGCTCAATTTATCGATCACCCTGGCTATTTGCGTTATAAAAAGGTTAGAGCTACCTTACGCAACGCTCAAAATAGTGTTATTTTCAAATGATACTCTTCTTTAAGTTCAAGTAAAACACTTTGTACTGATGGTTAGATTGATCAGCGATCGCAGGTCATGTTGTTATTGATGGTTACCCAATGACAGGGCAATCTGGTATTCTGCTACCTAATGGTTGGGACGAGATTTCTGGGGTAAGGGAGTGTACTCCACAATCCTGTGCTTTTCGGGATCATCACCAAGAACTAAACGAGTTAGGACGCAAGGATTTGAACCTAGCACGCAACGTACCCAAGATCAAAAAGAGGCCATAGAGCGGCTTCATTTACCGTTTGAGCTTTTGAGCAATTGTAATTTGAAGTTGGTAAACTATTAAAATTGCCGACTTTCGAGAGATCGCGCCCAAGTCTACTACACGAAGCTAAATAAGTAACACAGACAGAGGCTACTCGTTTTCATACATTGCTTTACCAAACTAGTAAAGTCAGACTTAAATTTATCTTCCTTACTATAGAATCGCCTATTTGTCAAGAGCTATCCTTGATCAGAATACGGAACGAAGATCAAAAATTTGGAAGGTAAAGTTGGCCATCTCAAACTTGGAAGGTAAAGTTGGCCATTGTGGCCAATTTCTTCTTCCAACAATAAACCCTGATTCCCAACATCATATTTTCCAAATGGAGCTAAGCGGACTCGAACCGCTGGCCCCCTCAATGCCATTGAGGTGCTCTACCAACTGAGCTATAGCCCCGAGTGCATATACGATCATGCCTTGATCAGAACCATTTTGTCAAGGGGCTGTTCCCCAAGAATAGAGATTAACCGAGATAACCAAGGCAACTTCCCATCATAAAGTAGGAGACCATAATTGCAGCAGCAGCAATAGCCACTAAGGTCCCAGCAAGCATTAAAGAAAATTCTTGGTATTGAAATGAGGATTGCATCAGATGTAATGACCAAGCAACGAGGGCAACATCAAAAATGAGAATAAATAACAACATATTTAACAAAATGTAACAATTTATCTCTATCTTAATACATGAATTGCCAGTTTTGCCCTCTGCTATGTAACTTTATATTTAATTAAGTTAACTTGTGCGAACGGAAACCCCCTGTTGTCTTAAATATTGTTTGATATCGGTCACGGTTAATTGTCCATAATGGAGCAAAGACGCGAGGAGAGCAGCTTCTGCTTTTCCCTCAGTGAAGGCTTCACAGATATGATGGACATTCCCCGCACCACCAGAGGCGACCACAGGAATCGTTACCGCTTCACTAATTTTCCGCGTCAATTGCAGATCATAACCCGCTTGTGTCCCATCTGCGTCCATACTGGTTACTAACAGTTCTCCAGCCCCCCGTTGTTCCATTTCTTTTGCCCACGCGATCGCGTCTAAGCCTGTATTTTCCCGTCCGCCACGAACATAAACCTCCCAGCCCGAATTGCCAGGAGTCTCTCGACGACGGGCATCAATAGCAACCACAATCGATTGTTTCCCCACGCGATCGCTGGCTTCATTAATCAAATCGGGATTCCGTACTGCCCCCGAATTAATACTGACTTTATCCGCCCCTGCTCTTAACAAATTTTTAATATGTTCTAAGGATTGAATCCCCCCGCCAACTGTTAAGGGAATAAACACTTGTTCAGCAGTACGTTGCACGACATCCAGAATTGTATCTCGCTCTTCGTGGGTGGCGGTAATATCCAAAAAGACGAGTTCATCCGCCCCCGCAGCATCATATCTCTGGGCTAATTCCACTGGGTCGCCTGCATCACGAAGATTAACAAAATTCACCCCTTTCACCACGCGCCCAGCGTTGACATCAAGACAAGGTAAAATGCGTTTAGCTAAAACCATTACAGTCCTTCCAATTACTGCTCAATTATTATGGCGATCAAACGCTCCTCTGACCAAGGAAAACCAACTCAAGAGTCTTCTTCCCCAGGGAAGCCACGGAATGAGTTATTACAGAGTAATCCCACTCCAGAGGAAACGAGTAGCAACGAAGATAATCTTCGTCCGCAACGCCTTGCTGATTATATCGGACAAAAAGATTTAAAGGCTCTCCTTAGCATTGCAATTCAAGCAGCAAAACAACGCGGGGAAGCAATGGATCATTTGCTGCTCTATGGACCGCCTGGTTTGGGGAAAACCACCATCTCTCTGATTTTAGCAACAGAAATGGATGTGGCGTGTAAAATTACTGCTGCCCCTGCTTTAGAACGTCCTCGCGATATAACGGGCTTATTAGTGAATCTGAATCCAGGGGATGTGTTATTTATTGATGAAATCCATCGTTTAAATCGGATTACAGAGGAGTTGCTTTATCCAGCGATGGAAGATGGACGGCTGGATATTACGGTGGGGAAAGGACAGAGTGCGAAAACGCGCAGTATTCCCCTTGCACCGTTTACCCTGGTTGGGGCGACAACACGGGTGGGATCGTTGACTTCTCCCTTGCGCGATCGCTTTGGAATGGTGCAAAGGTTACAGTTTTATCAGTTGGATGAGTTGACCGAAATTGTTACCCGTACCGCTAAGGTTTTAGAAACAGAAATTGTGGAAGCGGGGGCGAGTGAAATTGCAGCGCGATCGCGCGGTACGCCTCGGATTGCCAACCGCCTCTTGAAGCGGGTGCGAGATTATGCACAAGTGAAGCAATTGGGAGCAATTAGCCAGAGTGTCGCCGAAGAAGCCCTAGAGTTATTTCAGGTGGATAAAATGGGCTTAGATTGGACGGATCGCCTGATTTTAAATACGATGATTGAGCAGTTTCATGGCGGTCCAGTTGGTCTGGACGCGATCGCTGCTGCAACAGGAGAAGATCGCCTGACCATTGAAGATGTTTACGAACCCTACTTATTACAAATTGGCTTTATTCAACGCACGCCCCGAGGGAGAATGGTGACAGAAAGAACTATGGAACATTTAGGGTATTAATTCTCTTGTTGAGCCTTTCCCATTAAATCAAAGCATATCATGGGAGGTTCTTGCTTCTAACCACTAAATATCTTCTTTAAAATTTCTTCTGTTAGCTTAACAAAGGCTTTCGACCCCGAAGAATTCGGCATTGCTAAAACCGCAGGAGTGAACATATCCACTGCTTTCGCCACATTGACATCCATGGGGATTTGTTGTTGAAAGATTTGATCCGGTGCAAAATCTTGTTCAATGCGTTGTATTACCTGCTTATAATAGCGACCAAATAACCCCCCATTAGATAAGATAAAAACAATTCCTAATAAACTCAGTTTTTGTAATTGTTCTGACTCGGTTTTATCATTTTTCTTTAGTCGGGCAATCCGCTTTTCTAAAAGTTGAACCCCGACCAATGATAAAGGTTCTGGACGCGCTGGCAGGAGGTAAAAATCGCTTGCTGCAATACCACTGCGAGTTAAAAGGTTATAACCTGGGGCGCAATCCATGATAATAAAATCATAATCATCTATCACTGGTTCTAAGATTTTTCGGACTAACGTTGATTCAAAGTTATCCCAAGCCTGATTAAAATCTTGATCAGAATCGGAAATGGCTTCTTCGTGGAGTTTTTTCGAGACTAAATATTCATCATACAGTTCAATATCTCCTGCCAGTAATTCTAAACCATTAATCTCACAAATTTGGGAATAAATTAAATCGGGTGTATCATATTTGCGCCGAATATTGGGACGAACAATTTTATCAATTAAATAACTGAGAGTGCGACGAGTACGACGGGCTTTAGAAAATTCCTGCGGAGGCATCAAACTCAGGGTCGCACTAATTTGTGAGTCTAAATCAACCACTAACACCCGTTTTTGATGGTTCTTGGCTAAACAAGTGGCAAGATTAACAGTTAGGGTAGTTTTGCCCACCCCTCCTTTCATGTTAACGGTACTAATAACAGTTCCCATTGTCGTTGTTGGTAGTGCGTCTGAGATCGCGTCTAGCTTACCATCAAATTAGAACTGATTGACCATCACCAGAAAAATTTTCAAAATGACTGTAGAACTGTATAGCGCGAGTGTTTGCCCCTTTGCCCATCGTACCCGTTTGACTCTAATGGAAAAAAGGATTGATTTTCAATTGATTGAAATTGACCAACGGTCACCGGAGCTTTAGTGAGGACAGGCGCCTTCCGTTTAGGAAGGCGTAATCTCTGACTTAAATAATAAGCCTAATTGGTTTTCTCAAATCTCTCCTTATGGGAAAGTTCCTGTTATTAAACATGAGAATAATTGCATTTGGGAATCAGCAATTATCAATGAATATCTCGATGAAGCCTTTCCCGAACCTTCTTTATTCCCTCATTCTCCAGGTCAAAGAGCATTAGCCAGAATTTGGATTGATTTTGCAAATACTAAATTAGTGCCAGTCTTTTATAAAATATTACTGGAACAAGATCGAGATAAACAAGAAAAATGGAAAGCTAACTTTCAAGACCATTTACAGTTTATGGAAACAGAAGGCATCCAAAAACTAAGTGCTAATGGTGATTATTGGTTAGGCAACGATTTATCTTTAGTTGATTTAACTTTTTATCCTTGGTTTGAACGCTTTTGCATCCTAGAGCATTATCGGAATGTTTCTCTTCCTGCAAGTTGCTCTTTTCTCAAGCAATGGTGGGAACAGATGTCGCAGCGTCAGTCCGTGCAAGAAATTGAGAACCCGAGAGACTTTTATCTCGCTCAATACCAAAAGTATGCCAACAATACTGCAGATGGGATAACTGCCCAAGAAATGCGTGACACTTAAGGTAAAATTAAAGATCAATATTTGGCAATTGTGATTATTGTCTGGTTGACGGACAAAACTTCTAAAGCTCCTATTCTATCCTAGGTTGGGAAGCGCGAAGTGTAACTCAACAAGACCCTTGCTGGTGTTGGGTTTCGTGACCAAGGGCTCAACCGACGTTTTGAATCTTTTGTCACTCAATCAGGATTATTGTTTACGATTGATTCAGGTTAAATACTAAAGTAAGTTTTTTCAGTTAAGAATGAGTTTAAACCCCAAAAATAATCGCGTCTGGATTTATGATACGACCCTCAGAGATGGGTCACAACAAGAAGGGATTTCCCTTTCTGTAGAAGATAAGCTCAAAATTGCTCATAAATTAGACCAGTTAGGGATTCCCTTTATTGAAGGGGGATGGCCCGGCGCGAACCCAAAAGATGTCCAATTTTTTTGGCAACTGAAAGAAGAACCCCTCTCCCAAGCGGAAATCGTTGCGTTTTGTTCCACTCGTCGCCCGAATCATTCCGCAGAAAATGACCCCATGCTACAAGCGATTCTCTCGGCTGGAACGCGCTGGGTGACGATTTTTGGCAAGTCTTGGGATCTCCATGTGACAGAAGGCTTGAAAACCACCTTAGAAGAAAATTGTGCCATGATTCGCGATACGATCGCGCTGTTACGATCTCAAGGCAGACGGGTCATTTATGATGCGGAACATTGGTTTGATGGCTATCACTCAAACCCCGAATATGCTCTGAAAACGCTAGAAACCGCCGTGGAAGCAGGTGCGGAATGGTTGGTTCTCTGTGACACCAATGGCGGAACATTACCGCACAACGTCGGGGAAGTGGTGCAAACCGTTACCCAACATTTTGAGATTAATCCCAGCGCTGAGTATGGCGTAAAATTAGGCATTCATACCCATAACGATTCTGATACAGCAGTGGCAAGTTCTCTGGTTGCTGTGGAACATGGGTCAACCATGGTACAGGGAACCATGAATGGTTATGGGGAACGCTGCGGGAATGCGAACTTGTGTTCTGTGATTCCCAATTTACAGTTAAAACTGAACTATTCTTGTTTAGAACCCGAAAATTTAGCAAAACTTGCTCCCACTAGCCATTTAATCAACGAAATCGTTAATTTTGCCCCTAACCCTCATGCACCCTTTGTGGGACGGTCTGCATTTGCCCATAAAGGGGGAATCCATGTTTCGGCAGTGGAACGCAATCCTTTAACCTACGAACATATTGATCCCACCGTGATTGGGAATGAGCGTCGCATCGTGATTTCAGATCAGGCTGGGATTAGTAATATTGTGGCAAAAGCCCGCGCCTTTGGCATTGACCTAGATAAAAAAGACCCCACTTGTCGCGATATTCTCCAACGCACGAAAGAACTGGAAAATCAAGGCTACCAGTTTGAAGTTGCTGAAGCCAGTTTTGAGTTACTGGTTTATGAAATGTTGGAACAACGTCAAGAAATGTTCCAATTAAAAGGGTTTCAGGTCAATTGCGATATGCTCAGAGGTGAAGAGGCTTTACTCAGCGATGCTGTGGCAACTATCAAAGTCTGCGTCAATGGTAAAGATATTTTAGAGGCAGCAGAAGGCAATGGTCCAGTTTCTGCTCTAGATGCAGCATTACGGAAAGCCCTTGTCCAATTCTATCCAGAAATAGCTGCGTTCTATTTAACAGACTATAAAGTTCGTATTTTAGACAGCACTGCTGGTACGGATGCGACAACCCGAGTTTTAGTGGAATCCAGCGACGGAAAACAACGATGGACGACCATTGGGGTTTCGCCTAATATTCTCGATGCTTCTTACCAAGCGGTGGTTGCAGGGATTGAATATGGTTTGTTACAGGTGAAGGGGAATCTGAAGGAAGTGTCTCCTGCATTAAAGCAATCATAGCGCATAGCCTAAACCCGCCAAATCGCATCCGCCACCTGAGACACTTCCCACATTTGGGGCAGATCATGGACGCGCAACAGATCTGCCCCCTGCGCGATCGCAGCACAACAACTGCTTGCCGTTCCCCATACGCGCTGTTTTGGATCATCCTGATTGATGATTTTACCAATAAAACTTTTCCGCGATGTTCCTACTAAAATGGGAACACCGAGACTTTGAAATTGATCCAGTTTACGTAATAATTCCAAATTTTGCTCGGCGGTTTTACCAAAGCCAATCCCTGGATCAATCAGTAAGCGCGATCGCGCAATTCCAGCAGCTTCGGCTGCAGAAAGCCTTTCCTGTAAAACTCCCATAATCTCTCCCACTAAATCCTCATAATCGGTCATTTGCTGCATCGTTTCTGGAGTTCCCCGAATGTGCATCAAGATGATCGGAACTTCTAATGCTGCAACTGTGGTCAACATATCCGCATCAAATGTTCCCCCAGAAATATCATTGACGATATCCGCCCCCGCCCGTACCGCTTGTTGAGCAATTTCCGCGCGAGTGGTATCGACAGAAATGGGAATATTCAGGTGTTTGCGAATCCGTTTAATAATCGGAATCACCCGTTCTAATTCTTCTTCTGGAGAAATTTGTTTTGCCCCAGGGCGTGTTGATTGTCCACCTACATCAAGAATATCAGCCCCTGCTTCCACTAAAGCAGCAGCCCGTTGAAACGCTTCTTCGAGGTTGTTATAGTCACCGCCATCACTAAAGCTATCAGGAGTAATATTCAAAACACCCATTAAATAAGTTTGTTCTCCCCAAAGAAAGGATTTGTTGCGAATGACCAATGCTTCTTGCTTCATAAACGATTCTACTTAAATAAGAATTTGAGGAATTTCAACTTATCAGCATAAGGGGGATAACGCAAGGGAATATCTAACCAGAGGGCTTGTTTAAGGACACTTTTATAGTGAGTAAATCTATCAAAACTTGCTTTACCATGATAAGACCCGATCCCACTTTCCCCGATTCCACCAAATGGTAATTCGGGACAATTAAAATGAACAAGCGTATCATTGAAAACAACGCCTCCACTCGACGTTTCTTGCAGAACTTTCTGTTGTTTGTTTTTGTCTTTAGAAAAGAGATAAAGGGCGAGAGGTTTGGGAGAAGCATTAACTTGCGCGATCGCGCTGTCTAAATCATCGTATTCAATAATTGGCAAGATCGGACCAAAAATTTCTTCTTCCATCACTGAATCATCCCAAGTCACACCATCTAAAAGAGTGGGCGCAATATAACGGCTTTCCGCATCTGTTTCCCCACCAGCGATGACTGTCCCATTATCTAAAAACTGACTGAGACGATTAAAATGTTTCTCGCTAACAATTCTCGCATAATCAGAACTCTCCTTAGGATTTTCTCCATAAAACTCCTGTAAAGAGGCTTTCATGTTACGGACTAATTCCTCTTTAATATCGCGATGAACCAGTAAATAATCTGGTGCAATACAAGTTTGTCCTGCATTAATAAATTTACCCCAAATTATGCGTTTAGCACTGTATTCAACCTGAACATCTGGTTCAACAATACAAGGACTTTTACCGCCTAATTCTAAGGTAACAGGAGTGAGATATTCTGCTGCTGCTTTCATCACAATTTTTCCAACAGCACTCCCTCCCGTGTAGAAAATATGGTCAAACTTTTGCTGTAATAATGCTTGAGCAACTGTTTCATCCCCTTCCACTACTGTAATGTAGTTAGGATCAAATGTTTTCGCAATTAAATCAGCTAAAACCTGAGATGTATTGGGGGTGATTTCTGAAGGTTTAATAATCGCACAATTTCCCGCAGCGATCGCGCCTAAAAGAGGAACAATTGCTAACTGAAACGGATAATTCCAAGGACTAATAATTAAAACTTGTCCGACTGGTTCAGGAACAATCAAAGATTTTGCAGGAAAAAAAGGCAGAGGAGTGCTAACGGGTTTTATTTTTGCCCATGGTTCTAAATGTTGCAAAAAATAATGAACTTCTTCTCGACAATAAGCAATTTCTGTTAAAAATGCTTCCAACTGAGGCTTTCCTAAATCTTGAGAAAGGGCTTCTATAATAACCGCTTCCGATTCCTCAATCACCGCTTTCAGTTTTTTAAGCTGTTCCTTACGAAAAGAAACTTCTTTCGTTTTTCCAGTGGCAAAAAAATCTTTTTGTGCTTGGACAATACTTTGAAGATCAGTTGTTGCTAACATTTTCCTAGCCCGTTCATGAATAGACTATAGCAGTTTTCACGCTTTGGTTCTTTGGTCATTTGTTAGACGTAGGTTGGGTTGAGGCGACAAAACCCAACACCAGCAAGGGTCTAACTAGACTAATCATTTTCATAATCAATTTTGCGTCAGAGGTAATGTCACGGTAAAACAACTGCCTTTCCCCACTTCTGAGTCTAGAGCAATATTGCCATGATGACTTTCTAAAATCCGTTGCGACAAATGCAACCCTAAACCACTGCCAGAATTCTGATGTTTCCCTTTCCGAAACCGTTCAAACAAAGTCTTTTGTTCTTCGGGGGAAACCCCAGGACCGGTATCTTCCACTTCAATTATAAGCTGAGGGGTTTCTGTTTCTTGCCTTGGTTGCATTCGCACCGTCACCCCACCTTCATCAGTAAACTTAATAGCATTCCCGACTAAGTTCGTAAATACCCGCCGTAACTCTAATCGATCTCCCTCGACCGTTGTGGGTTGATTAGCTTCGAGGTGATCCTCCAACGTTAAACTTAAACCTTTTTCTTCTGCTAAAGGATTAAGTTCTTGGATGACTTCATCAATGATTTCTTTGACATCAACTGGGCTAAAATTGAGGACTTTTCGCCCCGCCTCAAAGCGATACACTTCCAGTAAGGTATTGACCATATCCAGTAAATTCCGATTACTGCGTTCCATAGTCGCCACCGCTTCTTGCATGGGAGCAGATAATTCTCCTAACGCCCCCTGCTGAAATAAATTTAACATCCGATCGGCAGCGACTAACGGCGTTCGTAAATCATGAGTGAGACGAGAGACAAAATCAGCCCGTTGACGGGCAATTTCATCTCGTTCATCCACACTATGCTTTAAACGTAATAATGAGCGGACTCGTGCTAATAATTCTTCTAATTCAACCGGCTTACGAATAAAATCATCCGCCCCACTATCCAATCCTTTCGCCACACTCGGCTGATCATAAGCGGTAATCAGTAAAATGGGGATAAAGGGTAAATCCTCTTCTTGGCGGATGCGTTCGGTCACTTCAAACCCATCCATTCCAGGCATCATCACATCCAGTAAAATCAACTGTGGAGGAGTTGCTAAGACTTTCTTGATCGCGCTTTCGCCTTCTTCCGCCACTTCAATGTGATAGCCCTCTTCCTCCAAAATGCTCTGGACCAGCAACACATTATCTGGAGAATCATCAACAACTAAGATGGTATCGGGTTTTGCTTTTGCCGTATTTAGGGAATGACTCATTAAAAGATTAAATTATTTTACTAACCCAGTTGATTTAAAAAAATTTAAGTTTCAGATGATATTATTCCCCTTTTAGTTTCATTCTTGCCTCATCCCCTCGAAGGATTCCCATTCACAGTGACCAGTTTGACAGTGACCAGTTACCAATCTTCTTTTTTAAGTCGGCTTGGAGTCGAGCATCACTCAGGATTGAAAAGAGAAGGTTTTTTTCTTGGGACTGATCACTGGTGACTGATCACCCGTTCGCCTTAGCTAGTGCGTCGATACTGCATATAAGCAGCAAAAAACAATCCTGCTAAGGTGACAAAAATTAAGCCAAGGACAATTCCGAGTAGTAAAGGTTCAATCATAAAGCAATCATTCCAACAAATCTTATCATCAGCATCTTATCAAATTTCGCCTAAGAAGGGAGCGGTAAATCATAGCGGGTGTGGAAATCCACTTGCACTTTATAAGTCAGACGACGAGAAACTTGGCGAACAATTTGGTTTAAAAGGCGATCACCGGTTTTTTGCACCATGGGTTTAGAAAAACGATAAATGAAGCGAGGAAAATGGATCGTCACGCCTAAATCCAATGTCCACTCAACTACAGTCCTCGGTAAAGATAAGTTAGAGGATTGAGTGTTAGAATTTTCGATCAGTTGTAATTCTGCTTGATAGTCCACACTGTAAAAATGGGTATCGCTTGTTTCCAGAGGGACGGTTTCCATCCGATAAATCCCTTCCGCTTCTGGAAGTAATTCTACCCCTAATTTGGGTTCGACTTGAAAGCCTAACGCCCCAAACCGACCAATGGTTAAAGCATAGCTGTTTTCGCCAATGGGTTCAGCTGCCATGGGTTGAGCACAGCGCACAAACCAGCCTTGATGAGCATCAAGATAACGTTTCACTGTTTCCGCATCACTGTGCATTGTCATTTTTCCTTGATACTGATTGCAGAAGTGAAATGGTTGATGGGTTTGTTCTTTGGGTGTAGCAGTAAGATCGAAGTTGGTTGGTTGAGTAGATTGAGACTCCATAACACACCTTAGCGTTTTTGTTCCTTGAGACACATTATTGATTCTGGGCAGAGCGTTTTCTGTTATAGCTTGACATTTGTGCTGGCTTGACCCAGTTGTATTAATTGTTGTGGAAACTGTGGAATTGTTCCCCAGTGGAGATGTAGATAAGACGCATAAACAGCCCCGATTTGCCATCCCTCCTGAGTTTGATTTTGGTAGAAATCCTCCAATTGATAAAGGGGAGAAGGGGAAGGGGTTTCCATTTGGGAACGATGAAACTCATGTCCCCACAGTTGAGTATTCGGGGGAAGTAAGCGATGAGGGGAAGCAAAGATCCCTTGGCGATACCCTAAGGTTAACCGCTTTGCCATTTTGATCGCTGTCGGTAAAACTCCCACCATCTCCCAAGTTTCTCCCGCAAAATCAGTGATACTCTGACTGAGATACATCAGACCACCACATTCAGCATACGTGACCAGTCCATTAGTGATTCTCCTGTGGAGTTCCTTCATTATTTCTTTATTATGGGACAGTTCTTGAGCAAAAACTTCTGGGAAACCACCGACAAAATAGAGGAGATCTAAATCAGGTGGGAGACTTGTATCCTTGAGAGGACTCCATGGGATTAATTCCGCACCCAAATGTTTGAGCAGATCAAGGTTATCTTGGTAGTAGAAATTAAAGGCGCGATCGCGCGCAATGCCAATTCTAACAGGAGTTTGCGCTGGTATGGCATCCCAAAGCGGGGGAACGGGCTTTTGTGGGGCTTTTAATAACGGTAAGACTTGCTCCCAATCGAAACTCTCTTGCGCTATCTCTGCAAGGCGGTCTTGGATTTCGGGGAAGGTTTCTACTTCTTCCGTGGGAATTAACCCTAAATGCCGATCGCGCAATGCAATCTTTTCTTGACGACGAAATACCCCCAAAATCGGAATCTGGATGCGGTCTAGAGCCACTTTTAACAGTTCAAGATGACGGTCACTTCCCACGCCATTGAGGACAACACCCGCAAGGTTGAGGTTGGGATTAAAGTTCGCATATCCCTGCGCGATCGCGCCCACCGACCCCGATAAACGAGAGCAATCAATTACCAAAACCATCGGAACGTCTAAAATCTCTGCAATGTGCGCCGTCGAAGCATAATCATTCCGTTGTTCTAAACACACCCCATCAAATAACCCCATCACCCCCTCAATCACAGCATAGTCCATCCCCTGACAGTGGCGGAGAAAACAATGTCGAATATAGTCGGGAGAAGTTAAAACGGGGTCTAAGTTGCGACAAGACCGTCCCGTCACTTCTGTATGGAACATGGGATCAATATAATCAGGTCCCACCTTAAATGACTGTACTTTTTCGGGTTTTCGCGCTAGAAATGAAAGCAGAGCGAGAGTAATTGTTGTTTTCCCGACCCCACTGCGTTCACCTGCAATAATTAACGCCATAAATCATATCTTTAAAAAATGTTTTCTAAGGATAGCTCAAAGTTAGGAAGGACATCTTCTCCATCAATCACTTGAGGCTGATCCAAAATCTCGCGATCGCAGCCTTGACGGTAAATTTTAACTTGCTGATCTTGGGGATTAATCAGCCAACCTAAGCGAACCCCATTCTCCCTATATTCTTCATTTAAAAGCGCGATCGTTGCAAATTGTTCGGGCTGAATTTTAAGTTTCATCATTGCATTCATGATTAGTGAAACGACTACAGCATCGAGAAGATTGCTTTTTATTTTGAACACTCAATGGACTACCGATCAATGTATCTTATATGAAATACACCAATCACGGAAGTTTCCCATTACTTATGCCAATCAAAATTAAAGCCTTAGACGAACAGGAGTTTAATGAAGCTGCAACAGGTAGTTATGTCTATGGAAAATTCAGCAGTTATGTTGAAAATAGATACCGTACTGTTTATGTGTACGTTGAGAACTTAGGCGAAGAAAAACCTTATTCGGGCAAACAGAATAACGATAAAACTCAGTATAAGTTTTTTGTATCAGGGGAAATTTATTATGCGGAAACAGAGGAGAAGCTAGAAAACGGAAACTTTCTCAATCAAGGAGGGCTTCCCTACAGAGATAGCATTATTTTGCTTTGGTAGTCTCGATCTTCCTGTTGCACCGACGCGGTTGTACTTTCTTCTGATACTCTACAACTTGACCTTGATGCTTATCCAAGAACTCAGGAAGTTGATCATGTTCAACTTCATAAGTTTCCCCGTTAATCAGTTTAATTTTTATCATTTGTTTCAACTTCCTTTTTATCCCTTATAAGGAATTGTAACTTATCTGAAGGGAACAAATTAGGTGACTTGGTTTGTGATCGAGAATGAGACAATATAGCACTACTCATTCGGGTTAGGACAGATGAAAATCTACAGGAAAACAGTCAGAGAGCCATCCGTTTGAAACGGATGGACGAGGCTTTCTAGGTGCGGAGGAAACCTCCGCACACAGCCCCTCATGAATGGCCCTTAAAGGCTTCAGCCTTTTGTGTCATTTTATGTTACGATTCTAAAAATAGCCCTAAACTTAATGGTGAAAAACCCAAACGGGCTAATTGAACAGGTAAGGACACAGCTAAGGTTAACCAAGCGTCAAGGTCTGTCTCCCATTCTTGAGTGTGGGAAAGGAAGTGACGAAATGTGATTTTAACTTCGACAAGTGATACCCCGAACTTGTTGAGGGGCTCAGTTACCATCCATTGAGTCACAACAAGAGTGAATCCATTGAATTTTAATCAATGGAGAACTCAAAAACCCACTTATGGATTACCTTTTCCCTTTCCCCAGCGCATAGCGCTATATTTGTTCTAGAAAAAGAAAAGTCCCCCAAGTTGGGGGAAATCAAGTTATTGTTTGATTGGATTTAGGAATTAGACCGCAACTTTAACATCTCATAAGTACAAGCCATGCTTTCTTCATAGAGAACTTCCCGTCCCCAGCGTTGTAACTGCTTCGTTAAAAGTTGTTCTGTCTTTTGATCAAACAATGGAGTCACTTGCTGAATGCGACAGGATTGAGCACCACCACCTGCTTCCATCCGCATACAGCCTGTGGTTTCAGAGCAGAGAACCGTGCAACAATCGGCTTCTAAGTTAGTGGAACTGAGACGTAAACTAATCAGATCCCCTGGAATATCACCTGCTTCTACAGGAATTCCAGCTAATTCCGCTTCCACTTCTTTTTGTTCGTCATTGGTAAACTTAACGCGACGGATATCGTAATCTCCGCCCTCATATTCATAACTGATGGAATCCCACTGTAAGCGGGACGCTAACCAGCCTAAAAACATTAACGCTTGGGCGGGATTCCCTTGTTCATAGTCAATGGTGACGCGATCCACTTCCGTTAAAGCACTGCGTCTTTCTGGCGGATCAAAGGCTTCGGCGGTTAATTCTTGCCATGCTGCTAACCGTCGCCAGTTCAGGTCAGCAAAAACCATGCCTTCTTTGAGAACTTGACCAATGCAGTAAAGTTCTTCCTCTGGTTCGGCAAAGCTACTGGAATCAACAATAATAATATCACTATTGTCTGCTAGGCGTTGAAAAAGGCTAGATTCAGGGGCTGGAACATCTTTCCACCAGAGGAATTTGGGAAGTTCGC
This sequence comes from Halothece sp. PCC 7418, assembly GCF_000317635.1. GTDB lineage: Bacteria > Cyanobacteriota > Cyanobacteriia > Cyanobacteriales > Rubidibacteraceae > Halothece. Next base: position 2,393,173 of record NC_019779.1, on the reverse strand, counting down.
TGAGCATTAACGCCGAAATCATCCCTGCAATCCGTTCTAATGCGGTGGGAGTCCCAGTGAGATTGATATATTCACAACAAACTAAGCTGTTACTTCCTTGCTTTTGAATCGGACAATAAGCAGAAACTTGTGCGGAAACCCCTTCATCTTCTCCCGTTTGAGGATAAAGCGTAATAATCCGACAAGGGTTCGCTGCTGCAATGGCTTCTGCAACTTCACTATCTTGAGACTTGGCTTCCGATTCATAAACAACCATGGTAAACGTGGTCGCCCGGGTCGCGAGCGCACCATCTTCCCCAGTACGATTCACTTGCCAAATTTGATCCAGTTCGTCTTCAATTTCTTCCAAAGAAACATCTTTCGGATGCTGTAGAGAAAGAAGGGGTGGAGATTGTGTCATATTAGATTGTTCCTCAAATTACTATTATCACTGAAATCCAGTTAAGTTAGAGTCGTCGCCAATTGCGACCATCGGCATTCATTAACGCTTCCGCTTCTGCAGGTTGCCAGGTTCCGGCTTCGTATTGGGGAACCAACGTCGGATCACTAGCTTCATCCCAAGCGTGGAGGGCGGGGCTAATCACTCGCCAAGCTGCTTCCACTTCATCGGATCGGGTAAAGAGGGTTTGATCCCCTAACATACAATCTAATAAGAGACGATTATACGCATCAGCCGTCGCCATGCCAAAGGATGACCCATAACTAAAGTCCATATCTACAGAGCGCGTTCTTAATTCAGGTCCTGGCATTTTGGCTTCAAACCGCAGAGAAATTCCTTCATTGGGCTGAATCCGCATTGTTAGAACATTGGGGTTGGTTTGTTGCGCTGCGGATTGGAAAATCAGTAAAGGCACTTCTCGAAACTGAATCGCAATTTCGGTGACTTTCTTGGGTAACCGTTTCCCTGTGCGGATATAAAAGGGAACGCCTTTCCAACGCCAGTTATCGCAATATAATTTTAACGCAGCAAAGGTGGGGGTGGTGGAGTTCGGATCAACGCCATTTTCTTTGCGATAGCCAGGCACTGATTTTCCTTTCATCCAGCCTGCACTATATTGTCCGCGAATGGCACAGCGATCTAAGTTGTGGGGATCTGCGAGATAAAATGACTCTAGTGCCTTAGTTTTTTCCGTGCGAATACTATCGGCATCCAGGGAATTAGGCGGTTCCATGGCAGTGAGAGAAACCAGTTGCATCAGGTGATTTTGCACCATATCCCGTAATGCCCCAGAGGTTTCATAGTAGCCTGCGCGATCTTCTACGCCCACGGTTTCCGCAACCGTAACCTGTACATGATCCACAAATTGCCGATTCCATAACGGTTCAAAAATGGCATTGGCAAACCGAAACACTAACAAGTTTTGAACCGTTTCTTTCCCTAAATAGTGATCAATGCGATAAACTTGGTTTTCATAGCAAACTTTTTGCACCGTGCGATTAAGAGACCGAGCGGAGGCTAAATCTTTCCCAAAGGGCTTTTCAATGACCAGACGATGTTTTTTCGGGTCTTGCAACATTCCCGCATTCCCTAACTGATTAATGGCTTCTGGGAAAAACTTGGGAGAAACCGCCAAATAAAAAACCCGATTACCTCTAGTTCCTCGTTTGCCATCTAATTCTTGCAAAAAGGCTTTTAATTTCTGGTAACTTTCCTCTTGATCCATGTTGCCAGAACAGTAATACAGCCCCTCAGCAAAATCGTTCCAAAGTTCTTCGTTACCAATCCCAGTGGAATAATTCTCAACGCCTTCGCGCATTTGTTCACGGAAATAGTCATGACTCCAATCGCGACGGGCGACACCAACAATAGTTAATTCTGCTGGAAGCCGATGTTCTCGTTTCAGTTGGTAGAGGGCGGGAACGAGTTTCCGTTGCGTTAAGTCTCCTGACGCGCCAAAAATCACCATAATGGCGGGTTCAGGGATGCGCTCTTGTTGTAAGCCAATGCGAAGGGGATTTTCTTTAACTGCTACCATATTTTGGTTATTTGTTATCGGTTATTGGTGATATTAATAAGTCCCCCTCTAATCGAGAGAAGGGGTAAGAAAGCCCTCACTTGCTAGGGTGAGGGAAAGGATTGGGTTATACTGCGGCAAGTTGCTTCACTTTATTTTCGAGGGAAGACAAGAGAGATTCGTAAGGTTTAACAAACTTGTCAATGCCTTCTTCCAGTAACTCAGCCATGACTTGATCTAAGTCGATGTTGACTTCGGGATCTTTGAGGGTTTCCATGAGTTGGTACGCTTCATCGATCTCGGTTTCGATACGATCGCCAGGATGACAATGATCGGTACAGGCTTCAATGGTGTCTGGTGGCATGGTATTCACGGTGTTGTTGCCGATTAATTCATCCACATACATGACATCGCTGTAGTCTGGGTTTTTCGTGCCAGTGCTTGCCCAGAGGAGGCGTTGCACGTGAGCGCCTTTTGCTTCTAGGGCTTTCCAGCGATCGCTGCCGAAGATTTTCTTGAACTCTTGATAGGCAATCTTGGCGTTGGCAATCGCTACTTTGCCTTTAATCGCTTCTAACTTCGCTTTGGTGGCTTCTTCGTCTTCCCCTTTCACTTTCTCATCGATCATTTTGTCGATTTTCACATCAATCCGACTGAGGAAGAAACTGGCGACAGAGGCAATCTGACTGATATCATTGCCATCTTCAACGCGCTTTTCTAAACCGCGAATATATGCCCAAGCGGTGTCAACATAACTTTGCACGGAGAATAACAGGGTGACATTAACATTAATGCCATCGCGGATCGCTGCTTCTACTGCTGGTAAGCCTTCGGGGGTGCCAGGAATCTTAATCATGACATTTTCCCGATCAATTTCTTTGAAATAGCGACGGGCTTCGCTGAGGGTGGTTTCGGTATCCTGCGCGATCGTTGGCGGGACTTCGATGCTGACATAGCCATCTAGTCCATTGGTTTCATCATAAATCGGACGCAGGGTATCGCAGGCTTCTCGGATGTCTTCAAAGACGAGGGATTCATAGATCCCTTGGACGGATTTGCCTTCTTTAATTCTGGCTTCAATATCCGCATCATAAATATGATTCCCCGCGATCGCCTTTTCAAAAATGGTCGGGTTGGAAGTAATGCCATGAATACCCCGTTCTTCGGTTAATTTTTTGAGTTCGCCAGAACGGATAATGTCACGACTGAGGTTATCCATCCAGACACTTTGACCATACTCTTTTTCGATTTGCAGGATTAAATTTTGTTCTGCTGCAGTCATGATTGTCATTCCTCCTTATAATTTTTTTGTGAGCAACGCTCAGAGAGCGGAACTGTTTGCCTGATTCATAAGGCGCGATCGGTAAGTTGATCAGAATTAATCCGCCATAGCAGGTTCTTGAGAACTGGTGCTTTGTTCTTGATAGAAAGATTCCACTAACTCAACATTCTTCGGGCTGCCAATCACCAACGGAGACCGTGCATGAAGTTTCTCTGGCACAAGATCCATGATGTTTTCTGTCCCTGTACTGGCTTTACCACCGGCTTGTTCAACTAAAAAGGCAAGAGGAACGGACTCATACAACAAGCGTAACTTGCCTTCTGGTTTACTCACCGTACCTGGATAGAGAAAAACGCCTCCTTGCTGGAGAATGCGGTGAAAATCCCCGACTAACGCTCCTCCATAACGGGCGCTATACCCTTCCTGACGATGTACATAGCGGACATAATTACGGATTGGTTCATCCCATTGCCAAAAGTTTCCTTCATTGAGACTATATACAGACCCCGATTCTGGGATTTGCATATTTTCTTCGGCAAGAATAAATTCTCCTAAGCTGGGGTCAAGGGTAAAGGAATGTACCCCGTTGCCGAGGGAATAGACCAGCTTGGTACTTGCTCCATACAGGATATAACCCGCAGCAATTTGTTTATGTCCGTTTTGTAACAGGTCACTTGCACTTTGATCCACATCATCCCCTTCTTGTTGCCGAATGGAGAAAATTGAACCCACACTCAAATTTGTATCAATATTGGATGAGCCATCAATGGGATCGAAGAGTAGGGTATAGCGTCCAATCGGGCAGTTTTCAGGGATATAGTACGGGGTATCCATTTCCTCGGAAGCAAGGCGACAGACTAACCCACTTTGCTTCAAGACAGAGATAAAGACATCATTGGCATAAACATCCATCCGTTTGACAGATTCGCCTTGGACGTTTGTGTCCCCAGTAAAGCCTAAGACTCCTTCTACAATTCCCGCTCGACTCAAGTGTCGGGAAATCAGTTTACCCGCCAAAGCCAGGCGGTTCATCAGCGCACTGATATCTTGGGCTTGTGCAGAAAAGCTCTGGAGCTCTTGTAAAACATGACGAGATAGGGTAGTGCAATCTCGGTCTAAACTGGGAGATTGCGCGGGATTAACCATAGTTTTTTCCTTGGATGTGCGTTCAACGCAGTTATGGAGGATTGTAATTTCTAGGAGATTTCCTATTTACAATCATAAGGAGACATTGTCTAACAGCCTTCTAACTTTAAGACCAAATTTAGCTTTCATTTTTTGCGATTGGTCTTGTAAAACTGCAGATAACTATGATTAATCCCGCATTCACTTAAACCTAAAGTAATGATTAAATTTAACTTGTCGAGGTTGCTGCTTTTTTCCCGCTTTCTGGCGGTTGACTCCGTTTTTTGCTGGTTGCGTGTTCTTCTAACGGAGTCACTTGAATATGGTTAAAGAGAGTAGTCACAAAGGCAAATAGTAAGAAGGGAAGAGAAAGGACGAGAATCAGTCCGACTGTAGCCAGAGCATAAATTTGCCGTTCACTACTCCACAGAGCAAGCGCAGTGGCTAAACTGATAAAGATAACAATTAACCAGACAATGATTTGCCCATAAATATCACCAAAGGTGAGAGTGCATTTGAACTGATATTTTTGTAAGTCGTTCATTGGTTTAATCCTAGTTTCTTTAGATTTTCTTAAGGTACTTTCCGTGTCAATTGAGTGACAAGGGGGATTACAGATAGTCTTATTTCTAGTTTTATTAAAAAGTGTCTGTATTTGTTGTTATTGAATAGATTTGTTTTTATTTTTTAATAAACATTTACACTCTGGGGGCGGTGACTTGTGGTTAATTGCCAGAGTTCTAAGAATAAGTAATTAGTGATTGAGTTGGTTTTTAAGGATTGGATTGCAGATTGAAACCAGCAACTGGTTTCAGGTACAGTTACTGGTTTCAGGGTTAGTTGTCTTCTTCTTCTAATTCCAAGCCAAAGACTTGCGCGATCGCCTTCTCGACCTTATATCCAGAATCAATGGATTCTAGCGGATCTTTCCGCAAGCGGTGGCGCAAGCAGAAAGGCATCACCCGACGGATATCTTCAACGGTGACTTCAGTGCGTCCTTCCAGTGCAGTCAGTGCTTTTGCAGCGCGGTTGGTTACGATATCACCGCGCAAGCCATCCACATCTAATTCTCCACAAACCTGAGACACTTTCACCCGCAAATCATATTCCATCTGCACTTGAGGCAGTAACTCTTGCGCCTGTACAATCTTTTGTTGTAAATCAGTTTGCTGTTCTTGGTAGTGCTGAGTAAATTCTTGGGGGTTTTGATCAAACTCCGATCGCTGCTCAACAATTTTAACGCGCAGTTCTGGATCTCTCACGGTTCGCACTTCTACATTCATCCCAAAGCGGTCTAATAGTTGCGGACGTAGTTCTCCTTCTTCTGGGTTTCCCGATCCGACTAAAACAAACCGTGCTGGGTGACGAATGGAAATCCCTTCCCGTTCCACTGTATTCCAGCCACTAGCTGCTGAGTCTAACAGAACATCAACGAGATGGTCATCTAAAAGGTTCACCTCATCCACATATAACAAGCCTCGGTTGGCTTTGGCTAGTAGTCCTGGTTCAAAGGCTTTTACCCCTTCAGAAAGCGCTTTTTCGATATCAATCGTTCCGCAAACACGGTCTTCCGTTGCACCGAGGGGAAGGTCAATCATCGGGACTTTATGTTTAACTGTTGTCAGGGGTTCTTCTTGTTCCCATTTGGTGCGAACTTCCTCACTCATCAAATCGGGGTCATCAGGATGACTATTAAAAGCATCACCAGCGACAATATCAATTTCGGGGAGTAAGTCAGCTAAGGCACGGATGGTGGTGGATTTACCCGTTCCGCGATCGCCCATAATCATCACCCCACCAATTTTAGGATCGATGACATTGAGTAATAACGCTAACTTCATATCATCTTGACCAATAATGGCGGTAAAGGGAAACACGACGCGACGGCGTGCTTTTTGCGAAATCGGAGGAGTTTCTGCGGTGACTGTCATATTAAGTAGTGTTAATTATTGCTTAGTTTTTGATCTCAATACAAACCACTAACCCTCTACTGTAACGTAATTTGGAGAAGTCTTATCGGTTGCAGGTCAAAGATTACGCCTTCTGTCACGGAAGGCGCCTGCGCGTGACCGTTGGTCAACGTGGAATCTCAAATCAAGATTTCTTCTTCTCTCAGATCAGCCACAGGACAACCGACCCAGTAAGAGACCAGTAGTGGATCGCAGAATTCCCAATGTCTATGTTATGACCAATGGATACATTCTGAAAAGAAATCGTAAGAAAAGTACAAAATCGACATTGCATTAGTTAGAGGAAGATCGGGTAATTTAAGGGCGCGATCGCGCTATCCTTACTACTAATTCCACAACTCTAGAAATCCCCTTTCCTTACCTAAAACCCGCCGATATTTTCCCTCCAGACAATCAGTTACAGACAACCATTTCTGTGAGCGATGACAACATTTCCCTGACAGTGACAGACAGTCGTAGAAACCCAACAACATCCTTTCACTCCTAGTTAATCCCCCCTAACCCCCCTTGGAAAGGGGGGGGATATATAGGGTAGAGAGAAACAAAAACCAACAACATCCTTATTCATTCTTGATTGATAACTGATCATGACACGCTTATTTAACTTAGAATCTTATCCCAACTACTGCCAAGACGCACAATTATTTGAAAAATCGATCGAAGATTTATCTCCAAAGGAAAACACTCTCCCGCTAAACTACAAACGCTTCCTCGAAAACCATCAACATTATCCTTATCTCCCTCAACCCTTGTTTGTGGATGAGTTTCCCAACTCCATGGTTTTTAAAAAACTGTCAACAAAACCATTGAACTGATTAATTCCGATCAAGATCATCGCCCTTGGGCGTGCATTGTATTGATAATATCTGCACATTTTTGGGTAACACTTTCTAAAACCTCACGCTGACTAGAAATAGGAGGAGGAAGGGGTTCCGCAATACGCGCAGTAATCGCAGGAAAAGGCGTTCCCGATTGCGGGATTTTTTCCGTTCCCCAGAGACTAACGGGTAAAATAGGAACTTGCGCCTTGGCTGCAATCATCGCTGCACCCAGTTTCGGCTGTGTAATCCGTCCATCAACCGTGCGTGTTCCCTGGAGAAAAATTCCAGCAGCCCACCCTTGTTCTAAGGTTTTCAGCGCAGCCCGAATCGCACTACGATCCGCTTGTGACCGTTTAACAGGATACGCCCCATACAGCGCGATCGCGTGTTTTAATATCGGAACTTCAAATAACTCCTCTTTTGCCATATAAGCCACAGGGCGACCAACACAACAAGATAAGAGAGGGGGATCGAATAAGCTAGCGTGATTGCTCACGACCACTAATCCTCCTGTTTGAGGAACATTTTCTCGACCGTACAGTTTCCCTCGAAAGTAAAAATTAAATGCGGGACTGACCACCGACCATTTGAAAAGATGGTAAAGGATTAAATTCGTCAGGGGTTCTCGTTGTCGAGTGGAATTTGTCATTGAGTCAGGGATGGGCTGGATTCGATTGAAACTGATGAGCCAGGTTGGCTGTTGTCCTGTTTCCGATTATTATGATAGTCCATGGCGCGATCGCGCAACTTTTTTCTTCAGTTACCAATGACCAGTTACTCAGAGTCCAATTACCATTTCAAAGTAGCTGCTTCAATCCCTTGTTCTCGCCTAATTTTGCCATCTTTTTCAAACCAAGCAATAATCTGTTCTGGGGTTAAATCCTCCACAGCAACCCCTTCTTCTTGCGCGATCGTTTTCAGTAATCTTAAAGAAGAAATCGTTAACCGCGTTAAAAACTTTTCTGGGGAAGAAAGCAAGGCTTTATCCACTTCTAAAGATTCTTCTTCGGTTAAAAATTGAATGGAACTATCTTGTGTCATAAATATTTTGTTATTTGTTCTTCGTTATTTGTTCTTCGTTCCTTGTTCTCAATCTAAAAAGGATGAATCATCTAACAATGACCAATGACTAATGACCAATGACTAATGACCAATGACTAATGACTAAACTTTTAACTGAATCAAATAGCCACAGCGATGTTCGCCGTGATACAGCCAGTGCGTTCGCTCCACAGTACAATCAGGAAGTACAGCAGAAAACATTTCTAATTCATGCCCACAAACACTGGGATAAGATTCAGCAACACTAGAAATCGCACAGTTGTGTTCAAATAAGAAAAACTTCGGTTTTGGGCTATCCTGATATTCTTCCAACGGATGATACTCTGCCATATAGCCTTCTGCTTGTCGTAATTCTACCAACTTCGCAATCCGTTGTTCTAAGTCTCCAGTCCCAATTTTATCGCGGTAATCATCCGCTTTTCGTTGCCATTGTTTTTCTAAAACGGCTTGAACTTGTTCTTCTCCTGCGGTTTCGGCGAGGGTATGGAGAAAAGAAACAGCAAACTCACCATAATCATGAGGGAGTCGATCGCGCCCTTTTTCACTGAGTTGATACAGATATTGGGGTCGTCCCATCCCACTTTGTACCGCTTCGTGATAGACTAAGCCTTCTGATCCCAACTCCTTGAGATGTCGGCGGGTTGCTTGGGGGCTAATTTCGAGAACTTCTGCAAGATCTTGGGCGGTGGCTTGTCCTTGCTTGAGAATATACCGTAAAATCCCCTGTTTCGTTGAACTCTGGCGGGTTGCTGTCATCGTTTTTGAATTCATCTGCGCGATCGCCTCCTAATCTTAAAATAATTTGACAACATCTTTGTTGTTAATGTAGCCTAAAAATAGTTAAACAACAAATACGTTTCGTAAGTCGCTCACCTGAGAATGGAAGCGATCCCAAGGAAACTATAAAAACGACGCTTAGCTTAACTGAGGAAACACGAACGTCCATGACTGCAACCAAAACCTTACTCAACCAACCCTACAAATACGGTTTTGTCACTGACATTGAAACCGAAACCTTACCCCGTGGACTCAACGAGGATATCATCCGCATGATCTCAGCGAAAAAGAATGAACCTGAGTTCATGTTAGATTTCCGCCTCAAAGCCTATCGTCAGTGGTTGAAGATGACAGAACCGAACTGGGCGCACGTCGGTTATAAGCCTATTGATTTTAACGATATTATCTACTATTCCGCGCCGAAAAAGAAAGAAGAGAAGAAAGAAAGTTTAGACGAAGTAGATCCCGCACTCCTCGAAACCTTTGAAAAGTTAGGGATTCCCCTTTCCGAACAAAAACGCCTCGGTAATGTTGCGGTTGATGCCATCTTTGATAGCGTTTCCGTTGCGACGACATTTAAAGAAAAACTCGCTGAAGAAGGGGTCATTTTCTGTTCCATTTCCGAAGCCCTCCAAGAATATCCCGAGTTAGTGAAAAAATACATTGGTAGCGTTGTTCCCAGTGGTGATAACTTCTTCGCTGCTTTAAACTCGGCGGTATTTAGTGACGGATCATTTGTTTATGTTCCTAAAGGCGTACAATGCCCGATGGAACTTTCTACCTATTTCCGCATCAATACAGACGAAGCGGGACAATTTGAACGGACGCTCATCGTTGCCGAAGAAGGGGCTTCTGTTAGCTATTTAGAAGGCTGTACCGCGCCCATGTACGACTCCAACCAGCTTCATGCTGCCATTGTTGAACTGGTTGCTTTAGATGATGCCGATATTAAATATTCTACCGTTCAAAACTGGTTTGCTGGTGACGAAGAAGGAAAAGGCGGAATCTATAACTTTGTCACCAAGCGTGGACTGTGTAAAGGGAAAAATTCTAAAATCTCTTGGACCCAAGTAGAAACTGGTTCTGCGGTGACTTGGAAATATCCCAGTTGCGTGTTAGCTGGTGATAACTCTGTCGGTGAGTTTTATTCCATCGCGCTAACCAACAACTATCAACAAGCTGATACGGGTACGAAAATGATCCATATTGGGAAAAATACCAAGAGTACGATTATCTCGAAAGGAATTTCTGCGGGTCATTCTCAAAACAGCTATCGGGGTTTAGTGAAAATGGGACCCAAAGCTGATGGTGCACGAAATTACTCTCAGTGTGATTCCATGTTAGTTGGGGATCAAGCAGAAGCCAATACGTTCCCCTATATCCAAGTAGATAATAACCGTACGAAAGTGGAACATGAAGCCTCCACCGCTAAAATTGGAGAAGATCAACTCTTCTATTTTGCCCAACGGGGAATTTCAGAAGAAGATGCGGTTTCGATGATTGTCAGTGGTTTCTGTAAAGAGGTGTTCAATCAGTTACCGATGGAATTTGCAGCAGAAGCCGATAAATTGCTGGCGTTGAAGTTAGAAAATTCGGTTGGGTAATTTGGTCATCAGTCATTGGTCATTAGTCATTGGTTCATGGTTCATCGTTCGTGGTTTATTGTTAGATGATTAGTGGGTTGGGACTGAAAAACTCAACTACATTCACTTTTATCAACTTCAACAAGACACTTACTAGACCAAGGTTAGAGGGATATTGACAATTTGACATATAGGTGAGGAATTCTAGCCTTGGCTACTTTCATCCTTTTTGAATTCGGAATAAAGAACGAATAACAAATAACAAATAACAAAATATGATTAACGAAAATAGCGAAGTTATTTTATCGATTAAAAATTTACACGCCAAAGTAGAAGACACCCCAATCTTAAAAGGGGTGAATCTAGAAGTGAAAGCTGGCGAAATCCATGCCATCATGGGGCGAAATGGCTCGGGAAAAAGTACCCTATCCAAAGTTTTAGCGGGTCATCCTGACTATACAATTACCTCGGGAGAGATTATCTATAAAGGGGAAAACGTCGCAGAATTAGAACCCGATGAACGCGCCTTAAAAGGTATTTTTCTCGCGTTTCAATATCCCTTAGAAATTCCTGGGGTGAGTAACTTAGACTTCTTGCGCGTGGCTTACAATTCTCACTGTAAAGCGCAAGGAAAAGAAGAAATAGACGCTTTTGATTTTGAAGATTTAGTGGAAGAAAAGCTGGAAATCGTTAAAATGAATCCCAGCTTCTTAGAACGGAGTCTCAACGAAGGTTTCTCCGGGGGAGAGAAGAAACGCAACGAGATTTTACAAATGGCCCTGCTAGAACCTAGTCTAGCAATTTTAGATGAAACGGATTCTGGCTTAGATATTGATGCGTTAAGAATTGTTGCTAATGGCGTAAACCAACTGGCGACCCCTGAAAATGCAACCGTGATGATTACCCACTATCAGCGTTTGTTAAATTATGTTGAACCCGACTATATTCACGTCATGGGAGACGGAAAAATCATTACCAGTGGCGGTAAGGAATTAGCCCTACAACTCGAAGAAAATGGCTATGACTGGTTATATGAACAGTACGCGCCACAACAGGAGGTTACGGCTTAGGAATGAGTATGTCAGTTTCTTCTCAGGATCAAAAAATTACGAATCAAGATCATTTTCTCAATCATTTATTAAGTCAACGTCATGAAAATAATGTCGTTGCAGAAGAGGACTCCACGTTTACGGCTTGGCTGCAAAAACGACAGCAGGAAGCGGCCAACTGGGTAGCTGAATCTCGTTTTCCTCACCGCAAAGATGAAGAATGGCGCTTTACTGATTTATCGCCATTGTTAGACCATCCGTTTCAAGGAAGTCAAGCGGTGGCGGTTAACCCTGAAAGTGCAAGTCAGTTTTTCATTCCTGAAGCCTCCTCAGCGCGGTTAGTGTTTGTCAATGGTCGCTTTTCTCCTGAACTTTCGCAACTGGATCAGCTTCCTAGTGGTGTGACGCTGACGAGTCTAGGAAACTTGGATGTGCATCAACAGTCGCAAGTTACAGACTATCTCACTCAACAAGAAGGGGGAGAAGAGTTATTTACGGCGTTGAATACCGCAGGGTTTGAAGATAGCGGGATTGTATGGGTTGCAGCGAATACAGAAGTAGAAACCCCGATCCAGGTGCTATTTTTAGCAGTGGGGAATGATACCTCCCAGTTCATGCAACCGCGTTTGCTGGTGGTGGCGGATACTAGCGCGAAAGTGAACCTGATTGAACAATACGCGAGTCTCTCGTCGGAAAATGCTGCACCTTATTTGTGTAATCCTGTGAGTGAGATTTGGTTAGCAGGAAACGCAGAAGTGAATCATATCCGCTTACAAGATGAGGCTTTCAATAGCTTCCACATTGCGAAAACCGCAGTGACTCAAGCCCAAGATAGTCGCTATGCAGGGTATCCGATCAGTTTAGGCGGACAAATTTCTCGTCATGATTTCGATGTGTTTCAAACGGGAACGCAGGTGCATACCAAATTACATGGGTTAACCTTGGGGAATGGTCAGCAACTGTTAGATACTCACAGCGCGATCGCGTTCCGTCATCCTCACAGCAGCGCCGATCAGTTGCATAAGTGTATTTTAGATGATTCCGCAAGAGGCGTTTTTAACGGGAAAATGTTTGTTCCGCAAGCAGCCCAACAGACAGACGCAGCGCAACTCAACCGTAACCTCCTCCTGTCAGAGAAAGCCCATGTGGATACGAAACCCGAATTAAATATTGTTGCGGATAATGTGAAATGTTCTCATGGCGCAACCGTCAGTCAACTCGAAGCTGATGAGTTATTCTATTTGCGTAGTCGAGGCTTAGATAGTAATGCAGCAACGAACTTATTAATTAATGCTTTTGCTGCGGAAATCATTGAAGAAATTACCGTTTCTTCCCTGCGCGATCAATTATTTAGTCGTTTGCAAAACCGATTTATTCACTAGACTCTATGACCATTGCAACCACTCCTTCTTTAGCCAGCCAAGTCCGTGCTGATTTTCCCATTCTTAACCAAGAATTCAATGGGCATCCCCTCATTTATTTTGATAATGCTGCCACTTCTCAAAAGCCTTTATCTGTCATCAAAGCCTTAGATGAATACTATGAATATACCAATTCTAATGTTCATCGGGGCGCACACAGTTTAAGTACAAAAGCAACAGAAGCCTTTGAAGGCGCACGGGATAAAGTTGCCCAATTTGTCAACGCCAGTTCTCGCAATGAAATTGTTTTCACTCGTAATGCCACCGAAGCAATTAATTTAGTTGCTTATAGTTGGGCTTTAAATAATCTCCAACCGGGTGATGAAATTATTACCTCGGTCATGGAACATCATAGTAATATTGTTCCGTGGCAAATGGTTGCACAAAGAACGGGTGCGGTTCTCAAGCACGTCGGTTTAACAGAAGAAGAAACTTTAGATTTAGAACAGTATAACAACCTGCTTTCTGACAAAACAAAATTAGTTGCGCTTGTTCATGTTTCTAACACCTTAGGCTGTATTAATCCCGTTGAAGAAATTACACGGGTAGCAAAAGAAAAAGGGGCAAAAGTATTAATTGATGCTTGTCAAAGCGTGCCTCATCTTCCCATAAATGTGCAAGCAATGGGTTGTGATTGGTTAGTGGCCAGTGGACATAAAATGTGTGGTCCGACAGGGGCTGGTTTTTTATATGGAAAGGAAGATTTATTAAATGCAATGCCTCCTTTTTTAGGCGGTGGTGAAATGATTGGAGAAGTGTCGTTAGATGCTTTCACTTGTGCGGAATTACCCCATAAATTTGAAGCAGGAACCCCTGCGATCGCGGAAGCCATTGCCTTAGGGGCAGCAGTAGATTATTTAACTGCAATTGGCATGGACAAAATTCATGCCTACGAAGAAGAATTAACCGCTTATTTATTCCACCAATTAGCAGGCTTTTCCAACTTAAGAGTTTATGGCCCCAAACCAACAGCAGAAGGAAAAGGAAGAGCAGCCCTTGCTGCATTTAATGTGGAAAATTTACACGCTAATGACTTAGCCCCCTTGTTAGATTATGAAGGAGTTGCCATTCGTTCGGGTCATCATTGTACGCAACCGTTACATACGGTTTTAGGAATTGCTGGAAGCGCGAGAGCGAGTCTTTATTTCTATAACACCAAAGACGAAATTGATGGCTTTATTACAGCGTTAAAAAATACCATTGATTTCTTTGCGGAAATGATGGAAGAAGATTGATTGGTCATTAGTCCTTAGTCTTTAGGGAACTGGGAATCCAGAAGCGAGGATAGAGAAAAGAACAAAGAACGGTCTTCACCGAGCCATAAACTTTTTCAGCAGACCCTAAATGAATGGTCATTACGAAGGACAAATGGGTCTCGGTGATCTGCTTTTGCTTTACATATCAATTTTTTTTGATATATTTAAACCAGCAAACAGCTAAGGCAGACAACATGAGTACCAATCAATCAAATGTCAATCCGAGGGCAGTTCAGGCGGGCGGAAAACTAAGTTTCTTTGAACGTTATCTCACCGTTTGGGTTGCGCTGTGCATTGTTGCTGGGATTATTCTGGGACGAGTGTTTCCCAATATTGCTGTCACCCTCGATAGCATGAGCATTTACCAAGTCTCGATTCCGATCGCGATTTGCCTGTTTTTCATGATGTATCCGATCATGGTCAAAATTGATTTTGGGCAAGCAAAACGAGCAGCACAAACCCCGAAACCTGTGGTTTTAACGCTGGTGGTGAACTGGTTGATTAAGCCCTTCACCATGGTGGTGTTTGCTCAGTTTTTCTTAGGCTGGCTGTTTCGACCTTTACTCTCGGGAACAGAAATGATTCGAGGGGGAGAAATCGCTCTCGCTGATTCTTATATTGCAGGAGCGATTTTATTGGGGATTGCCCCTTGTACCGCAATGGTTTTGATGTGGGGCTATCTCTCCTTTAGTAATCAGGGACATACCTTAGTCATGGTTGCGATTAACTCTCTAGCGATGCTGTTTTTATACGCCCCTCTCGGACGCTGGTTATTAGCAGCAAATAAGCTCACCGTCCCTTGGGAAACCATTGTGCTCTCTGTCCTGATTTATGTCGGTTTGCCCTTACTAGCTGGGGCGGTATCTCGGAGTTGGATTTTGCATAACAAGGGGAGAGAATGGTTTGAAACGGTGTTTATGAAATATCTGAGTCCCGTTTCCATTGCAGCCCTTTTAATTACCCTTGTGCTGCTATTTGCGTTTAAGGGAGATTTGATTGTTCGTAATCCGTTCCATATTTTACTGATTGCCGTTCCCCTATTTATTCAAACCAACTTTATTTTCTTAATCACGTATGTGGCAGCGCAGAAACTGAAGCTCTTTTATGAAGATGCTGCCCCTGCTGCTTTAATTGGTGCGAGTAACCATTTTGAAGTTGCGATCGCGACGGCAGTGACTCTGTTTGGACTAAATTCGGGGGCTGCTTTAGCAACCGTGGTGGGTGTACTGATTGAAGTCCCTGTGATGCTGATGTTAGTCGAAATTTGTAAACGGACTGCGTTTTGGTTCCCTCGCGAACCGGAGAAAGCAACGTTAACGGATCCGCGTTGTGCGCGTCCATTAGGGTAAAGGAGATAGATCGATGAAGCGTGTTATGTTTGTCTGTCGGAAAAACTCAGCGCGATCGCAGATGGCAGCGGGGTTAAGGTCAAAGGTAAAAGGGATAACGGATAGTGCTTCGCGCTGGGGAAAGGAACAAGGAATGTTACAGTTACCTTTTCCCCCTGCCCCCTGACCCTTTTCCCTATAAATGAAGTGGATTTTCATCTGTCAAATACCTGAATCAGTAGTGCTATACCTACCGACGGGATGGTTCAACTCTGGAAATCCTTGATGAGAATGACAATCTGATATAGATACAGCTTTCTGAAGATTCAGATCTATCTTGTTCAAGATTTCACCCGAGTTTAACTGCCGTTCCTGTTGCTGTAATCACCAATAAAGCCCCTTCTTCATCAACATTAATGGTTCCTGTATCAACTTTAATCCCAATGACTGCATCTGCACCCAGTTTTTCTGCTCTTTCTGCAAGCTCTTCTACCGCTTCGTTTTGTCCTTTCGTAAATAGTTTTTCATAGCTTCCCGTCCGCCCGCCAAAAAAGTCACGGAAGCCTGCAAAAAAGTCTCGTAAAGCATTGCTACCATAGACAACTTCTGCTGTAACAACGCCTAAATATTCTTCAATCGTTTGTCCTTGGAGGGTATCAGTGGTTGTAGTTAACATCGTAAGTTTTAGATTCAATATTATTTTTTATTTTAAAAGAGGGCGTTGCTAGATCAAAGTCTGATTTTAGAGATGCGCGATCGCGCTCACCTAATTCCTGACTTGATAAGAATAAATACTCGTTTCCTTGCGATCTTTATATATTTTTCTTAAGCAATTCTATGTTTTATTAAGCTCAGCATACTTTTAATACAACATTCTAAAGGAATTATTAAAATTGAAACATAAGATTCCAATAAAATAAAGCAATGAAACCAACTAAATCTCGTTTAGTAATCGGTTACGGCGATCGCGAGAAATCTGATGAAGGGGCTGGATGCCGAATCGCTGAGATTATTCAACAAAAAGAGTGGAAAGATCTCGAAGGGCTGAGTGTTCCCTATCTTACGCCCAGTCTTTCTTCTATGATGATTCGGGCAAAAACAGTGATCTTTGTTAGTTCTTATTTCTTATTTGAAAAGATGAAACCCGAGATAATCATTAAACATTTTCTTCCAGACCATAAGAGTAATGAAAGCAATATAAATTATCCAGAATCGCCCTTTTCACTCTTGTCTTTTACAGAATCCATTTATAATGAAAAGCCCAATGCTTTTTGGATTTTAATCCCAGCGAAAAATCATCAACAAGGCGATAATTTTTCGACTTCAACCCAAGCAGCAATTCAAGATGCGATTACCTATTTAGTGGATCAACAATCAATCGAAGTATTGCATCCTAGCGGTTGATTTTTAAAACCAAATTAGTTTTAACAATAACCAAAATTGCGAGGTGTACGATAATGAATGCAAATCAATTGTTATATCGAAAAACGCAAGGTGAACGAATTTTTCGTGGCGTTTGCTTACACGAAGTAAATTTAAAGTCCGCTTATCTTGAAGAAATTGACCTGAGTGAGGCTGACTTAAGCAATGCTGATTTGAGCCAAGCAACTTTGTGTCGAAGTAACCTCAGTCGCGCTAATTTAACAAATACTGACCTTAATCAGGCTGATTTACGAAGTGCGAACCTCAGTCAAGTTAATCTGATTGGAGCTAGTTTAGTCGGGGCGAAACTGGGAAGAGCAATTTTGACAGGGGCTGACTTGCGTGGCGCAGATTTATCAGATGCAGACTTGACTGGTGCAAACTTAACAGATGCAGAATTAAGTGGTGCTGTGTTGACTGGTGCAAATATTGAAGATGTGGAATTAGAAAAAGCAGCAACCGAATGTGGTATTTCTCATCAGTGGATCAGTTGGTCAGGAAATTGTTGATTTAGGATTGCTATAGATGAAATTGATGACCTGATCCCCCTCTCCTCGATTAATTTGTAGCCAACATTGATCAAGAAAGATATTATACTTCCCCCTAAATTTACCTCACCAAGCATAGTTAGGGGGATCTGCGTTAAATGATGTTCTACGGGATTTCAGATTTTTACATCTGGACAGTCGAAAAAGTGGTTACATCCCTTCAAATAATTAACCTTTCCCTTTCAAGATAGAAGGTAAAAGTTTGCCCTAAAAGAACATCATGAAAAAAGTAAGGAAGAGCCAGTTTTTAAGGTGGCTCAATTTTACGATCGCGCTTTTCTTGAGTTGGCAATTATTTGATTCACAAGACGCGATCGCGCAAACAATCAATTCTGACGTTACTCAAATTCCCTTAGAACATCGTTTAGAACTTGTCCAAGATTTAGAAAACCGAGAACTTTTAACACCTACCCAAGCCCAACAACAACGAGATTACTATAGCCAAATCCCCGATCGCAGCACACCAAAATTATTACAGCGTGTCGGCGGAATTTTTACCCTGTCTAACGTGATTTGGATTTTTTCTAGCATTTTATTAGTCTTTTCTTTAGGAGGCTTATTCAGTCTTTATTTATGGCCCCTGTTACGATCAATTCCCGCTCTTGTTTATGAAATTATTGCTTATTTAACGGGGTTTGGCATTGTGATTGGAGGGTATTGGTTACAAGCTCCCCTCGGGGAATATATTGCTTTTCCAGGATGCTTAGGATTCATCGGGCTGTGGAGTTTATCCAATTATTTACACCGCAAAACGCTACAACCCTTATACAAAAAATTAGGAACGAATGGTTATTCTGTAGGATGTTTAGTAATGGCCTTACTGTGGAGCGCGATCGCGCTTTTGTATGAAAGTACCGCCATCGGTTTTATTACAATTATTGCTTTAGAAGCCTACTTAGGCTTTTTCATTGCTGCCCAACCTGGAATTTATTTACTGGGCTTTACTTCGCGATCGCTGCTACCGAGAGCCGTCTTGTCTTCTCTAATTTTACTGGTTTTTTATATCACGATTCGTCTGACTGTAATTGACTTACCCTACTTTTCTATTTTTGCGCCTGGTGTCTTATTTGTTGGCACATTTGTTTATTTTCTAGGTTTATTAATTTGGTCATCAAAGTGGTATTCTCGTGAGAAATCAGAATATGCTATTTTACAACCGATTACAATTCTATCAGGCGCGATCGCGCTGTATTTAGGAACAGTGGGACATATTCCACAATTACAAGGAATTGGCGGAACATTTTTCTTTCTTTATGTCATTGAAAAATATTTTGAGCTTCCTTGGTCACAAAAAACAATTGTTTGGGCAACTTTAGGATTATCAACCCTTCTCTTTACTTCCGCATGGATCATGAAACAATATCCTGAGTATTTCCTGTTTATTTAAGGTATCCATCTGTAAAACTTCTCAGTCTGTTTTAATAGGAAAAGGGACTACATTATGATAGAAAATGCTCTCATTGACTTAACTTATGACAGAAAGCAAATACTTATTCTCTTCAGACAAACAAGCCACTTATCGCATCTTAGATGCCAACTTAGATCGCGCCCGTGAAGGCATCCGTATTATTGAAGAATGGTGTCGTTTTGCCTTAGATAATTCCAACTTGGCGCAAACCTGTAAAGCAATGCGTCAAACTTTAGCCAAATGGCATACAGAAGAGATCCATTCCGCTCGTAATACCCCCGATGATTGTGGAACAACGCTTACTCATCCTCAAGAAGAAACCCGAGACAGTCCGCAACAGGTACTACAAATTAACTTAGCGCGGACCCAAGAAGCTCTGCGCGTTTTGGAGGAATATGGGAAACTTTATCATCCCGAAATGGGAAGTGCTTGTAAGCAACTGCGTTATCAAATTTATACCCTTGAAAGTACCCTTTTTACAACTTCTCCTCAAGGAAAACTCGACGCAGCAAAACTGTATCTTGTCACCTCTCCCACGCCCAATATTTTTTCCATTGTGGAAGCAGCCTTGAAAGGAGGACTTCCCCTTGTGCAATATCGAAATAAAGACGCAGAAGACCGCATTCAACTCGAAGAAGGAAAGCAGTTATGCGACCTTTGCCATGAATATGGCGCACTTTTTCTCATGAACGATCGCGCTGATCTGGCTCTTGCTGTCGGTGCAGATGGGGTTCACCTCGGACAACAAGATATTTCGGTTGCAACTGCCCGTCAGATTCTTGGAGCGAATCAGATTGTCGGGAAATCTACCACAAACCCCCATGAAATGTCAAGCGCGATCGCGCAAGGAGCAGATTATGTGGGAGTCGGTCCCGTTTACAAAACCCCAACTAAACCTGGTAAAGCTCCCGCAGGACTGGATTATGTGCGCTATGCAGCCAAACATTGTCCCGTTCCTTGGTTTGCCATTGGGGGCATCAATGCTGATAATATTCAAGATGTGATAGAAGCGCAAGCCAATGGGGTTGCTGTCGTCAGAGCCATCATGTCAGCCCCTGATCCGCAAAAAACAACAGAAAATCTTTTAATGCAGTTTTCTCATTCCCGCAACCATGCCTAACGATACCATTACCCTGACCGTTAACGGCGATCCAGTGAATTGTTCCCCCCAAAGCCCCGTCACTGATGTTATTGCCGAACTCAACTACAATCCGCGTTTAGTTGCCGTGGAATATAACGGAGAAATCCTGCACCGTCAACATTGGTCAGAAACGATCGTGAAAGAAGGAGACAAACTGGAAATTGTAACCATTGTCGGTGGTGGTTCTGGCAAAAATTAAGCATGATCGAAAGTAGATAGTAATCCATCAAAGAATCGAAGCAAAATAATGTTCCAGAATATTTCGTGGAAACGTTTCCTAAAATCCTTTTTTCTTGTCGCACTCGCTTTTATCTTCGTTTTTAGCGATGTTAGTGGTGCTTTAGCAGCCCGTAGCGGTGGGCGTATTGGTGGGGGAGGATTTCGCGCTCCCAGTCGTAGCGCACCCGCACCGAGAGGCGGTAATCGCCCTGGAGGAGGCTTCGGCTTTCCGTTTTTACTGCCCTTCTTTGGCTTCGGCGGGTTTGGTAGTATTTTCACCATCTTGATCTTCTTTGCCATTGCCAACTTCCTCGTGAGAAGTTTCCAAAATGCAGGTTTTGGCGGTGGTGACGGTGTGGCAACTGCCAATCCCAAAGTTACTGTCTCTAAGGTGCAAGTGGGCTTATTAGCCGATGCGAAAGAACTGCAAAAAGAATTAAATGATCTTGCCCAACGAGCAGATACAGGCACCGCAGCAGGTCGTAGCATGGTTTTACAAGAAGCAACCCTTACCCTGTTACGTCATCCCGAATACTGGGTCTATGCCAAAACTGAATCCAATGTTTCCCAAATGGATGCAGCAGAATCGCAGTTTAACCGCTTTGCACTCTCCGAACGCAGTAAGTATAGTGAGGAAACCCTTTCTAATGTGGAAGGACTGTCGAGACAGGAAACCAGTGAAGCTGGAAATGGGGAAGCACCTGCTGAATATATTGTCGTGACCATTCTCGCAGGTATCCAAGGGAAAGTCGATCTCCCCAAAACCAACAGTGCTGATGATGTCCGTCAAGCCTTGCGACAGTTAGGCAGTACGGGAAGTGAAAACCTCTTAGCGGTAGAAGTGATTTGGACTCCCCAAGCCGAAGACGATACCCTATCCAATGATGACCTCTTAGCAGCCTATCCCGATTTAAATCGTCTCTAACCCTTATGGCAACTACCCTTCCTTCTCCCCAACGGAAACATCGCAAACAGGGTCAGAGTAAGGCTAACTTACCCACAGGGAGTCGTAAGCGTAAATCCCGCACCGTGGGACGAAAACTGCGTCCTGCGGTTCTCTTACTTTTGATTACAGCTTTATTGTTGGGGGGAATTGGGTCTCGCTTGGGTTATTTGCAACTGGTAGAAGGAGAACGCAATCGCCAACTGGCGGAAAATAATCGGATTCGGATTTTGCCGAAACCGCCAGTTCGGGGTAATATTTTGGATCGCAATGGCAAGATTTTAGCCGATAGTCGTCTCTCCTACTCTGTTTTTATTTGGCCCCTGGCGAAAACAGAACCGAACTGGAATCATACGGTGAATCAGCTGGCTGAGATTCTAGAAATGTCTGCTGCTGACATTATCAGTCGGGTGGAAGAAGTCCCCGTTAACTCTCCTTCCCTCGTGCGGATTGCCAGAGGATTAACCCCAGAACAAGTAACCGCGATCGAGGAGTATAACTATCAACTGACGGGGGTAGAATTGGATATTGAACCCGTTCGCGATTATCCTCATGGGGAAGTGGCAGCGCATCTTCTTGGCTACACGGGCGAGATTACAGGGGAAGAGTTAGCAGCAGATGAATCTGATGAATATCGCCTTGGAGATATTATCGGGCGCATGGGGGCAGAATCCGCGTTTGAAAGACAACTCCGAGGAGAATGGGGCGGTCAGCAAGTGGAAGTGAATGGTGCTGGGCGCATTATTCGGATTTTAGGGGAAAAAAGCGCGAAATCAGGAGGAAATGTCACGCTAACGCTGGATTTAGAGTTGCAGAAAGCAGCAGAGGCAGCCCTTGGGGATCGAATTGGCGCGATCGTTGCTCTAGATCCTCATACAGGGGGCGTTTTAGCCATGGCAAGTCGTCCCACCTTTGACCCCAATATCTTCTCGGGTCGCATTACCCCCGAAACGTGGCAAAAGCTACAAGCTAAAGATAATCCGTTTGTTAATCGTGCTTTACGAGGGTTTCCCCCTGCTTCTACTTTCAAAATTGTGACAGCAACCGCAGGGATGGAATCGGGACAATATCCCCCTAATACTGTTCTCAATACCTATGCCTACTTAAATGTTTCGGGAGTCCGTTTTGGGGAGTGGAATCGTGCGGGATTCGGCCCCATGGGCTATGTACAAGCCCTGGCTTGGAGTAGTAATACCTTTTTTGGACAAGTGGGTCGGGGCGTTGGCGGAGAAGTATTAATTGATTGGGCGAGACGCTATGGCTTTGGGACCGAAACAACCCTTGAACTTCCTGCTGAAACCTCTGGTTTAATTGCAGATGAAGCCTGGAAACAAGAACGGTTTGATTGGGGTTGGTCTGATGGAGATACGGTCAATATGTCTATTGGACAGGGGTTTACTCTCGCGACTCCCT
This sequence comes from Halothece sp. PCC 7418, assembly GCF_000317635.1. Lineage (GTDB taxonomy): Bacteria > Cyanobacteriota > Cyanobacteriia > Cyanobacteriales > Rubidibacteraceae > Halothece. Next base: position 2,370,450 of record NC_019779.1, on the reverse strand, counting down.
TACAAGTTGCGGTGATGTTTGCTGTTCCCGCAAATGGAGGCTATCGGGTAAATCCTCATTTACTGAAAACTGATCAAGGCTATCCCCCCAGAAAGGTTTCTATGAACTTAAAATCCAGTACCGTTCGCACCTTACAAGAAGGCTTAAGGGCGGTCGTTTCTGGCGGGACGGGAACCGCAGTCAGAGTCCCTTCTTTACCCCCTGCTGCGGGGAAAAGTGGCACGGCTGAAGCCCCACCAGGGAAGGCTCACGCTTGGTTTGGAGCTTATGCACCCTATAATAATCCAGAAATTGTCGTGGTTGCCTTTGCAGAACATTCTGGTGGCGGTGGTGGATCTGTTGCTGCGCCCATGGTGCGGGAAGTGCTGGAAACTTATTTTAATGGAAATGAAAAAGAGAAAAAATAGTTACTGGTTCACCGCATAGACATCTTTTTCCCGTCCAATGGCAAAACGCAGCGAGTGAGGAACACTTTTGCTCGATCGCGTGACGAATACAATTAAAGCAATTGCAGCTAAACTCACTCCCACTTGGAATAATCCGCGATAGCCTAAAATTTCCGCCAAAGAGCCAATGCCAGGACCCGCCAGAGCAATGCCTAAATCAAATCCGCCAATGGAAAGGGCATAAATCCGTCCCCGTTCGCTAGTGAGTGAGCGATCTGACATTAGCGCGATCATCATCGGGATCAGTGTACCACCGCCTGCTCCTTGCGCGATCGCGGCAATTAAAAATTCTTCAGGGGTATTAGCACTAGCAAGTAAGTACATGGCGACAGTGTACAGACTCAAACTCATGGTAATAAAAATTCCACGCCCATAATAATCAGAAGCCCGTCCCACAAACATCCGCATGGCAAAGCTGGCGATGGCTGAGGTGGTGTAATATAAGCCTGGATTTAAGGCAATGCCTAACTCGCGAACATACAAAGGGAGAAACGTGGTTAACGTGCCAAACACTAATCCCACCATAAATAAAACTGTGGCGGGTGTCCGAATGCGAGGACTGAGTAAAATTGTCCAAAAGCCAGATTGTGGTGTTTCTTCTGTTTGATCTTCGTGAGTCTTTTCGACCTTCCCTTCGGTTACCTGTGAGGCAAATAATAATCCTAAATAACCAGATGCTGCGGAAATAGCAAATAAGACTTCATAACCCACACTCACTTGGAGATAACCTCCTAACGCAGGGCCCACCGCTAACCCCACAGGAACAACTAAACTCATATAACCAATCAGTTCCCCCCGTTTTTCTGGAGGCGACCAATCAACCACAAGGGTACTATAACCTGTGGTAAACGCAGCGATACTAATGCCATGAAACGCCCGAAATGCCATGAGTAAGGGAATCGAATCCACCCAAAGGTATCCTAAGGGGGCGGTTCCCACCACAAACGTCCCAATCATAATCACCAGCTTTCGACTGCGCTGGTCAGAGAGTTGCCCCAATTGCGCCCGAAACAACAACAAACCAATGGCAAAACTGCCCATAACTAAACCCACCTGATGTTTACTTCCGCCAATGTCAGCAATGTAAGCGGGTAAGGTGGGTAAGAGGCTGGTTAAGCTAATCCAGAACAGTAAACCTGATATGGCAAGAATGGTTAGGTTTTTCGTTTGCGTTGGAGTCAGCGTTTTCAGGACGTTCACGTAGGTTACTCCCTCAAAAAAATTTCTCTCTTTAGTTTACTATTCTTAACATTTTCTGTAATCTACTCCGAGGGAGACAAGGTGAGTCGTAGTCGTAGGGTGGGCAGTGCCCACCCTACAAGCAACGTCCTTCTTTTTCTAATCCTTAATCATCAAAGTGATTAATAATAGCTTGAGCAAACTCAGAACATTTGAGCGGGGGATCGACTTTCGGTTCCATCATCCGCGCTAAATCATAGGTAACTTCTTTTTGCGCGATCGCGCTTCCTAACCCTTTTTGGATTAACTGCGCTGCTTCATTCCAGCCTAAATATTCCAACATCATCACCCCAGAGAGAATCAACGAACCAGGATTAACCCGATCTAACCCCGCGTGTTTGGGGGCTGTGCCGTGGGTTGCTTCAAAAATCGCGCAGTGATCGCCAATATTTGCCCCCGGTCCCATGCCTAAACCACCGACTAACGCAGCAGCAGCATCGGATAAATAGTCACCATTAAGGTTCATCGTTGCAAGAATAGAGTATTCATTAGGACGGGTTTGAATCTGTTGGAAAATACTATCGGCAATGCGGTCATTCACCATCACCTTATCTTTCCATTTGCCCTCACCGTGAGTCTCCCAAAGGCTATCGAGAACCCCTTGCACCTCTTGTTTAATCTCTTCGCGACGTTCTGGCGTTACACTATCAAACCCCGGTTCCACTTGACGAGCATTTTCTTCCAAACTCAAATCGGGATTATTCTCTTTGTTTCCCAGAATCCAAGATTCTCGTTCGGTGACACACTCATTACGAAACTCAGTAGTTGCTAACTCATAGCCCCAATCCCGAAACGCGCCTTCAGTATATTTCATAATATTGCCCTTATGTACCAACGTTACTTGCTGCTTATTTTTGGGCAATTGTAGGGCGTGTTTAATCGCACGACGCACAAGACGCTGAGACCCCGTTTTACTAATCGGTTTCACCCCAATTCCAGAATCAAGGCGAATTTGTTTCTTCCCATGTTCGGGAGTATTGGGAATTAAATCTTTATTTAGGATCTCAATTAACTTCTGTGCGGTTTCAGTCCCTTCTTTCCACTCCACTCCCAGATAAATATCCTCTGTATTTTCCCGATAAACAATTACATCGAGGCGTTCAGGATAGCGATGTGGGGAGGGTGTGCCTGGATAATAGCGACAAGGGCGCACACAAGCATATAAATCATTAATCTGACGAAGGGCAACATTCAGCGACCGAATCCCACCGCCGACAGGGGTTGTTAAAGGACCTTTAATGGCAACCCCATATTCGCGAATCGCTTGCAGGGTATCTTCGGGTAAATATTGAAACGTCCCATAATGTTCACAGGCTTCATCACCCGCATAGATTTTGAACCAGTTGATTTTTTTCTGGTCGCCATAAGCCTTTTGAACCGCTGCTTCTAAAACGTTCTGTGTCGCGGGCCAGATATCATAGCCAGTTCCATCACCGCGAATGAAGGGAATAATCGGATCATCAGGAACAATGGGTTCACCATCTTTAAATGTAATCTTGGTTCCAACACTAGGAGGGGTAATTTTTTCGTACATTTTCGCTCGACACTAACAGATAATGCTCAATATACCAATTCTCGGACTGGCGATGGACATTTTTAATTTTTGTTGTTTGTTCTTCGTTGTTTGTTCTTTGGGAAATTAATTAGGGTCTGCTGAAAAAGTGCGCGATCGAGCGAAGCTCGGTGACCCTTCGGGTCAATCGAGGCTAACCATCAGTAAGTAAACCATCGATCGATACACAGTCAAATCTGACTCCGTAAAAAATCCACCTGTTGAATTGATTAAAATATATGATTATATCAATTATAATAGAGTTTAATCGAGAAAAAGCTCGGTTTTTCCAAAAAAGACGGGGCAATCGCTGTTACCGATGATTTTCGCTGGCACTCCCGCTATAGCGCTACTTGAAAAGGGAAAAGGTAATCGATGACTTAGTTTTGAGATTTCGATCTCTCAAACACCTAAACGAGTAGCACTAATAAACAGTTAAAATGAGATTTAAACATCGGGTTCTAAGCCCACGCCTACGGGTGCAGTGGCACTTAACTTCAGTTCGGGATGATCCCCTTGAATTTGATCTAAGTTCCATTGATTTTTAAACAACAGAACGGGGCGTTCCCAGATATCTTTAACGGTAACGGTGTTAAAGAGTCGTCCTGCTTTTTCTAGGGCTTCCCAGCCCCCTGTGACCCAACGGGCGACTTTATAGGGGAGCATTTCGAGGCTCGTTTCTACCCCATACTCATTTTCCATCCGATATTGGACTACTTCTATTTGCAGTTGTCCCACAGCAGCGAGAATCGGATCGCGCTTGCTTTCATCTTTGGAATACATGATTTGAATCGCCCCTTCTTCCCGTAGTTCAGTCACGCCTTTGTGGAATTGCTTAAACTTGGAAGGATTCGGGTTTTTCAAATAGGCAAAGAGTTCAGGGGAAAAGCAGGGAATCCCTTCATAAACCACTTTTTTCCCTGCATAGACGGTATCGCCAATGGCAAACATTCCAGGATTATTTAAGCCAATTACGTCCCCTGGATATGCCTCATCAATCGAATCGCGGTCTTGGGCAAAGAGTTTTTGGGGACGAGACAGACGGACGCTTTTGCCTGTACGAGCATGATTGACACTCATATCCTTTTCAAATTTTCCGGTGCAGACCCGAACAAAGGCAACGCGATCGCGATGTTTTGGATCCATATTGGCTTGGAGCTTGAACACAAACCCTGTAAAGTCGGGATAAGTGGGATTCATTTCTCCTCGCGACGACTGATGCGCTTCTGGCGGTTGAGCATATTCTAAAAAGGCATCTAAAAATAACTGTACCCCAAAGTTTGTCATCGCACTCCCAAAGAACATCGGTGTGAGTTCCCCATTATGAATGCGTTCGAGATCAAAATCTGGCGCGACTTCTTCAATAATTTCAATTTCGTCTTTGAGTTGAAAGTAGAGATCTTGGTCTAAAATCTCTTCTATTTTCGGATCGCCCAAAGAAATCACTGTTGTTTCTGCTTGAGTGCTACCATGAGCCGTGCGCTGAAATAAGTGTATCTGTTGACTGCGACGGTCATAAACTCCCTTAAAGCGATCGCCCATGCCAATGGGCCAATTAACTGCGTAGGTTTGTAAGCCTAATTCTTGTTCGATTTCGTCAATCAGTTCCAGGGGTTCTCTTGACGGACGATCCATTTTATTGGCAAAGGTAAAAATAGGCAGCGATCGCATCCGACAGACTTCAAACAGTTTGCGGGTTTGGGGTTCTAGCCCTTTTGCTGCATCGATCAACATCACCGCATTATCCGCAGCAGCTAGCGTCCGATAAGTATCTTCACTAAAATCTTGGTGACCTGGGGTATCTAAGAGGTTAATCTGAAAGTCTTGATAGTTAAACTGCAAGACTGTAGAAGTAATGGAAATCCCCCGTTGTTTTTCTAGTTCCATCCAGTCGGAAGTCGCTTTTTTTTGCGCCCGTTTCGACTTTACTGCGCCTGCTTGATGGATCGCGCCTCCATAGAGAAGCAGTTTTTCGGTGAGAGTGGTTTTCCCTGCGTCAGGGTGAGAAATAATGGCAAAGTTGCGTCGAGATTCAACGGCAGTTTTGAGTTCTTGTTCGAGGGGAAGTGTTGACATGGGTGAGTGATTTGTTATTTGGAAAATGGGGACTTTTAAGATTTTTGACCTAGCTGTAGTTAAATGGTCTCCTGATTATTAATGATTAATTCTTGTGTAGCGATATGGTGTTGGGGAAAATCGTGATTATAGATAACCATAGTTGTTGTCTGATTTTCCTGAAAGCCAATTTGTTTATAAAAGTTTTGTTGATAGGTCGTCATTAAATAAACTCGTTCCACATTACACAGACGAGGATGAGCGAGCATCGTTTCCACTAAGGTACTTCCTAACCCAATGCCTCGATATTCTGGATGGACGACAACATCCCAAATTGTAGCGCGATAAACACAGTCTGTTGTCGCCCGCGAAAAGCCAATTAAGCGTTCTCCTTCCCAAACGGTAATCACGGGGTTACTATTGGCAATTGCGATGGCTAACCCGTCTTGGCTACGTCCTTCTGCCCAAAACGCGCAGAGATTGAAGAGATTTTGCAACGTCGCAAGGTCTATTTTATCTGGGTCATCACAAAATTGAATTTGCATCTTTGTTATTTGTTATTTGTTCTTTGTTATTTGTTATTTGTTATATGAAATACGCAAATGGTTGCTACAAATTAAGTGGTCTAACGATCCCCCCTTCGCCCCCCTTATTAAGGGCCAGAGCAAAGCGTGAGGATTGGGGGGATCTGGTGTAGCAGGATTTTTTGGATTCCATATTATTTGATGCAGTAGAAACATTATCCTATAAGTTCTGCCATTAACTGTTCTGGAGTTATTGCTTGACATTCACCTTGAGCAAACTCCTGTTGAGAGGTTTGAACTAACGTTTCTTGATCTTTAATGGGGAGTTCAGTTGCTGCTGCGATTAGTTCATGCACTTGTTTTTCTGTGGTCTTATCTATGACCGACTCCTGATCAATTTTACTTTATTCATTGCGTCGATGCACCATGGTTGCGCCACTTTGATCGGTGGGGATGACTAGCATTTCACTGATGTTAACGTGAGGGGGACGAGTGGCACAAAAGTAAATCACATCGGCGATATCTTCTGGAGTTAGGGGGGTTAACCCTTGGTAAGTTTTGGCTGCTTTTTCCGCTTCCCCGCGAAAGCGCACTAAACTAAATTCGGTTTCTACTAAACCTGGATCAATACAACTCACGCGCACAGGTGTTCCGAGTAAATCTTTTTTTAAGCCTTCTGAAATCGCGCGGACGGCTGCTTTCGTGGCACAATACACATTCCCTTTGGGATAGGTTTCATGTCCTGCAATCGAGCCAATATTAATAACATGACCCTTTCCTCGTTCGACCATCCCTGGGGTAATATAGCGCGTCATGTAGAGTAAGCCTTTGATATTGGTGTCGATCATCTCTTCCCAGTCTTGGATTTTGCCGTCTTGGAGGGGATCTAACCCACGACTTAGCCCTGCATTATTGATCAATATATCAATGTTTGACCATGCAGGAGGGAGGGAAGTCATCGTGCGTTCAATGGTGGCGCGATCGCGCACATCAAAAGGCAATAAATAACACTGCGTCCCATAATCTTCTTCTAATTCCGCAGCCAGTTTTTTTAAGGTTTCTTCCCGACGCGCATTGAGAATTAACTTGGCTTTTCCCTGAGCAAATAGTTTGGCACAAGCAGCCCCAATCCCGCTACTTGCACCTGTAATCAAAACAATTTTATCTTCAACCGAATCCATCAATCTTCCTTAGAATTCAACAATCCAGTCGTTGCTGGAACAATATTAAGCCGTTGCGAGATTAAAGTCATCCCATTATCCCGAATGATGATCGCGGAAAGCCAACGTTGTCCAGGGGTATTAGGTGCTTTTCCTAAGCGATAAATTCCCCCTGCGGGTAAGATTTCTAAATCTAAGTTACGTGGGCTGAAATAGCTCTGAACAGTAACCTCTTCTTCCAGTGCGGTTCCCATTAAGATATCATCACCAATGGGTTCTTGCACAATGACATCAAAGTTAAAATTCTCTCCTGCTTGCACCTGATGAGGAGCATTGACGTTGACTCGGGGGGCATTGTCTCCAATATAAACTTTGGATTGTTCACTGAGCATTTCTTGGGCAACAATTTGATTATTCTGAATTTTTTGGCGCGATCGCAGCGTTGCTTCTAAAAAGACTTCTCGCCCTTGTGCGTTTCGTAAACCCCGAATCCGAGTTATCGTTTCTGCAACCAGTGTATTTCCTTGTTTTTCCCAGCTTTGGAGTTCAATTTGATAATCTAACTGATCATAGCTTTTCCACAGTTGCTCTAGTTTTTGAGCCAATGCTCCCGTATCTAAATTTGATTCCGTGGTAAACTCAGGGCTATAAGCGGTGCGAACTGTTGCCATATCTTCGTTATTGGCAGCCGTTTCCAATTGATTGAGCAATTGCGTTAACGTTTTCGGGGCGGTGTTGGCGGGTGCAGCTTGGGCGAGTTGAGAAGGAAACAATAGCGCGATCGCTGCGACTAAAGACCATTGCGGTAGTTTTTTCAAGAAAGAATCGAGCATTGGTTTATTTTCTAGGATGCGATAGGTCATTAACTGCTCGTATCCCCTTCCTGATCAGAAAGGGGATTTAAGGAAAGTGTTACTCGTCACTACTCATGATTTGTGGCACACGGAAGAAGGTATCTTCACGCTCTGGGGCTTGATCCAATAGGGCTTCCTGTTCGGAGTAAGGGTAGCATTTATCTTCTCGCGTGATATTGCTGACATCGATCGCGCGAGTCGTTGGGGGAACATCGGTGGTGTCTAACTCGTTCAGTTGTTCCACATATTCCAAAATACCACTGAGTTGAGTTGTAAATTGTTGTTCCTCTTCTGGTGTTAACTCCAACCGCGCCAGATGAGCAACTTTTTTCACTTGTTCAAGATCAATCATCGTTAAGTCATTCAGTTTAGAAATAAACGTCTATATCAGACCGACCCGTGGTTTTTAACCAATTTTGCGCTTCAATATAATTATTGGGAGCCAGTCGGATCGCATCTTTCCAATATTCCGCAGCCTGATCAAAGAAAGCCTCTGCTTCTTCTTCTCGCCCGTCTTGTTTCGCCAAATCTCCTTGATGATGGTAAATCACCGCGATATTGTTGAGGGCTTGGGGAAGACGAGGATTAACTTCAATGGCTTCTTGGTAATACTGGAGAGCTTTTTCGTACTCACCGTTACTGGTGTGAATCAAGCCTATATTGTACAAGACATAGCTGCGATCGTTGGGATCTTCTTCCAGTTTAAGAGCTTCATGATAGTTGTCTAAAGCCTCTGCATATTCCCCATCAGACTGCGCTGACATTCCATCTCGGTAATAGGTGAAGGCTTCTTTCGATTGTTTTCCCGTTGGCAGCATCTTTAAAATCAAGTCTGCCATGACTGTAAATGACTTATCAATAAAGTTATCGTTGCGTTGAGTCCGTGGCATAGGGTTTTCAGGTATGATTAAGCAATCTTTCTTTTTATTTATCTTATCGAAAAGTTGAAGTGAACTTCGGTTATTCTTCGATTTGCCAACTTTGCGCGATCGCGCCTTCATCAACAATTCGTTTCGGACGTAAAATTAAAATTAGTTTTCCTAACAGTTCCTCGTTGGGAGCTTGTTCAAACCATTGCACCGCTAAACCTTCCCCTTGCGCCACCAGAAAGTAACTGTGGAGATACCACTCTCGATCAGCGCGATCGACGACTAATAATAACGGTTCATTCGCCAGAGTGTCTGATTTTGGCAGTTCTTCCCGAGTACAGGGTAGCGCGATCGGATCTCGAGCAGCACAAATCATTTGCCATCCTGGAAGCGCCACGCAATCGCCTTCTCCAGAAAGTTTAGTCACGCTAAAGAGACCTTTGGCTTCAGGTTGGGAATAATTCTGAAACTGAGCAGCAGAAATCTTTAAACTGGGAGCAACAGGGAGAATGCGAGGGAGTTCTTCTTCTTGTTCAAGACGATAGAGGGGTAATTTGGGCGCAGGTGTCGTGGGGACAACAGTAAAATCGCTGAGGAGGCTTTCGATTTTTTCTCTGGCGGTGTTTGACTCCACATAGCGTAATCCTTGAGCAATGAGGCGCGATCGCGCTTGTAAGTCCTTTTTTCCCCGCGCCAGTTTCCAATAATGATAAGCCACTGCATCCCCTGCGGTATCGGTAAATCCTTCGGGAAGCGAGCGTAAGTCAGAAAAATCCTTAATCGCCTTTGCGATATCATGGGCTTGGGGTTGGGTTAGATTCTTCTCCACCGCCAGCGTGGCTGCTTGGGCGCGTTCTTTGGGCGGTAAAACCCGAAACTCATACAGAATATCACTTCCCCCGTTGGTGAAACGAGTTTTTACGGGGTCTTCTATGCCCACTTGCAACAAGCTATCATAAACTTGTGCAGCAACAATCACTTGATTTTGGTGAATCGGTTCAAAACCCGTCCCTTCAAAAATCGTTTGCGTATTGTATCCCGCTTTCTGTAGCTGTTGACAGGATTTTCCCCACTCCACCCAGTTTCCTTCTTTTTGACGGAGTTGTCGAAATAATTCTTGGGCTTGTTCTTCCGAGAGAGAAGAGGCTTGAGACTGTTCTGGCATAAGTTTCTATTTAGACGCTTTCCTATCGTCTTTATAGCATTTCTTACTCTGTTGAAGCACAAAACGAGTTACCAAATAACGAAGAACGAAGAACGAAGAACAAATAGGATAGTAAAATTTCCCTCTTTCCAGGTTTACCGCAGAGTCCTACACTTTAGGGAGAAAGGTTTCTATAACAGAAGTTCTTTCCGAGACCCTCTTTCCGCCAGGGAGAAATTTTTATGAAAAGAGTTTTAAGTATCATTCTCGGTGGGGGTGCGGGTACACGCCTGTATCCTTTAACTAAATTACGCGCCAAACCAGCCGTTCCCCTCGCTGGAAAATATCGCCTGATTGATATTCCAGTAAGTAACTGTATTAACTCAGGTTTGGAGAAAATTTATGTGTTGACTCAATTCAACTCAGCTTCTTTAAACCGTCATATCAGCCGAACCTATAACTTTTCTGGCTTCACCGATGGCTTTACGGAAGTTCTCGCAGCCCAACAAACCCCACAAAGCCCAAATTGGTTTCAAGGAACAGCAGATGCAGTTCGGAAGTATCTCTGGCTGTTTCAAGAGTGGGATGTGGATGAATATCTAATTTTATCGGGTGATCATCTTTATCGCATGGACTATGATAAATTCATTCAGCATCACCGAGACACCAATGCGGATATTACGCTCTCTGTCATTCCCATTGATGAAAAACGCGCCAGCAGTTTCGGCTTGATGAAAATTGATGATTCGGGACGAATTATTGATTTCAGTGAGAAACCCAAAGGCGATGACCTCCGCAAAATGAAAGTGGATACAACGACTCTCGGGCTAGATGCTGAACAAGCGCAACAAATGCCTTATATTGCTTCTATGGGCATCTATGTTTTCAAGAAGGAAGTCTTAGGGGAATTATTACAGGCGAACCACGAACAAACCGACTTCGGGAAAGAGATTATTCCAGGTGCTGCGCCAAATCATCGGGTACAGGCTTACTTATTTAACGGCTATTGGGAAGATATCGGAACCATTGAAGCCTTCTATAAAGCCAACTTGGGCTTAACCATGCAGCCCGAACCGCCGTTTAGTTTTTATGATAAGGATGCGCCGATTTATACCCGCGCTCGCTATCTCCCACCGACGAAGCTGTTACATTGCGATGTCACTGAATCCATCATTGGCGAAGGCTGTATCCTGAAAGAATGCACCGTTAGCAATTCGGTTTTAGGAATTCGGACACGGATTGAAAAAGGCTGTTCGGTTGAGAATAGTATGATTATGGGCGCGGATTACTATGAATCTCATGCGGAAAGATCCTCTGGCGGTCGTCAGGATAATCAAATTCCCATTGGGATTGGAGAAAATAGTAAAATCCGTCGCGCGATCGTGGATAAAAACGCCCGTATTGGTAAAAATGTTTTAATCATGAACAAAGATCGGGTAGAAGAAGCCAATCGAGAAGATGAGGGCTTCTATATTCGCAGTGGAATCGTCGTGATCCTCAAAAACGCAACGATCGCTGACGATACTGTGATCTAGACTTGCTTGAGATAGCCACCATCAAGATTATTCCGAGACGGGGGAAGTTGTGCGCTTCCCCTGTTTGTTGATTAAGAGCAATCAAAGTTTCATGATACAATAGCAGTCAGTCTAGGTTTTGCTACCACGCTGAAGGTTCAATACTAATGTCGTCTTCGACAGGGTTTTAGACCCGTGATATAAGGATGAAGCAGACTCCACTATCGATTAGGATTTTGTTAGATTTCCCAAACTTGGTCCGTAATGCGATGTGAGTTAGGCTTGCTACCCTGAGAAAAGGTTTCTATTCAACAGAATAGTAACTTACTGTCAATCTGACGTTTCTCCATTGATAATGGGAAAACGTTGATTTAGAACATCCCATTGGAACATCAATTTCTGTTGTCGCTTGTGGCGTATCTCAAACTGAGATAGTAAAACTTCATTGGTTAGACCAATAGCTGAAACGATTATTAGCATCCAACCATTAGCCTAGTGTTCTCTAGGTTTTATAATTCTTTACTTGTTGCTGGTATTGGTAACAAGGTATCAACTCACAGGTGATTTCGTGTGAACCTGTAGTTCAAGTACTACTCCCTCCTTGACCTGATGTTGCGGGGAGATGAGAAATGATGAATCAAAAATAATGCAAGAAATTTGAGGGAATTGAATGCCAAAACAAATTATTATTGCAGAGCAACACCACACTGCTGCAATTTTTTCAGAAAATCTGATTGAAGAGATGGTGATTGCCACAGGAAATCAACAAATTGGCGATATTTTTCTGGGCGTTGTCGAAAATGTTATTCCAGGTATTGATGCAGCTTTTGTTAATATTGGCGATGCGGAACGCAATGGGTTCATTCACGTTACAGATTTAGGACCCTTACGCTTAAAGCGCAGTGCGGGCGCAATTACTGAGTTAGTGACTCCCCAACAAAAGGCGTTGGTTCAGGTGATGAAAGAGCCAACGGGAAACAAGGGGCCTCGACTGACAGGGAATATTAGCTTACCTGGACGCTATTTGGTACTCATGCCTTACGGACGAGGGGTTAATCTCTCCCGACGGATTAAAAAAGACAGTGAACGCAGTCGCCTCCGTGCTTTAGCGATTTTAGTCAAACCTGCAGGAATGGGCTTGTTAGTCCGCACCGAAGCAGAAGGACAACCAGAAGAAGCAATTATTGAAGATTTAGAAGCCCTGAAACAACAGTGGGAGTCGATTCAACAAGCTGCAAACACCGCCCGTCCTCCCGCTTTGTTAAACCGTGATGATGATTTTATTCAACGGGTTTTACGGGATATTTATACGAGTGAAGTGAACCGCATTGTGGTTGACTCGAATATTGGCGTTAAGCGGGTGAAACAACAACTCGCCAGTTGGAATGGCGGAAAGTTACCCAATGGTGTTTTAGTGGATCATCACCGAGAAAAACAGCCGATTTTAGAGTATTTTCGGGTCAATGCAGCGATTCGAGAAGCCCTGAAGCCGAGAGTGGATTTGCCTTCGGGCGGGTATATCATTATTGAGCCAACGGAAGCTCTAACGGTGATTGATGTTAACTCTGGGTCGTTTACACGCTCAGCAACGTCTCGGGAAACGGTACTCTGGACAAACTGTGAAGCAGCAGTAGAAATTGCTCGTCAGTTATTGCTACGGAAGATTGGCGGGGTGATTATTGTGGATTTTATTGACATGGACTCCCGTCAGGATCAAATGAAGGTTCTGGAATATTTTGAACAATCCCTGAAGAAAGATAAAGCCCGTCCGCAGATTTCTCAACTCTCGGAGTTAGGATTGATTGAGTTGACCCGTAAACGCCAAGGACAAAGCCTTTATGAGATTTTTGGACAAACTTGTCCCAGTTGTGGCGGGTTAGGTCATTTAGTGCATTTACCAGGGGAACAAGAAGCGGTTGCTGCGGTTTCTGTCTCGGGGATTCCCTCTCTCCCCAGAGTATCGACCAAAGAGACTCAGGAAAAACCAGTAGAAGCGTCTCCAACTCCCTCTATTCCTTATTCTCCCCCAGAAGAAAGTTCAGATTTGGAGTTAGTGAATCATCCCAGTTATCAAGAGTCGAGTGCAGATAGTGTGACTCGTCGTCGCCGTCGTCGTACCATTGAGCCACCGACGAAAGCAGACTCTAGTCCGAAACCGAAAGTCAATAATGGGGTGAAAGGAACAAGTAAAGAGTCCGATTCTAGTCAAAAGAATGGAAAAGATACAAGTAAGGAGGTGAAAACGAAAGCTGGAGCGCGATCGCCGCAACGAGAAGAACCGAAGAAAAAAATTGCGGTGGAAATGACACCGCTAGAACAGGATATGTATGCGCTGATGGGGTTATCGCCGTTAGTACGGTTAGATGAAGATGTAGATCGACGGAAAACACTGGTTTACGCCGTAGCGCCAGGAGAAAAAAGTTCAGAAACCAACGGTCAAGAGGGCAATATTGAAACCAAAACACCTGATAATGGTGACAAGGTTACTGAGGAGAAGACAACTGAGGAAACAGCAGCAACGGTCAATGCGGAAGCCTCAACCCCAGACGTGACAACGGAAACGGTAGAACCAGAAGCGACCTCGGAAGAAGTCTCTAGCGTTTCTGAAGCCCCAGAGCAAACACCCCCCACGGAAACTCAAGCCGAACAGACTGAAACTCAATCTGTATCCACAGAAGAACCCCCGCAAGAGCAAAAGGTGGTTCGTCGCCGTCGTCGTCGCTCTTCTGCAAGAGAAAATTAAGCGCGGTTGTCGGGAGAGGAAGGATTATCTCGTTGGAGGATGACCATTTTCTCTCCCACCACGGGGCTACGGGCTAAGAGTTTTCCATTAGGAGTGGTGAGAACAAGGCGGGTAAAGTCGAGTTGGCGCGATCGCGCAAGCATTTCTTTGGAGAGTTCATCCTGACGCGCATCGGATAACTCAAACCACTGATCACTCACTGCAATAATCAAACGCCCATCTCGGAAGTTCGCCTCAATCGACTCAATTAAGCCTTCCGCATAACGGGTTGTGATTTCTGAAACTTGTTCCTGAATCGCAGCAATTAAACTTTGTTCTGGCGTTAATTCGGGTTCGGGTTCTTTTTCTTCTACAGGTTCTGAGGGTTGTTCGGGAGTAATCTCAGGTTGCGGTTCTTCTCTCGTTTCGGGTGGCGGAATCGGGGCTTCTGGCTTCTCAGGTTCTTGAGACACCTCTTCTTCGGACGGTGATGAGGGAGTGGAAGAGAACAACCCTTCTGGGATAATCGCAACCGCACCCCAAACCACAGCAAGACTCGCGCCTACTAAAAGGGTCGTCAGGAGAAAATCAGGGAGAGATTGCAAAAGAGGAAACTTCGTTCTCACCTGTCGTAAAATCTTATCCCAACCGCGCAGTTCCTCGGTTTCGGCTTCCAGTTGACCTGCTTCGGGAACCGTTGTTTCTGTCGCAGCTTGCGCTTCTAGTTTTTCAACGGTACTTTCCAAACGGGTAATTATTCCGCGCAAAACCCGAATCGTCAGCCCTGTGAAAAAACCGGGTTTCGGTTGTTGGGGGTCTGGCGTTTCCGATTGAGTTTCTGGGGTTGGGGTTTCTTCTGAGGGATTGTTGTTTTCTTCTGTCATTCCAAATTCTCCGACATCACCACCGATGCTTCAATCACTGTATCATCAAGGCTGACTTCCTTTGTAGATTGCTCCTATAATTTAAAAAAAGCAAAACGCCGGAACGAGCCATGACATCAGTTGTTCCCACGCCAGACATTACTCCTCCTCCCACCCAAGATGAACTCCCTTGTGATGATGGTATCCCCATGGAAAGCCAACGCCACAAAATGCAAATGGATCTCCTTCTCGATACCTTGCAATTTTGGTTAGACCAGCGCGAGGATGGTTACATTAGCGGGAATATGTTTGTTTACTTTAGTACCCGCCAAATTCGTAATCAAGACTTTCGCGGTCCCGATTTTTTTGCGGTGGTTGGCGTTCCCAAAAAAGAACGGAAAAGCTGGGTGGTGTGGGAAGAAGGACAAGCCCCAAATGTGGTCATTGAACTCCTATCAGACAGTACCCGTAACGAGGATAAAACGTGGAAAAAAGAGATTTATCAAAATCAACTGCGTGTTCCTGAGTATTTCTGGTACGATCCCTTTAATCCTGAGGATTGGGCGGGTTTTTATCTTAAAGGCGGTGAATATGAACCCTTAGAACGCGATCGAAACAACCGCTATATTTCTCATGAGTTAGGACTGGCTTTAGTACAGTGGTTTGGGACGTATAAAGATGTGGAAACGGTCTGGTTGCGTTGGGAAACGTTAGAGGGTGAATTACTTCCCACGGAACGCGAGTTATCTCAGCAGGCGCAACAGCAAGCTCAGCAGGCGCAACAAAAAAATGAAAAACTGGCTGCTAAGTTGCTAGAGTTGGGAATTGATCCTGATGAACTATAGCAGTTTTCACTCTTAATTTGTTATTTGTTATTTGGAATATCAGTTACGGTGGTTAACTATGAACTATCTAGGGCGTAGCCCGCGTGAAGCACTATAAACATTCACCAACTTGCTTTGTACTTTAAAAAACTGAGAAACACGATATAGACGAATGGATTTAAAGCAATTTTGGCAGAGTTTTGGTGAAGGTGCAGTTTACTATCCCCAGTTCGCGAAAAAAATAGGGGGCGTGAGTGCTGCAATTTTCTATCAAATCTTGTGGCGGTGGTTGCATGAAAGTGGAACTGTACAGTGTTCATCGCAACAAGTGACGAAAGCGAGTGGATTAAGTGAGCAAGAGCAGGAATGGGCTAGGGAAATCTTGAAAGCGCGATCGCTGCTTGAATTTAAGCTGATTTCTTCTCAACCGCTTGTTTATGCTTATACTCTCAATTTAGAGCAACTAGAACGCTTATTGCTGAATGAAGAATCAACACCCGCACCAGCGATTCCGAATCCGCAAACTCCTGCTAAAAGCGATCCCTACTTTCCGCCACGCCGTCAGTCCATTGCAGTGAATGTGACTCCACACTATCAGTTTCAAGGTCCGTGGGAATCGCAACAACAGTTAGAAGCCTTCCAAGATGAACTTTTAAGGTATGCGAAACAGCAAGGATATTCTAATCCGGGGGGATGGGTGTTTAAAATTATTGACAGCATTACGAAAGGGATTAAATCGCCTTTCTGGGATGAATTTCTCGCTGGGATTCCTTTAGGAGAAAGCCAAAAAGTCCAACAGGAATGGGAAATTGAACCGGGTGTTCCTTATCCTGCATTTGAAAGTGAACGGATTCAGTATTATGTTCATAAAGGAGAACCGTTAGAAGCAGCCGTCGCCAAAGCGCGATCGGAATTACGCAACCCAACAAAAGCCAAAGATTTATGGGATGGTTTTTTAAGAAAATGCGATCGCGTTGCGGATGAAGCCATCAAAGCAAAAAAATCAGGCGTTCAAACCCCCTATCTTCCACCAGCATTTAGTGAACAAAAAACCGTCACAAAAGAAAGTGTGATGGCAAAATTTTCACAGTTACAAGAAAATACGCCTGTATTAGAAGCAGACAAGCCACCCGAAAAAACTTTATCTTCAGAAGAGGAGGAAGCAACTGCAGAGACTCCTAGTTTAGAAGACTTACAAAAACTCTATCAATCTCCCATGACGCGCAGTTGGGTAGAAGAACAAATTAAAAACCATCCCGAATGGGGTTATAAAATTGTTGATGGCGAACTTATTGATCAATATCCATTTTAATTCGAGTTCTGTTGTCCTGAAATAAGTTGATTTTTAATGTTAAGATGAGATCTGAAATTAACTATTTATAAGAAAGAGTAATGCCACGTTTCTTTCGATATAGTAATAAAACTTATAACGGTCTAAATAATAATCCACAGCATAAATTTGCTCAAAAGCACGCTCTCAGCATCTATAGACTAGACACAATTTATAGTTTTATTCCTAAAAATGCTTGCTCGACCATGAGGACGACTATTGCTTATGAAAACGGTTGTATTGATCGTCCATCAGACTTCAATTGGATTCATAAGAATAATTATACTTTTACAGCCTCTTTATCTGAATTAGCGAAAGCAAAATATACTTTTACAATCTTACGTTGTCCTTTTTCTCGACTGGTTAGTGCTTATTTAGATAAAATTATAAGTCGGGATCGGGAAGCATGGGAATATATTGACCTTCATCATCGTAAAATTCAGATGGAAGATATTACCTTTGATTTTTTGTCAAAAGTATGTCTAAGAATCCTATTAAAAATGGTAATATTCATTGGAGACCCCAAAATAATTTTCTAGTTTATCAAGAATATGACAATTATTTCTCTTTAGAAAATTTTTCAGAAGCAGAACGAATCTTAGAAGAAAAAATTGGACTGAAGATTATAGATGCTCGTTCCCTGACTCATCATAGTATAAAAAATTATGAGTATTTTGATGCTGGGGATGTAGATTTATGGCACCTAAAACCCTCTAAAATTCTAAATTATAAACTAGAAGGAAAGTTACCTAATCCCAAGAAAATGTATAATGATGAACTGATCAATATTGTTCAGAAAGCCTATGCAGGTGATATAGAATTATACCAAGAAAAAATTGGATCAGAAACCTTAATGTACTGATTATTATGTCTAAGCATAAGACGCATTTTGAGTATTCTTAAGTTAGCGGGAAAACCTAATTATCCCCACTGTTACCTCTTCTCTTCTCTCTACAAATAATTTAGATGCTTAACACATGAAACATTTGAGTCAAATTGATCCTTTTCAAGAAGGAAGAAAAGCTCTCTCTCCTGAAGAAAGAAAGCAACTCTATCAACAAAAACAACAAAAAATCCAAGAGGAGAAAGCACAACAACTTCGAGAAATTCAATTAATGGAGGGAGTTATTTTACTCCCTGATGCTGATGAGGATTTTTACTTTTGACTGCTACGAGTAAATAACTTAAAGTAAGTAGAAACAAAAAATTCTTTGATTGGAAAGAGCAAGTACGTTAAGGGATTAACGGTAACAATAATATTGCGAAAATCGCGCACCGCTAAATTAACAATTTGTTTCGCCACCCAAGATGCAGACATCACACCAATCGGATTTAAATTACTCTTAAAGGGTCCTAAAATCAGCTTACGAATAACACAAGGGGAATCTAGACGACGCAGAGTCACTAAATCGCCTAAAGTCCGTTTTGAAAGTTCATAAAGGGGACTAACCGCAGGACTCACTTCTGCTTCTGATGTATTGACCCAAATTTCTTTACGCACTTTATCTTCATTCGTACGAACGGTTTTTAAAAAGGCTTCCATTAATCGCCAACTAGAAAACGCATTAATCTGATAAGAGGTATCAATTGCAGTTTCGGTTCTCTCACCATGAACATTAATTCCATGATTTAAGATTAAAATATCAATCTTTTCTAAAGATTCTGCAAGTTCATTTTCTTTACCACTTTCCCACGTGAGGGGATGGATTTCTGTACCATCTTTAAGGACAATCGGTTGCGTTTTAGAACTGAAAGCCGTTACTTTTGCACCGCGATCGCGCAAGGTTTCTAATAAGGCTTTTCCTAAGGTTCCCGAAGCCCCCGTCACCGCAACTCGCTTTCCTTTCAACGATAAAGCGCTCCCAACTAATTTATCCACAATTGTAAATGTACTGCAGTAGTAGGCTTTCTGATTATCAAAGTGATGTCGCCAATGGTAAGGACGATTCACCCGCCACTGACCCGGAAGGGCGGTAAACTCTCCAGGACGATGAGTGAGATCAGTTAGTTCATCTGCATAAGCCAAACCACTGCCTCGCGCGATCGCGCTTAACAAAAATCCACTGGTGTAAACTGTTCCAGTCCAAGCAACCCACTCGGAAACCAATAAAGCGGGGAAAACACTTCCCACTAACATCACCAAGCATTCTGGAACATCATTTTGCCATTGTGACCGTCGATATAAACTTTCATCGGGCACACTGAGATCAGGACGAAAAACACGGTGATGAATCTGATGCAACCGATATAATGGTTTCCAAAAATGGGATAATAGATGATAACTATCTCTAATTAATTCGACCCAAACAACGCTCATCAGCGCGATCGCGCCCCACCGAAACCATTCCATTAACATTTTTTTGCAACCTAAACAATTTAAGCGATATTCTCAACAATATTGTGCTTTGATTTTTAATAAGCGTGAAGTTTTATTATCTAAAGTTAAGATAGAAGCAAAACCACTCTCGTGTCAATCATTACCCCCTAACCTGTATGCCACAAAATTCCTGGACCGACAAGAATTCTTATGAAGAGTTTAATCCGATTGAAGCTCTCCTCTCAGAGTGGTCGGATGCAGAAACCGAAGAAGAAGAATGGAGTAGCGACTTTTTCCAAGGGATAGGGGGAAGACGCTGGAAAGCAGCAGTCACACTGATGATGGTTTGGGGAACGACCATTGCTCTCCATCTCATTTCTTGGGGATCATGGCTGGTTTTAGGAATCACGGGTGTCTTAACCGTACAAGTTGCCCGTCTCCTTTTCACTCGTCCCGTCACGCCTCCGCCCACTTTAACAGATGCGGATTTAGCTGAAGCCCCACTGGTTTCTATTTTAGTCGCTGCGAAAAATGAAGAAACGGTAATTACGGGGTTGGTAGAAAGTCTTTGTTCTTTGGACTATCCCAAAGATAAATATGAAATTTGGCTCATTGATGATCACAGCACCGACCAAACCCCAGTTCTATTAGACCAGTTAGCGAGGCAATATAGTCAGTTAAAGGTACTCCATCGCCCTGCTAATGCGGGTGGTGGTAAATCAGGTGCATTAAATCAAGCCCTGAGTTTGAGTAAGGGAGAAATTGTCGCGGTTTTCGATGCAGATGCCCAAATTCCGACTGATCTGTTGCGGAGAGTGATTCCTGTGTTCAATCAGGATACAATTGGGGCGGTACAAGTTCGCAAGGCGATCGCGAATGCAGCGTTGAACTTCTGGACGAAAGGACAACGAGCAGAAATGGCGCTAGATAGCTATTTTCAGCAGCGTCGTATCGGTTTAAGAGGAATTGGCGAATTACGGGGGAATGGTCAGTTTGTACGCCGTCGTGCGCTCGCTAGCTGTGGCAAATGGAACGAACAAACGATTACCGATGATTTAGATTTAACCATTCGCTTGCATTTAGATGAGTGGGACATTGGGTTTGTTAATGACCCTTGTGTGAAAGAAGAAGGAGTCACCCGCGCGATCGCGCTTTGGCATCAACGCAACCGTTGGGCAGAAGGCGGTTATCAACGCTATCTCGACTATTGGCGTTGGATTATTCGCAACCGTATGGGCTTCGGGAAAAGTCTTGATCTCAGCACCTTTTTACTCTTCCAATATCTCCTTCCCACCGCAGCACTTCCTGATATGCTGATGGTAGCTTTACGGCAAGAAGCCCCGCTTTATCTCCCTGCAACCAGTATGATGCTTACCTTCTCTTTCTGGGGGATGTTCCAAGGCTTGAGAGAAACCCAAGGGAATGAATCAAAACTCACCATTTGGGAAAGGCTTGGAGAAAGCATCCGAGGAACGCTCTACATGATTCATTGGTTACTGATTATTCCCAGTATGACGGCTCGCCTCGCTGTTCGTCCGAAAAAACTGAAATGGGTTAAAACGTCTCACCAAGGAGAAGAAAAACAGCAGCAATACGAAACATAAGACCAAATGGGTGATTTAACGATGGTTACAGCACAAGACAATTTCCCGCAGTTCACACCAGAAGAATATTTTGTTTGGGAAGAAAAGCAACTGGAAAAATATGAATATATCGATGGTCACGTTTATGCAATGGGCGGGGGAACCAAAAATCATAGTTTGATCGCCGTTAGACTGACTACTTTATTTTCCAATCACTTAGAAGGAGGTAGTTGCGAAACGGGTAACTCCGATCTCAGAATTAATATCGCAGGCAGTAATGATTACACTTACCCTGATATTAGTGTCACTTGTGATGAGCGGGATCAAAGGACAACCCAATATATTACCTATCCCTGCTTGATTGTCGAAGTGTTATCTAAAAGTACAGAAGCATACGACAGAGGGGGAAAGTTTAGACTGTATCGCAATAACCCTGTTTTACAAGACTATTTATTAGTCAACTCCACTCGTATCGAAATGGACTTATATCATAAAAAAAATACAGGGGAATGGGTGATTCTGAATTATCAAGAAGGAGATACCGTAGAACTCAAAAGCATTAATCTAACTTTCCCCATTGAGCAAGTCTATCGGGGACTGGTTCTCACCTCAGAACCATAAAAACTAAAGCTGCTTTTGATACTCTTCCAGCAACGCCATCAAATCATCCATTGCATTGGGAGGAAGCAGATCAAGTAAAGGAAGTTGTGTCCGCCCGCCTCCCAGCTTAACCGAGATGCGTTTGAGAATATCTTCAACCTGTTCTGCACTGAGGCTTTTATTTTCTAGCAGGGGATAAACTTGTTCGGCTACAGTTGTGTGTAAATGGGCATCGGAGAGATACAGATGCCATTTTGCCACATCAATATAAATCTTATCGCCAATTTCGGCAGCGAGGGCTTCAATTTCTCGGGTGGGGTTAGAGTTAGCCATCGGATTTTTTGGGATTGGTAGAGTAGTCCGCGATCGCGCTAATGTAAATAAAATGTAATACTAAAACAGCAAGCCAGCTTAACGTCAGCCAAGTCGTCCATTGCCAGTCCGCTTGATTCAGTTGTTTAAAGAACCATGATCCTGAGTTAATCAAGGCGAAAACAGCAACATGAACCGCAAAGTTGATGCGGTCTTCCAGTTTGCGATAAGCGGGGTCTTCACGAGTGGGTTTACGGGGCCAACGCGGTGGCATAAGCAACTATTTCCAGAACCTACAGAACTATATTATCATTGATGAAGAATAGATTGTTGTATTACACACTTGCATAACAAAGGAAACTTATGACTGCCAACACCATCATTTTTAACGCTGCTGTTTTATCCTTCACTTTAATTTTAGTGGGCTTGGCTTGGGGCTTTTTACTCCTCAAAATTCAGGGTAATAGTGCTGAATAATTGCTGAATTTGTTATTAGTTATTTGTTATTCGTTGTTGGTTCTCTTCTGACCAACGGTCACGCCTTGCAAAGCGTGAGGACAGGCGCTTTCCGTTTAGGAAGGCGTAATCTTTGACAACGTTTAACAAGTAACTGATCATCAATGATTAATTATTTGTTCTTGAGAAGAGAAGTTATTTCAGAACAAATAACCAAGTTGACACTGTTACCCCACAAGCGGGACAACCGCTACATCATGTATTATGTCTGCATCTATTCCCACTGTCGAATTTTTTGAAGGCATTCCTGAAGAAATCAGTGACGTTCGTTTACGTCAAGCAAAATCCACAGGAATCCGTAATGTTCTAATAATTTTTGAACAGCTAGAAGCCCTAGAACGATTTAATAGTTTTCGTCAACGCTTTTCTAAAGCACTCAATTTAAAAGATTCCGAAGGAACAATTTCCGTTGAACCCGATTCTCTCCGCTTTATCTATGGTGGACCCGAAGGCGACGATTTACAACGGGTTGAATGTACCTTTGCCATTGACCAAGACGATCATTGGGATCGCTTTATGCGGTTTATGGAACGCTATGCCCAAGCCAATGGCATGGCGTATCAGGATAAACAGTAATCAGGAGAGACGTTCCATGGAACCTCTCCCAGTTCATTTCAATCAGAAATAATTTCCCCGTATAAGTCGTAAACATCAGCATGAGAAATTTTCGCCTTGACCATATTGCCGAGGCTGGCTTTTCCTTGCAGATAGACTAAGCCATCCACATCGGGGGCAAATCGCGCTGAACGTCCGATAAATTCCCCCGCATTCGGTTTCCCTTGTTCCACTAAAACATCAACGGTTTGACCAACACAGGCTTGATTTTTTCGGGCTGCAATGGGCTGTTGCAGACTCATCAACCGATCGCGCCGTTCTTCCATAATCTCCTGTGGCAATTGATCGCTCAAATTATATGCTGCAGTTCCCTCTTCAGGAGAAAACGTAAACGCCCCCATCAAGTCAAACTCATGACGCTGCACAAAGTCACACAAATGTTGAAACTGATCTTCCGTTTCTCCAGGAAAACCAACAATAAATGTGGTGCGTAACACGGCATCGGGTAATTCTTCTTTAATCCGACGAATAATCCCATCATTCACGCGCCCTTGCCAAGGACGATTCATTGCCCGTAAAATCTCAGGATGGGAGTGCTGTAGCGGTAAATCAAGATAGGGTAAAACATTCGGCGTGTCTTGAATCGCTTGAATCACTTTTGGCGTGAGTCCCGTGGGATAAGCATAGTGCATTCGGATCCAAGGGACATCTACTTCTCCTAACGCCCGCAATAATTCTGCTAACTTCGGTTCACCATACAGATCCACTCCATAGTTCGTGGTGATTTGAGAGATTAAAACTAATTCTTTCACCCCTTGTTCCGCTAAGCTATGGGCTTCATTTACAATCGATTCAATCGAGCGCGATCGCTGCTTTCCTCGTAAATGCGGGATAATACAAAAAGCACAAGCATAATCGCAACCCTCAGCCACTCGCAGGTAAGCAACTGCTTCACTGGTGGTGCGATAGCGAGGGACGGTTTCATCGGCAATATAAGTCGGTTCAGACGTAATTTCTTTGACTCGTTTCCCGTCTTCCACGCGCTCAATCACATCCACAATTTTGCCATAATCCCCCGTTCCCACCACAGCAACGGCTTCAGGGATTTCTTCTAATAACTCTTCTTGGAAATGTTGCGCTAAACAGCCCGTAATCAGAATTTTCTTATCCGCTTCAGCTAACTCAACTAAGGTGCGGACAGACTCTTCCCGTGCAGCTTCAATAAAACTACAAGTATTAACA
The DNA here is from genome assembly GCF_000317635.1 of Halothece sp. PCC 7418. Taxonomy (GTDB): domain Bacteria; phylum Cyanobacteriota; class Cyanobacteriia; order Cyanobacteriales; family Rubidibacteraceae; genus Halothece. The sequence continues at coordinate 2,346,229 of NC_019779.1, read as the reverse complement.
ATCACATAGTCTGCGGTGTCTTCATTATTGTCCACGGCATAGCCTGCTTGGGCGAGCAAGCCTAACATATGTTCGGAATCGATTCGATTTTTTTCACAGCCCAGATGAGAAATGGCAATGGTCGGTTTTTCTGACATAAATTTCGAGATTTCAACAGGTGCAGTTAACTAATGTTAGCGGGTAAAAGCTACAACAAAAAGCCTGATCTTCAGGAGGGGGATGAGCTTAAAGCATAGATTGAGTTCTCCACGTGCGTGAAAAACGTGGATTCCAAACGTTGCTACGAAGCGAGATTAAATCTCACAATCGAAGCGTTTACGATATGATTTCTGAGCGCGAACTGAAAACATCATATCGCTTGGGAACACTCAAACATTCCCGATGCACCTCGGCTAGACCGAAGTCTAGCTGTGCGCTTACCTTTCTTAATATGTTGGCTGCGCCATTACAATCAGCATTAATGAACTTACCCTTACGAGTTTGATATAGTCCTCTTTTCACTCTTTTTCCTGATGCTTTCCAGTTGGCAGGTTTTTCACCGCCGAACACTGGCAAGTAATCATTATCTAAAAATGAGCTACAAGAGGTGTAACTTTCACGGAAGGCGTCTGCGCGTGACCGTTGGTCAGCCTCATTACTCTTGATTGTTTTCCCTGCGTAAACGGACGGATTCACTGTGAGAATGCAATCCTTCTGCTTCCGCTAAGGTTTGAATGGCTTGGGAAACATGATCTAAAGCAGTCTGGGAATATTCAATTAAGCTGGAATGCTTCATAAACGTTTCTACCCCCAACGCAGACGCATAACGAGCAGCCCCAGACGTGGGTAAGGTATGATTGGGACCGGCGAGATAATCCCCTACCGCTTCTGGAGTCGAATGTCCCATAAAAATCGCCCCTGCATGGCGGATCAGATGCAACATTTCCCAGGGGTCTTCCACTTCTAACTCTAAATGTTCGGGGGCGAAAATATTAGATAATTCTGCTGCTTCCTTAAGGGAGTTAACAATAATGACCACACCATAATTCGCGATCGATTTTTCTGTTAAAGTGCGACGAGGATGATCGGCTAATTGTTTTTGCACTTCCTCCTGCACTTGCTGTGCGAGTTTCTCTTCTGTTGTTAACAAGATTGCTGCTGCCATCGGATCATGTTCGGCTTGGGCTAACAAATCAGCAGCAACGTAAACTGGATTTGCATTCTGATCCGCAATCACCAACACTTCCGAGGGACCCGCCAGAGAATCAATGCCCACTGTGCCATAAACCATCTTTTTCGCAAGAGTGACATAGAGATTGCCTGGCCCTGTAATCACATCCACTTCTGGAATCCTTTCTGTTCCATAGGCTAAGGCTGCGATCGCGTGCGCCCCTCCGATCCGATAAATCTCTTCAATTCCAGCCTCTTGTGCTGCAACTAATACCGCAGGAGTAATTTTACCGTCAGCACCCGGGGGTGTTACCATCACCCGTCGCTCGACACCTGCTACTTTTGCCGGAACCGCATTCATCAAGACTGTACTAGGATAAGCTGCTCGTCCGCCTGGAACATATAACCCTGCGCGATCAACAGGGGTATAACGTTTACCTAAGACGGTTTGATTGCCAAATTCGACCCAAGATTTCGGGGTTCGTTGACGATGAAAGGCTTCAATTTGTTGTCTTGCCAGCGCGATCGCGTCAATGAGTTCCTTAGATACTTGCTGATAAGCAGCATCCAGTTCTGATCCACTCACCCGTAATTGATCAACCGTTAAGGTCAGCTGATCAAATTTTGCCGTGTAATCAAGCAGGGCTTGATCCCCTTTTTTCCTCACCGTTTGAATAATTTCTTGCACCGCCTCTTCTTTCCCCGCGATTTGTTGATCGTGAGTTCGGCGAGAAATTCTCTGAAGTTCTGTTGTTGCTTCCGCGACTTGATTGATGATCCGCAGCATGGAGCCAAAATACCCCTCTAAGCGACTACCCTCGTTTATCGTCCGACCCTGAACTATGAGCAAAAGTGATCTGTTTTTGTCAGGTTACAGGGGCTGGGAGATGCGATGAAACAATGGTATGGTTTAAATTGCCCAGCTTTTCTTTTCTAGCTTAACCTGAATTTTTCTGAATCTTCCCAAAACAAGAAAGGAGATGTTATATTCTGAAGTGTAAGACCTAACTCAGTTTTTTAACAATTCTCTTCAGTTTACAACAATTTTGGACAAAGTGTGTTACTATAATAGTTCCGTTAGCTTGCGGTGGCAAGAGAGCGGGTTATAGATCAACCAGTTAAATTATTTATTCTTTGAAGGATAACCGTGGCAAATATTAAATCCGCAAAGAAGCGTATTCAAATCGCAGAACGCAACCGTCTCCAGAATAAGTCCTATCAATCAGCGGTGAAAACCTTGATGAAAAAATACTTTGCAGCTGTTGATGAGTATGCAAGCAACCCCAGTTCCGAAAATGAACAGGCGGTTCAGCAAGCCATGTCAGCAGCTTACAGCAAAATTGATAAAGCGGTCAAAGTGAAAGCCCTGCATCAAAATAATGGGGCGAGAAAAAAAGCTCGCTTAGCCAAAGCCCTCAAAAAAGTGACTACCGCTTGATTAAAAATCTCCTGTAAGGGAGATGGAAACTCGGTAAAAACTGAAGAGAGTAGTCATGGAAATAAGTCAGATGTTGCACAGTGTTAAAATAAATTGTGTCAATTCTGACCATTCGTCAATAAGGTTAAGCAGCAGGATTGGTAATGCAGCTAATTGATACCCATGTTCACATCAACTTTGATGTTTTTGAAGCTGAATTGGCAGAATTGAAAGCCCGTTGGCAAGAAAAAGGGGTCGTCCAACTGGTTCATTCTTGTGTTGAACCGCAAGAATTTCAACAAATCAGCGCGATCGCGGATCAGTTTCCTGAAGTTGCCTTTGCGGTCGGGTTACATCCCCTAGAAGCCCAAAGCTGGACTCCAGAACTGGCTGCTGAAACCGAAAAACTAGCTCAGTCCGATTCCCGAGTGGTTGCCATTGGGGAAACAGGGTTAGATTTTTATAAAGCAGAAAATGTCACCCAACAGAAAACTGCCTTTTGGGAGCAACTCGCGATCGCGCAACGGCTCAATAAACCTGTGATCATCCACTGTCGTGATGCTGCCTCAGACCTCGTTGATTTGGTGCGCCAATTTCAACAGGAAAACGGGGCAGTAAAAGGGGTTATGCACTGCTGGGCGGGAACTCCCGAAGAAACCCAGCAATGTCTTGATCTCGGATTTTACATCAGCTTCAGTGGCTTGGTGACGTTTAAGAATGCCAAGCAAGTTCACGCATCCGCAAAAATTGTTCCTGAAGATCGGCTGCTAGTAGAAACAGACTGTCCTTTTCTTGCGCCAGTTCCCAAACGCGGAAAACGGAATGAACCCAGTTATGTTCGTTATGTCGCGGAAAGGGTTGCTGAATTGAGAAATGTCTCTTTAGAAACCTTAGCCGAAACGACCACCGAAAACGCCCGTCAACTATTTTCCCTCCCCAGTCTTCCCTAAGAAGCCACTGGACAATTGTTATTGGCTAATCGTCACTAGTTATTTGGTCCTCAACAAATAACAAAGAACAAAGAACAAATCATAAAGAACAAAGAATGAGTAATCTAGCCACCAATCTGCTACCCGACTTAATTGAGATTCAACGCGCCAGCTTCCGTTGGTTTTTAGAAAAGGGCTTAATTGAAGAGTTAGATAGCTTCTCTCCCATTTCTGACTATACGGGAAAACTTGAACTCCGCTTTATTGGCGAAAACTTCCGTCTGAAACAGCCAAAATACGATGTTGATGAAGCCAAACGGCGGGACAGTAGCTATTCTGTGCAAATGTATGTTCCCACTCGCCTGATCAACAAAGAAACCGGGGAAATTAAAGAACAAGAAGTCTTTATTGGTGAGTTACCCCTGATGACAGAACGGGGAACATTTATTATTAATGGGGCAGAACGGGTGATTGTTAACCAAATCGTTCGTTCCCCTGGGGTTTACTATAAACCCGAAACCGATAAGAATAACCGTCGGACTTATTCCGCTTCTCTGATTCCCAACCGTGGGGCGTGGTTAAAATTTGAAACCGATAAAAATGACTTGGTTTGGGTTCGCATCGACAAAACCCGTAAACTGAGTGCACAAGTCTTATTAAAAGCGATTGGTTTACAAGATAACGAAATTAATGACGGCTTGCGCCATCCCGACTACTATCAAAAAACCTTAGATAAAGAAGGGAATCCCAGCGAAGAAGAAGCCCTCTTAGAACTGTATCGGAAACTGCGTCCAGGTGAACCGCCGACGGTTGCGGGAGGACAACAACTGTTAGATTCTCGGTTCTTTGATCCGAAACGGTATGATTTAGGGCGAGTCGGTCGTCATAAACTCAATCGGAAACTTAATTTAAGTACACCCGAAACAGTACGGGTTTTGACCCCGCAGGATATTCTAGCTGCGGTTGATTATCTGGTCAACCTTGAATTTGATCTGGGGACAACTGACGACATTGATCACTTGGGAAATCGTCGGGTGCGTTCGGTTGGGGAACTCCTCCAGAATCAAGTGCGGGTTGGTTTAAATCGCTTAGAACGAATTATTCGGGAACGGATGACCGTGTCGGAAGCAGAGTCCTTAACGCCAACGTCTCTGGTGAATCCGAAGCCCTTGGTCGCTGCAATTAAAGAGTTCTTTGGTTCGTCTCAGTTATCTCAGTTTATGGATCAAACCAATCCCTTAGCTGAGTTAACGCACAAACGGCGGATTAGTGCCTTGGGACCGGGTGGTTTAACCCGAGAACGGGCGGGCTTTGCCGTGCGAGATATTCATCCCTCTCACTATGGGCGGATTTGTCCAGTAGAGACTCCAGAAGGCCCCAATGCAGGGTTAATTGGGTCTTTGGCAACCTGTGCGCGGGTGAATGACTTTGGCTTTATTGCTACCCCTTATTATCCCGTTGAAGACGGTCGAGTGTTGCGCGATCGCGCTCCCGTTTACTTGACAGCAGACGAAGAAGATGATAAGCGAGTTGCCCCTGGGGATATTGCCACCGACGAAGAAGGAAATATCTTGGGTCATACCGTTGCCGTCCGTTACCGTCAAGAATTTACCACCACCAGCCCGAAAGAAGTGGATTATGTTGCCATTTCTCCCTTGCAGATTGTCTCAGTGGCAACCTCTCTCATTCCCTTCTTAGAACACGACGACGCAAACCGCGCCCTCATGGGGTCCAATATGCAGCGTCAAGCCGTTCCCTTACTGCGTCCCGAACGGTCTTTAGTGGGAACGGGTCTCGAAGCCCAAGCTGCTCGTGACTCAGGAATGGTTGTGGTCTCTCGGACTTACGGCACAGTTCATTATGTGGATGCAACAGTGGTTCGTGTCAAAGTGAGTAATCGTGAACAACCGCAACTGGAAGGAGATGCAACGGCTGAGGAAGAACAAAAACCGCAAATTATTGAATATCCCCTGCAAAAATATCAACGGTCTAACCAAGATACTTGCTTAAATCAACGCCCCCTCGTCTTTGCAGGAGAAGACGTGGTTCCAGGTCAGGTATTAGCCGATGGTTCAGCAACCGAAGGAGGAGAGATTGCCCTCGGTCAAAACGTTCTCATCGCTTATATGCCTTGGGAAGGCTACAACTACGAAGATGCGATTTTAATCAGTGAACGTCTGGTGCAAGATGACGTTTACACCAGTATCCACGTTGAAAAATACGAAATTGAAGCCCGTCAAACTAAACTTGGGCCTGAAGAAATTACTCGCGAGATTCCCAACGTGGGAGAAGATGCTCTCCGACAACTGGATGAACGGGGCATTATCCGTATTGGCGCTTGGGTGGAAGCAGGAGATATTCTCGTTGGTAAGGTAACGCCAAAAGGGGAATCGGACCAGCCTCCAGAAGAAAAACTCCTCCGCGCCATTTTCGGGGAAAAAGCCCGTGATGTTCGGGATAACTCCTTGCGCGTCCCCAACGGTGAAAAAGGTCGTATTGTCGATGTTCGTGTCTTTACTCGGGAACAAGGAGACGAATTACCCCCTGGCGCAAATATGGTCGTTCGCTGCTACGTTGCCCAAAAACGGAAAATCCAAGTGGGCGATAAGATGGCTGGACGACATGGCAATAAAGGGATTATTTCTCGCATCCTCCCTGTGGAAGATATGCCCTATCTCCCCGATGGTCGTCCCATTGATGTGGCGTTAAACCCCCTCGGTGTGCCGTCACGGATGAACGTGGGACAGGTGTTTGAATGTCTTTTAGGCTGGGCAGGTGAAAACCTTAATGCTCGCTTTAAGCTCACACCCTTTGATGAAATGTATGGGGAACAGGCTTCGCGGGATAGTGTGGATGCCAAACTGAAAGAAGCAGCAAACCGTCCTGGTAAAGACTGGATCTTTAACGAGAATCATCCTGGGAAAATCCAACTTTACGACGGACGAACGGGAGAACCCTTTGATCGCCCGATTACCGTTGGACAAGCCTATATGCTGAAACTGGTTCACTTGGTTGATGATAAAATCCACGCCCGTTCCACGGGTCCTTACTCCCTAGTAACACAACAGCCTCTTGGTGGGAAAGCGCAACAAGGGGGACAACGCTTCGGAGAAATGGAAGTCTGGGCTTTGGAGGCTTATGGTGCAGCTTATACCTTGCAGGAACTGTTAACGGTCAAATCAGACGATATGCAAGGGCGTAATGAAGCACTAAACGCGATCGTGAAAGGGAAACCCATTCCGCGACCTGGCACCCCAGAATCCTTCAAAGTCTTGATGCGAGAATTACAATCTCTCGGTCTAGATATTTCGGTTCACCGCGTTGACACCAACGAAGATGATGGCGGAAGCCAAGATGTAGAAGTAGATTTAATGGCAGATAGCGAACGTCGTCGCACCCCCTCTCGACCCACTTATGAATCGTTATCCCGAGCCGATATTGTCCCTGAAGAAGTTGCTGTCGCCGAAACCGCAGAGAGTGAAGACAGTAATCAGTAATCAGTGACCAAGAATAATGTAGAGGCGTTCCATGGAACGTCTCCCCAGTGACCTAATGACAAAATCATGACACAATCGAAACAACCTGAGCAACAGTTTGATTACGTTAAAATTAGCATCGCTTCCCCTGACCGCATCCGAGATTGGGGAGAGCGTAATTTACCGAATGGTCAAGTAGTTGGAGAAGTAACCAAACCTGAAACCATTAACTATCGGACTCTCAAACCAGAAATGGATGGGCTATTTTGTGAGCGGATTTTTGGCCCTGCTAAAGACTGGGAATGCCACTGCGGGAAATATAAGCGTGTGCGTCATCGTGGCATTGTTTGCGAACGTTGCGGTGTGGAAGTCACCGAATCCCGAGTGCGCCGTCATCGCATGGGGTATATTAAACTGGCAGCAGCAGTGACTCATGTTTGGTATTTGAAGGGGATTCCCAGCTATTTGAGTATCCTTTTAGATATGCCCTTGCGCGATGTGGAGCAGATTGTTTACTTTAACTCCTATGTTGTTCTGGAAGCGGGGAATGCAGGGAATCTGGAATATAAACAACTCCTCACCGAAGAACAGTGGCTAGAAATTGAAGACCAACTGTTTGCTGAAGACAGCGAGTTGATGGGGGTTGAAGTGGGTATTGGCGCTGAAGCAATCCAACGTCTGCTGCAAGACCTCAACTTAGAAGAAGAAGCAGAAACCTTACGGGAAGAAATTGCTAACGCCAAAGGGCAAAAACGCGCCAAACTGATTAAACGGTTACGGGTGATTGACCACTTTATCGCCACTGGGTCTTCTCCAGAATGGATGATCCTGAGCTATATTCCCGTGATTCCGCCCGATTTGCGACCGATGGTGCAATTGGATGGGGGACGGTTTGCCACCTCTGACTTAAATGACTTGTACCGACGGGTGATTAATCGGAATAATCGTCTCGCTCGTTTACAAGAAATTCTTGCCCCAGAAATTATCGTCCGTAACGAAAAACGGATGCTGCAAGAGGCGGTAGATGCGCTGATTGATAATGGTCGTCGGGGGCGTACTGTTGTCGGTGCAAATAACCGTCCCTTAAAATCTCTTTCGGACATTATTGAAGGGAAGCAAGGTCGTTTTCGGCAAAACCTCCTCGGAAAACGGGTGGATTATTCTGGACGTTCGGTAATTGTTGTTGGTCCTAACCTAAAAATTTATCAGTGTGGCTTACCACGAGAGATGGCGATCGAGCTATTCCAGCCCTTTGTCATTCACCGCCTGATTCGCAACGGTGTGGTCAATAACATCAAATCGGCCAAGAAAAGTATTCAACGCAACGACCCTGCGGTTTGGGATGTTTTAGAAGAAGTGATTGCGGGTCACCCTGTAATGCTCAACCGTGCACCGACGCTGCACCGTTTAGGGATTCAAGCCTTTGAACCGATTTTAGTGGAAGGACGTGCGATCCAGTTGCACCCGTTAGTTTGTCCTGCGTTTAACGCCGACTTTGACGGTGACCAAATGGCGGTTCACGTTCCTCTCTCTCTCGAATCTCAATCGGAAGCGCGGTTGTTGATGTTAGCCAGCCATAATATCTTATCCCCAGCAACGGGAAAACCCATTGTCGCGCCTTCCCAAGATATGGTTTTGGGGTGTTATTATCTCACGGCTGACAATCCCACCGTTGAACCTCAAGATAAACGGTATTACGCCAGTTTAGAAGATGCCTTGCGAGCCTATGAACAGGGTTACTTAAAACTCCATGCTTATATCTGGGTGCGGTTTGAGGGTGAAGTCAAAGATCCCACAGAAGCCGAACCCGTAGAAGAAGAAAAGCGTGACGATGGTAGCGTGATTAAACTCTATCCCAATCGACGGGTGAAAGAAAATGCTGCAGGTGAAATGATTAGCCAATATGTCCGCACCACTCCAGGTCGCATTATTTATAACAAAACGATTCAGGATGCTTTGTTGGGTAGCACATTGATTAATGCTTAGTCATCAGTCATGGGAAAACAAACCACAAATGACGAAGAACAAACCAGAAAGGACAAAGGACAAATGACAAAGGACAAACCCCAAAAAATCTTCTGGAACCAAGTTGTTGATAAAAAGCAACTGAAAAAACTAATCCATTGGGCTTTCATTAATTATGGAAGTGCTAGCTGTTCGACAATGGCGGATGAACTCAAAAACATGGGATTCCGTTACGCCACTCAAGCTGGGGTTTCCATCAGTGTGGAAGATTTACAAGTGCCTCCCAGTAAACGAGAAATGCTGGAATCGGCAGAAAATACGATCGCGGATACGGAAGAACGCTATCGCATCGGCAAAATTACAGAAGTAGAACGTTTCCAAAAAGTAATTGACACTTGGAATGTTACCTCCGAAGCGCTGAAAGATGAAGTAGTCCGCAATTTCCAAGCCACAGACCCCCTGAACTCCGTCTATATGATGTCGCAATCGGGGGCAAGAGGGAATTTGTCTCAGGTGCGCCAGCTTGTGGGAATGCGGGGTTTGATGGCAGATCCGCAAGGGGAAATTATTGACCTCCCGATTAAAACCAATTTCCGAGAAGGTTTAACGGTTACTGAATATATTATTTCCTCTTATGGCGCACGGAAAGGTTTAGTGGATACCGCCCTCCGCACTGCTGACTCGGGGTATTTAACTCGTCGTCTAGTCGATGTTTCCCAAGATGTAATTGTACGGGAAGAAGACTGTGGCACTGAACGGGGGATTACCTTAACTAGCATGACGGATGGGGAACGAACCTTGATTCCCCTTTCCGATCGCTTGTTTGGTCGTACTCTCGCCGAAGATGTGGTTGATCCTGAAACGGGGGAAGTGATTGTTTCTGGTCGAGAATATGTTGATCACAACGGAAAACCCACTCAAGAACCCGTTAAAGACTCAGCAACGGGTGAGTACAAAACGACAGCAAGACACATTGATGAGCCGTTAGCAGAAAAAATTGCAGCAGCAGTTAAAGAAGTGAAAGTGCGCTCTCCCTTGACCTGTGAAGCAGCGCGATCGGTTTGTCAGTGTTGCTATGGCTGGAGTTTGGCTCATGGTCGTCCCGTGGATAAAGGGGAAGCTGTGGGGATTATTGCAGCACAATCCATTGGTGAACCTGGAACGCAGTTAACCATGCGGACGTTCCACACGGGAGGGGTTTTCACGGGCGATATTGCCCAACAAGTTACCTCTCCAGGGGAAGGAACAGTGGTTATTCCTAAAAAACTACGGACTCGCAAAGTGCGGACTCGTCACGGTGAAGAGCGCGAACAAGTGGAAGTTTCTGGGGAAATCTCTGTGAAGTTAGCAGAGGGAGACGAACAAACAATTCCTGTCACTCCTGGTTCTCTGCTTATGGTCAATAATGGCGAAACGGTACAAGCGGGACAACTGATTGTAGAAGTGGCCACGCCCAAAAAACGCTCGACCGAAAAAGCAACCAAAGACGTTTCTTCGGACTTAGCAGGGGAAGTTGAATTCCAAGACTTGATTCCTGAGGAAAAAACCGACCGTCAGGGGAACATGACTCGAACCGCGCAACGAGGTGGCTTACTCTGGGTCCTGTCGGGAGAAGTGTATAACTTATTGCCAGGTGCAGAACCAGTGGTCAAAAACGGTTCTCAAGTGCAACCAGGAGATATCCTTGCGGAAACAAAACTCGTCACCAGTAAAGGAGGCGTGGTTCGTCTGGGTACTGGCAAACGAGAAATTGAAATCATCACCGCTTCTGTCCAACTGGATCAAGCCCAAATTCGTCGTTCCAGCATTGGTAGTGGTGAACAGTATGTGATTCATTCTGCAAATAACCAGCGCTTTGCCCTTAAAACCACTCCTGGTAGCAAAGTCCGACATGGGGAAGTCATCGCGGAATTAATGGATGATACCTATCACACGGAAACAGGTGGTATTGTCAAATATGCGGGTGTTGAAGTGGAAAAACGGGGTAAAGCGAAAAATGGTTATGAAGTGACCCAAGGCGGAACGCTACTCTGGATTCCGGAAGAATGCCATGAAATTAATAAAGACATTGGCTTGCTCCGTGTGGAAGATGGGGAATATGTCGAAGCGGGTGCTGAGATTGTCGAAAATATGTACTGTCAATCTTCCGGTGTTGTAGAAGTGGTGCAGAAAAATGACATCTTACGAGAAATTGTCATCAAATCGGGAGAGATTCATCTCAGCGATCAAGAACCCACCTGTGGCAATGAGCAGTTGGTACACCCAGGAGAAGAAATTATCCCTGGCTTAACGGCGGATGAGTTACGTTATGTGCAATATGTAGAAACGCCAGAAGGAAATGCAATTCTCCAGCGTCCCGTGGTTGAATATACCATTCCTGATCAACCGGATATTCCTTCCCAAACTTCGATTAATGAGTCGGGAGATGTACAAATTGAACTCCGAGCCTCCCAGCGTCTGTTCTATAAAGATGGGGAACGGGTGAAGTCGGTCAATGGCTTGGAATTGATGCGGACTCAACTGGTGCTGAACATTGAGGATGAAGACACAACCGAGAATAAAGACACTTTACCGATTAGTGTCGATATTGAATTACTGGAACGGGAAGAGGAAGAAGAGACCTATGTTTTGCAAATGGTGATCTTAGAATCTCTTGCCATTCGTCGGGAAAATGAGGGAGATGCTTTCAGTGGTAGTCCGCAAACACGGATTTTAGTGGAAGATGGACAAGAAATTCCCTCGGGTGAAGTTGTTGCTCGCACAGAAATTCAGTGCCGAGAAGCAGGAGAAGTTCGTGGGATTCGGGAAGGTGCAGAAGCCATTCGTCGGATTCTAGTGGTGCGAGAAGCAGACAAAACCACAATTCCGATTACGGAAGCCCCGCAAGTGGAGGAAGGGGATTTAGTGGTTGCTAATCATCCTCTTGCTGGAGATGTGGTCGCTCCTGAATCGGGTAAAGTCATTGCGGTCAGAGATGAGGCCATTGTTTTACGGAATGCTCGCCCCTATCGTGTGTCTAACGGTGCGGTACTCCATGTGGAAAATGGCAGTCTTGTCCAACGGGGTGATAACCTTGTCCTTTTGATTTACGAACGGTCGAAAACAGGGGATATTGTGCAAGGGTTACCACGGATTGAAGAACTCTTAGAAGCACGAAAACCCCGAGAAGCCTGCGTTCTAGCCCGTCGTTCGGGGACAGCGCAAGTGGAATACAAAGATGATGAAACCGTGGATGTGAAAATCATTGAAGCGGATGGGGTGATTAGCGATTATCCCATTAGTACGGGACAAAATATGCTCGTCACCGATGGACAATGGGTGGATGTGGGAACCCCCCTCACCGATGGCCCAGCGAATCCTCATGAGATTCTAGAAGTCTTCTTTGATTACTATCTGGAAGAAAAAGGAATGTACGAAGCTGCCTTACTCAGTTTGCAAAAAGTACAACAGTTCCTTGTGGATGAAGTACAAGGGGTTTATCAGTCACAAGGAATTGATATTTCTGATAAGCATATTGAAGTCATTGTCCGTCAGATGACCTCGAAAGTAAAAGTCGAAGATGGTGGTGATACGATTCGCTTACCAGGAGAACTTGCTGATTTGCGGGAAGTCCATAAGGATAATGAAACCATGTATATCATTGGGGGCGCACCTGTGGAGTACAAACCGAATCTCTTAGGAATCACTAAAGCCTCCCTGAATACAGATAGCTTCATTAGTGCAGCAAGTTTCCAAGAAACCACCCGTGTTTTAACTGAGGCTGCGATTGAAGGGAAGTCTGATTGGCTGCGAGGCTTGAAAGAAAATGTGATTATTGGACGGTTGATTCCTGCAGGAACAGGCTTTAGTGTCCATGAGGAATCCTTAGGACGCTCTGTGATTGAGGAAGAACCGAATCCGGCTCAAAATATGATTTTCCAGTCTGATGTGCCGGAGACTCAAAGTAATAGTAATGGTGGTCTGGTCGATGACCAAACAGCACGCAATTATCAACTATCTGATGAGGAGTTTTCTGATGTGGTTGATGATGAAGACTAATACGATCACCTCTCAGAGAAAATAACAGACGGTTTAGGGTGGGCATTGCCTGCCCTAAAGTTTTTTGAACTGTGTTAGGCTTATAGTTTGGTAGCCTTGGCAAACGTAAAACTGCTCGGACAATGACGGAAAGCGCAAACTACGCGATTGATTTTGGAACGAGTAACACGGTGATTACTCGTTGGAATGCAACGACAGAACAAGCAGAAGTGGTTCCCCTTTCAGGAATTTCTCAACAGTTACCGCATAATCCGCCGTTGATTCCGAGTTTGCTGTATGTGGAAGATGCAAGCCAAGAACAAGTTGTGGTCGGTCAAGCGGTGCGCGATCGCGCTCTCGATATCAAATCCGATCCCCGTTTCTTTCGAGGCTTTAAGCGGGGAATTGCAGCACCCGTTCAAGGGTTTCTCCCTGAGTTAGATGGAAAAACGGTTGATTTTGAACAGGCGGGGGAGTGGTTTTTAGAAGGTTTAACCCAACAGCTACAACAAGAAGCTAACACAGAAATCGAGTCACTGGTGTTAACGGTTCCCGTGGATAGTTTTGAAGCCTATCGCAACTGGTTAACGCAAGTTTGTACCCATCTCAACGCCCAACAAGTGCGCTTGCTGGATGAACCAACCGCAGCAGCGTTAGGCTATGGAACGACGCAAGATGATGTTTTATTGGTCATTGATTTTGGTGGCGGAACCGTTGATTTTTCCTTGGTTCAACTTAATCTCGGAGAAGAAGGGAAACAGCCTTTGGGCTTTATTTTGAAGTGGGGAGAAAAGCTACTAGGGGAAACGTCTTCTCAGAAGGTGAAAACCGCGCGAGTGTATGGGAAAGCGGGGGCGAACTTAGGCGGTGGCGATATTGATGATTGGTTGGTGGATTATTTTGCAAAAACCCAAGGAATTGAAAAGTCAGCGTTAATCACACGGTTGGCGGAACGATTGAAGGTGCAGTTATCGTCGCAAGAAGCAGCGGAAGAAGTCTATTTTGATGAGACGACCTTAGACACCCTGGAATTAAAATTAGAGCGCGATCGCTTTGAGGAAATTTTACGGGAGAATCAGTTTTTTGAGCAACTGGATGATTTGATGACCCAAGTGTTGCAACAAGGGCGACGCAATGGGATTGAAACCGAGGAAATTCAGTCTGTGTTGCTGGTGGGGGGAACTGTGCAAATTCCTGCATTGCAACAATGGTTAGAACAGTATTTTGACCCCAGTAAAATTAAATGTGACCGTCCCTTCAGCGCGATCGCGTCAGGCGCGTTACAATTAGCCCAAGGTTTTCAACTGCAAGATTTTCTCTATCACAGCTACGGCGTGCGCTACTGGAATTATCGGGAAAATAAACACAGTTGGCATCCGATTATTAAAGCGGGACAACCCTATCCCATGACAACCCCTATAGAATTAACGTTGGGGGCTTCCGTGGAAAATCAACCCAGTATTGAACTGATTATCGGGGAATTGGGGTCAGAAAATAGCGGGCGGACGGAAGTTTATTTTGATGGGAATCGTCTGGTGACTCGTACGTTAGAGGATTCGGAAACCAGTGTCATTCCCTTAAATGAAGATGCAAAAACGATCGCGAATCTAAATCCTGCGGGAAGTCCAGGGCGCGATCGCGTTAAAATTCAATTTTGGGTCGATCAGCAGCGATCGTTACGTATTACCGTTGAAGATTTACTCACCGAACAAGTTTTACTTAAAGAAAGAGTTGTGACAGAATTAAGTTAATTAGCCATGCCATACCTCTGCATTTAAGAAAGGCTTTTGATTTAATAATTCACCAATTATGTTAATTCGCTTTCGCGCAGAAAATTTATATTCATTCAAAGAGGAAATAGAATTTAGTATGATTCCCTCGCCAGAAAGGAATCATGCTCATCATATTTTTCCAAAGAAAAAGAAGAATGATATTAGATTAAATCGCTTTGCTACCATATATGGGGCGAATGCTGGGGGAAAATCGAACTTAGTAAAAGTTATTAAATTTGCTCAAGATATGGTTTTAGAAGGAGTCAAACCAAAAGCGATGATTCCTATTCAACGTTTTCGTTTAAGCCAAGATTGTCTTAACTTTCCTGCTAAATTTGCAATTGAATTTAAAGTAGGAAAGCAAATGTATGAGTATGGATTTGAACTTGACTCACGCTTTATTTATAAAGAATGGTTAATTAACTTTACACGTCATTCAGAACATCAATTATTTGAGCGCACTACAGATTCTAATGGTAAAGCAAAGTTAAACTTTGGTTCATTCTTTAAAAAACTTGATAAAAAAGCACAACTACTGCTTGAAGTCTTCGGAGAAGGAACACTACCAAATCAACTTTTTCTAAATCAAAGTATTGAACAAAACATTAGTTATTTTCAACCTGCTTATGAGTGGTTTCGTAGAGTTCTTACTATTATTGAGCCAATGGAACCATATATTCCTGTAGAACTTCAAATGGATCAGCATGAGACATTTCAAGATTTTCTTGGTAAAATTTTACGCGATGCTGATACTGGTATTACATCAATCGAAACTGAAGAAATTAGTCTTGATGATTCCAATGATTTTCCTGAAGATGCAGAAGAATTAATTAAAGAAAGATTATCAGATGCAGATGGTTTTTTTGTAAAAGCACCAAAATTTAGATTTGCAGCAATCAAAAAAGATGAGCAAATTCATATTCTAAAACTAGTACCTATTCACACCATTTCTAATCAAAGAGAAAAAGTATCATTTGAGTTTTACGAAGAATCTGATGGAACTCAGAGATTAATAGATTTATCTCCTATTTTATATGAATTGTTATTATCAGGAGAAGATGACGAACGTGTTTTTATCGTCGATGAGTTTGATCGTAGTTTACATCCTCAACTCTCTCGTATGATAGTTGAACTGCATCTTGATGAAATTAATTCAACTCGTCCTAGTCAACTAATTGTTACAACTCATCAAACTAGCATTCTTGACTTAGATTTATTACGTCGAGACGAAATTTGGTTTGTAGAGAAAAAGCCAGAAACAGGTTCAACAGACCTTTACTCTTTATATGATTTCCAACCTTCTCAAAGTAAAAATATACGGAAAGATTATCTTTACGGAAGATATGGAGCAATTCCTTTCTTAGGAAACATTCGTGCTTTACAATTACCAGTTAAGAAATAATCTTAAGTGATAGTCAGTTATTAAAGTTAAATGGCTAAGCAACAAAGACCTTTTACAAGAAAATCTAAAAAACGAAAAATAAATAAAGTTTACCTAATTGCAACAGAAGGTGAGAAAACAGAAGAGATATATTTCAACATCTTTAAAAATCCAGAATATAGAAAAAATGTTCAAATCAAAATACTACGAACAAAAAAAGGGGATTCTTCTCCACAAGCTGTTCTGAAACGTCTTCAAAATGAAGCAAATAAAAAGAATCTTGATCCGAAGTTAGGAGATGAGTTGTGGGTTGTTATAGATCATGATGCAATTCATCCAGATGGGCATACTAAGGAACAACTTCAAGAAATTATTGATCAGTGTAATAAAAGAGAAAACTATTTTTGTGCAATTAGCAATCCTTCCTTTGAACTCTGGCTCCTTCTACATCAGGAAACTCCTAAAACACCTCCTCAGACTAAATTGTGTGAAAAAGAGTTAACTAAGTTATTGGAAAAAGAATATGATAAAGGCAATTATGACGTGAGTAAGTTAAAACCCCACATTCAAGACGCAATCAATCATGCAAAAAAGTTAGATATTAATGAACTTCCAACTCAAACAGGTACTGGAGTCTATAGATTAGTAGAGAAACTCATTGAAAATTAAATATGCAAGAAACTTTAACCAGTATCTAGAAATACTGAAACTGTTCACTCTTTCCTTTTATGAGAAGGCTGTGTTAGCAAGATTGTCTCAAGAACAAGTTGTTATGCCGTGAAGTTGGTAAAGTTATAACAATATTGGATTGTCGGTTTGGTGAGTGAGGAGTGATTCATGGTCTTAAGTCAAAATGGTGTTGAGGTGTACTCTCAGTCATCCTTAAACACCGATCGCGCATGGGTCGAAATTAATGAAAATGCCTTATCCCATAATGTGAAAGCGATCAAACAATTGTTATCCCCAGACACCCGCTTGATGGCGGTGGTGAAAGCAGATGCGTATGGTCATGGTGCGGTAAAAGTGGCAAAAACCGTGATTGCAGCAGGGGGTGATGCGTTTGCCGTGGCAACCTTACAAGAAGGAATTGATCTCCGTCTTGCCGAAATTACAGCACCGATTCTTGTTTTAGGGGCGATTAATACGGTAGAAGAGATTCAAGCCCTCAGTCGTTGGTATTTAGAACCGACCTTGTGTTCCCCGCAACAAGGGCGTTTTTTCGCGGAAACCTTACGGGAGATGGGAAAAACCTTACCCGTCCATTTAAAGTTAGATACAGGAATGTCTCGTCTAGGGGTGTTGTGGGAAGATGCAGTTGCTTTTGTCTCTGAGATTCAAGCGTATCCAGAATTAGAAATTAAAAGTGTTTATTCTCATTTAGCCACAGCCGATGAAAAAGACGATACCTTCATGCGGTTGCAGCAAAACCGATTTGATAGCGCGATCGCGCAACTGAAAACCATTAACTTCACCCCTCCCTGTCTCCATCTCGCCAACTCCGCTGCAACCCTACGAGATGCTAATTTTCATTATGATTTAGTCCGTGTCGGTTTAGCCCTTTATGGCTTGTCTCCTTCTCCCGAATTAGCGGGAATTACCCCGCTCAAACCCGCTTTACAAGTAAAAGCTCGGATTACCCAAATTAAAGACCTTCCTGCAGGTGCTGGAGTCAGCTACGGACATCAATTTGTCACAGATCGCCCCTGTCGCATTGCGGTTGTGGGAATTGGTTATGCCGATGGGGTTCCCCGTAATCTTTCTAACCGTTTACAAGTGCTTTTAAAAGGAAAAAAAGTCTCTCAAATTGGCGCAATTACCATGGATCAATTAATGCTAGATGTAACCGATTGCGAAAACGTTCAAGCTGGAGATCTAGTAACATTAATTGGAGAAGAAAGAAACCAAACAATTACAGCCGATGATTGGGCGCAAGCGTTAGGGACTATTTCTTGGGAAATTTTATGTGGTTTTAAACATCGTCTTCCTCGGATTATTACTTAGTGTTCTGTCAAGGTTGAAATGATGGATTGAGGTGGGAGACAGAGCAGATAAGATTAACGTTCAATTTTAGCTCGCTTAACAACCATTTTCCAATGAGGATAAGCATGAGCCACTTCATTGAACATGGGAATATTTCCTAAAGGAGACATTGCATATTTTCTTCCCAACGAACTCCCACTATCCCACCAAAGTTGATAAATTGTACCATTCCAATGAGCTTTTCTGAGGTAGTGACACCAAAGCTGAGAGTTATTATTATGTTTCATAGTATATCCATTACAATAGACTAAAGCCTGATTACTTCCTTTTGAGTTTTGAATCAGTTTAATATTTGGTTTTTGCATAAAAATTCGGTTTCCTCTTTAAAAAAACTCTTTATGTTCTTCGTGTCTTTGTGGTTATTTAATTTGTATCTCTTGATAAGAGATCAAACCCAGATCAAAGGTAGGTTGGGTAGAGGATAGCGAAACCCAACACGGATTATAACCGATCCCCCAAACTTGACATAAACTAGCTCGACACATTAAAAAGATTTGCGCTCAATTCCATCAGATAAAGTACAACAGTTACACTTTGTAGGGTGGGCAATGCCCACCCCACGGTCTTTGTGGTTATCTAATTTGTATCAATTGATAAGAGATCAAACCCAGATCAAAGGTAGGTTGGGTAGAGGATAGCGAAACCCAACACGGATTATAACCGATCCCCCAAACTTGATAGAAACTAGCTCGACAAATTAAAAAAGATTTGCGCTCAATTCCATCAGATAAAGTACAACAGATTAAAGCTGCTATAGCAGATCTGGCTAATAATACTCGTCCATCAAGTTACACTTTGTAGGGTGGGCATTGCCCACCCTACGGTCTCTCATGTAGTCGGAAAGTAGGAATAGCAAAAACTATGATTAATCTTGCTTCAGAACAAATTAGAGAAAAGTTAGTAGAACTTTTAGAAGAAATTAAACCTGATTCTGAGCCAACCCTGATCCAACGTTCAGACCAAAACTCTTTATATTTAATCTCTGAGCAAGACTATCAGCTTTTTTTGAAATTAATTGAAGATGCTGAAGATCAGATTGATATCAAAGAAGGAGATTTCCGTTTAGACACGGTTGAAGATGATAATTATGTTGATTATGATGATTTTTTCGATAGTTTAGAGACCGCAAATGTCTCTATACGCGATTAAACTAGATCGACAGATCATCGCAGCGATATTTATAGAAATCTTTAATAAATCTTCTCTCTAAAACTTCTACTTGTAAGATAATAATTGAAGTAACCCGTAAAAAAGAGGTGCAATCAATAAAGCAGGCAAAAAAGCAGCCACTCTCACTTTTGCAATTTCCAATAAATTTAAGCCAATTCCGAGAATCATTAATCCCCCAATTCCCGTAATTAATAAAATTAAAGGATGATTCGCTGGATTATCTAAATTAGCAGCGAATAATCCAGCGAGTAACGAAATTCCCCCTTGATACACTAAAATCACGAGTACCGAAAAACCAACCCCAATTCCATAGCGACTCGCAAAAGGAATCGAAGAAATTCCATCCATAATTGCTTTCAAAAGCAATAATGTATTATCCCCTAATAAACCATTATTAATACTTCCCACTAAGGCAACGGGTCCCACACAAAATAAAATACTGGTTGCAACAAATCCTTCTGTAAACTGTCCCGAAGAACGAAACTGATATTTTAACCAATCCCCAATTCCATTTAATCTTTCTTCAATACACCACCATTCCCCTAACGCACCACCAATAATAATAGACATTAACCCTACAATCACTCCTGGAAAGTTTCCCACTTGAACTTGAGACAGTTCTCCCGCCATCGAAAACCCTAACCAAAGGGTTAGTAAACCAATTCCTTGGGGAATAATGGTCTTAATTTTTGCTGGAAGTTTTTGTTTTAGAGAAAGTCCGATAATAGTTCCAATAATAACGGTTAAGATATTAATCCAAGTGCCACTGGTTTTTAACCAAAAATCAATTAGCATAGTATATAGTAATGATCGGATTAGTCAAGTACATTCTTAATTTTTGTTCTTGGTTCTTGGTTCTTGGTTCTTGGTTCTTTGTTATCTAGAACAGCAGTAGCAGTGGTCAGTAATGACTTATAAAGGTAGGGATATACTGTGGGAAGCATAACATCTACTGAGTTGCTTGGTAAGAATTAGAGAACGCATTCCTTAATTCCGATCATCTGTAGAAATAGTGAAGAATTTGAGATGCAATTATGGTGACTCAATTAACGCAAAACGTTTATACCCCCCAAGAATATTTAGAGTGGGAATCAGACGCTCAGATTCGCCACGAATTTATTAATGGAGAAATTATCCCCATGGCTGGAGGAACAACTCGACATAATTTGATTACAGGTAATATTTATATTACTTTAAGGTTAGGACTGAAAGGCAAAAATGCACCTGTTTACATGGAAAATGTGCGTTTATGGATTCCAGCCAGCGAGGTTTTCACTTATCCTGATTTAATGATTCTTGACGGTGACCCCATTTATTATGAAAATACTCAAACGACTGTAACCAATCCTGTGGTGATTATTGAAGTTTTATCTGAGTCAACACGAGATTATGATCAAGGGCGAAAATTTGGTTTTTATCGCAGTTTAGAAATGCTTCAAGACTATGTATTAGTGGATCAGAAAAAATGTTTGGTGATGCTTTATCAACGAGGAAATGAGAAGCAATGGAATTTACAGATTTTGGAAGAATTGACAGAAGAAATCCCATTAGAATCACTGGGAACTAAAATCACCCTCGCTGACATTTATGAAGGAATTTTTTAAGCCATTTACTCCCTTCTCAAACTATAGCAATCCTAAATCAGTTATACCCCCCAGCAATCCCCCTTTAATTCCCCCGTTAGGTAAGGGGGTGGGGGGGATCGTAATGTTGAGCTAGTTTTTACAAATGAGATCATATTGCTATAAGGGAAAAAAGCATTAAGCAAATGTGGGAAAATCGCCATTTGGAGGAACATCTTGTAACCGCCCATTTCCAACCGCTTGTACCGCTTCTCTCAAATCAATTTTATTCGCATAAAGGGCGCGTCCTAAAATTGCACCGGTTACGCCAATGGGTTCAAGTGAGAGTAAACTGAGTAAATCTGTAATTGAACTCATTCCTCCTGAAGCAATCACAGGAATCGACACATTTTCCGCTAAATCTCGCAATGCTTCTAAATTCGGACCTGTTAGCGTTCCATCGCGGTGAATATCTGTGTAGATAATCGCTGCTGCGCCCTGATTTGCCATTTGTTGCGCTAAGTCTTTCGCCCTGATTTCTGAAGTCTCTAACCAGCCACGGGTTGCTACTTTTCCGTTACGGGCATCAATGCCAATGGTGATCTGTTGGGGAAATTCTTGACAGAGGGCTTGTACGAGTTCGGGTTGTTCAACGGCAATGGTTCCTACAATGGCATTACTTACCCCTAATGATAACAGTTCAGCAATACTCGCGCGATCGCGCAATCCTCCCCCGACTTGCACAGGAACAGAAACCGTTTCTACAATTTCAGCAATGGTGCTTTGATTCATCGGTTTTCCCGCTTTTGCCCCATCTAAATCCACTAGATGCAAACGAGTTGCCCCTTGTTCCTCCCACTGCTTTGCCATTTCTACAGCGCGATCGCTGAAGACCTCCACTTGATTATAATCGCCCTGATAGAGACGAACACATTTTCCCTCTAATAAATCAATTGCTGGAATAATATCCATATTTTCGTTCGTGGTTATTTGTTCTTAATTAGCCACTGCTGCTCTGTTTACTTTTTAAAGTTAAACCTTCTCTACTCTCTCGACAAGCCTTTCTCTGCATTAAAATCGAAACAGCAAACCAACAAACTCACTTATGAAACGACGTGAACTGCTTACCCTGTTGGGAATAACTGGTATTGGTGGGATCATCGCCACTCAACTTTCTAGCTTCGATCAAGCGAACGCCCAAGGAAGTGCAGATTTATTGGGTAATCCTGAATTAAGTCTTCCCGAAGGCGAACCGAGGTTACGTTTTGTCTCCCTGGCTGATACGGGAACAGGGAATAATGGACAATATGCAGTGGCAAAAGCAATGACAAAATTTTATCGTCGTTCTCCGTTCCCCCTTGCTATTTTAGCCGGAGATAATATCTATAATAATGGCGAAATGGAGAAAATACAAACCGTTTTTGAGCGTCCGTATCAGCCTCTTTTACAACAAGGGGTTAAATTTTATGCCTGTTTAGGGAATCATGATATTCGCACCAAAAATGGGACGCAACAATTGGAATATCCTTATTTTAATATGCAGGATAGATACTACACTTTCAAGCGCTCAATTGTCCAATTTTTTGCCTTAGATACCAATCGCAATGCAGACTGGGATCAGCAACTGGAATGGTTAGATGAACAGCTAAGTCAGTCTAGCGCACCTTGGAAAATTGTCTTTGGACATCATAATATTTATTCTTCTGGGGTTTATGGGACAAATCAGCGTTTAGTGTCGCAACTGACTCCATTATTTAAACACTATAATGTTCAACTTTATATTAATGGTCACGAACATCATTATGAACGAACCCAACCCATTAATGGCACAACTTATTTAACCTGTGGTGCAGGGGCAAAATTACGTCCTGTGGGAGAATCAGATTGGACAGATTATGCTACCAGTCAACTGAGTTTTGCTAGTTATGATGTCTATGCGGACCAAATGGCAATCCGTGGGATTAATAAAGATGGCAAAATGATTGATCGCGCCATTATTTCTAGGAAGACCAATTCTGATTAAATAGGAAATCAAAAATGTTCTTGAAACATCAAACTCGTTTTCTCATTTCTCTTGTTTTTGCTTTTCTTGCTAGCTTACTGACCGCCTGTAACCCTGCAATTATTGAAAGCACTGCAGCCGATGTTCCGCAAGTTGTTCAATCTATTTTAAGTGATCCAAAAACGTTTAATGCGGTTCTCTCTCAAGAGTCACCGAATGTTTTTGGTTTAACCTATGAAGGCTTAGTTGAACAAAACCCACTGACAGGAGAAATCAAGCCTGCTTTGGCGAAATCTTGGGAAATTTCTGAGAATAAAAAAGAAATTACTTTTAGACTCAAAGAAAACTTAAAATGGTCAGATGGTGAACCGTTAACAGCAGATGATGTGGTCTTTACTTATAATGACTTAATTCTTAATCCTAAAATTCCCAATAATACAAGAGATAGCTTAAGAATTGGCGAGAGTGGTGAATTTCCTACGGTGGAAAAAGTAGATCGTCAAACGGTTAAATTTACTGTTCCTGAACCGTTCGCGCCGTTCTTACAAAGTACCAGTATTTCAATTATGCCGAAACACGCTTTGATTGACTCGGTACAAAAAACAGATGCAGAGGGAACACCGCTTTTCTTATCAAAATGGGGCGTAGATACTCCGCCTCAAGATATTGTCGTCAATGGTCGTTATCAGTTAGCTGGATATTCCACCAGTGAGCGCGTTATCTTTGAGAAAAATCCCTTTTATTGGGAAAAAGATGAACAAGGAAATCAATTACCTTATATTGATCGTGTAATTTGGCAGATTGTAGAAAATCAAGATACGGCTTTATTACAATTTCGATCAGGTGGATTAGATTCTATTGGGGTCACTCCTGACTATTTTTCTTTATTGAAACAAGAAGAAGACCGAGGAAACTTTACGATTTATAATGGCGGTCCTCAATACGGAACGACCTTTATTGGGTTTAACTTAAATACGGGAACTCGCAACGGTGAACCCTTAGTTGATCCCATTAAGTCTCGTTGGTTTAATAGTCTGGAATTTAGAAAAGCAGTCGCCTATGGAATCAATCGCCAACAGATGATTAATAATTTATTTCGGGGGTTAGGGGAACTGCAAAATTCACCGATTTCGGTACAATCTCCTTATTACGAGGAAGATGTTAAAAGCTATGGTTACGATCCAGAAAAAGCAAAACAATTACTCTTAGATGCTGGCTTCCAATATAATAACGAAGGAAACTTATTAGACGAGGATGGAAACCAAGTTCGCTTTACATTAATTACTAATGCAGGGAATAAAAGCAGGGAAGCAATGGGAGCCCAAATCAAACAAGATTTAGCTAAAATCGGAATTACGGTTGATTTTACACCGATTCAGTTTAATGTCTTAGTGGATAAACTTTCTAATTCTCTCGATTGGGAATGTCATTTATTAGGATTTACAGGAGGGAATGAACCCCATTTTGGGATTAATTTATGGCGAACGGATGGCAATTTACATACCTTTAATCAATCCGCGCGACAGGGAACAACACCTGTGGAAAATCGAAAAGTGAGACAATGGGAAAAAGAGATTGAAGCCCTTTATATTGAAGCATCGAGAGAGTTAGATGAAAGCAAACGAAAAGCACTTTACGCAGAAGCCCAAGATATTGTACAGGAACATTTACCCTATATTTATTTAGTGAATCCTCTATCTTTAGCTGCGGTGCGCGATCGCGTTGAAGGAGTCGAATATTCTGCACTCGGCGGAACATTCTGGAATATTGAAGAGTTAAGAATTAGTCAGGAATAATTAATGGAAGCGCAAGCCTTAAATACGCTTTTAAATGCTGTCGCTAGAGGGGAAATTTCCCCAGAAACGGCACAAGAAAAACTGAAACATCTGGCTTTTGAACCCATTGCTGATTTTGCAAAAGTGGATCATCATCGGGCGTTAAGAACAGGATTTCCAGAAGTGATTTGGGGGCCAGGGAAAACGCCAGATCAAATTGCACAAATTATGATAAAGATGCGGGATCAAACGAATCATTTCGCTGAGAATTATCCCGCTTCTGTTATTATGGCAACTCGGGTTGATCCCCCCGTGTTTCGTCAAATCAAAAGCCAGATCCGAGAGGTCAAATACCATCCCCTCCCTCGCATTTGTGTCCTTGAAACCGCTTCTCCCCCCCCGCAAGCGGGAAAGATTGGCGTTTTAACCGCAGGAACTGCGGATATTCCCGTCGCCGAAGAAGCAGCCCTCACCGCCGAATTGTGTGGCTTTAATGTCAATCGTTTGTGGGATGTGGGTGTCGCTGGAATTCACCGCTTACTCAGTCATCGCGAACTTTTAAGTCAAGTGAATGTTCTGATTGTGGTCGCCGGAATGGAGGGCGCACTCCCCAGTGTGGTCGCGGGAATGGTGGATTGTCCAGTGATTGCAGTTCCCACCAGCATTGGCTATGGCGCAAGTTTTGAAGGGATCGCGCCGTTACTGACCATGTTAAACTCTTGTGCTGCGGGGATTGGCGTTGTTAATATTGATAATGGCTTCGGTGCTGCAATCCTTGCGGGGCAAATTTTACGCACTGCTCACAAAATTAAATCTTGATTTCTTTGACAAGGAGAAACTAAACCGCTACAATTAGAAATTGTCTGTCTAATTGTAAGAGAAGACCTTGGAGAGGTGGCTGAGTGGTTGAAAGCGGCGCCCTGCTAAGGCGTTAGGGGGTTCACGCCTCCTCGAGGGTTCGAATCCCTCCCTCTCCGTTTCAACAGAGATTAATCTCCCATTAGCCAAATGGTTAACCCAATACCAAAAGTCAGTACGATGTAACCAAAAGCATCATTCAGACCTCTAAATAAGTCTAAAGGGAAGAAAATTACAGTATTAGTCATGTAATAACTCAGCAAGACTAGACCTAAGAAGAACGTCAGTATTTTAAACATAAGGGATATATTTCTGATTGAGTTCGAGTGTAAAAGTTAGAGTTAAGTCTCGAAGAACAACGAACGCATGACACTGACAACATTCAAACAAAAGAAAGATTTTCACATAGAACAAGAAACGATAGAATATTTAGTGATCTATTAGACCGAAATTTTAGGAAGACCTGTGCTATCTACGCTCACCGCAGACTTTCGGATTATCTTCGAGCGCGATCCTGCTGCTCGCAACTGGCTAGAAGTTATCACTTGTTACCCAGGTTTACAAGCCATCTTATCTCATCGGTTTGCCCATTGGCTTTATCGCATCGGGCTACCTTTAATTCCACGTCTCATTTCCCAATTATCTCGTTTTATTACAGGAATTGAAATTCACCCCGGTGCACAAATGGGAAAGGGGGTATTCATCGACCACGGAATGGGAGTCGTGATTGGGGAAACAACGATTATTGGTGATTATGCGCTGATTTATCAAGGCGTAACCCTTGGGGGGACAGGAAAAGAAAGTGGTAAGCGTCATCCTACCCTTGGCGAAAATGTGGTAGTTGGTGCGGGTGCAAAAGTTCTCGGTAATCTTCAGATTGGGAACAATGTTCGCATCGGAGCAGGATCAGTTGTGCTACGTGATGTCCCTTCCAACTGCACCGTTGTTGGCGTACCAGGTCGCGTCGTTTATCGTTCGGGAACTCGTGTTGACCCATTAGAACACGGTAGTCTCCCTGACTCAGAAGCGAATGTGATTCGGGCGTTAGTGGATCGCATTGAATCCCTAGAACAGGAAGTCCAAACCTTGCAACGTCAACAAACTTGGACTGCTTCTGTCGTCTCTGCAACAGATTCCCAAGAAAAATCTCCTCAATGTCGAATTGAAGATCGCGAGATTCAAGAATTTCTCCACGGAACGGGAATTTGATAGTGACCAGTTCAGAAACGAAATTAGCTCAGAAAAGGGGAAGAATTGGTTTTTTGTTCCTTTCCCCCTTTTCAAAACTAATAGTCAACTAGTGTAATCAGTGGAACTTCAGGAAGTTTTTTCCGCCCCTCTAAGCCTTTCAGTTCAATAACAAATCCGAAGCCGAGGAGTTCGCAGCCAATTTTGTCGATCAAGTCTGCTGTTGCTTTGGCTGTTCCCCCTGTGGCAATTAAATCATCAACAATAATCACTTTCGAGTTCGCAGGGAGGGCATCTTGGTGCATTTCTAGCTTATCTGTACCATATTCTAAATCATATTCAATACTATGCACCGCAGCAGGAAGTTTTCCAGGTTTACGCACGGGAACAAAACCCGCCCCAAATTGATAGGCGAGAGTCGGACCAAATAAAAAGCCTCGGGATTCAATACCAATCACATAATCTGGAATCAGGTTTGCGGATCGGAATTTACTTTCAAAGGTTTCTACAGTGTAGCGAAGTCCCGCGCGATCGCGCAGTAAAGTCGTAATATCGCGAAAAACAATGCCTGGCTTCGGAAAGTCGGGAATATCGCGAATTAATGATTTTAAATCCATAAGTCAATTGTTATTTACGTCCTTAAGGATTATCGCATCTTCAGTTGAGAAATAATTTTCAGGTCAATGCTATAATTTCACTGCAAAACTCCCAACTAGCAACGATGACTGATTTTTCCCAAGCCATTCCTGTTGATCAAATCTGCTACAACGAACAAGGATTAGTTCCCGCTATTATCCAAGATTATTTGGATGGTACAGTTTTGATGATGGCGTGGATGAATGAAACCTCCTTGCAGAAAACCTTAGACACAGGAGAAACTTGGTTTTGGAGTCGATCGCGCCAAGAATTATGGCATAAAGGAGAAACTTCGGGACACTTGCAAAATGTGAAGGCAATGCGCTACGACTGTGATAGTGATACGCTTTTGATTACGGTCGAACAAGTTGGAGAGATTGCTTGTCATACGGGAGAACGATCCTGTTTCCATCAAGTGGATGGGAGTAAAGCAGCACCGCCAGCAGATACGCTATCAGGGCTATATGAAGTGATCTCTGACCGTCGCGATCACCCCAATCCTGATTCCTATACCTGTAAACTGATGGCAGGGGGGGATAATAAAATTCTCAAGAAAATTGGTGAAGAAGCCTCAGAAGTGGTGATGGCGTGTAAAGATGATGATGAAAGCGCGATCGCGTCAGAAGTAGCCGATCTGCTTTATCATACTTTAGTTGCAATGTCTTACCATAACGTCGATCTCAAAGCCGTTTACAAAAAACTACAAGAGCGAAAACGGTGAAACCTGATCAATTCTTGTGAAAAGTGCAGACAAGATTTTAACTTAACTTGACAAATTGTCGGGAAGCTGAATTCCGCGCTGAGGTCATCGCCGTTCTCAAAGAAACAACCTGTTTTATCAATATGTCGCTGCTGCCTTATGATCAATTCTGCTTGGAAACGCTTATTACTTTTGGTACTCCCTCTGTTGCTCTCGGGCTGTGTTCACTACGATGTGGGAATTAACTTTTACGGATTACATCGCGGTGAAATTGTTCAGCATATTGAATTAGGTCAACAATTAACCAACTTTAGTCAAGCGGATGTGGAAGACTGGTTAGGAAGTTTGCAAGCGCGATCGCGCCAATTAGGAGGCCAAACCCAGCGTCTCTCACCGCAAGCGGTAGAACTGACCATTCCCTTCGCCAACGCCCAAGAACTAGAAACCAAATTTAATCAGTTTTTTAATCCGAAAAACACCACCGTTACCCAAGCACCGAGTCAGTTAGTGCAACTTGATTCTCAACTCACAACCGACCAAAATAACTTCATTCTGTTTCAACGCACCCATTTCAAGCTCAATATTGATTTAACTGCGTTGGGAACAATCAAAGGAGAAAATTCGTTGTTAGTGGGAGCGAGTTCTCTGTTAGATTTAGAGTTTCGCTGCCAAACCCCTTGGGGAATGAAGATGATCAGCCCAGAAGCGGGGGAAAATCAATCTCTTGTGAAACAAACCGGCACAGAAACGATCTGGTATTTACAACCTGGAGAAAATAATCAGATTGAAGTGGTCTTCTGGTTACCAGAACCCTTGGGTTGGGGCGCGATCGCGATCATTATTATCGTTTACATGGGTTTATTGCTCAAATCTCGGTCTTCTCCCAGTGCCTCCTCCAACCTCCCACAAACCTAAGTCCGTTTATTCCTTGGCACTCCTATGTTTAAGTCTCGTCGAAAACTGTATGTTGGTAAAAAACAACCCCGTCAGCAACGAATCTCTCCCCTCTGGATTCTCCTTTCCATTCCCTTATTGGTCATCGTCTTAGAAGTATGTGTTCGACTCTTCTTTAGTTTTACTGGGAAACCCCCACGTCTGATGAGTCAGCAAGACAACTCGGCTCTGTCTCAAGCCTACCAATTAAAGTTTTTGACCAATAATCAACCCATTGAGGGCTTACCAGAAGGCGGGCTTTTAAAAGTAGAACGTCATCCCATTGCCGGATATCAACTCCTTCCCAACCAAGAAAGTCAATTCTGGCAAATCAACGAACAAGGATGGCGAGAAACCGTTTCCATTCCTCAAAATAAACCCAGCGATGAAATCCGAGTCTTTATTTTAGGGGGAGCGAGTGCCTTTGGCTATCGCAATAACAGTAACCAAGATACGATCGCGCAAAAACTAGAACAACGTCTCAATCAGCGAGTTGAACAACAACGCACCGCACCCAACCAATACCAACCGCAAGTGTTGCCTTTTTATGAACCAGATCGGATTCGTCTCTTGGAAAAAACCCCCCGTTTACGGGAAGGAAACTATCAAGTCATTAACGCTGCGGTGCCTGGTTATGCCTCTGGGAATCAACTGGCGCAACTGGCTCTTAAAATTCTTGCCTATGACCCTGACTTAATCATTGTCATGGGAGGCTATAAAGACTTAATGCTCTCCAGCGACAAATCTTTTGCTGAAATTCCCCTGATTGAAACCTATCTCAGCAATGCACCAAAACACTTTCGGGCTTATTTGCGGAAACCCCTGAATCACTGGGGACAAAATAGTGATTTAGTGCAACTGGCAACCGCCTACATGGAAACACCAGCCGTTCCCACCACGAAAAATACCCTTGTCCTCAATCACAACCCCACTCAACCTCTCGCCTCCTATCTTCCCCAACAACCGAGCGAATTAGTGGAACGAGTCAAACGGTATCGTCAGAATAATCTGCAAATGGTACGCCTCACTGCTGGTGCTGGTGTTCCTCTGATTAGTGCCGTACAACCAGAAATTACAGGACGGAACTTAGATAACTTGCCCCGCCAAGAACAAGAAATTATCAATGAACTCGGGAAAGAATATATCCAAGAAGTCCAGAATGCCTACACTGAACTGAGAAGAGCCAATGCTCAACTCGAACAAATCTTTCCCAATAATGTCGCTAGCGTCAATCTTTACCCCATCTATAGCGACTTTCCAAACCAAGCGTTCGTTAACCCGATTCATCTCACCTCAGAGGCGAACACAGTCGCTGCAGAACATCTTTATGAGCGGATTACGCAAATTCCCAAAATGCAGATTGTTCCTAGAGAACCAGGCACTTAAGTGGATTAATTTTGCTAAACTCTCACTTCTAGATCGGTTGATGAGTTGGGTTGCGCTTCCTTCGACCCAACCTACTGATTATCTTCCTAGGAGTTTGACAACACCAATCCCACCGAAGTATAAACCCAGCACAGCGCCTGCGAGGAGAGATTGGGTCATCGGATCAGTGGAAGGGGTTAAAACTGCACCTAAGACGACAGAACCGAGAACAATATAACGCCAACCTGAAATCATGGTTTCGGAAGAGACAATTCGTAAAAGTCCTAACAAAACCTGAATAATGGGAATTTGAAATGCTAAAGCGGTACTAAACAGTAACAGGAGAACAAAACGGAAATACTTGTCAATTGACCACATTTGGTCAACGACATCCTCCCCATAGCTAATAAAGAACTTCAACGCTGCCGGAACTAGGGCATAATAGGCAAAGACTAAACCCACACCAAAGAGAACCGTTGAGCCAACCATCACAGGAACGAGAAGGCGACGTTCTCCACGGGTTAAGCCAGGAAGAATAAATAATAGAATTTGATAGACAATAAAGGGGCTTGCGACCAGTAAACCACTGTAACCTGCGACTTTAATGGAAACGAAGAAGTATTCACCAGGCGCAAGTTGCAGAAATTTCACGCCTTGGGCGGGAACTTGTAAGGCTTCCACAATCGGACGCACAAAGATAAAACAACCAATGATTCCCACACCCACTGCAATCAGGGAATAGAAGATACGCCAGCGCAGTTCTTCGAGATGATCAAAGATGGACATCTCGGTTTCGTTGGGGATTTCGTTGAGATAGTCTTCTTGAGCGCGATCGCGTTCGGTAGAGGTTTCAACTGGAGACATTTCAGGATCAGTTTGTATATGCAGTTTTTCCTTCCTATTCTATCTATCACTGGTTACATTGGGAGGGGATAGCAGGGGTTTAGCCGTTCAAACTCTCAAAAGGGGGCTTGTTTCTGATTGATCTTAAAAGCAATTGAATAGATAGAGACGGTAGCGGTGATTCGGTGACTCGATATGCTAGGATTTGCGAATAAGCTGGGGGTGCCTGGGCTGAAACAGGCTGAGATTACACCCCGAGAACCTGAGATCGGCTAGCACCGACGTAGGGAAGCTGTTATTCAAGGAACAATACAATATGCGAAGTGAATGGATCGCCCAACGTGCAGGGGATACTAACCTTAGTCAAATGCACTATGCCCGCCAAGGGAAAATTACCGAAGAGATGCACCATGTCGCCCAGCGAGAAAACCTCTCGCCAGAGCTAATTCGAGATGAAGTCGCACGGGGACGGATGATTATTCCCGCAAATATTAATCATCCCAACCTCGAACCGATGGCGATTGGGATTGCATCGAAGTGTAAAGTTAACGCCAATCTTGGCGCGTCTCCCAATTCCTCCAACATTGAGGAAGAAGTGGATAAGTTGAGACTTGCTGTCAAGTATGGCGCAGATACTGTCATGGATTTATCCACAGGTGGCGGAAACTTGGATGAAATCCGCAGTGCAATTATCCAAGCCTCGTCTGTTCCCATTGGCACAGTGCCAGTTTATCAGACTTTAGAAAGTGTTCATGGCAATATTGAAAACCTGACTGCTGATGACTTTCTGCACGTCATTGAAAAACACGCCCAGCAAGGGGTTGATTACCAAACGATTCACGCGGGATTACTGATTGAGTATCTCCCTCTGGTTAAAAATCGGATTACTGGTATTGTTTCCCGTGGTGGCGGAATTATTGCCAAGTGGATGTTGCATCATCACAAGCAAAATCCCCTCTATACTCATTTTGATGACATCATTGAAATCTTCAAAAAATATGATGTCTCTTTCAGTTTAGGGGATTCTCTTCGTCCAGGTTGTACTCATGATGCGACTGACGAAGCGCAATTATCGGAGTTGAAAACTTTAGGTGAACTGACTCGTCGCGCATGGGAACATGATGTGCAAGTGATGGTAGAAGGTCCTGGTCATGTGCCGATGGATCAAATTGAGTACAATGTGAAAAAACAGATGGAAGAGTGTAGTGAAGCGCCCTTCTATGTTTTGGGACCCTTAGTTACTGATATTGCTCCTGGTTACGACCATATTACCTCCGCAATTGGGGCCGCGATGGCGGGCTGGTATGGAACTGCTATGCTGTGCTATGTTACGCCAAAAGAGCATTTAGGCTTACCCAATGCTGAGGATGTCCGTGAAGGGCTGATTGCCTATAAAATTGCTGCTCATGCTGCGGATATGGCACGTCATCGTCAAGGAGCGCGCGATCGCGATGACCAACTCTCAGAGGCGCGGTATAACTTCGACTGGAATCGTCAATTTGAACTTTCTCTCGACCCTGATCGCGCTAAAGAATATCATGACGAAACCTTACCAGCTGATATCTACAAAACTGCGGAATTCTGTTCCATGTGTGGACCGAAATTCTGTCCCATGCAGACCAAAGTGGATGCAGATGCGCTGACTGAGTTAGAGAAATTCTTGGCGAAAGAAGAAGCGGTGAGTAAAGCCTAAATCTGGCTTCAGGTGGGGGTCATTTTCCCCTACCCTTCTTCTGTCTGACGTTGGCTCAAAATAAATTCAGCAAGCCGTAAATCAAACTTTGTCGTTAGCTTCAGGTTCGTCTCTTCTCCTTCTACAATTTTCACAGGAAGCTGACATCGTTCAAACAACGCTGCATCGTCTGTGACTTCCCACCCCAAAACTTTTCCCTGACGATGACAGGACTTGAGTAACTCCACTTGAAACCCTTGGGGCGTTTGCGCTGCCCACATTTGCCGTCGCTCTGGGGTATCTTTCACAAAACCGTGTTCATCCACAACTTTAATGGTATCTTTAACTGGAACTGCAGCAATTAAGCCCTGACAAGTGTTTAAAGCCTCGCTACAGCGATCAAATAATTCTCGCGTCACCAAGCATCTCGCCCCATCATGAATTAACACTTGACTGGCTGTTTTCGGAAGAGCATCTAAACCATTACAAACGGATTCTTGACGAGTTTTCCCCCCTTCAATGAATACCACAGGAGTTGTTAGGTTTAAATCCTCTAAAATGGCTCTAAAGTCTGGGAAATCAAAGGGTTGACCGACAATCCCAATCCAATTAATTTCTGTCGAAGACTCTGCTGCTAATAACGTCCACGCCAGCAAGGGTTTTCCGAGTAACGGTAATAATAACTTATTACGATCGCTGCCCATCCGTTGTCCCCGTCCCGCAGCAGGGATTAATAGGTGCATTCAAGAGTCCTCCCTGATCTCTAAATAGCGTTCCTCAATATATCACAAACGCTTCTCTAGTCAGAAAAGGAGATGGGAAAAAGACTGCGGTTATGAGTTAGTGGGCTATGCCCTGGGGAAAGGGACAAGGGTAAGGGGAAAAGGAAGCCATAACTTGTCTTGTTAATTTCAATCTGTCCTAGCCCAAATGAGTAGTGCTTTAGGGCGAGAAAACTTTTATCTTGAACAAAGCAAATCTTATTTAGAACCGCTTTTCTAATCTACCCCGATTTAAAACATAACGTTTTGGCTTATAAATTTTTAATCCTGTCCAAGAACAATGAGGACAGGAATAACGACGAAGAGGAATTAAATAACTCAACCAACGCTGATATGTTTTGCGATGATATTGTCTAAGTTGGTGACGACAAACGGGACAATCAGGAGAACGAGTCGCACAACGGATTACATGATAACGAAGGCGTTTTATAAACAGATAAATCACTAAAGAAAGGATAATAATCAAGAAGAGTTTTGATAGCATCAAAAAGACACTATTTTGTAGGGAGAGAGGGATACGGATCAGATTAAAATAAATTGCTAAACTGCTTATGAACAGTAGAATATAAATGATTTCTGATCTCCAATCTCGAATCATTTTCTTCCAAGACTTTGTTTTCTTTTTGTAAAGCATATCACTGATTTCCAGAGCTTATACTAGGGAAACAATGTGTGAAGTTAATATCTCAAGAGACAGCACATCAACAATGTTTATTCCCTTATTTTTTTGTTACAAACAATTTTAATTTAAATCACAGAAAATAGATAATCGTAAAAATCATGAATTTTAAATCAGGAAAAATGTTTGCTGATCAGTAATTTTGGCAGCAATCAGGCAATGAGATCCGAAATGATTAATACTCTTTCTTTTCCCTGACACTTAAGGGAAAGTCCAAACATTAGAGCGTTTTTTATGCTATAGCGCGACGCACTATTGCAGTTCTAATTCTTATGTAAAAACTTGATGAATCGTTCCCCCCTTATTGAAGGCAGGGCTGTTTCATTCTGGGGGGGAATTTGGCGGGGTAAGCGGTGAAAGCCTTGCGGAAAGGGAAAAGCGATCACTTTTTCTGACTTTTTGACTAATTCATCAATCTTGCGCTTCCATAGATTGATTTTTAGATGATTAGGATCTATTTGAATTCAGGCAAAACTTGTCGCACCACAGGGCTAACCGTAATTATGTTTCTACCTCGATCAAATAAAACTGAACCAACCGTTACATCTTTTTCGCTGTGTTTGCGGATGTACTCTTGTGCCTTTTGGTCGATGGTCAGCGCGATCGCGCGATAGACGTTTTCCACTAATTCCGATCCGTTTTCCTGGTCTCTTAAATATTGCAGTGCGCTTTCTGTAGTCTCACTGGTTAATAATTGTTGGATAATGTCTGTGGGAAGTCCCACTTTTGCAGCTAAAGCCGTTAAAATTTCTAGACGGGCATCTGCTAGATGATGATGGGTATGAAACACGCCACCCGCCAGTTTAATCAGCTTGCCATGATAGCCAAATAAAACCAACGATTTCACCCCTTGTTCTCCGGCTGCAACTAACAGGGGTCCCAACCAATTGGCAGTTTTCACCAGTTGCTGCGGGTTAACCCCTTGTCTCCGGGCAAAATCTAAGCCATTTTCCCCCACACAAAAGACTAAAGTGTCAAATTCCTTGGCTTTTTGCGCCAGTTCTTCTTGAAACGCCGTTAATTGTCCTGGTGCGCTTAAGGGTTGGGAAATTCCCGTTGTTCCCAGTAAAGATAACCCTTCCACCACTCCAAACGCTTCATTAGAAGTCCGTTGCGCTAAACGTTTTCCTTCGGGAAGAATAATCGTAACCGTCACCTTTTGATCCTCTCGGAGTAACGGCTGTAAATTCTCCATTAAAATCTGTTTTGCATAGCGATAGATGGCAGCTTTTCCGTCTGCTTGTAGCTGCTTTCCCACTCCTTCTCCACCATTAATGGTGACTTGTTCTGTATCGGGTTGGCGACTGGCTAAACTCACAATCGCCCAAATGGGAGTATTCGCCGTTAAATCTAAATTATCTCCTGGATCACTGCGGGTAATGGCGAGGGCTTTTCCCATTTCCAACTTCGCCACTTGTTCCACAGGAATCGTTGCTTGTTCTGGGGGAGTAACCAGATTAATTTCCACTTGATCTAAGGGTTGTTCCTGCTGTAAATATTGCAATGCAGCGATCGCAGAGGCACCAGCAAAAACAGGTAAGGTATAACCAGCACGGGGTTCAGTCATTCTTATGGTTTTGATCGACAACTAACGGAACTATCTTAATCTAATCATTGTCGTTGCTATTTAGAAAACAAGCCTTGCCAAACTGCCAAAACGGTAGAATCGGATCAAAAATCTACCGTGCTTTACCTGTGTCAATGAATATCAAAAACCCTCAAGTGCATAAAATGGGTTTGCGCGATCGAGCTAGTGGCGACAGGTTCACGATTCAGTGTATTCCCATTGTCTAAGATAAAAGAAAAAGTAATCAACGAAGTCAATTGTAATGAATACGATTCACTTAAATTTAGACCCTCTCGTTCAGAATTTGACCCATGAGCAATTTTATGAATTGTGCATGGCGAATAAAGATATTGAAATGGAACGCAGTGCGACTGGGGAATTGATTATTATGCCACCTGTTGGCGGTGAAAGTGGGGAAAGAGAAGCAGACTACATCACTGATTTAGGAATATGGAATCGTCAGACAAAACTGGGTAAGGTGTTCAGTTCCTCAACTGTCTTCAAACTCCCTCATGGCGGCGATCGCTCTCCTGATGCTGCTTGGGTCAAACTTGAACGTTGGGATCAGCTGACAAAGGAACAGCAGAAAAAGTTTCCGCCCCTGTGTCCTGATTTTGTCATTGAACTACGCTCGGAAAGCGACCGTTTACCACCGCTTCAAGAAAAAATGCAAGAATACCTTATAAGTGGGTTACGGCTAGGTTGGTTGATTAATCCCCAAGATCAAACCGTTGAAATCTATCGACCTAATCAGGAGGTGGAGATGATCAACCTCCCTGCGACTCTCTCAGGTGATGATGTTTTGCCTGGTTTTACCTTAAATATTTATTAGGCGCGATCGGATTATTGTTTTAAGATAGATGATTTCAATAGTTTACTAATGGTAGTAGGGTGGGCAAGGCAAACCCTACCGTCAATTCAGATTTTATTACTGTAACTTGACTTTTCAAAAATGGTATTACGCTCTTGCGAAAGCAACAGGAGAACCGCTTCTGTTTAAGGGAGTTGATTTTGCTCAAACTGATATTACAAGCTGTTGAACGTCATTCTTTAAGCAATCAGTCAGAAGAAGCATGATTATTGGCGAGGAGATAGAGTCCTGGTTTTGCCTTTTCATCAGGAAGCAGATCATGGCTGCTGCTAACGTCTTGTTCGGCACAGAGTTGGGCAAATTCTCGCAAACTATCTAACCGAGAGGAAAGTTCGCTGAGAGTATCGAGGTATTCAGCGAGGGCAAGTTGGCGATGTTTCCATTGCTCAGTAATATAAGGTTGAGTGCGGGTCATTTGTAGTTCCACTTCTGCATCCAGTCGCTTTTGATAGGTTTTTTCCGAAGAGAGATTGTTATCGCTGGGGGAAATAGTAATGATCCGTTGGACTCGTTCAGAAGTAATTTCTTCTCGAAAGTAAGGGGTGGCAAAACGTTGCGCTGTGGCAAGTTCAGAACGCTCGGTATTGAGAAGCGTCTTAGCCCAATGGTTCGCGTGTTCTTGGAAACGAGGCACTTCTAGATCGAGCATTGCTTGGGCATCCTCAATATAACCGTGTTGCAGCAAGAGGTTTGCTTCGGTAGCGGTTGCTACTGCCCAGCCTTGTGTGGAAACATCAACTAGCATTAAAGTATTTGCCTCATCTTGGAGAGGGGCTTGCATTGCCTGACTCGCAAGGAATAAACGAACGCTGGCGGCAGTTTTTAGCGCAGCTTTCGGGGAATCATTGGGAAAACGTTTCAGGGTTTCCAGTTCTGCTTGTAAATCAGCGATTTTTTGGATTAAAAAGGCTTTGTGTAGGTCAGTAATTGCATTATGGAGGTCTTGCTGTTTTTGTCGGCTATCTTCCACAAGGAGATGCAGATAAGCAAGTTGACCTGATAATTGATCCAGACGTTCTTCTACACGGTTAAAGCCTGCATCCATTGATTTTTGCAAGTTGTTGATCGCTTTTTGGGTTTGATGGAGTTTATAGCCCATATAGGCAAAGCCAGCAATACTGACACCAAGGTTGAGAACGCTTGCACCCGCAGCAATTTGGCTAAAACCAAGAATAGAGGAAGCGGTTTGTTGGAGTCCCACTAATTGATTAAATGTGGTAGCGTGACCAATGGCGTTAGTGGCGAGGGAAGCAGAACCCATGACAGGGGAAAAGGGTAAATTCATCAATTGGTTGGTAAAACCAGAAGATTCGGTGAGATGACGAACAATTTGTCCTGCTTGTTCAGTTCCCGCAGCATTGCGAATGACCCCGCCATAGCGAACCAGTGAACCATCTATAAGTCCTTGTATGATGGTTGGATCAGCGATTAAGTTAGTGGGAATGATCATGAGAATGACTCCTTTTATGATCGGTAAAGAGGAAGATTATTAGTAGATAGAACAGATAGACGGGGAGAAGTATCAATTACTTTATGTTCTGTGTTTGATAGTGCTTCAAAAGCATCAGCACGCTTTAATGAACTTGCATTTGCTCTAAAACCAGAATGAACTTCTTGTAGTTTGATTTGAATAAAATACACATCATATTCAGAACGTTGATTTATTTGGTCAGTATTTGAAAAACGATTCTTTAAGCCTGTATGCTTAAAATGTTCTTCTGTTCCAATCCATAAAGCTTCTGTTGAGCGATAAACCTTTTCCCACATCTCCGTTTTTACTTTCTTTTGATTATTTAGCTTTTCTATAATGTCTTCATTATTTTCAGCATTAATTACTAAAACTAGAATCGATGTGTGTTCTTTTTGAGAAGAGGGTGATATAAAATGAGTTTTTGTTTTTCCTTCAATTTTATTATTTCTTGATTTTGTCCAGCCTTGACTGTCATTTTCTAGAGAGTCACCGAATTTATACAAGAGTTCACCAGCTTCCTTAATTTTTTTGCAATCTCTTTTTCAAGCATGATTTTCCAAGTCTCCTTGAGATAAAGTATTTAATCGTTGACTAATATCTATTAGTGCATTATATGTTACTTTGACATTTTCAATATCTTCCAAGTCTTGAGTTATTTGCTTACTTTTTGTCTCAATTAATTTTTGTTGTTTATCTAAGTTGCGATTGACTAAGTTTATAAACTCCTCAATTGAATAATTATATTCTTTTTCGACTAAGTTTAAATATTCAAAAATCCATCGTTCAAGTTCATCACATAAGTCTGATCCTGCATTATCAATACCTTTTGCCCACTGTTCTGCCATTGTTTCAAAATTAGGTAATTTCAGTTCCTTAAATTCAACTTCTCCATAAACATCTACAGTTCTTTCCCGTGTCTTTTGTTCTTTAAAGAAACAACTGCCTTCCTCATAAGTTTCTTGTTTCTTTTGTTGACCTACTTTGACTCGTCGCTCTTCCTCATTTGCTTCAATCAAGTCTGATAAATTCAAAATATATTCAGGCATTTCTGGAGGCTTTGATGATATTCTTTTCCAAAATTCAGCAAAAATAGATTCATTAATATAAGTTACTTGAGATGAATCTAATTGATTACGGATTAAATCAAAGTCATTATCAATAAAATGTTTAGTCAGTGCTTCTAATCCCTGCTCAAACTTTTGTACTTGTGCTTGTAAAGTAAACTCCGCTCTTGTTAAGATTGCTTCTCGCATAGCACTAAATAACATCCGAACTGATTTTTCAGCATGGTCTAGTTCCTGTTGAGCTTTTTTGTCATCTTTACGTGCAGATTTGATGAGATAGCCATCAGCTTCCGCAAAATTATTTAGTTTTGTTTTCATTGATTCATAGGCTCTAGCAATTTGATTAGCAATAATCGGGGAAATAACCTCTTGAAGTTGATCTTCTAACTCATAAGCACTCTCTTTTTCTTGTAATGCTTTACGTACAGGACGAATTAATGTAAGTGTAATATCTTGTCTAATTTCTAGAATCGCATCATCCAGTACTCGAAATTTTTCAATATTTTCTGTAACAAGTGTACTTTGTACCTGTAAAGAATTCTTAATTGAATCATCTTGTTGATTATTTAAGCTATTTTTTAAATCGTTTATTCCTTTTGATATTAGTTTCTTTCCATCATTTAAATTTTCTATCGTTTGGATAAAATTCTTACGAGTATTTTCTAATTGCTTGCGTAATTTTTCAATTTCTTGTAAGTCTTCAATCTGACGAATGTTTGTCAAAGAATCAATCTTGGTACTTAGGGAGTCAAAACATTTAAACAAACGATTCAATGCAGGCGCAATTACTAACTCTGGAAATGATTCTTGGATGCGATACCGTAGAGTATTCCAAAGTTGTTGTCCGCCACTCCACTCTTGCGCGTAGCGGAGAATTTTACGCATCGTCTCATCTTCAATTTGTTGACCTTTTTTGACTTGTTTACGAAGTTTATAAAACCACTCATCTAGATCATCATCATTTTCTGTTTTTTCTTCAATTATGTTTGCACAATCCTTAAACATCGCTTTTAATAACTTTAAGCGTGTTTCTGGATCAATTTTGGAATCTAGATGACCTCCTTCCATTCCCCAAGCACATTGGGCGTAATAAAGTAATCGCGCATTAAAAGGAATGACATCTGGAGGAGTGTCTAAGGATAAAACGGATTGAATTTCTGCTTTTAAGCGTTCAATTTGCTGATCAAGCGGAAAATCATCAGCCCCTCGCATATCGACCCGATTTAAGACAAAAATCATGGAGTCAGTGCGACCATTAAGGTATTCCACAACCTCTTTTAATTCCTGTAAGAGGCGTTGTCGGTGTTCCTCATCGACTTGTCCATAGTCTAAAGCGACTAAACTGCAAGATTTCCTGACTTGTGGTTGAATGACTTTTAAATTGGCGCGGTCTTGAACCGACTTTAAGCCAGGTAAATCAATGATTTCGAGGTCAATTCCTTCTGGAAGATTGAGTACAGCGCGATCGCGCACGGGTAAAAGTTGACTTTGAACCGTAATCTGAGGCGCAAGACAATCCGTTCGTTGTTTGCGAGTCTCGTGATAAGACCACATCACCTGTTGGATGCGATTGTAAAGTTCCTCATCCGTTAAATCAGTCCATTTCCCTGTTTCCCACTGTGCATTTTGAGTGTCTTCTATGACTAACTGAACCTTGTCCGAATCTTTAAATTTCAAGACTCCGCCACTCATTTCGGAACGTTCAATTGGTGCGATACGGCGACCAATCAAAGCGTTGACAATGGTCGATTTCCCAGAAGAGGTTGTTCCCAATGTCGCGATCGATAATTTGGGGGTTTCTAACCGTGTTTTTGCTTCCTGATAAGCGTTCTGAAAATCTTCAACTTCTTTTTTTAACTGCGGATCATCAAACACATCAGGATGAGTCTTGGCTAACTCGACAACTCCTTCTCCTAACTGATGCAGCAGTTCACGGACTGCATTCAGACGTTCTGTTACATTATCGCTGTTCATGCACTGATCCTCAAAGCACCATCAGTCCTATACATCTCATTACAAAGACCTGATTTACTTAGGATGGCATGAACCAATTAGAAATTCATTACTTTTTATTGTTTCTTAATGTGAATCACAAAAAAAGTGAGAAAAAACATCAAAATATGGCAAGCTCTAATCATACTTGACAGTGATTATATAAGTACCCTTCTCAATAACTTCTGTTGACCCGAGAATTGAAATCTGATTTTATAAACAGCGCGATCGCGCATTATTCATCAGATCAAGATTGCTGAAAACTGATACAAGAAATCACTTAATTTTAATCAAAAGTAGGTTGGGTTAGCGACACTATAACCTGAAAAAACTGATTTGTGTTGGGTTTTATTACCTCAACCCAACCGACAAAGGACTAATCATATTTGACAGTGATTATATAAGTACCCTTCTCAATAACTTCTGTTGACCCGAGAATTGAAATCTTATTTTATAAACAGCGCGATCGCGCTTTATTAATCAGATTAAGATTGCTGAAAACTGATACAAGAAATCACTTAATTTTAATCAAAAGTAGGTTGGGTTAGCTACAGCGTAACCCAACAAAACCTGATTTGTGTTGGGTTTTATCACCTCAACCTAACCAACAAGGAACTTCATTTTAATTACAAGTAGAGCGACACTATAACCTGACAAAACCTGATTTGTGTTGGGTTTTATCACCTCAACCTAACCAACAAGGAACTTCATTTTAATTACAAGTAGAGCGACACTATAACCTGACAAAACCTGATTTGTGTTGGGTTTCGTCACCTCAACCCAACCTACAGACAACTACTCAACCAACCTACAGAAAACTTAATTATTGTACTACTCTCCAACTGATAAACCATCAAATGAGATATTTTCCTTAATTCCCCAATCTTCAGAATAAATTCCTTCCGCCACGCAACGATGAAAACTGGAATACTCCCAATCTTTGACCGTATCAACTAAACCATGTTTCACGGGATTAAAATGAATATAATCAAAATGACGCTTAAAATCTTCCTCGTTTCTAATATAGTGTTCCCAAAACCGTCGTTGCCAAATTGTTTTTTCTTGCTTTTTTTGTCTTGATGGAGAAACAAATTGTGAAGGAGAAATCTGACAATGACGACTAAAATGACCCTTAATTAACCGCCAGCGTGTAGAATAATCAAAATCTTCTGCTGGTAAGGTTAATAAACAATGTAAATGGTCGGGTAAAATAACAATGGCATCAATGTCAAAAGGATGTTTGGCTTTAACGGTGCGAAAAGCAATTCGTAATTGTTCAATATTTTCAGATTGGGTTAGGAAAGGTTGTCGTTGATAAGTAACGAGGGTAAAGAAGTAAGTTCCACCTGCAATTTTGGCGCGACGATATCTCATAACTAGACATTTTCGTTAAGTTAAATAAGGTGAAAGCTAACATCCCTTAATCTCTCGAAATTTGGGCGGGTGCAAACTGTTTCACCTCACATTAATTCTATCTGATTAAAAATTGTGTTGGGTTTCGCTTTTCTGAACTGAACCTATCTTGCTTTACATTTTAAGGATTGTCTTTGGGTTTCACTAGGTTCTACCAACCTACGTTTTGTGAAAAAAGTTACTTATTTTTCCTAGTTCTGGGTGCAATTACATGAGGATCAACTTGATAGTGTTGAGCAGCTTTTGACATATCTAATCTTAATAACTGTTCTTCTCCTAAATCAAAGTAATTTTCTATTTTCTTAGGTTCAAATCCTAAAACTTTGATAATTTCTGTTGCGACTGCTTTTGCCAGTAATGGTGGGACAGAGTTACCAATTTGTCGGAAACCATGCCATTTTGTCACATGAAATCGAAACCAATCGGGATAAGAATGTAACCGTGCTGCTTCTCGTACTGTAATACATCTGGGAAGATGAGGATGAATGGGACGAGGGGAAGTGTAAGCCCCGCGATTACTTGCAGTTCCTGCTCTTAAAGTGTTACAAATTCCATCAGGATGAAGTTTATAAAAACGACTAATCGGTTCGGTTTTTCCAGGTAGGGTTTCCGCGAACCTGGCCATTGATTTTTCTGTATGTTGTGTTCTTAAACTTGCGGTCAACAAACTGGAATTATAAGTTCTAGGATAACTGTAATCATCTTGAACGCTGCCATTTTGTCGCAACTGATTGCTATAAAAGCTGGGTTTACCAAATTCTGCTTTTACGGTATCTTGTGTTAACAATTCAGGATAGTTTTCGATAAGGGGTAAATCAATCAGTGCGTCTTTTACAGTTGGACTATCAGGCTGATGACCATTAATTGAATTGGCTTGACTTTTCGCAGGTTGAGTGATAGGAATGGGATAATCAGGAAGTGTTTGATCGCTACGACATCCTAATAAAAATAAACGGTTGCGATTTTGAGGAACACCAAAATTAGAAGCGTTCAAAACTTGATAAGGTAGTTGAACCTTGTAGTCATTTTTCTGAAATTTTTCAATTAATTCGTTTAATAATTGCTGCGACTTTCCAATTGCCATTCCCGCAACATTTTCCATGACAAAATATTTCGGTTTCAGTTCTAACACCAATCTGAGAAAATGAAAGACTAAAGCATTTCTTTCATCTTCCAAAACGCGCTTTCCAATTAAAGAAAATCCTTGACAGGGAGGCCCTCCGCAAACTACATCAATCTCTTGATCTTTAATGAGAGAAG
Source organism: Halothece sp. PCC 7418 (assembly GCF_000317635.1). Taxonomy (GTDB): domain Bacteria; phylum Cyanobacteriota; class Cyanobacteriia; order Cyanobacteriales; family Rubidibacteraceae; genus Halothece. Next base: position 2,302,280 of record NC_019779.1, on the reverse strand, counting down.
ATTGTCTAATTTTTTGTCCTGTCAAGTGTTTCACATCTTGACAAATCACTGACCAAAAGGGAAAGTTAAACTCGTGAGCAGCACAGTGGATGGGATCAATCTCAACTGAGGCAAGGACATCAAACCCAGCTTGTTCAAAACCTAAAGTGATCCCACCAACTCCTGCAAATAAATCAACTGCAACTGCGCGTTTTTGTTGAAATGTGTCCATCTGAAAACTACAATCTCTCTTTTGATCTCGGACTCATAGTTTAGCAGGTTCTTTGCCAATTCTGACTTTAGCTGCTATCGTTACCCATTTTCCCCAGTCGATCTCATCCTCATATTTAATTGATCTACAAAATTTAATTTTCTCTTTATGCCGACATTACAAATCTAGAACCAAGTTGGATAACTCCTCTTCTCCAGAGAAGTGAGTGAGAAGTTTGATGATTTCTACAGCGCGATCGCGCTCTTGGATAAAGATTATTTCGTATCTAAAGTTACAGTTCCACAGGAAGTGAAATGTAAGATGATGGAGTATTTATTCGCAATTTTTAGAGGAATGCTCACCCATGTTCGATGTTCTCAACAACCTCATTTGGAGTAAGCTCCTGATTGTCCTTTTAATTGGTATAGGACTCACTTTTACAATTCGCTCCCGTTTTGTTCAATTCCGCTACTTGGGGCTAATGTTGTCCAACTTCAAGGAGGGGTTCAACCATGAGGAAGGTCACCTCAGTTCCTTTCAGGCACTTGCCCTAAGCGTTGCGGGTCGCGTGGGAGCGGGAAATATTGCGGGGGTCGCTGTCGCCATTACTTTAGGAGGACCAGGGGCAATCTTTTGGATGTGGTTAATTGGCTTAATCGGCATGGCGACCAGTTTCTTCGAGTGTACTCTCAGCCAAGTCTTTAAGAGAGCCGAACCTGACGGCACTTATCGAGGGGGTCCCGCTTACTACATTGAGCAAGGATTGAATCAGCGCTGGTTAGCTGCCGTTTTCTCGGTTTTACTGCTGGTGACCTTTGGTTTGGGCTTTAATGCACTCCAATCTTATACAGTGGCTGCCTCGGTAGAGGATACCTTTGGCTTATCTCGTGACATGACCGCCTTCATCATGATGGGGATGTTGGGCGCGATCATTTTTGGCGGAGTCAAGCGTATCGCTCACGTTGCCGAATATATCGTACCAGTCATGGCAATTGGCTATTTCCTGATGTCCCTCGCAGTAATTATCACCAACCTAGACGGTATTCCAAGCGTTTTTGCCACTATTATTCGCAATGCTTTTGGCTTTGATTCAGCGATTACCGGTGGCATTGGGGCTGCGATCATTTTTGGCGTTAAGCGGGGGCTATTTTCTAACGAAGCGGGTTTAGGAAGTGCGCCTAACGTTGCAGCAGTGGCTTATGTTAAACATCCTGTTAATCAGGGGATGCTTCAATCTATAAGTGTCTTTATTGACACCATGGTTCTGTGTACTTGTACCGCAGCCGTGATTTTACTCTCTGGTGTTTATGAACCCGGTGCAGAGGTCAACGGCGTGACGCTGACCCAAAATGCCATGTCTGAACAATTTGGTTTTTTAGGACAAGCCTTTGTCACCTTCGGTTTAGCTCTGTTTGCTTTCACCTCGATGCTGTATAACTATTACTTGGGTGAAAATAGCCTCAACTTCTTCAGCGAAGAAAATCACACCCTCTTCAATGGCTTTCGTGTTTTAACCCTTGCTTTGATTATCTGGGGCGCAACCCAAGATCTGACAACAGTGTTTGGTTTTGCTGATCTTACTATGGGGTTATTAGCCTTAGTGAACTTGGCAGCGCTGGTGATGTTATTTGGGGTTGGATTAAAGGTATTGCACGATTTCGAGAAACAGCTTCGCAGTGGCAAGCAACAACCCTTATTTACAGCAGCGAGCTTACCTGAATTTGAAATTGATGCTAAGGCGTGGCCCCATGAACCATCAGAGCCAGAACCAACAGTTGAGCGGGTTGAGGCGGGTATGTTTCGATAAAACGCCATGGCTTCGCCAGTTCGTGTAGCAAACATCAAATCTTCAAAAAGATCTCAAACGTAGGTTGGGTTGAGATAACGAAACCCAACAGTAGCAAAGGTTTTGTTGGGTTACTCTTAATTCCTTTAGTTTTTGTCTAGCTGCTATTTTCTTCAACCAAGATGACTGGAATCGGACTACTTTCTAAGACGGTTTGGGAAACTGAACCAATTAAAACATCACTTAAGACTTGATGTCCCCGTTTGCCAATAATAATGTCACTAACATTTAAAAATTGAGCGGTTTCAACAATTTCTGTTCCTACAACCCCATTACTGGTGGTAAACCGATAAGGGATATCCGCCAGTAGTTTTTGACTGAGTTGTTTGAGTTGATCGGTTTTTGCTTCCTCCTGATGACTAATCACATGGAGAACGGTTACTTCGGCATTGGTTCGTCTGGCTAAATCTCCTGTTTTTTTCAACACTTCTCTGGCGAGGGGAGAGGTATCAATGGCAGCAAGAAGACGAGTTTTGCCGGTGGTCGTGACTTTGGTGGGGTCAACTTCTCCTTTTTCTAATAATTTTGGGGCAAAATAGGGAATTGCCCACGCGCCCACCGGTGCAGTGACTAAAATGGATAATACCGCCAAAGCGAGAATAATTTCTCCCCCTGCAATGCCTTGTGAGAGGGGAATTGCACCAATGGCAGCTTGTACGGTGGCTTTTGCAGAATTTCCAGGCAATAAAAAGAGTTTTTCTCGCCAAGTCCAATTACTCCCCACTGTAGAAAGATACCAACCGATACTGCGTCCGAAAAGTAAGCCGACGGCTAAAATGGCTAAACCCGGTAAGAAGACACTGGCTAAAACACTAAGTTTCAAACTAACGCCAAGTAAGACAAATAAGACAATTTCAGCAACAATCCAAAGTTGATTAAATTCTACCCGCAACCGTCGCGCTAAAGGGGCATCAAATTCAATGAGGAAAAAGCCTAGCGCCATGGTTGCGAGATAGCCAGAAAAGTAGGGAAACGTTTCCGCAACAACAATTAAACTTAAGGCAAGGCTTCCCACAATAATAATTTCATGGACGGGGTTTTGGGCAAACTTAAATTTAGCTAGAATCAGGGTAATTAAACGCGCTACAACATAGCCAATAATCACCCCACCTACAATTTGTAAGAGAACCTGAAAGGGGAGTAAGGTGAGGGAACGGGTTTCAGTTCCTGATCCGAGAAAGTTCAGTAAAAGGCTGAAAACAAGCAGAACGAGAACATCGGACAAAGCACTTCCAGTTAAAATCACATCGGGAATCCCTTTTTTAACCCCCCAACCTAAACTTTTCAGCCGTAACATTCCTGGAACAATGACTGCGGGTGACTCCGCACTGATGACACAGCCGAGGAGAAGACCGATCCAGAGATTAAAATCAAACAGAAGCATGGAAAACAGCGCGATCGCGCACATTTCGGCTAAAGCAGGTAAAAATCCAAGCCTGATCGCAACATTTCCCTGTTCAATCAGTTTTTCCCGATCTAACCCTAACCCCGCCCGCATTAAAATCACCATGACTGCAGCAGTTCGTAACTGATCAGCGAGAGTGATTACAATTGGGTCAAGTAGATTGGTGAGTTCTTGACCGAGGAGGATTCCGACTGCGATCATTCCCAGCAAGGGCGGTGTTCCCAGTCGGCGAAACAGTTCTCCCCCTAGGAATCCCAATAGTAAGATTAAAATAGCACTTTCAAGCATTTGGTTCGGTGAATTCGATTAATCCTTTACAACTCAGTGTCGTCTTTTTTTTAGCAGTTGTTCTCTTTCTTAGTTGTCTTTTGATTGCGGGGTTATCCTATTTACCCTTCTCCCAAATTTCTCAGGCGTTAATCAAGCGATTTGCCCCTGGAGAAATTTATCGGAACACTACTCCTTCTTTTAAGATTTGGCTGGTGTTAACTATTGTTATTATTAGCTTTGATGCTGCTTTTTTGCGACTTCCCAGTCCGACATGGTTAGACTGGCTCGAATTTCCCTTGGGCTTATTTGTCGCGATCGATGTTTGTTTTTTTAGTTTTAAGGTCATTGATAAATTATTTGAGAATTATATTTTAGGGGTAGCCCTTGAAGATGATACTAAAATTAATAGTGAACTGTTTGCATTAGGGCAATATTTAAGCAAAGCAACCACGGTTCTAATTATTATCTTTTGTTTTGCCCAAACCCATCAAATTAATCTCATTGGCTTAATTGCAAGTTTAGGAGTGGCAGGGGCAACCATTGCTTTTGCATCCCAAAGAGTGATTGAAGAAATTCTTTGGAGTATTGTGCTGTTAATTGATCGCCCTTTCAGTGTTGATGATTACATTCATCTTCAGGATCGCACTCTTGGGAGAGTAGAATCGATCGGCTGGCGTTCCACTAAAATTCGTCTCTCAGGAAGAAATACCTTAGCCGTGATCCCAAATAGTAACCTTGTCAAAGAAAATATTGAAAACTTAACTCGGGCAAAACGGGTGATTTCTATGATTACCTTGACCTTTTTTAGCCAGTTATCTGAAAATGAGAAAGCTCTGATTCAACAGTTTATTTTAGACAGCACTCATGATATTTTAGGCATTGACAATGAGCTAACTCAAGTCAATTTTAAGGATATTATTGATCGTGGTGGGGAACACTGTGTCCGTGCTGATATTATTTTCTTTATTCTTGGGGCAACGGATACCTCAATGGAATTACGCCGTGGCTTACTGGAAATTGCTCGTGATAATATTGTGCAACGTTTGCAAATTTATGGTATTGCTTTTAATTGTGAACAAACCACAGTTGATGTCCCCCAACAAATGACCATTTAATGATCTTGAAAGTGATGGCAAATTGTGCAGATTGAATGGGATATCTTAAAAGATGTTTTAGTGCTCATGTTGCGCTTGGGATTATTTTCTCTCGGTGCAATTGTGTCCCCATTTGTGGGTCGATTTTTACCGCGCTTAATCTGGCGATGTCTGCAACTCACCCAACGCTATATTGCGATTGATGCTAAGCACACTTATGACCAGTTTGTCAAGTCATTTCAAAATTTAATCGCGATCGCGGGGACGCTGTCTTTTCTAGCTTTAGCCTTAAATTTACTTGCTGAGTATGAAGAACTGTATAAATTTCTGGGTTTCTTTATTTATTTTGCCCTTTCGGTCACCCTCGCCTGGATCGCCCTGAAAATCAGTCGCCAACTGATCCGACGGACTGTAATTGGTTTAGTACAACGGTGGTTTGGAGAAGTCAATGAGGTCGTTTTAATTTTTGAAACCCTGATTTATGTTGTTATCGTAATTTTAGCGGGGATTATTTTTGCGATTGGTTTAAAGCTCAATATTACCGCTCTCATCGCCAGTTTAGGGATTAGTGGGGTCGCGATCGCGTTTGGGGCCCAACAAACCCTCAGTCGCTTATTTGGCACTTTAGAAATCTATTTAGATCGTCCCTACCGCCCTGGTGAATATATTCGGATTACGTTTAATCCCTACGGTGAAGATGCTTATGGTCGCATTGAATCAATCGGTTTACGTTCTACCAAAATTCGGATGGTCGCAACCAATACCATTACCATTGTTCCCAATTCCTTAATGGCTGAAAAAAATATTGAAAATGTCAGTCGCGGAAAAAAAATCGTTGCCATGTTATGCTTGGACTTCTTGAGGGTTTTAGACAATGGAGAACGCGCTTTAGTTAAACAAGTGGTACAAGAAGCAAGTGATGTCTTTTGGGGCTTCACAACCGCCAGCATTCATGTTCAGTTTGCCACAGCAGAACACCAAGCAGGAACGCGGGCGCGGATTATCTTTTTTATCTCTAGTGTGGATGAAAGTTCTCTCGGCTTACGGAAACGACTTTTAGAACTAGCTAACAGCGCGATCGCGCACAAATTGGCTGCTTACAATCTCAAATTCACAACTCCTGAACCTGTGGTCTATATCGACTCGCCCATGTCACTTTAGGTGCATTGCCATGAATCCGCAATCTTTTCCTGACTACAACAACCCAGATGCTTCTCCTTCCCAAAGTTTACCGCAAACGGTCGAAGAATTGGAAGTAAAATTAGAACGGTTACAAGCCTTAGCACAAACCCTCATTGGTGGATTAATTGTGGCAATTCTTATCACCATTGGTGTTTCAGGATGGTTTGCTTATCGCTTAATTTTACAAGAACAAACCGCCCGACGCAAAGCGCAAGAATTTGAACAAACAGAAATTGAATTTCAAGACCGATTAGATACCTTAGAACAACGGTTATTAAGCCAACAGGAAAAGATTGAACGCCTCCAAGAACAAATTCCTGAAAACCTAGAAACAATTAATAACGCAGTTGATTCCAATCAACAAGAAATCGAACGCCTCCAAGAACAACTCCAAAAAACAGAATCTTCTTCAGAGCAAGAATCCACAGACCAAGAGGAGGCGACGACCAGTGACCAGTGACCAGTGACCAGTGACCAGTGATCAGTGATCAGTGACCAGTGACCAGTAATCAGTAATCAGTGACCAGTGACCAGTGACCAGTGACCAGTGACCAGTGATCAGTGACCAGTGACCAGTAATCAGTAATCAGTGACCAGTGACCAGTGACCAGTGATCAGTGACCAGTAATCAGTGACCAGTGACCAGTGACCAGTGATCAGTGACCAGTGACCAGTGACCAGTAATCAGTGACCAGTGACCAGTAATCAGTAATCAGTGACCAGTGACCAGTAATCAGTAATCAGTGACCAGTGACCAGTGATCAGTTACCAGTGACCAGTAATCAGTAATCAGTGACCAGTAAAGAAGAACAAAAACGACCCGCTACCCAATAACAAATGACTAATGACTAATGACTAATGACTAATGACTAATGACTAATGACTAATGACTAATGACTAATGACTACTTAACAGAAGAAAGAATTGTAATCCCAGCTAAGCATAATAAAATCCCGAAAATTTTACCAAAACTAATACTTTCATTGAGAAATAAAAAAGCAAGAATTGTGGTAACAATCGGATATAAACTGGTAATCACAACCACTTTTGAGGCTTCTCCTTCACCGATCGCGTTAAAAAAGAAAAAAGCCCCAAAGCTAGCAAACATTCCCACCAAAATCCCCAAATAAGTCCAACCATTTTCCCATTCAAAAGAAAAAGAATTGCGGTAAGTTAGCACATAGAGAGGAATCCCCAAAGCCGATCCCATCAGGGAATAAATCAGTAAACTCGGCGCACTTAACTCAGCACTCACAAATTTAGATAAAAACCCCCAAACCCCATACAAACACAAACAAATTAAACTTAAAACTAACCAAGACATAGACGTTTTCTTATTAATTAAATTTCTTCACGCGGATCAAAAATTTCACTGAGTCCTTCTCCCAGTAATGAAAATCCCGACACCATTAAGGTCATCGCTAACCCTGGAAAGAAAGCAGTCCACCAGATTCCTGTGGGAAGTGCGTCAAGGGCTTGACGAAGGGCATACCCCCATTCTGGTACGTTTTCGGGTAACCCTAAGCCCAGAAAGCCTAAACCCCCTAAAATGAGGATAGCATCTGCAGCATTGAGAGTGAATAAAACAGGGACACTTTGAATGACATTAAAAAAGAGATAGCGAGATAAAACCCGAGTTGGAGTCGCTCCCATGGCTCTTGCTGCTTCAATAAAGAGTTCTGTTTTCACGCTAGTGGTATGATTGCGAACCACTCGATAGTATTGGGGAATATAAGAAATACTCACCGCGATCGCCGCATTAAAAACGCCTCTCCCCACAACAAAAGCGAGAGTTACCGATAATAATAACCCTGGCAGCGTATAAATCGTATCCATCAAAAAGAGCAAAGCGCGATCCAAGCGTCCCCCTAAATAACCGCTAATCATTCCTAACGGGACACCAACAACCAAGCTAATCGCTGTTGCAACCACGACCACCTGTAATGCAGCGCGAGTTCCAAACAAGGTCCGTGATAACACATCATAGCCTTGGCGGGTTGTTCCAAACCAGTATTCCGCATTGGGCGGTTGATGAATCGGGTTACTCAAGGATTCTGTTGGACTGGCTAACCACCCCCAACTTGTCCAAATCGGCGCGAAAATAGCAACAGTCACAAAAAATAGGGTCAGGAGGAAGCCTAGGGCTAAGAGAACACGGGAAACGCTCAGACGAAACGAAACAGGATTTTTTTGACCAATACGGCTTTTACTAACCATAATTATCAGGTTGATTTTTTGACATCCTCCCCAGTCCAGAAGAAGAATGAAAGAGTGGTCAGCACTATAGCGGTTCTAATATCCTAACCCGAATGAGTAGTGCTATAGCAACAGCAACCAAAAAACAACCCTTCCCGCTTATGGGAAGGGCAAAAACAGTCTCAATTTAGCTTTTAAGTGGGGTTGATGCTTAAAGCCTTTTTGTTCTAAACATCGGAGCGGCGGGATTTGAACCCACGACCCCCACTACCCCAAAGTGGTGCGCTACCAAGCTGCGCTACGCCCCGAAGCTCACGGTCTTTAATAATAACTCACTTTTTTAGAAATGGCAAGGGAAGACAAAAAATGAAAACTCTCTTTCTCTAGAGGGAATTTTGGGAAAAGTGTTGTACTGCGGTGATTAGTTCTGAGACCGCACTCGCTGACCAATTTCCTTCTCCACAACGCCCCGTTTGAACAATTAAGCGCAGGGAAAAAGCATGAGGGTATCCTTCAACTTCTAGCCAGAGTTCGTCTGATTCAGCCTCACAAGCAATTCTCTCTTCATCCACTAATTCTTGCGCCATCTCTTCCATGGTTGTCGCCAGTTGTAGCAGTAAGCGACAAAACTCTTGAAATTCAGTAGCAGTGAGTTCCAGCGCCCATTCATCACTCCCCACTAAGCCTTTATAGATTTTGGCATAGGGATTCCAGCCAAAACGCCAGCCTTGTCCTTTTTTGAGAATTCGATCCATTTCTCTAGCAGTTGAAATTAATTGCTACGAGCAAAGGCTCTTCCTCTAATCGTATAGTCCTCACTGGAATCCCCTTCTAAATTTCCAACTAAAGTAATTTCTGCTTGTGTCGCATCATTTTGGATACAAGTATAAACCCCTCCTGCTACACCTTCATCCCCATTTAAGGTTTCATCAGCATTGCAAGTTGGTACTGAGGTATTGCTTGTATTATCCACAATGCGATCAACGAGCAAATCTCCTGACCAGTTACTAGGCGTTGTAGGATTACTGTAAGTGCCATCGGCATTAAAATCAGGACCCCAACGTCTTAAAACACGGGGGCCTTTCCAATTACCAGATGTAGGCTCAGTATAGTAAATAATTCTCTGGTCAACATCTGGAACATCCAAAATCAGAACACAGGTTAAATTATCACTATTATCATTGCAATCTTTACCAAAATCAGAAGCATCAGTCGAGATATCAATTGCACCACTATTAGGTTCAATACTTTCAGCCATTCTGATTTCTTCAGTGATGAAATCTAAAGCCCGATTCAACTCCGCCCGTTGTTGGGTTTCTTCTTCAGTTTCTTGGCTTTCCTGTAAAAGATAGGTCAAACCAACACCTAAACTAGCAGTAACAATCCCTGTAATTACTAGGGCTGCTAATAGTTCAACCATAGTAAATCCCCTATTTTTAGATTTAGTTTGTCGTACAATTTTCGGATGTAGGGCTAGCAACATCGCCAGTATAATCTCCTGTTCTAATAATGCCTAACGGAGTGGAAACAACTAAACATTTCTTATCGTAATTATCGGGAGCATCTTCAACAAAAAAAACAATTGTTCCTGCTCCACCAAGAGTATTAGTTCCTCGGAATGAAAAAGATATGTTGCCATTCGTCGTATTCAAACCAACTCGTGAAGAAATATCAGGTTGAAAAATGCAGTTTCCTGTAATTTTATTATTACTATCATCAATTTGGGTATTGCAAGTGTCGCTGCGTCTCACTGCTTCTTCACGGGCTTGTTGCAGTGCTCCTTTTGATTCGGCAAGAGCATTTTTAACTTGAACATTGTTATACCAACTCAGTAAACTGGGTGTAGATACAGCAGCCATAATGCCTACAATAACTGAAACAATGATCATTTCAAGGACTGTAAAACCTGCTGTTGGGTCAAAATAATTTTTTTGGGTTTTAGCATTCAAATGCTGCATAAGGAATCACCTCAGAATAGTTTTCAGTTAAAAGGGCTTCTTCTTTGGTATCGTCAGAGGCTGAACTAAACTCGCTTGCTGATAAGTCATAGACACGATGTTCTACGATCAGGACATCAAACGGTTCTTGATTTTTAGGGGTGAACGTAACTTCTATTGTATAGGTGCGGTCTGATTTAGTCCCTGTTTCTTGGTAGGTTAAAGTACTGTCATTAGACTCGTTACTACCATGACGAAAATCACGAAACTGATCGGCAAATCCTGAGTTGACATCAGCAGCATCACAAGACCCGATCGCTGCAACCGTATCGTCTGCATTGACATTTTGAGATAAGCCTGATCCAAGATTTAAGGTAGTTCCCGAGACACTACTAATTGTATAAGTGCCTGCACTCCCGATCCGAATTTCATCATTTGCTTCAAAATTACTACTCGATGATGCTACAGTAACAGAAGTTGCACCACTCACCGCAGCACTAGCAAGTGAACTCCGCTTATACCGAGCGGTTTGACTTCTAATGACTTCTAAATCTTGTTGCACCACGTTAATGGCTTCGCTGCGTTTCAAGGCTTTTGATTTGAAGAGTGCGCCAATAACAATGGTTTGCAGGGTAATCAGCGTAAATGTTGTTGCAACTATAATTGCAATAATGGTCTCCAATAGAGAAAATCCAGCTTCTTGATTAATGGCAATAGGTTGAGGTTTGATCATGGTTGAGACCTTTTAAGTGAATAAGGAACTATTGAGCGTTGCGTTGCCAACTGGCAAGGGGATTAACTTTTTCAAAGCCATCAATTTCAGCACGAAGAGATGTGGGAATTTCTGACCACGTTACATCTTGGGCAATGAGTGTTCCACTGGGGTTAGAGCTACAAACACCATCCCACCGCCACTTATCGATCCAGAGCGCGCCTGCAAATTTAAGAGAACCGCCACTGCCATTTACGCCAACATTAGCATCAGGAGCAAGAACAAAAGCCTCCAAAAGGTTATTACCAGACAAGCACATTTGATCGACATCTGAGGTTGCACCGTAGAGGCTAAAACTGGTGGGGTTGGCGTTATTATTGACTAAGCCGGAACTTCCTTTAAAGTCAACATCTTTGCCTGTTCGACCTTGAACATAGAGAGCGACATTTTTCCCATTTTCAATTTCCAAGAGGTCACTTCCACTCATATAAATATAATCTGCTTGGTAATAATAGGTGTCAGTGGCACTATCGTAATGGCTAGACGTTTCATCATGAACGATGGCTGGACTTTCGCTAGGTAAGTTGAGAGGTAAGGTTGTTGCACTGGTGATTGCTCCCAAATCATAAGGAGTAACAGGAGGAGTTGGAATATCAGGGAATTCAATCAATGGGTTGTAAGTTAGCTCCCCTGTAATTTGACTTTCTTCCTCACTGCTAATATCAGAGTCTTCCTGACAACCGGAAACAGCAACACTACCGTCAATGGTTTCGTTTTTAACATCAACTTGGTTAGCAAGCAGTCCAGGAGCAAAGCCGTCATCGTCAGAAATAATGGTCGTTACAGGAATTACAACTTCGAGAACACTGGTGGAAGTCTTACTAGCAATATTGGCTTGTCCAGTAATTTGTAATCTTCCTTCTTCATTCACAGCATCATAAGTATAATTGTCAATCCGATACCGATCGCGCCCATCATTGACACTAATCCAAACCCCACCAGCATAATCATTCAAACGAGCCACAAGGGGAGTTGAACCATCATCGCTACAAAGAGCATTATTTAACTTGGTTGCTTCATCCGACCAATCAGGTAAATCAACATCCGCAATGGTTTTTACCGTACTAATCAAGCTCAAAGTATCGGAGACTCCCGCTTCTGCAACACTTAAACTTTGTGCACTTCCTTCCTCTAAAGCGGTGACGACTTGATCTTTTTGAGAGCGACCCAGTAACGTTAAAACCACCACCATCATAATGAGCCCCAAGCCCATAATCAGAGGCAGTGAAAAGCCTTTCTGTTGATTGATTTTGTATTCCCTAAGAATCTTCAGTTGGAGTTGACAGGGTAAGTTTTTTAAGGAGATTTTATTCATAACAATTTATGTATTTTAATCACAATAATTAGGATTTTTTACCCATTTAATATGGCAAATTTCTTCTATTTATGTTATAGCAATTTTTGTGACCCAGTTAGTTCAGTAATAGTATTGAAAACTGACCTGATTCAGATGACAAAAAATAAAGATGACAGTTCAATTTCACTGCCATCTTGTAATTCGTATTTCGTTTTTCACGACTGCTTCTGATTATTTGGCTTGACGTTCCCAAGCATTAATGGGATCAATCGCTTGTAGCCCATCAATTTGATTGCGGATATTTTGAGGAATTTTATTCCAGTCTGCTGCTTGAGATAAATATACCTTTTTGGATTTCGATTTAGCACAACTTGCCTCACCCCAGTTATTCGCCCATAATGCACCTTCCATAATAGGTGAACCAGAACCACCGCCATTGACACCAAAACTGGCATCAGGGGCAAAAATAAAGCCGAATATTCGGGTTGTACCACTCAGACAAACATTATTTGTTCCCCGACCATAGATTGTTAGTGCTGTTGGAGTTCCTTTGTTATCTCCATTAATACAAGTATTGCCTGCTATATCAATATCACCACCATCTAAGACAATAACTACATTTTCACCATTCTTAATTTTGAGATTAGTATTGCTATCTAAATTCAGGCTACTAGCTTTATAGTAATAACGTTGTTCTTTTGGGTCGTAATTAGAGCTTGTTGTATCGTCACTCGGTAATGGTAAGGTTACTACATTTTTTTTCTTATCGCAGTTGGCACTACCACCACTACCATCAGTATTTTCATTTCCGGTATCCTCATCCTTATCCTTATCACCACCTACCGAATCTGGTTTGGTTGCCATGAGAGGAGGATTAAGATCGCTCATCGTGCCAAAAGGATTAAAGGCAACTAAGTAACTTTTATCTTCATTAGAACTACTTGCTATTTCAGAAAAACCACTTGATGTAATATCTCCTAAATTCTTAGGAGTTGCTGGAAGTTCATCATCTGCAGGAATTTCAGGAAACTTCAAAGCTGGATTAAACTTAAGTTGTCCAGTAATTTGAGCTCTCTTCTCATCAAAATTATTTGTGTCATCATTACATCCTACATACAACACATCACCATCAATGGTTTCATTATCAATCTGACCCTGCTTAACTAAAAGCCCTGGTGCTAAACCGCCAGTAAGAAAACTATCATCAACAATATCAACGGGGATTGAAACTTCTAAAATAGTTGTAGAAGCATTCTTATTAAGGTTAGCCTGTCCTTCTATTTGTAAAGTTCCTGTTCCTGTTCCATCATCATAAGTATAGCGATTGATCCGATATTGGTCTTCGCCATTATTAACCGCAACCCAGCGATCTTCAAGGTTGGCTTGTGCATATTTTTCGAGACGACTGGATAAACTAGAGCCCGCACCGCTACCACCACCACTACAACTATCTGAGGCAAGTTGGATGCCACTTGTTGAGTCATCCGTATCTATCTCTGACCATTGGTCGAGATTCCTAGTTGATATTGTCGGGACAGCATTAATTAAACTCAAGGCATCTGTAATCCCAGCTTCTGCAATACTCAGACTTTCCGCACTTCCTTCTTTCAGGGTCGATTTCACTTGATCCTTCTGAGATTGCCCAATCAGGGTCATTCCGATAACAGTCATAACTAGTCCTAAACCAACAATTAACGGTAGTGCAAAGCCTTGATTTTGCCGTTGAGATAGGAAATATTGTTGGAAGAGCTTGACGTAAAAGTGAGATGGTTTAGCATTCATGATAATTTACTTCAGATAGAAAATATGTTTTGCTTTAATTCACGCTTCAGAAAAGAAAATCTAACGCAATCGTAACTGTAGAGATCACTACCTTTACTTTAAATGATTCCCATAGTGAATGCCTAAGCTAACGTTTCTTTTAAAAAACTAAGCACGATATTCAATCGGTCTAGCTCTGTGAGGATGAGTCTTTTCAGAAAGTGTGGTAGAACCAACTGTTTAGCGAGAACGATTTCTAAGTTCTGCCAATAATTTAGTAAAATCTGAAGGGAACGGCGCGATCGCGCTGATCATCTCTCCTGTCATCGGATGAGTTAAAGTGAGCTTTCTCGCGTGAAGCACTTGTCCTGATAAATTGACTCCAAGCGACTGTCCTGAACTATACATCGGATCGCCGACAATGGGATGTCCCATCGCTGCACAATGAACGCGAATTTGGTGGGTGCGTCCTGTTTCTAATTGAAACGCCAGCAGACTATAATTGCCAAGGCGCTCTTCCAGTTGCCAGTGAGTGATTGCAGTGCGTCCCCCCTTTTCTACAGCAACCACTGCCATCTTTTTGCGATCAACCCGATGGCGACCAATGGGCCGATCAATTATTCCCTCTACGCCTTTAGGAACGCCGTAAATAAGACCTAGATACTCTCTTTTTGCAGTTTTGACCTGAATTTGTTTTTGTAAGTGCTGATGGGCAAAATCGTTTTTTGCTACCACGATCGCGCCAGTAGTATCTTTATCGAGACGATGGACAATCCCAGGACGTTCAACTCCTCCGATTCCTGCTAAATGGTCACAGTGAGCAAGGAGCGCATTAACTAACGTCCCGCTTTCATGTCCAGGGGCGGGGTGCACGACTAAACCTGCTGGTTTATTGACGATAATCAGATGTTCATCTTCATAAAGGATATCAAGAGGAATGGCTTCTGGTTCAACCGAAAGCGGTTGCAAGGGCGGAACCGATAAAATCAGGCGATCTCCCGCTTCAATCCCTTGCTTTTTATTGGTGCAAATGTCCTCATTCACTTGCACATTCCCCTGTTCAATGAGTTTTTGCAGACGGGAGCGCGAAAAATCGGGGAAGGCTTGGGCGAGGGCGCGATCGAGCCGTTGTTTCCCCTGCGCGATCGCGACTTTTTGGGTTTCAGACAATTATTTTTTCGAGGAACTTGTGTATTCTTCTTGGGCTTGGGAATCGGTTGTTGATGATCCAGCGACAGCACGTTCTAATCGCAGTTTATCCATATAAACTTCCAGATCATCCCCCACTTTCCCCGCGAGTAAGAAACAGCCGAGGAGATTCGGAACTGACATCGCAATCAACATCATATCGCTGAAATCGAGAACAATGCCTAATTCAATGACAGAGCCTAGAAAAACAAAGACAATGAAAATGACTTTGTAAAGGAGGGTACTGGCTTCTCCAAATAAATACATCCAAGCCTGTTCTCCATAGTAGCTCCAAGAAACAATATTGGAAAAAGCAAATAAAATCACTGCAATGGCTAGCACCGTGGGAAACCATTCGACAACAGTTCCAAAAGCAGCAGCAGTCAGTTGAATCCCTGAGGCTTCCCCACTGGCAAAACTTTTGTAAACGCCTGTGATGACGATGGAAATCGCTGTCAAATTACAGATGATTAAAGTATCCACCAACGGTTCAATGGAAGCAACAATTCCTTCTCGGATCGGTTGATCATTACGAGTTGCAGAGTGCGCGATCGCCGCGGAACCAATTCCCGCCCCATTAGAAAAGGCAGCGCGACGAAAGCCTTGCACAATCACTCCCACTAATCCCCCTTGAATCGCGGTTGGAGAAAACGCCCCTTTGAAAATAACGCCAACGGCTTCGGGGATAATTTGCCAATTGCTGAGAATAATCCACAGACAACCGCTAATGTAAAACAAAACGACCAGTGGTACTAAACGACTGGTAACCACCCCGATGCGACTAATTCCGCCGATAATGACAACGCCCACCAGTAAAGACATAATCAGCCCATAAAACCAACTGCGTTCGGCGATAAAGGGGAGAACACCCGCTAGGGCTGCATAAGACTGATTCGCCTGAAACATATTCCCTGCACCAAACGTTCCCAAGACACAGAGAATGGCAAAGAAAATTCCTAAAACACTGCCTAAAGGACGTAACCCCAGTTCTGAGAGTCCGCCAGACAGGTAATACATGGGGCCCCCCGCAACACTGCCATCGGGTTTGACTTGACGGTATTTTTGTCCGAGAGTACATTCGACAAACTTACTGGACATTCCTAAAAAGCCAGCGATACTCATCCACACCACCGCGCCAGGACCGCCCATTTGAATCGCGATCGCTGATCCGGCGATACTCCCTAAACCAACTGTTGCTGAGAGGGCGGTAGAAGCAGCCTGAAATGGTGAGACTTCCCCTTCTTGGTCATCGTCATCTCCGCTACTGCTTTGATATTTTCCTGAGAGGACTGCGAGGGCGTGACTAAAGCCTCTGAGGTTAATAAATCCCATGCGGAAGGTAAAATATACGCCTCCGATAATTAACCAAAGAACGATGATGGGCATCCCGAAAATGGGATAGAAGAAAATGGTTTTTAAGATCGCAACAAAATCAGCAAACGCTTGATTCAATTGAACGAAGATGCTGAGTTTTTCTGATGCTGCCACCAGTAATCCATTCATTTGTTCAGATGTAATTAGAAATAGATTCATCATAAGATTTGCTTTTGGTTGATGGCTCACGACTCATTTTTCTTTCTAGCAATTGTTATTTTTGTGAGGTGGATACTGATTTCCCTTAACCCACACCGAAATGGTATAACTCTTGCCAACGAGAAGGAAACAATCTTGCCTATTATCCCCTATTACTCTTCAGTTGTCTATTTGCGGTCAATCTTAAGACTGATATTTACGGTACAACCATCTCAAAACTTGCAGGATTGTTAATAAATTTTCCCGATTTTGCTGTAAAAATTCATACTTTTTACGAAGGGTTAAGCTCTGATACTCACGACGGCGAACATTCAATTGTATTAACTGAAGCGCGATCGGAACGCTTTTTTCAAGACTTTCTAGTGTGTTTGCAAGTTGAGTTAAGTGTCTTTTTAGTTTTATAAGTTGCCAAAACAAATAAAAATTAAAAATAAAAATGAGACTATTGCAAGTAAGAACAAATATCAACATTATTGAGGATTATGATTGCCTGGTTATCGGGAGCAATAGCTAAGTAAACGACTCCCAATAACGAGTACCCCCAGATTAAAAAAAGGGATGGCTTTAACGGGTTGCGGTTGCTCGTTTTTTTGGTGTTAAAACATAATCGGGGATGCAGTTGCCTTCCATATAAGCATGATAGTCTTCCGTTGCGCGATCGCGCTGAGTTTGACTCCAACCGCAATGGGTTTGTAAAACCTCACCGACAACCGATAACACATCTAACCCATAATTGCACTCCATAGCAATGGTGGTTCGACGGCGTAAAATATCAACTAAGGTCTGGGCTGATTCATAACGAACCGCATACACAATTTGTGCTTTAATATCTGGTAATTCTGGGGTAATTGCTTCAGCCAGTTCAGGAGATTCATCAATTAATTTTAAAACCGATACCGCTCTTGCTCCATAGAGAGTAAAGAGATGGTCTAATGTTTTTAAGGGAACGCGATCGCGATAGGTTTGTATGGCTGCTGTCATCCGTTGATCGCTCTTGACAATTGCGCCAGGAAAAGGGGTTTTTAAAGTCGGACAAGCAGGAAGATTACGCTTTTGTTTTTTACCAACGAGATCCACTAATTCTTCCGCCGTATGACGAAATGTGGTTAACTTACCGCCAATCAGAGAAATCAAGTTCTTCACTCCTTCTGAGCCATGGTCATGAATGATATGTTTACGGGTAACACTGCCTGGTTTTTGTCCTTCTGCATAAGGTAACGGACGGACACCCGAATAAGTAAACGTCACATCGTCACGGGTGAGTTGTGCACTGGGAATGATTAAGTTGGTTTCTCGCAATAAATAATCAATCTCGTCATTATCGGCTTTGACTTGGTCTAAACTGCCTTTGAAAGGTAAGTCAGTTGTCCCAATCAAATACAGTCCCAACCAAGGGACAATAAAGAAGGGACGACCATCGGACTTCGCTTCCACATAGAGGGCGGTATCAGGCGCACCCGAGAAAGGAGGAACAACAATATGACTGCCTTTTGTTCCGCCAATTTTCGGCTTTTCACCAATCGGGGCTGATTTTTGATTGGTTTCTCCTCGCTGACACACTTGATCGACCCAGGGCCCACTGGTGTTAATGATAACCGCTTGCTTGCTTCCCTGAACCGTAAAAGATTCCCCAGTGAGTTGATCTTCGCATTCTAACTGAGTAATTTGATCGCGATCGCGAACTAGCCCTGTCACTTCCGCATAATTGAGACAAGTTGCCCCGGCTTCTTCTGCTGCAATGATATTTTCTAAACAGAGACGTTCGGCGTAAACCGCTTGTCCATCATAATATTGTGCGCCTCCTTTTAAGCCCTCTTGGTCTAAATCGCGAAAGAGTTGATGGAACTTTTCTTTTGGTAACATCCGATGAGAGGGCAGGGTTTTGTCAAAGCTAAAAAGATCATAGAGCAACATTCCTGCACTGATTTTCCAATAGGGGCGCGATCGGTCTCCATAAACGGGTACAGTTAGCATCAGGGGACTCACTAAATGGGGTGCAGTCCGCAGTAACACTTCTCTTTCCCTTAAAGACTCTCGCACTAGGGAAAACTCAAAATATTCTAGATAGCGCAATCCCCCATGAACTAAGCGCGTTGACCAGCTAGAAGTTCCCCCAGCATAATCGCCTTTTTCCAGTAAAATTGTTTTAATGCCCCGTAGAGCAGCATCGCGGGCAGTCGCTGCGCCATTAACGCCACCGCCGATAATAATCAGGTCATAGTCGGTGTTTTGAATGGTTGAAAAATCTCGCATTCGATTTCATATCCTTGAGTGACTATTCCCTCAGTTTAGGGGACTACTTCTCATCCCTCAGCTTTCCCAAGAGAGAAATTCGTTGATCAGTGACCAGTTACCAAAGAACAAAGAACGAATAACGAAGAACAAAAATTAAGAATGTCCCTTATGAAGTGAGAATTGCTAGAGATAAGATACATTGGGAAAGAAACTTATGCTTTAACCTATGTTCTCGATTGATCTGACTTTGAAATATAGCCCGATTCCGATTACGGTTCAACGCAAAGAATCGGAAGATGCTCAAAAAGTGTATCAAGATGTTCTGAATGCACTGAAAGCGGACACCCCGCAATTAGTTGAACTCACCTGTGAAAAAGATCCGGAAAAGAAAGTTGCTGTCTTTAGCGACCAAGTTAGTGCTGTCATCTTATCGCAAAAAGATGGTAGTCCAGCGGGACGACCCGCAGGGTTCTTTATGCAACAATCCTAATTAGACAATCACTGTACCCCCTTTTGGGGGAATTTTTAAGGGTAATTTGGTGACACACGCTGCGATCGCGCTCGAAAAGATAAGTTTTGCTTGGCAACGGGAGCAACCGGTTCTCAAAGATTGTTCCTTTACGATCCCCCAAGGGGAGTTTTGGATGTTGTTGGGGAGTAATGGTAGTGGAAAATCAACGCTACTCCGCATCTTATCAGGATTGCTGAAGCCTCAAAGTGGGACTTGCTATGTGGAACAGCCCTTAGGGTTTGTCTTTCAAAATCCAGATCATCAATTGGTGATGCCAACGGTTGGGGCGGATGTGGCTTTTGGTTTGGTGAAAGAACAGTTAAGTTGGACACAAGTGCGCGATCGCGTGCAGGAAGCGTTAAGTGCTGTCGGGTTACTGGGTTGGGAACGACGACCGATTTACGCCCTCAGTGGCGGACAAAAACAACGGATTGCCATTGCTGGCGCGATCGCGCGGAATTGCCCCGTTTTATTGTTAGATGAACCCACCGCCCTCTTAGATCCCGATACCCAACTGGAATTAGTGCAGCAAGTGCGCTCTTTAGTGAAAAGTCGGGGGATGACAGCCCTTTGGGTCACCCATCGTTTAGAAGAATTAGATTATTGCGATCGCGCTTTCATTTTAGAACAAGGAAAAATCACAAAAGAAGGCTCACCCCAAGCCCTAAAAGAATACGTGTCCCAGTCTCATTAGAAGAAAGAGCTTCCAGAAAACCCCTCCCTTAAAGTGACCCAAGAACAAGGAACAAATAACAAATAACAAATAACCAAATCAACCTTTGATTTTCCGACAAAACCTTCTACAGTAATAGCAGATTAAATTTTAATCAGCATAGTTGCAGCAAATCAGATGGGTATTGATCGGCGTAATTTCCTACAACAAGCAGGACTAACAGCATTGGCTTGGGGGCTTAGGGGAGAATCAAACTTGTTCCTACCACCAGCATGGAGGAACCAAATTAAACAACAGGCGGAAGTTTTAGCTAGTAGCAACGGTAGGAAACTTGCTCTGTTGGTGGGGATTAATCAGTATAGTGGCAATGATCTTAAAGGGTGCATTACGGATGTTGAACAACAGCAGGAACTCTTACGCTATCGGTTTGGTTTTCAACCAGAAGATATCTTAACACTCACCGATCGCGCTGCCAGTCGAGATCAAATTATCAATGCGTTTCGGGAACATTTAATTGCACAAGCACAACCGAACGATGTTGTTGTCTTTCATTTTAGTGGTTATGGCACAAAAGCAAAAATCCCTGCTTCTCTTCAACAGAGGAATACAACAACAATTAATTGTCTGGTTCCCAGTGATGGTGCTACCTCCAATCGTTGGTTTGGAGACAGTAATTTTCTCCTTGAAAATACCTTAGCCACCTTAGCGCGATCGCTGCTTACCGATCAAGTTACCCTGATTCTTGACACCAGCTATCTTCCCATTGGTCAACCCCTGCAAGGGAATTTCCGAGTGCGCTCCCTCAATCGTGCTGCTGCTTCCAGCTTGAGTGAAAAAGACTTTGAGGTTGCCCAAAGCCTAAAAGCGGAATTAAACCAGAGAGACTTGTCTTCAGAAAGCCTGATCAATCAAGCCCAAACCTTGCGGGGGGTCGTCATTACCGCCACAGGTCCCCAACAAATCGCCACAGAAACCGATTGGGGAGGATTTCATGCGGGAGTCTTTACCCATACCTTAACCCATTCCCTTTGGGAAGCCATTTCTGCAAGCAACATTCAAATTTCTCTCACTCGCAGTGCACAAACCATTGAACGATTACTCGGACCGCAACAACAGCCTCGTTTGTTTGGCAAAGACCAAGGAAAAACCATTGTCCCCTACTATGCCTTTTCTGATTTATTTGGTGCAGAAGCTGTCATCACTGGCTTAGAGAATAATGTCAAGTTGCGTCTCGTGGGGATTCCTCCGTCTGTACTCAAAGATTATGGAGTTAATTCCATCTTTTCCCTCCCCTCTCGATACACTGAAGACACTCCCAAACAAGTTCAATTAACCAGTCATGACGGCTTAAATGCCAGCGCCCGCTTTCTCCAAGGAAGTAATAGTCTGGAAGTGGGTCAAGGGTTACAAGAAGAAATTCGGATCATTCCTCGCAATCCTCGGTTAATCATTGCTTTAGAAGCCAACCTAGGTCGCATTGAACGGGTTGATGCCACCAGCGCTTTTTCTGATGTGGGAGAAGTTTCAACAGTGATTACAGCAGGAGAAGGCAGTGCCGATTACGTTTTTAGCAAAGGACAATCTTTACAAGGGAATCCCCCCCTGAAAAATATTGTAGAAAAAGGCTATGGTTTATTTTCCGTCGGGGGAATGCCCATTCCCAGCACCGTGGGCACACAAACCGAAGCCGTCAAATCAGCGGTGATGCGAATTGTTCCGAAATTAAAAACCCTGTTAGCCGCGAAATTATGCCGATTCACCGTCAATGATGGTTCTTCCCAGTTAGGCTTACGAGCAACCTTAGAAACTGTTTCTCCCCAAGGAGAGACAACACCTGTGATTAGCCAAGAAACTTTTCGCTATCGCCAAGGCAAAGAATTTTTCTTTGATACCCAATCTTTACCCTATGCCTTAGCAGGTGCTTTTCCTCAAATTAATGCGGGGACGCAAATTCAATATCGCTTACAAAACATCAGCGATCGCGCGATTTATTGTTTGTTATTGGGAGTCGATTCTGGCGCAAATCCACTTTGTTTTTATTTCCCTGATTCCTCAGCAGTTGCCGATCCCTCTCAAAATATCCAACCCCTGCAAAATCTCAAACTGACTCCTAGAGAAACCCGTATCATTCCCAAAACTGAAGCCTCTTATGATTGGCAAGTTCCAGGTCCTGCTGGATTATCAGAAATTTATGTCCTTGGCAGTAGTCAACCTTTTACTAAAACCCTAAACGTCCTTTCTCAAATTCCCCAATCGAAAGGAGAAGGAGAACGGATTATTGATTTGCCAGATCCGCTGAAAGTCATGCAAGCGGTACAAGAAGACTTACAAGCTGCCAGTCAAGTGTCTAGCGAGGTTACAGGATTGGATAGCAGTGTTTACGCCTTAAATGTTCATTGTTGGGCAACGTTGAGTTTTGTCTATCAAGTGATTTAGGGTCGGTTGAAAAACTGCGCGATCGGTGAAGACCGTTATTCGTTAGCATTGCCCACCCTACAAGGCACGTCCAGTTTCCTTAAGAGTGGAGAAAAGCAACTAAAGCCTCTAACTTATCCCAAGCTGCACCGCTCTTCAAGATCTCCTTGGCTGTACTCATGCCCGCTTCATGAGCCCCTAACGGAACCACCCCAGCCACTTGTAGGGCTAAAGAGGCATTTAACGCCACCACTTCTTGCTGAGCGATGCTACCTTTTCCTTGTAGAACGTTAGTTAAAATTGCCTGATTTTCAGGGAGTTCTCCTCCTTTTAGAGCCTCTGTCGGCACAGAATGTAAACCCAACTGTTCCGGTTCAATCGTGGTCACTTCCACTTCACCGTGATTCAAAATGGCTAAGTCAGTAGGGGCTGCTAATCCTGCTTCATCTAATTTTTCTCGACCATGAAGGACGATCGCGCGTTCCATTCCCAATAGCTGAAAGGCTTGGGCAACCGTATCAATCAATTTACCATCAAACACCCCCATTACCTGAGCCGTAGGGCGGAGGGGATTCACCAAAGGACCCAATAAATTAAAGATTGTCCGCACTTTTAGAGTTTTCCGTAAAGGAACGACACTTTTCATCGCTGGATGCCAACCTGGAGCAAACAAAAATGTGATTCCCACCGCTTCTAGAGCCTCTTGAGTCTTTTCAATGGAACTGGTGAGATTAATCCCGAGAGCTTCTAAAACATCTGCTGACCCCACTTTACTGGATGCGGAACGATTGCCATGTTTTGCCACTTTTACCCCTGATGCTGCAACAACAAACGCCACTGCTGTAGAAATATTGAAGGTGGAAGCCCCATCCCCTCCAGTTCCACAGGTATCAATGACGGCTTCTGAATAACTGAGGGGATTTTTTTGTAAGGATTGTTGTTGCAAAACTCTTGCCATTCCCGCCAGTTCTGTCGGTGATACCCCTTTCGCTTGAATTGCTGCTAAAATCGCCCCTGATAACACAGGAGGAATGTCTTCATTGAGCCATCCTGTCATCAAGGTTGCTGATTGTTCTTGGGAGAGCGAGTGTTGATCGAGAAGTTGTTGGAGTACGGTTGACCAATCAGTAGTGGAAGTCATAGGTTGTTTGATTGAAAACCAAAGATTAACCTCATTTTGAACTGTCATTGTTCATCGTGCAATACCTTGCCAAACCACCCCCAAGTACGCTATAAATAATAACAGTGGCTTCTCTGAGCTTGTCCCCTCTGCGAGAGCGAATGAATAACAGCCAGGGAAGTTATCTCGTGGAATTTGAAAAATTTATCGTAACCGAACTGAATTTATGACTAAGCAAGTAGCTCACCCAATGGTGAAGTTGCAACGTCAAGTGCAGTCACTGATTAATTCTAAACTGCTCAAACCGACTGACAGCATCTGGAAAATTGCACTCCTTTATGGAAATGAATGGTCTTATTGGAAAAATGAACTCCTAGAGTTTGGTTTTTCCATGCAAGACCCAGTTCAAGAACTCATCGCCGTTGATGAATGGGATGAAGAGGTTAACCCCTAGGGAATTTCCTGATTTTCGTGATTGGTTCTTTGTTCTTTGTTCTGAGGTAACTTTCTAAAGAATAAATGACCGAGATTGGAATGGCGCCCGTAACATTATGCTACGGGCTTTGGCGGCAACGCCCTTTACTCTTACGAGTAATGCTATACCTAGCTTAAGTTTACTTAACTATGAGTAGATTTAAGAAGGTTAAATGTTGCACTAGAAACTCTCCATTATTTTGACCGCGCAAACCCTTGAGCTCTTCTCGCTTTCATCCTGACACGATTGAAACTGTTCGTACCCAAGCTGACATTGTTGATGTCATCTCGGACTATCTCGTGCTACGAAAGCGGGGAAAAGATTATCAGGGGTTATGCCCTTTTCATGAAGAAAAAACCCCTAGCTTCACTGTTAACCCAAGCAAACAACTCTATTATTGCTTTGGCTGTGGGGCTGGGGGTAATGTTTTTAAGTTTCTTATGGAGTTGGGAAAGCAGTCTTTTAGTGAGGTGGTTTTAGACTTAGCCCAACGTTATCAAATTTCAGTTCAAACCTTAGAACCCGAACAGCAGGAGGAACTGCAACGAGAACTTTCGGTTCGGGAACAATTATATGAAATTTTAGCGGTGGCGGGGAACTTTTATCAGCACGTTTTGTATCAGCCAGAAGGAGAAACCGCCCTTGAGTATTTAAAGACAAAACGCCAGTTTCAAGAGGAAACCCTGCACACTTGGGGACTCGGTTACGCGCCCTCGGGTTGGGAAACCTTATATCGGTATTTAGTGGAACAAAAACGGTATCCTGTGGGCTTAGTTGAACAAGCGGGATTAATTCAACAACGGAAGTCTGGGAAAGGGTATTATGATCGGTTTCGCGATCGCGCGATGATTCCGATTCGAGATGCCCAAGGGCGCACCATCGGCTTTGGGAGTCGAACCCTGGGGAATGATGAACCGAAATATCTCAACTCACCCGAAACACCGTTATTTGACAAAAGTAAGACGCTGTTTGCATTGGATCAGGCGAGAGATGCGATTCGGAAAGAAGACCAAGCGATTCTTGTCGAGGGCTATTTTGACGCGATCGCGCTTCATGAAGCAGGAATCAAACCCGTAGTCGCCTCGTTAGGAACAGCCCTCAGCGAAGACCATATCCGCCAGCTATTACGTTACACCGAATCAAAACAAATTATCTATAACTTTGATGCGGATCAAGCAGGAATCACTGCTACCCAACGGGCGATTAAAGAAGTTGAACCCTTAGTCTATTCTGGACAAGTGCAACTGCGGGTTTTAAATCTTCCTGATGGCAAAGATGCAGACGAGTTTCTGAAAAGTAATCCTGATGCAGCACCAGCCTATCGTCAGCAACTCCACAAAGCCCCTTTCTGGCTCGATTGGCAAATTAATCAGCTTTTACAGGATAAAGATATTAATCAGCCTGATCAAATACAAAAAGTTACAGAAGAGATTGTCAAGCTGTTGAATCATCTCCAAGATGTGACCCTACGAACCCACTACCTCCGCCACTGTGCTGAGTTGTTAAGTCAGGGCGATTCCCAACTCACTCCTCTCTATACGGAAACCCTTCGTAACGCCCTGAAAAAGCCTCAAGGAACAAAGAAACTCCAAAAGAAACCGACATCAGCACCAAAAAAACTTCCATCCTTCCCCACAGAAAGTCAACTTCTCGCCCAAGCCGAGGCGTTATTATTGCGGGTGTATCTTCATTGTCCAGGATATCGAGAAAGAATTACTGTCACCTTAGAAGAAAAAGATTTACTCTTCAGTTTGTCCCCTCATCGTTGGTTATGGCAACAAATTTTAAGTTTAGAAGCAACCTATGATTTTAGGGGCGATCATCAGGGAAACAATCGGCTGTTGGTGCAGTTAGAAAATGAAGTGACTCAGTTTCCAGAGTATGAGAAACAGTTAGCAAGTATTATTCAGTTACAGGAAACAACCAGCACCGATTTACAACGTCCAGGGTTAGTTTTACGCGCCGCGATCGCGACCTTAGAACAAACTGCTTGTGAGAAACAAAAGCGTTATTGTTTGCAACAATGGCAACAGCTTGATCCCAATACTGATGAAGCCACGCTGAATTATTATTTAGAACAGTTTTATGAGGCACAACAACAGTTAGAAGTGCTGAAACAACAACGCCAATTTTCAATTAATGAGATTATTAACCCCACCTAAAAGGACAAAAAACCCCTCTCTCCACAAGAGAGAAGGGTGAAGAAAAGGTTAAACTAATCTAACTTACACAGCAGCAGCTTCTTTGAGGGCTTGTTTTAAGAGTTCTGCTTTGTCAGTGCGTTCCCAAGGGAGGTCGAGGTCAGGACGACCAAAGTGACCATACGCTGCAGTATCTTGATAGAAACGTCCGCCCCGTTGCTGCGGAAGTTCTTGCAGTTGCAAGTCTTGGATAATACCAGCAGGACGAAGCTCAAAGTTTTTGCGAATTACTTCCAGTAATTTTTCTTCATCAACTTTACCCGTTCCAAAGGTATCAACAAAGACGCTAGTAGGACGCGCCACACCGATCGCGTAACTGAGTTGAACTTCGCATTTATCGGCTAAGCCAGCAGCAACGATGTTTTTCGCAACGTAACGGCTTGCATAAGCAGCACTGCGGTCAACTTTTGTTGGATCCTTACCAGAGAAAGCGCCCCCGCCATGACGGGAGTAACCGCCATAGGTATCAACGATAATTTTACGTCCAGTTAAGCCAGCATCTCCTTGGGGACCACCAACAACAAACTTACCAGTGGGGTTCATTAAATATTTGGTGTTCTCATCGGGTTTGATGTCGATGTCTTCAAAAATCGGAAGCACAACTTCTTTCCAGAGATCCGCTTTGATCTTGTCATGAACGGTTTTCTCATCAGTGCTACCACCCACCTCAGGATCATGTTGAGTGGAAAGTAAGATGGTATCAATGCGAACTGGCTTACCATCTTCATAAGCAACACTGACTTGGCTCTTACCGTCAGGGCGGAGATAGTCAAGGGTGCCATTATGACGGACTTTCGCTAACTGGCGAGTTAAACGGTGAGATAAGCTGATGGGAAGAGGCATTAACTCTGGGGTTTCGTTACAAGCAAACCCAAACATTAACCCTTGGTCACCTGCGCCAATTTGATCAAGTTCATCATCACTGAGTTCACGAGTTTCTTGAGCAGCCGTTACCCCCTGAGAAATGTCAGGAGATTGTTCATCAAGAGCCACTAAGACCGCACAGCTATCAGCAGAGAAGCCATTATCCGCATCGGTGTAACCAATTTCTTTGATTTTGTCACGAACCAAGTTCACAAAGTTGACTTGTGTCTTGGAGGTAATTTCCCCTGTCACTAGCACTAAGCCAGTGTTAACGACGACTTCTGCTGCGACACGGCTTTTGTCATCGCCAGCGAGTAAAGCGTCGAGAATGGTATCGGAAATCTGGTCACACACTTTATCAGGGTGACCTTCAGTTACCGATTCAGAACTAAATATATATTTACTAGACAAGGTAGTTTTTCCTCCTAATCAACAGTTGACTGTTTCTGAGCAACCTCTATGGACGGACAAACACAAACCAACGGTCAGAAGATTTGCCTTTTGTAGAAATCCGCGTTACCTCTGACTCGGTTGCCATCATACAGGTTACTACTATTTCAGGGTCTTTTTGATTGTTATTCCCTTTATTCATTCATAGCCACTATATCAGATTGCTGGTCATGCGTCATATATTCCAAGGAAAGTTAGGAAATTTTTAGGTCATTTAGTTGCTGAATGAAACAATCTGCATCCTCTAAATGACTGGATTTCGGATCACGCCAACAAATCCCGATCGCGCCACTCGCCCCTGCATTTTTCGCCATTTCAATATCTCCAGGGGCATCTCCCACCATTAACGCCTGATTCGGTTTAACACCCAAGGCTTCACAAGTGTCTAAAAATAATTGGGGATTTGGTTTCTGTAATCCCTCTGCACTCACGCCTTTTGCTACCTGAATATAGGGAGAGAGTTCATGACGCGCCATAAAATTTTCTACACCTGCTTGCGTATCCGCCGAGAGAATGGCTAGTTTTAATCCTGCTTCGGCTAGTGTTTGCAGGGTTTCTAGACAACCCGTAAACAAAGGCGAGGTTTCTGCATTGGCTGTAAAATGCTCATCCGCTTCGGAAAAAGCAGCTTGCGCGATCGCGCACGAATCTAACCATCCGCGCCCAGTTTCCGCAACATACGCAGCAGCAGCAATTTCATTTTCATAGCGACTTCCCACCGCCATTAATCCCACTGGATTGAGACTCGCTTGTTCAATCCCAAACGCCATTAATAAAGGCTCACCTACTCCTGGAATCTTCGCATCCAGCAAACGAGCCCGTTTTTGCCCTAACTCTCGTAAAAATTGTTCTGAATCGGCTAAAGTGCCATCTTTATCAAAAATAATTGCTGTAATATTGTCAAATTGATGCTGTTGACACTGAAGTGTAACCAAAGGCTTTCCTCTTTCCTTATTCGTCATCTTGATTGTAAGGCGGATGAGATTGCCGTTTACGGTTTCGATACCAAATAAAAAATCAAAGCACCTAACAGGGGTAAAACTAGCAAAGCTGCCACCAGAGGCAATCTAGCTCAAAAGCCTTGTCTTGCAAGGGGTTAGAAAACGGACAATGTGACAGTTGGGGTGCGGAATGTGGGCTGCAATATTATCTAGATTGCCCTTAATGAAACCTTCGCGCTTGTTTACTCCTAGATCAAGATCAATTCGTTGCCAGTATCTAAATCGGTTTCTCCTCCCATCATCAAGCTAGAAGAAAAAGGTTCATTGATTAGGTTAGCTGAGCTGAAAGAACTTTCCGACACCATTGTCTCCTCCTCTAAAGGCAGAAAAATCTGAATATGATTTAAGATAGCCTTGGCTTCACTACGAGTCGCCCCTTCTCCAACTGCGCCATTAATCAGAGCTTCACCCGTAAAACCAGCAAAGGAACGAATCGCCAGAATCCCATCCGTTAGAGCGGAGTCCGTGCCATTCCCATCCACATCGAGCATCGTTTGTGCAGACTCCAGATAACTCTCAATCTCCTCAGCAGTGTTACGGGTCGCTCCTTCCGATGCTACGGCTCCGCTAATCAATGCTTCTCCAGTGAAGCCTGCTAAAAACCGAATCACTAAAATGCCATCAGTGAGCGCGGAAACTTCACCATCGCCATCAATATCAAAGTTCACCTCTGTTAAAGTAGTGACATTAATGGTAACATAGGCAGTATTTTCCAATTCCCCATCACTGGCTTGGACTGTGAGATTAAAGATGTCTTGACCCTCCAGTTCAGCTGCATGGGCTATGGTAATGGCTCCGCTGCTTTCATCAATGGCAAAAGCATCCGTTCCATTGCCGTCAGGATCATTGCCATCACCGATAAAGCTATAGGTAATGTCTTCTCCTTCGGGATCACTTGCTGCGGGGGTAGCGCTAAATTGATCTGGTTGATTGATGTTGACCTCGAAACTAAAGGGGATGTCCTCAAATACCGGAGGTTCATTATCAGTTGCAGCTTGAGGGGAAGGTTCAAAGAATAAGGCATATGCAGTAGCATCTTCACTGCTTTCTTGACTGATTTGGAGTTGATAGACTTGACCTGGAACTGGATTAGGTGCAGTCAGTTGGAGTTCATCGGTACCCACAGTAGAACTAATGGAGGTCATTGTATCATCAGCATTAAATAGTTCTGCTTTAACCGTCGAGCTTCCGGGAATATCAACAGTAATTTGAATCGGTTGAATCTGCTCGCTGTTGACTTTAGGCAATTCAAATTCAAACCAATCTGCACTGGAACTATCCACTTGCAGTCCTGACAATTGGGTTTGAGCGGTGATTACTCCAACCTCTTCAGCTTTATTAAAACTGTTGTTTCCCCGTGCCCAGTCTTTGCCGTCTGTGGGGGTTCCCGGTGCATCAATGATTAGGAAGTATTCAGGAATAATTGAGTCTTCAGCTTTAACTAGAATCCGATATTCGCCATTGGGCAATCCCTCTAGGCTAATTTCTTGACCTGTATCGGTTTCAGTTGCAGTTCGCTCTTGAATTTGTCCCTCATGATCGGTGTAACGGAGTAAGAGAGATAAGTCTTCACCGCTAGCGCGATCATACGTAACAGCAACTTTATCCCCTGTTATTCCCGCTTCATTAGTGGTAAAGCGAAACCAATCTTGATCGGAGGGATCATGGAGATTGAGGTCTGCAAATTCATGTCCATCGCCGATTAGGGTGTGCAAGTTATGACCCCGTGCGGAAACATTGTTAGCTTCAGCCCAATCTGTTAAGAAGTTGTTGCGGTCTGTTGGCTCGTTAGCCAAGAAAGCATCGACAAAATCTAGCCAACCTGTGTTTTCAAAGAAGGCTTGATTTCTGGAGAGATACTCCTGTACAACTGCATTAGATAAAATATTATCAGCTGGTAAAAAGACCGAGAGTCCTTTAGTGTCGCGCCTGTCAGATGTTTGTGCAACAATCGTATTTTGCAAAGCACTGCTAACTGCTTGAGCAGCTTCACTGATTGAGGTAGTGATGTTGTTTGAACTGGCAATTGCGCCCACAAACTGACCTAAATCTCGATAAAATTCAAAGCTAAAGCCTGTGGGATTGGAGCCAAAGCTTGTGGCAGCTTGGCGAGCATCATAAAGACCAGTCCAATCAGAAGCTGTCGCACTTTCAAGAATCGTATCAGTAAAATGATCCAGAGAAGTCACTAATTGGTCAAATTGATTGACTTGAGAAGCAGAATGGGTGTCATTTTCAGTATTTTGCGGAACGTACTGCTGTTGATAACTGGACACAATACCAGTAGCGAGTCCTTCAGTTGTTACTTGATCAGGATTAGCTCCTAAAACCGAAAATGCTGTAGTGTAGTCGTAGCCCTTTCCACCTTCGTTTTCTTGTGAAGCTACGAAAATGTCAGTGTAATCGCTCAAAGCATAACCCACTTCTGTCATTGCCATTAGGCAAGCATCAAAAGAAATTAGGTCAAAAGTAAAATTATCACTGTTTTGAAAGCTATCAAGAGCAGATACCAACTCATCGATATACATGGAATCCTTGTTAGGATTATTTGGATTACCCTCATCATCGCCGTTAAATCCGAATAAGTCGCCACTTCCGTGATCCCACATCACCAAGGCATAGTTCTCTGCTGGAGCAGCATCTTTTGCCCAGTTTACGAAATCAACTAAGGTTTGAGAATCACCAGTATTTTGTTCACCGATTCGTTCAAAGGAAGTAACGACAGATTCAAAGTTTGTATCGGATTGGATAATTCCTCGTCCGGTATCGCCCCAAGCAGCAAGATTTCCTGTAGGATAAGGATGAAAGGTGTAGGTGTAACCATTATCGTATTCTTGGGTATAAGTTTGACTTTGATCCCATAAGACAGCAAAGTTAACCGTACTGGGCAGTTGCGATGCAGCAAATTCCATCTCGTTGATGTCCTCAAATGCAAATGGGGCGAGATCGCTAGCAGTCATATAGACCATAATTGTCCAGTCATTTTGAGCTGTCGCCTCAGCTTCTTCTAGAGGGGCATCAAGGTGGAGTTGATAGTTATTGGCAATACTGTCGCTGTTCCCAACAACCTTGGCGTAGTAAGTGCCTGCTTCTAATTCGGCCAGAGAAATGGTCTCATTATTAGTTGTGCTTTGCGATGTCTGAAGTGGTGTTGTTGAGCCTTCTTCATAAAGTTCGAGTTGTAAGTCTCCTTGAGCATGCTCAAATTCAATACTAAGTGAGTTTCCAACAGTGGATGGGCTGGTTGTTGTAAACTTGAAGAAGTCCGAATCGTCTGGGTGGATGGTTAAACCCGAAAGGCTACTAATGTTGCCATTCTGACCAAGGAGAGTGGCATTGTCAAAGTCATCATTTGGCTCAAGGTTATCGGGATTAATAGAAGTATCGGGAGCAAAAACGGAGAAGGTATAATTGGGATTGGTTGCTTCTTCGTAACCGAGAACTTGAAGTTGATAGGTTCCAGTTGCTAACCCATCCAGACTAATTTCTTCAGAATTGTCGGTACTCTCAGAACGAGCAATTTCTTCTGTGCCATTTTCATTGTAGAGAATGAGGTCCAAATCCCCTTGCTCATCGTTAAAGTCAATACGGACCACATGACCCTCTTTTCCTTCCCCTGTCGTCTCAAATTGAAACCAGTCAGTATCGGTTTCGTTGTGAATTGAAAGGTCAGAGAGAATGCGACTGCCTTCAACTTCTCGGAGATCATAGGCTTGATTGTTATTATTGTTAGGCTCTGTCCAATCTCCTGTTTCGTCTAAAGAAGGAGGAGCGCTAAGGGTCAAAGTATAGCTCGGGTGAGTTGCATCGTTAACCCCGCTAACTTTGACATAGTATTCGCCTGCTGCCAAGTTGGCTAGAGTAATGATTTCGTTGTCGCTGCGACTGTTAGTACGTTCGACTAAATATTGGTCGTATTCATTGGAAGAGATGCTGTGGGCATCAAACGATTCAAATAAGTCTAATTGTAAGTCCCCTAAGTCATGGTCAAAGCTTAGTTCGATAAGTTGTTGCTCTTGTCCATCTTGATTTAGAGTAAATTTAAACCAATCTTCATCTTCAACAGAATGGATAGAAAGGTTGGGAAGAGAGAAACGGAATTGTGTAGCTGAGGTTTTTCCACCTAAATATAGATCGAGAGGGCTAATTCCAGTCGAGCCAACTAATGATCCGATTTGTTGATGGTATGGTGAGAGAATTTGATTGCCATAATTGAGCCAAGCATCTGCTTGCTGATAATTTGAAGAATTGAGGAAATTATAGCTGGGAGTCGCTCCATTATTGGGAAAACTGAAGCCTGAGCCACTGGAAGTCGGATAATTCAAGCCAAGACTGCTGCCATAATTGAGCCAAGCATCTGCTTGCTGATAATTTGAAGAATTGAGGAAATTATAGCTGGGAGTCGCTCCATTATTGGGAAAACTGAAGCCTGAGCCACTGGAAGTCGGATAATTCAAGCCAAGACTGCTGCCATAATTGAGCCAAGCATCTGCTTGCTGATAATTTGAAGAATTGAGGAAGTTATAGCTAGGAGTCGCTCCATTATTGGGAAAACTGAAGCCTGAGCCACTGGAAGTCGGATAATTCAAGCCAAGACTGCTGCCATAATTGAGCCAAGCATCTGCTTGCTGATAATTTGAAGAATTGAGGAAGTTATAGCTAGGAGTCGCTCCATTATTGGGAAAACTGAAGCCTGAGCCAAACCGTTCATTACTAGAAGATTGTTCAATGTTTCGGAGTTCATACGCTTCATTGGGATGATCATTCGGTTCAAGGTCATCTGGTTTTGCTTCTGGTGTACCAACTACCGTTAAACGATACTCAGGATTAGTTGCACCATCTACGCCAGTAACCTTGACATAATAAGTTCCTGCCTCTTTCCCTGCTAACGCAATCTCTTCAAAATTCTTGGTAGTCGTTGAGGTAAAACGATTGCCAGTGGGGTCGATTACTTCTAAATTCAAATCCCCTTCATAATGATTGAAGTCGATGCGAACTATCTGACCCGCCACGGGAGGTTTATCGAGATTAAACTTGAACCAGTCTTGATCATTAGCTGGATGAATCGAAAATCCATTAAGTACCAGAGACCCCTGAATATCTCGCAAATCTTCGGCTTTGCTTTGGGTATCGTTGTCTTCTGCCCAGTCTGCTTCCGCTTCTTGGGGTGCATCAATAACTACAGAATAATTGGAGTTTGCCTCTCCTTCTACTTTGACCCAATACTCTCCTGCGGGTCGTTCAGCTAAGGAAATCCGTTCGCGATCGCTGTTGGAAGTAGAAGTATATTCATTTCCGTTAGGGTCAATTAAGCGTAAATCTAAATTGCCTTCGCTATGGTCAAACTCAATGCTGACAGCGTGACCCGTTACCCCTTCACCAATCGTTGTGAATTTGAACCAGTCGATGTCCGTATTATTTTCTAAGGAGAGTCCTGACCATACCTGCGTTCCTTGAACTGTTTGTAAATTTTCAGCATCATCTTGAGTATCATTAGGTTCTGCCCAATCCTTTAACTCTTCAAACGTAGGAGCATTAATGACCAATTGATAATTCGGATTAGTGCTACTATTATGTCCCTCTACTTTGAGTAAATAAGTTCCTCCTTCGTAACCTTTCAAACTCAGTTGCTCAAAATTGGTTGCGGTTTCGGAACTCTCTAGTAAGTTTGTGCCTGCAGCATCGTAAAGGAATAGGTCTAAATCTCCGAGTGTATTATCGAAAATGAGACTGACAAAATCATTGGCATCTGCATTGCCAATTAAGTTGAACTTAAACCAATCTTCATCCTCTGAAGTGTGAATGGATAAAGCATCCCAAGTTTGCAACCCTTCAACGTTTCTCAAATCAAACGCAGTATCTAATGTATCATTGGTTTCCGACCAATCTTCACTGTCGTCTTGGGGCAAATCATAGTAAAGTTGATAATCCGTTTCTGCTTCTGCTTCATCAAACCGAAAGACTTTTAGATAGTAAGTTCCTGAAGCCAGCCCTGCCAAGGAAATTTCCTCAGTGTTAGCAACTCCTTGAGAACGCTTGACCTCTTCACCGCTGTTATCATAGAGGACTAAATCTAAGTCCCCTTCACCATGAGTAAAATCGATGCCAGCGACATTGCTAAAGTTGCCTTTGTCGCTGAGTTCAAATTCAAACCAATCAACATCTCCCGACTGACTAATGGAGAGATTTGGAATTCTATTCACTCCGAATCCTAGGGGTTTAGCTTCCTCACGACTATCATTGCTTTCATAATTATCTCCAGTTGGTTGTTGTAAGGGAGCATTAATAGTCAAACTATATTCTGGATTAGTTGCCCCATTGTAGCCAGAGATTCTGAGAGTATAAAAGCTCGCTGCTTGTCCTGCCAGATCGATTTCATGGAGATCCGCAACTCCAGTCGATTCATCTATCTTAATTCCAGAATCATTATACAGTTCTAGGTCTAAGTCTCCTAATGTGTGATCAAAGGCAATAGCAGCAAAATTACTTTCTTTTCCCTGTGTTGCCAGTTCAAACTTAAACCAGTCTTCATCACTGGCTTGATGAATTGAGAGGGACTGTTGAGAGGTTTCAGGAAGTGAAAGTGTGGTTTGACCTGGCTTGACTAAAGAGTTTAGATCAGTTGCTCGGCTGCGTGTATTATTATCAGCACTATCATCAAAGCTATCTGCACCTGTTTCTGTCGGCGCATCAATTGTGAATGTATAGGGACTGAGATCGTCCTCATCAAAGCCATAAACCTGAATAAAGTATTCTCCTGCTTCTAGTGTTTCAAGGGAAATTTCTTCTGGACTGGT
Source organism: Halothece sp. PCC 7418 (assembly GCF_000317635.1). Classification (GTDB taxonomy): domain Bacteria; phylum Cyanobacteriota; class Cyanobacteriia; order Cyanobacteriales; family Rubidibacteraceae; genus Halothece. The sequence continues at coordinate 2,266,867 of NC_019779.1, read as the reverse complement.
AGTTTTTTCCGATTTCTCTACTAGTAATAAATTGTTGGGATCAAATGTATTTTCTTCAAGTCCAGCTTCTTGATTCGTCGTGCCAGTATATTCGTAAAGGGCAAGGTTTAAGTCTCCTTCCACAGCACTAAAATCAATGCGTACGAAGTTATTGCCATTTCCAGTGTTGGCAATGCTGAAGCGATACCAATCTATATCGTTTTCATGGCTGATCGATAACTCGTCATAAATTTTTAACCCTTGAATTTGCGAAAGAGGAGTCGCTTTTTGCGCCGTATCATTGTCTGTTTCTCCAGGTGCATTGATTAAGAGGTTATAGTTGGGATTCGTTGCCCCTTCATAGCCCACAACTTGGAGGTAACCTAATTTCTGTCCTTGGAGACTAATTTTCTCAAAATTCCGAAATCCAGTTGAGTCTTTTAAGAAGTTCCCTGCACTGTCGTATAGCTTGAGATCCAAGTCCCCTTCAACGGTGGTAAATGTAATTGCAGCAAAATTTTCTCTGGTTCCTTCTCTTTCCAAATCAAACTGAAACCAATCTTCATCGGCGGTTTCGTGAATTGATAACCCCTGCCACCATTGAAGACCTTGTAACTCCTCTAGAGCCTGTGCTTCAGAGCGACTATTATTAGTTTCAAAGCGATCAGGACTCAGTTGAGTCGTTGCGCCAGGTGCAGAGATTTCTAAATCATAGTTGTTCGTTTGATCGGAATAGGAGTAAATTTGGGCATAGTAAGTGCCTGCTGGAAGTCCTGCCAAGGGAAGAGCTTCTTGATTGCTGCCATAGTAATCAGAGTAATTCAGAAAATAGCCTTGATCATCGTAAAGGGCTAGAGCTAGATCGCCTTTCCAACTCTCAAAGTTGATGGCAATATAGTCCTCAAAAGTACCAATAGCATTTGTTTCAAACTTCAACCAGTCTTGATCCGACGCGCTATGAAGAGAAAGGTCTGATTGACTATAAACGCCTCCAACTTCACCTAACGGAGAAGCACTAGACCAGTTATTATTGGCATTAGTTGCATCAAACTCATCTGGTGGTAGCGGTTTTGGAGTGCTAATGATTAGCTCATAATTTGGATTGGCGTGCCCAACAAAGCTGCCAACCTGCAAGTAGTAGTTTCCAGCAGGAAGTCCGGCTAAATAAATAAACTCAGAATCATTGTAAGTATCAACTGGATAGTAGCCTCCGTATTCATCCCAAAGCGCAACGGCGAGATTGCCAGCAGCATGATTAAAATTGATTTGTGCAAAGTGATCCCAAGTAGATAGTTCTGTGGTTGTGAAGTAGTACCAATCAACATCAGTGGGATCATCTATAGCTAAACCAGTAAGATATTCTTCACCATCGGTTGTATCTAAAATAGTTGCCTGAGTGTACCAATCATTAAATTCAGTCCCATCTGTTGCAGAAGGGGCAGTGATTGTTAAATTGTACGATGCTAAGTAAGGAGAAACATATTGTCCCCCAAAAGCATCGTAGACTCTAGCCGTGTAAGAGCCTGGAGCAAAGCTAGTGAGTGATAATGCTTCATAGTTGTATGAATTATTGTTAACGTCAGAAATATAGGGAATTCCGTTAGGGTCATACAGGAGTTGCCCCGTAGAAGGATCATATAACTCTAACACTAAGTTCACCGCAGTCGAAGTTGTAGCAATCTCGACCTGACTACTGGTTCGTCCAGTTCCCCCAATGGAAAAAGTATAGTAATCTTCAGCATCACCCCAGTAGAGTGTATCTGAGTAACCATTAACTCCTTGTAATGACCCCAAGTCATAATTTTGCTGTTCTAGTTCTAGGGTCTGTCCATCAATTTGAACCGTAACCGTATCGCCTTCTGTTTTCAGATCGCGCAGCTGCCTTTCGCTTAATGCTTTCCCTTGGACTAATATTGCAAAAATTGCACCTTCATCACCACAGCTGTCGCTTCTCCTAATTTGAGCATCAATACTGTGTCCGATCTCCTCTAGTAACACTGAAGCTACCTTCTCATAAGAACTAAAAAGTAACTCTTGAGACAAATAAATTGTGTTTATAGCACTGGCATAAGCACCTAATGCTCCCCCTAACCGAGAGCTAGGCAGAATTTCTATTTTGAGTTCTTCTAAGAAACGGTTGCTCAAAAAAGCTGAGCGTAATCGTTCTACGGTCTCTGGATTATCATGACCAAAACTGGCTTCAAAAACTGAGGTAAATTGGTTACTTTGAGCGAACTCTGTTAGTAACGTACTGGTTTGGAAAATAACTTTCTCAATTAAGTCTCGTCGCGAAAAGATAGTAGAGTTCTCAATTTTTTCCCACTGAACTTTCATTTTTCCTTAACCCATCAACTAGACATACCACTTTTTTTCACTAATAACTTCCCTCTACTCAGCATTTTTCTTCCATGCTCAGTGGAGCAGTTGCAATTAACCATTCAATGACTGATCAATTATTTGGTTATTAGTATTTTATACTCAAACCTCTTGATTTCAATCAACGATCAATAAAACTTAGTAAAATTAAATACGGTTTTAGCCTGATTGGAAATAGCCATATTAAAAAAATAGCAATCACTAAAAAAGTTTGTATGTTGAGAATACTGAACTTGAATACAACTATAAACAACTGGTGAAACGTCATCACCCTGATGTCAGTCCTTTTCGTCCTGAAGAAGCACAAGCACGATTGATATATATTCGCAGACTCGATCAAACGACGCGCAAATTTTGGGAGACACTAAAGCCCACCGCACTCATTTCACAAGAAACATTGCAACATCGCTTAAAAGCCCGAGTCCCTTATTTTCCCGAGAGTTTCTGGCATTGGTTAGAGTAACCAACAAGCACAATACACTTGTCAATTTGCTGGCAATAAGAGCAAATGTAGCAAGATTGTAGAGAGTTGCAATGGAATCTGAAATAGATCGCTTTCCCGTGAAATCGTTAATGGAGCGATATAGCATTACGCGCAGTGTCCTGTATAAGCGCCTCAAAGGTTTAGGGATTGTTCCCACGAAGTTTGGGCGACAGTCTTATGTAACGGGAAAAGAACTTACTCTACTGGATCAATTGCATGACCCCAATTGCAATCCAAGGGATGTTAATCGATGGAGAGTTGATTAATTCTTGAAAACTAAAAAAGAGGGCGTAAACCCTCCTTTTTCCATTCTTTCATGTGCTGACCTTATTCGTTTGCAGCAGATACAATTTCTTCCTCTTCGGTTTCAGGATCTACAGAACCATCTACAGTAGTCTCAGTATTGTCTGCAGTTACTTCGGTACTATCTGCAGTAGTCTCAGTTTCGGCTTCAGTTGTTTCCGCTTCTGCAGTTACTTCGGTACTATCTGCAGTAGTCTCAGTTTCGGCTTCAGTTGTTTCCGCTTCTGTAGTTTCACTGGGACGCTTACCAATCGGACCAAACTCTTCATTCAATTTAGCTTCAATTTCTTCACTGGCTAAACCTTGAGTTTGATATTGCAGTTTGCGACGGAATCGTTGCGCCATCTTATCCGCCTGCTCAAAGACTAACTCACGGTTATTGAGCATCGCGCCAGCAATGGGTTCTAACTGTTTTGTCGAGAGAGAAATCCGTCCCCGTTCTGCATCTAAATCAATAATCATTACTTTTAATTCATCATTGATATCAAAGACGCTGCTAGGGGTATCAATATGATCGTGGGAAATTTCGGAAATGTGGAGTAAACCACTCACGCCACCAATATCGATAAACGCACCATAAGGTTTGATACCGCGAACCGAACCAATGACAACTTCTCCCACTTTCAAGCCACTCATCTTCCGTTCTACTAAAGCACGGCGATGGCTGAGCACAAGACGATTCCGTTCTTCATCGACTTCTAAGAATTTGAGCGGTAAATCTTGCGCCACTAAATCTTCTTTCGGCTGACGAGTGCTAATGTGAGAACCCGGAATAAATCCTCTCAGTCCTTCAATACGAACTAATGCCCCACCACGGTTTGTGGCAAATACTCCTGAGCGCACGGTTGCATCTTCTGCTTGCAGTTGACGAACCCGCTCCCAAGCCCGCATATATTCGATACGGCGGATAGAAAGCGTTAATTGACCGTCTTCATTCTCGTCAGTCAGAATGAAAAATTCTCTTGTTTCCTCCGGTTGGAGAACTTCGTCCGGCTCTTCAACACGATTAATCGACATTTCCTGAATTGGAATATAGGCTGCGGTTTTCGCGCCAATGTCGATCAATGCTCCTCGCGGTTCGACGCTAAACACAACGCCAGGAACAATATCACCAGGGTTAAAGTGATAATCGTATTCGTCGAGGAGAGCAGCAAAATCCTCGTGAGTAAAACCAATGTCTCGATTCGATGTTGTGTTCTGACTGACCATGTGTGTTTCGATTCCTATGTTTTGATCTCCGTTGTGTTGATAGTTATTCCTCAAATCAGATGTACACTTAAGTTTACTGAGTAAAAATATGGTACAGACATTCTATTATAACTGATTTTTAGTTACATTTTAAGATTTGATCGTTATTGATCCTAACAAAACTGAACCCTCCTGCTTTCCCTTACAGAGAAGGAAGAGCAGGGATGATGGCTCAGTTCGTATCTTGAGTTAAAAAGCCTCAATTATTTATTAATGCGGGGAGGCTCACGGAACGCGATCGCGAAGAATAAAACCCCGATCGCGCAAGCCAATATAAGGATATATGCAACAGCTTCCATAATCTTAAATTTTCCTGATCCCTTCACCTAACAGTCTAACAGCAAATGCAAAAAATGCGAGAGAGAAAAAACACTCCCCTCTCGCTTGAGCAGACAAAAATTGTCCCTAACTGAACTTAAGCATGGTTAAACATTCCGAGTAGATTTGTCACCCACTTTCTGGAACGCACCCCATTCCACTTGTTCTTCCATATCGGCTTCTACACCAGCAAAAACGTCGCGATACAGCGTCCGCGAACCATGCCAAATGTGACCAAAGAAGAACAGCAGTGCAAACACCGCATGACCGAATGTAAACCAACCGCGAGGACTGGTTCGGAATACCCCGTCAGAGCCAAGAGTTGCACGGTCAAAGTCAAAGACCTCACCGAGTTGGGCTTTCCGAGCGTATTTTTTCACTTGGGCTGGATTTTCAAAGGTTTCGCCATCAAGAGCACCACCAAAGAAGCTCACCGTTACACCCATTTGTTCAATACTGTATTTGGATTCTGCACGACGGAAGGGAATATCCGCACGCACAACACCGTTTTCATCTTCGAGAACAACGGGGAAGGTCTCAAAGAAGTTAGGGAGACGACGAACCGTCAGTTCACGACCTTCTGCATCTTTAAAGACTGGGTGTCCTAACCAGGCTTGCGCTAAACCATCTCCTTGGTTCATCGGACCCACCCGGAATAAACCTCCTTTGGAGGGATTATTGCCAACATAGTCATAGAAGGCAAGTTTTTCTGGAATTTGTGACCAAGCCTCAGAACGGCTATAGCCTTCTGCCATGTAGTTATTGACCCGACGATCAATTTCTTCTTGGAAATAGCCTTGGTCCCACTGATAACGGGTCGGACCGAATAATTCAATTGGCGTAGTCGCGCTACCATACCACATGGTTCCCGCAACGACAAAAGCAGCAAAGAAGACCGCAGCAATACTGCTGGAGAGAACCGTTTCAATGTTACCCATCCGCAGTGCACGATAGAGCCGTTGTGGGGGACGCACCGCCAAGTGGAAAATACCAGCGATAATCCCCACAATTCCCGCAGCAATGTGGTGAGCAACGACACCGCCAGCATTAAAGGGGTTAAAGCCTTCTGGTCCCCATTCTGGTGCGACTGGTTGCACGTGACCCGTTATTCCGTAGGGGTCAGACACCCACATTCCAGGACCAAATAATCCTGTGAGGTGAAACGCGCCAAACCCGAAGCAAAGGAGTCCGGATAAGAATAAGTGAATCCCAAACATTTTGGGGAGGTCAAGAGCAGGTTCGCCAGTACGAGGGTCATAGAACAGGTCTAAGTCCCAATAAACCCAGTGCCAGCACGCTGCTAAGAAGAGTAATCCTGAGAGGACAATGTGCGCGATCGCGACCCCTTCAAAAGACCAGAAGCCAGGGTCAACTGCTGTTCCACCAGTGACACTCCAACCGCCCCAAGATTCAGTAACGCCCAAACGGGTCATAAAGGGGAGAACAAACATCCCTTGTCGCCACATGGGATTTAATACAGGATCACTGGGATCAAACGTTGCTAACTCAAACAACGCCATGGATCCTGCCCAACCTGCAACTAATGCGGTGTGCATTAAATGGACGGAAATGAGCCGTCCTGGATCATTTAAAACAACCGTATGAACTCGATACCAAGGTAGTCCCATCGACTACGCTCCTCCTTAATAAATGAGAGCCAACATTTACAAAAATTTTACATCATTCTTTTTTATACTGAACTTAGCGCCAAAGGGGGTAGCCAATCTAAATTGCTATCCTTCGCGGGTAACAAGTTCTGAAAAAAACTGAAGATTATTTAACAAAGTGTAACTTTTGTTAGACAAGATGGCAAGAAACGGTGAACAGTTATCGGTTACCAGTAACCCATTATTCCTAGACAATCAACTGCCAAAATAAGACACTCAAGGTCAAGATGGCTAAATGTTGGGGCAAAAGCGACCATAAGGAACTACGCTGGATTTTTTGCGTCAAAATCACGGCTAATAAGCTGCCAACAAATAAAGCGACTCCTTGTAAAAAATTAATCACCGCAGGATGAGCAACGGCAATGGGAAATCCTTCACCGTTGAAGCCAAAGGTTGCTAACGCCACTGGAATCAGTCGTCCTCCTTCTCCTAACCCTAAATCGAGATAGTGAGCAAGATTCGCCCCTAAAACTAGGGGTAAATAACCATAAGCACTTTCCACAAAAGGAAGTGGTTTTAGTTGTATTTTTTTGGGATCAAGAAAAGTTTTCAGTTGATGCAGAAGTCCCATGGTCACTTGGGCGAAGAGGGGAATGAGAGCGGGTAAACTTAAAAGGGCAACGGAAATGGCAAAATGTAGCCAAAAATTGTCTAAATTCCAGTTCAAACCGAGATGCGCTTGAATATCTGGGAGACGATGGAGAAAGACGACATCTAAAAGCAAGAATAATAAAGCCACTTCATAAGGGCGCGGTTGGTGAGTCGTCCATAACTCAATTCCAGGTGGACGTAAATTGACTTCTACGGAACGATGGGGACAGGCTTTAAGGCAGGTCATACACAAGACACAATCCCGATTATCTTCGAGTTGGGCAGGATGGGAATATAAGGGACAGCCCATCGTTTCTTGTCCTTCTCCTTTTTCGGGTCCCCCTTTATAACATTGATAAGTGGTGCATTCTGCGGAACAAGTTCCTTGTTGCGCTCGCAGTTCGGTCATGGAGAGTTTGGCAAACATTCCATTCATCCCCCCAATGGGACATAAATAGCGACACCAAAAACGGCGTTCAAATAGCAGAGAAAAAATAATTGCACCTGCGGTGATGAGGAGGAGTAAGCAAGCAGATAAATAGGCGGTGTCTTCTAAGTTCCACAGTTCTTCCCAGAGTAAAATTAAGGCAAATAAGCCAAATAAAAACCATCCCCCCCAACGTTCAGCAGACTGACGGGGCCATCGTTTAAGTTCCCGCGGGAATAGCCAGAGAGAGATTTTCTGGGTGAGTTCCCCATAAATCATAAAGGGACAAACCGCGCACCAAAGTCGTCCCACAAAGGGAAATGCAATCAGGATTCCGGGCCACCACCACGCCCAGAATAAGTTAAGAGCAAAGTTTTCGGAACGGGTTTGCGGTCCGAGAAATAAAATTGCAACCACAAGGGTAAATGCAGGGAGAACAAACCAATAATTCAATCGGTCTGGCCACCACGGACTCCTCAAGAAACGTCGGAAACGAGGAAAGGTATTAAGGAGATTGAGGCGCAGTTGTTTTTTCTTGCTTTGGGAGGGCCAAACAATTTCTTCTGTGAGGGCTTGTCCTGCGGGGAGTTGGACGATCGCGCGACGAATTAAATTTTCTAATTCTGTTAAATTATTAGGGAAATCATAGGCTTGTAAACGACGGATGGCTTCTGGGGTGACTTTCGGTTTGGTTAACCCTTTTCGCCGACAAACCAAGCTGATGTAATAGTTCACTTGGTCGCCAATATCGCTTTTTCGCACCCGTAGCGGGGGAACTTTGATCCGACGTTTTACCCAACCGTCTAGTTCGGGAATGGTTTTTTCTGAAATTAAGATGATACGAGCTTGGGAGGTTTTGGGAGCGGGTGGTGGTTCGTTAATGCGAGGGACGGGGATGTAGGTGTGATCTTTGAGAAGTTGCGCGATCGCGCCCAGCAATTCGGGATCAATTTCTTGAATATTATTTAAGATCAGCGTTCCTTTTCCCAAGGCTTCCAGCAAGCCAAATTTTCCATTAGCCCGTCCAAATAACTCCGCCCCACTTGCTTGTAAGGTACTACAATCAACTTGAATAATCGGTTCTCGACGGTCAGAAGAGCCAAAATGAATCAACGCAGCAGCGTTATCTTTCCCTAAGCCCGGTTCCCCGAAAATAATTACTGATTCTCGATTTTCTGAGGCTTGTTTAATTTGTTGTCGTAACCGCACCGCATAGCGACTTCTCCCGATAATACCTCGTCGCGCTTTCGTCACCAGATAAGGACGCAAAATGTAAGCCCTTTCTTGTTCAAAACTGAGTTGTGAAGAAACCGAAGCGAGTTCTTCTGCTAACTGTTGCGAAAACACTTGAGCAATTTCTGGATATTGACCAATCAACTCTCGCATTTTATCGCTTTTAATAAACCAAAACCGACATTCACTTTGGGTAATAACGGTTTCTCGGGTAGGTTGATCCAGAATTAACGATTGCAGATTGATAATGCTACCTGGTAGCAAACTCACGCTAGAAGAAACTTTTGAAGTCTCTTCACTCTCGGCTTTTCCTGATTCCAAAATATAGAGTCCAAGCGGTTGGGTTTGGGCTTGAACAAGGGTTTGATTCGCGCCAGTCGTGCGTTGTTGTAAAAAGGGCGCGATCGCGCTGAGTACCTTTTCGGGTAATATGGTTAACGCCGTTCGTTCTTGCAACCAAGTCACTAATTTGGGAACACTCATCCGCTTCCCTCCCATTTAATTTTTTAATTGATATTTTATGATGAAAAAAGGAATTTCTTGGTTTTAGGTCTGCTAACTTTTTAAAATGTTACTTTTATGTTAATTTTCCCTAAGTAATTAATTCCGATTATGAATACTTTAGAAAAGATTAATCTCATTCAAAAAAAAAGAGAGACAACAACGGAAGAAGCCTTAACGATTTTCGATGAGTTAGCAGTTGCAGATTTAGACTTTATGATCGGACAGTGGCAAGGATTTGGTATCCATACCAATCATCCGATGGATGGTTTATTAGAGCTTTTTGATTGGTATGGCAAAGAATTTATCAGCCCAGAACAAGTGCATCCTTTATTATTTTTAGATCAGGATGATCAAGTCATTGCAATTAAGCCTGATCCTGCGCTCATGAAATTAGCAGCACGCTGGAACTTTCCCAAGGCGAAGATTTTTAAGTTGCTCTTTCGTTTAGGGTTTCCCCTCTTAACAACTCAGAGGTATAAAGCACGATTACGGATGATGGAATATCGTCAGAAAGTTAGTGCAACAATGATTTATGATCAGTTACCGATTCAGGATACATTTCGGAAAGTTGATGAAGATACTGTTTTTGGGGTAATGGACTTTAAAACAGTACCACAACCTTTCTTTTTTATGTTGAAACGAGTGGAATCAGCTTAATACTTGAATTTTGAATTGTGACTACAGAAACTTTATTAGAACGCTATGAGTCCTTAATTGATGATCCAGAAGCCTTTGCCAGCGCGATCGCGCAACCGCTTCCCACTTGCATTCGGGTGAATCCCCTCAAAACAACATCCGTAGCCGTGAAACAGTTTCTGGAGTCTCAGCATCTCTGGTTTGAACCCTTATCTTGGTATCCTGATGCGTTCCGTATCCGCAACTGGGAAAAACCTGGCTTAACCCTTCCCTTTGCTAGCGGTTGGTATAACTTACAAGAAGAAATTGCGTTAACTGCTGTCAAAGTGCTTGATCCGCAACCGGGAGAGCGCGTTATAGACTTGTGTGCAGCCCCTGGTGGGAAAACCGTGCAAATTGCAACGCGGTTACAGGGAACGGGAATGGTAGTCGCCAATGAAGCCCAAATTTCTCGCCTCTCACAATTACGAGCAATGTTAGATCGCATCGGAGTCTCAAATGTCATGATGAGTAATTATGATGGGACTTCGATTCCGTTGCAAAATCATTCCTTTGATCGCGTGTTGGTCGATGTTCCCTGTTCTGGGGAGGGAACATTGCGGAAAGGAAAAATGACCCGTAAACAGCACCGTCTTCGCTACAGTGAAAAGATTGCGACAACGCAAAAGAAATTATTGCATCGTGCCTTACAACTGGTTAAACCGAATGGGATTATTGTATATAGTACCTGTACCTTTGCCCCAGAAGAAAACGAAGCGGTGATTGATGCGGTATTAGGAGAGCGTGGGATTCTGGAATCGGCTGCAATTTCCCACTTAAAAGGAATGTCAGGGCTGCAACAATGGCAAGGACAAACCTTTCGCAAAGATTTAGTGGAGGCACAACGCTATTTTCCTCATTTTAATGATACAGGGGGATTTTTTGTTGCTCGGATTCGACGCAGTGAAAGTCATTTAGAACCCACAGCAGCCCCTAATGAAGTTTCACGGGAATTTCAACCGCAAGAGGTTGAAAACGCTCGTTATCTCCAATGGTTTTCTGAACGATTTGGAATTGATCCAGATGTTTTTTCTTCGTTCCAGTTATGGAAAAAAGGGCAAGATAAATTTTGGCTAGCTGATTTGAGTTGTCAACCCACATTCGAGGTTGAAATACAAACGTTAGGGATTCCTTTAATGAGAACTAGCTATAAACCCACCACTTGCGCCTTACAACGGTTCGGATCGGATATCACTCGTAACGTTGTTTCTTTAGATGATTTTAGTGCAGTAAAACGCTTTTTCTTAGGAGAATCCCAAGCGATTAACGCCTCGGTAGAATCGGGTTTTGTTCATGTGCGTTATGATCATTATGAATTGGGATGTGGTATCTCTAAAAATGGCTTGCTTCACTCCCAAATTCCAAAAGGCTTACGGCTTAAAATTTTAGCTTGAAGCAAGGATAAGCAGGAGATGACATGATTGAACCGATTAATTTTTTAGTTCCCCTCACCTTACTCGGTTTAATTGTTTTAGCAGCCGTTTTTTTTGTGTCTCGTTCCAGTTAGATTCCAGTCGGGCTTTGGAAGGAAGAAATCAGAGACGGTTGCTAACAGTTAGATCAAATAAGATGCGCGATCGCGCGGAAAACTCGCCAAATTATCTGGCAAAATATCGGTTTTTCATTAGGAATTAAAGGACTATTTAGGGCTTGCTGAAAAAATTGCCAACTCAGTAAGAGGACTATTGCATAGGCGAACAGGAGTTCGCCCTAAAAGAATTAACTAAATACCTAACCGTTGATAAATCTCATCTAAGTTTTCTAAATGGTGTTGCGGATCGAAACAACCTTCAATCTCACTTGCGGATAGCGTTTTCTGAACCGTTGGATGGTTAGAAACTAAGTGATAAAAATTACCATCCATTTGATTCCATGCTTGATGGGCGCACTCTTGCACCACTTGATAAGCCTCTTCCCGCGTCATCCCTTTTTCGACTAAGGTGAGTAAGACTCTTTGACTAAAAATAACACCGCCATACACATTCATATTGCGCTGCATATTTTCGGGATAGACTAAGAGATTTTTCACTAAATCCGTTGTCTCGTGAAGCATGAAGTGAGTTAAGATGCAGCTATCAGGAAAGATGACGCGCTCTGCCGAACTGTGGGAAATATCTCGTTCGTGCCACAGGGCGACATTTTCTAAGGCGGTCATGGCGTTTCCACGTACCACGCGGGCGAGTCCTGTTAATCGTTCGGAACGAATGGGATTACGCTTGTGAGGCATTGCAGATGAGCCTTTCTGCCCTTTGGCAAAGTATTCTTCCACTTCTAAAACGTCCGTGCGCTGTAAGTTGCGGATTTCTACTGCAAAACGTTCGAGAGAAGCGGTTAAGACCGCAAGTTGTTGCAAGAATTGCGCGTGCCGATCGCGCGAAATGACCTGTGTGGAAGCGGTATCCGGTTGCAAGCCTAATTTTTCACAAGCTAGGGCTTCCACTCTGGGATCAATATTGGCATACGTCCCCACAGCACCGGAGATTTTACCCACAGCAATTTCATTGCGGAGATGAATCGCGCGATCGCGATGACGAAAGATTTCCGCTAACCACCCTGCTAACTTAAACCCAAAAGTGATTGGTTCAGCATGAATACCGTGCGACCGTCCCACCATCACGGTATAACGATGCTGTTGCGCTTGATAGCGAATCGCTTGGGCAAGAGATTCAATTTCCTCTAGAATTAAGTTTAGACTTGCCACCAACTGCAAGGCAATCCCCGTATCCAAGACATCGGAACTGGTCAAACCGAGATGAATATAGCGTCCCGCCTCCCCCACATATTCATTCACATTGGTTAAGAAAGCAATGACATCATGACGGACTTCCTTTTCAATTTCCAGTACCCGTTGCGGATCAAAATCAGCTTTGGCTTTAATTTCTTCTAATGCCGACTCTGGAATATACCCTAACTCTGCTTGCGCTTCACATACGGCTAACTCGACTTGCAACCAGGTTTTTAACTTGGCTTCCGTTGTCCAGAGATCGCCCATTGCAGGCAATGTATAACGTTCAATCATATCGTTTCATTTAAAACACAACCTTATTATCCTAGCTTGCTTGATTGAGTTTCCATAACATAGCAATTATGGGACTGGTGAGATACATTCTTAATTTTTGTTCTTCGTTCTTTGTTCTTTGTTCCTTGGTAACTGGTCACTGTTTTCAACAGACTCAGCAACGCTATAGCGATCCTAAATCATTTGTAACAAGTTGATTAACCGTTCCCCCCTTAGAAAGGGGGGCTAGGGGGGATTAATTTACAATTCATTTGGGATTGCTATATATTACATTTCAGTAAACAAAGAATAATTTATCAGAAAGGCAACTCAGGAAATATGCGAAAATGAAAGGGGAAATCTTGTCGCGATCGCGCATGAAGGTGTTAGTGCATTGAATACAATCCGAGAAATTCTTGCCCGTTGGTGGTCAGAATTCACGCTGCAAACTCGTTTAATGGCTGTAGGAACACTCGTCGTTTCGTTAGTGATGAGTGGCTTAACGTTTTGGGCAGTTAACACCATTCAACAAGATGCACGGATGAACGATACCCGCTTTGGACGGGACTTAGGACTCCTTCTCGCTGCAAATATCGCCCCTCTTGTCGCAGAAGATAACCTCACTGAAGTTGCTCTCTTCTCAGGACGATTTTACAGCAGTACCTCCAGTGTCCGCTACATTCTCTACGCTGAACCCGATGGCAAAATTCGCTTTGGGATTCCCTTTTCCGAAGCTGAAGGAGATAACACCCTCACCATCCAAAGACGAATCCAACTCCCCGACAGTTACTATCCCGACTCAGAAAACCCTCTCGTGCGTCAACATTCGACACCGAATGGAGAAGTGACTGATGTTTTTGTTCCTCTGAATTACGATAATGAATATCTCGGTGTTCTTGCTGTTGGCATTAATCCCAACCCCACAGTTGTCGCTTCTTCTAACTTAACCCGTGATGTCACCATTGCTGTGTTTATCTCGATTTGGGCGATGGTGATTTTAGGGGCGGTCTTTAATGCTTTAACGATTACCAAACCCATTAAAGAATTATTAGTGGGTGTGAGAAATATTGCTGCCGGGAATTTCAAGCAACGCATCGAACTCCCTTTAGGAGGAGAGTTAGGGGAACTGATTTCGAGTTTCAACTACATGGCGGAACGCCTGGCGCGATATGAAGAACAAAATATTGAAGAACTGACGGCGGAGAAAGCAAAACTGGAAACACTGGTTTCGACCATTGCTGATGGTGCGGTTCTCATTGATACTAATTTAAATGTGATGTTGGTTAACCCCACCGCCGAACGGATTTTTGGTTGGGAAGGGCGAGAAATAACAGGACAAAATGTTCTCCATCATCTTCCCCACGAAGTCAACATGGAAATTAGTGAACCGTTGCAAGAAGTGATTGCAAAAGCCACAACAGAAGGAGAACAAAAAGATCATGTTGAGGAAAGCTATAGGGAGGGCGGAGAGTTTCGCATTACCCTCAGTAGCCCTCATGAACGAACCGTTAGAATCTTACTCACTCGCGTCTTAGACCAATATCGAGAAACGATTAAAGGGCTAGCGATTACCGTCCAAGATATTACGCGGGAAGTGGAGTTAAACAAGGCGAAAAGTCAATTTATCAGCAATGTTTCCCACGAATTGAGAACACCGTTATTTAATATCAAATCCTTTATTGAAACTCTCGCTGAATATGGCGAGGAATTGACGCAAGAGGAACAAAAAGAGTTTTTACAAACGACGAATAGTGAAACGGATCGTCTGACGCGCTTGGTGAATGATGTTCTCGATTTATCCCGTTTAGAGTCCTCAAAAGTCTATCAGATGAGTGCGGTTGATTTGAGTCAGCCCATTGAACAAACCCTACGGAGTTATCATCTCAACGCGAAAGATAAAGAAATTGAACTCTTGCAAGAGGTACAACCCGATTTACCGCCCGTAATGGGAAACTATGATTTACTGCTACAAGTGTTTGCGAACTTAGTCGGAAATGCTTTGAAATTTAGTAAACCAGGCGGAAAAGTGATGATTCGGGCGTACTTACTCGATCCTGAAGATCATCCCTATCATCCCAGTCCACAAGTGCGGGTAGAAGTCGCTGATACAGGGATTGGGATTGATAATGAGGATCAAGAAGCCATTTTTGATCGCTTTTTCCGTGTCGAAAATCAGGTACATACTTTAGAAGGGACAGGCTTAGGATTATCTATTGTCCGCAATATTGTGGAAAAACATCACAGTATGGTGCGTTTAGTGAGTGAGTTAGGGGTGGGGACAACTTTCTGGTTTGACTTACTCGTCCATGAATCGGTGTTAGATAAAAATGAGGATGGACAAGCAACCCTCAAAGATGAACAATTAATAGTGAATTCTGAATCGAATTAGTTTTTTATTAAAAATGATGACAAAAATGACTCAAATTATTAGTTTATTGCTAGCTTGCGTTGTGTTGTTCTTGCCGTTGGATGCCCAGGCCCAAACTTCTACTCGCTTTCAACGACAATCGTTGATTAGTGCTGATCTCTCGGGGGAAGATTTATCAGGAGAAACCCTACAACTGCGAGAGATTTCAGATGCGAATTTAAGTGCAGCGGATCTCAGTGATACTGATATGCGAGGATCGATTTTTACGGCTTCTGTGATGAAAGATGCGAATTTACATGGGGCTAATTTTACGTTTACCGTCCTCAATGGGGTTGATTTTACCAATGCTGACCTCAGTCAAACTATCTTAGAAGATGCGATTCTCAGTCGGGCAACGTTTGAAAATACGGATATTACTGGGGCTGATTTTACGAATGCGGTTCTCGATAGCCGACAAATTGATCAGCTTTGTGAAACGGCAAGTGGTGTCAATGAGGAAACAGGTATGGCAACACGGGATTCTTTGGGGTGTCTATGAGTCAGCGTGTCGGTGTCATTGGCGGGGGACAACTCGCCTGGATGATGGGACAAGAAGCGCAAAAACTCGGCGTTTCTTTCTGGGTGCAAGCAGCCCATTCCGATGATCCTGCGGTTTCTATTGCTGAGAACAGTATTATTGCGCCGTTGTCAGATTTAGAAGCGACGGCACAACTGGCTGAGAATTGCGATGTGATTACGTTTGAGAATGAGTTTATTGATCAGTCGGGGTTAAGTCGCTTGCGCGATCGCGTGGCGTTTCGCCCCAGTTTAGCCTCGCTTGCGCCGTTATTGGATAAGTATGAACAACGCTGTTATTTACAGGAGTTGGGCTTACCGGTTCCTGCCTTTAAGACGGTGATTGCGGGTGAAACGGAGTTTCCTGTTGAGGAGTTACCTGTGGTGGCGAAAGTGCGACGACATGGCTACGACGGACAGGGAACATTTATTATTCCAGATCAATGGTCTTTAGATCAGGTCTGGGAAACCTTAAAAGGGGAACAAGTGCTGCTGGAAAATTTTATTCCTTTTGAGTCTGAGTTAGCAATCATGGCAGCACGGGGGGTGAATGGGGAAACTGTGACTTATCCTGTGGTTGAGACCTACCAACGGCATCAGGTGTGTCAACGAGTGATTGTCCCAGCACGGATTTCGGAGACTCTAGAAGCAGAAATTCGCGCGATCGCGCAAACGATTCTCTCGGCACTGGATTGGGTGGGGATTTTTGGCATTGAGTTATTTCTGACGGAAGATCATCACATTCTTGTCAATGAAATTGCCCCTCGCACTCATAACTCAGGACATTACACGCTAGATGCTTGTGATGTTTCCCAGTTTGCCATGCACTTAAAAGCGGTTACGGGTGAGACACTCACTGCACCGCAAATGCAAGCTAAGGCAGCAGTGATGGTCAATTTATTAGGGTATGAATCAACAGAAAACCAATATTTAGACAAGCGTCAACAACTGTCCTCTCTCCCGAATACTTATGTTTACTGGTATGGGAAAACTCAAGCTCGTCCAGGACGCAAGTTAGGTCATGTTACTGTTTTAGGAGAAAGTATCGCCCAAGCCAGCGCGATCGCGGATCAAGTTTCGGAGATTTGGTATCCTCATGACGACAACTGAAACTGATAATCGCCCCCAAGTTCGCCGAGTGCTAATTCTGACGCTCATTCTCAACTTATTTGTAATGGGCTTAAAATTAGTCGTCGGTTTTTTCACTGGTTCACTAAGTATTAAAGCTGATGCCCTCCATAGCTTTACCGATAGTGCAAATAATGTTCTCGGTTTAGTGAGTAATCAGTTTGCTTCCCCACAGCCCGATCGCGAACATCCCTATGGACATCAAAAGTATGAAGCACTGGGGGCGTTAGGCATTGCTGCGTTTTTAGGGATTACCTGCTTTGAAATTATCCAGCGCATTGTCCAGCGTTTATGGGAAGGGGCAGCAGTGATTCAACTGAGTAGTTGGGAACTATGGCTGTTAATTATTGTCTTAGGGGTGAATATCTTTGTTGCCTTTTACGAGCGTCATCTGGGTCACAAACTGGATAGTCCGATCTTAATCGCTGACTCCTACCACACAATGGGCGATATCTGGATTACCCTTGTGGTTATTTTAGGCTTGGTGGGAATGTGGCAAGCGCAAATTTGGGAAATCCCCCAACTGCGATGGTTAGATGTGATTCTAGCCCTTCCAGTGGCTCTCTTAGTGCTGAAGAGTGGTTGGAAAGTCTTGCGAGAGAACTTACCCTGGTTAGTGGATGAAATTGCGATTCCACCAGAAGTCATTTATCGCATTGCTTTGCAAGTTCCAGGCGTTCTCAACTGTCATGAGATTGCTTCTCGCGGTGTCGTCGGACGACAAGTCTTTATTGAGATGCACATGGTTGTAGATAGTGATGATGTGGAAACCGCCCATGATATTACCGAAGCAGTAGAACAAAGACTCGAAGAATATTTTAGTCCAGCACGAATTTTAATTCACATTGAACCCCCAGAATATCAATCCAATCAAATTAGTTTTTCTGATGATTCTCACCAAGCAAATTAGACAGTTTCCACACCTTCTAAATGTAGTACATTAAATCAGCTTCCTGCTGTTTGCTATTGCGCTGTTCTGCTAAGGTTTGTAGGTTATGCTGTTGTAGTTGCGTTTCAATATGCTGGTCAATTTCTTGCCAAATCTCTTGTACAACCGCTTGTTCTGGGGTGTAAATGGTCGGAGATTCTTGATTCACCATTTCTGAGCCTTCAAGACAGTTCACGATATCAAGGAGGGTAATTTTCCAAGGCTCTCGTGCCAATAAATAGCCTCCTTTTGCCCCACGCTGACTTTTCACAACTCCTCCTCGGCGTAGCGTTGCGAGGAGTTGTTCTAAATATCGATCCGATATATTTTGCTTTTCGGCGATTTGCCGAATTTGGATAGGTTCTTGTTTTTGATGGTTAGTCACTAGCTCTAAAAGAGCAAGAAGAGCATATTTGGTTTTACAGGAAAGTTCCACAATAAGCGGTTACTGAATAAGCTAAAGCCTCTCTAAACATTATAGGGGTCATTGGTTCACAGTACAGCGACCCTCCTATAATAAAAAGGTTGGAAAGATGGAATCCACATCGGAGATCACAACAATCAAAACTTTGTGGGCATCCCCCATAGTCGTCTGATTGAGCAAATTAAATACAAAGCTCAATTAGTAGGACAGTGGTATTCTGATGCAACAATCATCGAACCAATTCCCCGATCACTAAAGATTTCAAGCAGGATAGAATGAGGAAGCCGTCCATCAATGATATGAGCAGCACGAACGCCTTGGGCTAAAGACCGCACACAACACTGCACTTTCGGAATCATTCCCCCAGCGACAATCCCATCTGCAATCAGTTGTCGGGCTTCTCGGATATCAAGATGAGTAATTAGGGTCGCAGGATCTTGATAATCCTTCAATAAGCCAGGAGTATCGGTGAGGAGGATGAGTTTTTCCGCGTTGAGAGAGGCTGCGATTTCTCCAGCAACGGTATCGGCGTTAATATTATACGCTTGTCCCGTTTCATCAGAGGCAACGGTGGAAATAACGGGGACATATCCTGCATTAATTAAAGATTCGACTAATTGCGGATTCACTGAACTCACTTCACCCACAAAACCAATTCCTTCTTCTCCTCGCGGGCGTGCGGAGATGATATTCCCATCTCGTCCACAAATCCCGATCGCGCTTCCCCCCGCTTGATTAATCAGAGCCACAATTTCTTTATTCACTCGCCCCACAAGCACCATTTCCACCACATCCATCGTATCCGCATCCGTCACCCGCAAACCGTTTTTAAACTGCGGTTCAATGCCTAATTTCCCTAACCAACTATTAATTTCGGGTCCACCACCATGGACAACAACCGGGCGCATTCCCACACAAGAGAGAAAGACAATATCCCGAATCACTTGCTCTTTCAGGGCTTGATCTTTCATTGCAGCCCCCCCATATTTAATCACGACGGTTCGTCCCGCAAACTTTTGAATATAAGGGAGGGCTTCACTGAGAATTTGGACGCGGTTGGCTTCTTGTTGATTAATCGGTTCGCGATCGCTGCTCATTTGATCTGAAATGGCTCTATCAAATTATTAATCCTAACAGGATAAACGCAAAATGAATCCCTGATTAAAACAATTTTGCAGTTCAACCAGGGATAAAATTAATCTGCTATGAACACTGACCAGTGGTGTTACCAGTCGTTACAATTTAATGAAAGCTCGGTTGATGGCGAATCAAGTTAAGAAACTCCTCACGAGTTTTATGATCTTCTTGAAAGACCCCTAACATCGCACTGGTGACTGTCCAAGAGCCAGGCTTTTGTACTCCTCGCATAACCATACACATATGGGTTGCTTCCATCACAACAGCAACCCCTTGCGGATCAAGAATGGTCTGAATCGCTTCGGCAATTTGACGGGTGAGACGTTCTTGCACTTGCAAACGCCGAGAATACATTTCCACAATGCGAGCGAGTTTACTTAACCCCACTACCTTCTGATTGGGGATATAGGCAACATGAGCTTTGCCCATAAACGGTAACATATGATGCTCACACAGACTAAACACATCAATGTCCCTCACCAGCACCATTTCATTGTGTCCTTCGTCAAAAATAGCACCATTCACAAGCTCCTCAAGAGACTGTTCATACCCTTGGGTCAGAAACTGCATCGCTTCAGCGACTCGTTTAGGCGTTTTTAGTAGCCCTTCTCGTTCGGGATCTTCTCCTACCCCCTGCAATAGCGTTCTCACCGCGCCCATCATTTCTTGCATTTGGGGCTCTTGAGTGTTGTCTTTGGTCACTGCTGCTTCAACCGAGGAAGCAGTATCGAGAGACACTTGATTGGTTACTTTTTTCACTGAACCGTTGGACATTGAACTGTTGGATGAAGCAATTGTCATAACTAAGCGTAAATTTCCTTACCTCGTATATTTTCTTAAAAACCTAAACTTGGGCTTAGAGCGCCCCAGCACTAGGCATTAGAGTCATTTCCTCAATCACTGCTTGTGGGGGCATTAAAGCAGCTTGCACGATGGTTTGAGCCACCACTTTTGGGTCAAGCATCGCCGAGCGATCAAGTTCCATTTTCACAGTGTCGGTATCCCACAGAGGAGTATTCACCGCACCAGGAGCAATACTAATGACACGAATGCCATTTTCTTTTTCCTCTCCAGATAAAGCCTTAGAAAGGGTAATCACTCCCGCTTTACTCACACTGTAAGCCCCCCAACTGGGAAACGGATTATGAGCAGCAATGGAAGCAACATTAATAATTGTTCCTCCGCCACGATTCCGCAGTGTCGGTAAAACCCCTTGAATACATTGAAAAACACTGGTTAAGTTGAGATTAATAACTTGTTGCCAGTCTTCGAGAGGGGTCTCATGCAGTGGGTTGGTGTAGCCCATCCCCGCATTGTTGACTAAAATATCAATACCGCCAAAATCAGTAACCGCTGCTTGAAGTTGGTCTTTTACAGTCGCAACCTCTGCTAAATCAATCAGATACGGCTTAACTATAACCTGACCTTCGATTTCAGCAATGACATCCTTTAATCTCTCTTGTGAGCGTCCTACCAGAGCAAGATCCACCCCTGCTTGTGCAAAGGCGCGGGCGGTTTCTTTCCCAATACCGCTACTTGCCCCTGTAATCAGAGCTTTTGGGCGACTCTGGGACTCATCATCCATACTTCCTCCAAAATTAATAATCAATTAAAGCCTCATTTTTCTTTTCCCTCTTTCCGCTCCAAAGTCCTATCTTGTTCTCTGAAGAAGGATTCAACCTGATCTTGCCATAGGAATCTGATTTTAAGATGAAAGCGCGATGGTGAGGACATGGGATAACTTCCTCAAGTGGGGAAAAGTCAATGACTCAGCAACGGCTTACACTCTTTTTTTAAAAAATGTAAAGTTTCTAAGCCTTGCCTATTCTATCACCTGATCTGGTATTAATCGATTATTGTCTATAATTGTTTATCTTGAGAAAAACCATGATCTTACTTCCCGATCAATTTTGGCAGCAGGTGGAAGCAACCACAGCCAGCGCGACGGCTTCTGGGGCGTTACAGCCAATCCCGACCGCTTATGAAATCATTGAGTGTCAGGGGATTCCATTTTTAGTTAGGATTTTAACCCGATTAATCAAGAAAGAAGAAGAAAAAGCAAAGCAAGCGGAATATAAAGAGAAAACAGGTCAAAACTTTGATCCGTTTCTCCCTTATGAAGAAGATTTATTTGTGAGCGATATTTCCGACACTCATCTCTGTTTACTGAATAAATATAATGTGGTTGATCATCATTTATTAATTGTCACTCGTGATTTTGAAGAGCAAGAAGATTTAATTAATCATGCCGATTTAACCGCCCTTTGTGCTTGCTTAAAACAAATTAATGGTTTAGGCTTTTATAACTCAGGTCAAGATGCAGGAGCTTCCGTTAGACATAAACATTTACAGTTAATTCCCAAGTCTCTTGCTCCCGATTTTAATCAAATTCCGATTACCCCCGCCTTCCAAAATACAGATTATTCAAAGACAATTCAACAAGTGCCTTTGTTTCCTTTTTCACATGGGTTTGCTTGGCTTAATTTAGATTGGACAGCTTCTCCTGAAAATTTAGCACAAGAAGTATTAGCTAAATATAAACAATTACTAGAAACGATTAATTATCAATCGGGGGTTGCCTATAACTTTTTGATGACTCGTGAGTGGATGTTCATGGTTTCTCGAAAACAGGAAAAATTTCAATCAATTGGGATTAATTCTCTCGGTTTTGCAGGGGCATTATTAGTTAAAACTCAAGAGGAATTACAACTTGTGAAGGAAGAAACCCCTCTTAAGATTTTAACAACTGTTGCTCAAGACAAAAGCACTAATTAAGAGTAGGGTGGGCAATGCCCATTTCCTATTCCAATGAACAATGAACAAAACTAAGAATTACGATCAATCTTTTGCATATTGCTTTAAAGTGTCTAAAGAAATGACTTCCAATGCACGGGCATGAGTTGAAGCTAAAATAACAGGTGGGGCAACACCCGCTTGTCGGGCTTCTTCCCATCGAGAAGCACATAAGCACCAACCGTCTCCTGGTTTTAGTCCTGGAAAATTAAACATTGGTCGCGGTGTACTTAGGTCATTTCCTTGACCTTTTGTATAGTCTAAAAACTCGGCTGTCATTTCTGCACAAACTACGTGCATTCCAAAGTCTTGACCGCCAGTATTGCAGTAACCATCGCGATAAAAACCTGTTTGCGGGTCGTTACAGCACAGTTGTAAAGGGTCTCCTAGGACGTTTTTGGCTTCAGTCATTATGATTTATAATGGGATTAATATCGTCATTACCTATTGTGCCAAATTTATTTGATCTGAACCTCTTTCTAAAGAAATTGGATATTGATTAACCACAAAGAACACAAAGGGTTTGCAGAGTTATGTTCGGTTTTGATAGATAAGATTTTGTTTGAAGCAGTTGAAAGAGTTTATATTACATATTTTCGAGCATAGAGTTTCTCAATAATGAATCAATATTTTGCGACAGTAGCACGAGGACTAGAAGAGCTTGCAGCGCAAGAATTAACCGAGTTAGGGGCAAAAAAAGTGACTCCTACTTTTACAGGTGTGGAATTTCAAGGGGATCAAAAACTTCTCTATCAAGTTAATCTTTGGTCGCGCATTATTTTTCGGGTTTTAGTGCCGATTATGAAGTTTCCTTGTCAAAATTCGGAAGAACTTTATGAGGGAGTACAAGAAATTAATTGGGATCATTATCTCTCACCTGAAGAAACATTGGCGGTGCATTGCACGGGAAAAAATGAACAGTTGAATCATAGCCATTTTAGTGCGCTACAAGTGAAAAACGCGATCGCGGATCAGCAAAGAGATCACTTTGGACAACGGTCTAATGTTGACGTAGAATCTCCTGATTTGATTATTAATCTTCATATCGAAACGACACACGCGATCCTCAGTTTAGATAGTACGGGAGATAGTTTACATCGTCGAGGGTATCGCCCTGCAATGGGAACCGCGCCCTTAAAGGAAACTTTTGCCTCTGCTTTATTAGCGATGACCGATTGGGAAACTGATTTACCTTTACTTGATCCAATGTGTGGATCGGGAACATTCCCCATTGAAGCGGGTTTAAAAGCCTTAAAGATTGCACCTGGATCATTTAGAAAAACCTTTGCTTTTGAGAAATGGTCTGATTTTAATCGGGAACTTTGGGAACAAGTCAAAACTGAAGCCAGACAGCAAGAATTATCAACACTTCCTGCAGGAATTTATGGGCGCGATCGCGCTTGGGAAATGTTAGAACAAGCCCAAGTAAATGTGGAAAATGCAGGACTAGATAATCATATTAACTTCACCCGCATGGAACTTTCACAACTCGAACCCCCAAGCGATCAAGGGATTATCATTTGTAATCCTCCCTACGGCAAACGTCTCGGAGAAGTGAAAGAATTAGGGCATCTGTATAAAGAACTGGGAGATATTTTCAAACAACGGTTTAAAGGTTGGATCGCTTATGTTTTATCGGGGAATAAAGAACTGACCAAAAAAATTGGGTTAAGAACCTCAAAACGAATTCCTGTTTATAACGGGTCGCTTCCTTGTACCTTGTTAAGATATGAACTCTTCTGAATAGTTTGATTAAGGGTGAGGAGAAAAAATGCTTGCTAGGATTTGGAGTGCAGCCATTGTTGGCATTGATGCGGTGAAAGTGGGTGCAGAAGTGGATGTTTCAGGAGGACTCCCAGGCATTGTCGTGGTGGGATTACCTGATACCGCCGTCCAAGAATCACGGGAGAGAGTGAAAGCAGCCCTAAAAAACTCGGGGTTTGCCTTTCCCATGCGTAAAATTGTTATTAATCTCACCCCTGCGGATTTACGAAAAGAGGGTCCCAGTTTTGATTTACCGATTAGCGTTGGCATTTTAGCAGCCTCAGAACAAGTGGATGGCAGCTTATTAGGGGATTATTTATTTCTCGGAGAAGTTTCTCTCGATGGCAGTTTACGTCCCATTGCTGGGGTGTTACCCATTGCTGCAACGGCGAAAAAACTGGGGATGGCGGGAATTGTTGTTCCTGCGGATAATGCCCAAGAAGCTGCGGTAGTGGAAGGATTAGCAGTTTATGGTTTTCAACATCTCTCGGAAGTTGCCCAATTTCTCAATCAACCCGAAAAATATCAGCCGATTGAACTGGATGCAAAAGCCGAACTCAACACCCAGTTTGTGTCTTGTCCCGACTTAAAAGATGTGAAAGGACAAATCCACGCCCGTCGCGCTTTAGAAATTGCAGCCTCTGGCGGTCATAATCTTATTTTGGTCGGACCCCCTGGCAGTGGGAAAACCATGCTGGCGAAGCGATTACCTGGAATTTTACCCCCGTTATCCTTTGCAGAGGCGTTAGAAGTGTCTCAAATTTACTCAGTGGCTGGTTTTCTCAAAGATCGCGGATCGTTAGTGAAAGAACGACCCTTTCGCAGTCCCCACCATTCCGCCTCGGGACCCGCATTAGTGGGAGGGGGGAGTTTTCCCCGTCCTGGTGAAATTTCTTTGGCCCACAGGGGCCTGTTGTATCTTGATGAATTGACCGAATTCCGACGGAATGTGTTAGAGTTCCTGAGACAACCTCTAGAAGATGGATCAGTGAGTGTTTCTCGCACCCGTCAATCCGTTGTTTTTCCAGCAGAATTTACGTTGATTGCTAGTACAAATCCTTGTCCTTGCGGGTACTATGGCGATCCGATTCAACCTTGTACTTGTTCGGCGTATGTGAGAGAAAAATACTGGGCGAAGTTATCGGGTCCGTTGATGGATCGCATTGATTTACAGGTGACGGTGAATCGGTTAAAGCCAGAAGAAATGACAAAACAAGATATGGGAGAATCTTCAGAGGCGATTCGGAAACGGGTAATTGCAGCCAGAGAAAAAGCGCGCGATCGTTTTCAAAATGAAGAAAATATTAGTCATAATGCCCAAATGCAAAGTCAACAGTTGCGGAAATATTGCCAATTGGATGAGACCAGTCGCACCCTTTTAGAAAATGCAATTCGCAAGTTAGGATTATCTGCTAGGGCAATGGATCGCATCTTAAAAGTTGCCCGCACGATTGCCGATTTAGCGAATACTGAGAATATCGAACCCTCTCATATTGCCGAAGCCATTCAATATCGGGCGCTCGATCGCGCTTAATTAACCAATCACTAACGACAAATTTTATGTCAATCGCATTAACACTGAGTATCTTAATTTTTGCCCTGATTTGTTTTGCAACAGAGTGGTTTCCTGTTGATTTTACGGCGTTGATTGTTGCTATTTTATTAATGCTATTTGGGATTGTCACTCCAGAAGAAGGCATTTCTGGGTTTAGTAATCCCGCAACAATTACAGTCATGGCAATGTTTATTTTGAGTGCAGGAATTTCGCGCACAGGTGCGATTCAAGTGGTGGGTGATTGGTTATTAAAATGGGGAGGACGAACAACCCATCAACAAACCTTTATTATGGGGGGTGTCGTCGGTGGAATTACTGCCTTTATTAATAATACGGCTGTGGTTGCGGTTTTTTTGCCGATTATTGAAGATTGGTGTAAAAAACAAAAAATACCCGTTTCTCGGATGTTAATGCCCCTTTCTTTTGCCACAATTTTAGGGGGAACGATTACTTTAATTGGAACATCGACCAATCTTTTAGCCAGTAGTATTTCTGAACAACTGGGTTATGGTTCGTTTGGACTATTTCAATTTACAGAAGCAGGAATCATTAAATTTGTTGTTGGTTTACTCTATCTTTCAGTTGCCTCTCCTTGGTTACTTCCCCATCGCCAACCGAATAATAATAGCTCTTATGCTCAAACCTATCAACTCAAAGATTATGTTAGCGAATTAGTGATTTCTCCTCGTTCTAATTTAATTAAGCAAACCCTACGTTCCAGCGAAGTGCAACGAAAATTTGATATTGATGTTTTAGAAATTATCCGAGATGGGGTTCATTTTTCTCAGCCTTTGGCGGATAAAGTTTTAAATGCAGGTGATATTTTATTAGTGCGCGGAACAAAAGAAGAACTGTTACGCATTCGAGATGAAAGAGGATTGGATATTCTTCCTGATGTGAAGTTTCAAGATGATACTTTAACTGATCAACTGACCGATAATGAAGAAGGAATTGCAGAGATTTTAATTCTTTCTAACTCTCGTTTAGTGGGATCAACCTTAAAAGATTTACGCTTTCGACAACGATATAATGCAACCGTCCTTGCGATTCGTCGTGGGGAAGAAGTATTGCGCGATCGGTTGGGGAAAGTTCCCTTACGATTTGGGGATTTATTATTAGTGCAGGGGCCAAGAGAAAGTTTATTAGGCTTTCAAACAACACGGGAATTATTAGTCATTGAACAAGGAAACCGTGAAGGATTACGCTTAGATAAAGCCCCCATAGCCAGCGCGATCGGCTTGAGTGTTATTCTTCTGACTGCTTTTAATATGACACCAATTTTAGTCAGTGCTTTAGTTGGCGTTGCTTTGATGGTACTTACAGGTTGTCTCAAACCAGGAGAAATTTATGGCGCGATTCGATGGGATGTTATTTTCTTACTCGCGGGTTTAATTCCCATGGGAATTGCGATGGAAAAATCCGGTGCAACCACTTGGCTAGCGGATAAAATTTTGATTGTCGGTAACAATTTCTCTGGATTTTGGGTGTTAATTTTCTTTTATTTTGTCACCACCATCCTCACTGAAATTCTATCTAATAATGCTTCTGTTATTTTAATGATTCCCATTGCAGTTAAAGTGGCGGAATCTCTCACTTTAAATCCATTTGCGATTATGTTTACTGTTACTTTTGCTGCTTCTAATAGTTTTATGACCCCCATTGGTTATCAAACCAATACAATGGTTTATAGTCCAGGGGGATATCGCTTTCGAGACTTTACTCGGTTTGGCGCACCTTTGAGTTTGATTCAGGGAATCATTACGCCATTTTTAGTAATTTGGCTTTATGGATTATAAGTTGTTGCTATAGCAATCCCAAACTTTGACCATTCGACAGGTTAATCAACCATAAACATCCACCGACTCGCTTTGTCCCTCAATAAACTAGGAAACGCTATATATCAGGGGAAAAGTGAGAGAAACAGAGGAGATTTAATCAAGAACAAATGACCAATGACTAATGACAAATAACTACGGAGAAAGTTTTGGAATCACTTTCACCCCATATTCATTTTCAAAAATTACCTTTTTATCATCTAAATTCCATAACTCCAACGCACAATCATCATTAACATCTTTTGGAAATAATTCTAGTTCTAATTCTTGTTTTTCTTCCTTATAATTACAGTGAACCGCAGTGATTGCACCAATTTGCCGACGGTCTAAAGCCACTGCTAACCGCAAAATTGCACTGACTTCACTGACCATTTTTTTCGTTGTTTTATCTGGAAGATTTTGAAAATTGGTGTGCTTTTTCTTCGGTTTACTTTTGCGGTGATAACGGGCAATATTAGCAATAATTTCAATTTCGTTTTCCGTAAAACCGAGTAATTCAGCGTAACGAATTAAATAGTAAGAATGCTTATGATGTGCTGAATGGCTAATATAAAATCCGCAGTTGTGTAAAATTGCTGCAACCCATAGTAATTCTCGCTCTTGACTTCCCCACTGGTGTAATTTTCCCTGAATTTGATCAAAAATATCAAGGGAAAAATCGGCAACACGCTGACTAGATTCTAAATCAACTTTATATTTCTGAGCAATTTTAATCACGCTGCGATCGCGCACCGAACTCTGATATCGCAACCGATTTTCAATTAACCCATGAGTCAACATCCAATCCACAATTAATCCTTCTCGCAACGCCCGCTCACAGATAGTAATGTCTTTCACATCGAGCATCTTCATTGTTTCTAATAAAATCATCGCACCAGGAACAATAATTTCCGCCCTGCGCCCAGACATTCCAGGTAAATTTGCCCGTTCTTTGAGATTGAGAGACGCGAGTAACTTCACCACATCTTCTAAATCTTTTCTACTAAAAGAATATCCTTGCAAAGGATTAGGCGTAGTATTAAATTTTTCATTAGCATGAATCGTTGCTAAACATTCAATTGTTCCCGAAGTTCCAACGAATTTAATTAACTCTTCTGGGGCTAATTTGGCTTTTAATTCTTCCACAGGACGTTCCATGCGCCCTTGAATATAAGCCTGTAAAAACTTTAATTCCTTATTACTAACAGGATCTGTACTGATAAACTCACTGGCGAGGCGTACCGCCCCCACTTTCGTACTGCTAAGACAGCGCGGTTCATGACCATCTCCTAAAATTAACTCCGTTGAACCGCCTCCAATATCCATAATGACGTGAGGCTTTTCATTAAACTCCATCGCCGATAAAACACCCAAATAAATACGGCGGGCTTCTTCTTGTCCTGAAATGAGATTGATCGTTAGTCCCAGATGTTCCCGTACATTTTTGATAAACTCTCGACCATTCGGGGCTTCTCGCACTGCGCTGGTGGCGACAGCAACCACTTCTTCTGCTTGGAAACTGCGGGCTAACTCTTGACCGCGCTCTAGTGCTGACATGGCGCGTTCCATGGCTTCTACGGTTAAACGACCTGTTTCTGGATCGCGATCGCCTAACCTAGCAGTATCTTTCTCTCGCGCAATAATATTAAATGCGGGAAGTGACGGTTCAATTTCAACAATAACCATGTGGATCGAGTTCGTCCCGATATCGATCGCTGCGATCACTCGTTCTTTTTTGAGATTACTATTTTGAGCGTTTAAACTCTGGGTTTGAATCGGGTAAATTGTATTAACCATTAGCTGTAATTTGTATGTTCTCGTCAGTCAAGATCAAATCAAATAGATAAAATTTTATTAGAGATTGATCGGGGTCAGGGGAAGGAGAGGGGTTTATTATTTTTCTTCTGAATGACGACTTCAAAGTCGCAAAAAAACATAAAACTAGAGATTTGTATCAATAAAATATCAGTATTTTTCATCTGGTTCTTCGCGACTCACGGCAGTAAAAATTTCCACAGGAAGCGGTTGTTTAATTAATTGATCAATCATTTCTTGACCATCAGATGTTCTCAACTTTGGTGTTATCTGATTGAACGGATACGATTCAAGCATTGATTCTATTTTTTAAATTCAGAATTCAATTACAATATAGTAGTGTACCAGTCTCCTTTGATTGATTGCTATAACCTAGAAGAAAAGCAGATAATCAGGCAAATTATAGTTTATTGGATTATGGTGCAAGAATACCAACAACCCTCAACTTGGCAAGCAATTATAAAACTTTTGCGTTGGGATAAACCAACAGGACGACTAATCTTAATGATTCCCGCATTATGGGCAGTTTTTCTCGCTGCGAAAGGATTACCCCCCCTTCCCTTAGTGACAATTATCATTATGGGCAGCTTAACAACCTCGGCTGCGGGTTGTGTCGTTAATGACCTTTGGGATCGCAACTTAGATCCACAAGTCGAACGAACGCGCACTCGTCCCCTCGCATCTCGTGAGTTATCGGTGAAAGTGGGAATTATCGTGGCGATCTTTGCCTTTGCTTGTGCTGCGGGACTGGCGTTTTATCTGAATCAAGTGAGCTTTTTCTTATCTGTTCTGGCTGTTCCCGTTATTATCTGCTATCCCTTAGCGAAACGGGTGTTTCCAGTTCCGCAACTGGTGCTTTCCATTGCTTGGGGGTTTGCAGTTTTAATTAGTTGGACAGCAATCACCTGTGATGGTCATACCGCAGCCCCTTGGAATGTTACGACTTGTATCGGACAAGACACTTGGTTATTGTGGGGAGCAACGATTTTGTGGACGTTGGGCTTTGATACCGTTTATGCGATGGCAGACCGCGAAGATGATCGCAAAATTGGGATTCGTTCCAGTGCCTTGTTTTTTGGCAAATATGCCCCCGAAGCGGTAGGACTCTTTTTCTTAGGAACGGCAGGTGCTTTAGCTGCTCTTGCCTTCAAAACTAACCTTGGATTCACTTTTTGGCTAACTTTGGGAGTTGCTGTCGTGGGTTGGGCTTGGCAATATTATCGGTTACGCCAAGAAGAAATTCCTGCGACCTTATACGGTCTGGTTTTTCGTCAAAATGTCGGGTTAGGCTTTGTTTTACTAGCG
Organism: Halothece sp. PCC 7418; assembly: GCF_000317635.1. Taxonomy (GTDB): domain Bacteria; phylum Cyanobacteriota; class Cyanobacteriia; order Cyanobacteriales; family Rubidibacteraceae; genus Halothece. The sequence continues at coordinate 2,236,478 of NC_019779.1, read as the reverse complement.
GGAATGATTAGCGGGTCGTTATTCTAACGGTAAATATTGACCCATGAATTATCTGTAGGGTGGGCAATGCCCACCCTACTTGAGAAGGGGGAGTTGCTTCAAAACTAGAGAGAAGCCATTACTTCATCCGCAGCCTTCAAGGTTTGATTGATATCTTCTTCCGTGTGCGCCAAAGAAGTAAACCCAGCTTCAAACTGAGACGGGGCTAAATAAATGCCACGCTCTAACATACCGCGATGATAACGACGGAATTTATCTAAATCAGAGGTTTTCGCATCTTCAAAGCTGTGAACTTCCCGCTCTGTAAAGAAGACCCCAAACATGGCACTGATTTGACTGACCTGTGCAGGATGACCATGTTTATTCGCAATTTCTTTTAAGCCATCCGTGAGCTTTTTGGTCATTTGATCCAGTTGCTCGTAAACTCCAGGACGTTGCAAAAGTTCTAGGGTTTTAATTCCTGCAGTCATTGCAAGAGGGTTTCCAGATAATGTTCCCGCTTGATACATGGGACCGGCTGGGGCGACGACTTCCATAATTTCTTTCCGTCCACCATAAGCCCCCACAGGTAAACCACCCCCAATAATTTTACCGAGAGTGGTGAGGTCAGGGGTAACGCCAAATTTTTCTTGTGCACCACCATAAGCAATGCGGAAACCCGTCATTACTTCATCAAAAACGAGAAGTGCGCCATTATCAGATGTAATTTCTCGTAATCCTTCTAAAAAGCCAGCATCAGGCGCAACAAAGCCAGAATTGCCAACAACAGGCTCTAAAATCACCCCAGCAATTTCTCCAGGGTTATCAGCAAAGATTTTCTTCACTGCTTCTAAATCGTTATAAGGTGCAGCGAGGGTATTGCTGGTGGCTGCTTTGGGAACCCCAGGAGAATCAGGCAAACCAAGGGTCGCAACCCCAGACCCCGCTTGAACGAGGAACATATCACCGCTACCGTGATAGCAGCCTTGGAATTTAATCACTTTATCCCGCCCCGTATAAGCTCGCATCAGGCGTAAGGTTGCCATACAAGCCTCTGTACCAGAGTTAACAAACCGCACCATTTCAATGCTAGGAACGGCATTAATCACCATTTCAGCAAGGATGTTTTCTTGGACGCAAGGGGCACCAAAACTGGTTCCTTTGTCTAAGGTGGCGTGGAGAGCTTTAATCACTTCGGGGTGGGCGTGACCACAAATGGCGGGCCCCCAAGTGCCGACATAATCAATGTATTCGTTACCGTCAACATCCCAAGCCCGAGAGCCTTCCACTTTATCAAAAACAATGGGTTGTCCGCCGACGGAGCTAAAGGCGCGAACGGGAGAACTGACACCGCCTGGCATCAACTGTTTGGCTGTGCTAAAGATTTCTTCTGATTGTGTCGTATTAAAAGCAGTGGTTGAAGTCAAGAGATTACTCCTTATTTTATTATCCGATTTCCTGATCACCATCCCTTGCACAGGGAAGAAGTTACTATTCTCTCCCACTTTGACAAAGTTGATGGCAGATTAACCAAGTTTGATCCTAATCAAGCAGGATAGGAGATGTCTTTAGAATACAGAAAATTTAATCCCTGCCAAACCCAATTAATTTACAAAAATTTACAAAAATAAAAGTAAATACTTTTTTATATGTCAAGAAATATTACAAAATATCTCTTGTTTTTTGTCAAATTATGTCGAATCGGGTTAAATTCGTGTTCTTGGTGGCAATTTTTTGATACAAAACACAAGTGGGTACTGCAAAAGCAAGGGATTACCCCCTTATGTAGAACCTGAATCCAGTCCGAAGAAGTCATTGCTCATTGAAGGAGAAAGTGTGAATGTTCACTAACGTCAAGTCCACCATTCGCCACATTGAACCGGATACGATTGGGGATCGTTCTTTGGTTAAGGTGGTCTATGTCGTGCTTGAGCCTCAATACCAGAGCGCCCTCTCAGCATCAGTCCGCTCGATTAATGCCAATAATCCGAATGTCGCGATCGAGATTAGTGGTTATTTAATCGAAGAACTTCGTGATCCCGAAAATTACGAAGCCTTCAAGCGCGATGTAGCTCAAGCCAACCTGTTTATTGGTTCATTAATTTTTATTGAAGATTTAGCAGATAAAGTGGTTGCTGCGGTAGAGCCCTATCGTGACAACCTAGATGCAGCGATTGTGTTTCCCTCGATGCCCCAAGTCATGCGCCTGAATAAATTGGGTAGCTTCTCGATGGCGCAGTTGGGTCAAAGCAAAAGCGCGATCGCGCAGTTTATGAGAAAACGGAAGGAAAAGCAAGGGGCTTCGTTCCAAGATGGAATGTTAAAACTCCTGCAAACCTTACCGAAAGTTTTAAAATACCTGCCTTTAGATAAAGCCCAAGATGCCCGCAACTTTATGTTGTCCTTTCAGTATTGGTTAGGGGGGTCTCAAGATAACTTAGAGAACTTCTTACTCATGCTGACGGATAAATATGTTCTAGAAACAGAAGAGAAAGACGAAGAAGTTAAATATTCAGAACCCGTTGTTTACCCTGATATGGGAATTTGGCATCCCCTTGCACCGAAGATGTTTGAGGATGTCAAAGAGTATCTCAGTTGGTACAACAGCCGAACCGATATCAAAGATGACCTCAAAGATCCGTTAACCCCTTGCATTGGGTTAGTTCTCCAGCGCACGCACTTGATTACCAGTGATGATGCCCATTATGTGGCTGTGGTTTCTGAATTGGAAGCCATGGGCGCAAGAGTGATTCCGATTTTTGCGGGTGGACTCGATTTCTCGAAACCCGTTGATGAATTTTTCTGGGATACAGCAGCGAAAGGGGTCGAAGCATTACCGATTGTGGATGCTGTAGTTTCCTTAACCGGATTTGCCCTGGTTGGCGGTCCTGCCCGTCAAGACCATCCCAAAGCCATTGAATCTCTCAAACGGATTAATCGCCCTTATATGGTCGCTTTACCCCTCGTTTTCCAAACCACAGAAGAATGGGAAGAAAGTGAGCTAGGGTTGCATCCTGTGCAGGTGGCGTTGCAAATTGCCATTCCTGAACTCGATGGCGGAATTGAACCGATTATTCTCTCTGGACGTGATGGCGCAACCGGTCGCGCGATCGCGCTGCAAGATCGGGTGGAAATGATTGCCCAACGCGCCATGAAATGGGCAAAATTGCGCCGTAAACCCAAACTCGATAAAAAAGTTGCCATCACCGTCTTCAGCTTCCCTCCTGACAAAGGAAACGTGGGAACAGCAGCCTATCTCGATGTCTTCGGCAGTATCTATGAAGTTTTACAAGGACTTCGTAACAACGGCTACGACGTGGGAGAATTACCTGAGTCTCCGAAAGAACTCATGGAACTGGTATTGCACGATGCCCAAGCGCAATACGCCAGCCCTGAGTTAAACATTGCTTATCGGATGTCCGTTCCCGAATACGAACGACTCACCCCCTACTCCGAAAATCTCCATGAAAACTGGGGTCCGCCACCAGGAGAACTCAACAGTGACGGTGAGAATCTCCTCATTTACGGGAAACACTTCGGAAACGTCTTCATTGGTGTACAACCCACCTTTGGCTATGAAGGCGACCCGATGCGGCTTCTCTTCTCCCGTTCTGCTTCTCCTCACCACGGCTTTGCTGCCTACTACACCTACTTAGAAAAAGTTTGGGGTGCCGATGCCGTGTTACACTTCGGAACTCACGGTTCTCTGGAGTTTATGCCTGGTAAGCAAATGGGAATGTCTGGAGATTGCTATCCCGACAGTCTCATTGGCAGCATTCCGAACCTCTACTACTACGCAGCCAATAACCCCAGTGAAGCAACGATCGCGAAACGCCGCAGTTACGCCGAAACCATTTCTTACCTCACGCCACCTGCCGAAAATGCAGGACTCTACAAAGGCTTACAAGAACTGCAAGACTTGATCGGGTCGTATCAAAACCTGAAAGATAACGGTCGCGCGATCCAAATTGTGAATACGATTATGGATCAAGCGCGGATTGTCAATCTGGATAAAGATGTCGATATCCCTGAAAAAGATGCTAGTGAGATGAGTCCCGAAGAACGGGATACGCTGGTGGGCTTGCTGTATAAGCAACTGATGGAAATTTCTTCTCGTCTGTTGCCTTGTGGCTTGCACGTCATTGGACAACCCCCAAGCGCGGAAGAAGCGATTGCTACCTTAGTTAATATTGCCTCGCTCGATCGCGAAGAAGAAGAAATTCAAGGCTTACCCCGCACCATCGCCGAAAGTATCGGACGGGATCTCGATGAAGTTTACCGCAATAACGACAAAGGCGTTTTAGCCGATGTCCAACTGTTGCAAGAAATCAACAGCGCGGTTCAAGATGCTGTTGCTGCCCTCGTTCACGCCCAAGCCGATGCTAACGGACGAGTCTCGCAAGTTTCTAAACTGAACTTCTTCAACATGGGCAAAAAAGAACCTTGGGTACAAGCCCTGCACGATCTCGACTATACCAAGGTGGATCGCGAGAAAATGAAGCCCTTGTTTGAATATCTCGAATTCTGCTTAGAACAAGTGGTTGCCGATAACGAACTCGGTGGACTCTTGCGCGGTTTAGAAGGGGAATATATCATGCCTGGACCCGGTGGTGACCCCATTCGCAATCCCAATGTCCTACCGACAGGGAAAAATATCCACGCCCTTGATCCCCAGTCCATTCCCACCGCAGCAGCGGTTCAATCTGCGAAAGTGGTTGTGGATCGTCTCTTAGACCGTCACCGTGCGGAAAATGGCGGTGAACTCCCGGAAACCATTGCCTCTGTGCTTTGGGGAACCGATAACATCAAAACCTACGGCGAATCTCTCGCGCAAATTCTCTGCCTCATCGGGGTGAAGCCCGTTCCCGACTCTCTCGGACGCATTAACAAACTGGAACTGATTCCCTTAGAAGAATTGGGTCGTCCCCGCATTGACGTGGTAGTAAACTGTTCTGGTGTCTTCCGTGACCTGTTCATTAATCAAATGGCATTGTTAGACCAAGGGGTAAAAATGGCAGCGGAAGCGGATGAACCCCCAGAAATGAACTTTGTCCGCAAACACGCCATGCAGCAAGCGGAAGAAAACGGCGTTAACCTCCGTCAAGCTGCTACTCGCATCTTCTCCAATGCCTCTGGATCCTATGCGTCTAACGTCAACTTAGCGGTAGAAAACAGTTCTTGGGAAGACGAATCTGAGTTACGGGATATGTATCTCAATCGGAAATCCTTTGCCTTTGACGCGGATAACCCAGGGATTATGAGTGAAAACCGCAAGATTTTTGAATCGGCACTGAAAACCGCTGATGTCACTTATCAAAACTTAGACTCTTCCGAAATTAGTCTCAGCGACGTTTCCCACTACTTCGACTCTGACCCCACCAAAGTGGTTAGCAGTCTTCGGGAAGATGGCAAACAACCCGCAGCTTACATCGCGGATACCACCACGGCAAATGCCCAAGTCCGCAGCCTCTCCGAAACAGTGCGTCTAGATGCGCGGACGAAAATGCTAAACCCGAAATGGTATGAAGGAATGCTGAGTCATGGTTATGAAGGCGTGCGCGAATTATCCAAGCGTTTGGTGAATACCATGGGCTGGAGTGCCACCGCTGGTGCGGTTGATAACTGGGTGTATGAAGACACCAATGAAACCTTCATTAAAGATAAGGAAATGCAGGAACGCTTGTTAAACTTGAATCCTAATTCCTTCCGACGCATGGTGACCACCCTGTTAGAAGCCAACGGACGCGGGTATTGGGAAACCAGCGAAGAAAACCTCGATCGCCTGCGTGAATTGTATCAAGAGGCAGAAGACCGCATCGAAGGGATTGACTAAACGGCGCGATTCATTGGATTGAATTGCCTAGACCAATCCTATTGTCGTCAAACCGATACCGTCTGTAGAGATGTTCCATGGAACGTCTCTACATTCATTTGTGGGAAAATCGACCTCTGGCTTGTAGGCAAAAATATCAATATAATAGCGCTACGGGCTGGGGCAAGGGATAAGGTAAGCCATGACTTGTTTTTTTGATTTCAATCTATCCTAACCCAAATGAGTAGTGCTAACGTTGGGTAGGATTCGTTCTCTTTACCGTGAATCAGTCAGAAAGGCTTCGATTTCAAGATGATTACAAGACTAAGCAGTCTTCGTTAGGTTGTGGCACATCAGTTAGAACACTAGATCGTCTAGAGATATTTTCTCACTATTTCTAACAGACTATCTTGAGTGAAAGGCTTTGTTAAATAATCAGTCGCCCCAGACGCTTTTGCTCTGACTTTATCAATCATTCCTGTTCGACTTGTCACCATTATAATAGGCACTTGTGAAAGAGCCTTACTATTTTTCAACAAGCCACAGAGTTGATAACCATTAATTTCTGGCATGGAAATGTCCATTAAAATCAGATTGGGTTTCACGCGAAAGAGTGTAGAAGCAGCTTCTACGGGATTCTCAATTTTAATGATTTCATATTCCTCTTTTCCCAAAAAGCGCTGGACTTCTCTTAAAATTGTCGGGCTATCATCAACGCAGGCAATTAAAGAGCGTTTTTGCTTTTTCTTTCCTTCTGGATTCTGGTGATTTTGCGATTTTTGGGGTAAACTAGGAAGTTGCTTCCAAGGAGAGTTTGCTTCTCTTAAAATCAAGTCTTTACTTTGCAGATAGGGATAAAGTTTTTTCGCTAAATGAATTTCATCTTGTTGAATCAGCAGGGCGATTTGATGAATACTAAAACCGCGCATTAGTCGAGAGAGTTTTGCTAAAAACCTCTCGGAAGAATTTTCAACAAAACTATGATTAAATAAATAAGGACGCTGATAAGGAGACTGAATTTGATCGAGGAGTTCTTGCCAAGATTGTATCCGATCGCGCCCCTGTTTAACTAAATCAATTAATTGAGGAGGATCAGCAATCGGTGTCGTTATAGGAGTTGATGACATTTCTTGCCATTGACAGGTTCCATGATCCAGCCAGAAGAAAGGTTCGATTGCTTCAAGACTGATCTGCTGTGTCACCTGTGAAATTTGCTCACTATTTAAAAGGTTTTGTTGTTTGAGCCAATCCAAGGTCTTTTTAATCGATAAATGATTGAAAGAATGATTCTGAGGAGAAGATTTAATAGCTGTTTTAACTGCTGACACAACAGTTTTATAATTGAGAGCTTGGAGATGATAATAGAGACTTTCTAAGGATTGAACTGAGATAAAAGCAGCTTGCAGTTGACGATTAGCAACATAAATTTCCCAGCTAACTTCTTCGGTAAAAACGGTTAATTTTCCAGAATGCTGAAGCTGAGATAAGCTAGCCAATAACTGAAAGGGATTATTAAGGATTTGTCTCTTCGAGGAATCGAGTTGCTTCGGTTGATTAGAAATGCTCATTATTGTTTTTCCTTTGTCTTATGTGACAACTAAAGAGATCAGTTTTCCCAATGACCAATGACCAATGACCAATGACTAATGACCAATGACTAATGACCAATGACCAATGACTAATGATTACTTCTCAACTTTGAAGTTTTCAACAGATGCTTCTAATGTTTTCGCCACCTGTACGGTTTCTTGAATCGCTTGGGCGACTGCTGTTGAAGTTTGAGATTGATCTTGGGACGATCGCGCGGATTGTTCCATGAGTCGAGAAACGGCTTGGGAAGTCTCTGCTTGTGATACAGTAGAATGAGAAATCGACTGCATAATCTGGTTAATGGTTTCGGAACGTTCCACCACATCAGACAATCGCTCTTTTGTCTTTTCTACGGATTGAGTGCTGGCTAAAACCTCACGGTGTCCTAATTCCATCGCCTCGATCGACTCGCTGGTTTGGACTTGGATTTTCTTGACAATCTGTGCAATTTCTTGGGCTGCGGATGCGGATTGTTCGGAGAGAGATTCAATTTGTTCAGCAACTGCGGTAAAGCCTTTTCCGAATTCTCCCGCTTGATGAGCTTCTAAACTGGCATTCATCGCCAATAAAGTGGTTTTTAGAGAAATTTGGTCAATGATAGAAACCACTTCTGTAATTTGCTGGGCGGATTTTCCCATTTCCTGCATTTTTTGGGCAGTTTCTCCCACAGTCGAGCGCAATTGTTGAATACTCTCCACAGTTTCTGCCATGGCTTCGTTCCCTTCCTGAGCCGTTGAAAACGCCTGATCGGCAAGATTAGCTGCTTGTTGAGCGTTTTGCGCTACCTCCTTAATGGAACGAGTCATTTCTTCTACGGAATTGAGTGTGGCTTGAATTTCCTCTGCTTGCGCGATCGCGCTTTGAGCCAACTTACGAATTTCAACATCATTGTCTCCCAACGCATCAGTGACCCCACTTGCTGCTTGTTTCACCTGTCGCGCTGTGTCTTGCAAATTTTCGACCACCATATTAAACAAATCAGCAACAATTCCCACATCTCCCTCTAACAACCTTGATCTTACGGTCAAATCCCCCTCTGCTGCTCCTTCGAGATCATTCATCAATTGGGAAACTTCTTCCTCTAACTTTTCCCGTTGCTGACGCTGTTGTTCACTGGTGGCTTCTTGTTGTTTTAATAAGGCTTGTACTCGCTCCACCAAATTATTAAAACTGGTTGCTAAAGTGCGAGTTTCCACCCCTCCTTGCAGTTGCGCTCTCACGGCGAGGTTTCCTGCTGCGACTTGTTGCACTGATTGAGAAACATTAATCAATGGAGAAGACAGTTGGCGAGCTAAAATGACCACAATGCCTACTGCTACTACACCTAACACACCCCCGACCAAAACAAACATATAAATTAATTCATTTCCTGCTCCTTGCAAAACCCGATTCTCCACAGAAGAAATGGCGACCCAGTCTGTTTGGGGAATGGTGGTGAGATAATACTTTCGTCCTTGATGGAGAAAGTTAAAAATTAGTCTTTGACCACTGTCTTGATTGTAGAATTGCAAGTTGGTTTGCTGTAAATTGTAGGGATTTGCGAGATGAGAGGGGTCAGGGACTGGGTCGGATGCGGAGTTTAATGCTTCAATCAACGATCGCGCGATCGTTTCTACTGTTTCTCCCCCTTGCGTGTTTTCCTCGGTTACCGATCCTTCTGCGGTGATGGTGGTGAGGACTTGCTTAGTGGATGTATCTAACACCTGTACTTTGGTTGTTTCTAAAAATGTCTGATTGACAATCTGTTGGTTAGTTTGCAACAAGTTTGACAAGGTTTCCTGAGACACCTGACTTGCTAAGAGAGATTGTTCTTGCAGACGATTCTCATACTGATTTTTGATGTTGGTGTGAACCACTGACCAACCTGCTACTCCTGCAACCATCAGGGGCGTTAAAACCGTGGGAACGATCCCTAATAGCAATCGTTTCCGTAAGCTCAGCCCTTTTTTTCTTCAGAGGGTGGGTCTTGATAATTTTTCTCATTTCTTCCTGTTGTCATCTGGGAAGACGGAAAGTAACTCACACTTTTGGAATTGATCATGGTGCTTCTTCAATAATTGGGATTGAGGGCAGGGAATTTGGAATTTTGAGCGCGAGGGAGGCTCTTCTAACCCAATCCTTCGAGACAGTTGCTGTACGGGACACTAAAGGGAATAGCGATCAGTTCCTTGCCCTTTTTTTAGTAATCTTTCTCATTAACTTGGTTATAGTATAGGGGAAAGATGATTGGTGTGTCTTACATCTTTTTACATTAGTGATTCAATTTCAGAGTGAGCCCACGACATCCAGCGCGATCGGCTAATCTTAGACGGGAACTAGATTTCAAAGTCAATAAATAATTGAGAATAATTTTTAAATTTAATTGCAATTCAATTATTGAGTTGCTCAAGTGTAGCGCGATCACTGAGGCAATCGCCTGTTCCCTGTTTCAGGGGCTAGATCCGCCCAATTTCCCTTAATTAGGGGATATAGAGGGGATTAATTGCTCTGAAAAAGGCGTTTTTGAGCTTCTGTTCAGACTAAAAATTAAATGTTCCTTAACTTATCCTGAGGAGCAAAATTGACTATGTTATCACTAAATTTAAGCCAACAACTAAAAATAGTTGTCAATAATTAAGGGAGTTTGAGCCAAAAGACTCTCCTCATGAAACGTAAACATCTTGAAGACACACCAGAAGAAAAATCATGTCTGATAAACCACAAAATGATCATGACGGCGATCAAAACCACCGTCCGAAACGTTCTATCATGACACTCGCGAAAGCACCTGTGGGGGAAAAACTCTGGGTTGCGGGTTATGAAGACAGAGAGAGCATTAATCGACTCGCTGGAATCGGCTTAGCACCAGGAATGGGCGTTAAAATCCTTCAGAATCTCACGGGAAATATTGTCGTGGGTGTTGGGGAAAGTCGCATTGGGATTGATAGCGGGATGGCAAAACAGATTCTTGTCTCCGATCAACCGTTTGATTATCTCGTAGAAGTGACCGCGATCGATGATATGGAAACGCAAAAAACAACCCTCAAGGATTTAGCAGTTGATCACCATGGGAAGGTCACCAGCTATGCAGCAACAGGTGATAGAACCAAGCAAGCCTACAAAAGCAAATTATTAGCAATGGGATTAACCCCAGGTACAGAGTTTACTGTCACTCGGGTTGCGCCTTTAGGCGATCCTGTAGAGATTTTAGTGCGGGGCTTTAAATTAAGTTTGCGTAAGGATGAGGCAGCTGCATTAATTGTTGAATCCATAAACAATTAACAATTAATAATTTGTTACTGGTTCATTGTTAATGACTGGAACTCCCAAAGAACAACGAACCAAGAACCAAGAACCAAGAACCAAGAACCAAGAACCAAGAACGATGACAAAAACAATCGCTTTAATTGGTAATCCGAATTCTGGCAAAACCACGCTTTTTAATGATCTCACAGGTACGAACCAACGGACGGGTAACTGGCCAGGTGTTACCGTTGACCGCAAAGAAGGGAAATATCAATATGATGGCACAGAAGTCGCTGTGATTGACCTGCCTGGGGTATATGCTCTCGATGGAGAAGATGAAAGTTCTGGGCTTGATGAAATCATCGCGCGAGATTATCTCATCTCTGGAGAAGCAGATCTCGTTATTAATATTGTTGATGCGTCTAACTTAGAACGCAATCTTTATCTCACGACACAGATCATGGAGATGCGGGTTCCGATGGTGACTGCGCTGAATATGATGGATGTGGCGCGCGATCGCGAATTAGATATTGATACGGATGTTCTGGCGCAAAAATTGGGGTGTTTTGTCATTCCCATCAGCGCTTTTTTAGGAGAAGGGATTGGTCTTCTCAAAAGCCGAATCAATGAATTAATCAACAATCCTGGGAATCTGCCCTCTGTGGTGGCTTATCCTGCTGTCATCGAAGATGCGCTGACTGAAGTGGAAACCTTTGTTACTGCCCAGGGAAATCCTCGTAAAATTTCAACACGGTGGATTGCGCTAAACTTTTTACAATGTGAAGACCGCATTGCCCCTGAACTCAAAGGTCAAGACTTACATCGAGCCGTTTTTACCAATCGACGGAAGATTCACCAACTGTTGCACGAAGATGTTGATATTCTGGTTGCGGACAGTCGCTATGGCTTTATTCGCAGTTTAATCCAAACTTCCGTTAAACAGAAAAGACAGATCACCCAGACTAAATCTGATCAAATTGATCAATTTGTTCTTAACCGTTGGATTGGGATTCCCCTGTTTTTATTGGTGATGTATTTGATGTTTTTCATTGCCATTAATGTTGGGGGAACGTTTATTGATTTCTTTGATATTTCCGTGGGAACAATTTTAGTGGATGGGCCCCAAACTTGGTTAGAGTCTGTAGGCGCACCTGGGGTGCTGACTGGCTTAGTCACTTCCTTTGGGGGAGGGGTGCAAACTGTGGCGACCTTTATTCCCCAAATTGCCTTACTCTTCGTGATTTTGTCCATTCTGGAAGACTCTGGCTACATGGCAAGAGCAGCGTTTGTCATGGATAAGGTGATGCGTTTGATTGGTTTGCCTGGGAAAGCGTTTGTGCCGATGCTAGTGGGATTTGGTTGTAATGTTCCTGCGATTATGGCAACCCGAACTTTGGAAAATAAGCGCGATCGATTGATGACGATTATGATGAACCCGTTTATGTCTTGTGGCGCAAGATTACCTGTTTATGCCCTATTTGCTGCTGCGTTTTTCCCCCGTAACGGACAAAACTTAGTGTTTGGTCTTTATCTCATTGGGATTGCAGCAGCGATCTTTACTGGGCTAGTCATGAAAAATACGATCATGCAAGGGGAAGCAGCGCCCTTTGTTATGGAATTACCCCCTTATCACATTCCGAAGCCTAAAGGAGTTATGATCCGCGCTTGGGACAGACTAAAAGCCTTTTTACTCAGAGCAGGGAAAGTGATTGTCGTGATGGTGATGGTTTTGAGTTTGTTAAATGCGATTGGTACGGATGGTTCTTTCGGAAAACAAGATACAGGCGATTCTATCCTCTCTGCAACCAGTCAAGCGGTGACTCCCATTTTTTCGCCAATGGGCGTGACCCAAGAAAATTGGCCCGCAACGGTTGGCATTTTCACAGGAGTGTTTGCGAAAGAAGCCATGGTGGGTTCTCTCGATTCCCTTTATGGGGAGTTAGCTAAACAAGAAGCAGAAGTATCAGGAGCAGAAGCAGAGCCGTTTAGTTTCTGGGGCGGAATTGGTGCTGCTTTTGCCAGTATTCCCGCTAATTTAGCTGATTTGGGCAATCAAATGCTTGATCCCCTCGGTTTAAGTGTCGGTGAAGTCCAAGAGCCAAGCGCTGCTGCAGCCGAACAAGGGATCGCTTTGGGGACATTTGGGCAGATGTCACAACGATTTAGCACCAGTGCTGCTGCTTTTGCTTATTTGTTATTTGTTCTGATGTATTTTCCTTGTGTGGCTGCAACGGGCGCAATCTACCGTGAAACCAACTTAGGTTGGACACTTTTAGCTGCGGGTTGGACAACGGGCTTAGGTTATTGGGTGGCGACCATGTTCTATCAAATCGCAACATTTTCCCAACATCCTGGTTTTTCTACGGTTTGGATTGTTGGCGGGATCGCAATCATGGCAGTTACCATTTTCTGGCTCAGAATTGCCCGCGATCGTCGCATTGGAGGTCAGCCCCGACAACAATACTCATCTCAATGAAAACCCGATTGAACTTTCCACAAGCCAGCGTGACATCCTCCCCCGCTATAACGAAGTTTAGCGGGGGTCTTCTCGTCGCACTGAGATAAATCAAAGATTATATTGGGAGTCTTCTTGCGGTTTTAGATAAAATCGCTTTTGCTACCATGATTTTAGCCTCAATCGCGCTCTAGGAGGTCAAAGAATGAGCCGTTGCAGTCCGAAAAAAATTCCCGCAGACACTTGGATAACCAGCAGTTGGAATAATTATTTGCAGACTCTAGACTATCTGACTGATGAAAAGGGAAAAAGCTATTACTACAACCATCAGATGAGGATTGAAATGTCACCTGTTGGAAATGACCACGCTAGCGACCACAATATTGTCATTTATGCGGTGAATTTATTTGCTGCAATTAATAATATTGACTTAAACGGAAAAGATAATTGCACCTATCGCAAAACGGGAGTAAGAGAAGCACAACCTGATGTTTCTTTCTATATTGGAGAAACAGCAGAAACGATTCCTTGGGGAACGGGAATTGTTGATCTTGAACAATATCCCCCCCCGACTTTAGTAATTGAAGTAGCAAATACATCTTTATTAGATGATAAAGGAAATAAACGGTTACTCTATGAAGATTTAGGTGTAAGTGAATACTGGATTATTGATGTGCAAAATGTAGAAATCCTCGCTTTTGCGATTAGAAATAAAGGGAGTTATCGCATTCGAGAATCGCAAGTTTTATCGGGGTTAGAGATTAGTTTATTAGAACAAGCCTTTCAACGCACTCGCTTAATGAATCATGGGAAAGTCAGCGCTTGGTTGATGCAACAGTTTCAAAAATAGAGCGCGAAGGACAAGACCGATCAAAACCTATACAGAATAACCTTTTAAATAGATCCGTTTTCACCTTGATTAAAATATTCATTTAGAATTGAAGAAAAAATCTACACACTGTTCTGGATATGTTTATCCCTCCGAAACGCTCTCCTAGTCCCGCTAATGGCGTTCTTTACCGACAGGGTGATGTTCTCCTGAAAAAGATTACTCACTTACCCACTGGCTGGCAAAAACATTCTGGAGTCACACTTGCACTAGGAGAAATAACGGGTCACTCTCACCGCATTCAAGAAACCGATCGCGCTCAACTTTGGCAACAAGGCAATCAGCTATTTTTGGAAGTGACAGCCCCTGCAACACTCATTCATGAAGAACACAGCGCGATCGCGCTTACAGAAGGCATTTATCAAGTTTGGCGACAGCGCGAATATCGTCCTGAGGCTTATGTGGAGGTAGAAGATTAATGTTAAAAATGATCTCAGGCGGACGGATTCCCAAGCAGCGACGACAACCACATCCTCCCCAACCCAAAGAACCGCTAACCCCAGAACAAGCCCGAAAACGGATTCTGAACCATCAAGGGTTTGACGGAATGCGTATTTTAGGACATTTAGATTTAAGTGGTGCATCCCATCTTTATGATTTACCGAATAACCTGAGTTGTGAAAGTCTTGATCTGAGCGATTGCGTGAATCTCTCTCGGCTTCCCGAGGGGTTGCACGTTACTTATTGGATTGAAGTGGCTGGGAGTGGTTTGACTCATTTAGAAGCAGGTCATGGCTTTATTTTACGCTGGCGAGGCGTTCCCATCAGCGATCGCGCACTGGTTAATCCTGATTCCATCACAGGTCAAGAAATTCTTAATACCGACAATGTTGAGTTACGGCGGGTGTTAATTGAACGGTTGGGATATGAAAAGTTTTTACAGCAAGTGGGGGGAATTATTCGCGATCGCGATCAGGATGTAGGAGGGGAACGTCAACTGATTGCAGTTCCCTTTGAAGACGACGAACCATTGATGGTGTTAAAAGTGATTTGTCCTTCTACCAGACAGCTTCACCTCTTGCGCGTTCCCCCCGATATGGAAACTTGTCATCAAGCAGCAGCTTGGGTGGCAGGGTTTAACAATCCCGATCTTTATCATCCCGCGATCGAAACTTAACTAGCAACAGTGGGTTGCACAAAGCGTTTAATCTCACCGCAAGCAATGTAAGATTTCCCATCAGGGGCAGTCTTGACTTCATCCACCACATACAGCATTCCCTCTTCTCGAATCGAACGGGGAAACCGCATATTCCAATCGGGTTCGTAGCCATCAGAAACCACGCGGGCGCGGAGTTTTTTACCGTCTTTGACACATTGCACCAAAATTCCTTCCCCAACTGTGTCTGTCGTCGGCAGATCGTTAATACTGGCGGGACCTTTAGCGGGTTTTCTCGAACTGACTGGTTGGGTGCGAGTCGGTCTTGAAAAGGGATCAGGTTCTCCAGGCTTGCTTAATCGAGAAATTTCGCCTTGTACTCGGTAAAAACTGCCATCTTTGGATAATTCTAAACCTTCTACCACATATCGCGCCCCCTCAGCACGAATTGCTCTCGGAAACTGCACATTTTTAGTCTGATCATATCCGTCTGACGACACTTTAATCCGCAGCTTACCTTTTTCCCGAACACAGTGCAGTTCAACGCCAGAACCCACGTCAGAAGCCACCGCAAGCTCACTCACTTCTTCCCCAGGAGCAACCCCACGCGCAGCTAAATCGCTACGGTTACGAACCATTGTCTGGTAACTTTGATCGCGTAATTCTTTTCGTCCAGCATTCCCTAGCTGTTTGTTCGCAATACGGCTGGCGAAATACTCCAGTTGCTCGATTTCTTCAGCAATTTCAAAATTCTCATTTAATCCCTTATCCTGAAGGGTTTTGATCGTTCCCCGTAACATTTGTTCCCCTTGTTCATGTTGACCGCGTTCGGCGAGATCAAGGGCAACTTCTTTCGCTTTCGCAATACTGAGCCGACTTAATTCTAAGATAATCTCACTAGAAGCACTTTGGGCTGCTTCTTCCACTGTTCCCACTGACGCAACAATATCTGTGCTTCCTGAAACTGATTGAATGGCATTATTTTCCACGACATCAGCGCGGTAGTGGAGTTTCATGACTGGTAACTCTCCCCCTTTCGCTGCGGGTAGGGCTAACTGTAACCCCAGTAGCTTATCTTCTCCCTCATAGAGTTCTCCCAGTGCAATTTCCGTTTGATCTTGATCGGTTGCGGTGACTTGCGCCAAACTCAGCGTCTCCAGTAATTGCACACCATCCGCCAACTCTAGGGTTGCAACTAAGTTTTGACCAACAACCGCCCGTAACGTATCTAACTCAATACTAAAAACTTCTTCTGCTTCATCAACACTTTGAATAAAATAGAAGTTCCCACTGGTAGCCCTTGCCATGCCAATCAATAGATCTTCATTGAACCCTTGGGCAAATCCTAAGGTCGTTGTAACGATTCCTTCCTCTGCTTTTTGTTGTGCCGTATTCGTGAGAACAGTGGGGTCAATGATGCCCATATTAGCGAGACCATCGGTTAACAAAAGCACCCGATTAATTTTTTGCGGATCAAGTCCCTGTTTTACATAGTCACAACCTTGCAACCATCCTCCAGATAAATTTGTAATTCCCCCAGCCCTCACCTGAGTAATGGCTTTTTTGAGCGCTGTTTTGTCGGTTACTTTTTGCGGAGGGATAATCGTATCAACGCGATCGTCATAAACGACGACTGAGAGAATATCATCTGGAGTCAGTTGATCCACCACCGCTTCTGCTGCTTTTAAGGCATGATACAAGGGAGAGCCAGCCATTGAACCTGAGCGATCAATCACTAGAGAAAGATTCAGATTCCGTCGGGGAGATTCGGGTAAGTCGGGACGAAATCGAATGAGAAGACTTGTATTTAATGCAGATTCTGCTGGTAAGATGGGCTGCTCAAAGTGATAACTGGTTTTGATCATTGCTGTAACTCCCGTCCTCTAACAAATAACAAGTTATAGCATCTATCATGCCAGAGAATGTTCGCTCAATTACTAATGGTTTTTTTTTCAATTCTGGGTATGATTTGTATTTGTTCGCGATCGCGCAACGATTGAACGATACATAATTAAAATGATTCAGTTTTTATTTTTAGACCTTGATTCAGCAACGCCTGAAAAGCGATTGATAAATTTTGAACAGCGCGATCGCGCGAAATTAAGTTTGGTAATATGGATTTTGATGCTAGATTTAATGGTTAACGATTTGTACACCTTATGATTACTATTGAAGATCAGATTGATCATTTTCTCACACAATTAAGTTGCTCTATCAGTGAAACTATTGTAAATCTAGTAAGCCTAGAAAATTTACTTATTTTAGTGCTACCACTGCTTGTTATTTTATATAGGATAATTAAGCAACTAGGGATTTGGGATCAATTTTTAGGTAGAGACAAAGCATTAGTTCGCTATTCGCTATCTTTACTCTTCTTCTGCATGGGTAAAAGCAGCCATTAACTCCCAATCATGAATCAGAATTGTTCCCCCACGGCGATAACTGACAGCCGTTTCCATTTTCTTTAATAAACGGGTACATTCTTCATAAGTAATCCCGACCATTCGCGCCATTTGATAATAAGGAAGTTTCACATTTAAAATCTCACCTTCTTTTTCCTGTCTTGTGCCATATTCTTTTGCTTGATAGAGAATTAAACGGGCTAACCGTACCGTTGCGCGTTCCGAAATTAAACCATGTACCGTTTCATGTAAATGCTGTAGTCGCTGGTTAAAGGTGGCGAGAATTTGCAGCGCGATTTCTGGGGTTTCCTGAATCGCATCAATGATTGCATTTTTATCGATCATCACCACTACAGATTTTTCCTGACAGACGACAGTAGCGGGTGCAATCTGATTGCCAAACATCGCAGGGGCTGCAAACATTTCTCCCGCGTGAATCATCCTCACAACCGTTTCTTTTCCCGTTGTGGCGGTTTTTTGAATTTGCAACTTTCCCTCGACTAAGGCAAATAAACAGGCTGGTAACTCATCTTCCTCAATCATGACCATTTCTTCTTTCTGAAACGTCCGAATTTCGGCATGAGGTTGCAGTTGCGACAAGTTTTCCTCAGAGAGGGTGCGGAGTATCCAAAGCTGTTGCAGTTGTTCAATCGTTGCCAACATAAAGGCGAAACTGAGCTACCTCAGAGAAATAGCTGAAAAATTTTGTCATCTTAAAACTATAGCAATTTCCCAGACAGGGATTACCCTCTCGATGAGGAATCAAATCATGAGTACCACAGCATCAACTCTCAATTTTAAAACTGCCCCTGGACATCAAGTGCTTGCCAAAGCGGGTAAAACCGTGTTGCGCCCTGGTGGGTTAGAAGCAACTAGCCAACTGCTAGAGTGGGCTGATTTTCAACCACAAGAAACCGTTTTGGAATTAGCTGCCAGTTTTGGTAAAAGTGCCATTTGGCTGGCGAAACGTTACGGCGTACAAGTCGTTGGGATTGAACGAAATCCTGAAAGTGTCCGCATCGCCCAAGAAAATATCCGTCAAGCGGGATTAGAAGGACAAGTGGAAGTTCGTGAGGGCAATATTTTTAACCTCGCAGAAATCACTGAAACCTTTGATTATGTCTTTGCTGAAGCCATTTTAACTATGCAGTCAGCGAACGGGAAAGCGAAAATTTTAGCAGGGATTGAGAAGGTGCTGAAACCAGGAGGAATCTTCCTCTCTCATGAAATGATTGCGGGTGGAAATCGAGACGAGATTGACCGCGCCCTTTCGCAAGTGATTCGGGTGAATGCTCAGCCTTTATCGGAAACGGAATGGGAACAAGCTTGTACAGAAGCGGGATTAAGCATCAAACAAGCCAAAACTGGAGAAATGGGCTTACTCAACCCGAAACGAGTGATTGAAGATGAAGGGTTATTTCCTGCGCTGAAAATTGCTTGGAATGTACTCACCCAAGCGGAAATCAGAGAGCGCGTTTTCCAAATGAGAAACACCTTTAATCAATACCGTAACCAACTCGGTTACATTGCTTTTTCGGCAACTAAGGAGTAATCAATCATGGCTGCAACGATTACCAATGCTGACACCAGCTATCACAATACGCTTAAAAATCTCATTGAATATCCAGAAACAGGAATTTTGAGCAAAGTTTTTGTCAAAGATGCCCACAGTCAACAAAATCTGTTTTGCCTCGCAGCAGGGACAACGTTAGAAGAACATACTTCTTCTAAAAACGCCACGGTGATGGTGATGGAAGGGGAAGGAAAATTGACCTTAAACGGTGAAGTTATCAAATTGACTCAAGGTGTAGTGGTATATATGCCAGCACACGCGCCCCACGCTCTCGAAGCAACGACCAATTTGGCCTTCTGGCTAATCTTATCCGCAGTCGAAACCCAAGGAAAATCAATTGAAAATTAAGGAGAATAACTCATGTTTTGCGAACAGTGTGAACAAACAGCCAGTGGCGACGGATGTCATCAATTTGGAGCTTGTGGGAAAAGCCCAGAAGTGAACGCGATCCAAGATTTATTAATTCATTGTCTGCAAGGGTTAGCAACCGTCACCCTTGAGGCAAAAGCAAAAGGAATTGAGACTTACCGCACCGACGTTTTTACCTGTGAAGCCTTGTTTGCCACCATGACCAACGTCAATTTTAATCCGAGCCGATTTGAGAATTATATCACCCGCGCGATCGCGCACCGTGAAACCCTGAAAACTCAAGTTGAAGCAATCAACCCTTCTATCAACTGGTCTTCGATTACTAACTTTGAACCCGATTTTCAAGAAAGCCTCGTTGAACAAGGAGCAGAGGTTGCCTTAAAATTTATTAGCCAAGTGGGGAAAGATGCCGTTGATATCTTTTCTCTCAAACTCACCGTCCTTTATGGCATTAAAGGCGTTGCGTCTTATACATTTCATGCTCATGAGTTAGGTCAAGATGATGAGGAAGTCTATCGCTTTACCCATCAGGCTCTCGCTGCATTGTCTGATACAACCTTAAACTTAGAACAGTGGGTCAACTTAGCCCTAGAGGTAGGAAAACAAAACCTACGGGCAATGGAACTTCTTGATACTGGACATACTCAAACTTATGGTCATCCTGTACCAACCACCGTTCCTCTCAATCCTAAACTGGGTAAAGCAATCTTAGTCTCGGGTCATGACATTCGACAGTTACCGGAAATTCTCAAGAAAACAGCAGGAACAGGAATTACCGTTTATACTCATGGAGAACTGTTACCGGCTCATGGCTATCCGAAACTAAAAGAGACCTATCCGCACCTTTACGGACATTATGGTACGGCGTGGCAAAACCAGACGAAAGATTTTGCTAAATTTCCTGGTGCCATTATTGTCACCACCAATTGTTTAATGCCTCCTCACGATCACTATACCGATAAACTCTTCAGTCTTGGTCCAGTGGGGTATCCTCATCTGAATCACTTACAAGAAGGTGAAGATGGCTTTCCAGACTTCTCACCAGTGATTGAAAAAGCATTGTCTTTACCTGGCTTTACAGAAACAGGAGTGCCAAAAACCGTAAAAGTTGGCTTTGGACATAATGCAGTTTTGAGTGTTGCTGACACAGTGATTAACGCGGTCAAAGAGGGGAAAATTCGACACTTTTTCTTAGTTGGCGGATGCGATGGTGCTAAACCAGGGCGAACTTACTACACTGAATTTGTGGAAAAAGTTCCAGAAGATTGTGTTGTTTTGACCCTCGCTTGTGGAAAGTTTCGTTTCTTTGATCAAAATTTGGGAGAAATTTCAGGCTTACCGCGCCTGATGGATGTTGGACAGTGCAATGATGCTTATTCGGCGATTCAAATTGCTCTTGCTCTTGCTGATGCTTTTGAAATGGATGTTAATGATCTTCCGCTCTCGATGATTTTATCGTGGTACGAACAAAAAGCGGTTGCTGTACTGTTAACTCTGCTTCATCTGGGCATTCAAAATATTCGCTTAGGTCCGACTCTCCCTGCGTTTATTTCCCCAAATGTTTTGAAACTTTTATCTGATAATTATGGCTTACAGGCAATTAAAACTCCTGAAGAAGATTTAGCTGCTTGTTTATCTCATTAATATGCCAGCGCACGCCCCCCACGCTCTCGAAGCAACGACCAATTTAGCCTTTTGGCTGATTTTATCCGCAGTAGAAACCAGAGGAGAATAATTTAGCAATGAATCAAACAGCAACTGTCGATAGTTTTACGCAACATCTCAATCTTTCAGAATCCACAGTAGAAACCTTGCTCACCTTAAATGCAACGGAATTACCGAAACAAGAGGCATTTCAATCAGAATTAGGAATACTCAACCTTGATCTTTTACGAGAAACTTTACCCACTGCCAAATCAGTTTTAGAAAATCAACTTCCTGCTTTTTACGTTTGGCTCAAACAAGAATTAAAAATTAAGCGAGTTCCTGATAATCCAAATCATACAACAACTTGGGTGGCAAATTTTCTTAAAAACGAAGAAAGTATTGAGCATTTAGTGGAATTACATCGTCCCGTTCCGCCAGTTGCTTTAGAACAAGCGATTCCACGCCTTGTCAGCTTATTTAATCAGGTTGAAGATCAACAAATCCGTCAACAATGGCAAAGTGCAGTTGCTTTATTGTGTTTAGTTTTAGCAGCAGATGCACGGGAACAGTTACGAGCAAAATCAGAATAAAGTTCTGCTAATTCTTTTATTTTAGGCGAGCGACTTGCTCGCTTTTGTTATTTATTAATACTACATTGTAGTAGGGTGGGCATTGCCCACCCTACGATAACTGTTCAGTTTTCCTCGGATGTATCCCACCAGGTTTCTAAATCTCCAATTCCCTGAAAATCCAGTAACGCTTCTCCCAGGTTTTCTAATTGTTCCAGAGAAAGACTGTTAACGCGATCGCGCCACTGTTGCGGTAACTCGCCCACCCGTCGCGTTAGTTGACGGAGGATCAGCGATCGTTCTCCTTTTTCTTCTCCTTCTCTGAGAATGTCCTGATAGATTACTGACTCTCGCATCATCCCCTCGTTGAATAGTCGTTGGATGTATCCCACCAAGTTTCTAAATCTCCAATTCCCTGAAAATCAAGTAACGCTTCTCCGAGGTTTTCTAGTTGTTCCAGAGAAAGACTGTTAACGCGATCGCGCCACTGTTGTGGTAACTCGCCCACCCGTCGCGTTAGTTGACGGAGGATCAGCGATCGTTCTCCTTCTTGTCTTCCTTCTTCTCTTCCTTCTTGGATAATATCTTGATAAATTACTGACTCTCGCATCATCCCCTCCCTGAATAATCGTTTCACTAAATCTTTCTCATATTTTAACCCAGCGACAATTTGCGCGTAAGCTGAAATTTCTGTCCTCTTCTCTGCTTCCAGTTCATTCACTTGTTCCACTACTTGTTGCAATAGGGTTTGTGGTTCATTAGTCGCCGTTAATGGGGCTAAAGGTAACAATGCGGGATCATGGAGAAATAACTCTGGATTTTCTTCCCATAACCGAATCACTTGATATTGATGCTCAGTGTTTTCGAGGGTAAAACGGGTTTCAATCACCTCAGTCTCAGGAGGGGGGAGTAATAAAACCACCACTTGGGTAATCGGTAAGCGATACAAACGATAGAGACGCACCCAATAATCCAACATTCGTAGAGGAATTGGTGGATTCGATCGCCATTGGGTTTGAAACTCTAAATGGAGAATTCGTCCCTGTAGTTGTAAGAAAGTCACGGAATCAGCACGGATGGGTTCAATGCTGAGTTCGGTTTTGAGAACTTCCACATCCGTTTGTGGTGTATTGAGTACCCAACTGGCGAAATTGGCGGGATATTTTTCGGATAAGAGTTTACACAGATCATCGAAGGACATTTAGAGAAAGGGAAAATGGACTTGAATTTTACTATTATCCCTATTTCTGCTTTAGTTTTCCTCGGATGTATTCCACCAGGTTTCTAAATCTCCAATTCCCTGAAAATCCAGTAACGCTTCTCCGAGGTTTTCTAGTTGTTCCAGAGAAAGACTGTTAACGCGATCGCGCCACTGTTGTGGTAACTCGCCCACTCGTCGGGTTAAAAGGCGGAGGATCAGCGATCGTTCTCCTTCTTGTCTTCCTTCTTGTCTTCCTTCTTGGATAATATCTTGATAAATGACTGACTCTCGCATCATCCCCTCCCTGAATAATCGTTTCACCAAATCTTTCTCATATTTTAACCCAGCGACAATTTGCGCGTAAGCTGAAATTTCTGTCCTCTTCTCTTCTTCCAGTTCATTCACTTGTTCCACTACTTGTTGCAATAGGGGTTTGTGGTTCATTAGTCGCCGTTAATGGGGCTAAGGGTAACAATGCGGGATCATGGAGAAATAACTCTGGATTTTCTTCCCACAACCGAATCACTTGATATTGATGCTCAGTATTTTCGAGGGTAAAACGGGTTTCAATCACCTCAGTCTCAGGAGGGGGGAGTAATAAAACCACCACTTGGGTAATCGGTAAGCGATACAAACGATAGAGACGCACCCAATAATCCAACATTCGTAGAGGAATTGGTGGATTCGATCGCCATTGGGTTTGAAACTCTAAATGGAGAATTCGTCCCTGTAGTTGTAAGAAAGTCACGGAATCAGCACGGATGGGTTCAATGCTGAGTTCGGTTTTGAGAACTTCCACATCCGTTTGTGGTGTATTGAGTACCCAACTGGCGAAATTGGCGGGATATTTTTCTGATAGGAGTTTACAGAGATTATCGAAGGACATCTAGAAAAAAGGGAAATGGAGTCGAATTTTAGTATTATCCCTTTTTACCTTAGTTTTCCTCGGATGTATCCCACCAAGTTTCTAAATCTCCAATTCCCTGAAAATCAAGTAACGCTTCTCCGAGGTTTTCTAATTGTTCTAGAGAAAGACGATTCACGCGATCGCGCCACAGTTGCGGTAACTCTCCCACCCGTCGGGTTAAAAGACGGAGGATCAGCGATCGTCCTTCTTTTTCCTCTCCTTCTCTGATAATATCTTGATAAATTACTGACTCTCGCATCATCCCCTCCCTGAATAATCGTTTCACCAAATCTTTCTCATATTTTAGCCCAGCGACAATTTGCGCGTAAGCTGAAATTTCCGCCCTCTTCTCTGCTTCCAGTTCATTCACTTGTTCCACTACTTGTTGCAATAGGGTTTGTGGTTCATTAGTCGCCGTTAATGGGGCTAAAGGTAACAATGCGGGATCATGGAGAAATAACTCTGGATTTTCTTCCCATAACCGAATCACTTGATATTGATGGTCAGTGTTTTCTAAAGTAAAACGGGTTTCAATCACCTCAGTCTCAGGAGGGGGGAGTAACAAAACCACCACTTGGGTAATCGGTAAGCGGTATAAACGATGGAGACGCACCCAATAATCTAACATTCGTAGAGGAAGCGGTGGATTTGATCGCCATTGGGTTTGAAACTCTAAATGGAGAATTCGTCCCTGTAGTTGTAAGAAAGTCACGGAATCAGCACGGATGGGTTCAATGCTGAGTTCGGTTTTGAGAACTTCCACATCCGTTTGTGGTGTATTGAGTACCCAACTGGCGAAATTGGCGGGATATTTTTCTGATAGGAGTTTACAGAGATTATCGAAGGACATTTAGAGAAAGGGAAAATGGACTTGAATTTTACTATTATCCCTATTTCTGCTTTAGTTTTCCTCGGATGTATCCCACCAAGTTTCTAAATCTCCAATTCCCTGAAAATCAAGTAAGGCTTCTCCCAGATTTTCTAATTGTTCTAGAGAAAGACTGTTAACGCGATCGCGCCACTGTTGCGGTAACTCGCCCACCCGTCGCGTTAGTTGACGCAGGATCAGCGATCGTTCTCTCTGTTCTCCTTTTTCTTCTCCTTCTCTGAGAATGTCCTGATAGATTACTGACTCTCGCATGATCCCCTCCCTGAATAATCGTTTCACCAAATCTTTCTCATATTTTAGCCCAGCGACAATTTGCGCGTAAGCTGAAATTTCTGTCCTCTTCTCTGCTTCCAGTTCATTCACTTGTTCCACTACTTGTTGCAATAGGGTTTGTGGTTCATTAGTCGCCGTTAATGGGGCTAAAGGTAACAATGCGGGATCATGGAGAAATAACTCTGGATTTTCTTCCCATAACCGAATCACTTGATATTGATGCTCAGTGTTTTCGAGGGTAAAACGGGTTTCAATCACCTCAGTCTCAGGAGGGGGGAGTAATAAAACCACCACTTGGGTAATCGGTAAGCGATACAAACGATAGAGACGCACCCAATAATCTAACATTCGTAGAGGAAGCGGTGGATTTGATCGCCATTGGGTTTGAAACTCTAAATGGAGAATTCGTCCCTGTAGTTGTAAGAAAGTCACGGAATCAGCACGGATGGGTTCAATGCTGAGTTCGGTTTTGAGAACTTCCACATCCGTTTGTGGTGTATTGAGTACCCAACTGGCGAAATTGGCGGGATATTTTTCGGATAAGAGTTTACACAGATTATCGAAGGACATTTAGAGAAAGGGAAAATGGACTTGAATTTTACTATTATCCCTATTTCTGCTTTAGTTTTCCTCGGATGTATCCCACCAAGTTTCTAAATCTCCAATTCCCTGAAAATCAAGTAACGCTTCTCCGAGGTTTTCTAATTGTTCTAGAGAAAGACGATTCACGCGATCGCGCCACTGTTGTGGTAACTCGCCCACTCGTCGGGTTAAAAGGCGGAGGATCAGCGATCGTTCTCCTTCTTGTCTTCCTTCTTGTCTTCCTTCTTGGATAATATCTTGATAAATGACTGACTCTCGCATCATCCCCTCCCTGAATAATCGTTTCACCAAATCTTTCTCATATTTTAACCCAGCGACAATTTGCGCGTAAGCTGAAATTTCTGTCCTCTTCTCTTCTTCCAGTTCATTCACTTGTTCCACTACTTGTTGCAATAGGGTTTGTGGTTCATTAGTCGCCGTTAATGGGGCTAAGGGTAACAATGCGGGATCATGGAGAAATAACTCTGGATTTTCTTCCCACAACCGAATCACTTGATATTGATGCTCAGTATTTTCGAGGGTAAAACGGGTTTCAATCACCTCAGTCTCAGGAGGGGGGAGTAACAAAACCACCACTTGGGTAATCGGTAAGCGGTATAAACGATGGAGACGCACCCAATAATCTAACATTCGTAGAGGAATTGGTGGATTCGATCGCCATTGGGTTTGAAACTCTAAATGGAGAATTCGTCCCTGTAGTTGTAAGAAAGTCACGGAATCAGCACGGATGGGTTCAATGCTGAGTTCGGTTTTGAGCACTTCCACATCCGTTTGTGGTGTATTGAGTACCCAACTGGCGAAATTGGCGGGATATTTTTCGGATAAGAGTTTACACAGATTATCGTAGGACATTGATTCTGGGAAGGATTAAGAGAAATACTTGCAAGTAATTACTAATAAACTTAGGATATAGGGTGATTGTCTTCTCTCCAACGATTATCAAGAAACTTGCTTAACCGTCAGCCTGCCGATACAAAAATTTTCTCTTTACCATTGCTCTCGCCAATTGGTGTAGCGATCGCGCTGTTGGTTTTGCTGCTAATTTTTATTAGTAATTTAGCTTTCGGCGCTGCGAACATTCCCTTAGAAGAAGTCACTCGCGCCTTTTTTGCGAATGAGGATTCAACGGAACATCTGATTATTCGCACCGTTCGCTTCCCGCGATCGCTGATTGCTGCTTTTGTCGGTGCTGCCCTTGCCGTTTCTGGTGCAATCATGCAGGGAATTACTCGCAATCCCTTAGCCTCTCCTAGCATTTTAGGCGTTAATGCAGGTGCGTCTTTCGCCGTTGTTGTTGTCACCTTTCTGTTTCAAGGGGGAGACCTCAGCCTATATGTTTGGTTTGCGTTTCTGGGCGCAGCAGCAACTGCAGTCACTGTTTATGTTTTGGGATCGCTTGGATCGGGAGGCTTAACCGCTATTAACTTAACGGTTGCTGGGGCTGCCCTCACCGCCTTTTTAAGTTCTCTCACCAGTGGAATTTTAATTGTCTCTCAGCAAACCTTAGATCAAATTCGGTTTTGGCTTGCTGGTTCGCTTGCAGGACGCGATCTAGAAGTCTTTTGGCAAGTTCTCCCCTACTTGAGTGTGGGCTTGCTACTGGCTTTCGCTTTGGGCAGACAATTAACGATGCTTTCTCTTGGTGAAGAGGTGGCAAAGGGGTTAGGACAACAAACGGTATTGGTTAAGATCCTCGCTGCGGTGAGTGTGGTGTTATTAGCTGGCTCTAGTGTCGCGATCGCGGGTCCGATTGGCTTTATTGGTTTGGTTATCCCTCATATCACTCGCGTCCTGATTGGAGTCGATTATCGCTGGCTGTTGCCCTATGCTGCAATTTTCGGCTCTATTTTACTTCTCTGCGCTGATTTATCGGGTCGTCTCTTATTTCAACCCCAAGAGATTCCAGTGGGGTTAGTCATGCCTCTAATCGGTGCGCCCTTTTTCATTCATCTGGTGCAATCGCAAATGAAACAAAAATCATAACTCATGAAATCTCCTTGGTTGGTCATCCGTCTGCAAAAAATTCCTCTGTCTTTTCGCATTCATCGGCGTGTGCCAATCATTTTGCTCATCTTGGCAGTTGCCACCTTACTGGTCATGATCATCAGTGTGAGTTATGGGGAATATCCAGTTCCTCCCCTCGCAACAGTAAAAACGATTCTAGGGCAAAGTGAGAACAGCGATTATGGATTTATTATCCGCACCTTGCGCTTACCCCGTACCCTCGTTGCGTTTGGTGTCGGAGTCGGACTCGCGATCGCGGGAACTATTACCCAAGGGATTACTCGTAACCCTCTGGCTGCACCCGATATCATTGGCGTTAATGCAGGGGCTTCTCTCGCTGCTGTCACATTATTAGTCTTATTGCCAACAGTTTCCATTGCCCTTTTACCCGTTGTTGCCTTTCTCGGCGGGTTAATGGTTGCTGTCCTGATTTATCTTCTGGCTTGGCAAGGGGGTAGTTCTCCGATCCGATTAATTCTTGTGGGCATCGGACTCAATCTGATTGCCTCTGCACTCACCAATCTCATGATTACGTTTGGTAATATCAACACCGTTTCTCAAGCCTTGGTTTGGTTAACAGGCAGCGTTTATGGACGCAGTTGGGAACAACTCTTGACCTTTTTACCTTGGTTGGTCATCTTTGGTTTGCTTGCTTTAGGGATGGCGAGAAATTTGAATGTGCTTAGTCTTGGGGATGAAACCGCGCGAGGATTAGGTAATGCTATTGAATGGCAGCGGGGAATCTTACTCCTCACCAGTGTTGCCCTTGCCAGTGCATCAGTTGCTACAGCGGGGTCAATTGGTTTTGTGGGCTTAATGGCACCGCACTTGTCTCGTCAGTTAGTCGGAGGAACTTATGCTGGACAACTGCCCACAGCAGGAATGATCGGTGGACTGCTCGTTGTCATTGCTGATTTATTGGGACGGATGCTTTTAGCGCCAACCGAACTGCCTTGTGGTCTGATTACTGCTGCTGTGGGAGCACCTTTTTTTATTTATCTACTCATTCGCAAACGGTAATAACCAAAAACTTTTATGAACCGACTGGAAACGCAAAACTTGACCTTAAGCTACCACCAAACCCCGATTATTCATGATCTCAACTTCGGGGTTCCCGCAGAAAAAATAACGATTTTAGTCGGTCCCAATGGCTGTGGAAAATCAACGCTCTTGCGAGGACTGGCGCGATTACTGAAACCGAAAGGGGGGGTGGTTTATCTCGATGGTGCAGATATTTTTCAACGTTCCACGAAAGCAGTAGCCAAGCGGTTAGGAATTTTACCTCAAAGCGCGATCGCGCCAGAAGGGTTAACCGTGAGAGATTTAGTTGCCCAAGGACGATATCCTCACCAAAACTGGCTACAGCAGTGGTCCAAAGAAGATGAGACAATGGTCACTTGGGCTTTAGAATTATCTGGAATGACGGAACTTGCGGAACGTCCCTTAGATCATCTTTCTGGAGGGCAACGACAACGGGCTTGGGTTGCCATGGCTTTGGCGCAAAATACAGAAATTCTGCTGTTAGATGAACCGACAACTTTTCTGGATTTAGCCCACCAATTGGAGATTTTAGATTTATTAGCAGAACTGAATATCACTCAGAGTCGGACGATTGTGATGGTCCTTCATGATCTCAATCAAGCTGCCCGTTATGCCGATCATTTGGTGGTTGTTCAAGAGGGTCAGATTTACACTCAGGGAACACCCGAACAAGTAATCACTGAAGGAATGGTCAAAACGGTATTTGGTGTGGCTTCACGAATTGTACCTGATCCCGTGGTGGGAACGCCTTTATGTATTCCTTTGTCTAATCCAAAAACGCTGTGTGATCGATAAACGACCCGATTTCATCCCTAAATGAGGAGAAATATTACGAAATATAAAAAACTGCAATAAAAAGTGAGAGAAGTATCGCAAAATAAATCGGAGAAGGTTGTTAAGATAACTAAGTCATCCCGTTTGCTGATACTCTATATCAGTATGGGAACTGGAAAAACCAGCCTAAACCAAAATTCGATATAAAACTTATCCGTTGGAGGATTCTAAAACATGAGTATCGTCACGAAATCCATCGTGAACGCTGATGCTGAAGCCCGTTACCTCAGCCCTGGCGAATTAGACCGTATTAAAGCC
This sequence comes from Halothece sp. PCC 7418, assembly GCF_000317635.1. Lineage (GTDB taxonomy): Bacteria > Cyanobacteriota > Cyanobacteriia > Cyanobacteriales > Rubidibacteraceae > Halothece. The sequence goes on along the minus strand of NC_019779.1, from coordinate 2,206,862 downwards.
TTCGTTGAAGGTGGTGAACAACGTCTTCGTATCGCTCAAACCCTCACTGGCGCACGTGAGCGTATCGTGAAACAAGCAGGGGACCAACTCTTCCAAAAACGCCCTGATGTTGTTTCTCCTGGCGGAAACGCTTATGGCGAAGAAATGACTGCAACTTGCTTACGTGACATGGACTACTATCTCCGTCTCGTCACCTACGGCGTTGTTGCTGGCGATGTTACTCCCATCGAAGAAATCGGTTTAGTCGGCGTTCGTGAAATGTATAATTCTCTCGGTACTCCCATCAACGCAGTTGCTGAGAGTGTACGCTGCATGAAAGATGTTGCTTGCTCCATGATGTCTGCTGAAGATGCAGCAGAAGCTGGATCTTACTTCGACTACGTGATCGGCGCGATGCAGTAAGCGTTCTCAAGAACGGCTCACACTTGACTTATTAATTAGACTCACTCGATAAACTGAACTTAGGAAAGGAAAATAACGATGCAAGACGCAATTACCTCCGTTATTAACTCTGCTGACGTACAAGGAAAATACCTTGATGATGCAGCAATGGAAAAGCTCAAAGGCTATTTCCAAACTGGTCAACTCCGTGTTCGTGCTGCTAATGTCATCAGCGCCAACGCAGCAAACATTGTTAAGGAAGCAGTAGCAAAGTCCTTACTGTATTCTGACATTACTCGTCCTGGCGGTAATATGTACACTACTCGTCGTTATGCTGCTTGCATCCGCGACTTAGACTACTATCTCCGCTACTCCACCTATGCAATGCTTGCTGGTGATCCTTCTATCCTCGATGAGCGTGTTCTCAATGGCTTAAAAGAAACCTATAATTCTTTAGGTGTTCCCATTAACGCGACAGTTCAAGCAATCCAAGCAATGAAAGAAGTAACGGCGGGTCTCGTCGGTCCTGATGCAGGTAAAGAAATGGGCGTTTACTTCGACTACATCTGCTCTGGCTTAAGCTAACTCGAAAATCGCCTGAGACGGTAAACCCATGATAACTTCAGTTCGGGTAGTGGCGAGTGAGTGCTAGGGGGTTCAAGACTTATCTAACCAGCAAAAAAGGGGATAGGTTTTAATGATCTAGTATTGACTGGCTTACTCCCGAACTAAGTGTGTTTAAAGGAATCATAATTTTTAGATCTTGCAGCAGGAGTTTATAACCCATGAGAATGTTTAAAGTGACCGCTTGTGTCCCGAGTCAAACTCGAATTCGTACTCAAAGAGAATTACAAAATACTTACTTTACCAAACTTGTTCCCTACGACAACTGGTTTACTGAACAACAGCGCATTATGAAAATGGGCGGAAAAATTGTTAAAGTTCAACTTGCTACTGGTAAGCCTGGTACTAATACAGGTTTAAGCTAAGTTTGGATGATAATTCAATCGTTGAGGCGTTCTTGGGAACGTCTCGATTTTTTTAAAGTTATACCCTTTCGATAAACTAGTGCTACACAAAGTAGGCTGAAAGCCAAGCCGTAGAGCTTCTCCCTCCTTAGAAAGGGCAGTAGGTATGTCGCAGACTTTTTTGTATTTCATATTAGATCGCGCTGAAATTTTCCCAATTCCTTAAGAAATCAGAGGTCAGAAAGTTCCCTAGTCTTGATAAGATAAGCGATTGTAAGCTACAAAATCATCGCTCACAAAAGCTAAAATGACAACGGCGAGCAAAACGCGGAATTTGGGAATTGTTTCTCTAGCCACCTTAATGGTTTCAGCCCACTACGGATTAGGGTTTGTGTTAGGAACAGCAGAACAGTCTTTTACAGAGGGAGTAACAGGGAGTTTATACGCCAGCGCGATCGCGCTGGGAACGATCGCGCTGGCGTTACTCGCTCCCTTTTACTGGAGTCATATTGATCCGATTTGGACAATTCTCGGTGAGCGTTATGGTCAACCGCTAAAAGTTGGTATTGGTGTCATGTCTTGGACTTCCTTGATTGGCATTGAAGCGGTGCAGATTATCTCCGTCGCAGCGATTTTAACGATTGTGGGCTTTCCAACGTTACCGACGATGATTGCTGTAACGGGATTATTCTTTGTCATCTCTTTGCTTCCTGTGGAACGAGCAAGTTGGCTGTTTCGGGGCTTTCTCCTGTTTAATTTACTGGTGTTAGGAAGTGCGCTCTGGCAATTGCATAACGGCGCAATTTACGGTCAGATGGTGCTAGATTTTTGGCCCCGTGTCAGTGAAACCGCTTCTCCTAAAACAATCGGTGTAATGCTTTCAACGGTGTTGTTGGTGTTGATTGATATGAAATGTCAACAGTTTGTAGTGAGAGCGCGATCGCTGCGTGTTGCTTGTTGGGGCTGTATTCTTGGCGGACTTGTGTTAGCTGCTTTAGCGTTTCTCCCAGGGGCGATTGTTTTAGCAGCCCAAGAAGCGAATATTATCCCCGCAGAAGTTACAGGAAAATCTGTGATTCCCTATATTCTCGGTTGGTTGGGAGGAGGAACGGCTCAACCTTTAGGGATGATCTTTATTGCCTCTCTGGCGTTCCCTGCTTTTGGTTTAGGGAGTAATATTCTCCGTATTCAAACGAAGGCGAGTTTAGATATTACGAACTTAGAGAATCGAAAACGAAATGAAATTGCTTTTGCTGGTCTGAATGCGTTATGCGCCCTTGGAATCGCTCTGAGAGGGGGAGAAATTGTTGGGTTGATTGTCTGTTTCTATGCGACTTATTTATCAGTGGTTTGGATTCCCTTTATTGCTTATTTATTAGAACGATCGCGCATCATGGTCTTTTCTCAAACCAGCGTTCGGTTTGCCCTCGGGATTGGCGGTGTAGCAGCAATTGTGACTCTAGGCATCAGTTTATTTGCGCCCGATGCGATTTGGCTTTATACCCCTGAACTGACGATTTCCTCCATGGGCTTAGGTTTTAGCAGTTTAGGCTTGGTCAGTAGCCGAGTGGTAGAAAGTTTACCCGCTTTATTCGCTCCGAAAAAGTCTATGGGATGACCAGTGATCAGTGACCAGTGACTAATTAAAGAAAAGATTGGTCTTGTGTTTTAGAAAACGCTAAATCCCCTAATAACTTTTGAAGCGCGATCGCGCTACTGTCGCTCATTTGTCCGTAGCTGAAAACATAAGGAATAGTTTCTGGAAGAGTAACCTCTAACCACGTTAAAACATAAGGACTGCCATAAACGATCACCCCTTGCACACCGCCCTGATTGATTAAGGCTTGCAGAAAGGCTTTTGTTTCCTCATTTAGCCCTGATTCACCTCGGAAGGGGTTTCCTCGCGTAAACAGTTGGATCAGAGTTTGCGGGGCATTTTTCGGCGGTTCGGGGAAGACTTGCGCTTGTCCTAAGAGTTGTAACTCATAGCCCAGTTGTTGCGGAAGCGCGATCGCGCGATGAGTGCGGTCTAAGAAATCACAACTGAGTAAATCATCGACAATCACTAAATTTTGAGATGGGGTTTGGGGAAGCGCGATCGGTAAATCTCCCCGTGTTCGTAAAGAAGCCCTGAGAATATTTTGCGTGGTTTCTAACGCAATCGGTGTGGCTAACTCGCTGCGGATGTCTTTTCTCTCGGTATGGCTAATTTTTGCTTTTGCTTTCCCAATACGGGCGACAGAAGCACTAATCCGTTGTGGAGACAAACGACCATTGTTGACTGCTTCTAATATTGCAGCGATCGCGCGATCTGGATTTTCAGGCATTAAGATAATATCAGCACCCGCCTCAATAGCAAGAATCGGAATTTCCTCGGGGGAAGCAATTTCACTTAACGCCCCCATAATCAGCGCATCCGTAACAATTAAGCCCTCAAACCCTAAATTCAGCCGTAACTGTTGCGTGAGAATTGTAGAAGAAAGGGTAGCGGGAAGCGTGTCATCCCAACACCGAACCAATAAATGAGCACTCATCACCGCATCCACCCCTTGAGAAATCGCACTGATAAAGGGAGGAAGTTCGATTGCTTCTAAACGGTCTGTTCCCACCTCAATCACGGGTAACTTGAAATGGGAATCGGTTGCGGTATCTCCATGTCCTGGAAAATGTTTTGCTGTGGTTAACACGGGATAAGTCTGTGCGCCAGCAATAAACCCTTGAGTTAATTCCTGAACCATCTCTGGGCTTTCCCCAAACGAACGCACATTAATCACAGGATTATCAGGATTATTGTTCACATCGACCACAGGGGCTAACACCCAATTTAGACCAAGGGCTAAGGCTTCCTGTGCGGTTACTTCCCCCATTTTCCGAGCATACTCTTTCCCTAAAGAGAGATCGGTTTTTGCAATTTCTCCCAACGCCATCGGAGGCGGAAACCAAGTTGCGCCAGAAAAGCGTTGTCCCACTCCTTCTTCAATATCAGCAGCCATCAAGAGGGGAATTTCTGACCAAGTTTGCAATTGATGAGTCCGTTGTGCAATTTCGATCGCGCTTCCCCCCAGTAAAATCACCCCACCGACTTTTAAGTCCCGAATCCAGTGTTCTAACTCTTGGTTAGAAGGTTCCCACTGCGGGAAACGAATTTGATGATCAAAACTATACCCAGATGCGCGAACGACGATCATCTGGGCAATTTGTTCAGCAAGGGAAAGTTCTGTCTCGTCTGGAAGAGCAAACATTAACTTTCCTCGTCCTCCTCTTCCCCACGTTTCGCACTGAGTTGGTTAATTAAAGACAAAGTGCGATCGCCAAGTTCTAACGACATATCTTCATGAAACACCACTTCTGGTGTTCTCCGTAAGCGAATCCGTTTTCCTAACTCACGACGGACAAAAGCTGTAGAAGACTTTAACCCCGCCATCGTTTCCGTTTTCGCTTCTTCCGTTCCATAGATACTGACAAAGATTTTGGCGTGTTGGAGATCGTTAGAAACATCCACCGCAGTCACGCTGACCATCCCAGCACCCACGCGATCGTCTTTTATACCATTAATCAGCATTTGGCTCACTTCCTGCTGAATGAGGGAGGCGACCCTTGCCACACGGCGACTGGTTGCCATTTTCTTTCTCCTTAACAATCCGCCTCCTCCATCTTAAATCGAAACGGAGAATTCTTGTCTCCCAAGAACCAAAATTAAGTATTTTTCTCACAAAATAAGAAGTTTTGCTGGATTGCAAACATATACAAAAAAATGTTTAGACTCACTTAATATTTCTCACAATCAGAGGCAATGAGAAATATACTAAAAGTAAGGGAAAAAGCAAGGAAGTTTGATTCAGTTGATCCACATTTGCTGTGGAGATTTCGCCTTTTTTCTGAGCATAAATACTTGACGAATTCAGGGTGAAGACTATGGGAATTATGAAAGTTATGGACAATATTAACTCCTTTTTCGCCGAAGCAATTGCTCGCATTTTCTCCCCGAGCGATGACGCTTATCCCGATGTTGGAGTGCAACCCTACTCTGGCGATCCTATGTCCAATGATGTCGAACTAGAGTGGTAGTTTAGGGGGACTATTCTTTCTTTTATGAGCAGTAACAAGCCTGCAGAAGCGGGCTTTATTTTATTTTTTATGATAACAGTCACGGGAAGAATTGAAAAAAAAGAGGTCGGAATTGGGGCGTGGGCTTTAGTTACCGATGACGGAAAAACTTATGAATTAAGAAACCCTCCCGTTGATCTCCGTCAACCCCAACACCGAGCAGAAGTAACTGGAAGAATTCGGGATGATGTAATGAGTATCGCGATGATTGGCGAAATTTTGGAGGTTGATTCCTTTACTCTTCTTTAAAATCAACTGCTATTTGTTAAAGATTTAATGAGAAACAAGAGAATTGTGTAAAGAAGTATGAGGAAGGTAAGGCAAGCAACAGGCGTGACTTGAGAGAACTGGTATTATCAGCTACATTCCCTCGCTTAAGTAGGGAAGTACCAAAACATTAGATGAAAGGGTTTTAGTCATGCCATTTACCATCGATTCAGCCCGTAATATTTTCCCGAATACCTTGGCTGCTGATGCGGTTCCGGCAACCATCGCAAGATTTGAGCAGTTGAGTGCAGAAGATCAGTTAGCCTTAATTTGGTTTGCTTATCTGGAAATGGGTAAAACCATTACCATTGCAGCGCCTGGTGCTGCTAGTATGCAGTTTGCAGAACGAACGCTCAACCAGATTCGACAAATGAGCTTCCAAGAGCAATCGCAAGTCATGTGCGACTTAGCGAATCGAGCCGATACAGAAGTTTGTCGGACTTATGCCACTTGGTCGCCCAATATTAAACTCGGTTTCTGGTATAAACTGGGGCAATGGATGGAAGAAGGAGTGGTTGCTCCCATTCCTAAAGGCTATCAACTTTCAGCTAACGCATCCGCAGTCTTACAAGCCATTCGCAGTTTAGAATCAGGTCAGCAAATTACAGTCTTGCGGAATTGTGTGGTCAACATGGGGTTTGATCCCAATAAAATGGGAAGTTATACGCCTGTAAGCGAAGCCGTTGAGCCTCCGAAAGAACTCTCTAAACAAGAGCAAGTGACCATTGAAGGGGTTACGAATCCTACGGTGTTGGCTTATATGAACAATATGAATGCCAATAACTTTGATGCGTTAATTGAGTTGTTCCTTCCTGATGGCGCACTCCAACCGCCTTTTCAGCGTCCGATTATTGGCAAAGATTCGATTTTGCGCTTCTTTAAACAAGAATGTCAAAATCTGAAACTCTTACCCGAAAAAGGTGTAGCCGAACCAGCAGAGGATAATTATACTCAAATTAAAGTCACAGGTAAGGTGCAGAGTCCTTGGTTTGGGGCAAAAGTGGGGATGAATATTGCTTGGCGTTTCTTACTTGATCCTAACGATAAAATTTTCTTTGTCGCGATCGATTTACTCGCTTCTCCCAAGGAATTGATGAACTTTGCTCGTTAAAGCAAATGATTAATTGCAGCAATTTGATTTTAACGACGTAAGCGGGAATTCCCCCACCTCAACGAAGTAGGTGGGGGTGAACGACGTAAGCGGGAATTCCCCCACCTCAACGAAGTAGGTGGGCGTGAAGCGCGAACTTAGAACGAAGTCCGATCAACTAGTATTAGGGATTGACAAACTTCGGTTGTTGCTTTATCATAATTATAGATTACGTTATATTTACCGCTATGCTACGAGCAATTAAGGTTAGACTATATCCAACACCTTCTCAGCAGTCCCAACTCAATCAAGTGATGGGATGTGCTAGATATTGGTGGAATTATGCACTAGCCTTATGCAAACAGCATTATAAAGATACAGGGAAAGGCTTGGGACGAACGGCTCTCAATGCTTATCTTCCTCCGTTAAAACGTCAAGAAGAGACTGCCTTCTTGAAAGAGTGTCCTGCTCAAGTTTTGCAGGCTACCACCTTGAACCTTACCAAGGCTTACAAGAACTTTTTTGAAGGGCGTGCAAGATACCCGAGATTCAAAAGTTTTGATCAAAGACAGTCTTGCCAATTCCCTCAGCACGTCAAAATAGTCGATAATAAAGCTCTGAGACTTCCTAAGATGGAAGGACTCGTCAAAGCAAAGATTCATCGACTATTTGAAGATGGGAAGTTAAAGACAGTTACTATTAGTCGGACACCAACTGGAAAGTATTATGCTTCCTTGTTGTTTGAGACTCAACAGGAGAAGCCAACCCCAGTTACAGAAGGTAAGGTAGCGGGAATTGACTTAGGAATTAAAGAGTTTGCCATTGTTCACGATGGCGAGAAATGCTCTAAGTTTCCTAACCCTAAAAATCTATCTAAACATGAGAAAAATCTCAAGCGTAAACAAAAAAAGTTAGCCCGTAAGCAAAAGGGTTCTCAATCAAGAAATAAAGCGAGAAAGCTAGTCGCTAAGGTACACGAACGAGTTAGCAATACCCGCCAAGACTATCTGCATAAGGTATCCCGAAAAATTGTGGATAACAATCAGGTAATCGTAGTGGAAGATTTGAACATCAAGGGTATGGTTCGTAACCACAAACTAGCAAAAGCAATTTCTGATGTGAGTTGGGGAATGTTTGTTAACTTCTTAGACTATAAGCTCAAAGAAAAAGGAGGAGTTCTAGTCGAGATTGACAGATGGTTTCCCAGTTCCAAACTCTGCTCAAACTGCCATTATGAGTTAGAAAGTCTAGACCTAGAAGTAAGGGAATGGACTTGTCCTAAATGCGGAACTCACCATGACCGTGATGAGAACGCATCTAAGAACATTAGAGCAGAAGGAATCAGAATGCTTTCCGTCTCTGGAACGGGGACGGCTGCGGTAGGAGGGGATAGAAGTCCTAAACTTGGTCGTAAGGTTAAGTTTGGGCATTCCCCTACGAGTATCGAAGCCCCAACCTCGATGAACGCAGGTTGGGGTAGTTCACCGGGAGCTTTTTTTCAGTGAAGAATGCTCCTTTTTTTCGATTGATTCATTTGGGATTCTAATTGAAACCATAGACAGTTTCAGATCGGTTTGATAAGCTATAGATTCACTTAAACTTTAGATGGGATCATGTCAACGACGGAAAATCAGTGGTCTAGTGTAGAAAAAGAAATTGCTCAGGTTGCTTTAGAAAAAGCGCGATCGCGCGAAATAGAAACTCTGATCGAAACTGTGCGTTCTGCCAGTGCCTCAATCACAAGTCTCGATGATATGTGGCGTTTACATGATTTTCTCAGTTCCAAGCGACATGAACTTGATGGTAAATATGACGATCGCGAGTCAGTGTTAATCTTTGTTTTTTCCCAACTGGTGAAAGAAGGATGGCTGAGTTTAGAAGAACTCGATGGTTTAAGCAGTGATAAAATCTCGAAGTTAAAGGCTTTAGGACGGATGTAGAAGGTAACCCTGAGGCTACCCTCTACTGACCAATCGACATCAGAGTCGTTTTAGACGCTTTTGTCCTCAATCACGCGATCGATGATGCCATATTCCTTGGCTTCTTCAGCAGACATAAAGTAATCACGATCTGTATCTTTTTTGATTCTCTCGATGGTTTGACCCGTATTCTCTGCCATGATTTTGTCAAGTTGTTCACGAATACGAAGAATTTCTCTCGCTTCAATTTCAATATCCGTGGCTTGTCGTCTTCCTTGTGTGCCTCCCATCGGTTGGTGAATCATAATCCGAGAGTGAGGAAGTGCAAGACGTTTGCCTTTTGTCCCAGCAGATAAGAGAAACGCCCCCATCGACGCTGCAATTCCGACACAAATGGTGACGACTTCTGATTTAATATGCTGCATGGTGTCATAAATTGCCATGCCTGCACTCACAGAACCACCAGGGGAATTAATGTAAAGATAAATCGGTTTGCTGGGGTCTTCAGAATCGAGGTAAAGCATGACCGCGATTACTTGGTTCGCTAAACTATCGTTGATTCCGCGACCGAGGAAAATAATGCGTTCCCGATAGAGACGATCATAAATATTCACCCAATCACTGTAGGGTTGACCGGGCATCTGATAGGGAACTCTAGGTACACCAATGGGCATAAACTTTGTCCTTTGTTCTTAATTCGTTACGGATAGGGATGGTTAGAGTCAATGATTCCTGAGGGAGGGACTCAGTTAATATTAACTGAGAACTCCTGCTGTAGAAGGTAGTTCTTTCGTGCTTTCGAGAACGCGATCAATCAGTCCATATTCTTTGGCTTCTTGTGGACTGAGATAGAACATTCGGTCGGAGTCTTTGGCAATTTTTTCCGCAGGTTGACCTGTATTTTTCGACAAGATCTCCAACATCGCTTGTTTATTCGCTAAAACTTCTTTTGCCCGAATTTGAATATCCGTGGCTTGTCCCTGTGCGCCCTGACGCGGTTGATTAAGAATAATCGTAGCGTGGGGAAGGCTAGCGCGATAGCCTTTCGTTCCCGAAGAAAGAATCATCGCTGCGGTTCCCATTGCTTGACCAATACAGATGGTATTGACTGGCGGTGCGATGTAATTGATGGTGTCGCAAATAGCAAAGGCTTCGGTTTCAAAACCAATGGATTCTCCACCATACCAAGAGGTTCCAGTGGAGTTGATGTACATATAAATCGGTTTTTCCCGATCTTCAAATTGCAAGTACAGCAACTGCGCGATAATCAATTCTGTCACGTCAATCCCCAGTTGTTCTTTATACTCATCAGGGGAGACCAGAGGTAAACCTAAATAAACAATGCGTTCTTTTAATAAAAGAGAGGGTAAATCAGGTGGAGGGGTGCGAGTGTTTCCGCCTCCATAATAAGGGGCTTGCACAGCTTCAATCGGTGAGTTCATGTTTTCTTCTTAATCCAGAAGGGCTTTTTCTCTTACATTCTGTAAACCTATCTTAACTTACTTGTCATTAGTCATTGGTCATTAGTCATTAGTCACTGGTCACTGGTCACTGCTAGCAGGGAACTGGGTTAAATATTGGGTAAGGGTAAAGGCATCAACACCAAGATCGCTATGATCCAGACTGGCTTTGATACCAGCTTGGGCGTGCCAAACGGCTGCTGTGGTCGTTAGTTGCGCGGGAGAGATGGGTTGCTGGTTAGGATTTTGTGCGATTAATCCCCCTAATAATCCAGTGAGGACATCGCCACTTCCCCCTCTGGCTAGGGCTGGGGTACTTTCAGGAATCACCCAAGTTTCATCAGGACTGGCAATAACAGTTCTTGCCCCTTTTAAAAGAATAACCGCGCTGGTTTCTTGGGCTGCTGTGGGAACAGTTTCTATGGGATGGTAAGAATTGGCTGTCAAGTCTGGAAACAGTCGTCGAAACTCCCCAGGGTGAGGGGTGAGGATTGTTGTCTCTGAACGGGGTTTTAGAGCCGTTTTGAGGTCTAATTGAGCGAGGGCGTTGAGTCCATCGGCATCAAGGATTAAAGGGCTTGTTGCTTCTAAAATGGGGGGGATAAGGGCTTTCGCTTCTAAGGTTAATCCAGGACCTAGCGCGATCGCGCTATACTTGTTCCACTGTCGCGCAATTTCAGGAAGTTCAGCAATTGCCCCATTTTCGGTTTCAGGACAATCAATAATTAATGCTTCAGGAAGATGAGTTACCAGCATCGGTTTTAAGGAAGCGGGTGCTGCAATACTGACCATTCCCACCCCACTCGCCCGTGCGCCTAAACCCGTTAAAATCACTCCGCCTGCATATTGGCGCGATCCCGCAATGATCAGCAAATGTCCTTGTTTATACTTATGAGTGACAAGCGGACGAGGAAGCGGAAGCAGCGATCGCGCGAAATCAACAGTCATCTGCTTCACAACTGCATCCTCAGACACCACAGCTTGTACATCAGCCAAAGAGACACCAAAATCAATTCTTTCTGTCTTTCCTAAATAAGCTAAAGCAGAATCTTGGAAAAACGCCCGTTTCCATAACCCCAAACAAAAGCTATAATTTGCCTCAATCGCTGTCCCTAAAACCTCTCCTGTATCCGTATGCAGTCCAGAGGGGATATCAATGCTTACCACTGGTATAGACCATTGATTAATCGTTTCTACAGCATCCGCTAAGTTTCCTTCTAAAGGGCGAGTCATCCCAAAGCCAAATAAACCGTCAACAATCAAATCACAGTTGGCTAAACCTTTTACATCCTCAACCATGGGAATGCCCAAACTTTGTACATAATTGAGATGGGCTTGGGTTAATTCTTTTGCCTTCTGTAACGGGCGATACAGACAAACCTGATATCCTTGGCAATGTAACTCTCGCCCCACTACCGTTGCATCGCCACCATTATGCCCCGGTCCGACCAAGATGCCCACTTTAGTAATCTCGGATGGGGGATATAATTCGATAACGCGCTGTGTGACCAGCCCTGCTGCTTTTTCCATCAGTGCAGCCACTGGCATTCCCGCAGCAAAAATCCGTTGCTCGATCGCTGCCATTTGCGTTGCAGTGACCACAAAGTGTTCAATAGGATCTGTAGAGATTTGATGACTCATTGTTAACTCCCGTTATGGGTGAAATGAAACCAGTGCTTCCTCGACGTTATCACCGACTCCGCGAAGTTTTGAACCGACGACAGACAGATTTAACGGTCTTGTTGGAGGATGTCCATAAACCCCACAACTTTTCGGCAATTATTCGCACTTGTGATGCGGTTGGGGTCTTTTCTGCTCATGGCGTTTATACAGAAGGAGATGTTCCCGCTTTTAGTGAAACCGCAAAAGGAAGTCAGAAATGGGTGGATATTCACACCCATCCCGACTTAAAAACAGCCATTGGTCATCTCAAAAACCAAAACCATACCATCTACGCAGCCCATCTGACAGAGAATGCAGTTGATTATCGCCAACCCGACTACACTCAACCCACTTGCATTCTTCTCGGTGCGGAAAAGTGGGGCGTTAGTGAAGAAGCCATCTCACTGGTGGATCAAGCGATTTATATTCCCATGTTCGGAATGGTACAGTCTTTAAATGTTTCTGTTGCAGCAGCAGTGATTCTATTTGAAGCACAACGACAGCGACTGGCTGCGGGACAGTATAATCAACCCTCTTTTGATCCAGAAACCTATGATCGCATTTTATTCCAGTGGGCTTATCCTGATTTAGCAGCGATGTATGATGAAGCGGGAAAGCCTTATCCAGCTTTAGGAGAAGATGGACAATTTCTGATCGAGAATTAAGTTCGAGGCGTTGCTGAGTCAAGGTATGATAGAACAAAAGTTTGTGGCGAGCCATTTATTTCAGTTTTTGCAAAGCCAATTCAGTGCGCGATCGCGCGGTTAAATCTAATTCTGCTTCCTGTCGTTGCTTTAAATAGTCCTGAATCTCTGCTGTAAACACCTGTTTCGCCAGCGACTCTAACCCCACAATCGCAGCATAGCGAACAATCCATTCCTCATCCGTTGCAACAGTCTTCAGGGTCTCCAAAACCTTTCTCTGCGCCGTCTCTCTGGCATCTGAAGGCAAGACATCCCAGCGTAACTCTCCTAACCCTTTTGCAGCCCCCCGACGCACACTGAGGGAAAAATCGCTGGTGGCTGCATCCAATAAAATTTCTAACGCTTCTGGGTTTGCAATCCGCGATAACGCTCGAATTGCCCATGCCCTCGCCCCATAATCATAACCATCAAGGTCGCGAATGAGGGTGGGAACCGCAACATCCCCTAACTGGACTAATCCTTCCACCGCCGCGATCGCAGCCCCAGGATTATTAAATCCTAACACTTTAATCAGCATAGGAATCGCAGCTTCTGATTGACTGCGACTCAACGCCCATACTGCTTTCACCAACTCTTCCGAGGAACTGGCTTTTTCAACCGCTTGCATTAAAGATTCTGACAAGGTTCAATAAAAATACAGTGACCAGTGACCAGTTACCAGTCAACAAAGAACAATGAACGAATAACTAATAACCAATAACTAATAACATATCAGATTTTTGCATTTTTCAGGACGTTCTCACCAATCCCAAAAACAAAATGATAAGCTAACGGATGCGTTAAAAAATTTCAGATAATATCATCTATGGTAAGTCAGAGTGAACTTCCTTCTTTATTAAAAGTTGCCCGTGGAGAAAGTGTATCACGTCCACCCGTGTGGATGATGCGTCAAGCGGGACGATACATGAAAGAATACCGTGATTTAAGAGAAAAATACCCCAGTTTCCGCGAACGTTCGGAAAATCCAGACCTCGCCATTGAAATCTCCCTACAACCTTGGCGCGCGTTTCAACCCGATGGTGTGATTCTCTTTTCTGATATTCTCACCCCATTACCTGGAATGGGCATTGACTTTGATATTGTAGAAAGCAAAGGTCCCGTGATTGATCCCCCGATTCGGACGCAAGAACAAGTGGATCAAATGCGTCCCCTAGATCCAGAAGAATCGCTTCCGTTTATTAAAACCATTCTCAAGTCATTACGAGAAGAAGTAGGGAATCAATCCACAGTTTTAGGCTTTGTCGGCGCACCCTGGACATTAGGCGCGTATGCGATTGAAGGGAGAACATCAAAAAATTATGCCAACATTAAAGGGATGGCATTCAAAGAACCGCAATTATTGCATCAATTCTTAAGCAAAGTTGCGGACTCGATCGCGCGTTATGTCCGTTATCAAATTGACTGTGGCGCACAAGTCGTCCAAATGTTTGATTCTTGGGCGGGTCAACTCTCTCCTCAAGATTACGAAATCTTTGCCCTACCTTATCAAAAACAAGTGGTAGAAGCGGTTAAACAAACCCATCCCGATACGCCTTTAATTCTCTATATTAGCGGAAGTGCTGGTGTTTTAGAACGGATGGCAAAAACGGGCTTTGATATCATTAGCCTAGACTGGACGGTTGATTTGGCTGAAGCCAGACAACGGATTGGACAAGAGACCAAAGTTCAAGGCAATATTGATCCAGGTGTTTTATTTGGGTCACAAGATTTGATTCGCGATCGCGTTTTAGAAACAATTCGCAAAGGAGAGAATCGCGGACATATCCTTAATTTAGGTCATGGGGTTTTACCCGGAACACCCGAAGATAATGTGAGACATTTCTTTGAAGTCGCCAAACAAGCCACCGTTTAAAATGCGCCGTCGGAGCTCCAGTTAAACCTCACTTCTAAATTTTGGTTCTTTGTTCTTTGTTCTTCGTTCTTTGTTATTTGTTGGTTTTTAATCAATGAACCACGAACCATGAACCATGAACCATGAACATCCACCGACTCGCTTTCTACCTCAACCAACTAGGAAACGGTATAGGTGAATTTCAACATTTTGGAATGTCCTAACCTGATTTTGTAGCGCTATACATAGCATTACTGAGTCGGGGGAGGACAGATAAAAATCTAGAAACCCACTCCTGGATTCCCTTTTCCCTTTTCAAGTAGCACTATATCATCATAGATCTGGGGGTTGGGAGCAACGATCAGGCTTGCTATAGCAGGTTGATTCTCAGATCAAATCGGCAAATTTTTAACGCTTCAACGGTGATAGAAGAGAGTTACAATTGGGTTGCTTTAGTTCTCCTGAAAAGGGTGAGCTTCAAGCGATTGTTCATTGCCAGTAATTACTGAGATGTCTTCCAACTCCTCGTTCAACATCGAATTTGATTTCCGATTCGACACTAATGGTTTTTTTGATGATCCAGTTCGGCGTGACGCGCTGGAGTCTGCAGGAGATATTTGGGAATCTTTCATTGAAGATGATTTTCCTGACGTTCCCGCAGGAATTGAATTTACCATCACCAACCCTGAAAATGGGTCTGACTCCCCTCTCATTAAATTACAAGACCCCATTGACGATTTGCTGATTTTTGTTGGTGCTCAATCCCCTCCCTTCGGAATGTCAGGGTCAGCCATTGCGCGGGGTGGATTCACAGGGGGTGATGCTAGTGGTGATATTTTTAGGGCGCGTATTACAAACAACTTTCGTGGCACTGGACCTGTCACCAATTTTGAGCCTTGGGCTGGAGAAATGTCTTTTGAGCCCTCTCCCACTTTTAACGATGGCAGCGATGTCGAGTGGTTTTTTGATAGCACTCCCGAAACCTCTGATGACATTCCCAATGGCAGTATCGATTTCATCACCGTCGCGTTGCACGAAATCGGGCACGTTTTAGGAATTGGAACCGCTCCCATTTTTGAGGAAATTGGTGCAGGTAGTCTGTTTGACGGTGTAAACAGCCTCAGTGTGAACAATGGCAGCCCCATTCCACTGACAACGGATCTTAGTCATGTTCAAGAAGGCTTTTTCAATAATGAAGTGTTAATGGATCCTATTGCGCCTTTTACTCGGAATTTACCTTCACAAATTGATTTAGCTCTCTTATCAGATATTGGTTACGAGATTGAGGGCTTTAACCCGCAAGGTGAATCTCCCGCAATTGCCACTGAAACTGGAGAAACCATTTTTGGCACGATCGTCAGCGATACTTTAAACGGGTTGGGAGGGGATGATCAACTACAAGGAAATTTAGGCAATGATGTCTTAAATGGTGGATCGGGAAATGATAGTCTGTTTGGTGAGGAAGGAATTGATACCTTTGCCTTTGGTGAAAATAATGGTGAAGATAGAATCAATGATTTCGATGTGGCAACGGAAATTATCCAAATCTCTTCTAGTTTAGGTTTTGCAACAGCCGATGAAGTCTTCGCCACTCTATCGAAGCCTTTTACTAATGTTTCTCAGTTCACCTTAAGTCCTGGCAACACGATTGAAGTCTTTCATGAGTCCACACCACAAGATACTCCCCTAACTGCGGATAATTTTGAAATTGTTGCTAGTGAAGAAACTTTTCTCGCGATCGCGCCCCTAGATGCGATTAAACAAGAAGGGAATAGTGATTTTACCGCGTTTACCTTTGAGGTCACCCGCTCTGGAAACACCAGCAGTGAGACCAAGGTTGAGTTTGCTGTTGAACCTCCGATTTTGCCAGATGTCGTTGATGGTCAAATGGGCGTAAACCCTGATGACTTTGCAGGAAACGAGTTTCCCAGTGGAAGCGTGACCTTTGCTCCTCAAGAAAACAACAAAACCATAACGATTCAAGTCGCAGGAGACACAACCCCTGAAATCGAGAGTGAGAACTTCCAAAATCGAGATCTTTTCAATGTCACCCTTAGCAACCCCTCGGACAAGGCAACCATTGAGGTAGCCACCGCCACTGGTGAAATTTTGAATGATGATAAGGGTGGATTAAATGACAGTGGCGAAATAACACCCAATACAACGACAATTCTTCAAGAAAATTCACCGAATGTTGTGCCAGTTAGCACGGGATTCTTCATAGATTTTGCCGGAGCTCAAGACCGCACTCGCACTTTTGATATAGCTATTGGTGCTGGCGCTCATAACCTAGATTCTGGAGCAACTGTGAATCTTAGTGGAACCAGTAGTGAATTCGATTACCAACGAGATGGCTCAACGTTAGAGATTTTTGATCGTGAGGGTAACCTTACTGCTGAACTGTTAGCTTCCATTCAGAGGACGAGCCCTGTTAATTTTGAGGACGGTAGCACAGAAGTGGCTGTAGCTGGAGGTCAAATCACCTTTGGCGGTCAGAGTTTTGATGATGGAGAGTTCCTTGATGGGGCAACTCAACCCCTCACTCTGGACCAAAATGCTGAGAGTTTGGAAGGCTTGAACATAGATCTAAGTTAACTGCTGCAATTGGGATCGAAACATGACTAATCTCAAATTCTAAATCAATCAACTCCGATTTGGCAGCAGTGGGGGGAGTCGGTTTGTTAGAATCACATTGAAAAGGATCTTTTTAATCAGGAGGATGTTCATTGAGAACATCTCTAGACTTAAAATTATAATTAGTGACAAGGAGTAGTGGGTGTGGCGAAAACTGCCAAGTCTCTGATCATTGCTTCAGTAGAAGCGTACAGTGGGAAGTCAGCAACGATTCTCGGACTTGCCCACCAATTGCGGAATCAAGGGTTGACTCTTAGTTATAGCAAGCCTGTAGGAAGTTATTTGCACCAAGAAGAAACAGAAACCGTCGAGGATGACGTGCAGTTCATCGCCAAAGCATTAGAGTTATCGCAGGAACAGGTGGGAACTCCCCTCATTAACTTATCCCCATCTGTGATCGCCCAGACAACAAAAACGCATCAAATCGGAGATTATTCTCAAGCCCTAAAAGACTACATTCACAGTTTCGATCGCGAATTATGCTTGATTGAAGCCCCCGCCACCTTGGCGGAAGGGAGTTTATTTACTCTTTCTACGCAGCAGATGTCGGAAACCTTAAACGCACCGATTTTACTGGTGGTTCGCTACCATTCCTTACGGGTGTTGGATCAAGTCTTGGCTGCACAGAAACAACTCGGGAATCAGTTATTAGGGGTGGTTATTAATGATATTCCCCCAGAAGCAGAATCCGAGATTCGTGATGAAGTGAAACCCTTTTTGGAAAAGCAAGGCGTTTCTGTGTTTGGAATGTTGCCTCAAAGTGATTTACTCCATAGTGTCAGCGTTAGAGAACTGACAAAACAGTTGTCAGCAGAAGTGCTTTGTCGGCGCGATCGGCTGGACTTAATGGTGGAACGATTAACCATTGGCGCGATGAATGTTAACTCTGCGTTGAAGTATTTTCGTAAAGGGAAAAACTTGGCTGTTGTTACGGGCGGCGATCGCAGCGACTTACAATTAGCTGCCCTCGAAACCTCGGCACACTGTTTAATTTTAACGGGTCATGTGCCACCGCAAGACTTTATCCTCTCCCGTGCTGAAACCCTAGAAATTCCCATTCTTGCTGTTGAGTTTGATACCCTAACAACAGTAGAAGTTGCAGAACGAACATTTAAACAAGTTCGGATTCAAGAACCGATCAAAGTCCGATTTATCCAAGACTTAATGAGTCAACATTTTGATGTTGATCGTCTCATTAATCAACTTGGTGTTCAGTTGGTTTAATCTTGATCTTGAAACCATAATAACCCAGACCTATGCAAACCCTATCTAACCCTCAAACCACCCCAGCTTTTGATACAACAATTCATCGCCGTAAAACTCGCCCCGTCCCTGTGGGAGATGTCACCATTGGTGGCGGACACCCTGTCGTTGTTCAATCGATGATCAACGAAGACACCCTCGATATTGAAGGGTCAGTGAATGGGATTCGTCGGCTTCATGAAATTGGCTGTGAAATTGTTCGTGTTACCGTTCCTAGTATGGCTCATGCTAGGGCGCTGGCAGATATCAAAACTCGTCTCCAAGAAACTTATCAACCCGTGCCTTTAGTGGCTGATGTTCACCATAATGGGATGAAAATTGCCCTCGAAGTGGCTAAGCACGTGGATAAAGTGCGAATCAATCCAGGGCTATATGTTTTTGAAAAGCCTAAAACTGACCGCACTGAATACAGTCAAGCCGAATTTGACGAAATTGGCGAAAAAATACGCGAAACGTTAGAACCTCTCGTGATTTCCTTGCGCGATCAAGGAAAAGCGATGCGGATTGGGGTTAACCATGGTTCTCTCGCGGAACGGATGCTTTTTACCTATGGCGATACCCCAGAAGGAATGGTTGAGTCCGCACTTGAATTTATCAAAATTTGTGAGTCTCTCAATTTTCATAACCTCATTATTTCCCTCAAAGCCTCCCGCGTTCCTGTAATGTTGGCTGCTTATCGTTTAATGGTCAAACGGATGGATGAGTTAGGAATGGATTATCCCTTGCATTTGGGGGTGACAGAAGCGGGAGACGGAGAATACGGACGGATCAAATCCACCGCAGGAATTGGGACGTTATTGGCGGAAGGAATTGGCGATACCATTCGGGTGTCTCTCACTGAACCGCCAGAAAAAGAAATTCCTGTCTGTTACAGCATTTTACAATCGTTAGGACTCCGCAAAACCATGGTGGAGTATGTGGCTTGTCCTTCCTGCGGTCGCACCCTATTTAATCTCGAAGAAGTGTTAGAAAAAGTCCGTGCTGCAACCAATCATCTCACAGGCTTAGATATTGCTGTTATGGGCTGTATTGTTAACGGTCCTGGGGAAATGGCAGATGCTGACTATGGTTATGTTGGCAAACAAGCGGGTTACATTGCACTCTATCGAGGACGAGAAGAAATCAAGCGTGTTCCTGAAGAAAAGGGCGTTGAAGAGTTAATCAATCTGATTAAAGAGGATGGACGTTGGGTTGACCCAGAATAAGTTTTAATGGGGGTGTTCTGCGGAAACATCATTGGGGGATTGAATGCGAGTCCCCCTCCGTATCGGATCGCGCTGTACTGCGGTAATCGCGCGTTTTACGGCTGACTTAATCGCCTGTTGATGCTTTTGTTTGGCTTCTTCTTTTTGATGAGCAATGCCTTCTTTACTGGCTGCATACAAAGGAGGAAGTCGATTTAAGGCATAAGTAATGACATCGAGCTTGGTAATACACTCAGCACTTGCTCGGGGGAGGGCTTTTAATTGTTGCTCGACCTCTTGCGCCACCAAAGTTTCCATCACGTTGACCTTCACCCCTTCTTCCGAAGGATAACCTCCCGAGATGGTATTTCCTCTGGAATGTTTAAGCCATCCTGACATGGGAGTCCGTAAAGACGGATGATGAGTGGGTTTGGCTTGGGTCAGTTCATCATCAATTCCTGCATCAGTTTTATGATTGGGTAGGATGGTGTTGTGTCCTAAATGAGAGCCAACATGATTTTGAGATTTCTGAGAAGTGGTTTTCCATAAATCGGGGACTGAGTTAAATTGAATCAGATGTTGATCTAAGTATTTTTTCATGGTTTGTAAAATACTTAAAACTGTCGTCTGATTATCCATTGCGAGATCCCGTAAGGTTTTTTCTTCCCTTTCAATATTGAGAAAGTATTGAGCGAGAGAGTGTAACTCCTGAGTCTCTAATTCTTCTTGATTTGCTATTATCCCTGCATCAGGAGAAAAATAAGTTAAGCCTGCATTTAACCACGTTTCCCAAGTATTTAAAACCCGTTGTTTAGCCGATTCTGTGCGCCACATCCACGCAGGGAGTAGGAGCTCTTGATTGCAAGGATGAACCTCTGGTTTACGCAGCATTTTCACCTGATTCATATCTTCTTTGGAAATCTGCGCCAATCCTTGGACAATATCAAATAAAACTTCCGAAATTGCTCCTTCAACAATCGATTTAACTTGATCAGAATTAATATAGTTTTCTTGCATCAGTAATGAGAGAGCTAAATAATCCCAACACTCATAAGGCGCGGATAATAATTCTTGCTCTGTCATGCCTAGAGGAACAGTCATTTGGCAGTGACATCCTTTGAGTTGTCTCAGCCACCGCCGAACGGGATGGATGCCTCCACTTGCCCAAATGATAGACCCTGCACTGAAATAGATGCGCCAAGAAGGCTTATACTCAACTTTAATACTTAACCGTCCTGTAAAGCCATTTCGAGCATATTTGCTGAGTTTAGTGAACAGGTAACGGTGATTTAAGGTTTGATAATCGCTCATTACTCACTTCAGGAATTTTACTGATGATAAAGTCTAACTTTGGAAAACGGGAGACAATTACTTTTTTAAAATGATCTTGATCTTACTTAAGTCCGTTTTATCTCACCTAAGTCTATTCTAAATTGATTTCAATACAGTTTCAAAAATTCTTTTACAGAACATTTGCTTATGGTTGCTAAGTCTTCTGAAAAATTAACCTTTATTACAAAACTTACTTATGGGGCGGGAGATCTCGGTCCAGCGATTACAGCAAATGTTTTAGTGTTTTTTCTGCTGTATTTCTTTACACAAGTCGCTGGACTGCCACCGGGGTTAGCTGGAAGTATTTTAATGATTGGTAAAATTGCCGATGCCATTAATGATCCAATTATTGGAATGTGGAGCGATCGCGCGGATAGCCCTTGGGGAAGACGACTGCCTTGGATGTTTTTTGGAGCAATTCCCTTTTGCTTACTCTTTATTCTGCAATGGATTGTCCCGACATTTAGCACGAATGACACCATTAATGACTGGTCACTGTTTGCCTATTATGTGCTGATCGGGATTTTATTTAATATTGCCTTCACTGCCGTTAACTTACCTTATACCGCTCTGACCCCCGAACTCACCCAAGATTATAACGAACGCACTAGCCTGAATAGTTTTCGCTTTGCCTTTTCTTTAGGGGGAAGTATTCTGTCTTTAATTCTTGCGGGACTCATTATTGATGCTTACCCCGATCAACAGCAGAAACAGTATTTTATTCTAGGTTTGATCATGGCGATCATCTCCACCATTCCCATTTTTTGGTGCAGTTTAAGCCTACAAGAGCGCGATCGTAAACCCCTGATTGCTTCAGCACGGAAACAGCCTCTATCCTTTGTTTTATTCGGTATTAGCTTAATTTGCGCGATTTATGGCATTTTCCAATTTGTTCAAAATAATAATCTTTTATTGGCAGTCGTTGGGGCTTTACTCACAATTTTAATCGGAACATTTGCCACGACTCTCTTTGTACAACGGAATCAACCGCCTGTTCCCAGTACGCCTTTACCGAAACAACAGAACATGAGTCTCCCCTTTTCGCAACAGTTAAAAATCGTTTTTAACAATCGTCCGTTTTTGTTTGTCATTGGGATTTATCTGTTTTCTTGGTTAGGGGTTCAACTCACTGCTTCGATTTTGCCTTACTTTGTGGTTAGTTGGATGGGTTTACCGGAAAGTGCTTTCCCCCAAACGGCGTTAGCGGTACAAGGAACCGCTTTGGTGATGTTATTTGTCTGGGGGGCGGTCAGTAAACAGGTGGAGAAAAAAGTGGTGTATGCTTTAGGCACTGGACTCTGGTTAATCGCCCAAATTGGTTTATTTTTCTTACAACCAGGACAAGTGGGATTAATGTATGGTTTGGCGATTTTAGCTGGATTTGGCGTGTCTGTGGCGTATTTGATTCCGTGGTCAATGGTTCCTGATGTGATTGAACTGGATGAACTGAAAACGGGACAACGGCGGGAAGGGATTTTTTATGGGTTTATGGTGTTATTACAAAAAATGGGGTTAGCATTAGGCTTGTTTCTGGTGGGTCAAAGTTTAGAATGGGCGGGGTTTATTGAATCGGTACCGGGTCAACCTCCTCCTCAACAGCCAGACAGTGCTTTATTTGCGATTCGCATCGCGATCGCGCCGTTACCCATGGTCAGTCTCATTGGGGGACTGATTCTTGCCTATTTTTATCCTTTAACGCGGGAAGTGCATCAGCAGATTTGCATGGAGTTAGCGGAAAAACGGGAGCAATAAGTCAGTGACCAGTGAACAAATAACAAATAACAAAGGACAAATGAGGCCTCAAGATATCATCATTATCGGTAGTGGAATTGGGGGATTGACTGCGGGGAGTTTACTCGCTCGTTATGGTTACAATGTCCTCATCTGTGAAAGTCATGGCATTCCTGGGGGTGCAGCCCACAGTTTTACCCGCAAAGGCTTTACCTTTGATTCTGGCCCCTCTTTCTATGCAGGAATTGGAACAGACAAAGACAGTTTGAACCCCTTGCAACAGGTTTTAAGCCTTCTGGGAGAGTCAATTGAAACGGTCCCCTATGATCCGCTTGGTGAGTTTCATTTTCCAGAAGGAACGTTTGCTGCTTACCAAGATAACGATCAATATTGTGCAGAAATTGCAAAAGTTACCGCACAAGGGGCAAAAGAATATCAAGCCTTTGTTCAGGAAATGTTAGGACTGTATGCAGGCTTAAAAGATATCCCCACCATTGAGTTACGTCCCGATTGGAAAATCTTACAGGTATTATTCCCGAAATACTTACCGAGTTTACTCAAATTCCTCCCCAACTTACCACTGGTTGCTTCCTCAGTGGGGGATATTGCCCAGAAAACAGTAACAGATCCTTGGGTGAAGCGTTTGATTGATTTAGAATGTTTCCTCCTGTCTGGCTTAAAAGCAGAAGGAACGATCGCGCCCGAAGTGGCGTTTATGTTAGGAGAACGATCGCGCGTGGGAGTTGAATATCCTGTTGGGGGAAGTGGCGCGATTGTGGAAGCATTAGTGCAAGGCTTCAAGCGCTGGGGGGGAGAACTCCGCCTGAATGCCCATGTGGACAAGATTTTAGTCAGTAACGGCAAAACCCAGGGCATCCGTCTTAAAAATGGTGAAACGCTTTCTGCGCCGATTGTCATCTCAAATGCGACGCTTTGGGATACCTATAGCAAGCTATTATCTCCCCAAGACTTACCCCCGTCTTTTCGGGAAAAGAGTCTGACTACTCCTGCGGTGGAGAGTTTTATGCACCTCCATCTCGGAATTAATGCTGAAGGCTTAGACCCTCTCAACGGTCATCATGTGGTTGTTCATGATAGTAACCAAGAGATTACAACGCCTGGTAATACTTGT
Organism: Halothece sp. PCC 7418; assembly: GCF_000317635.1. Lineage (GTDB taxonomy): Bacteria > Cyanobacteriota > Cyanobacteriia > Cyanobacteriales > Rubidibacteraceae > Halothece. The sequence continues at coordinate 2,183,197 of NC_019779.1, read as the reverse complement.
ATGATTTCCATTCCGACAGTATGGGATGCGAATCTTGCTCCTTCTGGACAACATTTGATTCATGCTTATACTCTCGAACCCTATCACGGCTGGCAACGGGATGATCACTATCCCCAACAGAAACGCGCCAAAGCAGAATCTTTGTATCAGGCTCTAGAGAAAATTATCCCCGATGTGCGCGATCGCGTGACTTTAGAATTAATTGGTTCTCCCCTCACTCACGCTCATTATCTACGACGATATCAAGGCACGTATGGTCCTGCGATTTCTGCCAAAGAGGGGCTGTTTCCCAGCGATCAAACCCCGATTTCTGGACTTTACCGCGTCGGTGATAGTACCCTTCCTGGAATTGGTGTTCCTGCAGTCGCTGCTTCTGGTATTCTATGTGCTAATCGCTTCGTTTCACCCGAACAAACCCATAGTTTGTGGAAAACCGTCAGTTAATCCCCTCTCTAGACCGATGTCTGCCAAAGATGTTCCGCTTTTTTGTTGTACTTATATTGTTGGTCTTTTAATTGCTTCAGGATTCGAGCAATATTGGCTAACGATTACATTAACTCTAATTCTGGGAGGGGTGATTCTGTTAAGAGTTGCTCCGATTTATCATTGGTGGGGTTTCAAATTGCGCTCAGCATGGGGCATTATTTTTATTACTCTCCTTGCCTTTTTATCCTTTCATTTACGTTTCCCAACAACAGCAGAAAACGAGATTAGTCAGATTATTCCTCCTGACAAAAATGGCACAGTTGTTACTGTTACTGGAAAAATTTTAGATGCTCCTACTTTCAATCAGAGTGGAAAATTAAGGTTTTGGCTATCAGTGAAAGGAGTGAAAGATGACAGGAGAAAATACCAGGGAAAACTTTACACCACTGTTCCCGCTCAGTTGGAAACTCAATTAAATCCCACTGCTACCATTGAGGTTACAGGCTATCTTTATCAACCCTCTCCACCTGATAATCCTGGACAGTTTGATTTTAAGAACTATCTCCAAAAAAATGGGGCTTTTGCTGGAATTAGTGGGCGAGAAGTCACTGTTATTGAAAATCAGAATTGGGGATTTTGGCAATTGCGAGAACGGATAATTCAGGTTCATCTGGATGCTTTAGGAAGTCCTCAAGGAGAACTGGTTAGTTCTATGGTTTTAGGACGCAAAGCCGTTAATTTACCCTACCATCTTCAAGATCAATTTCTAAAAGCAGGACTCGCGCATTTTTTAGCAGCTTCGGGCTTTCATGTTTCCCTATTACTGGGTGTTGTTTTAGGAATTACTCGCCATTTAAAAGTTTCACTACGCTTTGGAATTGGGTTAGCGATATTAATCCTTTATGTGGGGTTAACGGGATTACAACCTTCTATTTTAAGAGCGAGTTTAATGGGAGTAGCAGGATTATTAGGACTACTCACCGAACGGAAAGTTAATGCAACGCGATCGCTGCTAGTGATTGCAACTATTTTATTATTAATTAATCCTTTATGGATTCAAGATTTGGGCTTTCAATTTAGCTTTCTCGCCACATTTGGATTAATTGTCACCCTTCCTCCTTTACTAGAAAAGTGGGATTTTTTACCGCCAACGCTTGCCTCTTTAATTGCAGTTCCCATTGCTATCTTTCCTTGGATTTTTCCTTTACAGTTATTTAATTTTGGAACGGTTGCTACTTATAGTATTTTGCTCAATGTTATTGCGACTCCCTTTGCTATTTTAGTTATTATAGGTGGAATGCTGAGTGGCTTTATGGGTTTAATCATGCCCAGTCTAGGAAGCGCGATCGCGCTGTTACTTTCTCCTTTTACTCACATTTTAATTGGTTTAGTCTCTTGGTTTAATCAACTCCCTGGCAGTTACTTATTATTTGGAAAAATTGATTTATGGCAGTTAATTGCTGTTTATGGTTTAATGATTTTTGTGTGGCAATTTCCTCAAGGGAAACCACTGTGGAAACTGGTCACTATTGGCGCGATCGCGCTGATTATTCTTCCCATTACTTATCAAAAATTAGCGTTACAGCAAATTACTATTTTTTCCACTGATGAACCCGCAGTGATCTTAATTCAAAATCGGGGTCATGTTAGTTTAATTAACTGTGGTAATGAAAACACCATTCGCTATACTTTACTTCCCTTTTTACAAGAACAAGGGATTCAAACCATTAACAGCGCGATCGCACTCAGTCCTAACAATCAATGGAGTGCTCTCAACAATCTTGTTACTCTCAACCGTCTATTTTATTCACGTATTCTCGAAAATGAAATTCAAAACATCTCAGACTTAAAAACAACCTTGAAGCAAGGAATCGGTGTTAATAATACTTTAGTGGATCAGCAGCGTCTCAATATTAAACAACCCAATCCTGGGTTACTCACCCTGATATTCGGGGAACAACAATGGGGATTTTTACAACGTCCAGAAAATCGACTTCCTACAGTCAGTTCTGAGATTCGGAAAACAGATGTTTTACTATGGGAAGGTAACGAGATTAACCGAAGCTGGTTTCAACAATTAAATCTAAAAAGCGCGATCGCGATCGCCAATCAAATCCCTGATGACTTAAAACAAGAGATAACAAAAGAAGGAATTGATTTCTACTTTACTGGAAAAAATGGGGCAATCCAATGGACACCTCGCAGAGGTTTAGACCCCATGTTGGACTAATTTTAATGCTTCTTCCACAACTTCTGCACCCGCATTCTCTTCACATCCTTTTTCCGTTAAAGATCTCCGCCATGCTTTTGCACCCGGTTGTCCATTAAAGATATGAATTAAATGACGAGTCATACTATTAAGTTTTAGACCCCGATTGACCCAATAATCAAGGTAAGGAAGCATCGCTTCTACAACTTCCTTCATCGTCGGAGGTGGATCATCTTGTCCATAAATTTCTTGATCCACGGTTGCGAATAAATAAGGATTATCATAGGCAGCCCGACCGATCATCACTGCATCCAGATGATTCAAATGTTCTTTAATTTCAGGAAGGGTTTTAATCCCACCATTAATTTCAATAAAAAGCTGTGGAAACTCTTGTTTAAGACGATAAACATCCTCATAACGTAAAGGGGGAACATTGCGATTTTCTTTCGGACTTAACCCTTGTAACCAGGCTTTTCGCGCATGAACGGTAAATCGTTGACAGCCCGCCTCAGAAACCACCCTCACAAACTCACTCATGTCTTCATAGCGATCGCGCTCATCAATACCAATGCGATGTTTTACTGTAACTGGAATCTCAACCGCATTTTGCATCGCTTCCACAACTGTGGCGACGGTTTCCGGTTGCGCCATCAAACACGCCCCAAAATTGCCACTTTTCACGCGATCGCTGGGACAACCGACATTTAGATTAATTTCATCGTAACCGTAATCTGCTGCCATCCGAGCGCATTCTGCTGCTTTTTCTGGGTCATCTCCGCCAAGTTGTAACGCTAAGGGATGTTCTTCGGGAGAAAAGCCTAATAATTTTGCGCGATCGCCGTTGAGAATCGCTGGAATCGTGACCATTTCGGTATAAAGCAAGGTTTTGCGCGTAATTTGACGCATTAAATAGCGAAAATGGCGATCTGTCCGATCCATCATTGGTGCGACACTCAGGGGATTTCCGCTAGCACCATGATTATCATTTTGATTGGGCTTCACTGTAACAGAGGTTGTGAGTAAGTGTGATTGCATCGTCTTGATCAAAAATTCATTAGTAGAATAAAACAGCTTTATTATGGATTGCAACAAACAAAAATTCTGATGACCTTGTGGATTAGAAATGCTTATGGGATAGTAAAGCTGTATTCTTAACCCGATTGTTGAACCGTGTCTCCTAAACGATTTTTGGCTTGCGCGATCGCGACATTTTGCTTATGTCTTGTTTACAGTTATAGCGTTAACCTCGCCACTGCTGAACAACTAGAGCCTTCTCAACCGATTACCGAAGAAAACCTCTACAATCCCCCTCGTCATGATGTGCGACTGGTTGTTATTAGTGACCTTAATGGGGCTTATGGCGCAACGGATTACCCACCCGCCGTGGATCAAGCAATGGAACTGATTCCTGATTGGCAGCCAGATCTGGTAATTTGCAGTGGAGATATGGTGGCGGGTCAAAATCCCGCTTTAAGCAAATCTCAAATTCAAGCGATGTGGCAAGCCTTTGATGATCATCTGGCGCGTCCGTTACGAGAAGCCAACCTGCCCTATGGCTTTACCATTGGCAATCATGATGCTTCTAGTGCGAGAAATGTCAATGGTAGATTTCTTTTTCAACAAGAGCGTGAGTTAGCCAAAGACTATTGGCATCATCCTGAACATGATCCTAACTTAGAATTCATTGATCGCGCTGATTTTCCCTTCTACTACACCTTTCAACATCAAGATATCTTTTTCCTTGCCTGGGATGGGTCTTCCAGTTATATTCCCCCAGAAAAGTTGGCTTGGGTGGAAAAGGCGTTAGCCAGTCCAGAAGCCCAACAAGCGAAACTACGCATTTTATTGGGACATTTACCCTTATATGCAGTCGCTGTGGGACGCAACCAGCCTGGGGAAGTGATGGACCATGCCGACGCACTCAGAGCAATGCTGGAAAAATATGACGTTCACACTTATATCAGCGGTCATCAGCACGCTTATTATCCTGGACATCGGGGAGACTTACAACTGTTACATACGGGGATTTTGGGCGGTGGCCCCCGTCCGCTCATTGATAGCGATTTAGCACCGAAAAAAACAATCACGGTTCTCGATATTGATTTTGATTCCCCAGAAAAAACAACTTACGCCACGTATGATATGGCAACCTTAGAGTTGATTGAATATGATCAACTCCCTCGGTTTTTAGCGGGTCATAATGGCATTGTTTTACGGAGAGATATTGAAGGAGAGGACTTAACCCCCTCAGAAAGAGCATTTTGTGAACAACGACTGGGTGCAGAACTTTGTACGCCCTAGTTTTGGAGTGAAAGATTTTTAAGGCGATTTCTCGAACAGTGACTAGCTGCGATTCCCAGTGTTGTCTTAGTTGCCAGTGTTTTAGCAAGATTGATATTTAACCAAACCTATGGACTTAACTGTGTTCCCTTCTTGCCATTTTCAACCCAGTAACTGGCAAGGGTATTGATTTGAGATTGAGGAGTTTCTACCGTATCCACACATTTGAGTTCACTGGTCCATTGTTGTTGGTTGCAGGTACATTTAACGTATCCCCGTTGACGACTCTCAAAAAATTTGATGTGAGGATTAACGGATAAATAGCTTAAGAATTGCTCATAAGGGACACCCAAGGAACTAATGGAACTGGTAACAAATTCTGAGGCGACAATTTCTGATTCAGGATTGTCAAAATCGCGCTTGAGATCGCTCACCCAAAACGAATGAATATCTCCCCCAATAAAAATGGGATTAGCAATTTTTTCCCAATGGAGAAACTCAAGCAGACGTTGACGGCTAACGGGATAGCCATCCCAACCATCCGTCCAAACTCTTACCGCTTCAGCAGAGGGCTGTTTCAACTGGGAAACTAGGTAGGGTTGGGCGATGACATTCCAATGAGTTTCTGAGGTTTTCAGCGCTTGAAACAACCATTGTTCTTGCTCCTTTCCTAAAAGACTGCGATTGGGATTATTTAGTTCTGGACAATTCCTATCGATCACTTGTCCGCCCCCTTCCCCATTATCATCACCAGCCTGATCTGAGCGATATTGTCTCCCATCCAGCAGATAAAATTGCGCTAAGTTCCCGAATTGAAAACGCCGATAGAGTTGCATGGAAGCCCCCTGTGGACGGGAAAAAGGACGTAAAGGCAAATGTTCATAGTAGGCTTGATACGCAGCCATGCGTCGCTGTAAAAACGTCTGTTTTGCCTCAAAGTTTTCCGATTCAGTATTGGCATAATCGTTTTCTACCTCATGATCGTCCCAAGTACAAATAAAGGGGAAAGCTGCGTGGGCTGCTTGCAGATCGCGATCGCGCTTGTATAAACTGTATCGCTGTCGGTAAGTGGCTAAATCACTACATTCGACTGCTGGATGTTGGCGAGGAAATCCGCGAGAGGTATTCGCTGCATATTCATAAATATAATCTCCCAAATGAATCACAAAATCGAGATCTTCGTCTGCGAGATGACGATAGGGATTAAAATAGCCCTGCTCATAATTTTGGCAGGAGACAAAGGCAAATTTGAGAGCATAGGGAGAAACTGTGGGGTCTGGAAGGGTGCGGGTGCGCCCAATGGGACTCAGTTCGTTTCCGACCTTAAACTGATACCAATACGCGCGATCGCTGCTTAAGCCCTCAACAACTACATGGACAGAATGAGCTAATTCTGGGGAAGCAATGGTTGTTCCACTAGATACAAGATTACGCATTTTGGGATCAGCTGCGATTTGCCATGAGACAATCAGATCATCAGCAATGGGCATTGTCTCAGTTACAGAATCAGAAATTAAACGAGTCCATAAAACAACACTATCGGAGGTGGGATCCCCAGAAGCAACGCCTAACGAAAAGGGATAATCGGAAAATTTAGGATGGGCAAGCGCACGGCGAGAGGCTTGTTTGGCGAGGGTCAAACTAATGATTGTGCTCACGGTCAATAAAAAATTCCGTCGTCCCATCCGAGAAGAAAAAGGATAAATCATGATTATTTTTGATTGATTGGAATTGATTAGAAAAATGCTGTTTCTGAATCATTCTATCCTCTTATTTTTTAAGATGTTTGCTTTGTAATCGGGAGTTTTTGGAAGCTACAATCCCAAGAAATAGCGATATTATGGGTGTGGTTTCATTTTTTAGCCACGGGCTTAACATTATGGGTAATTTTTCTTGGAAAGTGAGTGTTCTCATGGCAATTGGCAGTTCCTTTTTCCTTACCAGTTGTCAGTTGGTGAATGACACAAGCAGCAATGGTAACCAACAAGGATTTGAAGTTAAATTTCTCGCTGGAAGTAATTTAGAAACGTTCTGCGATCGCGCAGCCCAACGCCTGAATCAACAAAACCCAAAACTAGAAACAGGAGAACAGTTTTATCTCACTTGCGAGACCAAAGGAAGTGGGGATGTTGTCTCGGAAGTGGTCTCGTTAACGGAACAACTGAAAAACGGTAATATTGACTCCTCAGATCCCCAATTTCCCACCTTAATTTCTGTTGATGGGGAAATTTATCACGCCCAGTTACGCTATCGCGTGGAACAAATTTTTCCAGGACAAAACTATATCCCCAACATTCCCGATGCGCCATTACTGGCGAATAGCCCGATGGTGTTTATGACCACAGCCGAATTAGCCACAGACTTACGTCAACAAGAAGACTTGTTCAAAACGCTAGTTCAAGTGGATAATCATCAACAACTGGGAAATAATAGTCCCGCTTTACCCATTAACTTTGTTCACACCGCACCTACACGGTCTAATTCCGGTTTACAAACCTTAGTTGCGGAATTTGCCAGTGTTTCTGGGAAAGCCCCAGAACAAATGACTGTTGCTGATGTCCAGACTTATCAGGATCAAGTGCGAGAAATTGAAAGCAAAATTGCCCGTTATGGGACTTCTACTGGCAGTTTAGCCCAAGATATGGTCGAAAACGGCGTTTTTTGGGCATCGATCGCGTCTGTCTATGAGTCTCTAGTGATTGAAGCCAACAGCAACTCTAATAATAATACTCGCTACGAAGCCGTTTATCCCCAAGACACCTTTACCTCCAACTTACGGGCTATTGTTCCCCAAGCCCCCTGGGTCAATGAACAAGAACAAGCAGCAGCCCAACAAGTGATTGAGTTTCTACGGTCTGAGGAGATTCAAGCCATTGCAACGGATCTGGGGTTACGTCCAGGCGTACCCGGTATTCCTTTAGGAGACAAGTTTTCTCAGCAATATGGCGTTAATCCCAATGCAACTTACAATTCCTTACGTCCGCCCTCTCCCGAAGTAGTGGAAGCAATGCTTAAATCTTGGCGAGATTATGCGAAAAAGCCCTCACAGGTGGTGGTTGTTGTCGATTCTTCAGGATCAATGGCGGGATCGAAACTACCAGCTGTCCAAAGCACCTTACGGACTTATATTGAAAGTCTGGGTCCAAAAGAAAAAATTGCTTTAATTGATTTTGACAATCGCATTCAATCCCCTGTGGAAGTGGATGGAACTCCTCAAGGACAACAACGGGGAATGCAGTTTATTACAAATCTCCGTGCTGATGGCGGAACGCGGTTATATGATGCGACGTTGCAAGCCCGAAATTGGTTGCAAAATAATTACCAAGAAGATGCCATTAATGCTGTATTAATTTTGACGGATGGGGAAGATTCAGGCTCAGAAGTTTCTTTTCAACGTTTAACGCAACAATTGGAAAAAAATAGTTTTTCTTCGGATCGTCGCATTGCTTTCTTTACTGTTGGCTATGGAAAAGAGGGAGAATTTAATCCTGATGTTTTACAAAAAATGGCAGAACTAAACGGCGGTTATTATCGCAAAGGAAACCCGCAAACTCTTTCTCAGTTGATGTCTGATTTACAGCTAGAGTTTTAATAATTTTGTTCTTTGTTCTCGGTAGAATGATCAACCAACAAAAGTAATCAGTTAAGCGTTTAATGCACTTTCTTTCAGAGATTTTGTTTTCAAGAAGAGATCAAAATGAGAGCCCATGGTTAAATATTTTAAGGTCTTGTCTATCGCCGTTTGCGTTGTCGTAGAAAGATGATCATTGAGTCGATAAGTAATCGCTGGAATTAAAATCCAGTAAGCCTCTGGAACTCGATCATAAACTGCTTCGATAAATGCTAATAAGTTTTGGGGAGAGCAATCGTAACCTGTATCAAAATCGACTTCTAAATTGCGGTGTAGAAAATGTTTAATAATAATTTCTGGGTTCATGTGTTCACAGACATAATAAGAACCGATAAAAATGACAGTTCTGGCTTTTAAGATGATGGGGGCTAGGCTAGGGGTTAGCCTTTCCACATTTAGAGCCTCAACATCCTCTAAGTTTAACTTTTGAATAATTTGTGCAACTAAAGAACCGGCATAAGCGTCTCCCTGTTCAAGGCTGCCATAACCGATAATTAGGATGGGGATTTCTTTAAATGCAAGGAGAGAAGTATCCATAATTAACCAGCAAATATTATCTGTACTTTTAAGTTTAGATAATATTCCTGATGGTTTCTCAAGAGAACTTGATATTAGTAATATTTTTTGAGAAAACTTATGTATTTTTCATGATATTTTTGATATATTTCGCGAGTAATCACTTAAGTAATTGTTGAGTTATTTATCATTTGATTAGCTTCACAAATTCGGAAGTCTTTGAGAAGGGATCAAGCTCTCTTGTATCACATATCTGTCCTGAATTAAGTGTATAACATTTTTCTTTTTTCGATCTAGAAAGATCACAATGAGTTATATCAGTGATCGGATCAAAATGGGAGATTCTTTAACTCAAAGAGAGACTTCTAGTTAAATCACAAAATTCAAGCGCAAAACGTTTTCTTTTTCGAGTAAAATCATTAATGAAAGTTCCGCTTAATCCTCACTGGGAGGTTTTTAGATGAAATGGCTTGTGAATCCTCTCCATTACCCGATCGCGGTGTTGATTGGGGGAGTAGTGTTAATGGTTGGTGTGCGGTTAGTGGGTTTACCCAGCTATCTGATGATCCCCGTTTCTGGCGCGATCGCGCTGGGAGGGGCTTCTGTGCGTAAGTCACAACTCCCAGAACCGTTAATGATTGAAAACCCCGCACTCGCCAAAGAGTTAGAAGCGGTACAAAACACAGCACAAGCAGTCGCAGAAAAAGCAGAAGTCTTAAGAGAAGAAGCCGATCGCGCTTTGTCCGATACATCACTACAGTTAGACCTTTTAACCCAAGTCCAATACGCCTGCGATCGCGCGAAAGAACTACCCACCCAGATTGAAACCCTCGCCCGTAAATTTCAAGGGTCTGATTCTTTATTATCCATCTCGGAATTAGAAAATCAACTCGCCGATCTTCAAAGCAAATTATCTCAAAGTTCAGGTGCATCCCGTCAGCAGTTACAATCTTTGCAAGAAAGCCTCCAGCGCAATATTCGCTTAGCCCAACAAGGAGAAGACGCACGACAAGCACAAGTGATTTCCCTCAACACTTCGATCCAAAACTTAGCAGGAGTATTGCAACAGCTACAAAATAAGTTACGCCGTGCGGATTTAGCGGATGTCGAACAAGTGACGGAACTGCAAAATTTAAGTGAAGAACTGAGTAGTTTACAAGAAAACGTGGATATCTTAACTCATCAAGGATCATGACTTCGACTCGCGCCAATCAACAACAAAAGAATACTTGGATTTCGATCGCGATTATTCTGGCTTCTCTGGGAATCAGCTATATTCCCTTACCAGGTGTGAAGAAAACGGTCGTTGTCGTCAGTGGAACAGAATTACAAGACCCTCTAGAAGCCCTAGAAAGCCAATTTGAACAAGCCCATCCCCAAATTAATCTAGAATTAAAGTTTCAGGGATCGCAAGATATGGTCAACAACTACATTGACCAGAAAAATGAGTTTGACCCAACGGTGTTGATTCCCGCCAATGGTAAGATTCTAGACCAATTAGAACAACGTTGGTCGGGAGACGGGGAAGCCTTTTATGAAACCCCCAGCGCGATCGCGAAAACCATGCTGGTGGGGGTTGCTTGGAAAGATCGCGGACAGATTTTATTTCCCTCGGGGCGATTTGATTGGGATCGCTTAGAAAATGCGATGCAGCAACGGAATTGGGGCGCGATCGGCGGATCACCCCCATGGGGAAGTTTTGATTTTATTATGACCAATCCCACACGGTCTAACAGTGGTCAACTGACCCTGAGTTTATGGGCGCAGTCTCAAACGGGGGAGTCTCTATCCCAAGCATTACGACAATCAGAGACAGAATCCTTATTTGCATTAGTGAAACGGTCTGTTTATTTACCGCCTCGTTCAACAGATATTCTGCTACAAGAATTTATCGCTAGAGGACCCAATGATGCAGATGTCGCCACCGTTTACGAGAGTATTGCGTTACATCGGTGGGAACAAGCCCAAACCACCCGCAATCAAACTTACCAGATTTATTATCTCGATCCGACCATTGAAACTGTTTCCACTGCGGGAATCGTTCGTCGCAATGTTGATCGCAGAACCGCAGATGCAGCAAAAACGTTTATTGATTTTCTCAGAAAACCCGAACAACAAGCCATTTTTATTCAATATGGCTTTCGCCCTGCAATTTCTGGAATGGATCTCAGTGGAGTGACAAATAGCCCTTGGGGAAACAATATTCCAGGTGCAGCAGTCAATCCTCAAAATCAAGTTTTATCCACACCCAACGCCCAAGACTTAGCTGAGATTCAACGGTTATGGCAAAGAGTCGTTTCTAATTGATACACATTATATATAGCACTTCCCAATCTCATGAGGTACATTCTAAATTTTGGTTCTTTGTTCTTTGTTTTTTGTTCTTCGTTCTTCGTTCTTTGTTCTTTGTTATTTGTTGGTTGTTAATCAATGAACCACGAACCATGAACCATGAACATCCACCGACTCGCATTACGTACCTCAACCAACTAGGAAACGCTATAGCAGATCTAATTCTTATGTAAAAAGTTAATGGTTCTTCGACAGTAGCTATGATAGAAAAATCTTAGAATAAGGCAACTTGCCTCTTGCCTTACTAAACCAACCAATGGACTTTTTCAGCAAGCCCTAGATAAGACTTGACTACAAATCTTCTCGGGTTTCCACTGCAGTTAATTGAGATTGTAGATGACTTAATCTTGCTTTTAGAGCTTGATTTTCTTCAGTTTGACGCTGGGCGAGAGAGTCTAAAAGGTCAGTGAGTTGTTTTAGGTAATCATGAAAATGGTTAATTTTTGCTTCTATAATAGAAGAAGTGATACTTTCTCCATCTTGCGAAAAGGATCGGTTTTGAAGAGTAGTAAAGTGTTGTTTAATCTGAGAAATTTGTCTGTCTAAATCCCCTTGTTTTTGGCGAGTTTGTTCTAAGGATTGCTTGATTGTTTCGACTTCTTTTAAATTAACGGGAGACTGGTTTTCCGAAATTACTGATTCTAGGGTGTGATGAAGTTGTTCTATTTTAGTTTGAAAAGATTTCTTTTCTTCAGCTTGACGTTTAACCACCGAGTCTAATAATTGAGTCACTTGTTTTAAATAAGACTGTAATCGTTCAATTTCCTGATCAATGGAAGTGTTATTCCTTCGCTCAGATGTATTTTCTTGAAGTTGTTGCGCTAAGGTCTGATAGTCAGTTTTCAGTTGAGAAATTTCGTTAGTGAGTTGTGTTTGTTGCTGCTGATTTTCTTGGACTAATTGATGAATAGTATCTAACTCAGTTTGCGAATCCCAGTTAATTTGTTCGCGGAGACTTTCTAGATCTTCTCGGAATTGTTCTATGGCTTTTTGATAATAGTCATTTTCTTCCCTTTGACGTTGATTGAGCAAGTTGAAAGTCTCGGTCATTTCTTCAATCTGATTTTGTAACTGTCGAACGTCTTCATTTGAAGATTGACGGGTTGCGACTTCAGTTTTTTGATTTAATTCTTCTCGCAGTTGTGATACTTCTTCCTTAACAGTGGCTAAACTTTCTTTTAATTCTATTGCAACCTCTTGATCATTTTGATGTTGTTTATTTTGCAGTTGATGAAGATAACTCAATCTTTCGTTTGTTTGCTGGAGGGAATACTCCCAAGCATCATCTCTTGAATCCTGATGGACTTGATTACTCAACTCGGTCACGCTTTGAGATAAGGTTTCTTGGACTTGGGAAAGATGATTAAAGTCGGTAATTAATTGCTCTTGGGTGACAGCAATTTTTTGCATCTGAGTGTTAAGATTATTCTGCTTTTCTCGCAGGGGTTGAACTTGACTTAATTCAGCAATAATTTCTTCAAGGGTTTGTGTATTTTGCGCGTTTGTTTCTCGGAAATCAATTAAAAAGTCTTGCCATTCTTCAATTTGCTTCTGTAACTTCCAAAGATTAATTTGTTGATTTTCTTCCTCTGCTTGACAATTTTGAATTAGACTTTCTAGTTTTTGAAATTGCTGTTGCTGCGATCGCTGCTGATGATTTTGATTGATTTGATTCAGAATGATCGTCAGCGCGATCGGAATTAATCCCCAGACCACTTGCTGTGTCTGAATAGAAATAATTATTCCCGCAACGATAACAATCAGCAAACCCGTCTCCAGTAACTTGAGCCAACGCTGTCCTTTAGAAACTCCATTTTTCATCATTCATCCCCAGCCAATAGATTGATTTTTACCCTAAAAATCCCCCTCAAAAAAGGGGGATCTAAAACTTAACTATAGCGGTTTAAAATAGTCTGTAATCCGCCTTCGTAACCTTCACCCACTGCACTCATCCGCCATTGTCCATCTTTCTTATACAATTCTCCCATAATCATTGCCGTTTCAATGGAATAGTCTTCTGTTAAGTCATAGCGAAGCACTTCTTCTTTTGTTTTAACATCCACTAAACGAACAAACGCATTGCTCACTTGTCCAAAATTTTGTCCCCGCTTTTCTGCATCATAAATGGTGACCACAAAGGTAATTTTTTGTACGTCTTCTGGAACTTTTTTCAAATTAATAATAATGACCTCATCATCTCCTTCTCCCGCACCCGTGAGGTTATCCCCCATGTGCTCTACAGAATGATCAGGATCGGGACTTTTCAGATTATTATAAAAAACTAAATGGTTATCGGAAAGGAGTTTTTCATCTTCACCGAGAAGAAAAACGGAAGTATCTAAATCAAAATCACTTCCAGTATCGGTTTGATTGACATCCCAACCTAAACCGACAAAAACAGCTTCTAAACCAGGAGAAACTTTTTCCAGCGAAACCCGTTGTCCTTTCTGTAAAGAAATTCCCATATTTAACCTCTTTTGACTCACTTAATATCTGTTGGAATTACTGTTTAGTTTAACAAAAACGATCGCGCTGACTCTTTCAACCCGAATCATCTTCTAAGACCGCAAGATAATCCACAGCAGCCTCTAAGCGAGAGGGATAACCTTCCGCAAACTCTTCAAACCAAAACCCCTCCTCGGAATAGGGATCAAGAGTTTCCAGCCAAGTTTGAGCTTTCTGAGTTAAATACTTCCGTTTTTTCTGTTTCTGTTGTTCTGCTTTTAATATTTCTTCGCGATTACGCTGATAATCATCTTCGTATTGCTCTTTTTTCTGGGTTTGATGTTGTGCTTTCAAAGACCCCAGCAACTCATCTGTTTTAGAATCACTTTTTTGAGAAGAGGAAGCCTTTTGCTGTTGCTGATAACGAGATTTGATATCTGCAAATAAATCTTCGTTACTTTCTTGAGACTCGGAAGATGAAGTTTTGAATTTAGATTTTAGCTCTTCTAAAGGAGAGTTTTCAGACCCCTTATTCTGAGATTTTTCTTGATACTGAGACTTCAGATCAGCAAGCCGATCATGATCATCACTTGTATCAGACTTTTGCTGAAACTGAGATTTGACCTCATTCAATAAATGATCGGTGGAATCAGAATTTTCCTGAGACATAAAGTGTTCTTTTTGTTGTCAAGTCTGATGGGAGAAATAACCCTTTCTCCCAACCGTAACACTTGAGTTGTTTAAACCACAAAATTAACTAACTTTCCAGGAACAACAATCACTTTTTTCACCTCTTTTCCTTCTAAGTAACGTTGGGCTGCATCAGACTCCCGCGCATAGGTTTCCAACTCCTCACGACTGGCGTTAGCGGGGACGGGAATCGTTCCACGGGTTTTTCCTTTAATTTGAATGACCAAATTAATCTCATCGACAGTTAACGCATCAGGATCAGCTTCTAACCAAGTTTGATGATGAACCGAGTCTTCATTTCCGAGGGCGTGCCACAATTCTTCTGTGAGGTGGGGAGCAAAGGGCGCAAGTAATTTCACTAAGGCTTCGATTCCTTCTTGATAAACCGAAGAATCTTTGCATTTTGCCTCATTCAGCGCGTTATTCAGTTTCATTAACTCAGAAACTGCGGTATTAAACTGATAATCGCCCTCTAAGTCTTCAGAAATCGATTTGATGGCGGTATGAATTGCACGGCGTAAGTCTTTTTCCTCTTTCGAGAGATTGTTGTTATCTTTTGATTGCACTTCGCAAGCGCGATCGACAAATTCCATCACCAACCGCCACACTTTATTCAAAAAGCGGAATTGTCCTTCCACATCTGCACTATCCCACTCTAAATCTTTTTCGGGTGGGGCTTTGAATAAGATAAACATTCGTGCGGTATCTGCGCCATATTTATCTAAAACTTCTAACGGATCAACGCCGTTATATTTTGACTTCGACATCTTCTCAAAGAAGACCGACAGTTCATCCCCTGTATTAGGGTCTTTCGGATCATCCGCATTTACCTCTTGGGGAGGGATGTATTTTCCTGTTTGAGGGTTTTTATAAGTAATCCCTTGTACCATTCCTTGAGTGAGTAAGCGTTGGAAGGGTTCGTCACAATTCAAAAGTCCGCGATCGCGCAAGACTTTCGTAAAGAAACGAGAGTACAATAAATGGAGGATAGCGTGTTCAATTCCCCCCACATATTGATCCACAGGCATCCAATCATTTACCTTATCCTGATCAAAGACCTCTTCGCTATTGTTCGCATCCGTGTAGCGGAGGAAATACCAAGACGAATCAATAAAAGTGTCCATGGTATCGGTTTCTCGTTTTGCGGGTTCGCCACAAGAAGGACAAGGAACATTTAACCAGCTTTCCAGTTGCGTGAGAGGAGACCCGCCACGCCCTGTAAATTCTACGTTTTCAGGAAGTTCCACGGGTAAATCTTCATCAGGTACGGGAACCGCCCCACAACTAGGACAATGGATAATGGGAATAGGCGCACCCCAATAGCGTTGACGAGAAATCAACCAATCGCGCAGGCGGTACTGAATGCGGGCTTTTCCCCAACCTTGTTTTTCTGCATAGTCAATAATGGCTTGTTTCCCTTCCACTGAGTTCATCCCGTTAAACCCATCGGAATTAATCATTGTTCCTGCTTCAGTGTAGGCGTTTTCTAACTTGTCGCTGGGGTCTTCTCCTTCGGGAACAATCACCTGTTTAATGGGAAGCTGGTTTTGGCTTGCAAACTGAAAATCTCGCGCATCATGGGCGGGAACTCCCATCACGGCACCGGTTCCATATTCATAGAGAACATAATCCGCGATTAAAATCGGGATTTCTTCACCTGTGAAGGGGTTAACCGCTTTTCCGCCTGTGGGAATACCGCGTTTCGGTTTATCTTCGGCGGTGCGTTCTAGTTCGCTTTCATTACTGACTTCTTCAATAAAGGCTTCTACCGCCTCTTTTTGGTCAGTTGTCGTGACCTGTGGGGTGAGGGGGTGTTCAGGTGCGAGAACCACATAAGTCACCCCATAAACCGTATCTGGACGGGTGGTAAAGACACCAATTTTATCCTCTCTTCCGATGATCGGAAATTCCAGATAAGCCCCGACCGATTTTCCGATCCAGTTTTCTTGCATCAGTTTCACGCGATCGGGCCATCCAGACAGTTTTTCTAAATCATTGAGGAGTTCTTCTGCATATTCCGTAATTTTCAAAAACCACTGTTTGAGAAGTTTTCGTTCCACTTTCGCCCCACTGCGCCACGATCGTCCTTCGCCATCGACTTGTTCATTGGCGAGAACCGTTTGATCAATTGGATCCCAGTTTACCGCCGACTCTTTCTGATAGGCGAGTCCCCCTTGGAAAAACTGGAGAAAAATCCATTGCGTCCATTTATAGTAATCTGGGGAACAAGTAGCGACTTCCCGACTCCAGTCTAAAGATAACCCCAGTTGCTGGAGTTGTTTTTTCATTTGCTGAATATTCTGATTTGTCCATTGTGCCGGATGAACACCACGGTCAATGGCTGCATTTTCCGCAGGTAAACCAAACGCATCCCAGCCCATGGGATGAAGCACCCGATATCCTTGCATCCCCCGCCATCGCGCCATAACATCGGTGATCACATAGTTGCGAACATGACCCATGTGGAGGTTTCCTGAGGGATAGGGAAACATGGAAAGCGCGTAAAATTTCGGTTTACTTTGGTCTTCGTCCGCTTCGTCCGCTTTGGTTTCTAACCAGTATTGTTGCCATTTGGGTTCGATGTCGGCGGGGTTATATCTGGATGCACTTACCATGGTTTGCAACTTATCTTCAATGATTTCAGCATTTTCACATTTTAAAGCAAGATCGACTCCAACAGTACCATCACTGTTGTTTGTGAATCGCCAATGGTAGCATTAAATAGAGATAGCGATTTACTACCTCACTAATGAAACTATGGAAATCGGAAAATACTTGTCTTTAGAAGCCTTTTGTACTTGTAGCCAAACTTATCAAAAATATCAAGATAAAATTAACCCCTATCCCCAATCTTCAGAAAGTATTACGGCGATCAAGAACTTAAACACTTATATTATTGACCCCATCATTGATCACTTTGGACTAGAAAACTTTCGACTCACTTACGGATTTTGCTCAACTAATTTAAAGCATTTTTTAACTAAAAAAATCCGAAGACAGGACGAAGAAACGGTCGCGTTGACCCCATACGCGATCAGCACATGGCCCATGAACTTAATCGTAATAAGAATTACTATTGTAAACGGTTAGGGGCAGCTTGTGATTTTATGATTTTAAATGTTGAGAGCGAAAAAGTTATTGATTGGATCGTTTCTATTCCCCTCCCTTTTGATTCTATTTATTATTATGGTTTGACTAGCACGGGCCACTCTCGCCCCATTCATATTAGTTATGGTCCTGAAAATAAGCAAGCAATTTGGGCTTTTACCGAGAAAGGAACACCGACTCGCAAAGGAACAGAAAAATGGCAGAAACAATTGGCAACTTAATCGGATTTGGACTGACTCTTTGAGGAATTACGTTTTCGTAGGGATTTTGCTTTATTTTCTAAATCTTGAAAGAAATCTGTTTCTACAATCTCTTTGACTTGTTTGGCTTTTTTCTTGTGGTCAATTTCAATACGGAGTTCGGTAACTCTTTGTTGTAACTTTTCCTCACGTTCGTAAACTTTATCCGCCATCTGCTCAAAGACGGTCGCTAAATGACCCAACTCATCTAAACGGGATTGAATTGGTTTCAGCCCTGATAATATAAACTTTCCATTCTCAATGTCTTGGGCTGCTGTGGTTATGGTTAAAATCGGTTTGGCAATTTGACGAGCCAGTAAATACACTAACACTAGCATTAAAGTAGCGACACCAATGCCAATATAAATAATTTCTCGGGCTAATCTTACCGCCGGTTGAAAGGCTTCCTTTTGAGACATTTCTGCAATTAAAGCAACACCACTGCGTTCCACCCATTCATAGACTCCAATCACAGGTACTCCCTTATAATTTTGATACAACCCGCGATCGCTCTCGCCATTCATTGCTAAATTAATGCCCTTACTACTGATCTCCTCGGTGTTATCAGATAACTCAGTAACCGATTCCTGTCCTGCAATCAAGCGATTCTCACCACCAACCCGATACACTAAATACGTTTCGCCACTTTCTCCCAGTCCCGTTCGTTCTCGAATCAAGTTATCAATGGCATCTAAATTTAATGTCATTGCCAGCACTGCCTTACGATTACCCTGAGCATCTAAAATAGGGGTTGCTAGAGAAATCGTCGATTGTCCAGTTTGAGGAGACTGATAAATGGTTGGGATCACATTGGACTCATTTCGTTCAAAATAGGTTGTTGTATTCCCCAATCCCAAATACGTTCCTTCAAGGTCATTATTGGTGGAAAGTAAAACAATTCCCCCTTTCGTTAGAATCGATACTTCTTCAATGTCAGGCTGCAGATCAACCACTCGCTCATAAAACTGATCTAGAGATTTTTCAGGTTCTTTCTCGGTTGTGTCATTCAATTGTTTGACAATGGTTTTTGTCTTGGGTAACTCAGCAAGTAAGATCGCTTCTCGACGTTGATTATTAAACCACTGTTCTAACTCATAGTTCCTCAGCGCAACGGCAACATTAAGGCGCTCGAATAAAGAATTGGTGAGATAAAATTTAGCTCGGTTGTAAGCGGTAAAGGCAACAATTGAAACTGTCACTAAAGACAGTAAATAAAAAGAACCAACCAGTTGAAAGAGTAAACTTTTTCGCAAAAATTTCATTAAAATTATCCTACTTATTGCTGTGACGAATGATCCTGTGGGTAAGGAACTGCTTGTGAAGATTGAGTAATCGTGATGATGCTCGGTTGAATCAGATACAGAAATAGTGAGATTACAGCAGTTAAACTTAAACCAACACCATAAATCCAAGCAACAGACTGTCTTGCTGAGCGAAAAACACTATGTCGTCCAAGAATCGCGCGATCAATGCCAAAACTATTAATGCTCTGATCAGATGAAGCGGATGATTGGGATTGAGCAACCAATTCATTTTCCACAGGAGAAATGCGACCGACTAAATAGGTTTCTAATGCTGATCGGATTTCAGGTGGAACATTATTTGAGTAAGGAGATTGACGAACGCGCTGGTTCAATGCATCTAAATCCAAATCAACTGCTAAAAAACCAATGCGTTCTCCTTCCTCATTGATGAGAGGAGTGGCAAACGTAATCATGGGCACACCATCAATGGAAGAAGCATAGAAGTTGGGAACGAACTGAGTCAAGTTATTAGGGGAGAGGTAAGTACTACTGTTTTGAATGGGTTGATATTGCCCTTGTTTTGATTGATCTGTGGCATAAACAATAATACTACTATGATTCAATAGTGCAACCGAATAACGGCGAGAAAATAAATCTAAATCGCTTAAAAGGGTTTCTATTTGCTGAGATTGTTGGGAACTTACCTCACCTGCCTCCAAGCTCTCGGCAAGAATGGGAGATTCACTGAGAATTTGAGAGGATTTTAGAACCATCTGTTTTTGATTGCTAAACCATCGATTCAATTGTTCTTCTTTCACATCAGAAACATTGTCCAATTGTTTCAAAGTGGGTGCAACAATACGCTGACGCAAAGAAACATAAACCAGAAAAGCAGTAATGCTGGTTGCTGTGAGTGCAAGCCAAGGAAACCATGCAATCAAAAGTCTAATTCGTTCATTCCACTTCGTATTCGGTGACAAGGGCAAGTGCATTTAACTATTCCCACTCTTCAAAAATAAGATTAATTTCATCAATTGCTTCCTCCGCAGCTTCAGCAGGAGAAACCCCATCTTGGACAATACTGACCAAGGCTTTCCCCCAAATTTGATTGGTTTGTACTTCGCCATAAGCTGGATTGAGCTTGGTATATGGCGAGCGAGTGCGTTCAAAATAATCTGCAGAAGCAGAAATATGTGGATCTGAGGGATCATTCCAAAATGGGTCGCTAATCAGGTCAGACATCACGGGGAAAAAGCGACCTTGTGATCCCTTGTTGAATTTACCCAACACTTCTGGTTGAATTAAATAGGAGACTAAATCTTTGGCTGCCTGCAGTTGGTTTGTATCCTTAGGAATCACCATCTGTTTGGTTGATACAATATAGCGCATAGGATCACCACTGGGTTTCTGGGGCCACTCCATGGTAACCATATCCTCTTGGTAAGTTGAGGGGGCTTGGCGTTGTGAACCAGGAATAGAAAGGGTTGCGTTAACTGTCATTAACAACCGCCGACTGAGAAAAGCAACATTGTTATCTGGATCAGACCAGTTCACGGCATTGGGTGGAACATAACCTTGTTTATAAAAGTTGGTGACTTGAGACAAGACCTGAGTTAATTGGTTGATACCGTTTGGGTTATTTAAAATAAATTGACCATTTCCATCTAAAACTCTAACATCATAGGCTTCTAGCATTTGCTCAAAAAAATAGTGGGTATCTGTCGCTGCTGGTGACATCGGTAAACCTAACCCATAAATGGTCTTTCCATTTTCCTGATCAACCTCACTTTGACGATTGACCCAGAATTGCCAAAAAGCATTCCAATCTTGAGGAATATTTTCTGGATCACTCAGGCCTGTTTTTTCTAACAGACTGCGCCAATAATGAACGTAAAATGCGTTTTGGGCGATGGGGACGGCATAAAAGCTACGATTATTATCCGCTTGATTAAAGTAAGTAACACTTTCTAAGGCTTCTGGAACAAACTGGTCTTGAACGGGCTCGATCATATCAGTTGTATCCGCTAATTTTCCTTCCCAAGCCAAACGGGGAGCGAGCCCAAAATCTAGGGTATAACCATAGATGATATCAGGTAAACTCCCTGAACTGAGGGCACTTTGGGTTTGCTGCGTGAGATCTTTTTCACTGAAAAATTGTAGATTAATCTTGGTATCAGATTCTGCCGACCATGAGCGAACCGCATCACGAATGGCATTGGTCTCTTCGGGATAATAGCCTTCACTCCACCACACTTCTAACGTCTCATCATTGACCTGATTTGCCAAGTTGTTGAAATTGGGAGTGAATCCGTCGCAAGCCACAACTAAACTAAACATCGCGATCGCGAGCAGGATTTTCGACGGTTGTCGCGGTCGCTTGGGAAAATAACGAACAACAACTTTAAACGTCTCCACCATGGGATTCTGGCGTAACCTGCGACTCAGATAACGGATGATTTTGTGATCATTCATCATGAGAATTGACTTCCCTCTACTTAATTCTAAAAACTGGCATCATTAGCAAAATGCTGATCAATGGTCATCGATTACTGTTTAATTTTAGAGGTGAGCGTTGCCAGTGATCGTCCTGATTTACCATCTGGAAAATCCCCATAACCATAGGCAGGGCTGTTTCATTCTATCAAAATAGGCAACAGCGAAAGCCTGTTGCCTAGCCATCTTCGGGCTTCGGTAATTGATCAAAAGCCTAATAGTCTGAAAAGATTCATCCCAATTGTTCTTAAAACTGAGAAGTTAACTGCTGTCTCCAAATGGTGTATTGCCGATGAATCCTCCTTAAAGATCACATCTTTTACCCAATGTAGCTGATTCTCGATCGTCCAATGTCCTTGAATTTGTTTGCTAAACTTTTTAGATGTTTGATAATAACTACTCAAATAATAAACAATTTGATGATAGGGTTTCTGCTTTCGATTGCCTTTTCTTTCCACTTTGATAAAATACTGACTCCCTTGCCAGATTTGTTGAATAGTTTTGGGAACTTTAAAGACCGACACTTGACGATTAACTGGTCTTCCGTGACTCGTTTCTGTATAAATGCATTCTTGAATAGGAACAGTTATTTGAGGAATTTCTTCTAACTGTTTATACAATTCAGGCTGGTTTTTTTGACAGCAATCAAATAATCATTATTCGACTCATTAATCCCTTGAACAGTTTCTTTTTGACAGTGAACAGCATCGAGAGTAAAGACTTGATTCTCTAATGGTAGATTTTTTACCATGTCTTGAACACAGTGAATTTCTGAAGTCTTTTTGTTTTCCAATTTTTCGAGGGCTAAAACTAACCCACTTTCCTGAGAAAACCAAGAAACAATTGAAGCAAAATTTTGCTTATTCCCAAAAGAATCCGTCAAGGTTGACCGAATACTTTTACCGTCAATTGATATGCAATCAGTATTTTTATATTTAGGAATTAATTCCCTTGCCCATTGGTTGAAAACGTTAATTAGGTTATCATTTTCTACTCCCATCATCACCCTTTTGAGCGAGGAACGACAACCATCCTGCGATAACCTCTACTGTGGCTGCGACGAATTTCATTGAGACTGGCAATTCCCACCGCCAGCATTGTATTGATTCCACCACTGCCATAACGACCTTCATAGGGGCGAATGTATTTGTTGATCACCCTCGATATTTTGCTATAATCCAAGGATTATTAACAGTTGCCGAAACTGGCGTAACCAGAAATGAAATCCCGATCTCTAGCAGAAACATATCAAATCATATTGACACACTTGTTCTAAAACATATCCAGTGGTCTGATCAAATTTATGTCGCTTCCTGAGTCTTTAGTTTCCCAAGAAGCTCAATTGAGAATTCAGTTGCCTGCTACGTTGCAAGCTCGTTTATGGATGCAGCCAACTGAGTCAACGCTACTAGCCGTGATCAAGCACCTCCGAACCTTAGAACATTTACTGTTTCACTATTTACCTTTGAGTGTCACCGAGCGTCTGCCTCAACCCGGAGAGCTCAATTGGCAGTGGCAAACAGGGACACTGATGTTTACCGATTTGGCTGGATTTACCTCTTTAACCCAAAGCTGCAGCCAGCAAGGAGCAGTGGGATCTCGCTTTCTGGCTCAGTTACTGAATACTTATTTTTCTCGCACGATTGATATTATCAATGCTTCCGAAGGAGACTTGCTGGAATTTACGGGGGATGCCACTTTGGTTCAATTTGATGATCTTAATTCAGAACGAGCGACTACCAAGGCAATACGAGCAGGGTTGAGGTTACAGCGAATGATGATGGAATTCGACGCGATCGCGGTTGGCGCTGACTCCCATCCCTTGGGCATGCGCATTGGCATTCATAGTGGTCACTTTTTTAGTGCAGATGTTGGAACTCCGATGCGGATGATGCGCATTTTACTCGGTGCTGCGGTCCGTCAGACGAAAAAAACCGAAGGATCAGGGGTTGTTGGGCGGGTTTGTGTGACTGAAGAAACGGCTCAGTCTGTCCAAGATTACTTTCACTTCCTTCCTCATCAATCGGGGTATTGTTTGGTTGAAGATGATCTCACCAGTTCTGCTTTAGGTCGATTTGAAATTACACCGCGACGACGTCGGAAAGGGAGTTTACTCCTGAATAAGACAGAAGAGGAGATGATCCGAGAAATTCAGCATTTGGTCATGAAAACGACTCCTTTGAGCAGTTATATCGCACCTCCTGTTTTAAAGTTGCTGGTAGAAAATGCACGCGATCGCGCGATTCCCCCGACTCTCTCGGGAGCGACTGTGTTGTTTATCAATCTTCTCGGGCTTCCTGAAGCGATTGATGCGGTCACTTGCCAACAGGAAGAGCAACAGCTTATGGAAAGTCTATCCTATTTATTCGCGCAGATTAATGCTTTAGTGGAAGCCAAAGATGGTTTTTTGCAAAATTGGACTTACCATCTTTACTCCGATATTCTGATTTATTTTGGTGTTCCCACCTCTCGCACTGATGATTCTATCCGCGCTGTCACTGTTGCTACTCAGGCTCTCGAACTCATTTCTCAGTTGCCAACAGTTACCCTTGGCGATCACAGTATTCAAGTGCAGTGTCAAATGGGATTAGCCTGGGGAACTGTCTTTGCTGGGGAACTTGGTCAGTCTCACAGTCGCCGTGATTACAATGCCCTTGGCGCACCAGTCAATCGTGCTGCTTATGTGATGACCCAAACTCCCCCCAACAAAATTTGGATGACCACAGCAGTGGTGGAACGTCTCCAATTTGAACAAGACTTACTCAATATTGATGAGTTAGCCTTTACTTATCAACAAATCACAAAGCTCAAACTCAAGGGGAGTGAGCACTTAACTCCTATTTTTGAAGTGATTCCTCATCGTTCGGATTTTATGGACAAATATCCAACATCCTTCTTGAGAGGTAACAAGGAGTTACTCTAAAGTGATAACGCTAACATAGTCTCCTGAAATTATCTATAATTTTTTCCCCTTTCCCACAACTTCACCAGCCAAGTAACTATGAGCAAATTCAACCTGCCTGATCGCGCTTTCATCCCATACCATATTTTTACTTTTTTGTCAAATTTTTGTGAGTTTAATCATGATAAACTTATCAAAACTTTATGTTTTTTCCTCCCTCTATTTTTGAGGAGTTGCGAGAGGTGACACACGAATTAATCGTTGTTTCAGTTTTGTTTTTTTAAAATTTGCACTACTACCCATCCTGCTACAAGCATTTTATAACAGAACAGGGAACTGAGCAAGACCGCTGCCCTATCATCCCGAAAATTCGTTTAATGTTAAGAATTATTACTGGCTATTCTTCACGTCAGTATTTCTTGCACGAGTTTTGATGATAATTCCTCAACATTTTTCAAGACCATCATCGCCCCAGCCTCTTGCAGTTTTTGTTGATACTGCTCAACGCGCTGTGATGATCCGTTAAGAAGATGAGGCGGTAAGATTCCGATCGCGCACCACTTTCGATGCGGTTGTAGCAGTTGCGCGTTTTGAATCGTTTGCATATCGGCAACGGTATCTCCTGCATAGAATACGGGTAGAGCCTCATCAGGATCAAGTTGTTCCACCGTGGCAAATAATCCCGTTGGATCTGGCTTGCCTGGGGCATCTTCCATCGCCACAATCAAGGGAGAGCGTAACCCTAATCGCTGTTGTAAAACATAGTGGGCTGAGGCTCGGGGCGCACCACTAAAAAACCCCCAGAGAATGCCATCCGAGGTCAGTGCTTGTAAATAGTTTTCACTCATCAACAGGGGTTCATCCGTAATGTAACCATCCCAGTGGTCTGGATCAGTTCCTCGATAACGAGACTGAAAAAAGGCGATTAACTCAGTGTAGTCAACGTCTAAATTTTGTCTCGGTTCACCTTGAGATTCAAAATAGCGATAGACCAGTTCCCGTGAGGCTTCCCAATCATTATTCCAAATGCCTTCCCCTTTGAGATCGTCAATGGCTTCTGGGGAGGGACGATAAGCACCATTCGTTAATTGTTCTACCGTATCAGCGATCGCGCGTCGATAAGATCCAGCAACATCGCGCACAACGCCATCAATATCAAAAATTACAATTGCTTGCGGTGATGACATGAAGAATATCCGTTAAAATAGAGGACTGTACAATTAGCAATAATGATGTAACTCAATGGAAACTGTCGAAGTCTCTTCCGAATCGCGTTTTATTTTAAAAGTTTTATGGTTAGATGAAAATGTCGCTGTTGCGGTGGATCATGTCGTCGGGAAAGGGACGAGCCCTCTCACTGCCTATTTCTTCTGGCCCCGTAACGATGCTTGGGAACAATTAAAAGAAGAATTAGAATCCAAAAGTTGGATTACCGAAGAAGAAAAAATTGATCTCCTCAACCAAGCTACAGAAGTAATCAATTATTGGCAAGAAAACATTAAGCACACCCCAATGGTGGATGCTCAACAACATTTTCCGAATATTGTCTTTGCGGGTAGTAATTAACAGTGGCCAGTGATCAGTTACCAGTTACCCAATTTGATTTCAAGGAATCGCTGGTTACTGGTAACTGCAAAAAACATTATGCCGGTGCTTTTCCTGTGGCCGCTTGTAAGCGCGATCGCGCTTTTTTCAGAGCCTGAGTTGCCTGAATAATCTCTTGACGTTGATCGGCTTCTTGTGCCTGTTCTAAGCGAGTTTTTGCCGATTCATAAATCTCACGGGCTTTTTCGGGGTCAATATTTTCCCCACGCTCCGCACTATTCACTAAAATTGTCACTTCATCTTCTTCTACTTCCGCAAAGCCACCTGCAACAGAGATGCTAAGCCAATCTTTTTGCGGACGCACCCGCATCACCCCAATGTCTAAAGCACTGAGTAAAGGGGCGTGACCGCTTAAAATCCCTAATTGTCCCGTTGTACTCGGTAAAATCACTTCTTCAGCAGAGGAATCCCAGACCGTATTATCTGGAGTAATAACGCGCACAGTTAAACTCATATTTTTTTTATCAACTCATTTACAACTTAAGGGGAGAGGGGGAGCAGTCCCCTCACGATGTCCCATGGTCTAGCTCTAGTTAGATTACTGCTCTTCCTTCATTTTTTGCGCTTTTTCAATGGCTTCTTCAATGTTTCCGACCAAGTAAAAGGCTTGCTCAGGAAGATCATCAAGTTCACCCGAAAGAATGCGTTGGAATCCTTTGATGGTTTCTTCTAAGGTGACATATTTGCCAGGTGCGCCAGTGAAGACTTCCGCCACGAAGAAAGGCTGAGATAAGAAACGTTCAATTTTCCGAGCGCGATCCACCGTTAAGCGGTCTTCTTCCGACAGTTCATCTAAACCGAGAATTGCAATAATATCTTGCAGTTCTTTATAGCGTTGTAGAGTCGCTTGCACTTCACGGGCAGTACCGTAGTGTTCTTCCCCAACAATATCAGGTTGGAGCATCGTAGAACTAGAATCAAGAGGATCAACCGCAGGATAAATTCCTTTGGATGCTAACCCACGAGATAATACCGTTGTTGCGTCTAAGTGAGCAAAGGTTGTTGCTGGTGCAGGGTCAGTCAAGTCATCCGCAGGCACGTAAACCGCTTGAATGGAAGTAATCGACCCTTCTTTTGTCGAGGTGATTCGCTCTTGGAGGTCACCCATATCGGTTCCGAGAGTGGGCTGATACCCCACCGCAGACGGCATCCGTCCTAACAGCGCAGACACTTCCATCCCCGCTTGTACAAAGCGAAAGATATTATCCACAAAGAGAAGAACGTCTTGCTTACCCACATCACGGAAGTATTCCGCCATGGTTAAAGCAGTTAAGCCCACCCGCATTCTTGCACCTGGGGGCTCGTTCATTTGACCGTAAACCAGAGCCACTTTCGACTGTGTTAAGTCTTCCGCATTAATCACATTGGACTCGACCATTTCACTGTAGAGGTCGTTTCCTTCACGGGTGCGTTCACCGACACCGCCAAATACAGAAACACCGCCGTGAGCTTTCGCAATATTGTTAATAAGCTCCATGATGATCACGGTTTTACCAACACCCGCACCACCAAAGAGACCCGTTTTACCACCGCGACGATAGGGCGCAATGAGGTCAATCACCTTAATTCCCGTTTCAAAAATGGAGGGCTTGGTTTCTAACTCAGTGAGTTGAGGAATCGGGCGGTGAATGGGGAATTGATCATCAGAATTGACCGCACCTTTTTGGTCAACAGGTTCACCGAGAACATTAAAAATCCGACCAAGAGTGGCTTTACCAACGGGAACACTGATGGGAGCGCCCGTGTCAACCACATCCATACCCCGAACTAAGCCATCGGTTCCGCTCATCGCAACCGAACGAACCACGCGATCGCCGAGGAGTTGTTGCACTTCACAAGTAACTGCAACATCATTGCCAGATTCATTTTTGCCTTCAATGCGTAAGGCGTTATAAATTTCAGGTAACTCACCCGTTGGGAATTCTACGTCAACCACAGGACCAATCACCTGGACGATCCGACCGACGTTTGTTTTTTCTTTAGTGCTGACCATGCTTGACAAGCCTTGTTTCTTATTAATTTACTATCTTGATCTACTGTATTGGACTTTGGGCATTTCGACGAGAGGAATCATAGCAATTAACTGAAGTAATCTCATCAGTTGGCATCCCTAAAATGAAGAAGGAGATCGCCAGTCCTAGGACAATAGACTTGATCCCAAAATCCTCTAGCAGATTTTATCACGTTGATGAACCGTTGTGGTCAGGGAAAAATCAGCCAACCCCCCAGACCAGTCTTTCGATTGACAGCAATCGGTTTAAAATATCAAAGCAGTTCCTTTAATGTTTGGAATGATCTTTCATGGAAACAACCGACCAACTCAAAACCTATTTAGAAATTGCCACTGAAGCTGCCCTTGCTGCTGGTGCAGTCCTCCAAGACTATTGGGGAAACTTAAGTCAAGTGGAAGAGAAAGGACGGTCGGGAGACTTAGTAACCAATGCCGATCGCGCTTCGGAAACAGTGATTTTAGAAATCATCCAACGTCATTTTCCGAACCATAGTATTTTAGCGGAAGAATCCGGTTCTTTTGGCAAACAACAAGCGGAGTATCTCTGGGCTATTGATCCCCTCGATGGGACGACGAATTACGCTCACCAATACCCAATTTATGCCGTTTCTATTGGCTTACTCATTGCTGGGGTCCCGCAGGTGGGAGTCGTTTATAATCCCGCCCGAAAAGAACTGTTTCGAGCAGCCACAGGTTGGGGCGCAAGTTGCAACCGTCAACCCATTCAAGTTTCTAAAACAGACGAGCTCGCCCACAGTTTATTAGTTACTGGCTTTGCTTATGATCGGCGAGAAACCAGCGATAATAACTATGCCGAATTTTGTCATCTTACCCATCTCACCCAAGGGGTACGGCGCAGTGGCTCGGCAGCACTGGATTTAGCAGACGTGGCGAGTGGACGGGTTGATGGGTATTGGGAGCGAGGATTGTCCCCTTGGGATCTGGCTGCGGGAATGGTTATAGTGGCAGAAGCGGGAGGCAAAATTAGTTCCTATGATGGCAGTCCAGTTTCCCTCTCGGAAGGGAGAATTCTTGCTAGTAACCCCAAGATCCATTCTGTCCTCAGTGAAGCACTACTGAACACTCCTCAGTGAATTCCCCGTCACCTCAGTTTGCGCCTGAACCTCGGTTAGATCACAGGCTTGGTGAGTAAAATCAACCATACTAGAGTTAGCGTTTTTTCCGTACTGTCACAATCAGGAGTCTCCAATGCCAACACTTGCACCTATTAAATGCGGACTATTTCAGTTTAATATTGTTGATTATCATGCTGTTCTGGGCGTTCCCATTGGTGCTTCTTCGGATCTAGTGCGTAAACGCTATTTAAAAGTGACTCGTCTTTTGTTTCCAGATATCAGACACTTAAATAAACAAGAAGACAATGATCTAGCCGATCAATTATTATCTAAATTAGTCAATCCAGCCTATGAAAATTTATTTAAAAATCAATCAGCTTGTAGTGAACACTTATTAGTTTTACAACAAATTGGCACTCGGGTGGCGCAACAAGGGAAATTACGTCTTAAAAGTAAAAAAGCTCAGGAATTGGCGCAAGCTGGAGAAAAGGGAAATCTGGACTCGATTTATCAAAAATATTTGAACTCGATTATTAATCAGCAATATCAAGATTTAGATAAAGCACTTCAAAAAATTGCTTTACTGAGTGAGTTTAATTTGGTTTACTTGATGCTAAAAAATGGTGAAGTTGCTGCTCAAAAAAAAGTTTCTGTTCAACCCAAAACCCCTGAATCTTCTGAGCCTAAACCAAGGGAAGCTCCCTCGTCAAAAGAAACGCAAGAGCAGGTTTCTCCCGAAGAGAAAATGGCAAAAATGGTTGAACCTTATCTCCGTCGAGGAAAGCAGTTTATTGATAAACAAGATTATACCAAAGCAATTATGGAGTTGCGGGAGGCGTTAAAACTAAATTCTCAAAATAGTCAAGCTCATACCTTATTAGGATTGGCGTATGTCAAACAAAATCAACTGGGGATGGCAAAAATTCATATCAACAAAGCCCTCCAAATTGATCCGAAAAATGAAATGGCTTTAGAAGGAAAACAAGTTTTAGAAAAACTCTTAAAACAGGGTCAAGGAACAGATGGTGGGAAAAAAGCCAATGGGAATCGCGGACTCCTTGGGGGATTATTTGGTAAAAAGAAAAAGTAGTCCCGCGCTCTTCAACAAAAGATTCAAAACGTAGGTTGGGTTGAGATGACGAAACCCAACACCAGCAAAAGATTACGCCTTCGGAAAACGGAAGTCCCCTGCGCCTGAGCGTTGGTCAACTATAGCCTTTCCTCGTTGGTTGAGGTACGTAATGCGAGTCGGTGGATGTTCATGGTTCATTGATTAACAACCAACAAAGAACGAAGAACAAAGAACAAAGAACAAAGAACAAAGAACAAAGAACAAAGAACAAAGAACAAAGAACAAAGAACAAAAATTTAGAATGTCCCTCAAGAAGCGTGAAAACTGCTATAGTCCCCAATGTTGAAACCCTTGGCTTAAGTTCAGTGTCGAATTGTGAGACAACAAACTGCTTTTTGCTTCTACCTGTGGTTGAGAAGTGATTTCACCAATAATTCTCGTGGGATTTCCAGACTTTTGTTCTAATTGCTTTGCAGCTTCCCTAGGGAGGGCTAACACTAATTCAAAATCTTCTCCCCCATATAACGCCCATTCTATTGCTTGTTCGGGAGAAACCCATTGTGAGAGGGCTGGGGGAATGGGAAGTAAATCTAAATCAACTTTTGCTCCCACCCCACTCGCACGACAAATTTGTAAAATAGCATCAGCTAAACCATCACTACTATCCATTCCAGCGACACGGAATTCAGGTAAAATCTCCCATAGCAACGGCAAAATATCTAATCTGGGTTGGGGACGTTGGTGGGCATGAATCAGGTGTTCGCAACTGACAGCATCAAGTTCAGACTGTCGTTGGGGGTGTAATAGTAACTCTAACCCAGCACGGGATAAGCCATGTTCTCCTGTCACTAAGATGACATCTCCAACTTTTGCATCCTGACGACGAATCACTCGCTGCGGATCAATTTTTCCGATCGCGCTAATGGCAATCGTAACCAAAGAAGAGCAAGTGACATCTCCTCCCCATAACACCGCTTCGTATGCTTCTAAACACTCACTTAAGCCTTGATAGAGACGTTCCACCCAACCAACAGGGACTGTTTTTGGTAAACTCAAGCCAACGGTAATTCCGCAAGGAGTCGCCCCCATCGCAGCCAAATCAGATAAATTAGCAGCAACGGCTCGCCAACCAACGTCTTCGGGTGTGGTCGTGTGAACATTCGGTTGCGCCATACCATCGCTAAAATGAACGCCATCCACTAACACATCTGTAGTCACAACGAGGGAATGATCACTGCTCCAGTTGATGACAGCAGCGTCATCCCCCACGATATTCGCCGAACAAAAGCGATGCAATTTTGCCAGGAGCCCTTGTTCCCCAATATCAGCAACGGTGAGCTTAGCTTCTGATGTCATCGTCGCTATTAGCAGCCGTTTGAGACGTATCTTGGGGACGTTGTAAGTTTTCTAGACCACTGACCACCTGCGCTGAAATAATTTTATCCCCTTCTTGCATATCTTCCAGAATTTCATCCCCTTCTACGGTGTAACCAAAGATAGCATAACGCCCGTCCATAAAGTTAAAGCCAGGTGGGGTTAATTCGGTATCAAATTTGAAGAAGAAGAATTGAGACGATCCGCCATTGGGGTCACCACTCGGACGCGCGATCGCGACCGCACCATTTGCGGAGAAGGGCAATACAGGCTGATCTTGGTATCTACCAATTTCTTCGAGGGTTGACCCATAAACTGGCTTTTCGTCGCCTCTAACCAGAATTTCTAAGGGAATGGAGCGATATTCTCCCGTTTCAGGATCAACAAAACCTTCCTCGGGTCCTGGCGGATCACCGGTTTGCACCGCAAAATCATTGACGCGATTCACTTCTAAGCCATCATAAAAACCGCGATCGACTAAATCCACAAAGTTACCTGCGGTAACAGGCGCACTATAGCCATCAACAACGACGGTTAAATCCCCTTTATTGGTTTCCACTTCGACGCGGGCGCGTCCTTTCAGTTGCGGGAGATCGGCATATTCTTCGGGAACTGAAAAGGGAAATTCTTCCACATATAGAGCCTCAAACTCATCAAGTTGCTCTAAAACCTCCCGACGAGCAAGCCAAATGGTTTCTAGCTCACGATCCTCAACAACTTCTCTTAATTTGTTGACATTTTCTTTGATTTGTGGTAATAGCTCCTTAGCTCTTTCCCGATTTGGCTCAGGCACTCCCGCTAACAGTTGCTCTGTTTTGGAGTTGAGAACACGGCTAGCCGTTTTCAAGTCTTTGCTAATAGGACCCCAGCGTTTACCGCGTAATCGCAAGCCAATATCTTCAATACTATCTTGTAATTGACGGGCGGGATAATTATCAAAAGGGAGGGAGTAGCGGAGTAAAGCAGTGGGATCGGTGATTGCTTCTCCTTGGGCGAGAATACTTTCCCGCTTCTGTTTATCTTGGTTTTGGGAGTCATCACTCCAGAAGTTCCACCACGCACCACTGAGTCCAACCGATAAACTCAAAAGTAAGACGGTAATAATGCTGGTTCTAGCTAACAATCGTAACTGTTCCAGCAGTTTTTCTCGATTTAGCATACTGAATTTTAGTTTTTATTTTAAAAAACATCTCAACCTTAATGTACACGCTTCTCGCACTTGGCATCAAACTGAGGTTTATAATCCTAATACGACTCGCGCAATGGTGAAATAAATTAAAACCCCAAGCACATCCACAGCAGTGGTAATAAAAGGGGCCGACATTAAGGCGGGATCTAACCCTAAGGCGCGAAAGAGAAAAGGTAGGGCCGATCCAGCGACAGAGGCGAGAAGCGCGATCGCGATGAGACTTGCTCCCACCGCAAAAGAGACCATTAAATTTCCTTGTAACCAATATGACCATAAGGTTGCAACAGAGCCTAAAATTGTTCCCAATAAGACCCCCGCGATCGCTTCCCGAAAAATGACATAACTCGCCCCCAGAGACCGTATTTCATCGGTGTTTAAACCGCGAATAACAACGGTTGAAGATTGTGCGCCGACATTTCCCCCTGTTCCTGTTAACAGTGGAATAAAGGCAGCTAAAGTGACCACTTGCTGTAAAATGGCTTCGTGAGATTGAATAATACTTCCTGTAACGGTATTGGTTAGCAGCAAGACAAATAACCACACCACCCGCTTTCGTGCGACAGCTAATAAGTTGGTTTGGAAATAATTATCGCCATCAGAT
Organism: Halothece sp. PCC 7418; assembly: GCF_000317635.1. Lineage (GTDB taxonomy): Bacteria > Cyanobacteriota > Cyanobacteriia > Cyanobacteriales > Rubidibacteraceae > Halothece. The sequence continues at coordinate 2,149,734 of NC_019779.1, read as the reverse complement.
TGTACGCCACCGAGGGTATAGATATCTTCAGTGGTTTCTTGTTCTAAGATATCCATGACATCATCCACGGTCACCACTCCCACCAGACGCTGTTCTCGATCAACCACAGGAATCGCTAATAAATCATACCGTTGAATCAAACGGGCGACTTCTTCTTGGTCGGTATCGGTATAAACGGAAACCACTTCTCGGGTGACAATCTCTGAGAGAGAAACATCGGGATCGGTTACGACTAAATCCCGCAAAGAAACAATTCCCGTGAGATGGCGAGAGGCATCAGTCACATAAAGATAATAAATAATTTCAGAAGCATTGGCTAATTTCCGAATTCGTTCCAAGGCTTGTCCCACGGTTAGCGTATCTTTGAGGGAAATATACTCCGGTGTCATGATCCGACCCGCAGTATCTTCCTGATAGCCTAGAAGTAAAGCGGTACTCTTACGCTCTTTCGGACTCATGTGCGCCAGTAAGCGACGCACCACTTTCGCGGGAAGTTCATCAAATAAGCGAGCGCGATCATCAGGAGACATCTGATCGACAATTTCAATTACTTCCTGACGCTTGAATTCTTCAATCAGGGCTTGCTGAACGCTAGAGTCAAGATGTTCGTAAACGTCGATGGCTTCGGTTTTAGACAGCAAACGAAACGCGATCGCCTGCATGGATTCTGGCAGGTTTTCGATCGCCTCAGCAATATCCACTGCTTTGACAGGGACAAGCAGCGATTTTGCGCCTTCTAAGTTGCCATTTTCCAGCAACATCTCCAGTTGATTTTTGACCAACTGAGGGATTTCGCTATGGTGGGTGTTTTCGAGGGAAGAAACAGGTTCAGTCAAAGCTACTTTCTCACACGCGATCAGATCATATTCACTATATTAGGTTCGGGAACAAATCGTTTCTCTCGGTAGATGTCATTTTTTGATTTTTTTGGCAAGTTGTGAGTAGGAGAGAATAAGAATCTCTCGCGCTGATTAAGAGACAGAAACAGCTAATTCGGTTGATATTTGTTATTTCAGTAAAAATTTAGTTGTAAATTGCGTTAATTTAAGGAGGTAACTATGACACAATCTACTGATCCGAATAATCAAGCCCAGACCACCCCTGAAAGCAGTGCCATTGAAGTCAGCGAACGCACTAATTCTTTAGTGGATCAAAATTTACCAGATGCCCCAGAATCGGTAAAAAACGAAACGAAAGAACTGATTGAAGCCATTACACGCAAAGCCCAATCGGAAACACAAAAAGCAGGAGAATTTGCCAAAGACAATTATCTGGAAGCAGTCCGTAATGTCCGTACGGAAGTCGAAAAGCTCAACTTTGACCCCGAAAGAATTGAGGAATCTATCAAGTTAGTTCAGATGGATGCAGAAAAAAATTGGGAATCTTTAGTCAAAGAGTTTGAGAGCTTTGGTAATCGCCTCAATGAAGCAGCCCAAGCAGCTTGGTCTATTTTAACCGCGCCTCATCATTCGACAACTGACGACCAATCGGATTCTTCTCAGTCCTAAAGGCTAGTGAGAGGGAGGGGTAAACAGCCATCTTCATTCTCCTTCCTCTCACAAATTGATGCGCCCAGTGGTAATTAGTTGATATCCCCCGACAAAACAGGCTAACGATCCGACAAAATGCCAAAGGGTGGTCGGTTGCAAAACAGCGCGACTACTGACAAAAACCAGAAGAATGCCGATCGCGATCGCGCCCGCCCCCAAAAATTTCCCTTCTTGGGGCATCGTGAAAAATAACAAAACCCCAAACGTGAGAAACAAGATTGAGCCATCTGCAGCCACCCCCCGCCACCAGTAGGGAGAACCATCAGTCACGAAATAAATGTTTTGTCCCAAGAGATAAACCCCTGCAATGACGAGGGCTAACCCAATCAACTTGATCACTAACCGCATCTGATTACTGACTCACCCCCAGATGTGTCTCTTGTTTGGCGATTTCTTGCTTCAAGACCGAAAGGGCTTTAGCAAATTGCGGATCATCGAGAGTTCCAATTTTACCGCGATCGCGCTGGAGCTCTTTTTGCTGGGCTTCACTCATTTCGGAGACAATATCTGGTTTAATCCCTTCTTTATTAATATCCCGCCCGTCAGGGGTGAGATACTTCGCAACCGTTACAGCAATGCCTGAGCCATCTCCTAAACTGCGTACCGACTGCACCAGCCCTTTGCCAAAGGTTTTCGTTCCCACAACCACCGCTCGGTTATGATCTTGTAACGCACCCGAGAGAATCTCACTCGCACTTGCTGATCCCCCGTCCACGAGGACGACTAACGGTTGATCACTGAGGGAATTCCCTTTCGCTTTTTGGCGTTCCACTTCCCCTTGACGATCCACCGTGGAAACAATTTTCCCTTCATCAATCCACATCCGAGCAATTTCCACACTGGCGTAGAGTAATCCCCCAGGATTTGAGCGTAAATCTAACACATAGCCTTCTACCTTCTTGTCTTGCAGTTCTTTAATGGCGGTCCGCATTTCTTCAGGAGAATTAGAGCTAAACTGATTGAGGCGAATATAGCCAATGTCTTCTCCTTGAGGAGTTTCATGCAAGCGCGATCGCACTGGATGCACCTCAATCCGCGCCCGAGTAATCTCATAATCCACTGCTCGATTTTGACGCTGAATCGTTAAGGTCACCTCAGATCCTGGCTGACCTCGAATCAGTTTCACAGCTTCATTTAAGTCCATCCCTTTGGTACTCTGACCATCAATAGCAATGATCAAATCTCGGGCCAAAATTCCCGCTTCATACGCTGGCGTATCCTCAATCGGAGAAATAACGCGAATATAATCGGTTTCTTCATCTAAAGCAATTTGAATACCAACCCCAGTTAACTCACCAGAGGTATCAATCTGCAAATTCTTAAATTCTTCCGGTTCCATGAAGCGCGTGTATGGATCATCGAGGGTTTCCAGCATTTGATGAATCGCCTCATACGCTGCTTCTTTGTCTTCATAGCTACGATCTAAATATTCCTGTCGGATTGCGCGCCAATCCACTTGATTAAAGGTAGCATCAACATACTGGCGATTAACAATCTGCCAGACTTCATCAACCAACTCTTTTGGACTCTCTCGGAAAAAAGCCTGACTTTGCGATAAATGAAGCCCCGCGCCAGTGACAGCAACTGTGGTCAACATGGCTGCAGTCGCCCCAAGAACTAATCCACGTTTTGTCATAACCATATACCTAGGGGAATTGTACTCATAAGAAAATATGAAGGGTTAAGCCTACCCTAGCACAGGTTTTCCTCGGTACTAAGAAAGAAAAAATTTCGCAAATTCCATTTGGTGCGGTAACTTTAAACTGAATTCAAAAAATTCATGACTAGATTCGAGAAAATTTATGACATCCACTTCTTCTGCTGTTGACATCAAAGGTCGGAGATTGGCGCTCAAGCAGCAAAGACAAATCAAAATCATCCAATCTTGCTGGCGTTTTGTCCTCGTTTCCAGTTTAATGGGAGGGCTGGTGTGGTTGAGTTTACTACCGAAATGGACAATTCGTCAACCGCAACAAGTCGGAATTCAAGGCAATCAATACCTAAGTAGTGAAACGATTAAAAGCCTAGTGGAAGAGACGACCTCTCAATCGATTCTGACCCTAACTCCCGATCAGATCAAGGAAATTCTGCAAAACCAAGCTCCGATCGCGCACGTCAGTGTTGCTCGCGAACTCTATCCCCCTCGGGTTACCATTGCCGTCACAGAACGCCAACCAGTTGCCGTAACACTTCCTAACCCCAGTGCCATCAACCCACAAGAGAAAGGCTATATCGACGCGAAAGGAATGTGGATGTCTGTAGAAAGTTATCGTTCCTCAGAAACCTTCACCCCTCCGCAGTTGAAAGTCATTGGTTATCAACCTCACGATCGCCTGCAATGGGCGAAACTTTACCCGCAACTGCAAGCCCTCCCCATCACCGTCCATACCGTGAACTGGCAAGACCCAGCCAACCTCATTTTAGAAACCGAACTCGGTGAAGTTCATCTCGGGGGGAATTTAGAAACCCTTCCCCAACAATTCCAAGTCTTAGCAAAACTCAAAAATCTCCCAGAGCAACAGCCACCTGATCAAATGCGCTATATCAACTTGAAAGACCCTGATTTTATCCTGATTGAGCTCCTGTCTGACGAAAAATAACTCCTCAAAAAATCTAAGTATATCCTAGCAGTGGCAATTCACCTTATAATATTTCTTAAAATGTTACTACCGACAAGATTTAAGCTAAGCTAATAGCAATCCTCGGAGAAGGTAATCATTTTATTTTTATCTCTATAAATATAGATGAGAAGACCGCTATAACAAGGTTTCTCTATAATTGTTCACTTCAGCAATGATAACTGAAGATCAGAAAAGTCCCAAACAAAATCGGTTTTCTATGAATATGTCTAGTGATGATAATCATTCCTTTGATGACGATTTGAATTTAGATGAACTACTGAACTCATCTCATAGCAATGATCCTAAATCCACGAAAACAGAAGCAAGGAGCGACAATATCGTGCCAGGAAATGTGGCAAGAATTAAAGTAATTGGCGTTGGGGGGGCTGGTTGTAATGCAGTTAACAGAATGATTGCTAGTGATGTCACTGGTGTTGAATTCTGGGCAATTAATACCGATGCCCAAGCTCTATCCCGAGCGAGTGCGCCCAACCGCCTGCAAGTAGGCGAAAAGTTGACCCGAGGCTTAGGGGCTGGGGGAAATCCTTCCATTGGGCAAAAAGCAGCAGAAGAATCCCGCGATGAAATTTCCAGTGCCCTAGAAAATACGGATCTCGCCTTCATTACCGCAGGCATGGGCGGAGGAACTGGCACAGGAGCAGCCCCCATTGTTGCTGAAGTCGCCAAAGAAATGGGTTGTTTGACCGTTGGCGTTGTGACCCGTCCCTTTACCTTTGAGGGTCGTCGTCGCACGAGCCAAGCGGAAGAAGGGACATCAGCCCTGCAAACTCGCGTTGATACCCTGATTGTTATTCCCAATAATAAATTACTTTCCGTAATTGACGAACAAACCCCCGTTCAAGATGCTTTCCGTGTTGCTGACGATATCCTCCGACAAGGGGTGCAAGGAATCTCGGATATTATTACCATTCCTGGATTAGTCAATGTGGATTTTGCGGATGTTCGGGCGGTGATGGCAGATGCGGGATCAGCATTGATGGGGATTGGTACAGCCTCTGGAAAATCTCGGGCAGCAGAAGCAGCGACAGGGGCGATCTCTTCTCCCCTTCTGGAATCTTCCATTCAAGGAGCAAAAGGAGTCGTCTTTAATATTACTGGCGGGAGCGATTTAACGCTTCATGAAGTGAATACGGCAGCAGAAACGATTTATGATAACGTCGATCCCAATGCCAATATTATTTTTGGTGCGGTGATTGACGATGAAAAAATGGAAGGGGAAATTAGAATTACCGTGATTGCTACGGGCTTTTCTGGGGAAGAGCCGAAGAAAACACAGAAAAAAGAAACTAAAACCACCCCTCAAACCAAAAATCCTTCTCCCTTACCGCAAAAAACCAAGCCAGAAACGAAATCTGATGGGGAAAATAAAGGGTTAGATATCCCTGAGTTTTTACAACGCCGTCGTCGTCGCTAAGTGAAGGAGAGTTTGCATTGACCTATCCAACAGCCTTAACGATCGCGGGATCGGATAGTGGAGGCGGGGCGGGAATCCAAGCCGATTTAAAAACCTTCGCTTTTCAACAAGTCCACGGCACCAGTGCTATTACCTGTGTCACGGCTCAAAATACCGTAGGCGTGCAACGGGTCGATCCCTTAGCACCAGAAGCCGTCACCGCCCAAATTCAGTCCGTTGTGGATGATATTGGAGTGCAAGGGGTGAAAACAGGAATGCTCCTCAATGCGGGGATTATTCAGGCGGTGGGACGCATGATTGAAACCTATCAATTACAATCCATCTTAGTTTTAGATCCCGTGATGGTGTCTCGCAGTGGCGCGCAGTTATTGGATGATTCGGCGGTAGAAGCCCTAAAACAGTTGATTCCCCTCGCTGCGTTAGTGACCCCTAATCGTTATGAAGCGCAAATGTTGAGCGGGTTGGACAACATTCAAACCCTTGATGAAATGAAATCTGCAGCAGAAATTATTGTTCGCAATGGCGCAAAATCTGTTTTAGTCAAAGGAGGAGCAATGTCTGGAGAAGCGCGAGGGGCTGATGTTTGGTTTGATGGGGAAGCGTTTGACATTTTGCAAGCCCAACCTGTTGAGACTCAAAATAATCATGGCACTGGTTGCACCCTTTCCGCAGCGATCGCGGCTCATATTGCTTTCGGGAAAGACTTAAAAACCGCAGTACACATTGCTAAAGAATATCTTACCACTGCTTTAGAATCTGCTTTAGACTTAGGAGCAGGCAGTGGCCCTGTAGGACATTTTTTCCCCTTGCAACGTCACAATCAATAGTTAGTTGGAAATCTTAATCATGACCTCAAAATCTCGTTTTCAGGGGATTTCGTCTCCGCCTCCTCAGAAAAATACGCCCACGGTTCCCATGTCTGTATATCGGGAACTGGCAGGGGAATTACAATCGGCACAACAGCAATTACAGGATTTAAAGGAAAATAATCACGATCTGCATCAGGAAAATCAAACCTTACGACTGGAAATCAAAAAATTGGTGCAGTCTGTCCAGCGATTAGAAAATACCTTAAATCACTACGATCAAAAAGCCCGCACTCAGCAGAAAACTAAGCCTGTTCAGCCAACAGACAATTATTCTGACCCCCCGACTCAAGAACAGTGGTTTAGTCATGAACAAGTGCATTATCCTGTAGAGCAAGAAAGCCAGAGTGGTAATGATGAAATTAATGGTTGGTTTGTAATTGCTGCGGTTGTCATGATTATTTTTACCTTTTCTGGAATTGGTTTTATGGTAGCGCGTCCCCTATTGAACCAATCAGGTGAGCAGTAAGCAGTGACCAGTGAGCAGTAAGCAGTGACCAGTGACCAAACAACGAATAACTAATGAACAAATAACACAGAACGAATAACGAATAACGAATAACCAAGAACGAAGAACCAAGTAAAATATGGGAAAAATTAGTGCTTTACGCGGAACGAGAGATATATTGCCAGAAGAAGTCAGTTACTGGCAGGAAGTGGAAACCGTTGCTAAGGAAATTCTAACCAAGGCAGCTTATACCGAGATTCGAGCGCCCATTTTTGAACAAACAGCGTTATTTGAACGCGGGATCGGAGAAGCCACTGATGTCGTCAGTAAAGAAATGTACACCTTTCGCGATCGCGGCGATCGCAGCTGTACCCTCAGACCCGAAGGAACAGCAGGTGTCGTTCGTGCGTTTATTGAACATGGACTGCATAATCAAGGCATCCAACGGTTATGGTACGCAGGCCCCATGTTTCGTTATGAACGCCCACAAGCGGGACGACAACGGCAATTTCACCAGATTGGACTAGAGTTGATTGGTTCTCCTTCTCCTGTGGCGGATGTAGAAACGATCGCGCTGGCGACAGATATTTTAGAAACCCTCGGCTTAAAACATCTCAGCTTACAACTCAACTCCGTCGGGAATACCGAAGATCGCCAACGGTATCGCAACGCACTGGTGGAATATTTAACCCCCTACAAAGACAAACTGGATGCAGACTCTCAAGATCGTCTCACCCGTAACCCCCTGCGGATTCTCGACAGTAAAGACGAACAAACCCAAGCCATTCTCCAAGCAGCCCCCCGTCTGATCGATCATCTTGGAGACGAGTCACGGAAACACTTTGAGCAAGTCCAAACCCAACTCACCGATTTAGGCATTGACTACACCCTCAACTCGAACTTAGTGCGCGGTTTAGATTATTACACCCATACCGCATTTGAGATTCAATCGGCGGATTTAGGCGCACAAGCCACAGTTTGTGGCGGTGGACGCTATGACGGCTTAATTGCTGAACTCGGCGGAAATGAAACCCCAGCGATGGGCTGGGCGATTGGAATGGAACGGTTGATTTTGCTGTTGAAGGAACTGAAAGCCGTTCCCGATCCTGAATTAGACTTTTATGTTGTCTCTCGCGGCGATCGCGCCCCCGCTAAAGCCTTAACCATTGCTCAAACCTTGCGTCATCAAGGCTGGCGTGTCGAATTAGACCTCAGTGGGAGTCAACTGAAAAAACAATTTAAACGGGCTGACAGAAACGGCGCGATCGCCTGTTTAATTTTAGGCGATACTGAGGTTGAAGAAGGGACAATTAACTTAAAATGGATGGCAACGCAAGAACAAACTGTTATCAATCAGCAGGAACTTCTTGCCAATAACGAGGAACTCCGTCAGCAAATTTTGCAAGCCAAGAATCGGAACTAGCCGAAAACGATCATGGAAAACTGGGAATTTTTCCTGCAAAAAGTCGGTACGGAAAACTGGTTGAGCGTTAACTCGCCTCAGCCAGAATTTCCCAATGGGCGGTACAAAATTGCAGCCCGTGCGCCCCATCGCCCCAAAGAATGGATCGAAGTTGAACTTAGTCTCCGCAATGGAGAAAAAATTTATCAACAGTCTTGTCAACTCGATGAAACAGGATTTGCGATTTTAGTTCCTGAGATCGGACTAAGCCCTGGGATGTGGGATCTACACAGTCGAGGAGATATTCTCTCAGAACTGATGGGAGACCATTGGGAAATCACCTTATCCTTACGAGTCACCCTCAACCTCGAACAAGCTGCGGTTCATTTCCCCTCTCAAAGCAAAGGAAAGTTAGCCAAACGCCCCGATCCGCCAGAAGAGACCCCAGAAACCCCAGAAGAAGACTTGAGCGAACTGCGATCGCGCTTACTAGAAGATGCCGATCAGATGTTAGAAGACATTGTGGATGATTTCTTCCCAAGCCTCACCCCTTCCTTAGAAATAGAAGATCAATCTTCCCCCAACGATTACACCCTCCATTTAGACGAAGAAATTCTCCTCACAGAAACCTCCAAACCAATCATTCTGTCTGGAGAAATTACCACCCAACGACATCCCCCTCATCCGCAACTGTGTTTGCAAATTTCCCTGCGCGACCCGAGAACAGGTGAAACCGTTGCTGAATTATCCCCTCGCCTGCGGGATCAACCCTTCCCCTTAACCTTCTGCTACTCCCTCACCGTTTCCTCTCCTTGTGACAGTTATCTTTTAGAAGGAGAAATCATTCTTTCCGCAGCAACCCCTCAAAGTGAAAACCCGATCTTCGCCCGTCAACCCTTTACCGTCAGTGCGAACTGGGAAAAACTAGAACCCATTTTGATCGGCGCAATTAGCGAAGCAGCAGTGTCTCATCCCCCCGCCCCCTTATCCCCGTTATCTTCTAGTACCGATCAAGTCTCTCAGGAAACGTCCGCGCGATCGCCAGGGATATTCCCCCCAAAACTATCAACAGCCCGAAAACAGAAAAAGACAACGCCCCCCACCTTACCCAACCTTCCCGACAATCCCCCAAACCCTTCAACATCGACCGAAACGAAAGAATATGTGTGGTCAAAACCAGAAACAGAAATGTCTCCTTTAGAGGAATGGGAATTGATTCCCGAATTAGTTATTCTTGGAAGCGATGAAACTGAATCATGATGGATAATTGGACAAAAGACTTTTTTGCGTTCTGCGATGCAGTTAACGAAGAAATCGAAAACTTTTTTGTGGAGTTGGAACAATTCACCACAGAATTTCCCTCAGCTTGGGAAGAAGCGGTGCAAGAAGTAGAAACAACACTGCACGAAGAATTAGAAGAGTTTTGGCAAGAGTGGGAAGAACTTTGGGTTTTATGGGATTCGGATTTCGATTGGTTTATTGAAGAATTAGAAGATGAGGACGAGTTTGTCATTACCTCAAAAGTAACTCCTGATCAAAATACCCATCCTGCCTGTCAAGGCTGTCGGCATTATCATGGTTATATTTATGGGGAAAACCTTTTTGTTTGCGCGATGCACCCCTATGGTTGGGAAGATGAACATTGTCCCGACTGGGAAAAAGACAGTGATCACTAGGGACAAACGGTTGTTCGCCCTTAAACCAATGAACAAAGAACAATGAACAAAGAACAAAGAACAACAAACAAAATTTCGATTGTTGATCGAGAAGCAGTAATTCAATGGTTAGAACACAATGTTCCCAAGGCGCGGGTGCAGCATATTTTAGGGGTTGAACAAATGTCACAAGAGTTAGCCCAGTGTCATGAAGTGGATGAAGAAAAAGCACAAACAGCAGGGTTAATGCACGATTTGGCGAAATACTTTGCTGCGGATAAATTGTTAACCATCGCCCAGGAAAAAGGAGTGACCATTGATAGCATTTGCGCCGTTCGCCCTCATTTATTACACGCCGATGTCAGTGCGATTGTAGCCAAAGAAACCTTTGCCGTAAAAGATGAAGAAATTTTAAGCGCGATCGCGCAGCATACCTTGGGGAACGCGGAAATGTCACCAACCAGTTGTATTGTCTTTGTGGCGGACAAACTGGAACCGAATCGTGGCGATACACCCGAACTGAACGCAATGCGGGAAGCAACCCAAGAAAATCTCTATCGTGGCGTTTATCAAGTCTGTGACCTTGCTATAAAAAAATTAATCAAAAAAGGTCGTCCCATCCATCCGCGAACTGTCGCCACTCGTAACTGGGCAATGCAGGCCGAAAAATGTTAACCCCTGTTTATCATTGAATCCCGATCTCAATGAATCCACGCTATCTTAGGGGTAAGTTCACTTAGTATATTGTCAGACTCAGCAAGCAAACCTTCAAACGTATTTCATGAATCATCAGCCTAATTCTAATCCAACGTCCCCCAACACGCCCACCTTGGCTGCTGCAGAAACACTGGCCTGGACGATCGCGCACGCTGCAGATAGTCGGAAAGCTGGAGATATTGTCCTTTTAGAAGTGGTGGATGTCTCCTACCTTGCCGATTACTTCGTGATCAGTACAGGATACTCTCGCACTCAAGTCAAAGCGATTTCTGATGCCATCCAAGATACAGTCGAACAGCAATTTAATGCTGCCCCAGTACGCACAGAAGGACAAAAGGAACGGAACTGGATTTTACTCGATTATGGCGATGTAATTGCTCATATTTTACTCCCAGAAGAGCGAGAGTTTTATGGAATTGAAGCCTTTTGGGGACACGCCAAACGCATTGATTTTGAAACCGTTCAACAAGCAGAAGCAGGTTAAGTGGCATGAGAGATTTATCCTCGTCTCAGCCTTGTCCCGTTCCCCCAGAACAACTCCCCCTGAATGAATATGAGCAACTGAAAACCGATTGGCCCTTTCGCTGGGTGACATTCGGTCGCTGGGCTTATCTACGCAAACTGCTCTGGACATGGGGTTGGGGGTGGCTGTTGGCGGGACCTCTCACCGCAGCCAGTTTTCCGATTCAGACTCATCCTCTAGAGTTTTTCTGCTGTGGCGCACTGGGAGCAAGTTTATTAGTCGTGTTTATAGTTGTGAGATTATACTTAGGATGGTCTTATATTCGCACTCGTCTGCATAAAGCGGAGATTCCTTATGAAGAGTCGGGCTGGTACGATGGACAAACTTGGGAAAAGCCAGAAGCAGTTTTAGAGCGCGATCGACTGGTGGTGTCTTATCAGATTCAACCCATCTTGCAACGGTTACAGATGACAGTGGGACTCTTGATTGCTCTCAGCGCGATCGACTTGACTGCCTGGCAACTTCTTACCTCTTTTTTCTAGATTGATCAATCATTTATGAGCAAAAAACGGACGCACACTCCAGAAGTCGAAGTTCATCTCCTGCGAGAAGGAATCGTCGAATCTCTCCATCAAGTTCACGCCCTAGTCTGTGACGATCGAGGGCGGATTTTATCCTTTGCTGGTAATTCTGAAACAGCTTCTTTTATTCGGTCTTCTCTCAAACCCTTTCAAGCCTTACCAACCGTAAAGAGTGGGGCATTTGAGCAATTTCAACTTACCGATAAAGACCTTGCCATTATGTGCAGTTCCCACCAAGGAACCGTACAACAAGCGCGACAAGTCTTTAATATTCTCTGGCGTGCTGATATCGAACCCACTGCTTTAAGGTGTCCGATTCCTGAAGGAAAACGCAGCCCTCTCGAACACAACTGTTCTGGAAAACACGCAGGAATGCTTGCTGCTTGCCAACAAAATGGCTGGCCCCTGAGTCAGTATCTCCGCCATCGCAGTCCCATCCAAGAATTAATTCTCAGAAGCGTCGGTGAGTTGTTACAGATGCCTGGTGCAGAGTTTATCGGGGTTCAGGATGATTGTGGTGCGCCCACCTACTTTATGCAGCTTTCCCAAATGGCGACCTTATATGCTCACCTGTGTTCTGGAGATGACTTGTATTTAGAACGAATTAGTCGTGCGATGACCCATTATCCTGAACTGATTGCGGGAGAAGGTTCATTTGATACAGAATTGATGAAAGCCAGTAATGGAGAATTAGTCAGTAAATCTGGCGCGGAAGGGGTACAGTGTATTGGTCGGATTGGGGAAGGAATGGGCTTGGCAATTAAAGCCCTCGATGGCTCAAAACGAGCCAAATATGCCACAGCGATTCATCTTTTAATGCAGATGGGTTGGATTAGTCCCAGTGTGTCCGAAAATTTAGCAGAAAAGTTTATGAGTCTTGCTGAATTTAAGCGCTTAGAGGTGGTGGGAGAGTTAACCTTTGTTTAGCCTTTATTGCAATTCTCGCATTTTGGCTTGGACTTGCTGTTTCAGTTGGTCATTCGATTGCACATCAGCAGTAATCTGATTAAATTCTGAAACGGTTAAGTTGTTTTGTTCCACAATCGTTTTGGATTCGTTACAGTAATCCACAATCAGCGATCGCGCTTCTGAGGGCAAATCTTCATAGCTGTCTGCACTATTGCAAGCAATGCTGGGAATCTCTTGTGAGTTTAAGATCCTTTGGATCTCCTGCCATGTCTCTTGACGCAACGGCTCGATCGCGAGGACAGCCCTAGCATAATTTTCTAACGTTTCCTCACTGTAATTTTGGGCTTGAGCAATCGCACTAACTTGCAATCGCTTCCCATCAAACAAGCGGTTGCTGATTATATCAAGTCCATCCATGGAGAAAAGCAAGGTACTCGTTACCAAAATAACTTGAATAAGGTGTGAGTGAGGGCGTGTCATAAGTGAGCAATATAGATCGAAATCAACTTGTTGTTAAGACAATTGTCTATTCTTCGCTATGAGACGACTTGCAACCTGAAAAAGTTTCTGCAAGTGAGCAAGGGGAGATCGGGAGAACTCAACTACCCATAGAACAAATAACTAACTGCTTTGAAACACTTGAGAGAGTTGAATGATGTGGGTTTGCAGGGTCATTTCTGGGGGGTGTCCGCGTTTAAGATTGGTTTCTAGGGTGCAAAGAAGAGGGAAAGCCCTTAAAAATTGCTGAACCGAAAGTGACTGTACTTCTTGACGCAAAAAATAAACTCGCTTTGGGTTATTAATTTCTGCTGCTTTTGCAATCACTTGGTTGTCTCTTTCTCCTTGTTCCATTTTCAGTTTAATCCAAAACCAGGTCCGAAATTGTCCCACTAACACGGCAACAATCTTTAAAGCAGGTTCATTGCGATGTAATAAATCAGTGACAAGCTGTAGCGCTTGGTTTGTATTGCCCTGACTAATGGCTTTTGCCAATTGTAAACTATTGTGGGTGCTAGCGCTCACCAGTTGCGCGATCGCGCTGTCATCAAGAGCAACATTTTTTCCCACTGCATAAAGAGACAGTTTTTCTAATTCCTGAGATAACAACCGCGTATTATTCCCAACCGCCTCGGCTAACCTTTCCTTAGCGGATGTCGTCAGTTGTACCCCTTTTTCTTGAGCAACGGTTTCCACTTGCGCTAAAAGCTGGTCAGTTTTCCACGGCGGAATCACTGCAAACTCTTTAATGACCGCATATTGTTTTAGAAGTTTCGTTGACTTTAAGCGTCCATCGGGCTTTTTGTCACTGGTCAAGAGAAGATGAGACGTTTCAGGAAGTTGGGGGAATGTGCGCTCTAACTCCGATAAGAGCTCGCTAGAGCAACGTTGACCTAGAGTGGTTTGCATAACCCATACCAAACGACTTCCCGCCCCAAATGGAGGCGTTAAGGCTTGATACAGAGCTTCTGTTACCGCCTCTGGTTTATCCCCAGCAATCACATCTTCATTAAACTCTCCCCAAAGCGGATCAACCACTTTTTCCCGCAAAGCCGTCACCGCTTGATTTAAACGATATTCATCTTCTCCCCAAAAAAAGTAGATTGGCATAATTTAGTCATTAGTCATTAGTCATTAGGTAGAGATGTTCCATGGAACGCCTGTCATTCGTTATACCATTTCGATCAACTAACCTTGCGAAGCCGGAGCCAAGCGTGAGGAGGTTAGGGGGGATCAACTGTAACTTAACTTTTTAGAAACAGTATTATTAAATAACAAAGGACAAAGGACAAAGGACGAAGGACAAAAAATTGGTAAACAGTCACTTTTTCCTTTATTGTGGTGATATAAGGGTTAGTAGGAGATCAATTAGCCTTGGACGAAGCCTATCAAAAGTATGTCGAACAAGTCGGACGATTATCCCAGCCGAGTCTGTATCCGACACAGTTAAAGAATATTCAAGAATCCCCAAAGTTCCAACGGGATGAACAGGGCAGAGTAGAAGCACAGCCTTTTCCAGGGTATAGTGTCGTTACGCCTCCTTATGAAGATGATGGGGCAAATGACTCATTCTATCACCACTTAGCGCAAACCCAGAAACGGTTATTAAGTCAACTCCCCCAAGACTTTATTTTACCCGTTCCGCCTCCCAGTTTTCATGTCACTCTCGCGGATTTAATTTGGGGAGATGAATTTAAAACGGCAGTTGAGAAAAATCCTCACTTTGAAACCCAACTACAAAACCAAATTGCAGCTAGTTTTGAGCAATATCAAAAAGAAACTTATGTGGCTAAACCTTTACAGTGGCAGCTTTTAGGGTTAATTATTCGTCCGCGCGCGATCGTGGTTGGGTTGCTACCGAAAGACGAAAATTCTTATCAGCAACTGATTCAACTGCGCCGTGCGATTTATCAAAACCAAGGTTTATTATCTCTCGGTTTAGAACAGCATTATCATTTCTTAGCTCATGTAACTTTAGGCTATTTTGGACAAGTTCCTGCAGCAGAAAAACGGGATGAAATTTGTACTACTTTAACCGCAATTAATGATCAATGGCTAGAAGCTGATCCGAAAATTTTGACGGTTTATCGTGCAGAATTACGCAAGTTTTCTGATATGACTTCATTTAAACGAGAAGACGATTTTCCAGCGATTACCTTTGGGGAAAAGTAATATTTTTTAGTCATTGGTCATTGGTCATTAGTCATTAGTCATTGGTCATTAGTCATTGGTCATTGGTCACTAGTCATTTGGGAAGTGTAAAGTTAGTCACTGTGTTACTTTGTCTCTTCTAATTTAAGTTTCAAATTATGAAGAAAATCTCTTTAAATCATCCGATTGTTGAAGCTAGCTTTGAGATTATTGATCAAGAAGTAGGAAAACATTCTTATTCACGGGAAGAATATCATGTCGTTCGGCGGGCAATTCATGCAACGGCAGATTTTGAGTTTTTAAAGCTGTTTTATTTCAGCGATCGCGCTGTAGAAAAGGCAATTACAGCTATTCAAAATCAAACCCCGATTATTGTCGATGTAGGAATGGTACAAAAGGGGATTCAGGGGCTGGTGAATAAAACGTCTCATAACCCCATTATTTGCGCCCTAGACGCTGCAAAAACTGTTCCCGAGGGGAAAACCCGCACGGAAACGGGTTTACGCAACTGTATCGCCGATTATCCCCAAGGAATTTATGTGATTGGTAATGCGCCCACTGCACTATTAGCCCTATGTGACGCGATCGCGCAAGGAAGCGCAAACCCCAGTTTAGTCATTGGCGCACCAGTGGGGTTTGTCTCGGTGGTAGAGTCGAAACAAGCCCTCGCCGAGACATCTGTGCCTCAAATTCGAGTAGATGGGCGCAAAGGGGGATCGGCGGTTGCGGGGGCGATCATGAATGCGTTATTGGTGTTAAGTGCAGAGGAAAATGATTAAGCAATCACCGCTTCTTCATGTGGTTGGAATTGGTTTAGAAGGGAAAGCGGGATTAACAGAAAAAGTCAGAGCAATTGTTGAGGAAGCAACGGTTTTAGTGGGGAGTGAGCGTCAACTCAGTTATTGTTCGGATCAAGATGTAATTCCAATCAAACTGGGGAATTTACAAAGCGCGATCGCGCAAATAAAAACTTATCTCGAACCAGCAGAAAATATAGTGATTCTCACTAGTGGTGACCCATTATTTTTTGGTTTAGGTCGTTTGTTATTAGAGCATTTTTCCCCAGAACAATTAGTCTTTCATCCCCATTTATCTTCCCTGCAACTTGCCTTTAATCGCATCAAAATTCCTTGGCAAGATGCAACTTTGATTAGTTCCCATGGGCGCAGTACCGAGGCTTTAGTAAAGGCGATTCAACGAGGAGATGAAAAGATTGGCATTCTGACAGATGCTGAAAATAATCCCAGCGCGATCGCGCAACTGATAACCGCTCTTGATCTGCCTTTTTCTTATCAGTTTTGGATTTGTGAAAACCTAGAAGGAGAGGAAGAAAACTGTCAATGTTTGGACTTAGAAACCGTTAAACAATCTCAATTTTCCCCGCTCAATGTTGTTATTTTAATTCGAGAAGAATCTCCACTTCCTTCTTTAGAAGAACTCCCTAGTTTGGGCTTAAGTGATGAAACCTTTCTCAGCTTTCCAGACCGCCCTGGGTTAATGACGAAGCGAGAAATTAGACCCTTAATTTTAGCTGAACTTGCCTTAAAACCCCAACAAATCATCTGGGATATTGGCGCAGGAACCGGTGCAGTTGCTATTGAAATTGCACGATTGTTTCCCACCTCGCAAGTTTACGCTATCGAAAAAACAGCGATGGGCGTTTCTCTTATAAATCAGAATTGTGAACGCCTCGCTGTTACAAATGTTACTGCGATTCAAGGGAAAGCCCCTGATCAACTTCCCCCATCACAAACCCCAGACCGTATTTTTATCGGTGGAAGTGGCGGGAAGATGAGCGAGATTCTAACCGTTTGTGAAGAAAGGTTAGCGGTGAACGGTCGGATGGTTTTTGCCCTTGCTACCCTAGAAAATTTAGAAAGCGCAAGGCAATGGTTAAGGGAAAATCAGTGGCGCGATCGCGTTTTGCAAGTTCAAATTGCGCGATCGTTAAATTTTGCCCATCTGACTCGCTTATCCCCCTTGAATCCAGTTACCTTGCTTACCGCTTGGCGCGATCGTTATTGATTGCGAGGAGTTTTCATATCCCGCGCCATATCCATAAATTGACCCATATTCACCCCAGGACGACGGCGAGGGATTGTGGGCTTCGGAATCAGATAAGTCGGCGCGAAGGTTTCTCCAGTTAAGAGATCTTTTTCGGTCGTCTGACTTTGGGGAACAGGTGTAGGCTGTGAGGGAACTGACGGTGCGGGTGCGCTTTGAGATTGAGTCGCAGTTGCTTCCGCCTTCGGTTGTTCTGTCTTTTGGGGAGAGGGTTCAGGCTGCGACTGCTGTGTTTGCTGACTTGCGCTGGCTGCAGGTTCTTGGTCTTCGTCTAATTCTGCGTAATAGTTATCTTTCCCACCAAAGAGATTTTTGATGATACCAACCATTTATAGTGACTCCTAAAAATTTTTATGATTATCGCCGTTTACTAGGATATCCGAAGAGGGGAACACAAATTTAGACAAGGAATAAAGAAACTTTGCAGATTGATCCTTCCCAAAACCAGAATTGATGTGTTATAGTCATAAAGGTCTCAAAAAAAAGGCTGACATCCCTGCGGATGTGGTGGAATTGGTAGACACGCACGCTTGAGGGGCGTGTGGCTCACGCCTTGCGAGTTCGAGTCTCGCCATCCGCATTATTGCTGCTCATTGCACTTGCAGTGAGCAGCTTTTTTATAATTAATAATTAGTAATTTCGCTGCATGTGGCTCAGCGTTATAGCAGTGACCCAAGAACAAATGACCAATGACCAATGACCAATGACCAAGACCCGTTATGATAGGAAAAGAGATTAAGTTTTGTAAAAGAGATCAATTGGCATTTTGAACTGGCAACCGACTCCCACTCTAGAAACGAACTGGTACGCCCTCGATCCGCTTTGGCAAGGGGGGGAAGACGTGGTTAAAACGGGACTTCCTCATGAACAACTTGCCCCTGCTTGGCAGATTTTACTCCTCGGAGATGGGTCTCCCACTCGTCATTTACGATTACTGACAAGAGAACCGATTGAAGTGGATGTCATTGATATGTCACCCATTGGTAATCAGCGCGATCGCGCACCAGTTGGCATAGAAGCGGTTCCTGAACCACGCCTCCGTCGTCAAGTTTGGTTACGCACTGCATCCGGTCAACGTCTCGCCTATGCCGTTTCTTGGTGGAAAGCGCAAGAAGTGGATGAATATTTACAAAACCGTGCTTTACCGATTTGGGATAATCTCTCTCGACTCCACACCGAACTGTATCGCGATATTCAAGGCATTTATTACGGGCATTCTCCAGAACTAGAAAACGCCTTTCAACAAACGGGTCCATTTTGGGGACGACATTATCTGTTTTGGCATAACGGACAACCGTTAACCTTAATCTACGAAGTCTTTTCCCCTTATCTAAAGAAATATCTCGATTAGAAAAAACAAATTCTTTTGATTTTGAGATCAAAAAGTCGTGTTTTCTCAGTCGGTTGAGTGCTGTTTTCCCTACTCACTTCCTACTCCGATGTCTTCCCTCATTTGCTTACAATCAAGTTAGAAGGGAAAACCCAACAGGAGTAATCATTTTCTCATCAGTTTCAGGCACAATCGTTGATTACTCCTCACTGGGATAATTGATAGTGGGAGGTTGAGCGATGCCAATCGAAACTGAAACGCAGCGATCGCGCAAAGAGCCAAAACCGAGCCAGTTTGGCGATAGCTTCTTAATTTTTCTGACGCTATTATTCTTAATTAATTTTCTCTTCGCAACGGTTTTGAAGTCACAACCGCCAGAAGTTGCCTATAGCCAATTTATTCAAGATGTTCAGGCGGGAAAAGTCGAACGAGCCACCATCAGTCCCGACCGCATTGAATATGTTCTGAAATCGGACTCAGAGAAGGAAGCGCCCATTTTCACCACAACCCCCGTGGCGATGGATCTAGAACTACCTCAGATTTTACGAGAACATGAGGTTGAGTTTTCTGCGCCTCCTCCCAGTAACTGGGAAGGGTTGGGGAATATTTTATCTTGGGTCTTACCTCCTCTGCTGTTCTTGGGGATTTGGGCGTGGCTTTTTAGCCGTGGGCAAGGGGAAGGTCCAGCTGCGCTCACCATTGGTAAAAGCAAAGTTCGCGTTTATTCAGAAGGGCATACCGGGGTTACTTTTAATGATGTGGCGGGTGTGGATGAAGCCAAAGCCGAACTGGAAGAAATTGTTGATTTCCTCCAACGGGCGGAACGCTATATTCGTTTGGGCGCAAAAATTCCCAAAGGGGTTTTACTGGTGGGCCCGCCTGGAACGGGAAAAACCCTCCTCGCCAGAGCAGTAGCTGGAGAAGCAGGAGTTCCTTTCTTTAGCATTTCTGGATCAGAATTTAATGAGTTATTTGTGGGGGTTGGTGCTTCTCGGGTGCGGGATCTCTTTGAACAAGCCAAACATCAAGCACCTTGTATTGTCTTTATTGATGAATTGGATGCTCTCGGTAAGTCACGAGCAGCAGTGGGTCCCTATAGTGGGGTTAATGATGAACGAGAACAAACCCTGAATCAATTGCTCTCAGAAATGGATGGTTTTGAGGCAAATACAGGGGTGATTATCTTAGCTGCAACCAACCGCCCAGAAGTGTTAGATCCAGCCTTGCAGCGTCCTGGTCGCTTTGATCGGCAAGTGGTGGTAGATCGTCCTGATAAACAAGGTCGAGAAGCAATTCTCAAAGTCCATATTCAAGGAGTCAAACTGGCGGATGATGTGGATTTAGAAAAGATTGCTGCCCGGGCTGTGGGGTTTGCCGGTGCCGATTTAGCGAACTTAGTCAATGAAGCTGCTTTATTAGCAGCCCGAAATCAACGGGAAGCGGTAACCTTTGCTGATTTTAACAGCGCGATCGAGCGAGTTGTTGCTGGTTTAGAAAGAAAGTCAAGAGTCCTTGGTGAAAAAGAGAAACAGATTGTCGCTTATCATGAAGTCGGTCACGCGATCGTTGGCAGTCTAATGCCTGGAGCCAACCCAGTGGAAAAAATTTCCATCGTCCCACGCGGGACAGGAGCATTAGGATATACCTTGCAGCTTCCGGAAGAAGATCGGTTCTTGCTCAGTGAAAGTGAAATTCGCGGGCAACTCACCACTTTACTCGGTGGACGCTCTGCGGAACAGCTTGTATTTGGCGAAATCTCAACGGGAGCAGCCGATGATATTCAAAAAGCCACGGATCTAGCAGAGCGAGCGATTACCCTTTACGGAATGAGCGATGAACTCGGACCGGTTGCTTATGAAAAAATCAAAGGACAATTCCTAGAGGATTATATGAACCCTCGTCGCCAAGTGAGTCCTAAAATCGCAGAAATGATTGACAACCAACTGCAAGGGCTGATTAATGGCGCACTTCATGTCGCAAAAGGCATTCTAGAGTACAATCGGGAGTTACTCGAAGAAACGGCTCAGGTTCTCTTGCAAAAAGAAACCCTAGAAGGGGAAGAACTGCACGCCTTTTTAGACAGAACTCACTTACCCGAAGCCTTCCAAAACTGGCTGAAAACTCGGCAATCTAGCGAGCATTAGGCTTTATTTGGTCAAGGCGGATTAGCTGCGGTTTTATACTTTGGTAGCGGATGTTACTGTATCTTCTCAATTTCTCCTTCACAATAAAACTTAGACATTAAATTAATTTAATACCATCAAATGCTTCTAGGGTTCCGATCGCGCTGCTAGCGTGGTGTCTGGTCCAAGAGAAGCGGGCTCTCTCAAATTGAAAGAGCAACACGGCGGGACAAAAGCCCGGGAGGTCTCAATAACAGTGATCACTGTTGAGAGGTCTCCTTTTTTTGTATTTTAGGAGGAATTCGCCATAAATGAGTGAGCAAAATCAACCCAGTGAAGCTAACCGCGCCTTAGAAAAAGAAAGTCAACTCCCCTTAACAGGGTGGCAACAAGAAGTCTCCCAAGGGTTAGACTACGGTTTAGAAGCAGCCGATAGTATTCGCGATCGCAGCATTTCCACTTTTTCTCGCGGTGAACTGCCACACTACGCAGGAATTAACACTTTTTTGAAAGCCCCTTACGTGGAAGATGTCAAACAAGTTGGGAACTATGATGTCGCCATTGTCGGCGTTCCCCATGATTCTGGCACTACCTACCGCCCTGGAACGCGCTTCGGACCCCAAGGCATCCGTAAAATTTCCGCCCTTTATACCCCCTATAACTTTGAACTGGGCGTTGATTTAAGAGAACAAATTACCCTTTGTGATGTCGGGGATATCTTTACGATTCCAGGCAATAATGAAAAGTCGTTTGACCAAATTTCTAAAGGCATTGCCCATATTTTTAAATCGGGGGCGCTGCCGATTATTTTAGGGGGCGATCACTCCATTGGTTTTCCAACAGTGCGCGGGGTTTGTCGTCATTTAGGAGATAAAAAAGTCGGAATTATTCACTTTGATCGTCATGTGGATACCCAAGAAAGTGACCTTGATGAACGGATGCACACTTGCCCTTGGTTTCATGCGACAAATATTAAAAATGCCCCAGCAAAAAATCTGGTTCAACTGGGAATTGGGGGTTGGCAAGTGCCTCGCCAAGGGGTCAAAGTTTGTCGAGAACGAGAAACCAATATTCTCACCGTTACCGATATTACAGAAATGGGCTTAGATGCTGCGGTAGATTTTGCCTTGGAACGGGCTTTAGATGGTACGGATTGTGTTTATATTAGCTTTGATATTGATTGTATTGATGCTGGCTTTGTTCCCGGTACGGGTTGGCCCGAACCGGGTGGTTTATTACCCCGAGAAGCCCTTTATTTATTAGGAAAAATTGTGCAGCAAGCTCCAGTTTGTGGATTAGAAGTGGTGGAAGTTTCTCCTCCTTATGATGTCAGTGATATGACCGCTTTAATGGCAACGCGAGTGATTTGTGATGCCATGGCTCATTTAGTGCTTTCCGGACAACTTCCTCGTGAACAAAAGCCTACTTATATTCATGAAGAAGCGCAAGAAACCGCCGATTATTGGCAGTAAATAAGGAGACTGGCAAATGCACGAAACAGACATGACAAAAGCCTTAATTCAAACGGTAAAAGAGTGGTGGCATCAACAACCCAGTCCTCCTCAGATCCAGAAGATTCATCTATTAGTTGGAGAGTTTACTTGTGTAGAACCAGTTAGTCTCCAGTTTGCCTTTGAAGTGCAAACCCAGAACTCTTTTTTAGAAGGGGTAGAACTGGTTATTCAAAATAGTCCGCTCATTGCATTTTGTCATCCTTGTCAACAAGAATATTTCCCAAAATATGGTGAACACTATGCTTGTCCCACTTGTCATTCTCCCATGGAAGATATTCGGTCTGGACGAGAATTAAAAATTGATCACATTGAATACACGACCCAAGAATCACTTGCTGTTTAGAAACTTTTTGACCTAAAAAAATGCACCAAACCTTCGATGCAGCCTTAGGCGTTAATCTCCTTCACGCGAACCAAACCGAAGCCGATCATAACCGAGACCATTTTGATGCTTGGGGAATTATTTGCTTAAATTTAATGAGTAGTCCCGGGGCAGGAAAAACGGTTCTCTTAGAAAAAACGCTCTCTCAATTATCGCCTGCATTGAAACTGGCGGTTATTGAAGGAGATATGACCACAGAATTAGATGCCGAACGACTCCGCCAATATGATGTTCCGATTATTGCTATTAATACCGGACGGTCTTGTCATCTGGATGCCAAAATGGTCGCCGGTGGGTTACATCAGCTTCAACATAATTATAATCCCCAAGACTTTGATTTAATCTTTGTTGAAAATGTTGGCAACTTAGTTTGTCCTGCTGAATTTGAAGTAGGAGAACACGCAAAAGTTGCGCTTCTTAGTGTTACCGAAGGGGAAGATAAACCCCTCAAATATCCGGTTATGTTTCAAGAAGCGGATTGTCTGTTAGTGACCAAAATGGACTTAGCCCCCCATTTAGAAATTGACATTAAACGCATTGAAAATAATGTCCGCCAAATGAACCCGAATGTCACAATTATTCCTGTTTCGGCAAAAACAGGAGAAGGATTAGATCGTTGGTTCAATTGGGTGCAGCAGCAAGTAACTGTTCCCGTTGTTGTTCATTAAGAAAAAAGGATTATGAAGTTACCCAAATTCTTAACACAGTTGAGTTTATTTTGTCTCAGTTTATTATTAGCTGTCAGTTGTAATACGAGTAATAATTCCCCCACTACAGATAATTCTAATGGGAATCAAGCGAGCAGTGAACCCGTTGTTTTAGGGTATAGTAATTGGGCAGGTTGGTGGCCCTGGGCGATCGCGCAAGAAGAAGGTCTATTTGAGAAAAATGGGGCAAATGTCAAACTGCAATGGTTTGATGGGTATCTAGCTTCCATGGAAGCCCTCGCAGCTGGACAACTCGATGCCAACTGTCAAACTTTGAATGATACGGTTTCTTTTGTAGAAGATGCGGTTAATGGGGAAGTTGTCGTTTTAGTCAATGATAACTCCGCCGGAAATGACAAAATTATTGCTGCTGAAGAAATCCAATCGATTCCAGAATTAGAAGGAAAAGATGTTGCCGTGGAAGCAGGAGTTGTTGATGATTTTCTCTTGTCTTTAGCGTTAGAAGAAGAAGGAATGTCCCGCAGTGATGTCAATATTGTTGACTTAGAAACTGGGGCTGCTGCTGCTGCGTTTGCAGCTGGACAAGTGGATGCAGTGGGTGCATTTCCTCCCTTTTGGTTAACTGCGCTAAAACGAGAAGGGAGTCATGAATTAATTACTTCCGCTGCGTTTCCTGGGGCAATTCCAGATTTATTAGTGACCAGCCAAAAACTAATTGATGAGCGTCCTGACCAAGTTCAAGCATTAGTAAATACTTGGTTTGATGTCTTAGCATTTATGGAAAATAATCCCGCGCGATCTGACGAAATTATGGCGCAACGTGCCGATGTCACCACAGAAGAATTGCAGCTATTTAAAGAAGGAACAAAAATGTTTACTTTGGAAGATAATCTGGAAGCATTTAGTGAGGGCGATACGATGAAATATATGCCTTATGCTGCCCAAGAAATGGCTGATTTTATGGTTAGCGTTGATTTTATTCCCGAAAAACCTGATTTAAGCAATTTACTGAATGACAGTTTTGTTAAAACCTATGCGGAAAACCAGTAAAGATTAATTATGTCAAAAGCCCTCAAAAATAACGGTCAAACGCAAGGATTGCCTCCAACAATATTCTGGCGCATTGCTGAAGATATCCCGCAGCCTTTACAGTGGGCTTTAATGGTAATTTCTGTGGTGATTCCATTTTCATTGTGGTGGTTATTAGCTAGTTTTGGAGGAGTCGAGGATGTGTTTCTGCCAAGTCCGTTACAAGTGGGAGAAGCCTTTGGTCGGTTGTGGGAAAAAGGATATTTAATTCAAGATACCATTGCCAGTTTTTTACGAGTGGTGGGGGGATTTTTCTTAGCTGGTTTAATTGCGATCCCGATTGGTATTGGCATGGGGGCTTTTGCCAGTATTCGGTCTTTATTTGAACCGATTATTGGCATTTTACGGTATATGCCCGCCCCCGCTTTTATTCCCTTACTTATTCTTTATTTAGGCATTGGGGAAGAACCGAAAATTTTACTGATTTTTATTGGCACCATTTTCTTTAATGTGCTGATGATTATGGATGCGGTGAAGTTTGTTCCGAAAGAGTTAATTGAAACGACTTACACTTTAGGTGGGTTACGGTGGCAAGTTTTATTTCAGGTCATTACCCCTTATGTGATTCCCAATATTATTGATGCCTTTCGGATTAATATTGCTACCTCTTGGAATTTAGTGATTGTTGCGGAATTAGTGGCTGCTGAACAAGGGTTAGGAAAACGAATTTTACTGGCGCAGAAGTTTCTAAAAACTGATGAAATTTTTGCTTGTTTGATTGTTTTAGGATTAATTGGATTCCTGATTGATCTCTCCTTTCGTGCTTCATTAAGACTGTTTTGTAAATGGGCATTTTAAGGATTACATAAAATTAAAATTATGCACTTAGAAGTTAAAAATCTCTATAAAGAATTTCCCACCAAACAAGGTAAGTTTCTCGCCCTGAAAGATATTAATTTACATATTGAAAGCGGAGAATTAGTTTGTGCTGTGGGTGCTTCTGGTTCAGGGAAATCAACCTTATTACGCTTAATTGCAGGGTTAGATTATCCCACCTCTGGAGAAATTACTGTTGATAATATTCCTATTATTGGACCAGGGCGCGATCGCGGGATGGTTTTTCAACGCTACACCCTTTATCCTTGGCTGAATGTCGCTAAAAATGTCGAATTTGGTTTAAAGTTACAAGGAGTTCCTCGCGCCGAACGCAGAGATCGCATTTCTTATTATCTCAATGTTGTGGGTTTAACTCAGTTTAAAGATGCGCTACCAAAAGCCCTTTCTGGTGGGATGAAACAACGAGTTGCCATTGCTAGAGCCTTAGCTTGTGAACCGAAAATTTTACTGATGGATGAACCTTTTGGGGCGTTAGATGTGCAAACTAAAGAAACCATGCAACAGTTTTTATTAGATATTTGGCAACGCACCAGTACAACGATTTTAATGATTACTCATGATGTGGAAGAAGCGGTTTTTTTAGCCCAACGAATTTATGTGTTAAGTGCGCGTCCTGGTACTGTCCAAGAAGAAGTTAAAATTAATCTACCCGAGCATCAAATAGAAAGAGGCTCTTATCATGTCAAAGCCCTTTCGGAATTTCAACAGTATCGGGAAAAAATCACCCAACTTCTTAAACAGAATAGTGTTGAGCAAGAAATTTTAGCAAAATGACCCCCGATTTAGGAGCAGCACCCAACCATTTACAGCACTTTTTTTCCGCCGATTTCTATACGAATCCTAAGTTAGTTTCTCAAGAAAAAGAAAAGATTTTTCGTCAAACTTGGGTTTATGTTGGCGATATTGACCAGTTATTCAATGATAATAATGTTTTCGTTACTGAAATTGCTGATACCAGTATTTTACTGATCAAAACTGAAGAATATTCCATCCGAGCTTATTATAATTTGTGTCCTCATCGTGCTTCCCTACTATGTTCAGAATCAGGACAACAGTCGCTGAAACAATTAGTCTGTCCTTATCATGCTTGGGTGTATAGTTTAGAGGGAAAGCTCATGGGAACGCCATCCCAAGAACGATTTCCAGAAACTTTTAAACTCGAAGATTATCCTTTAAAGTCGGTTCGTTGTGAAATATGGGAAGGTTTTTTATTTGTTTCTTTTAATCCTAATGTCCCTGATCTAAAAACATTTCTGGGCAGCATTCCACAGACGATTCAAGGCTATCGACTCCCAGAAACCAAACAATTGGTTCAACAAACCGATGAAGTTGCTTGTAACTGGAAGGTTTATCATGACAATACGTTATGTGATTATCATGTTCCCATTGTCCATCGCAATACTTTAAATAAAGTACAAGGGGCAGTCCGTTATTATGAACATTATTTTGATACTTATGTCAATTTACTCTACACCCCAACCACAGCACAATGGCGGAAAGATCATCCGATTTTAGACACCATTCCCTCGGAAAAAGCCCGTAATGGTTTCTTTACCTATGGTATTTTTCCAAACTTACATTTCTTAGCTTTACCCAATGGTGTTTTGGCTTGGATTCGCATTGATCCGTTAACGGTTCATTCCTGTCAAGTTCATTTAGAAATTTATGGGATTCCTAATTTTAGTCCTCCTGCTGAAGAGTTATCTCAAGAGTTTGCAGCGTTTATGAAAGAGGACATGGCAGTAACAGAAATGGTGCAAAAAGGGTACGAAAGTGGCGGATATGAGGCTGGAATTGCCAACCAGTTAGAACATCGAATTTTGCATCAACAAGCCTTAATTCGAGAGTTTTTAAAGAGCTAGAAGATTAATTATTTGGAAATGGCGCTGAGATGAATTTCTGGATCTTGGGCAACCCAGCCTTGGGCGGTTTTATAACGGACTTCAAAATGCAGATGGGGACCGGCAGCATGAGGTTTTCCAGTTGTGCCCACTGTACCAATGGTTTGTCCCGCGGTTACGGTTTGGTTATTTTGCAGCGCGATCGTTTTTAAGTGACCATAGCGGGTTTGTTTCCCTCCAGGATGGCTAATAATAATAAAATTGCCATAGATGGGATGTTGTCCAGCAAAGGTGACAGTTCCTGCTTCTGCTGCTAATACAGACGTTCCTACAGGTGCGCTGAGGTCAATTCCACTGTGTAAACTGCGTTGTTGGATTTCAGGGTTCTGATACCAGCCATAATCTAGCAGGATCTCTCCCAACTGTGAGAGGGGATAATGAGTAAGCCCAGTATAGGTGTAAACCGCTTTCGGGTCTTCACTTTGCCAAGCAACACCCGGTAAAAAAACAACTTTTGGTTGTGCAGCACAGCCATTGAGTTCAAATAACACATCTGCACGCACCCCATAAGCGGTTTCTAAATCTTCCCAAGTTGTCCCTGCTGGGACTTCAATGCGCACCCCATTAAAGGGGGGAATCAAAATTTCTGTCCCGACTGGAAGTGTATCTTGTTGCAAACTGGGATTGAGACGAATTAACGTTTCTGGTAATAAGTTATATTGTTGAGCAATACTTTCCACCGTTTCACCCGCCTGAATTTGGTGACGATCGAGCCGAGAAAGAATCGGGGCGGGACAACTGTTTTCATTACTTATAAATTGAGCCGAAACCGAGGTCGGAAAAAAGAGTCCTGCAAGCAAAAAAACTGCTGAGGTAAAACGTTTGTTCATAGAAAGCAGCATTCGGTGAAAAGCTCTTAAATTTTAACGAAATTACTAAAAGAAACCAATGATGGCGGTGTCAATTTACCTTGCTAACATCATGCTATGACGTTGTGATGCTATTGTGGAGGGATTAGGAATTTTCAGAGGATAAACGCGATACAGTAACCTAAGCGTAAACTCAATTAACTGATTTAAGGAAAAACAAACCATGCGGATGTCTCAGATGCTCTTAGTGACACTAAGGGAAACCCCAGCCGAAGCAGAAATTCCGAGCCATCAACTCTTGCTACGAGCGGGTTACATTCGTCGCATTGGCAGTGGACTCTATGCTTATCTTCCCCTGATGTGGCGTGTTCTCAATAAAGTTTCCCAAATTGTTCGTGAGGAAATGAACGCCGCCGGCGCACAAGAATGTTTACTGCCACAATTGCAACCTTCAGAATTATGGCAGGAATCAGGGCGTTGGGAAACCTACACCAAGGCAGAAGGGATTATGTTTGCCCTCATCGACCGCCAAGAGCGACAATTAGGACTGGGCCCCACACACGAAGAAGTAATCACCGCGATCGCGCGGGATAGTATTCGCTCTTATCGTCAACTCCCCCAAAATTTATATCAAATTCAAACCAAATTCCGAGATGAGATTCGCCCCCGTTTCGGACTGATGCGCGGTCGTGAGTTCATTATGAAAGATGCCTATTCCTTTAATGCTGATCCTGAAAGTTTAAAGGAAACCTACAATTTAATGGGTCAAGCCTATGCCAATATTCTCCGACGGTGTGGCTTAAATTTTACCGCCGTCGAAGCTGATTCGGGCGCGATCGGGGGATCGGCATCGCAAGAGTTTATGGTGCTTGCTGATGCGGGGGAAGATGAAGTCCTTTATACCGAAGATGGGAAATATGCAGCCAACTTAGAAAAAGCAGTTTCGATTCCCCCAGAGGCGGAACCGTCTCCTTTCACGACTTATGAAAAACGAGATACCCCCAATACCGCCACCATTGCGACGCTTTGCGAGTTTTTAGGCTGTTCTCCGACAACCGTTGTTAAAAATGTTCTCTACGAAGCGGTTTATGACAACGAGAAACAAGTTTTAGTCTTGGTTAGTATTCGTGGGGATCAAGATGTTAATGATGTCAAACTGAATAATTTCCTGGCTAGTTTAGCCCCTACTTACGGCGCACAAGCGTTAATTGGCTTAAATGTCCCTGATGTGGAAGCCCAGAAAAAATGGGCAACAAAAGCCTTACCCTTGGGGTATATTGCGCCTGATTTGAGTGATGATTATATTCAAGGCAGTCAGACCGTCGAACCGAAGTTTTTACGCTTAATTGATGAAACCGCAGTGAATCTGGAAAACTTTGTTACTGGGTCGAATGAAACGGGATATCACGTTGTGGGGGCAAATTGGGGAGAACAGTTTACTCGCCCAGAAACAGTGGTGGATGTGCGGGAAGCGCAAGTGCGCGATCGCGCTGTTCATGATCCCAATCAGCAACTCAAAACCGCCCGTGGCATTGAAGTGGGACATATTTTCCAACTGGGAACGAAATATTCCGAAGCGATGGGGGCAACTTATACCAACGAACAAGGAGCAGAAAAACCCTTGTATATGGGCTGTTATGGCATTGGCGTCTCTCGTTTAGCACAAGCTGCGGTGGAGCAATCCTATGATAAAAACGGCATTATTTGGCCCAGCGCGATCGCGCCCTACCAAGTGGTAATCACTGTTCCCAATATTACTGATAGCCAACAATCGGAAACTGCCGAAACCCTCTACCAACAGTTATCCGAAGCGGGTTTTGAAGTCTTACTCGATGATCGCGATGAACGAGCCGGGGTTAAATTTAAAGATGCCGATCTCATTGGTATTCCCTACCGCATCGTGACTGGACGCTCTCTCAAACAAGGAAAAGTAGAAGTGGTCAAACGCGCCGACCAATCTTCCGAAGACATCCCCATTGCTGATGTGGTTAGAACCATTAGTTCTTGGTTAAATCAGTAACCAGTGACCAGTTAGCAAAGAACGAAGAACGAAGAACAAATAACCAAAATATGGAACCCCCCCTCGAACGTATCCGCCTATCTAAAACCGGACGGGAACAACTGATTAAACTCAAACGTTATACCAAAATCGAGCAATGGAATATTCTTTGCCGATGGGCGTTTTGTCGGTCTCTCGCTGAACCCACGAAGCCGTCACCAGTTCCCATTCCATCGGATAGCAACCTAGAACTAACTTGGCGGGTGTTTGGGGGGGAAATGTCCAATGTGTTTATTCTTGCGCTGAAACAACGCTGTTATCAAGATGGTCTGGGAACAGATGCAGAAACCCTTGCTGAGCAGTTTCGCTTACATTTACATCGGGGAATTAGTTATTTAGCAGGTGATCCCAATTTAAGAAGTATTGGAGATTTATGTACTACTGTGTTTGTAACGGATTCGACTGGGGATTCGTAATTCGACACAATTTGCGAGTCGAACCCAATCAAAAACGCTAATTGCTTCCGCCCTCACCATGGAACTAATTTCTAGTTTTTTTAAAATTGTTTCTAACTCCTCTGGAGAAATCACACTCTTTAAATTATTTCGTAACATTTTACGACGGTTTGCAAAGCCCAGTTTAACCAGTTTTTCTAATAGCTTTGGAGAAGTTGCAGACTGTGGAAAAACACGGGGGGTGAGAGAAATAATCGCTGAATCAACTTTTGGCGGTGGAGAAAAGGCTTTAGCGGGAACAAGTGAAATTAATTCACATTCAGCAAGATATTGAGTCCTGACTGATAATGCACCAAAGGTTTTTGAGCCTGATTCAGCACAAATTCGTTCTGCAATTTCTTTCTGTACTAATAAAATAATTCTATCATATTTTCTATTGGGTTCAGCAATTGATCCGAGTAATTTTTCAAGAATTGGTCCTGTAATATTATAAGGAATATTGGCAACGACTTTATTCGGTTTTTCTCTCAGAATTGACTCTAGCTCAAGTTTAAGAAAGTCTCCTTGAATCAGAATTAAATTGTCTTTTTGTCTAAATTTTTCTTGGAGATGTTTCATCAAGGCTTGATCAAGCTCGATCGCGCTCACTTTTTTGACAGTTTTTAATAATTCCTTGGTTAAAATTCCCGTTCCTGGTCCAATTTCTAAAACCACATCTTCAGGGCTTAACTGGGCTGCTGTAATAATTTCTTGTAAAGCCTTTTCACTTTTTAACCAATGTTGAGCAAATCGTTTTTGAGGTCGCATTGATATCTCATTATATTTTTTGTAAAGAACTACAAACTTGGGTTAGGACATTACTGATCGCTAAACCCCTTTCATAATAAACTATTGCCTCTTCCCTAGCGCTATAAAGAACTACTGTTTAGCTAAATTAGCTTCCACTCGTACTTTTTTTAATTCTCGAATTAGTCGATGGGCTTGGTGATAATAGAGTTTCATTGGGATTAATTGCGGTAAATCATTCATCATTTCTCGACCTTCGTGTAAAGAACAGCCTGTAATTCGGACTAAAATATTTCCTCCCTCAAATAAGGCTTCTGCACTCTGGGCTTTTTGAACTTCCACTTGCCAAATTTTGCCAGATTTCAGTTGACCGGATTCGACTCTTTTTAATCCCTTCATCGTAGTTAGCACTACCACGCGATCGCGCACCCCTAAACAAATATCATCCGATGGCATCAACTTAACCGATTGTCCTTCTTTTTGATGCAAAATTGGCACAACATTATAGCCATAAGCAATATCTGCTAATAATAAACCATCTAACGTATCTCCCGCTTCTATTTTATATTCAGTGACTAATACATTTTGTTCATTTAAGCGGAATAAATCAATAATATTTTCTCCAAATGCAGACCCTACAAATGCTTCTGCTGCCACCGCATAAGCGCATAATACACCTGCATTAGGTAATAACTGTAATAAACTTTCACTTAATCGCTGTTCAAATGTCCGAATGATTAACTGGCAATCAGGATTAATCCGATGAATCGTCAAACTAATTTCTAAATTCAACATTTCATCTTCTGTCCCAACAATAACACTTTTTGCTCCTTTAAGATTCGCTTTTTCTAAAGATTCTTTCAAACTTCCATATAAAATTGGAATTTCAGGTAAGATATTACGATCAAACTCAGGATCTAAAGGAACACCTAGTAAAGATTGCTTTAAATCGAGTAAAATCCTAGAAACTCGCTGTCCCACCCGACGAATTCCGATAATGATAATATGATCCTGTTCAGGAACGGGAGGGCGACGTTGAGATAAGTCAAACTTAGAGGATAAAAGTGATTCGGTAACTAACGCATATAAAACCCCAACTAAAACCGTTCCTGCTATCGTTAAGCTCAGACTAAAAAGTTGCAGCCACCACTGAATTTTATCACTCGCCTCGACTTCACCAAATAAATCAGCATACCCGCCTAATAACAAAACAACGGTGGCATAAAAAGAAGATAAAATGGTTGCATCAGGAAAAAATGATGATAAAACTAATGTTCCAACAGCAATTAAACTAATTACAACCGTTCCACAAATAAAAGCAACCCCTCGCACGGGTAAATTCAGTATTTTGTTGTATAGCTTTTTCAACTTTCTCCGAACATAGGAAACGGTTAATTTTTTTTGAATATTTTTGTGAGTTTGGACTTGAGAATCGAACAAAAAAGAATCAGAATTTAAAAAATCTTGGAGTTCAACATAAGTGATAATATCTCCTGCTCTTACGATTTGTTCTGGATACCAATGGTAGAACAAACTAGAGGACTTTGAAGCAAAAAAAGGTTGATAAGATAAAACTTTTCGCCTTGGTGTATTTAGGCTTTGCAATGTTCTTTGATTACACCATCGATCGGTAGATTTAATCTGACGCTTAATCACATGAAACAGTTGTTTTTCATCATCATTTCCTCGATCAAGATAAAATAAGCCTTGGGTTTCTGTTCCCAATGCAGCTAAAGCAAAGGCATCTGCTGAAAGTTGAGTCGGTTCAAATGCGATAAAATTACCTAAGTGTTCTCCTAACATTTGATTCAAATTCTCTTGTCCGGAACGAATCACTAAGCGGGTATTAGGCGCAAGAGAACGGGCGGATACAGCGGTTTCAGCATTAATCCGTTCATTGCTAGTGACAATAATTAACGCCAGACATTGGCTAATTTTAGCAGCCTCTAGTGTTTCTGCATCTCGAGAATCCCCAAGGACTAAATCCGTTAATAAACTTGGTAAATGAGGAATGTCCCATTGTCGCGGTTCAATCTGCTCGATCGCGGTGACGCTAACCCCAAACTTACTTAAAGCGACAACACAGTGTTGACCGAGAGACCCCAGCCCACAGACAATAAAATGGTCAGCTTTTTTCATACATCTATACTTTTTCCACCCTTTCTCAGAGAAAAAGTTAACGACGACTCCCCTAGACATCCTAACCAGACAAGGGTAATTTAAGATTAAACTTATCGTAATTCGGTTGGCAAAATGAGAATTTTAGTAACTGGCGGTGCTGGGTTTATTGGTTCCCATCTCATTGATCGGTTAATGTCGGAAGGACACGAAGTGATTTGTCTGGATAACTTCTACACCGGACGCAAAGATAATATTAAACATTGGCTGAATAATCCTTATTTTGAAGCGATTCGTCACGATATTACTGAACCCATCCGTTTAGAAGTGGATCAAGTTTATCACCTGGCTTGTCCCGCTTCTCCGATTCATTACCAGTTTAATCCTGTGAAGACGGTTAAAACTAACGTCATGGGAACGTTACATATGTTAGGGTTAGCCAAACGAGTCAAGGCGCGGTTTTTGCTGGCTTCCACCTCAGAAGTGTATGGCGACCCAGAAGTGCATCCCCAACCCGAAGAATATCGCGGAAATGTGAGTTGTACTGGAATTCGTAGCTGCTATGATCGAGAAACAGAAATTTTAACAGCGACAGGTTGGACTCCCTTTCCAGAATTATCTCCTGATGTGCCTGTTGCCACTCTCAATCCTGACAATCAGGTAGAGTACCATGTTCCAGATGAATACATTGTACAGCCTTATGTGGGACATCTCTTGCGGTTTGCCAATGGGAAATATGATTTCTGTGTTACGCCCAATCATAAAATGTATGTTCGCAGTAAAACAGGAAAATTAAGATTTCTGCAAGCCGATGAATCTAGACATTGGAACGCTTGGAAAGTCTTAACGGGTGGAACTTTTAGTGGTGAAGAACAAGAATGGTTTACTCTAGAATCTCCCCCACGTAACGCGAAGATCAATGTTCCCCAAGTTGCAATGGATACTTGGTTAGAATTTCTCGGATATTATATTTCAGAAGGATGTGTTCATGTTCGCCGGCGGGAGAGAGTGGTTAATGGTCGCAATTATAATGTTGCTGATTACAATATCCTGATCGCCCAAGAAAATCCTGAAAAACGAGAAAGAATAGCTCAATGTTTGCAAAAAATGGGCTTTAAATTCTTCCAATCCGATCATCACCAATTCCGAATTTGTTCTCAACAGTTGGCAAATATTTTGTCACCCCTTGGCAAATCAGGAGATAAATATATTCCTCGGGAATATCTCCGCTTATCTCCTCGTCAGTCTCGTATTCTTCTTGATGCGTTATTGCTAGGAGATGGTTCACCACGGGGAGATGCTTACTGCTATTACACTAAATCGAAACAACTTGCAGATGATGTTCAAGAATTAGCGTTAAGGTGTGGTTTTGCTGCTAATATCTCTTCTCATGCTAAGTATAATCGCGATCTCTACTGTGTTAACATTCGTAATCCCATTGAAGCAGCACTCACGCCTCCTGAAAAAATTCCCTATTCTGGAAATGTTTATTGTGTGAATGTTACCAACCATGTGATTTTTGTTCGTCGGAACGGGAAAGTGGCTCTGTGTGGGAATTGCTACGATGAAGGAAAGCGTATTGCGGAAACCCTTGCGTTTGACTATCACCGTGATAATGGTGTTGATATTCGCGTCGCCCGCATTTTTAACACCTATGGACCTCGGATGTTAGAAAATGATGGTCGGGTGGTGAGTAATTTTGTCGCGCAATCTTTGCGGAATGAACCGATTACCGTTTATGGCGATGGATCGCAAACTCGGAGTTTCTGCTATGTTTCTGATCTCGTGGATGGGTTGATTCGCTTGATGAATGGCGATTATATTGGACCGGTGAATTTAGGAAACCCTGGAGAATATACGATTCTCGAATTGGCGCAGATGATTCAGAATATGATTAATCCTGAACTCGAAATTGCGTATAAACCCTTACCAGAAGATGATCCAAGAAAGCGCCAACCTGACATTACCAAAGCCAAAGAAATTTTAGGCTGGGAACCGCGTGTTCCGCTTCAAACTGGGTTAGAATTCTTGATTGAGGATTTTCGCGATCGGTATTCTTTCCATTCTGTTACTCAGAAATAACCGAACGACTGGCATCAAATTGGAAGAATTAGGGTAATCTAAAACTAAAATAAGGGTTTTTACTTATGCGTGTTTGTGTGATTGGAACGGGATATGTTGGCTTAGTGACAGGCGTTTGTTTATCTTATGCAGGTCATGATGTGATTTGTGTTGATAACAACGCGGAAAAAGTCAAATTAATGCAAGGCGGACAACCGCCAATTTATGAACCGCAACTGTCCGAACTAATGCAGGCTTCTACTGAAGCAGGTCGCTTAGAGTTCACTACAGATTTAGGAAAAGGGGTTCAACATGGTGAAATTCTCTTTATTGCTGTGGGAACACCAGCCCTCCCTAATGGTGAAAGTGATACGCGCTATGTGGAAGCAGTGGCGAAAGGAATTGGGTTTCATCTGGATGGGAATTACAAAGTCATTGTCAATAAATCCACAGTTCCCATTGGTTCGGGTGACTGGGTGCGGATGATTGTTCTTGATGGAGTCAGTGAACGTCTGCAAGAGTTGGGAAGCAATGGCGATCTGAAGTCGGCGCGAGAAGCAGAGTTTGATGTGGTGAGTAATCCCGAGTTTTTACGAGAAGGCTCTGCGGTTTATGATACGTTTAACCCAGATCGCATTGTTTTGGGGGGAAATAGTGATAAAGCCCTGAAACTGATGCAGGAGTTATATCAGCCGATTGTGAAACGAGATTTTGCTGAAGATCAATCTCTTTCGCCCGTGGATGTGGTCGTTACAGATCTCAGTTCTGCGGAGATGATTAAATATGCAGCAAATGCTTTCCTCGCTACCAAGATTAGTTTTGTCAATGAAGTGGCGAACATCTGCGATCGCGTTGGGGCGGATGTGACACAAGTTGCCAAAGGCATTGGTCTAGATTCTCGCATTGGACACAAGTTCTTACAAGCGGGAATTGGTTGGGGCGGATCTTGTTTTCCGAAAGATGTTTCCGCCTTAATCCACACGGCGGATGATTATAACTATGAAGCTGAACTCTTAAAATCTGCGGTTAGTGTTAACAAACGCCAACGTCTTTTAGTGGTGGAAAAACTGCAAAAAGAACTCAAAATCCTGAAGGGAAAAGTGATTGGTTTACTTGGACTCACTTTTAAGCCCAATACCGACGATATGCGGGACGCACCAGCCTTAAATATTATTGCCGAATTAACCCGTTTGGGGGCGAAAGTGAAGGCTTATGATCCGATTGTTTCTCAGTCTGGAATTCGCGATGGTTTATCAAATGTAATCGTTGAGACAGACGCAGAACGCCTTGCTGATCATTGCGATGCGTTAGTTTTAGTAACGGATTGGCAACAATTCTTATCCCTTGATTATGAAAAAATGGCAGGATTAATGAATACACCAGTGATCATTGATGGACGTAATTTCTTAGATCGAGAAGGCTTACAAGAGATTGGTTTTCATTACGTGGGAATGGGACGTTAAGCCTGAATATCTTAAGCGTTTTTTCCGTTTAGCACAGGGGCTTGCAGATTACAGTGGAGGTAACGTCAGATGAAACGTTGAAAGCTATGATTCAAGCCCAAAATCGAACCCATGATCCTGCCCATGATTTCTTGGGGATGCGTCAACCTTTAGATGCAATTTTTAACCCACAAACGGTTGCTGTCATTGGTGCTAGTGAAAAACAGGGAAGTGTGGGACGCACGCTACTCTGGAATTTAATTAGTAATCCTTTTGGCGGTACCGTTTATCCGGTGAATCCCAAACGAGATAGTGTTTTAGGAATTAAAGCCTATCCCAATTTAGAAAGTATTCCTGATGCGGTTGATCTTGCCCTGATTGCAACTCCCGCCCCCACTGTGTCTCGTGTTGTTAAAGATTGCACCCGCAAGGGCGTTAAAGGAGCAATTATTATCTCCGCTGGTTTTAAGGAAATTGGGGAAGAAGGCATTGCTTTAGAACAAGAAATTAAAGCAGAAGCCCAAGCCCATCACTTACGGATTATTGGACCGAATTGTTTGGGCGTGATGAACCCCCATCATGGTCTGAATGCCACCTTTGGCAGTGCCATGGCTCTCCCTGGTAATGTCGGCTTTATTAGCCAAAGTGGGGCGTTATGTACTTCAATTTTAGATTGGAGTTTTCGGGAAAATGTCGGCTTTAGTGCCTTTGTCTCCATTGGTTCAATGTTAGATGTCAATTGGGGAGACTTGATTGATTATCTGGGAGATGATCCTCATACTGACAGTATTGTCATTTATATGGAGTCCATTGGCGATGCGCGATCGTTTTTGTCCGCAGCGCGAGAAGTTGCCCTCACCAAACCGATCATTGTCATTAAATCTGGACGCACTTCTGCTGCTGCCAAGGCTGCTGCGTCTCATACTGGGGCTCTAGCTGGGAGTGATGATGTTTTAGATACTGCCTTCCGCCGTTGTGGGGTCTTACGAGTCGATACGATTGATGATTTGTTTAATCTGTCAGAAATTCTGGCGAAACAACCTCGTCCTCGCGGCGATCGTTTAACTATTTTAACCAATGCGGGGGGTCCAGGGGTTTTAGCCACGGATGCTTTGATTCGTAATGGTGGAAAGTTAGCCCAACTCGCCCCAGATACCATCGCGCGGTTGAATGAATGTTTGCCCACCCACTGGAGTCATGGCAATCCCATTGATATTTTAGGAGATGCCGATCCTGAACGCTATAAAAGCGCGATCGAAATTGTTGCTCAAGATCCCAACAGCGATGGCTTACTGGTGATTCTCACCCCGCAAGCGATGACCAACCCCACCAAAATTGCGGAAACGCTCTGTGAGTTTTCTAATCTCAAAGGCAAACCCCTTCTGGCCAGTTGGATGGGGGGAAACAGTGTCGAAGCGGGAGAAAAAATTCTTAACGAAGCCAATATCTTCACGCTTCCTTATCCTGACACCGCAGCGCAAGTGTTTAACCTGATGTGGCGTTATAGCTACAACTTAGAGGGAATTTATGAAACCCCCCTTCTCGGTGAAGGCACAGAACCCGATCGCGCACAAGTCCGACAGATCCTCAGTCACGTTAAAGCCACAGGACGCAGCCTGCTCACCGAATACGAATCAAAACAACTCCTGGCTGCATATCATATTCCCACGGTGGAAACCCGTCTTGCCACCAGCGCAGAAGAAGCCGTCGCCCAAGCCGAAGCGATGGGTTATCCTGTGGTGTTAAAACTCTCTTCTGAAACCATCACCCATAAAACAGATGTTGGGGGCGTTAAACTCAACCTCAAAGATGCAGACGCAGTGACATCGGCTTATAACAGCATTCAGGGGGCCGTCCCCGGTGAACATTTCCAAGGGGTAACCGTGCAACCGATGGTGAAACTCGATGGTTATGAACTGATTTTAGGTAGTAGCCTTGATCCCCAGTTCGGTTCGGTCTTACTCTTTGGCACAGGGGGATCATTGGTGGAAGTGTTTAAGGATCGCGCCCTTGGGCTGCCTCCTCTCAATACCACTCTTGCCCGACGGATGATGGAACAAACCCGCATTTATAGCGCCCTACAAGGGGTCAGAGGTCGCTCGAATATTGACTTAGAAGCCCTCGAACAGCTTTTAGTGCAATTTAGTCAACTGGTGGTGGAACAACCAGAGATTAAAGAAATTGATATTAATCCCCTCTTAGCCCGAACCGCAGAAGATGGAGGCAGTATTGCTCTTGATGCGCGAGTGGTTTTACATAGTGGTGAAACGACTGTTCGCCCTCAACTTGCTGTTCGTCCTTATCCCACGCAATATATCACGCAATGGGAACTGAACAACAAAATCCCAGTTACCATCCGCCCGATTCGTCCTGAAGATGAACCGTTAGTCCGTGCGTTTCACGGGACTTTATCCGAAGAAAGTGTTTATTTACGGTATGCTCATCTCATTAGCCAAGCCCATCGGGTAACTCATACCCGCCTCACTCGCATCTGTTTTATTGATTATGATCGGGAAATGGCGCTGGTTGCCGATCATGAAGATGAACAGGGCAATCATGAAATTCTTGGTGTGGGACGATTCAGTCAAATTAAAGGTACTCGCACCGTTGAATTTGGAATGCTGATTAGTGACTCCTATCAACGCCAAGGCTTAGGGACAGAATTTCTACGTCAATTAGTCAACATTGCCAAAGAAGAACAACTGGAACGGATGGTTGCCTACATTCTCCCTGAAAACCGTCCCATGCAAAAGATTTGCGAACGGATGGGATTTAACTTAGAAAAAGATGAAGAAGAAGGGATGATGCTTGCTGAACTCGATCTTTAAATCTTGTCATTGGAGAAAGGTTTAGGGGAGGGAGAACCTCCCTTTTTCCTTCTCTGTTCCCGATCTAGAAAAATAGGTTAAAATTCGCGAACACTGGCTTGATCGCCTTTGACTTCACCCACTAAAACCACATCCGCAACACCGACAAATAGCCCATTTTCTAAGACGCCAGGGATATTATTAATTTCTCTTTCTAACTCCCTCGGATTCGGAATGTCATCAAATTTGATATCAATAACTAAATTTCCTTGATCCGTAACAACGGGACCTGCTTTTTTCACGCCCATCCGTAACTCGGGCTTGCCTCCCAACTGGGCTAATTTTCTCATCACGGGCGTAATCGCCATGGGAATCACTTCTACTGGTAAGAGGAAGGTAGAACCCAGTTTCTCCACTAACTTCCCACTATCCACCACCACAATAAACTGATCCGCTAGGGAATCCACGACTTTCTCTCGGGTATGGGCTGCGCCACCGCCTTTAATCAAATTCTTATTGGGATCAACTTCATCCGCCCCATCAATCGCAATATCAATATGATCCACTGCATCTAAGGTGGTTAAAGGAATCCCATATTGTTTGGATAATACTTCCGCCTGAAACGAGGTAGGAATCCCTTGAATATTGGTGAGTTCTCCTTTTTGTAACCGTTCTCCGATATACTGAATGGCATAAGCGGTCGTGGAACCGGTGCCTAACCCTACAATGGAATTGGATTGAACGCGATCGGCTGCTGCTTTTCCAACTTCCTGTTTCATAATTTTAGATAGGTCTTGATCTGCCATAACTATCTCCACATCAGATTTTTATCGTTTCATCTTTAGCACTTTATCATTGATTCGATTCCAGAGGGCTTTTAACAGAAAGTTAAAAGTTAACCATTTCTTAACTTAGTTGGTCAAATTAAATACTATAATCGTGGGGTGGCTAAGTTTAACTGATCGATAACCAAGACAGTTAAAGAATAAGTCATTTTTAGCGGTGAGTTACATCGTGTTAGCCTGTGGACTAGATAACGCCGACGTTGCTAGGAAAGATCCAATGGAAAGGAAGCAGGAAGTGGACATCAGACTCTATCAGGCTTTTAAAAGCTATGGTCAAGTTTGAGTAAGTTCCTCATAACGGCGCATTACCAAAATGATGGTAGGTGGGCAATACCCACCCTACTGTCAAATTGAAAATTAAAAATCGTTACCCAAAAGACTTGAAGCTGTATTCAAGAACTTTCAGGTAAGGGTGAAATGTTGCTGAATCCTGAGGCTAAGTTAACTCACTAATGCTGCACTTTTTGCTTCTAAAATTTTCTGAATCACTTCCTCAACTGCTTGGTCAGGGGTGGATGCACCCGAAGTGATGCCAACTGTGATTTCTCCTTCAGGAAGCCAATTTTCAGCAATTTCTAAATCTTTACCGAGGGGTTTATGTTCAATTTTATTGCCCTCTAAAATGCGGTTTCCAGCATCAATATGATAAGAGGGAATCCCATGTTCAATTCCGATTTCTTGTAAATGCGTGGTATTAGACGAATTAAATCCACCAATAACCACTAATACTGACAAGTCTTCTTTGACTAAATCAAACATTGCGTCTTGTCGTTCTTGCGTGGCATCGCAAATGGTATTAAAACTCATAAAATGGTTGTTAAATTCGGTGGGACCATATTTTTCTAACATGGTACGCTCGAATAATTTGCCAATTTGTTCGGTTTCGCTTTTCAGCATGGTGGTTTGATTGGCAATTCCCACTTTTTCTAAATCCACATCAGGATCAAAACCAGGAGAAGAGGCTTGATCAAACTTTTTCATAAATTCTTCTTTGTCGCCACCCCGTAGAATATAGTCCGCAACATATTGCGCTTCTTCTAAGTTGAGAACCACTAAATATTTCTCAGCAAAAGAACTGGTTGCAACGGTTTCTTCGTGGTGATATTTCCCGTGAATGATAGACGTATAACTGCGTTTTTTATGCTTTTCTACCGAGTTCCAAACTTTAGAAACCCAAGGACAAGTGGTATCAACAATGGTGCAGCCTAAATCATTCAGTAACTGCATTTCATTCACACTTGCACCAAATGCAGGTAGAATAACAACGTCTCCTTTATCCACAACAGAGAAATCTTTTTCTCCTTCGTTCACGGGAATAAAGCCAACATTCATATCTCGTAAATGTTGATTAACAGAAGGATTGTGGATAATTTCGTTCGTAATCCAAATTCGTTCATTGGGGAAGTGTTGACGGGTTTCATACGCGATCGCGACCGCCCGTTCTACCCCCCAACAAAAGCCAAAGGCTTCCGCTAAACGAATCGTAACATTTCCTTTCTGTAAGCGATAGTTATTCTCTCTTATTTCTTGAATTAAAGGGCTTTGATATTCAGAGTTGAGTAATTCTGTAACTTCTTCCTCATGACCAAATCCCCGACGGTGATATTTATCCGATTGGTGAAGGGAGCGTTTAAAGGCTTTTGTATCCATTCCCATAGTTTAATCTCTAGCTTAAAACAAGCGTTTCTAATTTGCTTTCTATGATATCAAGGAATGATCAGTGAGCAGTTACCAGTGACCAGTGACCAAATAAGGGAAGTTGGGAGTAGAGAGTTAGAATTTTCCGATTTCCAATGACGAATGACAAATGACTGATGACTAACTAAATGAAGAATACAAGATTGAGATCCCATTGCGATCGCGCTTCGTAATGAATTTCAATTTGTTGAATAAACTCTCGGAAATAAAATCGTCGTTCTGATTCGGATAAATCACGCCAGAATTGAGGAAGAGAAACCGCTTGCGCGATCGCGCTGAGATTTTCTGGGGGACATTGCGCTATTTTTTCCTGATACTGTCCAATTTCCACCCGCAGTTTATAGCGACGCAGTTTCGCCGTTTCTGCATCCAATACGCCGTGGGTTTCGAGTTGGGAAATCTGCGTGAGAATGTCTTGTAACTCCTGAATTTTCTCCTCTAAGGCGGGTTTCTCTTGGGTTAACCCCTGAGACTCCATTTGGGAAACCGCTTGCGGTAAATCCGCACACACCCGTTCAATGGTACGGTCTAATACTTGTTCGTAAGGAATGGCTTTACACTGGGGGGAATGGGGACACTTTTGCGGTCGTAGATAGAGATACTCGCGTTTTTTGCGGTGTGTGGTCACTTGAGTGATTCGTAAGGGACATTGACAAGTTTGACAAACCACTAACCCAGCGAGGGAACGTGGTGTACTGGCGGTACGAGGGGGAAGTTTACGATTGCGACGTAACAGGCGATCAATTTGCGCTGCTTCATCTCGTGTCAGAATGGGAACATGAGTATTGGGGATGACTTCACCATTTTTATAGCCTAAATCCCCACGATACACAGGATTGGTTAACCAACGACGACCTGTGGCGACAGAAATTTTTTTTCCATACCGACGTTCTAAATAACGAACCGCACCGCGCAGAGAACCATATAATAAAAAGTGTTCAAAAAAGTCTTTAACCACGGGTGAAGTGCTGCGGTCGATGATATAACGTTCTTTCCCGCGACGATACCCATAGGGGGCTTTCCCTGGTGGCGGATGGGCGTTGAGACGGCTTTTGGCGTGTCCTTGGCGGAGTTTGCGACTGCGTTGTTCCTGATGTAACGCTTCAACAAAGTGGAATAACTGCTGATGATGAGAATCTTCCTCTTCTAAGGTAATGATATCAGCCCCAAGGGTTTCTAATTGCGCGATCGCGCTTCTGACTTCTTCTAAACTTTCCCCTAAATCGCCCCAACGTTTAATTAAAATTGTTTCTGGAGGATTCTCCTGACACTCTTCCAACAGTTGTTCCCATTCCTGTCTTCCCCCGAGGTCATGATACACCCGATCCACAGGTCTTCCCCAATCATCGCTTTCCTCTGGGGTATCCAAAAGCGGATCACGATAGCAATAAGCAACAACTTTCATGCTTGACTCAGTTCAATAATATTTCCGTCTGGATCTTTTGTAAACAATGCAGCGCGACCAGAAGAACTTTCTTGAAAGGGATATCCTTTTGCGGTGAGATCGGTTTTAATCGAATCTAAATCATCCACTGCTAAAGCTAAATGAGGACATCTTCCCCACTTTTCAGGGTTCGGTTCTAAGGGTTTCCAGTTTTTATCTTCAATGAGATGAATTTGATAATCTCCGATTTGATACCAAACGCCTGGAAACTTCAAAGACCGTTCCGCTTTTGGTAATTTTAAGAGATCTGAATAGAACAATTCTGCTTTTTCTAAATCAGAAACAAGGATTGCAGTGTGGAGATAGCGAGTGACTGTCATATCGCGTTTCTTAGTCTGTTGGGGTACAAAGCAAGCCGGTGGACGTTCATGGTTCATGGTTCATAGTTCGTGGTTATTGATTAACAACCAACAAAGAACAAATAACAAATAACGAATCACAAAA
Organism: Halothece sp. PCC 7418; assembly: GCF_000317635.1. Lineage (GTDB taxonomy): Bacteria > Cyanobacteriota > Cyanobacteriia > Cyanobacteriales > Rubidibacteraceae > Halothece. The sequence goes on along the minus strand of NC_019779.1, from coordinate 2,105,622 downwards.
ACTGGCTTGTTTTTTATGATAATAGAATATCAAGTTAACTGACGACGAAAGCGGTTAATACTAATTCCCAGTAAGAGAGTGGCAAAGAAAACTAATGCAATCACATTCGGAAGCAGAGGCGTGATGCTTGCTTCTTTGAGGATTAAATGACGCGCGATCGCGATATAATGACGCATCGGGTCAGCAAAAGAAAGAAATTGAAAAAATGGGGGCATACTTTCAATGGGCGCAACTGCACCCGAAAGCTGAATTAAAGGAACATTGAAAAAGAAGGAAATCAAAACCACTTGTTGTTGTGTTTTTGATAAGGTAGCGAGCAACATTCCTAACCCAATTACCACAAAAATATACATTGCAGAAAAGAGGAGAAATAAGAAATAGTTTCCGCGAAACGGCAGACTAAACACAACCCAACCAATCATCGAAGCCAAGAAAACATCTCCCATTAACAGAAAAAACAAAGGTGTAATCTTGGCAAATAAAATTTCCCACGCTGAGGCTGGAGTCATCAATAATTGTTCTAATGTTCCCACATCTTTCTCTCGAATTACTGTCACAGAAGAAACCAAAGAGCCCGTCAAGGTTAACACTAACCCCATCACCCCAGGCACAAAGAACCAACTACTAATCAAACCTGGATTATATAAAAATCTAATTTCTGTATTAATTAACGGTGAGGGAGAAGAAACGTCAATTTGATGATTATAATTTCTAATAATTTGTTGGATATATCCTCTAGCGATTTGTCCTGTGTTTGCATCAACAGCATCAATTAAAATTTGAATCTCGGTTGTTTTATTTTCAATGATTTTTTCTCGGAAATCTGGCGGAATAATTACGCCTGTTGTTAGGCTTCCCGTGCGGACTTGTTCTACTAGTTTCTTTTCTTGGATAGTATTCAAACTAACCTTAAAAGTCTTATTTTCAGTTAAAGCAGAGACTAACTCTCGACTTTCTTGCGTTTGGGAATAATCGACAACCCCTAAACTCAGTTCTGTGACATTGGGATTTAAGGCAAATCCTAAAAGTAAAAGTTGGATTGTTGGCGGAAAAAGAAGTAAAAATATAATTTGTTTATTGGTCAATATTTGTTGAAATTCCTTTTTAACCAATGACCAAAAACGGGTTGCAAAAAAACGACGGATTAAGTTCATGAGATTCAATCTTTTAATTGCATTCTTGACATAATTTTGGTTGAACCCAATAAGAGTAAAAGCGCGATCGCGCCAATCATTAAGGGTGCGTACCAAACTCCAATCCAGCCAGTTCCGCGAACCAAGGCATCCCGTGTGATTAAAAGATAATAACGAGCCGGAATAATATGAGAAATTAAAGAAAGAAGAAGGGGAAAGTTTTCAACGCGGTAAATAAATCCAGATAATAAAAAAGCGGAAAGAAAACCTGCAATTGCTGTTCCTTGTACGGCTGAGTTTTGATGATTGGAGCGCGTTCCGACAAAAACCCCAAAAGAAACACTTGCGATTAAATAGAAAAGAGTCCCGATGATTAAGGGAGTCGGTTCAGTTGCCAATCGAATTCCAAATAATAAAGCAGCGATTCCCATCACCAAAATTGCTTCACCAGTTGCGATTAAAACATAGGCTAATACTTTTCCGAATAGCCATTCCCATGCTTTTAAATCAGACGCATACACTTGCAAAATTGTCCCTTGTTCTTTTTCTCTTACCACCGCGATCGCGCTTAACATAGAAGGAAACACCCATAAAACCACCGCAAACGATCCTGGAACAATATATAACGATTCTTTCCCTCCTGGATTAAACCAGAGGCGAATTTCCGCATTAATCGCAGGTGGAGAGGACTGTTGGGTTTGAATAAAAAAGTTAGTCGTAGCGCGAATACTATTTTCAGCAATCCGGGCATTGTTGACATCACTCCCATCCACTAAAACTTGCACATCTACAGTTTTATTCGCTTTAATTTGGCGAGAAAAATCGGGAGGAATGACCACGGACGCGATCGCGCGGTCTGAATCTAGACTATCATGGGGAGCATCACCATTGTGCCGAATCGGAACAAATTGATTGGTTGCAAACAAGCGTTCTACATAACTGCGAGACAAGGGACTATTATCATAATCATGGATACTAAGAGGAAGATTCTGGGCTTCTAAACGAATCGCAAAGCCATAAATCAGCATCATTCCTAAAGGGAGAAGAAAAGCCAAGGCGACCGTCACGCGATCGCGCTTAAATTGCGCTAATTCTTTACGACATTGGGCAATCATTCGAGAAAACATATTGACCTTTATTTAAAGATTATGATGGAACGATGAATCGTTGCATTCGGATCAAATCACCAATAACGAATCATTCATGCCCTTACCGATTATTTATCATCCTGATTATGTTACCCCTTTACCCAAAGGACATCGTTTCCCCATGGCAAAATTTAGCCTCTTACAGGAAATTTTAATAGCCGATGGAGTGATTCAGCCTCAACAAGTCCATCAGCCAGAATTACCCCCGCGAGAGTGGTTAGAATTAATTCATACCCCAGATTATGTCGATGCTTATTGCGATGGTACACTCGATCCCAAAGCGCAACGACGGATCGGACTGCCATGGAGTCCAGAATTAGTCCGACGCACTTGTTTAGCGGTTGGCGGGACAATTTTAACGGCAAAACTCGCCCTCGAACAGGGAATCGCCTGTAATACCGCAGGGGGAACTCATCATGCCTTTCCCGATTATGGCGCAGGCTTTTGCATTTTTAATGACCTTGCGGTTGCGCCAGCCGTCATGTTGGCTTTGGGGTTAGTGAAAAAAGTTTTAATTGTGGATCTCGATGTTCATCAAGGGGATGGGACAGCGTTTGTTTTTCAAGATGATCCTCGTGTGTTTACCTTTTCCATGCACTGTGGCGATAACTTTCCAGGACGGAAGCAACAAAGCGATTTAGATCTTCCGTTACCCAAAGGCTTAGATGATGAGGGTTATTTGCAGATTTTGGCAAAACACTTACCCGAAGTCTTGGCTGCTGTCCAACCCGACTTAGTGTTTTATGATGCGGGAGTTGATCCTCATGTGGATGATCGGTTGGGAAAACTCGCCTTAAGTGATCGTGGACTTTATCGGCGCGATCGTCTGGTTTTAAGCACTTGTTTGGCTCAAGACTATCCCACTGCTTGTGTCATTGGCGGGGGGTATAGTGAGGATTTAGAAGTTCTTGCACAACGACACAGCTTATTACATCGGGCTGCAACCGCAGTTTTTTAGTCATTACCTACCCGCATTGGGGTTATAACAGAGTGTGGGAGAAGAGGAGTTGGGGTGAGAGGGAGACAGGGGGAGAGTGTGAACAAAGAACAAATGACCCAGCAGAGACGTTACTGGAACGTCTGCTGCTTAATGGCTATTATTCAACAATGATTGTTCCGTTCATTCCTGCGCCACGGTGAGGCTGACAGTAATATTTGTATTCTCCTTTTGGAGCATCTTCAGGGAAGGTAACCGTGTGAGATTCCCCAGCACCCGATAAGAGTTTGTTTTTGCTGAGAGAACTCGCCAGTGCTTTCGCGCCACTAGGAACACCATTACTATCAAAAACAACATTATGGGGAGCAAGTTTGTTCATGACAAACTCGACAGTATCACCAGGATGAATGGTCAGTTTTGAGGGAACATATTGCAGTTGTCCCGTATCAGATCCCATTTTCACCTGATAAGTTTTGCCACCTGTCGCACTTGCGTCTTCCTCGACATCAGCAGCGATTTCCGTGCTTTCTGTTTCCGCAGCAGCCATTTCTTCAGGCTCGGCGGTTTCTTCCATTTGCGCTGTTTCCTCTGTAGCAGGGGTTTCTTCTTCTACAGGTTCTGTCGTTTGTTCGCTTGGTGCGGTTTCTTCAGTGGGAGCAGTTTGAGCGTCAGGGCTTTTCGCTTCACTCGAACCAGCACAGCCACCTAAAAGGAGGGTTACTGCTAAAAAAAGCGTGAGTACAGTTTGAATTGGTTTCATTGTTTGAAATTACCTATATGTTGAGGACGCTAAAACTTGAACCAGTGATGATTGCAATTGATCGGCTCACTTCAAAGGCGATCAACCTTGCATTTTAGCTTAACAATTTTTTAAATAACTGCCTTAATTGGAGATGATTGCTCAGTGTTGACTCGTGTATTCACGCCATCAGTCCCTAATTCACTGATCTCGCTAAAATTAGGGACTGTTGCGCCTTGAGGTTTTATTCAACGATGATTTTTCCGTTCATCCCCGCACCACGGTGGGGTTGACAGTAGTAACCATATTCCCCTTTAGGCGCGTCTGCAGGAAAAGTTACAGTGTAGCTTTGTCCAGGAGAAAATAAAAGTTTGTTCGCACTTAAAGAACTTGCTAAAGACTTTGCACCACTGGGAACATTACTGGGATCAAAGACAACATTATGGGGAGCAAGTTTATTCATTACAAATTCAACACTATCACCAGGCTTGACACTGAGCTTTTCAGGAACATATTTTAACTGTCCAGTGTCTGCACCCATTTTGACTTGATAGGTTTCAGCTTGGGCTGGGTTAACGTTGAAGACAAAGGTTGCGATCGCGAACAGGAATGTCGAAAGGATTAAACCAAATTTTTTCATTATTTCTAACTTAAGTTTAAGTAACGTCGCTTCAAATCAACATTGTTAATTTTATACGACATTGTGTCAAACATTAAGCAGTCATGAAGAAAATTACTTCTCTGCACAAGAGATCACTAACAAAAAGTGTCTCAAATTTCTTTTGAGGGTTGAAGAATAAAAATTTACCAAAACTTAACTGATCTGTAATCTTATATTTAAACTGAAAGGGTATTGTGACATGGGAATTATGCTCAAGCGCAAATGTGATTCGTAGCGAACCTTTCTGGCTCAAAGAACTGTAAACCAGCCCCCAACTTAGGATGAGTAGTAATCAAGCCGACATTCAATCCCAAGGGTCTTCTTGGCAACGCAATCTCGCAAGAACCTTTACCATCGAACAGTGGTCACAAAGAGCACTGGCTGTTCTTGGTTCAATTCCAGTTGTGATCACCCTTGCGATCAGTATTATTCTCCTGTTGGAAACCTTTTTATTTTTTCAAGATGTTCCCCTTTGGCAATTTTTAACCGATACCCAATGGACTCCCATGTTTGCTTCTAATGCTCAATATGGGATTTTGGTATTAGCCAGTGCCACCTTTATGGTCAGTGTGATTGCTGCACTCACTGCGATTCCCATTGGTGTCCTTGGGGCTGTCTATTTAGCGGAATATGCCACACCGAGTATTAGACGTTTTCTCAAACCAGCCTTAGAAGCCCTCAGTGGTATTCCCACAGTTGTCTTTGGTTATTTCGCGCTCTTATTTTTCACTCCCTTCCTCAGAAACTTTTTTCCCGAACTCTCAGCATTTAACTCTCTCAGTGCTGGTATTATCGTTGGGATTTTGATTACCCCCACAATTTCTTCGTTGAGTGAAGATGCACTGAGAAATGTTCCGAAAACGATTCGGGATGGGGCTTATGCCTTGGGCTTTACGAAAAGCGAGATGGTGATCAAAATTTTAATTCCTGCTGCGTTTCCAGGCATTATTGCCTCAATCACCCTTGCGATTTCTCAGGCGTTGGGAGAAACCATGATTGTTGCCATTGCTGCGGGTCAAAATCCAAACTTAACGCTGAATCCCTTTGTTCCCGTCGCAACCATGACAGCGTTCATTATTCAAATGAGCTTAGGAACAGTGAACTTTGGCTCGACTGCGTTCCAAACTATCTTTACAGTGGGAACCGTTCTATTTATTATTACCCTTGCTCTCAATAGTTTCGGGAATTGGTTAACTCGTCGCAGTCAAAAAGAAATTTCTGGGATTTTAACTCCTAAAGCTGAGTCTTCAGAGGGGGAAACCTCAACCCGAAGCGAAGCCGAAGAGAGCGCCTTTACAAAAACCTTAGAGGAACGAACCAAAAATCCACAGGAACAAATGGCTTCGCAACCCTATCGGTTATGGCGAGAAGAAGCCTTTCGGATCTTAGCTCTTGTGGCTGCTTTTACTGGCATTGTCGTTCTCTTGGTGCTATTTTTTGACTTAGCACAACGGGGGTTACCCCGAATTGACTGGCAATTTATCACTAGTTTTGCTTCTCGTAAAGCAGATGAATCGGGAATTTTAGCCCCCTTGATGGGAACGATTTGGTTGTTGGTTCTCACTGCTATTTTTGTCATTCCCATTGGGGTGGGGGCTGCTATTTATTTGGAGGAATATTACTCGGATAATTGGCTGAGTCGTTTCATTGAAATTAATATTGCCAATTTAGCTGCTGTTCCTTCCATTATTTATGGTTTGTTGGGCTTGGAGTTATTTGTGCGCTATCTCAAACCAATTACTGGCGGAGGAACAATTCTTGCTGCTGCTCTAACGTTAACCGTGATTGTTTTACCGACGGTCATTATTGCTAGTCGCTCTGCACTGCGGGATATTCCAGAAAGTATCCGCCAAGGAGGATCAGCCGTAGGGATGACTAAAGGACAAATGCTCCGTCATTTAGTGGTTCCTGCTGCACTCCCAGGCTTATTAACAGGAATTTTACTTGCTCTCTCCCGAGCCGTCGGAGAAACTGCAGCTTTAATTGCTGTTGGGGCTGCTGCTTCTGTGCGTTTTTTACCCGACCTACAAAGTCAATATACCGCATTGCCCGTACAAATTTTTTATTGGCTACAAGAAGTGGATACAGAAGTCCAGAATAATGCTGCTGCTGCAACAATTGTTTTAATTATCTTGGTTTTATCATTAAATATTGGGGCTTTCTTTTTAAGAGAATTTTCTCGTCGAGAATTTACATAAGTTGTAGGAGTTTTCATTCTCATGAGGTACATTCTTAATTTTTGTTCTTTGTTCTTTGTTCTTCGTTCTTTGGTAACTGGTCACTGTTCTCGACACACTAAGAAACACTATAATCATTAAATCGGTGATAATCATGCAATCTTCATCAGTACGTAAACCACAGGATATTGTTTTACAAGCTAGTAATGTCTCTGTTTATTACAGTGGGCAATGCACTTTACATAATATTAATTTAGAAATTCCTCGACATAATGTTGTTGGTTTAATTGGCCCCTCTGGCTGCGGTAAAAGTACCCTTTTACGGAGTTTTAATCGCTTAAATGATTTGGTCAAAGGGGCAAAAGTGACGGGTTTAATTACCTTAAATGGTAGGAATATTCATGATGAAGACGTGAATCCTGTAACCTTACGACAACAAGTTGGGATGGTGTTTCAGCGTCCAAATCCCTTTCCGAAGTCAATTTATAATAATATTGCCGTTGGGTTAAGGGTTAATGGCTATCAGGGGGATAAGGATGAGTTAGTGGAGTATTCTCTGCGTCAGGTGGGGTTATGGGATGAAGTGAAAGATCGCTTGAAAAAAAATGCTCTGACTCTTTCTGGCGGACAACAACAAAGACTTTGCATTGCTCGCGCGATCGCGCTGCAACCAGAAGTGATTTTAATGGATGAACCCTGTTCGGCTTTAGATCCCATTTCCACAGCACGAGTGGAAGAGTTGATTCGGGAACTGCAAAAAGACTACACCCTAATTATTGTCACTCACAACCTTAAACAAGCCTCACTGGTCTGCGATCGCGTTGCCTTTTTTGATCTCGATGGGGAAGAACAAAAATCGGGACGTTTGGTGGAATATGACCGCACAGAAATTATTTTCCAACGTCCGAGTCAGTCCGCAACCCAAGAATATGTCACGGGTCGGCGGATGCGTCCTACACTTTAGCAGTGATCAGTTACCAAATGACTAATGACTAATATACAGAAACATTCCTCATGAGAGAGGAAGGATTAGTTTATTTTTGTTGCAATAGCAAGGGAAGCGTTACAAATCTTAATTACTATGTTCACTCATCCCCTCTGGAAACAACTCAAACGCGGTCTCTTAGTTGCTGTTGTCCTTGGTTTTGCCCTCGTCCAAACCGTGACCAGTCATCCCGCACAAGCGGATGCAGAGAAATATGTAGATTCGGAAGGAAGAGACTTAACCGCCGTTGTGGAATGCTTGCCTGAAGACTATGGTAAAGCAGACTTACAAAGCGCGATCGCGAAGTTTGGAAATGATTATCTCGAACGAGTCTTTCGCCTGAAAGAAAATACAGAAGACTACAAGGTCAGTGAAGACGAACAACAGTTTCAACAGTGTCTCCAGCGCAAAGGCATTAAACCAAAAGCCTAACGAGACGAGTCAGTTTCCCTCGTTTTCTCCGCATCTAACTTAAATATAGTCACCGCTAAAGGCGGTAAGCATAAATCGAGGGAATAGGGCTGTTCATGAAACGTCCATTCTTCTGTCCATTTCCCCCCCAAGTTTCCCATATTACTCCCCCCATACTCGCGACTATCAGAATTAAAAATTTCTTGATAGAAGCCTGCGGTGGGAACACCCACTCGGTAGTGACTGTGGGGTTGGGGGGTAAAATTGCAAACAACCAGCAAAAAGTCGGACGGATCTTGGGCGCGACGAATAAAGGAGATCACGCTATGGCGATGATCATTACAGTCAATCCAACTAAAACCCTCATCCATAAAATCTTGTTCGTATAACGCAGGTTGTTGGCGATAAAGATTATTTAAGTCTCCCACATATTGTTTAAGACGAGAATGTAAAGGATACTCTAACAGCCACCAATCTAACGGGGTGGTTTCATCCCACTCATTCCATTGTCCAAACTCCATGGAAGCAAATAAAGTTTTCTTTCCAGGGTGGGTAAACATAAAGGCAAATAAACAGCGCACATTCGCAAACTTTTGCCATTCATCCCCTGGCATTTTCCCTAAAATATGGCTTTTCCCATGTACCACCTCATCATGAGATAACGCCAGCATATAATTCTCGCTGTGGTGATACCACATACTAAACGTTAAATTATTTTGATGAAACTGGCGGAACCAGGGATCCATACTGAAATAATCGAGCATATCGTGCATCCAGCCCATATTCCATTTCAGGTTAAAGCCTAAACCGCCCGTATAAGTGGGCCAAGACACCATTGGCCAAGCGGTGGACTCTTCCGCAATGGAGACAACCCCAGGGAAGTAACTAAAGAGTAAATAATTGGTTTGGCGGAGAAATGCGACCGCATCTAGGTTTTCTCTTCCCCCAAACTCATTGGGTAACCATTCTCCCTCTTGTCGTTGATAATCAAGATAGAGCATTGATGCAACTGCATCCACCCGTAAGCCATCCAGATGATATTTATCGAGCCAGAAGAGAGCATTGGCGACTAGAAAATTTTTAACTTCAGGACGGGCATAATTGAAAACATAGGTTCCCCACTCTTTATGTTCTCCTCGTCGCGGATCAGGATGTTCATAAAGATGCGTGCCATCGAATAGGGCTAAGCCGTGGATATCTTTAGAAAAGTGTCCAGGTACCCAATCGAGAATGACCCCAATGCCGTTTTGATGACATTGATCGACAAAATACATTAAGTCTTGAGGGGGGCCATAGCGAGAGGTGCAAGCATAATAAGCGGTGACTTGATAACCCCAAGATCCATCAAAGGGATGTTCAGCCAGCGGAAGCAGTTCAATATGGGTATAACCTAATTCTTTCACATAGGGAATGAGCGTTTCCGCAAGTTCGTAATAAGTCAGAAACCTTGCTTCTTGATTTTCCGCCGACATGGTTACGGGAGAAACGTTCCCTTGTAAACTGCGCGGTGGATCATGCACTGACCCTTGTAACCAAGATCCTAAATGGACTTCATAAACCGAAATGGGAGACTGTAAGGGATCACGATGACGGCGTTTTTCTAACCAAGCACTATCTCCCCATGTATAAGTATCTAAATCAGTGACAATGGAAGCGGTATGGGGGCGTACTTCTTGCTGAAAGCCATAAGGATCGGATTTATCTTCAATTTCTCCGTTTTTCCCCGTAATAATATATTTATAGCATTGTCCCACTTCTACACCAGGAATAAACAGTTCCCAAATCCCATTTTCTCCTTTTTGCATGGGATGTTGTCCTTTTTCCCAGTCGTTAAAATCGCCAACAATAGCAATGCTTTGCGCGTTTGGAGCCCATGTAGCAAAATAAACCCCTGTGACTCCCTTAACGGTTGTGGGATGCGCTCCCAGTTTTTCGTAAATGCGGTGATGATTGCCTTCTGAAAAGAGATAGCGGTCATATTCAGTCAGAAGAGGGGACGGAAACGCATAAGGATCATAAATCACCCGTTCCCGTTCTTTTTCTTGGATGCGGAGTTGATAATTAATCAGAGGTTTTCCATCTAAATCAAGGATGCACTCAAAAAATTGAGGGTGATGCTGAGTTTGCATCGGGTGTTCTTCTCTCGCTGCGGGTAAACGCACCCACACGGCTTCTGCATGGGGAACATAAGCGCGAATTGCCCATTTTTGCTGCTGGTCGTCGGTTTCGATCAAATGCGCCCCAAGAACTTGAAAGGGGTTGGGATGTTGATGAGAGACAATTTGTTGGACTTGTTCTGGGGTCAAATTTTGGGACATATTGATTCAGTAATCCGTAACTGCGGGTCGATGGCAAGTTCCCTTCACTTTACCTAGAGTGGGGTCAAGATTCGCAGCATTTGACGAATTTGTAAGAGAAAGATAAGTTGTTGGACTTCGGGACTTAACTCAGGGGGATAGGGAGATTCGGCTAAGTCGGCTTGGAGTTGAGCATACTCAGCAGGGGTTAAGGGCTGACCATCAATGCGCGATCGCGCTTCCAGTATAATTTTAGTTCGTAAGACTTCTTCTGGGGTATCCTCGGGTGGGGGGAGAGCAACACTTGGGGTCACGATTCCCAGAACACTGAAACTGAGACTGCATAAATAAGCACAAATTTGGAGTCGTTTCATTATTACGCATTCAACCACAAAGACACAAAGAATTTTACAACCTAGCTCACTAAGAATTACTCAAAATCTGAAGGTTAATTTTCAGCACAAGTTTTGCTAAGCTAAGACGCACTTAAATGGGGTATTCTTGCAATTAGCTGGAAAAGCTGATCACTCCCATTATTGCCTATTGCCTATTGCCTGTTGCCTCATATCCACAAGCCAATTTAAATGCTTAACAGCTTAATCATAAAAGCCCGTAGCTTAGAATACGCATCCGCTAACGAATCTTTGTTTGCCCAATTAGCAACTGACTCTTCAAGACTGCTCCTCCTGATCAAGAAACGTCAAGGGAGGACTAGCCACAGCATCTTCCCAGAAAGTCTCATCGGTATCAATCGTGTCAGGGTCATCAGCAATAGCAGCGTTGATGTCTTCATCGGTCATTGCTCTAACTTTTTCCCAATCAGTCTCACCTTCTACTTTCCAAACGTCCTTAGCTAAAATCCGAGTATTTTGATTGGTATGCTCTACGCTCATATTTTTTGGCTCTCCTAGCACTAATAATCCTAATTACATTGCCTCGTTTTACGTAAACAACTGCGAGAAAATCATCTCCTAATTTATACCCTCTCGATCAACTAGTGCTACACAACGATCCCCTCATCCCCCCTTACTAAGAGGGGCGAAGGGGGGATCTGCTGTAACTTTCTGCATTTGCTCTCAGTTTGTTTTAATTTAGTCCCCTGAGGATCGGGGATTTAAACACTTGTTTTAATCCTCATTATTTGTAGGACTAAATTGAGTTTCAACGTAGTCCCCTGAAAATCGGGGATTTAAACAATAGCCATATAAAAAGGATAGTAATCACAATTATGTTTCAATTTAGTCCCCTGAAAATCGGGGATTTAAACATCGGCATCAACAAGCCCACCTGTAAACACTGTGTTTCAATTTAGTCCCCTGAAAATCGGGGATTTAAACGTTTAAAGCCCGCACAACAACAATAATTTAACTTTTGATTTCAATTTAGTCCCCTGAAAATCGGGGATTTAAACTGGAAGATCGACTAGAAGCTGAGGCAAAAAAAAGGATTTCAATTTAGTCCCCTGAAAATCGGGGATTTAAACACCTGTTCCTTTAGAGCGCAATAACTGGGGTAATAATTTCAATTTAGTCCCCTGAAAATCGGGGATTTAAACTCATAAGAGTAAGGACTTGTTGCTGAGTAGCGTTATTTCAATTTAGTCCCCTGAAAATCGGGGATTTAAACTGCTTTTGAGTTTAGGGAGCATCCCTTCGACCCTAACGTTTCAATTTAGTCCCCTGAAAATCGGGGATTTAAACCATTGAAGTATTTGCTATTTCTGGTCCCCATACTCTGTTTCAATTTAGTCCCCTGAAAATCGGGGATTTAAACTGTTAAGCGACGGTACTCCTCAGCGAGTAGTTTTGTTTCAATTTAGTCCCCTGAAAATCGGGGATTTAAACTGGGAGGTTAAAATGCCGTCTGTATCTGGGATTAATGTTTCAATTTAGTCCCCTGAAAATCGGGGATTTAAACCCGTATTTTTATTCTGCTTATATTCAGGGTGGGGAAGTTTCAATTTAGTCCCCTGAAAATCGGGGATTTAAACTATCTCCTTCACAGTACGCCTCTACGAGTTGCTGTAAGTTTCAATTTAGTCCCCTGAAAATCGGGGATTTAAACGGTAGTCACTGGTAGCAACTTGCTAATTATCTAATTGTAGAAGTTTCAATTTAGTCCCCTGAAAATCGGGGATTTAAACTGTGCTTAGTCCGTAATCAGGACTACCGTAAGCAATTAATAGTTTCAATTTAGTCCCCTGAAAATCGGGGATTTAAACTCTGGGTTGTTTTCCGGGGGAATGTCAGCCCAGCGTTTCAATTTAGTCCCCTGAAAATCGGGGATTTAAACGCAATTACCATCGGGGGAGAGCCAATGCTGGAAATGGTTTCAATTTAGTCCCCTGAAAATCGGGGATTTAAACCAGATCTGGATTCACTAGAGCAGAAAATTGAAAATGCCAGTTTCAATTTAGTCCCCTGAAAATCGGGGATTTAAACACATTAAATTAGTGTAGATGTTCTTCTTCATGATAAGGTTTCAATTTAGTCCCCTGAAAATCGGGGATTTAAACGAAGATGATGATAAAGACCCAATTACACTTACCGTTTCAATTTAGTCCCCTGAAAATCGGGGATTTAAACACCGCAACCATAGCCGAGGGGACAACTAGCGGGTTTCAATTTAGTCCCCTGAAAATCGGGGATTTAAACTTTGGTCAACTGCCAAACGAGTTGGTAAAGCGTTGACGTTTCAATTTAGTCCCCTGAAAATCGGGGATTTAAACTTGGGAGCAATCAGGCGAAGATATCGCTAAACAACGTTTCAATTTAGTCCCCTGAAAATCGGGGATTTAAACACTTGACCCCCCTTCAGAATTGTCACAACCAAAAAGTTTCAATTTAGTCCCCTGAAAATCGGGGATTTAAACCGCCTAAGTTTACAGAGTTTACACTTTATTCAAAGTTTCAATTTAGTCCCCTGAAAATCGGGGATTTAAACACTGGATGATATTCGAGCGTTGCCCGAATACTCAGTTTCAATTTAGTCCCCTGAAAATCGGGGATTTAAACACAAAGGATTAACAGATATCTCATTTTAGGAAGGAGTTTCAATTTAGTCCCCTGAAAATCGGGGATTTAAACTGAAGGTGCTGCGAAGATTAACGCTAGTCAGAGAGTCGATGTTTCAATTTAGTCCCCTGAAAATCGGGGATTTAAACAGAACAGGAGCAACTAAAGCCAGTAAATCTTATATCGGGTTTCAATTTAGTCCCCTGAAAATCGGGGATTTAAACTTGGGCAAGCTCCGCCTAAAATCCATCCGCAGCTTTTCTCGTTTCAATTTAGTCCCCTGAAAATCGGGGATTTAAACAGCATTTCTTGTACTTTGGTTTTCGTTTATGAAAAGTTTCAATTTAGTCCCCTGAAAATCGGGGATTTAAACGAACTGTGTCATGGAGCGGTTGTTCTGGCTTATTTTTGTTTCAATTTAGTCCCCTGAAAATCGGGGATTTAAACTATATCTCGATCCACCTTATTTACCTATTAATAAGTTTCAATTTAGTCCCCTGAAAATCGGGGATTTAAACTCTAAGAGCCAATGAGGATATTCATTACTGCGACCAGGTTTCAATTTAGTCCCCTGAAAATCGGGGATTTAAACCTCCCTTTTCATTAGTAGAATGAAAGTCAAAGCGATGGGTTTCAATTTAGTCCCCTGAAAATCGGGGATTTAAACAGTGGGAACTCCTAGAAGAAACCATTGCAGATGTTAGTTTCAATTTAGTCCCCTGAAAATCGGGGATTTAAACTATCAACGAAAATCTTGGCATAGAAGATATTACAAAATTCCCTGTTTCAATTTAGTCCCCTGAAAATCGGGGATTTAAACAGTATTTGACTACACAATGATGCCAAAACTTGAGCAAGTTTCAATTTAGTCCCCTGAAAATCGGGGATTTAAACGATTTTAGGTAGGATTCATCCTGAAACCACAAAATAGTTTCAATTTAGTCCCCTGAAAATCGGGGATTTAAACCGTTGCGGTGTCACTGCTGTTGTCGTTGCGCTCTTCTTTCGTTTCAATTTAGTCCCCTGAAAATCGGGGATTTAAACCAGAATACTTAGGCTATTCTGACCACAGAAAAAGTTTCAATTTAGTCCCCTGAAAATCGGGGATTTAAACCTTTGCCCCGATGGTTTTGTAATATTCAGTCCGTGTTTCAATTTAGTCCCCTGAAAATCGGGGATTTAAACATTGAATCCAACAACTTTTAACCCCTCTTTTAATGTTTCAATTTAGTCCCCTGAAAATCGGGGATTTAAACATTTGATGACTACGAGGATCGCAAGACTGAAAAGGTTTCAATTTAGTCCCCTGAAAATCGGGGATTTAAACAGAAGTTGTTATTGCGCCACTGCGGTCATCTTAGGTTTCAATTTAGTCCCCTGAAAATCGGGGATTTAAACTGCTACCTTACTGCTACCATCTGGTATATTTCCCTGTTTCAATTTAGTCCCCTGAAAATCGGGGATTTAAACTTGCCTAGCACTCCTGAGCAATATAAAATTGCTTGTTTCAATTTAGTCCCCTGAAAATCGGGGATTTAAACTTTTAAAAGAATGTGTTATGATTATTTTTAGTTAGAGTTTCAATTTAGTCCCCTGAAAATCGGGGATTTAAACGGGATCGGGATTTGGCTCGGGGCCTGAATCAAAAGTTTCAATTTAGTCCCCTGAAAATCGGGGATTTAAACAGCTTGCATCTGAACCCCTTGTCATATTTAGTTTTCAAAGTCCAGTTGCGCGAATCCTTAATCATTTTAGCCGATTCTCAAAATTAAATTTGCCAAATTAGCTGAAACCCTTGCCCTGACTGGTGCGCGATGGGTTGAAAAACAGAAAAGCTCAAGCCCTTTACAGAAATAGGGTTTTAACCAATCCGTACTCACTCCGCATTACACAGCACCCCTTTCGCGCAAATTTTCCCTAAATCGGGAGCAACGTTCCTAACCCATAATGACAGGCATAACCCAGACCAATGGGAGATGTAACCGCTTGAGAAAAAGTTAGTTTCACATTGTATCCCACTCGCCCCACTTTCTTACCATGAGAATGAGCAGACTGCCATTGCCAAAATCTGTCCCAAGGCTGACATTGAGCTTCTACAACTAATTCCCCATCTAAATACATCCCCAATCCTTCGGAGGTTGCTTGAAACGTGGGTTTCACTGATAAGCCTAAATGATCGAGAAAGAGTAAATATTTCAAGGCTTGATGTTCAGCCCCGTCTTTTTGATAGTCTGTTCCCGATAAATAACGAGGTTTTCCCCGCAAGGTTTTCGGGAAGCGAGTCAGAAACATCGGCGTAATGGTTTTCCATTGTTGATGAGACTCGCCAAGGTTTTTAGAGAAATCACTGAGTTGTAAGTTAACCCATTGTTCTCCTGCTTTGACAAATAAAATAGCAGAAATGCTGGCGAGGGCATCAGAGGAATATCCTTCAGTAGCAATTAACTGTAGTCTTTTGATATAACGCTGTTTAGAGTCAGGAATCGGTTGAATAAATGTATGGCTATGATTTCGGCGAGGTTCTCCCATTT
This sequence comes from Halothece sp. PCC 7418, assembly GCF_000317635.1. GTDB lineage: Bacteria > Cyanobacteriota > Cyanobacteriia > Cyanobacteriales > Rubidibacteraceae > Halothece. The sequence continues at coordinate 2,089,589 of NC_019779.1, read as the reverse complement.
CCTGGCCTGTAAAAATCGGGCTAGGACAGCGTTTAACGAGAGAACGGTGTAAGTTGTAACAGATTTCGTGGGCGTATTTGAGGGGAATCGGGTGTGGCGCGATCGCGCTCAAGGTCACAATCTGGACAGCAGCATTAGACGCTTCATCCTTGTTCCTTGACAACTGTTCTGAATTAGGATCTTTTAATTGGTAGGCAGTTTGTCCCACTCCTGGAAATACCGCTTGCTTATTTTTAGCAAAGACATCCGCAGCCGATGAGTTAAGCGTTTCCCAAAGTTGTTCTGCATCTAAATTAGAATCGGGAATCGCCACAATTTTTGTTCCTTCTGGGTTGGGAATGGCATTACTTTCAGGCATTTCTTCCACAATTTCCCACTGGGCAGCAGCTTCTTTGCGCCCTAAATAAGTCAGACCATTGAAAATTAAGCGTAAGACTAAATCTTCCGTTTCACTGAGTTCAAAGGGATATCGAATAAAAAGCGTTGAGTCTTCCTCATCGAGGAGTAACCCCGCAGCATAAAGGGTTTTCCCTGGTTTAATTTCAGGCGGTTTCCCCGATTTCATCTGTGGTCGCGGTGATCGATGCTGGATATAAGTGGCTTGGGGGAGATAGTATTCTGGTTCCACTTGCGCCATTTTATGCAGTAAGCCTTTTAGAGTCGCTTGATGTTTCTTCGGCAAATGGACGTTATAAGAACCAGCGACAATCGCCCTGAGAATCCGCCAAGGGGCAGGGGGCCAATCAATTAAGCCTTCACAATGGGCATGATGCCAAGCATTTGCCTGATATTGATTTAATAATAGGTGAATGGCGATGATCATAATCTAAGATGCGCTTTCCGTTTCCTCTTCTTCCTCACCCGCTTCATCCAGTTCAATGGGAATGTCAACCGTAGTCACCCCATTAAATAAACCTTCTTCTTGGCATTGCTGGATTTTCTGCTGCAATTCTTGTTGTAAGGTTTCTACTTTGCTCGGTAAATCTGGATCAGTTCCCTTAATTTCCTGAACTTGGAAATAGCACTCTGATCGCAGCATAATCGGCTCTGAGAGAAATTTAGCAACGAGATATTGAGAGAGAAGGCTAATTAACTCCTTAGCAGTATCAGGAAGATTGGGTGCAGCATCTACTAAGCGAGTATCAATGACAAATTTCCCGAGATAGTCCTCTGCTTGATATGATTCTCGAACATAAGGAACATTTCCCAATCCGACTTCCGAGGCTTTGTTAATATCTTTGAATTTAGTTTTCCCCTTCTCCTTTGCTTCTTTGACAAAATAGCCTTTCGTAACCACGCTATCCCCAGCAGCAGAAATGGGATCATGACTCGCCCCACCATTAGGCATCGCAACCGCACCTTGAGCGACAAATTGACCCGTTACCATGCGAGGAATCCGCATATTGCCTTGGATGTGAGAAAGAAAGCACCCTAAAACAATGGAAATGGGGTCTAATTCAAAGACAGCACGGTAAATGCCTTGTTCTTTCACTCGCCGTTTCAAAACGTCTCGAAACCTGTCTCCATCTAACATCGCATCTTTATGACGAGACAGATAAGCGGTGCCAATGCGGTGCGGAAGAGTAAGGGTAGAAGCAAGGAATTGATTGTTGGCTCGTGTATTCCTAATTTCAATATAGGGAAGTCCTTGTAATTCTGGGATAATATCCTGATTCACTTCATCCCAAATCAGGGCTTCTAACTGATTGGCAGTGGCTTGTGGGGTATTGAGCAGTACATCTAAGCGTTTTTCCCACGGCAGATAGGCTTGAGAAACGCCCACATCGAGAAACATGGGAGGTTTAGCGGTAACCAGCAAATTCTCTAAGTGAGCGGTGATATTAATTAAAGTCATTTGTTTTTACTCCTAATTGATATGGATTAATGGGGAAAGCTAGCGCGATAATTATTTCAGCACCATTTTCGATCAAGTCTGGCAATGTGATCTTCACCTTTTTCTTCTGTTTTTTGTCATTTTCTTTAGTTAATCTACTTGTCAATCCTTGGGCGCGTAATCGACGAACCAGAGGAACAGTTGAACCCTGATAAAGTCCATAGATTTCTTTCATGGACAAGGAATAGTCTTTGCGCCAGTGAGCATAAGCAGCATAACGATAGCTAAAGGGTAAAAATTTCGGTTTGTCTTGTTCCCAGAGTTTAGTTGGGGTGCTACATAAAGATAATCCGCAAGCAAGGTCTAAAATGAGGGCTTCGTTTAAAGTTCCTAGCATTAACTTCTCAATATCCTCAAAATTGGCATAAGCTAGAGTGTCGGAATATTGACTAGGATGCTTAGAATGATTATGTGAGTCTTGCGATAACCTGATCGACCATTTCCTTAAAAGGGCATAAGTCAGCGCAGATAAAGAATAAGTAGGCACTACATCAGTATTCCCCCTCCAGAAAGAGGTTTCCTTTTTTTTGCTATGTCCATAACTAGAAATGTTTGATCGCAGCCCAGTGGAAGCAAGCGCAGCTGCTAAACGAAACTCAGAACAACGGTTTTCTTCATAAGCCTTTTTTACCCAATTTTCTGAGAGATTGGGAACAGGAAGCAGATATCGAGACTTAAGTTTACTCAGATGCTTTTCTACACTTCCCAGTAAAATCAATAATTCTTGATAAGACCCCTGACCTCGTTGCAAAGCGGTTAATCGCTGTTCCAAAGACATCAGCAGAGTATAGGTCGCATTGGTCTGGTCGGGACGAGGACGCACCGATTTTCGCCAACGACGTAATTCCGCCCCTAAATCATTCCCTTCAGGGCTTTCAATCCCAATATGAATGGCGTAACTGCCTTGTCCTTTTCGGGGCCAAAAACCAAAGCGCGAATAACGAGTGAACTCTAGATACTGACTGGATTGAGATAATTGTGCAAGTAAGTCTAAAGTGTCTCGGATTTGATTTTTTAAGCGATAATTCAAATGATTGCTAACATAACGCCGATATTTTCTTAACTCCATTGGTTCTGACCATAAGGGTAGCCAACACTCATGTTTACTGTTCTCAGTGCGATCGCTGGTTTCGGCAGACCCCGCATTAATTTCTAGCAATAACGGATAGAGGGCATAAGTAGTTTCTGGAGACTCGCCATCGGTTTCTTTTAAGTTTTTAACCGTTCCTGAAAATTGCAGTAAGCCCTCGATCGCTAAAATATAGTCAACAGGATTAGCTAGTTGGGTACTAATGCCATTAGCTGGATAATCATCGGTTCCCGTTCTGGTGTCCAGTTCGCCAAAAAAGTCGGCGCGAGGCGAGAGGTGACAGAGGATTCCTTTTTTGATTAATGATTTGGGATGAGGGGTTGCAGCGATCGCAGCTTCAGCAAAAGTCTGACAATCTGCCGTTGGTTCTCCTGTTTTGATATCCCATAGTTGGCGACAGCATTCCAAATAATTAAAGGCTAAATCGCTGGTGCTGACATTCCCGCCAGTTCCCAGTAAATCATTGAGGTAAACCCTTTCTTTCCCCTTATCAGTCGTTACAACTCCCACCGAACTCAGCCAGTCTATGAAAGAATCATCCTCGATACTTTCTTCTAACTTTGGAAAAAGAAGTGGTTTCAGTTCTTTACTCCCTTTTCCCTTTAAATCAATTTCTGAGAGAACTTCAATAATCTCTTGATAAGTTTCTCTGATGCGCTGATATCGTTCTGTTTCCGTTTCTAGAAAAGGTTTTAATTGATTTCCCGATAAAAAGCCAGATTTTTTGTTCCAAGGATTCGCGATCGGTTTCGGTTGATAATCGGAAACAAATGTCTCGACAACTTCCCTGAGAGATTCGACATTAAGATAAAACTGTTCTTGTTCCCAATATCCCTTGGCATTGGTAATCGCCATTAAGCCCAATGCTTTGAGATAGCCTAATAAGGTTGTTGGGGAAGTTGTAGGAATGGGAATAAATTGGTTAACAGTCGTTTGACTAATCACGTGCTTGTTCCTTTAGATATTTATACCAATTTAAAAAGTAGATGTTACATCTTGTAGGGTGGGCAATGCCCACCCTACGGTCAATGAGCGGGTTAATTACTGTAACTTGACTTTTCCAAAATGGTATTATATGAAATAGCAAAAAGTCTGCTACAAAATTCTGCCTGCCACCTCCCCAAGTTTGGGAGGCTTTAATCAAAGGTAATGATTATAAGTTAGGCAACATTATTGTCGATATATGCAACAGGACAATAATTATTAAAAGTGCAGAAACGGCAATCACGTTGACTAGGTTCTGGTTCTGGAATTTGATCTGCTACCAATACCCCAATTAATTGAGTTACTTGATCTTTGAATTCTTGAGTAATCTCTTCTGGTAAAACATCTTTAAAAGAGCCATCACTGTAGCGGACTTGACCGCTAGGAATTTCCGAAAGACCATAGATATAAGGAGCCGCCGCCATGTACAGCATGAGTTGAACAATGTCGTACTCTTTTGGTTTTCCCGTTTTCAATTCTTCAAAATGGTTGATTTCTTTGACATAAAGATCGGGAGTACCAATAAATTTAGGTCCCTTTTTAGTCAAAAAATTCATCAGATTTTGCTTTTCACAAGATACACTATAGCCTTCAGCCATCCAGAATTGCTTGCGCTGCTTTAAAAAAGACTGATGCCTCATTTTGTAGGAAATATAGTTTTTATTATTTGCAAGTTGATAATGTGCTTGCAAGTAATATTGAAGTAAGCATTGAGACTCTCCGATTAAATGTTTAGCAATGCGAGAGGCGGCTACAATGATCTCTTTTCTGGAAGCAGCTTCAAGATTAGAAAAAATATCATTGAACTGATTCATTAGTTTGACTCCTTGTAATTATCTGAACCTTGAGCCAAACGCGACCGAGATGCTACAATAAGACTGCTACATCAAGGAAGCCCTGGTCGCATCTGTGATCAAGGGGCTTTTTTGTATATAGCAATCCCAAATGAATTGTAAGTTAATCCCCCCTAGCCCTCCTCACTAAAGCTCCGGTTAGTAAGGGGGGAACGGTTAATCGACTTTTTACATAAGAATGAGAACTGCTATATGTATCTAATATTAGCACGCTTTATACAAAATGGCACGTCAAACAATTAGTAGTATAAAAGTTTAAAATTTATGACAGCGTAACTCAACAAAACCCTTACTGCTGTTTGGTTTCGTTACCTTAGTAGAAATTTAGTCCTCTGAGTTCAGAGGATTTGTGATGATTATCTCATCAATGATGTACCACTAATTGTTTCTTTCAACTCAGTCCTCAAAAGAATGAGGATTAAAACCGTAGTAAATTGTAACAGTCTTTATATAGCAGTTCTATATCGTTTGTAAAAAGTTGACTCATGGAAGCCCCCAAAACTTGGGGGGTTGGGGGGATCATTTGGGATTGCTATACATTTACTTGATCCTCCCGATATTTAGACGCTGCAACATCAGCGTTACGAATTAAGGTTTCTAGATATAACAGTTTGAAAACCCCCCATTCTGCTAATAATTCCTCAAACACTTGATCTTCCCATTTTCTCGGATCAGGATAGTCTAAGGAGACTGCTTCTAAATACTCCTCTCCCAGTTCAACCTCAGGAAGTTGCGTACCTAATTCAACTCCTCTCAAAACATTAGGATCACAAGAACCATCAGCATTGACTAGAGTTTCTCTGACTTTTCCGTGATGGGCTGCGATTAAATATTGGGCTAAAAATGGGGCGTTTTGTTGAGCAGCAGCGATCGCGCTTGCCAATTCATGGCGAAACCCGTTTAAAGTGGTAAAGTGTTTATATTTAGGAGATTTAGCAACTAATTCTCTTTCAGCATTAGCAAAGTCTTGCCAAATCTCATGGGCTTTTCCCCAATCATGCCAACGGGCGCATTGGATTAATAAGTTAATTTCATCCTCACTAAACTCTAGTCTCTGTAATGTCGGAACATATTGTTCCATAAAAAAAGCAGCATCCCCAGAATGGATTTTAAGAGAAACCCAGTATTGAGTAGGACGCTCATTGTCAAACAGTTTAGGAGTCGTTAAGGAATAAGGTATGGGAGAATCATCTGGGTTTCCTGTCCAGCCTAATTCGTGGCTATACCCGCCTGTGGTGTAAGGTAAATGAACCACATCTCCAATCTCAACTTTAGTTTTCTGTTCCCATTTATCTTCCCCCCAAACGTAGAATTCAATTTGCTGTTCCTGTAAGAATTGGTTTAAATCATTGACAGGAACGGGACATAAATAGGTTTGATGCGGAATTGTCTTGGGTTGTTCATCTGCCCAGAAGACTCGCGCTGTGTAGGAGTGAACATCTCTGACATACTTTTCCGTGCTATAGGTAGTAGAACGCAGTTGAGGATGAGTCGTAAAAAACTGCTCCATTTCCTCTTTTCCTAGCTTGCGCTTGGGTAACTTGCGATCGGGTAATTCAACTCCTAGCAAACTAAGCAATCCCACATCGGAAAGAGATAATAGCTTTTCTTTAGTCTCCTCACAGTCTTTTTGTTCATACGGCAATGCTTTCCAATCCCCCTGCCAATCTAGCCAGAATACTTGACTCGCCTGTTCTAAATTCGTTCGTCCACAGCGCCCCACTCGTTGCACAAAAGAAGACCAAGGACATAACTCTGTGATTAAGGTACTGGCATCTAAATCCACCCCTGCTTCTACAACCTGAGTGGCAACGACAATGCCTTGAAAGCTGTAAAGTTTCTCTTGTAATTGAGCGCGATCAAAGCCTAAAAAGCGAGAATGAATGGTCAGGATGGGAACGCTGTCAGTCACTTGTTTCAAGCATTCTCCTACCTCACGAGCGCGGTTCACTGTATTGAGAACGACTAAAGTTAATTGTCCTGAGTGATGTTTTTCAAGAGCTAACTTTGCAATGTCTTCAGGAGAGGAAACCTCAGCTTTTGAGATAGGTTTCGGTTTCTTCAGTTTTTCCCCAAGGAAGAGATGATCGTAATCTTTCTGATTAAGCTGATAAAGGCGATAAGATGAGGCTTTCAAGGGTTCTAAGTTCTGGGTCGCAGACATTAAAACCAGTTCTGCTTTCCCAAATACCCCCAACTCTTGACGCAGTTGATGCAACTTAACCGCGGTTGAATAGCCTACTCCCATCAACTGGGTTTCATCGAGTACCCAGCGACAATCATTATTAACTGCTGCTGCGTGTTTGGGTCGCTGTGTCCAAGAGACAGTATAACCTCGATTCAAAGCCCGAGAGAGTAACTGATCTTGCGTGCCAATTAAAATCGCAGGTTGGGTAAGATGGTCTTCATATCCTTGTTCAATCTTCCCCCCTTTTAAGCAATAAACATCAATCTCTAATTGGGATTTTTTCACTAAGCCTTGTACATTGTTATAAACCTGATCTACTAAAGAACGGGTGGGCAAACAATAAATCAATCGGTTGGGAACATTATGTCCTTTGTAATGACCATATAACCAAGGAATCGTTGCCCCAAACTCTTTCCCTGTCCCTGTGGGTAAGTTAACGACTGCAATCTTGTTACCATCCCACTGAGCAAACTGAGTTTGCCAAGGATAAGGTTGATAATGAGTTAGCCTTTGAAAGAAGTCCTGGTAATTCAATTTCTCGAATTAAATGTGATGCAATTATAATCTAAAATTTTTTTGCATCACTAATTTCTGTGAGTATCACCAGTTTAACAGGCTCTTGCATTGTTGTGATCAACCACTACCAAATCCGCTGCAAGTTCAAGGTAAAATGAGGCAGGATCTCTTCCCCAGATAACTGCTTGGGTTGTTCTAAAACTTCGACCGCTTGACCACTACGGTAAATTTCAACGCGCTGATTTTGCGGATCAATGAGCCAACCTAAACGTGCGCCATTGGCTAAGTATTCTCGCATCTTATCCTGTAACGTCGCGAGCTTATCACTATTCGATCGCAATTCAATGACAAAATCGGGGCATAACGGGGCAAAACCTTCCTTTTCTGCTTGGGATAAAGCATCCCAACGATCGCGCGTAATCCAAGAGGTATCAGGGGCACGAATCGCTCCATTGGGCAACTCAAAACCTGCGGAGGAATCAAAAGCAACCCCTAAAGTGTCGTTTGCTTCTGCCCAAATCCAGAGTTGAGCGCTAATACTCAGATTACGTCGGCCCGATTCGCTGCCAGTGGGAGGATTCACAATTAAAGTTCCGTCTGCGGTTCGTTCCAGTCTGAGGTCGCGGTTAACGGCTGCAATGACTGCAAAGTCTGACCGAGAAACGCGAAGGGGGATGTCTTGAGGAAGCTCGAAGGTAAGGGTTTTCATCATGCTATTTCTCTTCAGAGCGCGATCTTCATTTTAGCTGAGTGTTGATTGCCCAGCACCGCGCTAACATTAATAAAAGCCTGTTTTCAGTCCCAATGCCAATTCCTTCTGACCAGAAAACATCTCTTAGTGCAATCATCCTTGCTGGTGGACACAGCACCCGCATGGGACAAGATAAAGCCCTCATTGAAATTGAAGGCGTTCCGTTACTGCAACGCACTTGCTCCTATGCCCAAGCAGTTGTTTCGGATGTCTATGTTGTCACCCCTTGGGGAGATCGATATCAAGAGTTTATCGAATGTCAAATCATTTCAGAACTTTCATTACCCCATGAGTCACCCCCTCATGGTCCCTTAGTGGGACTCTATCAGGGAATGCAACAGGTAAAAACGCCTTGGGTACTTGCTTTAGCTTGTGATTTACCGAAGTTAACCGTTGCTGAATTAGAATTTTGGGTGCAACAACTGGCTAATGTTTCTGAAGATGTGATTGCACTGATTCCTAGATCGAGTGCTGGCTGGGAACCCCTTTGCGGGTTTTATCATCAATCTTGTCAGAAGTTATTGGGCGAGTATATCAACCAAGGGGGACGATCTTTTCAACGGTTTTTAGATCAGCATTCTGTTGCAGAATTAACGGTGCGCGATCGCGCGGTATTATTTAATTGCAATACCCCACAAGATTTAGAACTGCTTTGAGTATTGGTCAACTACCACAAACTTGCACATTTTCCTGAAAGCTAAAATTGATAGAAAAGTCTTGTAAAGGGTGATGGATGTGAATCAAACAGTTGCAGCCACGGTTAAAGGCAAATATTGGCAATGGCGAGAACAAAATATTTATTATGTGCAAGCAGGAACAAACGAAACGACGAATCCTCCTCTCTTATTAATTCATGGATTTGGCGCTTCTACTGACCATTGGCGCAAAAATATCGCGGAACTGCAAGAGATGTTTCCAGTTTATGCCATTGATTTACTTGGTTTTGGACGATCCAGTAAGCCAGATTGGGTTTACAGTGGAACGTTATGGGAAGAGCAGCTTTCTGCGTTTATTCAAGATGTTATTGGTCAGCCTGTGGTTTTAGCGGGGAATTCTTTGGGAGGATATGCTGCCCTTTGTGTGGGGGGAAATCATCCTGAATTAGTGCAAGGGGTGGTGTTGCTCAATAGTGCTGGCCCTTTTTCTGATGCGGAAGCAAAAACGCCTCCCAAACCCACTTTGAAACAACGTTTACAAAAGGCGATACGTTCTATTTTGCTACAACCTTGGACAAGTTTCTTGCTGTTCCAATATACACGCCGTAAATCAATGATTCGGCGGACGTTGAAACAAGTGTATGTGGATCAAAGTGCGGTAACAGACCAATTGGTCGAGGATATTTATCGTCCGTCTTGCGATCGCGGTGCAGCGAAGGTATTTGCATCTGTGTTTAAAAGCCCGAGAGGGGATCAGGTGGATGAGTTATTGCAACGATTACAAGCCCCGTTGTTGTTACTGTGGGGAGAAGGTGATCCGTGGATGGATACGAGAGCGCGATCGCGCAAGTTTCATCAATACTATTCCCAGATTACAGAACATTTCCTCAATGCTGGACATTGCCCTCATGATGAAGTTCCTCAGCAAGTGGACGCAAAAATCAAGGATTGGGTGGATTTAGTGATCAGTAACCAGTGACCAGTTACCAACGAACAAATAACGAAACTATTGCACACATTTATTAAAGACAAACTCTTTTTAGGAAATGACCCCACACCAGAATTAATTGCGATTGTCAGCATTTATGTGGTGCGGGGTGTTTTAAACTTGGCGCGGTTGGCGATTAGTTTTTTCCTCAAGGATGAGTTAGGCTTATCTCCAGCAGAGGTTTCTGCACTTACAGGTTTAGCGATTCTCCCTTGGGTGATTAAACCGCTATTTGGGTTTCTCTCCGATGGCTTCCCGATTTTGGGGTATCGCCGTCGCCCTTATTTGGTGCTGTCTGGTTTTTTGGGAACTACCTCTTGGTTGGCGCTAGCAACCGTTGTTGATCAGGCTTGGACAGCAGCGATCGCGCTATTGATCAGTTCGGCTTCGATTGCAATTAGTGATGTGATTGTGGATTCGCAAGTGGTTGAACGCGCCCGAGAAGAGTCTTTAGCGAATGCGGGATCATTACAATCCCTGAGTTGGGGGGCAACTGCATTCGGGGGTTTGATTACGGCTTATTTTAGTGGTTTTCTTTTAGAATTATTCCCGCCAAAAACCATTTTTGCGATCACCGCAGTGTTTCCCTTAGTGTTTTCCACGATGGCGTGGTTGATTGCTGAAAAACCCGTGCCAGAAAAAGAGCGGGTGCAAGCCCTGAGCAATCTTAAAAAGCAAGTCCAACAACTTTGGCAAGTGATGCGTCAAAAACGAATTTTCTTGCCCACTCTGTTTATTTTTATCTGGCAATCGACTCCTGGTTCGGATTCCGCGCTTTTCTTTTTTATTACCAATGAATTAGGGTTTGAACCTGAATTTTTAGGGCGAGTGCGGTTAGTGAGTAGCTTTGCTTCCTTAGCAGGGGTTTGGATTTTTCAACGCTATTTAAAGACGGTTTCCTTTCGCAAGGTTTTAGGCTGGAGTACGGTGATTTCTTCGGTTTTAGGAATGAGTGTTTTATTATTAGTGACTCATGCTAACCGCACTTTAGGAATTGACGATTATTGGTTTAGTCTTGGGGATAATTTAATTTTAAGCGCGATCGGGGAAATTGCATTAATGCCGATTCTCGTTTTAGCTGCACGTCTGTGCCCTTCTGGAATTGAGGCTACTTTTTTCGCATTGATGATGTCAATTTTCAATCTGGCTGGGGTGTTATCCCAAGAGTTAGGGGGGTTGTTAACCGCCTTATTAGGAATAACAGAAAATAACTTTGACCGACTCTGGTTATTAGTCATTTTGACAAATCTTTCAACATTACTACCGTTGCCCTTAATTAACTTATTGCCAGCTAATGATCCAATGGAACACCAATCTAGTAATCATGTATAGCGCTACAAAATCAGGTTAGGACATTCCAAAATGTTGAAACTCACCTATAGCGTTTCCTAGTTGGTTGAGGTACGTAATGCGAGTCGGTGGATGTTCATGGTTCATGGTTCATGGTTCATGGTTCGTGGTTCATTGATTAAAAACCAACAAAGAACGAAGAACAAAGAACAAAGAACCAAAATTTAGAATGTACCTCATGAGATTGGGAAGTGCTATATACCTTACTCTTGCCTCTTGCCTTAAACCAGAATTGCTGTCTCACAACTGATTCCTGACTGCTATAGTTCACTGACAAAACCTTTAAAAGCCAGATCCGAGTTTGGGTGAGCATGACTCGTAACCTAACCGACCCTAATATTTTGCGTATTTATATTGAGTCTTGGCAATAGCAACTGCCAGTCATTTCAGAAAATAAGTGGATCTACTAAGCTAGATCTGCTAAATTAGAGAGCATTAATCTCAAATTCAGACCCGATTTAAGTAATTGCAACTACATTTTGACAGAACTTGTCATGAGAACAAATCTTAAATTCGGTCGAGCCTAGACAATATAACTTTCTGACTCTCAAGATGATATACAATAAACTGTCTTACAACAGACTCGATAACCGCTCTCGTTTAGAAGGACTCTGGAACAAGCTCAGTGTTTACACGCTTTTTTGGGCTAAACCACGATCAAAAACGAAATCACAGTCGAAAAATTTACTTCCTGTCTTACCGTCGGTTGAAAGCAAAGCCAAACGTGCGATTGATATTCTCGGGGCTTTAGTCGGACTCAGTCTTACTGCTATCATCTATATGTTGATTGCGCCTGTGATTTATTTTGATGATCCAGGCCCGATTTTTTATCGTCAAACCCGAATTGGACTCCATGGTCAAAGTTTTCGGATTTGGAAGTTTCGGTCGATGGTTCAGGATGCTGAAAAATACCAACACCTTGTTCCTAATGAAGCCCAAGGACATATTTTTAAGAATGAAAACGATCCTCGGGTTACTCGTATAGGAGCAATTTTACGACAGACGAGTTTAGATGAATTTCCTCAATTTCTCAATGTTCTGAAAGGGGAAATGAGCTTAGTGGGAACACGCCCTCCCACTCCTGATGAGGTGTCTCGGTATCTTCCTCATCATTTCCAACGGTTGCACGTTAAGCCAGGCTTAACAGGGGAGTGGCAAGTGAATGGTCGCTCAACGGTGAAAGACTTTGAGGAAATTGTCAAGATGGATCTCCTTTATCAAAAAAAGTGGTCTTTGGGTTACGACTTCAAGCTCATTTTCAAAACGGTTTTAGTCGTGCTCACTAAAAAAGGGGCTTGCTAGAAAATAGTTGATTTACGGCATAGAGGGGGAGGAGTGTTTCGGACTCGCTGAAAAAGATCCGTAAAATCCCCCTGATTTCGAAATAATGAAAATCTTGTGAAGGCATGATTTCATCTGGATTCTAGCTTTTTTGATCATTGTTTTTACGTAATTTACTGAAAGACTACTAGACATTTTTACGCACTTAAGTGTAGAATGTGAATTAACTTGATTTTGGGATGAGGAGATGTCGCTGATGCCGAATAAACGTAGCCGTTACAGAAAAACACCGAAATTTTATTGCCCTTACTGTGGGGAAAGACTATGGCGCTCTGGTGGCGAGAAGCATCATGTTTATTATGAAGATGCTGCGAGTATTAAGAAGCATCTGGGCATATCCAGTAAGAAAGCAAAGTTCCTCGCGATGAAAGGGGCTTATTTAGATGGTAGTTCTTGGCTAGAAGAATTTTTCTGTCGTCAAGATAGTAAAGTTTGGATGTTAGTTTCCAAGGGAGAAAACGGATCTTACACCGCAACCCTTGCTCAGCCGAATCATTGGAAACAAGCAACTAATCTCATCGATCCAGATCATCCGAATCCTTCTGTCAGTGAATATACGTATCGGGCGAGTCGCGGTCGATTATAAACTGTCTTAAAATCAATAATCTTTTTGCGGTGGTCAGTCCATCGAAAACGAGTTGAGAAGACACCGAGAGTGCACTCAAGTTGTTAGGCAGACAGGAAAAGTGTGCCTTTTTTTTGTGTTTTTTGCTCGGGAACAAGATCAATGTCAATACCAAACCCTATTCAAACCTATCGTCTTCTGCAAACGGAAGTCACCGCCCTACGTTTTGAGGAACAATTGTTACTAATGACAGAATGGGCAACTCGTCGTGCGAGTCGCTTCGTCAGTGTAGCAAATGTCCATACGTTAATGGAAGCCTACTGGAACCCTCAATTTGCTCAAGCCCTCCAGAATGCTGATTTAGTCACGCCAGATGGGATGCCATTAGTTTGGATGTTGAGGGCGATGGGGGCAACTGAGCAGGATCGAGTGGCGGGTATGGATATTTTTTTACGGCTTTGCCAGTTGGCTTCTCTCAACAAGATTGGTGTCTTTTTTTTGGGTGCTGATAGTGACATTCTGGAAGGGATGAAAACGCGCCTGAACAGAGAGTTTCCAGAACTGATTTTAGCGGGAATGAAACCTCTTCCCTTCCGCCCTCTCACCTCTCTGGAAAATGAAGTGATTATTCAACAGATTAACGAGAGTGGTGCGGGTTTATTGTTTGTGTGTTTAGGATGTCCGAAACAAGAACTGTGGATCGCTCAACATAAGGATAAAATCCACGCGGTGATGATTGGAGTGGGCGCGGTTTTTCCGATTTACGCGGGACGTTATCAACAAGCACCTCCTTGGATGAGGAAGTGGGGGCTAGAGTGGGTCTATCGCTTAACGCAAGAACCGAAACGCCTAGCACCCCGCTACAGTAAAACGATTCCTCCCTTTATTTATCTGGCTTTACAACAGTTACTTGCCCTTAGTTTGCAACGAGTATTGCAACAACAGAAACAATTATGACACTTGATCCAGTGAACGAGCGTTTTCATCAATTGTCTTATCCCGTCGATCAGACTCAGGGTATTGGTGGTGATGATGAAGGGGGGCTCAATGTTTTTAAGGTCTTAGGAGCACTTCGTCGTCAGTCTTGGGTGATTGTGACAATGACTCTGGTTTGTGCTGCTTTGGGCGGGATGAAAGCAGCAACTGATACACCCATTTATAAGGCTCAGTTTGAATTATTAGCCGAACCAGTCTCTTTAGAGTCACAAGTGATTTCATCGACAACACCGGAGTCATTAAGTAACCGTGAAGATGTTGTCGCGGTTGTCCCCAATGCAGCGAAACTGAAGATTTTGAGAAGTCCTCGGGTTTTAGAGCCACTGGTGGCAGGGTTACAGCAAAAATATCCGAATATAAATTACAAGAGGCTTGCGAGACACCTCGACCTCAGTGTTGATGTGCAAAATCAGATTATTCAAGTTGAGTATAAAAACCCAAACCGACAGCAAGTTCAGGATGTTTTAGAGGCGGTCAAGGATGCTTATTTGGACTTTAGCTTGGAAGTTCGCCAATTGGAATTGAATAAGGGGTTGGTGTTTGTGGAAAAGCAATTGCCCAGACTCCGATCGCGCGTGGATCAAGTTCAAGCTCGTCTCCAGTGGTTAAGAGAAGACAATAACTTTATCGATCCCACCATGGAAGCGGAACAACTGTCTGAGCAAATTGGCACTTTTGTTCAGCAACGGCTGCAAGTGCAAGCGCAGTTAAATGAAGCACAACTGTTAGCTGAAGATCTCGAACAACAACTCTCAGAGCAGTCGATTGAGGAAGCGATGGCTTCAGCGTTGAATACGCCCCGCTACGAAGCCCTTCTCGACAAGTTACAAGAGATTGATACGGAAATTGCTGAAGAATCAGCAACTTTTACGGAAACCAGCCCTCAAATTCAGACGCTGCAACAACAAAGAGAACAACTGCTCCCCTTACTACAACAAGAAGCTAAGCGGGCGCAAAAGGAAGTGGAGAGTCAAATTCGGTCCCTGGAAGCGCGCGATCGCGCTCTCTTTCAAACCATTGCTCGTTTGAATGAACGGAGTAAACAACTTTCAGCAACAACCCGTCAATATACCGATCTCAAGCGGGAATTAGAAATTGCTAGCAATAATTTAAATCAATTTTTGACTAAACGCGAAGCCTTGGGGATTGATGTGGCGCAAAGTGAAACTCCTTGGGAAGTGTTGACCCCCCCTAGCGATCCTGTTGCGGTTTCGGCGAGTGTGCAACGCAATTTAGTCCTCGGGACAGCGTTAGGACTACTACTAGGAGTGGGAACGGCTTTAATGGTGGATCGCCTTCGCGATCTGGTTCACTCCACCCGAGAGATTCAGGAAGTGGTGAAATTCCCCTTGTTAGGCAATATTCCCTTTG
This sequence comes from Halothece sp. PCC 7418, assembly GCF_000317635.1. GTDB lineage: Bacteria > Cyanobacteriota > Cyanobacteriia > Cyanobacteriales > Rubidibacteraceae > Halothece. The sequence goes on along the minus strand of NC_019779.1, from coordinate 2,074,045 downwards.
ATCGGATGCTAGAGATGCGGGATTCGACTTGGAAACAACTGAGAGCAGCCAATGGTCACCACAAGGGCGGGCTTTGGAGTCAATCGACTCTCCAGAAAACTTCGGTTGCCGTTGAGTCTTTCCGTTCCATTTATACCAATATCCGATTGCTCAATCCAGATGTTCCAGTTCGCGCGATCGTTATTAGCTCAGCAATGCCACAAGAAGGGAAATCCACCGTTGCCACCCACTTGGCGAAAGCTGCTGCTGCTATGGGACGGCGCGTCTTATTGGTTGATGCTGATCTGCGTCGTCCTCAGTTTGAGCACTCCTCGGAAGATAATACTGCTTTAGGCTTAACTGATCTGATTGACCGACAGGAATTGAACCTGACTCAAGTTATCCAACCTAGTCCCCTAGAGGAGAACTTATTCTTCCTCGGATCGGGTCAGATTCCGCCAGATCCGAGTAAACTCATTGCCTCGGAAAAAATGCAGCGTTTAATGATTCAGCTACAAAGCGAGTTTGATTTAGTCATTTACGATACGACGATTTTAAGGGGCTTTACCGATGCTCATTTACTGGCGACGGGAACCAATGGACTGATACTGGTGACTGGTATTGGTCGCTTAAAGCGATCGCTGCTGGAAAGAACCGTTGAAAATTTGACCCTTTCCCGAACGCCCATTTTGGGAATTGTGGGGAATGGTCATCAAGAAGAGCTTTAAAACTCAGTTGGGGGGAGGGGGGGAGGTCGGTACAAAGCAGACGTTTTGCAATTCATTAAAAAGGAGAAGTAGAAACAAACCATGAAAGTTGGAATTCTTGCTGGTGGCTTAGGCACACGCTTAGCAGAAGAAACAGAAACCAAGCCAAAACCCATGGTGGAAATTGGCGGAAAGCCAATCCTTTGGCACATTATGATGCACTATTCCTACTATGGCTTCAAAGATTTTGTGATTGCTTTAGGCTACAAAGGAGAAGTGATCAAAAAATATATGGCGGATTACTGCACCATGAACAGTAATCTTACTGTCAGTTTTCGGGACAAAGCGGTGAAACTCCATGGCAGCTACAACCCAGACTGGACAGTGGATCTGATTGAAACTGGAGCCAATACGGCAACAGGCGGTCGCATTAAGCGTTTAGCCCCTTACTTAGGACAAGAGGGGACATTTATGCTCACTTGGGGAGATGGGGTTTCCAATATCAATCTCCATGATTTACTCGCTTTTCATCGCTCTCATGGGAAACTGGCGACACTGACCTCAGTGCGTCCCCCAGCGCGGTTTGGTCATCTGGAGCTAGACGGAAATCAGATTGTCGAATTTTCCGAGAAACCGCAAACTGGCGAAGGATGGATTAATGGCGCATTTTTTGTCCTTGAGCCCGAAGTGTTTGACTATGTTGATGGCGACGACACGCAGTGGGAAAAAGAACCTTTAGAACGATTAGCCAGAGACGGTCAGTTAATGGCTTATAAGCATGATTCGTTCTGGCAATGTATGGATACGCTGCGCGATAAAAAACGTTTGGAAAGTTTATGGGAATCGGGTCAAGCCCCTTGGAAAATTTGGGAGGAGGAAGTATTATGCGCGTATTAGTTACTGGTCATAAAGGCTACATTGGAACAGTTCTGGTTCCGATGCTCGTTCAACAAGGGTATGAGGTAGTGGGACTCGATAGCGATTTGTTTCGGGGAAGTACCTTTGGCGAGGGAATTCAGGACATTCCTGAAATTGAAAAAGATATTCGAGATTTAGAGCTCTCGGATCTAGAGGGATTCGATGCCGTGTTGCACTTGGCTGGTTTATCCAATGATCCCCTGGGTAACCTGAATCCGAAACTCACTTATGAGATTAATCATCTTGCTTCAGTGGGCGTGGCGCAACTGGCGAAGGAAGCTGGTGTGCAACGATATGTTTTCTCTTCTTCCTGTAGCAATTATGGCGCGGGGGGTCAAGATTGGCTCACAGAAGAATCTCCGTTTAACCCTGTTACCCCATACGGGATCTCGAAAGTCCGTACTGAACAGGATGTTGCTAAGCTCGCAGATGAGAACTTTAGTCCCACGTTTCTACGGAATGCAACGGCTTTTGGGGTTTCTCCGCGCATTCGTTTTGACTTAGTGTTGAATAACTTAGTGGCTTGGGCGTTTACGACGGGTCTGGTTTACATTAAGAGTGATGGAACGCCTTGGCGACCGATTGTTCACATTGAAGACATTTCGCGGGCTTTTTTAGCAGTTTTGGAAGCGCCCTTGGATTTAGTTCATAATCAGGCGTTTAATGTCGGTCGTAATGAGGACAATTATCAAATCAAAGAACTTGCAGCGATCGTCAAAGAAACAGTTCCTGAGTGTACCATTGAATATGCCAAAGATGCTGGTCCAGATAAACGCTGTTATCGGGTCGATTGCAGCAAAATTGCCAACACGCTTCCTGGTTTTCAACCGCAGTGGGATGCCCGTAAGGGAGCAGAAGAACTGTATGCTGCTTATCAGAAGATTGGATTAACTTTAGAAGAATTTGAAGGCGCGCGCTACAAACGGATCGCTCACTTACAAAAGTTAATTGATGACGAGCGGATTGATGCAACGTTGCGCTGGAAACAAATGTCTTCCGTGGAAACGGGGGATGAGCTCATGACAAAAGTGAATTAAAACAGGAAATTACAAGTGATGACTGATTCCATATTGACCCATCGTCATCCGGAAACTCTTTCCTCTCAAGGTGGAGCCCGGATGACTTGTCGTTCTTGTGGCGGTTCCGATCTCAAGGAAGTAATTGACTTTGGTTATACTCCCCTTGCAGATAGTCTGCTCAAACCCGAGCAACTGGATCAACCCGAATATACCGCTCCCCTTGATCTTGTGTTTTGTCCCGATTGTGGGCTGGCTCAAATTACGGAAACTGTTCCCCCAGAAGTTTTGTTCTGTCAAGATTATCCTTACTTTTCTTCGGTTTCCCCCTCTCTGCTGAAACACTTTGGAGACAGCGCTCAAGCCATTATCGAAACTCGCAACTTGGATGAAAACAGTTTAGTGATTGAAGCTGCGAGTAACGATGGCTATATGTTGAAAAACTTTAGGGCGCAAGGGATTCCTGTTTTAGGAATCGATCCCGCTTCCGAACCAGTAATTACGGCTCAAAATGCTGGTATTCCCACCTTGTGTAACTTCTTTACCTATGAATTTGCAAAGCAATTACAAGCGGAAGGAATGCAAGCTGATGTTTTTCTGGCGAATAATGTCCTCGCTCATGTTCCAGACTTAAATGGGTTTGTGGCGGGAATAGCAGCGGTGTTAAAAGACACAGGATTAGCCGTAATTGAAGTGCCTTATGTTGCTGATTTGGTTGATGATTGTGAATTTGACACGATTTATCACCAGCATCTTTGCTATTTTTCGGTTACCGCTTTAGATCAATTATTCCGACGACACGGCTTGTTTTTGAATGATGTGCAGCGGATTCCCATTCATGGCGGTTCTTTGCGTTTATTTGTGGAAACCGATGACAAGACACAAGATGCAGTGCGGTTGTTACTGACACAAGAGGCGGAACGGGGAATTACTCATCTTGATTATTATCTCCAGTTCAGCGATCGCGTGCAAGGGATTAAACAGTCTCTGATGGATTTGCTTTGGGATTTGAAACGCCAAGGAAAACAGATTGTGGGCTACGGTGCAGCAGCAAAAGCAACCACTCTCTTGAGTTATTTTAATATCAACAAAACCTTGTTGGACTATGTGGTTGATTTGAACGCTTTCAAGCACGGTCGTTATCTGGGAATCAACCATCTCCCCATTTTTCCACCCGGTAAGTTGTTAGAGGATCAACCGGATTATGTCCTGATTTTGGCTTGGAATTTTGCGGATGAAATTATTTCCCAACAGAAAGCCTATCAACAACAAGGTGGAAAGTTCATTATCCCCATTCCTCAACCTCACATCATCTGATCAATCCCCCCAACTTCTTTTCCCCCTTTCCCTAGGGGGGAATTATCACATCATGTCATGAAGATTTGCTATGTCTCAGTTTAACTTTGTCCAAGAACGTCTTAACTTAAATGAACAGCCATTAATTGACCATATTTGTCCCAATTGTGGTCATTCGGAACTGACAACGTTTTACGAGGTGCGAAATGTTCCTGTTCACAGTTGTCTCATGCTCTCAAGCCAAGAAGAAGCCCTTGATTTCCCTTGTGGGGATGTTGTCTTAGGCTTCTGCGATCGCTGCGGTTTTATTACCAATACTCAATTTGATCCGAAATGGTCAGCCTACGCGCCTAACTATGAAGATCAACAGAGTTTTTCTCCCACATTTAATCAATTCGCGATCGATTTAGCCGACCACCTGATCGCAAAATACAATCTCTATGACAAAGACATCGTTGAAATCGGTTGCAGCAAAGGAGACTTTCTGTTCCTTTTATGCGAACGAGGAAATAACCGAGGGATTGGCATTGATCCCAGTGTTGTTCCAGGTCGCGTCCCAAGTCAGGCGACAGAACAAGTCACCTTTATTCAGGATTATTACTCGGAACAGCACGCGGAATATGTGGGGGATTTTATTTGTTGTCGTCATACTTTAGAACATATTCATGGGACTCAGGAATTTTTACAGACCGTGCGACGTTCCATCGGCGATCGCTTAGAGGTGGGAGTTGTTTTTGAAATTCCTGATACAACCCGTGTTCTCTGTGATGCAGCTTTTGAAGATATTTATTACGAACATTGCTCTTACTTCACCCCAGGTTCTTTAGCCCGTTTATTTCGCGCTTGTGGCTTTGAAGTGATTGATCTTTATCGAGCATACGGCGATCAATATTTATTAATTGAGGCGAAACCCGTAGCTCAACCCTCTGATGATATTCATTTCCAAGAGGAAACTTTGACGGAATTACGAGAAAAGTTAGAGGATTTTACGAATAAAATTCACGATAAGCTCAATGATTGGAAAGAACATTTGGAGCAGTCTAAACGGAAGTCTAAAAAAGTTGTCGTTTGGGGATCTGGGTCGAAATGTGTGGCTTTTTTAACCACGCTCGATACCATTGACACCATTCAGTATGTTGTTGATATTAATCCTTATCGTCAGGGTAAATTTATTCCAGGAGTGGGGAAAGAAATTATGTCCCCTGAGTTTTTGAAAACCTATCAACCAGATGAGATTATCATCATGAATTCCATCTACCGTAAAGAAATTCAACAGATGCTAGATGAGATGGGAGTAACAACTCAATTACTTCAGTTAGACTAACTGCAATTAACTCGAATTTTTCCAGAATTAATACCATTTTGGAACAATCAAGTTACAGTAATAAACTCGCTCATTGACGGTAGGGTGGGCATTGCTAGAACTGTAATTCACTAAAAATTATCTTAAAAACTATGTTTTGTCCTGTTTGTCATTCGTCTCGAACGAGCATTTTCTTTGAAATGCTGAATGTTCCCGTTTTCTGTAATGTTTTATGGTCGGAGCAACAAGCTGCTAAGACTTGTCAAAAAGGTGATATCAGACTTGCTTTTTGTTCCGATTGCGGTTTTATCTATAACACGACTTTTGACTCGAAATTACTGGATTATTGTCCAGATTATGAAAACTCACTAGATTTTTCTCCGCGCTTTCAAGCCTATGCTAAATCTTTAGGGGAACGCTTGATTAAAAAATATAATCTTTACCAAAAGAAGATTATTGAGATTGGTTGTGGAAAAGGTGATTTTTTATCTTTACTGTGTGAGCTTGGAGAGAATCGTGGAGTGGGTTTTGATCCGAGTTATATTGAACACACTGAGATTTTAAATCTGGTGCGCGATCGCGTTGAGTTTGTACAAGATGTTTATTCGGAAAAATATCGTCATTACCAAGGAGACTTTATTTGTTGTCGCCACACCTTAGAACATATTGAACAGCCGAGAAATTTATTAACGCTGTTACGAGAAAATCTGGAAACGGGTGATGAAGTTCCGATTTTCTTTGAAGTTCCCAACGCGATCGACACTTTTCGCCGAATGGCAATTTGGGATATTATATACGAGCATTGTTGTTATTTTTCTCCTGTTTCTTTAAGTTACATTTTTGCCAGTTGTGGGTTTGAGGTGAAAGCAATGTCAGAAGAATTTCAAGGACAGTTTTTAACCTTGGAAGCGGAAATGGGAAAACCCAAACTAACGTTTAATCAAACAGACGTTGATGACTTAAAAACCCTTTCCCGAGATGTTGATGTCTTTGCCCAAACCTTCAATAATAAATTAATCTCTTGGCAAAAAACATTAAAAAACATTGCTGATAACGGTCAAAAAGCGGTAACTTGGGGAGCAGGATCGAAAGGAGTCACGTTTCTCAATCTCATTCAGGAACAAACAACAGTGGAGTATATTGTTGATATTAATCCTCGTAAACAGGGTAAGTATGTTGCGGGAACAGGTCAACAGATTGTTGAACCTGAATTTTTATCACAATATCAGCCAGACGTAATCATTGTTATGAATTCTGTTTATCAGGATGAAATTAAACATCAAGTTCATGACTTAGGGTTAAACTCTGAATTGATGTTTGTTTAGTTGAGTTGAGGCGATAAAATTCTATAATGAATTGAATCTGGATGAATCGTGATCAAAGATGTATAATTTAACAACCCGCTTGTATCAAAGCTGGCATCAAGCCGTTGCTAATGATCGAATTATGAGTCAATTTGAAGCAACCTTTGATGATGAAAGTGATGGAGAAAAATGGAAGCAGGGAGATCGGATTAGCTATGGTATTAAACGGATTAAAAACGAATTGAGTTATTATGCCATTAATGAAACTCAATCCCGAGTGATTCCTGGGGAGGTGGAAGAAAAACTCATTAATACAGGAAATATAGCTCGTTTTATCTGTCAATTTAACGGTTATCGTGCCTTAAGACCCGGGGGAAAACGACGCAAAATTGGTCGTCAACCTGATATCTCAGGTGAGGCTTCAAAGTGTCGGTTTTTTTGTCAAAATTTGAGTCAAAGTCTGAGTTTACTAAACCGAAGACCGCTTGTCCAAGTTTCTCTAAAACACTTTGTCTGGAATGCTTATCATAATGTCGCCCCTTTAGAAAAAGAAGGGCATTTTTTATGGATTCCAATTCAGAAAACACCATCCATTGATCACATTCCCCATTTTCCACAACGGCTCTCTTTGAAGTTTTTGGAAGATCTGGTTGATTTATTCCAGAAACTCGATCAGACGATTCTATTTTTTAATTCACTCCATGCTGGTGCATCGGTTAATCATATTCATTTTCAAGCCGTTTATCATCAGCAAACTTTACCGCTAGAAATTGCACCGACGATTTCTAAACCGTCTGGCGAGATCTTAGATTTTTATCCTTTATTCGGACTCGTTTTTAGTAAAAATGTGGAGATTAATCGACTGTGGAACTGGATTTATTATCTGCAAGAGCAAGAGATTCCGTTTAATCTCACTCTGTTAGGAGAGCGGATCATTTTAGTTCCTAGAAATCCCGATCATGAAATTGTCTCTGAATTTCCTGGGGATAGTATTGCAGCTTTAGGGGTTTGTGGAAAACTAGTAACAGTGGATCGAGCCACTTATACTCATCTTAATGCTGACAAAATTGAGAGTGGTTTTACGAAAATGATTCTCCCTATTGAAACTTTATAATTGAAATCATTATGATTTACGATCAAGTCATTATTGGCGGTGGCATTGTTGGACTCGCGACTGCTATGCAATTAGCTCAAAAAAGTCCGAAGGCTCGCATTCTCCTGTTAGAAAAAGAGACTGATTTGGCTGCTCATCAAACCAGTCATAACAGTGGGGTTATTCATTCTGGAATTTATTATAAGCCAGGTAGCTTTAAGGCTAAATTTTGTCGCGATGGCAGTCGTTCCATGGTGGAATTTTGTCAGGAACATAATCTTGATTATGAGGTTTGTGGAAAGGTCATTATTGCCACTCAGGAACAAGAATTACCGCGACTGGAAAGGCTCTATCAAAGAGGACTGGAAAATGGCATTTCGGTAAAAAAACTCAGGGGGGAAGCGATACAAGAACTTGAACCTCATGTGCGTTGTCTTGCTGGAATTCGGGTGAATTCAACGGGCATTACAGATTATAAAAAAGTTTGCCAAAAGTATGCTCAAATTTTGCGCGATCGCGCGGGAGAATTAAAATTTAATACACAAGTTACCCAGCTTCAAAAAACTGCTGATGGTTACGTCATTGAAACCAATCAAGGAGATTTTCAAGCCAAGTTTATTATTAACTGTGCTGGCTTACACAGCGATCGCGTGGCAAAATTAGGGGCTGTGAATCCCCAAGCGAAAATTATTCCCTTTCGCGGTGAATACTATGAATTGAAACCAGAAAAACGTTATTTAGTGAAAAACTTAATTTATCCAGTCCCGAATCCTAACTTTCCTTTTCTGGGTGTGCATTTCACGAGAATGATTGATGGTAGTGTTCACGCCGGCCCCAATGCCGTGCTAAGTTTCAAGCGAGAAGGATATCAAAAAACGGATTGGGATCGACGGGATTTAATAGAAAGTTTGACTTATCCTGGATTATGGAAATTAGCAGCAAAATATGGGGCGATTGGTGTTGCAGAAATGATTCGTTCTTGGAGTAAAACTGCCTTTGTTCGCAGTTTACAACGCCTAATTCCAGAAATCCAACCAGAAGATGTGATTCCGATTTCGGCGGGGGTTCGTGCCCAAGCGTTAAAGCAAAACGGTGCGTTAGTGGATGATTTTTTAATGATTGAAGGTCGCAAGGCGTTACACATTTGTAACGCGCCCTCTCCCGCAGCCACTGCTTCTCTAGAAATTGGTAAAGCAATTGCCGATCGCGTTTTGGCAATGGAAATGACTGTTCAAACTTGCAGTTGAGACGAACCTTGAAAAAACAGAATTCTCATCAGCCATTCGGTATTTCCAGATGGAATCTCATCGTCATTACCACTGCAATTCTAATTGCTTGGGTTACGCTCTTTCCGTTTAATTTTACTTGGAAAGTGGGATTCTCTTTGGAAAAGATTTTCCGTTACTTCCACCACCCGAGCAATCTTATTGATTTTATCGCGAATATTGGGTTATTTATCCCATTCAGGGGGGAACGGGTTGGTTACGATCTCACCGCATTTCTGCTGTTGTCACGGGAATTATCGTGATTTTGCTGAGTTTCAGCTTTTCTCTGACTGTGGAAGTTTTGCAAGTCTTTTTACCCCCGCGCGATCGTCCACTTACGCCGATATTATTGCCAATAGTCTGGTTGCTGTTCCAAGTTTGGCGGGTGATTCACTTTTTTGGCTGATTTTGAGCTTGTTTCCCCCCCTGACCCTAGGGTCGTTTCATTCTCCTGAAATAACCTTGTTTGTAGGGAGATGGGGGAATTGCTAAAAAGGGAAATTATAATTTTCAAAAAAATCGTGACAACTTTCAAAAGATCAGATATAATAATTCCAACTAGGTTAAAGGTTGACAATTCCTTCTAGTCTTAGAAAAGTCCCAGAAATGATTAGCAGTGATTTTTCACTGAAAACAAATTAAGAAGACACCAAGAGTGAACTTGATTTGCTTTAGAAACAGAGAAAGCCTGTCTCTAATATATTTCCAATCTCTTAATATATTCGACTAATAAAAAAAGAACAGATCCGACGACGATTTGAGGCGATCAAAATTAAGTGATTAGAATCATGAAAGAGCGTTCTCCGAATTAAAACGACGATTCAAACGTGATTAATTTGGAGAAATTTTTATTGGCAATCAAATCAACTTAACTCACCAACCCAACTATTATTAAAATTCATGGTGTTTCTCTCTGACGATTTCAACAATGACACCTTGGGGAGTCAGTGGACATTTATTGACCCCTTAGGTGGAGGAAACTATACCTTAACGGGAACTGCGGACGCATTCTTAGAACTGTTTGTCCCCGAAGGCACGTCCCACAGTCCTGGCAAGCGTGGCAATAAAACCGTTCGCGCTGTGCAAGCAGCAACCGATGAAGATTTTGAAGTTGAAGTCAAATTTGCGTCTGAGCCTTCTGAAAAATACCAATTTCAAGGCATTGTCATTGAACAAGACGCTGCCAACTGGTTGCGCTTTGGTCATCTTCACGATGGTTCTGTGCTCACTGTTTTTGTGGGCAGTACCATTGAGGGCAACTCGACCAATTCTTTGATCGAAGTTCCCGTTTCCCCAGGAGCGGCTCCTTACCTACGAGTCACTCGCCAAGGGGAGCAATGGACGCTCCAATATTCCGCAGATGGTGCCACTTGGAATAATGCTGGGAGCATCACTCAAGCATTGACAGTGAATGAAATCGGAACCTTTGCTGCCAATCATGGTATCGGGGGAAGTATTCCCGCTTTCACCGCGCAAGTGGATTATTTCTTCAACACCGCATCTCCCATTAGCCCAGAAGATGAGAGCAGCACTCACAATGATGATCACCCCCCCAATCAAGCCCCCGTTGCGAATGATGATTTCGTAACAACCAATTACGAGACAGCGCTCAGTGGAGACGTACTTGCCGATAATGGCAATGGTGCAGACAGTGATCCTGATGGTGATCCTATTTTGATCGCGGAAGTTAATGGTGACAGTGCTGACATTGGGAAGGAAATTACTCTTGCTTCTGGCGCACTTTTGACCCTAAATGCGGATGGTACATTTAATTATGATCCAAACGGTCAGTTTGCTGATTTAAATGCTGGAGAGAATACAACAGATAGCTTTAACTATAGCATTGAAGATGGTAAGGGGGAAACTGCAGCAGCGATCGTAACCGTCACCCTCACCAATCCAGACAATAACACTTCAACATCAACTTTTACTTCCGATGATTTCAACAATGACACCTTGGGGAGTCAGTGGACCTTTATTGACCCCTTAGGTGGAGGAAACTATACCTTAACGGGAACTGCGGACGCATTCTTAGAACTGTTTGTTCCCGAAGGCACGTCCCACAGTCCTGGCAAGCGTGGCAATAAAACCGTTCGCGCTGTGCAAGCAGCAACCGATGAAGATTTTGAAGTTGAAGTCAAATTTGCGTCTGAGCCTTCTGAAAAATACCAATTTCAAGGCATTGTCATCGAACAAGACGACGCGAACTGGTTGCGCTTTGGTCATCTTCACGATGGTTCTGTGCTCACTGTTTTTGTGGGCAGTACCATTGAGGGCAACTCGACCAATTCTTTGATCGAAGTTCCCGTTTCCCCAAGAGCGGCTCCTTACCTACGAGTCACTCGCCAAGGGGAGCAATGGACGCTCCAATATTCCGCAGATGGTGCCACTTGGAATAATGCTGGGAGCATCACTCAAGCATTGACAGTGAATGAAATCGGAACCTTTGCTGCCAATCATGGTATCGGGGGAAGTATTCCCGCTTTCACCGCGCAAGTGGATTATTTCTTCAACACCGCATCTCCCATTAGCCCAGAAGATGGAGGTAGCACTCACAATGATGATCACCCCCCCAATCAAGCCCCCGTTGCGAATGACGACACCGTCGTTGTTCCCATTAATACCGCTACCGAGCTCAATCTTCTTGATAATGACAGTGACAGCGATGGCAGTCTTGACCCCGCTAGCCTCACCCTTACCAGCAATCCTAACCAAGGGACGGTCGCCGTGGATAATATCACGGGATTCGTCACTTACACGCCGAATACCGATTTTCTAGGCAGTGATAGCTTCAGTTATACCGTCGCCGATGACCAAGGGGCAGTTTCGGAGTCAGCTTTGGTTAGCCTGAGCGTTGAGGAGACTTCCGACACCACTAATCAACCCCCCGTTGCCAATGATGATACAGCAGTTGTTGAAGTCAATACCGTCACCACCCTAGATGTCCTTGCTAATGACACTGACAGCGATGGCAACCTTGACCCGACCAGTGTAGCAATTGTCGATGCTCCTAGCAATGGCAGCGTGACAGTTGATGCAGCCACTGGGCAAGTGACTTATATTCCCAATACTGACTTTATTGGCAGCGATAACTTCAGCTATACCGTTGCTGATGACCAAGATACAGTGTCTAACTTAGCCAATGTCGATCTTGCAGTAGAAGCTGCACCAACCAATCAAGGAGATGGTCCCGCGATCGATGTCTGGTATGGATTAGATCAAACCTTTGGTCAAATTGGTCAACCTCAAAATTGGGTTAACATTCTCGGTCATGTCGATGATCCTGATGGTGTTTCTTCTTTAACCTATTCTCTTAATGGCGAACCTGAAGTTGCATTAACCATTGATCAAGGATTTCGCATTAACAAAACGGGTGACTTTAATGCAGACATCGCCTATGCTGACCTCGATGGTTCATCAACCGATGATATTGTCGTTCTTACTGCGACTGATGACTTGGGGAATGTCTCGACACAGACTGTAACTATCGATTATGAAGCAGGGAATGTCTGGCCCCAAACCTATTCCATTGACTGGAGTACAACATCCAATATTTTAGATGTCGCACAGGTTGTTGATGGTTTGTGGGCGATTGAAGGAGATACGGTTCGCACGGTTGAACCCGGTTATGATCGTTTGATTGGCATTGGCGACATTTCTTGGCAAGACTTTGAAGTGACTGTTCCCATTACAATTAATGGCGGGATCAATTCCAAAGGTGCAGTGGGAGTGCTCATGCGATGGCATGGACACAACGATGATAGCTTATCTGGAAGACAGCCACTAGCAGGTGTTGCACCTTTTGGCGCTCTAGGATGGGCCCAAGATGGCGACCTCATCATCAAAAAAGAAGGGGGAGCAACGAATCCTGGAAAAACCTTACAGCCAGATCTGACCTACAATTTCAAGATGCGGGTGGAAACAACAGACACAGGCTCACTCTATAGCCTCAAGGCTTGGGAGTTAGGTCAAAGCGAGCCCATGGGCTGGGATGTAGAAACTAGCGAAGGATTATCTGATCTTGACAGCGGTTCACTATTTCTTGTTGCTCATCGCCAAGATGCCACTTTTGGTGATGTCAATATTACACCAATTTAAGGCTTCAAATTAAATTATTGTCTTTGAAATCAAAAAGAGAGAAAAAACAATGAATTCCTTAGTCTCCAACATGATGAGAGATCAGCAGTTTAACTATAACCGACGCTCTTTTCGGATTTGTCAGAGTTTAGGTTTAGGAATTGTTCAGCAATCTCCCTACGATAACATTTACTATTGTTGTACTCAAAAAACCGCTAGCCAAACTATAAAAGCAGTCTTGAAAGACTTCATTTTTTATAAAAATACAGGTCTTCTCGTTTATGCTTATTCTAAACTTGGCCTGCGAGAGGCTTCTCATGATGCTTTATTTCAAGAAGGCTTACCTAAGAAAACAATTGGTACTCATTTATATATTAACTACTCTACTTATCAAGCCATTCCTAAACCGAATCATTACAAAACCTTTTTTGTGATGAGAGATCCGCGCGATCTTGTCGTCTCCTTTTACTTCTCTGCTAAATATTCCCACGGCATGAATCCTACTATCAAAGAATTACGAAGTGATTTAGAAAAATTAGATTTAAAAGAAGGCTTAAAATACATGATTAATCGGGGAGATGAGTTTGGGTTATTTGAAGCTCAACGCTCTTGGGTCAATCATTCAGTCGATCAAAACAATGTCAAAATTTTTCTTTATGAAGATTTAGCGAACAACTTACCTGCTTTTTTCCAAGAACTCTTTGCTTATTTAGGAATCGTCATGGAGAAGAATGAATTCAATGTCTTATGCGATAAATATCAATTTGAAAAGAAATCAATGGGTAGGGTTAAGGGGATGGAAAATAAAAATAGCCATTATCGAAAAGGATTACCAGGGGATTGGAAAAATTATTTTGATGAGGAAATTATGAAGCATTTCCAAGAAGTAACAACCGATTTAGTAGAAGTTCTAGGATATTCAGTAGAATAATTTTCTAACTTACAAAAAAAATTCCACTCTTCCTTAAAGCATAGATAATGTTAAATAATTTCTCTCAATCATTTCGTCATCAGACCCAGCCCAAAAATCACTACCAAGGTTTAGGACAATTCTTAGAACAAGCCTATTATCAAGTAAAAGCTCATCGCCGATTACTTCTTTCCAATTGGCTCAAGAAAAATAAACTGTTTGTGCATACCATGGGAAAGGTTGGTTCTTCTACAGTGATTCGATCATTACATCAATCGGGGCTTAATCGTTTTTATACCATTTATTGGACTCATTACTTGAGCCAAGAAGGGATCACCTTAATGGAAACCTTAGCCAACAGAAATTATCATAAATGGCAGGAAGTCCCTAAAGGAATTAGGAATCAAATCTTACTTTGTCGTTTTTTACAAAAACAGTTTCAAACAACCAGTTTTAGGAAAAACAAACTCAAAATAATTACTTTAGTGAGAGAGCCAATTGCTAGAAATATATCGAGTTTCTTCCAAAATTATGAGCTCTGGCTACCGCATCAAAATCATCAAACCATATATAGATTTAATCGCTTAGAATCCTTGAAGGAGCTTACTTGCCAAGAGCTTGCAGATTGTTTTTTAGAAAATTATTACCACGATATTCCCTTAAAATGGTTTGGCACTGAGTTAAAACCTATCTTCAATATCGATGTTTTTTATAGTGAATTTCCGCAAGAAAAAGGATACCAGATTTACGAAGGAGAATTCGCAGATCTTTTGTTGATCAAGCTAGAGAAGTTTAATCAATGTGCTCAAAAAGCATTTCAAGAATTTCTGAAGGTAGAGAACTTTCAATTAACGCCAGCCAATGTGGGGGGGAATAAAGATTACTCTACTATCTATAAAGATTTAGAATCCTCAATCAATTTACCCAAGTCTTATATTAAGAGAATGTATGATTCTCAATATACACAGCATTTTTATAGTGAATCAGAAATAGAAAAATTCAAAAACAAATGGCTGAAATTAGCTCATTAGAAGTTTCATTGGATTCAAATTAAATCATGTTAAGATATTTATCAAAGTTTTTTTATATTCTTCCAGCAGAAAAACAGAAATTACTTGTATTAGTATTGATTGTTTTTCTTGTTTCTGGAGTAGAAGTGATTGGTATTGGTTTAATTGGTCCTTTTATTAATTTAGCAAGTCATTCAGAATTAATTCATAAAAATTACTGGCTTAATTTAGTTTATGTTCAGTTAGGCTTTAGTCAATCGGGTCAATTTATAGCATTTGTTGGCTTGTTTATTATTTTGATCTTCTGTACTAAATCTTTATTGAGTTGGTTAGTTCAACGTTATATATTTAAGTTTACTTATTCTCAAAAAGAAAAGTTAATTGACCGATTGATGGGAGCATACTTAAATGCTTCTTATACTACTTATATCAATAAAAATAGTGCTCAAATTATCAATAATGTGACCAACCAAACAACAATTTTCGCTAATGGAATATTGGGAACACTTTTAGCTTCTACGGTTCACGGAATTAACATTATTACGATTTCATTATTTTTATGTGTAATTGATCCTTTAGCTGTCGTGATTTTGCTATTAATTATTTCTCCTTTGTTGGTATTATTTAGCTTATTCAAAAACAAAATGCATTTTTGGGGACAAGAACTTTATGAAGCAAAACAAGAAATGATTCGGACGGTTAACCATGGTTTAGGAGGATTTAAGGAAAGTCGAGTGATTGGTTGTGGGTCATACTTTAGACAACAATGTAATCAACAAGCTCAAAGATATGCCAATGCGTCAATTGGCTTCTTTGCCTTTAAACTAGTACCTCGTTACATTGTAGAAACGGTTCTCGTTCTTTTCTTAATTGGATTTACCTCAATTTCCTTGCTTTTAGAGCGAGATATGCAGCAATTAACTCCAACTTTAAGTATCTTTGCTTTAGCTTCAATTCGTCTAATGCCAGCCTTTAGTAATATTGCTGCAGGCTTAAGTAAGCTCAAGAACTCTAGCTATAGCTTGGATCAATTATACCTAGAGCTCAAAGAATTAGAAAAAGAGGTTGTGAATGCTACTTCTAAGACTGTTAACCACTCTTCTTTAAAGACATGGTCTAGTAATACTAATCAAGATTCTCAAACAATAACGTTTACTAAGGAACTTGTTCTCAATCAGCTAACCTATCGCTATCCTAATAGCTTAGAAAATGCTTTAAATCAAATTTCACTGGCTATTCCTAAAGGTAAATCGATTGCTTTAATTGGTAAGTCGGGTACAGGGAAAACAACGTTAGTTGATGTCATTTTAGGTCTTTTAATACCTCAAGAAGGAGATATTAAAGTAGATGGAAGATCCATTTACGAAAATCTTCGTTCTTGGCAGAATTTAATTGGTTATATTCCTCAATCGATCTTTCTGATAGACGATACGATCGCGCGAAATATTGCCTTTGGTATTCCTGATCACGAAATTGATCAACAGAGATTATATCAAGCGATACAAGCTGCTCAGTTATCAGAAGTCGTTGAAAATTTACCAGATGGGATCAACACCAGAGTCGGTGAGCGCGGAATTATGCTATCTGGCGGTCAGCGTCAGCGAGTTGGTATTGCTAGGGCGCTGTACCACGAAAGAGAAATTTTAGTTCTCGATGAAGCAACCTCTGCGCTAGATAACGAAACAGAAAAATATGTGACAGAGGCGATTAAATCTTTGAGTGGAACTAAAACAATGATTATTATTGCTCACCGTCTTACCACTGTCGAACATTGCGATCGCGTTTATTTAATGGATCAAGGTCAAATTATCAAGTCAGGTAGTTATCAAGAGGTTGTGCTCAAAAAAGGCTTGCTCTCTAACTTTTATGCCAGCCCTTAAGACAGCAATAGTTATTATCAATGAAAGCCATGAGTCCTCTCGTTTTACAAAAGTTACAAAATAAGTTCATAACCTCGAAACAGAAATTAGTTAATCTCTATCAAAATTTTGGTTTAGGAGTTATCCAGAAATCTCCCTACGATAACATTTACTATTGTTGTACTCAAAAAACAGCGAGCCAATGGTTTAGATCCGTCTTGAATGACTTTACTTTTTACCAATATACAGGGCTTATCGTCCATCCTTATGTGGAACTAGGACTTCGCTATGCTGCTTTTGAGGAAGCCTTACCTAAACGCACGATTGGAACGCATTTGTATATTAGCTATCCCACTTATTTAACCATTCCTAAACCCGCCCATTACAAGACATTTTTTATTTTGAGAGATCCCAGAGATATCATTGTGTCTTGGTATTTTTCTGCCAAGTATTCCCATGGCAAATTCAAGCCAGTCATGAAAATGCGTCACGATTTAGAAAATCTAGATTTCACAGAAGGTCTGAAATATATCATTGATCGCTTAGAAGAATTTGGATCGTTTGAAGCACAAAAATCTTGGGTGCAAGGGTCTCTAGAGCAAGATAATGTCAAGATTTTTCGTTATGAAGACTTAGCGGAGGATAATTCTTCTTTCTTGCAGCAACTCTTTAATTACTTAGAGATTCAAATGCCAGCCGAAGAATTTACTGATCTTTGCCAAAGACATCAGTTTGAAAGTAAAACTGAAGGTCGAAATCAGGGTAAGGAAAATGTTCAAAGCCACTATCGAAAAGGGATAGCAGGAGATTGGAAAAACTACTTTGATTATGCAACAACCTCTTACTTTAAAGCAGTTACCAAAGACCTCCTAGAACAATTAGGTTATCCCGAATAAGACTCAACCAGAAACGATTGACTAGCATCTTTGTCTCCGCTCTAGTTATGAGATATTCTAATCCTATTCTCACTCTTGGAATGCCGATTTATAATGGCGAGCGTTTCCTCAGAGAAACCTTAGAGTCAATTTTGAATCAGACATTTGAAAACTTCGAGTTAATTATTTCAGATAATGCTTCAACTGATAAGACTCAAGCGATTTGTCAAGAATATGCTGCTCAAGATCAACGGATTTGCTACTACTGCAATGATGATAATCTTGGTGCAGCTCGTAATTACAACCGTGTGTTTCAATTATCTAAGGGAACTTACTTTAAATGGGTGGCTCATGACGATTTGCTAGCCCCAGAATATCTAGAGCGATGTATTGAAGTATTGGAACAAAATTCGGCACTGGTTTTGTGTTACAGCAGAACTATTTTTATTGATCAAGAGGGAAATGAAATCCGAAAAGCATCTTCTAATCTCCTTCAATTGACTTCACCGAAACCACACCAGCGATTTGAGCAATATCAAAAGCTATTTTTTAATAAAGGTCGCTTGGATCGGCAAGGATCTAATTTAAAAGAGAAACCGATTAAAGCGGATTCTGACCTAACTCAACACCATCCAGCTGGGGATAGATGGTTACCCATTTTCGGAGTAATACGGTCAAATTTACTCAAGGGAACGCCCCTCATTGCTAGTTATGTTAATTCTGATGCGATCTTACTAGGAGAACTCGCCCTACTGGGTCAGTTTTACGAAGTTCCAGAGTATCTATTCCGCTACAGAGATTATGGGGAAGCCTCGGGGCGAAAACATAACGGTTACTACGAGTATAATGTCTGGTTTGATCCCGTTAATAAAAACAAGATCGTCATGCCGTTATGGCGATGGTTTTGGGAATATCTTGCTGCGATACAACGTAGTCCATTAAATCGATCTGAAACAACACTTTGTTATGCTCAAATGGCTCAATGGTTGCGCTGGATGTGGCAAAGATTAGCAAAAGAATTACTCATCACCTCCTTACGAGCTTTGAAGATTAATCAAATTTCTATCGGAAAAATCAAAAAGCAATTACCAACCCAATGGTAATCGATAAAACATTGCTATAGAAACCAGTTTGTCTGACTATGAAAATTAATAAAAGGCATCCTTCTCCAAGATGGACGGGGATTGATTTATTTCGAGGTTTTGCCATATTTGGCGTTATCATTCTTCATGCAGATGAAGGAATTCCAACTCATTCCTCAAGTTGGGCAAAGATCTTAGAATTTTCTGGTTTTGCTGTTCCTTTTTTTTTAGCAACCTCTTTCTACTTAGCCTTTCAAAAAATCTATCAAACAGGGAGAGAATTTCAGATCAAACCGAGACTCATTCGTCTGTTGCTCCCCTATTTAGTGTGGACGGGAATTTATGTCAGCTACAAAGCCTTAAAATATTTACTACAAAATGAATCTGATAATCTCAATCAATTATTTCATGATCCGATCGCGCTGATTTTTTTTGGCGGGGCTGCTTTCCAGCTTTACTTTTTACCCCTTTTGCTCTCAGGGACTCTATTAATTAAACCCATTTCAGGGTTAACCACTCAGCAAACGCGGATCAGCGATTTAATTGCTTTATGTCTTTTGAGTTTAGTGGGTTATCAGATCATCCTGACCTCAGGAAACTATTTTGATAATGCTTCTGGTTTGGCTTTCCAGTCTTTATTTAATATCCCTTTTTTGGGGGAACTAGAAGATCATCAATTTTTAAGAATTCTCTTGGTAGAAATTGCCTTTATGATCAGATGCTTACCTTATCTTTTTATCGCAGCCTTGATCACTCATCCCAAAATTAATCTCTCATTTCAAAATCAAACAATCCTCTATTTAATGACGACTCTCGCCTTATTTCTAATGATTAATCTATTCGGTGGACAACTGCTACCTATCTCCCTTTATGAACTGAGTCGAGGCTATACGGCTCTGCTGTTAGCTCTTGCTCTCTCCCATTATCTACCGCAACATCCAATGATTAAAAACCTCAGTGTCTGTTCTTTTGGCATTTATCTCATCCACCTTCTTTTTGTGGACAGTTTTCAAATTATTGAAAATCGCCTTGATGCGGAAGCCATCTTCCGAATGTCAACCCCTAATTTATTAATGTTTGCAATTCTGGTTTTGGCGATCAGTTGGGTTGCTACAGATTTCCTAATGAAGAAGAAATTTCTTGCTCGACTCATGTTTGGCATCTAAGTTTTCAGCTTATTTCACACAACAATTTCTCTCCATATCACGTAAAACTCCCTTGCTGATGACGAACAAGTTAATTTATCGAAGTCTAGGGCTCGTGTTGATCTCTTTACTCAGTGGCTGTGCTTCGGAAACGCTATACTCCTCTCCTTTCAATTCTGAAGATGATCAGTTACTGGAAACGAGTCAATTGCTAGATCATTCCCCTACTCTTCCTCAAGAAAAACAATTTCCCAATGATATCGGCTGGATTAATATCAAACAAGACTATGGTGCAAAAGGAGATGGAAAAACTGACGATACTCAAGCCATTCAAAAGGCACTTGCTACCCCTTATTCTAGC
The DNA here is from genome assembly GCF_000317635.1 of Halothece sp. PCC 7418. Lineage (GTDB taxonomy): Bacteria > Cyanobacteriota > Cyanobacteriia > Cyanobacteriales > Rubidibacteraceae > Halothece. Next base: position 2,053,845 of record NC_019779.1, on the reverse strand, counting down.
TATAATCGACCGAAATTAATCTATTTTCCGAAAGGGACTTATCTTGTCAGCGATACACTGCAATTTCCTGCTGAAGGAATGCAATGTTGCGTCACCTTTCAAGGACAGGGTAGAGACAACACAATTATCAAATTAAAAGATAACCTTCCCGCCTATAGGGCTGATGCTGCTGCAGCCGTTATTCGCACTAGAGCAGGGAATATTGCTTTCCGAAACTATATCCGTGATCTAACAGTCAATACTGGACGTGGAAATCCAGGTGCGGTGGGAATTGATTACATCTCGAATAATAGAGGAGCGATTAAAGATGTCACCATAAAATCTGAAGATGGGCAAGGAAGAATCGGTCTATCAATGCTAAGACAGTGGCCTGGTCCGAGCTTAATTAAAAATGTATCAATTGAAGGATTTGATGTTGGGATTCGTACTTTTCATTCTGTGTATGGGATGGTATTTGAAAATATCAATCTGAGCAATCAAAATGAAGTGGGTCTTCAAAATACCAGTAATACCATTGCCATTCGTAATCTGAAAAGTAATAATTCTGTACCCGTGATTCATAATGTCGGGAATGGTTTGACGATCTTGTTAAATGGAGAGTTTCAAGGGGGGTCATCATCAGTTAGTGCCATTAATAATCGAGCCTATATTTATGCGAGAAATGTCACTGCACAAGGCTATCAATCTGCAATTCAAAATTGGGATCATATTGTTCCTGATTTATACCATCGTGAATATATTTTTGATCGGGTTGACTCCCTATTTGATGCGCCGAAACATTCCCTCCAACTTCCCATTGAGGAAACACCAGTTTTCCATGATAACAATTTGAATCACTGGGCAAATGTCAAGGATTATCCATCAGTACAAGCTGCTATGAATTCTGGTCACTCCACCATTTACTTTCCGAGAGGGGACTATCCAACGAGCGGATTCATTAATATTCCAGATACAGTCAAAAAAATTATTGGTTTTGAGTCTCGCTTGGGTGCGCCTAAAAATGAGAAGGTTGTTTTTCAGATTACAGATAAGAGCACTGATCCCCTCATCATTGAGGGTTTTATTCTGAATGAGAGAGTAACGATTCAGCACGCCTCTCCTCGAACATTAGCCCTCAAATATTCTCAATTACAAGGTTCACTTCTGAACTCAAAAGAAGCTGGAAAATTGTTTTTGGAGGATGTACAAACAGAATTACACTTAGATTATCCTCAGCAGGTTTGGGCAAGACAATTAAATATTGAAACCCTGAGTAATCCTCGCACTAAAATTTCTAATAATGGCGGTAATTTGTGGATACTCGGACTAAAAACAGAAGGGAAAGGATCGGTTATTGAAACCACTAATGGCGGTCAAACTGAATTACTAGGAACGGTTATTTATCCAGTGCGAAAATTTACGGATGCTGAACAAAAAACTCAAGCAGCTTTCGTTAATGAAAATTCTAATCACTCTCTGATTTATTCACTCAGCGCTGCTAGTGCTCAACGTAATTATCAGATTCAGGTTAAAGAAATTCGCAATGGTGAAACTAAGGTTTTCTTAACTGAAGATCTTCCGAGTTATCAGATCCCTTTATTTGTTGGATATAACAATAACTAACATGGTTTGGAAACAAGCGATATGAGCAACGATTCCCCATCTTTAATCTTTAAAAAATCACGACTCGTCAAAAATATCATCAGAGAATTGCGTCATCATCTGTATATGTTTCTCGCACAATATCCAGATTTCTATATTTCTTATAGTCACTGGAGAGATAGTTTCAGTGCTCGCGGTGATTATGGAGGTCGCCTGCTGGAGCGAGATACAGATATTATTATTGATGGCTTCCCTCGCTCTGCTAATTCCTTTGCGGTTAGTGCCTTTAAGCTGGCTCAAAACGATTATGTGAAAGTAGCAAATCATCGACATGATCCAGCACAAATTATTGCTGCTGTCAAGAAAAATATACCAACTTTAGTTCTAATTCGAGAACCGAAATATGCGACGACATCTTTAATTCTTCATAATTACTCTTTTGACTATGCTTATGCTTCTATTAAGAGAATGTTGAGAGGATATTGCCGTTATTACGCGCCACTGCTTCCCTATAGAGATCGGATAGTTGTTGCCCATTTTGAAACGGTAACCAGTGATATGAGGGGTATTATCTCGACCGTTAATGATAAGTTTGGAACTGGTTTTGAAGAGTTTGTTCATACGCAAGAAAATGTTGAGCAATGTTTTAATCGCATTGAAGAAAGAGCGATGAAGTTTAAGAGAGAAAAAAAGATTCAGAGTGTTGAAACGTCAGTCAGTCGCCCTTCGCAACATCGCAATGAACTGAAGAAAAAACTGCTTCGTGATTTCTCTCGACCAGAAAATAAAGCACTTTATTCTCAAGCCTATAAAATTTATGAGCGGTTTAACTCGGTTGCGATTTAAAAGCCAGATTAGAGCGATTCCTGCGATTAAGGTAATCGTTCAGCCCTGGCGCGGTCGGCATCATGTCTATGGCATTTTTTTACTTCCTAAATCTTATCAACCTAAAAAGTTGATCTTTTTGCAGGATCTCACTGTGGGTCACTACTGTCCTCAAGCGGTGATTCGTCAAACTGATCTGGAGGGAATATTGATTCCCCCTAGATATTCTCCCGTCAAAATATATATGAAAACTCGTATTGCTCTGTTACTGATGAGTTTAGGGTTCAATCGTCATCTTCAACAACCCCATCATTGGAGGTTAACGATTGAATCGTGATCAGAACCTCTTTTTTTGACCCGATGAAAGTTTTACATTTAAGTACGTCTGATCTTGATGGTGGTGCAGCCCGTGCTGCCTATCGACTCCATCAAAGTTTACAGGGGAGGGGTGCTATCTCCCAGATGCTGGTGCGAGCTAAAGATAGTGCGGATCAAAGCGTGATTGCTGATCGCAGCCTATTCACCAAGTTAGGACCGCGATCGAGCAGTTTACCCTTACGATTTTATCCGCAGCGCGATCGCGCTTTGTTTTCCTCGCAATGGTTTCCTAATGCTATTGCTGCAAAAGTGAAAACCCTCAATCCCGATCTTGTTCACTTGCACTGGATTGGCAACGGATTTTTACCCATCGAAACCTTAGCACAATTGAAACACCCCTTGGTCTGGACGCTTCACGATATGTGGGCTTTCACTGGTGGCTGTCATTATACGCAAGACTGTAACCGTTATACAGATGCTTGTGGGGCTTGTCCTCAACTTAACAGTAACAAGAGTTGGGATTTATCCCGTTGGGTCTGGCGACGGAAAGCGCAAGTCTGGAAAAATCTCAATCTTACCCTAGTGAGTCCCAGTCGTTGGCTTGCCCAGTGTGCGCGATCGAGCTCTCTCTTTCAAAACTCCCGAATCGAAATCATTCCCCATGGTCTCGATTTAGAAACCTACCAACCCATCGAGCAACCCATTGCGCGAAAACTGCTAAATTTACCCCCAGATCAGCAACTTGTTCTTTTTGGGGCTTCTCCAGGCACCACGAGCGACCCCAGAAAAGGATTGCATTTACTTCAACCCGCACTGCAAAAGCTAATCGAGTCTGGGGGGTCAGATCGTCTGGAATTGGCGATTTTTGGAAGTTCTCAACCCAAAACACCAGTAGATCTGGGATTTCCCACTCACTATCTCGGTCAATTCCACGATGATCTCTCCCTCGTCTTAGCCTATTCTGCTGCTGATGTCATGGTCGTGCCCTCAAAACAGGAAGCCTTTGGACAAACCGCCTCCGAAGCCCTTGCTTGCGGAACACCAGTGGTTGCTTTTGCAGCAACAGGTGTCAAAGACATTGTTGACCACCAACATAATGGCTATTTAGCCAATCCGTTTGACATTGAGGATTTAGCCCAAGGCATCAAGTGGATCTTAGAAGATGCCAATCGCCACCATCAACTTCGTATTAACGCCCGTGACAAAGCAAAGCAAGCATTTTCTAAGCAATGGCAAGCCGAGCGCTATCTCTCCCTCTATGAGGAGATTTTGGCAGAGTGCGAAAGATAACCCTTAACCATTGATTAAGATGAAAAAACAAATGAGTCCTGATCAACCCCGTGTCAGTATCGGTTTACCCGTTTATAACGGCGAGCGATTTCTCAGAGAAACCCTAGACTCAATTTTGGCGCAAACCTTTGAGGAATTTGAACTTATTATTTCCGATAATGCCTCCACTGATAAAACGGCTGAAATTTGCCAAGAATATCTTGCTAAAGACCAGCGCGTCCGTTACTTTCGGAATTCGGAAAATTTAGGGGCTGCCCGCAATTATAATCGGACATTTGAATTAGCAACTGGACAATACTTTAAGTGGGCTGCTGGTGACGATCTGCTTGCCCCAGAATATTTAGAGCGATGTGTTGCAGTGCTCGATCGCGCTCCCTCCGTTGTCTTATGTTACACGGCAGAAACACGCATTGACGCATCAGGAAAACCCCTTAGAAAAAGCATCCTTGATCGTCTTAACCTTCGCTCTCCAACACCGGCTCAGCGCTTTCAACAGCATCATCGCTTATGGTATCAGCGCAGTTTTATGTCCACCAATCCCATTTTTGGGTTGATTCGAGTTAGGGCCCTGCAAAAAACACCATTAATTGGCAATTATGTCTGGTCAGAATTGGCTTTGTTAATGGAACTGATGCTTCTCGGTGAGTTCTACGAAGTCCCCGAACATCTTTTCTTTTTCAGATGGCATCCAAAAACATCAAGAGCAACACGAGAAAGTGCAGGTTGGGAAGAACTTGCGATCTGGTTCGATCCGAAAAACAAAGGAAAAATTGTGCTCCCCGAATGGGGATTATTGTTCCAACAACTTGCCTCAATTCAACGAGTTCCCATGAGCTTCTCAGAAAAAGTATTTTGCTATCTACAAGTCGGAAAGTGGTTTTCTTGGAAATGGAAAAAATTAGCCAAGGAATTAATGATGGCAACAGGAAAACTGATCACGAAAGCATATTTAATCAGTTCCCAGAAATTGTCTATCAAAAAAATTTAAGAAATCTCACCTCTAAACACTCTAGTCGTTCTCAAAAGTTATGCCAACCGATCAATTTACTAGCGAAACTACTACTCTCTTAAAAACAGTTATTAATGGTGGATATTGTATTGGTTGTGGAGCTTGCAGCGCAGTAGAAAATTCCCCCTTCTCGATCACACTAAATGATCAGGGCTGTTTTACTGCTACTTTCCAGCCCGACTCCCAACGTCAAACTTCAGAAGCAAAAGTGCTTGCTGTTTGTCCTTTTTCTGATCACGCCATCAATGAAGATCAGATTGGTAAAAAACTCTATGCCACCTCAGCCACTTATCACGACAAGATTGGATATTACATCACAACGTATGCTGGTTTTGTCAAAGAGAAAGACTTTCGCCAACGTGGGAGTTCTGGCGGAATCGCCAAATGGATTCTTTACCAACTGTTTAATGAGGGGTTAATTGATGCTGTGATTCAGGTTAAGCGCAATCGACCCACTGCATCTGATCCCATGCTATACCGCTACTCCGTCGCTCACTCCGTTAGTGATATTCGATCAGGCTCTAAATCGGTCTATTATCCCATAGAAATGTCTGAAGTCTTAGAGTACATCAAACATCATCCGGGTCGCTATGCGATTACAGGCGTTCCTTGTTTTATCAAAGCCTTACGCCTACTCTCTCTCCAAGAACCGATCTTCCAAGAACGAATCCAGTTTTGCATCGGAATAATCTGTGGACATTTAAAAAGTACCAGATATGCCGATATGCTAGCTTGGCAAGGAGGAATTCCACCTGGAAATCTGACTTCAATTGATTTTCGCCAAAAACTTCCCCATACTAAAGCCAATGAAAAGGGAGTGGAAATGATTGGAGTTAATCATTCAGGAGAAGCAATCACGAAAGTGGGAATTGTACAAGAATTCTTTGGCACCAATTATGGTCTTGGTTTTTTCAAATACCAGGCTTGCGATTATTGTGATGATGTGACAGCAGAAGTGGCTGATGTTGCAATTGGAGATGCTTGGCTTCCCCAGTATATCAATGACGGTAACGGGACTAGTGCTGTTGTTGTACGCCACCGATTGATTCAGCAACTGATTGAGAAAGGAATGACTTCTGGTCAACTTCAACTTGACTGTCTGAGTGCTGAAGAGATTGCGCGATCGCAAGATGCGGGACTCAGACATCGACGGGAAGGTTTAGCTTATCGCTTGTATTTAAAGGATCTCGCAGGAGAATGGAGACCCCAGAAACGAGTGAAAGCTCAGTTTTCTCACCTGAGTAAGCAATTAAGAAAAATTCACAAACTCAGAGTTTTAATTGCTGAAAAAAGCCACGTCGCCTTTAAATCTGCTATCGAGGCAGATCAGTTTTCACTCTTTAAAAAAGAAATGCAATCTTTAACGAAAGAATATCACAAAAATAAGACTTCAATATTTCAACGCATTTCTAGAAAAATATTATCAATCTTACCTTTCCCTTGGAACTCAACACAGGGGAAGTAACTCAATCATCTGAGGAATTATAACATCAATGATCGTCGAACTTAGAGGCATTAACTTTAAAAATAAAGGTGCTGAGTTAATGATGAATACCGTTGTACAACAGGTATCTAACTGGCATCAAGAGAATATCGTAGCAGTTCGCCCTCGGACTGGAACTTTTAAGCAAAAATCCCAAGCTGGACTTTATTCTTTAGCATGGCTAGATTCTAAAATTTCTTTTTCCCCTCCCCTCATCGATACGCTTGCTAACCTCATCCCCAGAAAAATACGCCATTTATATGGAGTAACTACATATTCAGAGATTGACGCAATTCTGGATGCTTCTGGTTTTGCTTACTCTGAACAATGGGGGTTAGGTTTAACCAAAATGATGGCAGACGAAGCAAAAAAAGGAAAAAGAAGCGGTAAAAAAATTATCCTACTCCCTCAAGCCTTTGGCCCTTTTGAAAGTCCAAGCCTGAAGAATAGCTTTTTACAAGTCTTAGACAATAGTGACTTGATTTTTGCGAGAGATAAAATTTCTTATGAGCACCTCATCAACTTGGGTGGGAAATCTTCACATATCAAAATCGCTCCCGATTTTACCAACTTAGTCAAAGGAAAAGTTCCTGATTATCTTCCTCATCCGTTCAATCAACCCTGCATCATCCCCAGTGCCAGAATGATTGATAAAACACCAGCACACATCAGGCAGAATTACTTATTTTTTTTGGTAACCTGCACCAAAGAATTAATACGAAAAAAACAAGAGCCTTTTATCTTAGTACACGATACAGGAAGTGACTTTGAATTAGCATCCCAATTACAGACAGAAGTTGGACAAGCAATAAAAATTATCAACGAACCGAATCCTTTATTGATCAAAGGGATATTAAGTCAGTGTTCTCTGGTCATTGCTTCGAGATTTCATGGCTTAATCAGTGCTTTATCTCAAGGAGTTCCTGGTCTTGGTCTAGGCTGGAGTCATAAATATAATCAACTCTTTGAAGATTATTGTTGCTCGGAGTGTCTCATTTCTTCTCTAGACTCTGAAGAAGAAATACAGCACAAACTCAGCTTAATTACAGAAGAACCAAGTCGATCAAGCATTATTAGTCGCTTACAAACAGCAAGCATTCAGCAAAAAGAATTGAGTGTCAATATGTCAAATGAAGTTCGGAAATGCCTTGAATCTAGATCAGATTTATTGTTTATTTGATTAAATGAATGGAATTAAAACCAATTCAACGCAAAGACACCCCGCGTATTACTCTTTTTCTTAGCAATCTTGGTGGTGGGGGAGCAGAGAGAGTGATGCTTAATTTAGCTTCTGGTATTACTCAACAAGGGATAGATGTGGATTTAGTGCTCGGTCAGGCTTGGGGGCCTCACTTGCAAAAAGTTCCCTCAACAGTGCGACTGATTGATTTAAAAGCAGCAGGATTTTTGGCAAAATCTTTTGCTTTAGCGAAATATCTTAAACAAGAGCAGCCCTTCGCTCTTATTTCAGCGATGCACTATGGAAACGAGATTGCTTTGTGGGCAAAACGTCTCGCTAAAGTCCCGACGCAAGTCATTGTCACTGAGCACAACACAATTTCTCAAGCGATTCGACAGACCACTCGGATGAGGAAACTCTTGATTCCGCTTTTTGTACGGTATGTTTACCCTTGGGCTGATAGTATTGTCACCGTTTCTCAGGCAGCAGCCAAGGATCTCGCTCATTTCACAGGTCAACCTCAAGAACGGATTCAAGCCATTTATAATCCAGTGGTGAGTCCTGAACTACTAGAGAAGGCAGCACAACCTTTAGATCACCCTTGGTTTCTGCCTGGAGAACCACCCGTGATTCTTGGTGTTGGCAAGTTAGAAGCGCAAAAAGACTTCCCAAACTTAATTCGTGCCTTTGCTCAAGCGAGACTCGTCAAACCGATGCGATTAGTCATTTTGGGATGGGGACCTCATCGCTCCCAACTAGAAGCCTTAATCGCTGAATTAGGCTTAGAAAAAGATGTCGCTTTACTGGGCTATGTGAATAATCCTTATGCTTATATGGCTCGTGCAGCAGTATTTGTCTTGTCGTCAGCTTGGGAAGGATTACCCACTGTATTGATTGAAGCAATGGCTGTCGGAGTTCCCGTTATTTCTACCAATTGCAAAAGTGGACCTGCAGAAATTCTAGATCATGGTCAATATGGCTGGCTCATACCAGTGGGAAATAGTTCCGCTTTAGCAGAAGCAATTTTGGAGGCATTAAGCAGCCCACGGAAAAAAGTAACATCTTCATGGCTTGATCAGTTTAGCTTGGAGAGTGCAACCCAACAATACCTTAATCTTTTGGGATTAGAAAAAGTCACTCATTGAATTCTATATGGAACTTGCGAAGATGAATCCTAAGGTATCGATTAATATTCCAGCCTATAACGCCGAGAACTATATTGCTCAAGCGATTGAATCTGCCTTAAAACAAAATGAGTCTAATATTGAAGTGATTGTCGTTGATGATGGTTCTACTGATCAAACAGCAGAGGTGGTCAAACGTTTTACTGACAAGCGTCTTAAACTTTTTACGAATCAATATAACCGAGGCACTAGCTATACCCGTAATCGAGCTCTTACCGAGTCTCAAGGGGAATGGATTGCTCCTTTAGATGCAGATGACTGGTATGCAACAGAAAGGATTCATAAGCTCTTGCAGGTGGCTGATCGTGAAAACGCCGACTTGGTTGCTGATGATGTCTATTTTGTGGGAGATGATAGGGAACAGGTGGTGGCAAGTTTGTTTTGTGTCGCCAAGGAGAACTTTAATCGCGTTCGATTGATTGATCCAGTCACTTTTATTGAATTGGATGGAAAGCCTGCACGAAAAAGTCCTCATCTTGGATTAACTAAGCCTTTAATTAAACGTAATTTTTTACTTCAAAATCATCTTAAGTATCATGAATCTTTGCAAGCGACTGTTGATTTTCATTTGTATATGATGTGTCTGATTAATCAGGCTCGCTTTGTGACTATTCCCGAGGCTTACTATTATTATCGACGATCGCGCTCTGGGTCTCTTTCCAGTGGCAAACGCTTAAAAATGTTAAAGCAAAAACGCTATGCTAATTTAGATTTTTTAGCGCAAGCAGCAGTGCATGAAAATCCTCAGTTATTGCAGTCTATCTCTCAATTCGTCTCCCAAATTGACCAAGAGCTTGCTTACTATAGTGCAATACAACCGCTCAAAGAGAAAGGATTGTTTTTAGGCTTGAGGGAAATCCTGCGCGATCGCGCTCGTTTCGCCCTCTTGGTTAAGCAAATTCCAGAACTAATGAAACGTCGTTTTTTTAGAATTTGAGCGAGTGGGAGCAGTTAAGTCAGACTTATTAAAAAGGAAAACGATCAATGTCCCTCAACACAAAAATTAAAATCCCCAAAAACGAAAAGAGAAATATAGAGCAAATTCAAGAACATTATGAAATTGAAAAGGAACTCGCTGAAAAATTGCGGAACTCGACTTTAGAAGACAGACAATCTTTATATACGAGTCTTTACGATGAACTCTTTCAAAAAGTGCCTCTCCATCCGCAACTGACACGGAAATCAAGCCCAGAAGCCGTTGCTTGGTTGGTCACTCAACGGATGAAATTTCTCCAGCCTTTCTTGAGGGAAAATCTAACATTTTTAGAAGTCGGTCCTGGGGATTGTAGTTTATCAATCGCCGTTGCTAAACAGGTGAAACAGGTTTATGCCGTTGATGTTTCTAATGAAATTACTAAAAATATTAACTCTCCTCCTAACTTTCAATTCATGATTTCTGATGGTCGTAGTATCCCAGTTCCTGAAAATAGCATCGATATTGCTTACAGCCATCAATTGATGGAACATCTTCATCCTGATGATGCCTTCGCGCAACTGCAAAATATCTATCAAGCCTTAACTCCGAGGGGGATTTATATCTGTATTACCCCCCATCGCTTATCGGGACCTCACGATATTTCTAAGTATTTTGATGAAGTGGCAACGGGATTTCATCTTAAAGAATATACGGTAACCGAACTCTATCAACTATTTCGACAGGTTGGTTTCTCGCAAGTGAGTTTATATAAAAGTCATCAGCAACTTTCTTTCAAAATTCCTTTGAATTTTCTCACGATATTGATATTTCAAGGCTGTGAAAATATCTTGATGTTGTTGCCTTTTGGCTTAAGAAAAAAAATCGCCAGTCTTCCGATCTTATTTCGAGGAATGACAATTGTAGGAAGGAAGTAAGACTTCAATTTCAATCATAATTTATCATTTGAGGATTCAGTTTAAATTGAGCGAAACAATTGACACTCAAATTCCAAAATCGAGTCGGGAAAAAAATAGGCAAGCGCAGAAGCTAGTCCTGTTTGATCTCGCCATTTATGGGCATCATCCCGCTTATATTCAATATCTTGTTCAATACTGGTGCGAACAACAATGGCAAGGGCACTTAGATATTGTTGTCTCCCCTCAGTTTTTACAAGCTCATGGTGAGGTAGTCGCAACAGCCCACAGCCAGAAAAACATCAATTTTGTCCCCATCCGGGTAGCGGAAGAAACTGCTCTCAAACCAAGACATTCAAGCCTCAGTCGCCATCATCGTGCATGGCAAGAGTGGCAACTTTTATGTCAATACGTTGAGCAGTTGGGGGCAAATCATTGTTTAATCATGTATTTTGACCCCTATCAATTACCACTAGCCTTAGGCGCTAAACCCCCCTGTCGTTTTTCTGGCATCTATTTTCGACCGACTTTGCATTATTCCAAGTTCCCGAACTATGTACAGACTTGGAAAAGCCAACTGCAACAATGGCGGGAAAAATGGCTTTTAAGGAAGACTTTACAAAACTCACGCCTGCAAACCTTATTCACCCTTGATCCGTTCGCGGTGCAAGCGATCAATCAGTTTTGTCCACAACAGAAAGTAATTCATTTATCAGATCCCGTCGTGATTCCTGATTCAACTAGATTCGAGTCTAATCACTTAAGAGAAACCTTAGGGGTTGAGTCGGGACGGAAAGTATTTCTTTTATTTGGGGCTTTGACTAGGCGCAAAGGGATTTATCAGCTTTTAGAAGCCGTTCACTTGTTACCTTCATCCCTCTGCGAAAAATTATGCTTAGCATTTGTGGGAAAAGCCAGTCCAAAAGAGCAAAACAAGCTCCAAGCTCACATCGCAGCCCTTCGTGAAGTTCAACCCGTGCAAGTGATTGAGACGTATAAATTTATCTGTGAACAACAGGTTCCCGTCTATTTTCAAATGGCAGATGTGGTTTTAGCGATCTATCAGCAGCACGTGGGGATGAGTGGCATTTTACTCTTAGCTGCTGCTGCCCAAAAGCCAGTTTTATCCTCTGATTACGGGCTTATGGGAGAAATGACCCGTCGCCATCAGTTGGGCTTAGTGGTCGATTCCACTCAACCTCAGGAAATTGTCAAAGGATTGGCTCTCTTTCTATTAGAGTCTCCTGCACAAGAGTGGGATTGTAATCAAATGAAGCAGTTTGCTGCTCAAAATTCACCGCAACGTTTTGCACAAACCATTCTGGAAAATATATGACTCATTTATTTCAAGCCAAGGAAAAACAAACTGACACTCAGACCGAAGCCTATCAAGCAACTCAACATCTACTTCGGCGGATAATTCCTCCTGAATTGTATTACCCACTGCGAACCTTGAGTCGTCAATATCCGTTTTTCTTTTTACCGCTTGCTCGTTGGCGGTGGAATCGCTGGCGCAGCAAATATTGTGCTGATCCTAATGCACCTGAACCCGCAGCACCAGAGCCGTTAGACAAAAAAACAGAAATTGTCATCGAAGCCTATCCTCGTTGTGGCAATACCTTTGCTCAGGTTGCGTTTCAATTTGCTCAACAACGTCAGGTCAAAATCGGTCACCATACCCATGCAGCAGCCCAAGTCATTGCAGCAGTGAAAAATAAAATTCCCACTCTGGTTTTAATTCGCGATCCCGAAGATACGATTGTCTCTTATTTAGTGGGTGGATTTGATCCAGGACTGACGGTTAAGCAAGCCCTACGGGAATACATTAGTTTTTATGGTTTGATTATGCCTTATCGTCAGGGATTGGTTTTAGCGACATTTGACGAGTTAAAAAGCGACTATGGGGCCGTGATTCGTCGCGTGAATGAAAGGTATAAGACCCATTTTGAAGAATTTGAGCATACTAAAGTTAATGTTAGGCACTGTTTTCGTCTCATTGATGCGGGTTACCAAAATGCCTTTGGTGAGTTATCGACTAAAGTCGTGAGTCGTCCCGCCCCAGAACGGATCGCCTTGCAACAACACTTGCGACAACAATTTCAACAAGCAAATGTGGAATCAGTTCGCACTAAGGCTTATCAAATTTACGCTGAGTTATTAAGCCAATCGCTTTAAATCAGAAAAATCATGCTAATACAAGAACGTCGGATCGCTTGGCTCCTGCCCTCTGCATTTTACTACTGGCAGCCGAGTCTGAGCGAATTTAGCAAACAATTTCCCCAAACCAAAGTCTTTACTGGTCGTTGGGTGGGATTTGCTCGCGGTTATGAAAACACACTGGATATCGAAGTCGTCGGTGAAAGGAAAGTGTTTCGGAGAACTTCTAAACAACAGGGTTATGGTTCTGGGTTTACTTACTTATCTCCCAGCATTATTCGATCCTTGTTTCAGTTTAGACCGAAGCTAATTTTTACCTGCTCCTTTGGGATCTGGACGCTACTGGCTTTACTCTTCAAAGGTTTCGGCGGTTGGCGCGTGGTGATTGTCTATGAAGGGAGTGCGCCTGGGGTTGACTTTATCCATTCCCCCTTGCGCCTTTTGCTCCGTCAATTAATGATGAGGGCTGCTGATGGTGCGATTAGTAATTCTCAAGCGGGAAGGAATTACTTAACTGAGGTGCTGGGAGGGGAGAAAGAGCGCGTTTTGGCTTATCCGTTTGAAATTCCCTCTCCTAAAACTTGGTCGCATCCTGTACAGGATCAGGAATTGTCTCAATTCCAATTTCCGCATCCGATTTTTCTCTTTGTGGGACGACTCTTACCGCGAAAAGGACTGCACTTGCTGTTAGAAGCCTGTCATCTTTTGAAGCAACAGGGATATAACCATTTTACTGTGCTCGTCGTGGGAGATGGAGAACAAAGACAAGCATTGGAAACTTATTGTCGAGACCATGAGTTAGATGACTGCATTGAATGGGTGGGTTTGGTGGCTTATGAAAAACTATCGGTTTATTTTGAATGCGCTGACGTTTTTATTCTCCCCACCTTAGAAGATACGTGGGGGGTTGTGGTTTTAGAAGCGATGTTGTTTGGAAAGCCTGTGTTTTGTTCTCAGGGTGCAGGAACCGCCGAATTAATTATCGATGGCGAAAACGGCTATGTGTTTGACCCCAAGCAACCGCAACAGTTAGCCAAATTGATGGCAAACGCGATCGCGCTTCCTGATCAAATCTCGCTCATGGCAGCCAAATCACGACAAACGATCGCGCAATATACTCCAGAAGCAGCAGCCCAGTTTTTAGCTCAGGTCGTCGCAGCGATCGCGTAATTCTTCTTAATCAAGTCATTCAGAAACAGAACATGGATCAAATTCACTCAACAGGGGTCTCTCCTCAGCACGTTTATCGACCCGAAATCGATGGACTGAGGGCACTAGCTGTGGTGGCTGTCATCATTAACCACGTTAACAAAGAGATGCTTCCCAGTGGTTACTTAGGCGTTGATATCTTCTTCGTAATTTCTGGTTTCGTGATCACTTCGTCACTCGCAGGTCGCTCCAGTAAAAACTTTGGTGATTTTCTCTTGAGTTTTTACACCAGACGGATCAAACGCTTGGTCCCAGTTTTGGTGTTGTTTGTTCTTGTCACCAGCCTTTTGATCAGTTTTTTCAACCCAACGCCAAGAGTTTCTTTATGGACAGGAATCACCTCTCTCTTCGGTCTTTCCAACCTCTACCTGTTGAAGCAGTCCACTGATTATTTTGCTGCTTCTACCGAATTAAATGTGTTTACCCATACCTGGTCTTTGGGAGTAGAAGAACAGTTTTATTTTTTATTCCCCTTTTTGGTGTGGTTCACTGGGTTCAGTCGCTTGCCCCAGAAAGGCTCAAGAAATCTATTTTTGATAATCAGCGCTCTCTCTGTTGCCTCTCTGTTTGCCTTTATTAAACTATATCAGACCCATCAATCCGCTGCTTACTTTTTAATGCCAACCCGTTTTTGGGAAGTGGGTGCCGGTTGCATACTATTTCTGAGTCTGAAACGGTCGCCAACCTTGCTTCGTTCCCTGCAAGCGATTCCCCCTGTAATCGTTACTCTTGCTATTATTGGAGTTTTTTGGATTCCCCTCCGATTTGCTATCCCAGCAACGATGGCAATGGTTGTTTTAACCGCCCTCTTACTGGCGTGTCTGCGTTCGGGAACGGCTGCTTATGATCTATTGAGCCAACAACAAGTTGTGAAGATCGGTTTGATGTCCTATTCCCTTTACTTGTGGCACTGGGGGGTCCTTGCTCTCAGTCGTTGGACAATTGGCATTCACTGGTGGTCTATCCCCTTTCAAATCACCTTAATCTTTCTCCTCGCCCTCGCTTCCTATCGCTATGTGGAAACTCCACTGCGCCGTTATCACTGGTCGCCTGTGCGCTGGGAGTCTATTGGTTATGGCATTGGTACGTCTGTTAGTGCTGCCAGTTTACTGATCATTTTAATCCAGACCCCAAATTTATCTCTCTATATGGGTCGCACTCCCTCAATGATGGCTGTGGGGGTGCGTTCCTTGAGTGACCCCTATTCACTGGTTGCGGTCAATTCCCAATGGCGTGGAGAAAACTGCATTATAGCGGACAATGCTGAGGTAGGAAAAAAAATTGTTTTAGAGGACTGCACCCTTGGCAATTTTGAGGAGGCAAAGAAAAGGGTGTTGGTGATTGGCAATTCATTTTCAGCAGCGTTTACGCAGGGGTTTGATGAGTTAGTGGTTTCTGATGGATACGCGGTCACGCTGGTCTCCGCTTGGGGGGCCTCTCCTGTGAAAGAAATTCCCAATGAAACGCCTTGGGATCAAGCCAGCGACTACTATTGGGAGACGGTTGTACCCAGTCTGATCAATCGTCTCCAAAGGGATGACTGGGTGTTTTTAATTAATGATCTGGCTGGTTTCTCTCCGAAAAAAAGCTCATCTCAAAGCGATTTGAAGTTGCAGCAATTGGAAACGGGATTGCGTAACCTATCGGATCAATTGTCTGCAAAAGGGATTCGTTTGGCGATTCTTCATGGTAACCCGTTTGCCCGAGAAGCCAACTGTAAACCAGTGGTTGCAGAAAAACAGTGGTTTTCTCCGTTTGGGGGGCCGTGTCAGTTGCCCAACCGCCAGCAGTCTCTGTTACGGCGACAAGATTTAGATCACCTTCTCACTTCCCTGCAAGGAGAAGGAAAATTAACCGTGATCGATTTATTTGATGTTTATTGTCCGAAAGCAGAATGCACGTATTACGCCCAAAATGGTCAACTGCTCTATCGAGATGAATACTCTCACCCTTCGGTTGAAAGTGTCCGTTTGTCTGCTCCCATTATCCGTGAAGGTCTCACTGCACCCTAAATCATGAATGATTCTACCAGTTTAATTGCTCTCTTTGCGGGGGGCGGAGTCGGCGGTTCGCAAACCAATGTCAGTGTTTATCTGTTGAGCGGAATTGCTTTACAAGGATACAAGGTTGAGATGGTGACTCTGACTTCAACGAAATCGGAATTACTTGCTTTTTATCGGGAAGTAGAAGGGTTTGAACAGGTTAATGTTTATCCCTTGCAAGTGTCCAATGCCTCGCGATCGCTGCTTCCTTTAGTTCAATACTATCGACACCAACAGCCAACGGTGATGTTTTCTCAACTGACTTACTTCAACGCGATCGCGACAATTGCCAAAACCCTCGCTCACGTACAGACTGCCAATATCCTATTAGAAGGAACGCTTCTGAGCAAAATGATTAAAAGCGATTCCCAGTTTTCGCCAAAATTAATGTTAGTTCCGTTACTGGCGAAATTCACTTATCCCTTTGCCCAAGGGTTTATCGGCAAAAGTCAAGATGTCCTTCTCGACACCAAGCAAGTGGTGGGTCAAAGATTCAACCGAGTCCCCAGTACCGTTTTACCGAATCCTTACCCCTTTGATCGCTTTCGGAAACTTGCCCAAGAAACGGTGGATCATCCTTGGTTTAAAACATCGGAAGTACCGATTATTATTGCTTCGGGTCGCCTTTGTGAACAAAAAGGATTTGACACCCTCTTACAAGCCTTTGCCCAAGTGCGCTCAACCCAACCCTGTCGTCTGGTCATATTAGGAGAAGGTCCCGACCGTCCAAAACTAGAAGCACTGATCAAACGATTGCAATTGACCGCAGAGGTTTGGATGCCAGGGCGCCTCAGCAATCCTTGGAAATACGTGGCTCATTCGACAATCTTCGTGCTGGCCTCACGCTGGGAAGGATGGCCCTCAGCACTGATGGAAGCAATGGCTTGTGGCTTACCCGTCATCACCACTGATTGTCCTGGGGATGGGAAAAAAATGGTGGAACATGAAACCAACGGTCTCATTGTCCCCACAGATAACGTCATGCAGCTGCAAACTGCTCTCCTGAAACTCCTCCAAAATCAGGATTATCGAGCAAAAATTGCCAAAAAAGCAAAAGAAAGCGTTTTAAGCTACGACTATCGCTTTATTTCTCAAAAATATCTCAGTTTTGCTGATTTTATTGTTCAAAATCAATTCACCAAATCATGAACATGAAAATTTTAGTGTCTGCGTATGCCTGTGAACCGAATCGCGGTTCAGAACCGGGTGTGGGCTGGAATATTGCTTGGGAACTGGCAAAACAGAATGAAGTTTGGGTTCTCACGAGACCTGATGATGGTCGAGAAGCAATTGAAGCGGAACTGACTCGGAATCCGCAGCCGAATCTACGATTTGTTTATTTTACTTTGCCCCTTTTCGGGGGCTTTTGGCAATGGGGGTCAGTTGCGTTTGTTTTACATTACTATCTGTGGCAAATTCAGGCTTATTTTGTTGCGAAAAAACTACACCAACAAATTCAGTTTGATGTTGCCCACCATGTTACGTTTGTCCGCTATTCTAGCCCCAGTTTTATTTCCCTGTTGCCGATTCCGTTTGTGTGGGGAACGGTGGGTGGTGCGGAATCTGCCCCGAGGGCGTTTTGGAAAAATTTTAACGGGAGAGCTAGGATTTATGAGATTCTACGAGCATTAGCCCATAAGGTGGGAGAAAATGATCCCTTTGCTCGTTTAACGGCTCAAAGAAGCGCGATCGCGCGAGTAACAACTGAAGATACAGCGAAACCAGTGCGGAAAATGGGCGCGGATCAAGTCACCATTGTCCCTGAAGCTGCTTTATCCAAATCAGAAATCGAAACCCTCTCTCATTGTCCTATTTTAGATCAGTCTCGGTTGCGGTTCATTAGTATGGGGCGTTTGCTGCATTGGAAAGGATTTGATTTAGGGCTGAAAGCCTTTGCCCAAGCTAATTTACCCGATGCAGAATATTGGATTTTAGGGGAAGGAGTGGAAGCGGAAAAGTTACGCCGATTAGCGCAAACCTTAGGCGTTCAACAGCAAGTCAAATTCTGGGGACGTTTAAATCGCTCTCAAACCTTTGACAAACTCAGTCAGTGTCAGGTTTTAGTTCATCCTAGCTTGCATGATTCTGGAGGCTGGGTTTGCTTAGAAGGAATGGCTGCGGGTCGCCCGATCCTTTGTTTGGATTTAGGCGGACCAGGGGTGCAAGTGACTCCTGAAACTGGCATTAAAATTCCTGCCCACACACCAGAACAAGCCGTACAGGATCTCTCACAAGCAATGGTCTATTTAGCCCAAGATAGCCAGCAGCGATCGCGCATGGGACAAGCTGGTCGCGACTTGGTGCAAAAACTTTATAACTGGGAAGTCAAAGCGCAAGAATTAACCCAACTTTATCAAGAACTCAGTCTCAAAAAAAAGATAACCCCTCATCTATAAATTACTTAAAATATGCGCATTTTACTCGTCCATAATCAGTATCAACAACTGGGCGGAGAAGACACCATTTTTAAGACTGAAGCTGACTTATTAGAGTCTTATGGTCATGAAGTCATCCGCTACGTCATTCATAATGACCGCATCAAAGAAATGACTGCTTTAGCCTTAGCCAAAGCAACGTTTTGGAATCACCCAGTCTATCAAGAACTACGGGCTTTAATTCAAGCGAAAAGACCTCAAATAGCTCATTTTCATAATACATTTCCCTTGATTTCTCCCGCAGCTTATTATGCTGCCAAACAGGAAGGCGTTCCCGTTGTCCAAACCCTCCATAATTTTCGCTTACTCTGTGCAAATGGTTTATTTTTCCGTGACGGCAAAGTTTGCGAAATGTGTTTGACTCAAAAGACTTTTATTCCTGGCATTATTCACCGTTGCTATCGACAAAGTACAACCGCCAGTGCAGCAGCAGCAACAATGGTTAAGTTCCATGATTTACTGGGAACTTGGTCAAAAACCGTTGATATTTTTATTGTTTATAGTCATTTTGCCCATCAAAAATTCATTGAAGGGGGATTACCTACGGAAAAAATAGCCTTTAAAACCAACTTTTTATATCCCGTTCCCGAACTGGGAAGCGGAACAGGAAATTATGCTTTATTTGTCGGAAGATTAGCTCCTGAAAAAGGGACAAAAACGCTTTTGTCAGCATGGCAAAAATTAGGTCATAAAATCCCTCTAAAAATTCTCGGCGATGGACCCCTTGCACCAGAAGTCCATGCTGCTGCGGAAAGAATAGCAGGGATTGAATGGTTAGGGCGCAAACCCCTTTCAGAAGTCTATGAATTAATGGGCGAAGCTACCTTTTTGATTATTTCTTCAGAATGGTATGAAACTTTTGGTCGAGTCGGAATTGAGGCGTTAGCTAAGGGGACACCATTAGTGGTTTCTCAAATTGGAGCGTTAGCAGAATTAGTCATTCCTAAACAAAATGGTCTGACTTTTCAACCTGGTGATGCGGATGATTTAGTGACTCAAATTGATTGGTTAATCAGTCATCCCAAACTCTTAAAGCAGATGCGATCAAATGCTCGCGCTGACTTTGAGGCTAAATATTCAGCAGCAGATAATTACACTCGTCTGCGTGAAATTTATACCTTAGCAGGTGCTCAATAAACACTATAAAACTCGATTTTTATTATGGAATATCGACCGTTTGGGAATACGAGCTTAAAAGCCTCAGTCATTGGTTTAGGCTGTTCTCGTTTAGGAGGAAATTTAAGCCAAGGAAACCGTAAAGAAGCGGTAAAAATGCTTCATTTTGCTCTCGATTCTGGTGTTAATTTTTATGATACCGCAGATAGTTATGGTCAAGGACAAAGTGAAATTTTACTTGGGAAAACATTGAAATCTCATCGAGAACAGGTTATCTTGGCAACCAAAGCGGGTTACTTTCTTTCGCCATTGGGAAAAGTAGCAGCAAAATTTAAGCCCATTGTTAAACCAGTCGCGCGATCGTTACGTGCTGTAAAATCTTCTCCAGGTAAGGCTAATTCTCTCTCTAATGTGCGTTCTTCTCTATTGCGCCAAAACTTTAATCAAAGATATATTATTAAGGCAGTTGAAAAGAGTTTGAAACGATTACAAACCGATTATTTAGATCTGTTTCAACTTCATAGCCCCCCAACAGATATTTTACAAACAACAGAAATTTGGCAAACCTTAGAAACGCTTAAACAACAGGGGAAAATTCGCTATTATGGCGTTTCTTGCGACACGGTTGAAGATGCTTTCATTTGTTTACAACAGCCAAACTTATCCAGTCTTCAATTAGAAATTAATGCCTTAAAACAAGATGCAATTACACAAATTTTACCCCTTGCTAAGCAAAACAATGTAGCAATTATTGCTCGCCAACCTTTCGCGTCTGGTCAACTATCAACCAAAAGACGACAAGAAAAACGTAACTTATTTCAAACCGCCTTACAGTTTGTATTGCAACAAGAGGGGGTTTCTGTGGTGATTCCTGGGGCGAGTAGCTGTCAGCACTTAAAAAGTAATCTCGATAGCTTAAAAGCAACTCCTTTATCAGCAGAAGAATTAAAACTTTTCCTAACTCATATTCAAGCTCAAACTTATGATTATTGATGCGCGAAAACTACCGAAAAACACAGTAATTAACGGTAAAATTTGCATTGTCGGGGCCGGTGCTGCTGGGATTACTTTAGCGAAAGAACTGAGCCCCTCTTTTTCCGATATTATTCTCCTTGAAAGTGGGGGAAAACAATTAGAAATTGAGACCCAAGATTTATATAAAGGAGAAATTCTTGATCCGAATCATGGTGCTTTACATGAACAAAGACAAAGACAACTTGGCGGTACGACTAATGTTTGGGGAGGACGTTGCGCCCCATTTGATTCCTTAGATTTTACGGCTCGTTCTTATGTTCCTAATAGTGGTTGGCCGCTCTCTAAAAAAGATTTAGATCCTTATTATAAACAGGCTCATAACTATTGTGAATTGGGTCGTTATAGTGAGGATATTAAAACTGTTTTTGGTGCGGATGTTCCCGAAATGATTCCAGGTTGGAAGACTCAGGAAATTTCTACTGATCAACTTTGGTTATTTAGCCCTCCCACAAACTTTAAGAATAAGTATCAAACCTTTTTAAAGCAGACTCATAAAGTTACCACTTATTTACACGCCAACTGTCTGCAAATCAAGACGAATCAGGAAGGAACTCATATTGACCATCTTCAATGTGCTTCTTTGGCAAAAAATTACTTTATTGTCCGTGCTGAGACTTATATTTTAGCAATGGGTTGCTTAGAAATAACTCGTTTGCTATTGTTATCTAATATTGGTAATCAAAATGATCTCCTTGGTCGCTTTTATATGGGACATATTAGTGGTGATGTGGGAAATGTTACGTTTACACCACGCCAAGGAAACGTAATTTGGGATTATGAAAAAACGCGGGATGGGGTTTATGCGCGACGGTCAATTCGGATTACGCCAGAAACCCAACAAAAATACCAATTAATGAATCTACGAGCCATTTTAACTTATCCCGAAATCTCCGATCCCAGCCATGGGAATAGCATTTTGTCGGCGATGTATATTATTAAAACTATTCTACTTTTAAGACAAACGTCTCGGATTTACTACAGTAAAAATTTGGATACCAGTGGCTTCAATCAAACCGTCAATGCTCATTTAAAAAATGTTCTGGGAGATCTTCCCAATTTAGGGAATTTTAGTTACCGTTGGCTAACGCAACGTATATTTAGTTCTCGTCAACTTCCTTCTGTGGTATTAGAAAGTCAATCGAATACTTATACCTTACATTTTGATGCCGAACAGTCTCCTAACTATTGTAGTCGAGTCATGTTAGGAAATGAAGTGGATGCTTTTGGTTTAAAGCGTCTGCGAGTTGACTGGCGTTATACCGAAAGTGATCTTCAAAATGTTATTCAATCTTATCAAGTCATTGCCAATAGTTTAGAAACAGCAGGAGTGGGAAAACTGGAATTTAATGCGGTAGAAATGCCTGATCGGATCAAAGAAAATTTAGGAGTCGGAAGTCATCACATCGGTACAACTAGAATGTCCGATTCTCCCCAGCAAGGAGTGGTTGATAAAAATTGCAAAGTCCATGGTATTGATAACCTTTATCTTGCAAGTAGTTCAGTTTTTCCCACGTCTAGTTATGCTAACCCGACTTTAACAATTCTTGCCCTTACCCTCCGCTTAGCTGCTCATTTAAAGCAGTTTTCTTCTCACCCCATTTCTTATTCTCACCCCTTGCTCAAGCAATAATTACCATGAAAAACTTTCCCCAGTTATTAAGATTTCACTATGATTTACGGACTCATTTGACTCGCTATTCCATTCCTTATTTATGGCTGAAACGATGGCAACAACGATATTTACTTCCCCAAGCAGCAAGAGGAGAAACCTCAGGGCATATTATTAAATGGGGCGCGATCGAAAAAGATACAGAAATTGTTATTGAAGGCTATCCTCGCTCTGGTAATACCTTTGCTTCTAGTGCGTTTCGCCTCGCCCAAAATCGACCGATTAAAATTGCTTACCGTCTGCACGCATCCACTCAATTAATTACTGCTGTCCATCTAAAAATTCCCGCGATCGCGCTAATCCGTAAGCCTGAAGATGCCGTTTTATCTTGGGTGATTCATCGTTCTCATCTCACATTAGAACAAGCAATTAAAGGATATATCAGCTTTCATGAAGCAATTTTACCGCACTGCAATTATTTTATTATTGCTGATTTTGAGACGGTTATTAATAATTTTGGTGTCATTATTCGAGCAGTTAATAAAAAGTTTGATACGACTTTTCAAGAATTCGTTCACACAGAAGAAAATGTACAAAAGTGTTTTATTATGATTGATAATTTCTATCGAGAGTCAGGGCGGGGTAAAATTTCTAATAATATTGTTGCTCGCCCAGCCCAAGAGCGAAATGAAGCTAAAATCTTCTTACGTCAACGCTTAAAAGCCCCCAACCTTCAATCTTTAATGGGGAAAGCTGATGCCTTATATGAACAAATTCTGCAATATCGATCAAGCTAGTGAAGCCAGTTCGGAAGAAACAATCAAAGCCCAAGAAAGAGAAAGGATATGTCTCAAATTCTACTCTCCTTCTCTTAGCATTTGGCAGTGCTTTTTTTCCTCGTTGCTTAGAAGCAGTTGGCTTTCCATCTCCCATTAATTTTGTTCACTTCTTTATGATTCCAGCCAGTTGTCTTGTCATTCTTTTGACCAGTCGCAACCAGACTCGAAAACAGGTTGTCATTGTCGAAAATTTACTAATCGGCTTACTAATCTTTGCCATTATTGTTATTGCCAGTGCTTTTTATAATGAAGCAGGTTTGATTAATGCTTTTTTAAGCTATATGCTGCTAACTGAACCATTTATTTTCTTAATCGCAATGGTCAGTTTACCTCTTTCCAAGGAGTCTTTTCAGCGTTTTCGGAAATGGTTGGTTTCTTTTTTTTATTTTCATCTGCTACTGGTTTATCTTCAAAAATATATTCTGAGAGTTGATACTTGGGGACATTTGGGTTTAGCTCCACCCGATCGGATTCAAGGCGTTTTCTTTTTATCAGGATCGGGTCATGTTGTCGGTGCTTCCGTCTCTTTAACGTTTGCTCTTTACTGTCTTTTTTTAAGTAAATTTCTACCGTTTTGGCTAAGACTTATCATCGCGATCGCGGGATTTGGAAATATTATCCTCGCTGATGCGAAACAAGTAATATTAGTCTTTATGGTAGCAGGACTTCTTCTCTTCTTACTCAAACTTCAAGATCCTATTCTCTTAATTAAATATCTAACTGGAGGTCTTTTTTTTGGCTATATCTTTCTTTGGTGCGTGAATAATATCCCTGCGTTTGATGCTTACACAACTTGGTCTGATCCAGAGCTTTATGGACCCAATGGTCAAGCCACTTTAGTGAAAACAACTGCACTTCGGGTCATTCCTCGCCATTATGAATCTGCTCTCAATTTTTGGTTAGGACTCGGGCCAGGTCATACGGTGGGTCGCCTTGGAGGATGGATGGTTCATCAATATCGATCTTTGTTAGACCCATTCGGGGTTACTATACATCAGGCTAGTTTTGATGTGTGGAGAGAAGCAAGTTCTTTTTATATTATGAGTCGTTCAAGTATGTTTTCTCCTCTATTTGGATGGGCGGGAATTTGGGGAGATTTAGGAGTCTTTGGTTTGGCTTCTTATTTGTATTTGGCTTGGTTAGTTTGGCATTATTTATGTTTAGAAGATTTTTCCCGATTTTTATTATTGACCGTCTTTGTTTTTGGTCTAATTATGTCTCAAATGGAAGAGCCTGGATATATGCTTTCTGTGACAGCGCTCATTGGTTTGCAATGGCAAAAAAATCAGTGGATGCGATCTTAATTCTAACCCTTTATAGCAATCCCATAAGAATTGTCAATTAATCCCCCCTAGCCCTGCTTTGTCAGGGGGAAAAATCAAGTTTTTACGAATGAATTAGAACTACTATAATTATATTTTTTATTAATTCTGGATTAAAACCATGAGAAAAGTTGTATTTTTAATGCCCTACGGAAGATTAGTTTTTAGAAAAATCAGATCTTTTTATAAAAAAATCAGGAGAAGCCCTCCCTATTTTTTAGTATTTTTGTTTGGAAGATTTATCTGGGTCCGCCTGAGTTTTTCTCATTTATCAAAACCAGATCAGAAGGCTCAACAGTTATTTAATCAGAACTCAGACTCATTATTCAGTGATTTAGATAGTAAGACAATTGTTACTCTCTTGCAAAAACATGGTATTTTTGAGGGAATTTTACTACCTGAAGAAATCAGAGAAGATATTCTGGAGTATGTTGACTCTCATGATTGTTTTATTGATGGAAAAGTAGATCAAGGGTTTAAAATTTCAGAGAAAGATCAAGTAGAGGCAATTTATGGTCGTTCCTTTTATGTGGCACGATATTTTAATACTAGTACGACTTGCACGGGGATTTCAAAACTAGCAAATGATCCGAAATTTTGGGAAATTGCAACTCAGTATATAGGAAAGGCAGCAAAATATACAGGTGCTAGCCTCTACTGGACTTTTCCGCTACATGATACTTCAAAGCCCTATGAATTTAGCCAATTCCATTATGACCTAGAAGATTATAATAGTCTCAGATTTTGTTTTTATCTAACGGATGTTCATAGTGATAGTGGCCCTCATGTTTGCATCCAAGGGAGTCACAGAAGAAAGCCAATCAAGAGTATTTTTAACTATTTTAGCCGCATCTTTCCTGAGGAAAAGCTGATTGAATTTTATGGTTTTGAGACGTTTAATTATTTAATCGGAAAAGCAGGATTTGGCTTTATTGAAGATGTCTTTTGTTTCCATCGTGGGGCGATTCCAGTCCATGAGCCTCGGCTGTTTTTACAGCTTCATTTTGCTACCAATAATTACGTTGAGCACCAATATCACGACCATCGAGATCCCAAAACCCTCAAATCTATTTTTTAACGGCTTTTCAGGCTAATCGTGAGGGAACAATAATATAACCAGTTGCGCGATCGCCGAGAACTTGATTGCGTGTTTCTCCCCAATACCACCAATAAGCACCAATATAAGCACAAATGAGACTGTCGAGTTGGTCTTCAATAGCTTTGAGGGCGGTTCCAGTTAAAGCGTCTAAAGGTTGCGCGATCGCGCTTAAGAAATGATCTAAATTTAGCGCAGGAGTTAGTTTGGGTAATACCTCTTGCGTATATTGTTGCAGTTTTTTCAGTTCCGCTTTTCGTTGGGCGATCCGTCCTTTTTTATACTTCAAAATTCGTTCTAACTCAAAGAGTTGTACCATGGCAGCATGGGGATACACTTCAATTTGATAGCGTCCCATTTGCTGGGGAACAATCGTCGGAGCGTGCTCAAATCCCCGTGCTTCTAAACTGAGACCAAAAGCAACGGTTCGCTGAGCAAAAGGGCGTTTGCGGTTTGCTGGATAACAGCCCGCATGATACCGACCAAAATATTTATGAGTGAGTTTGTCAGGAACTCTCATTCCTGTCTCATTGGGAATTAAAGTAGGGGCATCAACGGCAATTAAAGTCGGTTCTGTCACAGAAATTAGGTCATCACACCAAGCCAAAATCTCCTCAACAGACAGTTTACGGTCTAATGTGAGGAGAGATAATTGTTCATCTTGCCACTGTAAGCAAGTCAGCCCACTCGGTTGCGAGTACCACCCCAAATCAATGCCGATAAATTTCACGGGTCTTTATTGATGATACGTTTGCTTGATCCATTCCCATTCTTGCGTTAAGCCCGTTTTCAGATCTACTTGCGGATGATAGCCTAAGATTTGCTGGGCTTTACTAATATCAGCAGACGTATCTCGGGCATCGCCAGTGGCTTTGGGGCGATAGTCACGAGTAATTTCAGTGCCAGTGACGGTTTCCATTTCTGCTAAGACTTGTGTCAGAGAAACCCGACTGCCACCCCCAATATTAAACGCTTCTCCCACTGCTTCGGGAACAGTTCCAGCCGCTAAATTGGCCGCGATCGCGTCGCTAATAAAGGTAAAATCGCGAGTTTGCAGACCATCCCCATAAATCGAAATCGGTTCTCCCTTCAAAACCGCTTTCAAAAATTTGTGAAATGCCATATCGGGTCGTTGTCGAGGGCCATAAACGGTAAAATAGCGGAGAGCCGTTGCTGGCACACCAAAGTTTTGGTGATATTGCCAACAGAGTTGTTCCCCAGCTAGTTTGGTAATGCCGTAAGGAGAAACGGGTTGCGGGCAAGTTGATTCGGGAGTGGGTAGTGTTTGCGCGTTGCCATAAATGGAAGAACTAGAGGCATAAACAAACCGAGTTAACTGTTTTGCTTCTTTTGCTGCTTCTAGAATGACTTGCGTGGCATTCAAGTTGCGTTCCGTATAGAGGGAGAAGGTTTCTCCCCAACTCGCCCTCACCCCAGCTTGTGCTGCTTGGTGAAAAATTACTTCCACATCTGCTAAAAGACTAGTCCAATCTAAATCCAGAATATTCGCTTCAATCAGACTAAATTGAGGATTTTCCAACACTCGGGCGAGGTGAGACCGTTTGAGTGTCGGATCGTAATAATTATTAAATTCATCAACACCGATCACGGTTTTTTCTTGTGCAAGTAGGGCTTCCACAAGATGAGATCCAATAAAACCGCCAGCCCCAGTAACAATATATTTTCCCATCTGTTTTTAATTAACAAGTAAAATGAAAAAATCAGGGAGGGGAGAAGTTCCTCCACACTAACCCTGATCCATTGATGATTTTGAAGAAACTTAAGTATCTTCACTACTCCGAGTTTGGATATAGAGAATGAGTAGAAACACTGTGGGAACCAGTACAAACAAGATACTGGCAACAAATCCGAGTTGATTAACTTCCATTGCAGTTAGCTTTTTATCACATAATCTCAAAGGACATTTTTAGGATATCACCATTTGGGGAGGTGACAACAAGGGTTAACGGGTTTGAGGTTTAGTAATAATACTAACCTCACCGCTATTGACAATGGTTTGGCAAGATAAGCGATAAGTATCTGGCTTTTTCTTTAATTTTTGCTGTTCTGCTGGTGTCCGTTCGGATAAATTTTCCATCCCTTCGGCAACTTCTACCACACAAGTTCCACATTGACCATACCCCCCACAGTTCAGCATTTTTCCTTTAAATGTGTAAAGGTCAATGCGGTTTTCTAGTGCTTTTTCGCGGAGATTAGTGCCATCAGCAGCAATTACTTGTTGATCTTCGTGTATGAATTTAATGTTAGCCATCTATAAATTTTAGTTACGGACTACTTTTACTCCATTGTATTAAGAAAATGTAATGAATTCAGGCATTAGTCTTAAAATCTGCTAAGGCGTATCAAAGAGCCTACCATCAGGAAAATTACTCACGGCTCGTTCTAAAGCAGCTAAAGAGCGATTGTAGTTAATAATTGCCGTTAATAAATTCCCTCTGGCTTGTGTGAGGGCGCTTTGGGCGTTAATGACATCGGTTTGGGTTCCCACTCCAGCTTGGAAGCGCAAACGGGCTAAACGGAGGCTTTCTTCCCCCTGTTCCACTGCGATTCTTGCTGTATCTATATTTTCTTCGTTAGCTTGCAGGTCATAGAAGGCTTGTTCCACTTCCCGACGAATTTGATTGCGAAGTTGATCAAAACGATTTTCCGCGATCGCTGCGTTTTCTTCGGCTTGTCTTGCTCTTGCTTGGGACTGTCCCCCATCATAAAGCGTCCATTGCAACTGAGCACCAATGGCTAGCCCGTCTCCTGTGCCCGTTGTTCCCCCAGTGCCACTGTCAATGATATCAAGCACATTATATCGGGTAAATAAACTGACTTGAGGTTTGATCCCAGCCAGCGCGATCGTTTGGTTTTCCTGAGCAATTTCTCTTTGTTGCAGTTGTTGCTCTAATTCCGAACGATTTTGATAAGCCAGAACAATACTTTCTTCCAAAGATAAATCCCAAGTTCCTGCCACTTCGGGAGGCGTGGCTGCGGTGACTTCAACTTGTTGACCTAAACCGAGCGTTTCCACTAAACGCCGTCGGCTGACTCGTCGTTGAGAGATAGAACGGGTTAAGTTTTGCTCTTCATTGGCTAAATCAACTTCTGCTTGCAGCACATCGAAACGAGTTCCCAAACCCGCTTGTTCTAGCAACTGAGCATCCCGTAAACTTTGTTCAGCATCAGCAACCGCAGCGCGAGCAATTTCCACTTGGGAATCAGCTTGTTGGACGGCATAATAAGCATCTGTGACATCAAAGCGTAACTGTTCTGCTGCTTGCTCTAGAGCTAATTCTTGAGTGCGAACTTGCGATTCTGCGACTCGAATTTGTGCGGGGCGCTGTCCACCGGTGTAGAGATTATAGTTTAACTGTAAAGTGGTATTGAGATCTGTAGTGGGTCCGTCAGTTCCTCCAAAATTCGCATTATTGGCATTAATTTCATTAGCTGCGGAGGTACTGCGTTGGAGATCGGTTTGTAAGCTCAGAGTCGGAAATTCAGTCCCCAAGGCTTCTTCTAACTGGGCTTGGGCTTGATTGAGGTTGAGACGAGCTTCTTTTAAGGTTTGATTATTTTCTCGGGCGAGCTTAATGGCTTGTTCGAGAGTAATAGGAACCACTTCCTCCACTTGCACTTCTTCGGTGCTGGTGGGCAACTGTAAAGGATTTGAATTCGGATTTAACCGTTCTGTCTCCTCGACGGGCTCTAAAGACTCATCATATTCTTCAAGGGGCTGATTGTCTTCTCTTTGAGCCAATTGTTGCTTGTGCTGGAATCCCTTGCTTGCTGAGGGCAAAGCTATTCCAGTTTTTAAATTGATGATCGCGCTTGCTCTAGCCGTTACATTTGGCTGAACCATCGGGAAAGCAGCGGTTTGTAATCGATTCACTGTCTCACGTTTAGCAAATCCCTCAATCTTTGCTGATCGTAAATCGGCAACACGAGGTTGTGAAACCAGAGACGGTTGATGGGACAATTCTCCTGAAACTGGGGTGCGATCAAAAGAAGATTCGGTTGCTGTTTTGGAATCAGCCAGAGAAACCCAATCTTGAGCAGTGGCGTTTCCTCCAACGCCAAGACTCATCAATGCTCCCACACTCACACCGAATAAATAACGAAAGGCTAACATATTGATTTCGTTCCGTTTTCACTCCTAAAAGCCGATGTTAGTTTCATCAACTCATGAAACACAAAAAACACACCTGATACATATCTCTATCTTGACATTGACGACTCAAGAAACCAAGTCCAGATGAGAAAATTCCCCTGATATTTTAGGGGGGAGTGAATCGAAGAGACAAGTTTGGATTAAATGGGTAATATCGGTCACGGGATAAATCGGACATTTTAATTGTTCACGAAGGGTTTCTAAGGTGACATCATCCAAGAACCGGGTATCGTGATCTTTCAGCATTAAAGAGGGTAGCAAAACCCCATCTCCTAAATCTTTCTGAGAAAGACTGTTTAAGAGATCTTCTCCTGTGAGTAAGCCAGTAACGGTAATCTCTTGTCCCCAATAGTCACTCCGACAAGGCCTTAATTCCACCGTTAATCCTGAGACGGTGTTTAATTGGGCAATTAGAGGCTGAAATGCTTGTTCCACTGCATTCCCCACGACCCAAGTGAAGCGACGTGGGGGATTAATTGTTGGAGGAAGCAAGTCTTGAGCAAGGGTTTGGAATTCTTGGATAAATTGACGAATCGAGCCAACGCCATTTCCGAGTTGGGGATAGTCTTCATAATGGGAGGCGGGAGGGAGTTCTTCACGGGCAATTAAAAACCATTCATCGGCTAACCAGGCGAAACTTGTTCCTAGTTTCTCCTGAAATTCTTTTTGTAGCGGTTGCACTTGTTGAATGATGCTTTGCGCTTTTTCCGTGCTCACAGGAATGAGTTCATCTTCTTGGGGACGAAAACGAGTTAACCCCACAGGGACAACCGCAGCCGAGATCACGGTCGGAAGCTGGCCTTGATGAAATTGAGCTAAATCCCGCAGGGTTTGTTCCAAGTGCTTCCCATCGTTAATTTCGGGACAAACCACAACTTGGGCATGAATTTGCAGTTGATGGTGTTGAAACCATTGGAGTTGTTCTAAAATTTGCCCAGCACGAGGATTTTTGAGTAATCTGGATCTGAGTTCTGGCTCGGTGGCATGAACGGAGACATAAAGGGGAGAGAGGCGCATTTGAGCAATCCGATCCCATTCTCGTTGGGTGAGGTTGGTGAGTGTGAGATAACTCCCGTAGAGAAAACTTAAGCGATAGTCATCATCTTTGAGGTAAAGACTTTCTCGTTTGCCGGGGGGTTGTTGGTCAATAAAGCAAAAAGGACAACGATTGTTACATTGAATCAAACCGTCAAACAAAGCGGTTTCAAATTCCAAGCCTAAGTTGTCGTCGTAGTCTTTTTCCAATTCGATGTAGTGGGTTTCGCCATGTTTGTCTAGAATTTCAAGGGTGAGTTCTTCTTCGGCGCAAAGATATTGGTAATCAATTAAGTCCCGAGGACGTTCTCCGTTGATGGCAACGATCGCGTCCCCAATTTCAAATCCCAATTCTTCCCCAATTGAGTCAGGGACAATTCTGGAAATGCGAGCGGGTTTTAACATGGCGAGGTTTGAATAATTCGTTCTTTTTTAAGGTAGCAAAGCGCAAGGAGCAGTCTGCTAGTGGTAATATGAAATTCGTGTATTTAATGTTACTTCTTTAGACCCAGCTGGTAGATTAGGGTGATCGAGAGGAGGGGGAGGTGGGTAGCACTGATTAATCAATTTCATATAGCAACCAATTTCTATGACCGATCCCGTAACGACAGAGGAAACGACCCAATCGAAGATTTTTACTGATTTAGTTGACCAATTTCAGCCTCAAAACCTGTTACCCAGCTTGAGTGCTGGCTTAGTTACTGGCATTATTGCGGTCATTCGAGCCATTTCCTACGCAGCACTAATTTTTGCGGGTCCTCTGTCCGAATATCTTTCGACAGGCGTTGGCATGGCAATTTTTAGTAATGCTGTCATCGGAATTGTGGTTGCTTTACTCGCTCCCTTTCCTGGAATCATTGCCACGCCCTTAGCTGCCCCCACTGCGGTTTTAGCTGCTCTGGCTAGCGCGATCGCGCTGCAGATGAATGATGCTTTTCCCCCACAAGAAATTCTCCTCACAGTCATCGCTGGGATTGTCATTAGTACAGTTCTTTCTGGATTATTGCTTCTGGTGCTGGGACGATTGAAACTGGGCAATCAAGTTCAGTTGATTCCCCATCCTGTCATTGGGGGATTTATGGGAGGGACTGGCTTGATCTTAATTCAGGGGTCTCTGCAGGTGATGACCAATGTTGAGTTTAGATTATCTCAGCTATCCGTTTATCTACAACCGGAGGTGCTCCCCAATTGGGTCACTGGGGTCATTTGTGCTCTGATTCTTCTGGTGGTTTCCAACCGTTACAAACACTTTCTGATTATTCCGGGGACACTTCTGACCTTCATCGGCATCTTTTACCTGGGATTTTTACTGACTGGGACTTCGTTTACGGAAGCCAAAGCGCAAGATTGGTTGCTGAGTTTTGCCATTGAAGAGAGTCAGTTGTGGCAGCCTTTAATCCCTTCACAGTTGGGTGGGATTCACTGGTCAGTGATTCTGCAAAATTGGGACGCGATCGCGTCAGTGATTTTTATTTGTCTTCTGGAATTAGTTCTCACCAAAAATGGAATTGAATTATTCGTTCGGCGCGATATTGATGTTAATCGTAGCTTAGAGGCGGTCGGACTGGGCAATGTCCTTGCAGGGGTTGGCAGTGGTCTGTCAGGAAATCAAGCTCTTCCGAGTACCATTCTTGTTTCTAAAATGGGGGCAAGTCGTCGCCTCACGGGTCTCATTTGTGCTTTGGTCAGCATTGCGGTTCTTTTCTTGGGTCCGTCTTTATTATCCTTCTTCCCTCGCCCCGTTATTGGGGCTTTATCTTTCTATTTAGGTCTGGCGCTGGTTATCCAATGGGTTTACCGAACTTGGTTTCAACTGGATGTCTCTGAATATTTGATCATCATCGCCTCACTCATTGTTATTTTTACGGTTGGCTTTTTGGAAGGGATTGCTGTGGGTTTTGCAGCACAACTGGTTCTCTTTTTGTATAATTACACGCAACAGGACATCATTAACGATGATTGGGATGGCATTAAGAGGAGAACGGAAATGCTGTCTTTTGCGGATCGTCATCTCCTCCAAGAAAAAGCCCACCAAATTCAACTCTGGCAACTACAGGGATATATTTTCTTTGCAACGGCTAATCGGTTGGTTGAGAAGTTTCGCCAACTGCTCAATCGGGAAGAAAAGCACAAACCCTTTTACTTGATTATTGATGGTAGCCGACTAGAAGGGCTGGATGCGTCTGCGGTTTTAAGCTGCGCTAAAATTTTACGACTTGCCTATCAAAAGCAAATCACAATTGTTTACACCAGTTTAAATCCCTCTGTGGAACATAAACTCAATCGCGGGGAAGCACTAGAAACGGATAATCCTTATTGCAAGCACTTTTCTGATTTAGATCAAGGGTTGCGATGGTGCGAAAGTCGGCTTTTAGAGGAATCACTGGAACAATCAGCTTCACTTTATTAGGATCTGTTAGAATCAAGAGCGCGATCGCGCAACTGCTTCATGGTTTTGATATGCTACCGATTATTTATTCTGACCAGTTCCTTAAACATCGCACGGGACGCTTCCACCCAGAACGACCAGAACGTCTGAAAGCGATTGTTTCCGCGTTACAGACAACATTTAGCGAAACTGTATTAGACTGGCAAGAGCCGACCCCGCATCAAGAACGAGACATTTTATCTTGGGTCAACAAGCTGCATACGTCTGAATATGTGCAAGAGGTGGCGCGGTTGGCGAACGAGGGAGGGGGAAGAATTGATCCGGATACGCCAGTTTCTGCGGATAGTTATGAGATTGCGTTACTGGCGGTGAGTGCTTGGCTGGATGGGGTGGATCAAGTGTTAAGGACACATCACCCGAGTTTAGTCTTAGCGCGTCCCCCCGGACATCATGCGGAAAAAAAGGGGGGGATGGGCTTTTGTTTATTTTCTAATTGCGCGATCGCTGCTCATTATGCCTTAACCCAACCGCCAGTCAACCGAGTCGCAATTTTAGATTGGGATGTTCATCATGGGAATGGCACGCAATCTCTTGTGGAGGATTCTCCTCATCTGATTTACTGTTCCCTGCACCAGTCTCCTTGCTATCCAGGGACGGGAAAACCCGAAGAACGAGGAATATATAATAATGTCCTCAATCTTCCCATCCTACCTGGTAGCACTTGGAATGAGTATCAACCCTTAATTGAAGAACAGGTGATTCCGTTTATCCGTCAGTTTGAGCCAGATTTGCTCTTGGTGAGTGCGGGATATGATGCTAATGCTGCCGATCCTTTGGCAGAAGTTGCGCTTTCTCCTGAGACTTATCAGACTTTAACTGAAACCTGTCTTTCTTTAACCCCCCGAGTCTTATTTGGCTTAGAGGGAGGCTATGATTTGGATGCTGTGGCTCAATCTGTGGTGGCGACAGTTCGCGCTTGTATTGATTATTCAGGGTAGGGTCGGCGCGTGAGTGTTGATCAATTGGCTGGTGAAGTCGGGGGAAAGGTCAAGGATTACGCCTTCTGTCACGGAAGGGGCAATCTGCGACCGCTGGTCAGGGGGTAAGGGAAAAGGTAACTTTAACATCCCTTGTTCCTTGGTTGACTTTTTTTGGCAAGTCCTCAAGGTTAGGTTGTGACTAATATCAATAAAATAAAATTTGGCAGGATGAATGTTTGCTCAAAGAAGCCCAATCCAACTCCTGAGCGTGCTGATTCCATCTAACTTCCCAGCACCAGTTTAATTATAACAAAAAAACAGCCCAACTGAAAGGAACACATAGTTAGGCTGTTATGTATCAATTTTTTTTAGATCACTTTAGCTGCTCGTAAGCCGAAGTAAAGTCCGAGAGCAACAACAGTATAACCAATTAAGATCCCCAGATAAGCAACTGCGCCAGACATAGATTTAAAACTCCTCTTGATGATTATCTCTACTAGACTAGCAGATCATTGGCGTTGCTAGAATTGGCTAGTTGTTGACGATAGTCTTAATTTATCCCTAAATCAAAGACTTTGTGAATCACTTGTAATGCAGTTTGTCCTTGAGATTTAGAAACAACACAGCTAATTTTAATTTCAGAGGTAGTAATCATTTGAATATTAATTTTCTCTTCGCTAAGGCTCGAAAACATTTTTGCAGCCACTCCAGGATTACCGATCATTCCCGCACCCACTAAACTGACTTTTGCAATCTCTTGATCTAATAGAATCTCTTGTGCCCCAATTTCGGGGAGGAGTTGGTTTAAGGTTTTCTGTGTGATTTCAAGATCAGCTTGGGAAACGGTAAAGGCAATATCACGGCTGGGGATATCATTAACTAAGCGCGATCGCTGCGACTGAATAATCATATCCACGCTAATCTGTTCTTCCGCTAAACGTCCAAAGATTTTTGCAGCCCGTCCAGGATAGTCGGGAACATGAAGCATCGCCACTTGGGCTTGATTCATATCTAACGCCACCCCTCGCACTGGTGGATGGTCATTTTTTTCAGCGTGAGGTGAAACGGGAGAACTCTTGAGATCAAAGGCTTGACACAGAGCATTGACTGCGCGATCGCCGTCCGCTTCTTCAATCACACAGCCTACTTTAACTTCCGAGGTGGAAATCATGCGAATATTGACATTGGCTTCAGCAAGGGTGTTAAACATTTTGGCAGCAATTCCTGGGCGACCAATCATGCCTGCACCCGTGATAGCAACTGTAGCAATTTTAGGCTTAGTCATGACTTCCGCTTCATTGGGTTGGTCAGACGTGCGAAGAGAGGGCGCGATCGCGCTGGCGACGGCTTCAGCGGTCTTGACCACATCCCGTTGTACGGTAAAGGCAATATCATTGGTATTCCCTTCATGAATGGACTGGATAATTAAATCCACATCCACATCTTGGGTTGCAATTTCTCCGAATAATTGACCTGCAATCCCTGGTGAATCGGGAACTCTCAATAATGCTACCTGTCCTTGAGAAGTATCAAGTTGCACACTATCTACCGCTTTCCCAATTTCTAGCCCTGATAAAGAACGAGATTGGGCTAAAGGGGAGATGACCTTCGTTCCTGGTTCATCACTCCAACTGGAACGAACCACCAAGGTTAACCCATAATTCCGTGCAATTTCTACCGCACGGGGATGTAAAACTTTTGCTCCTAAACTGGCTAACTCTAGCATCTCATCGCAGGTAATTTCCGACATGAGCGCAGCTTCAGGAACAATGCGGGGGTCAGTGGTTAAAATGCCAGGAACATCCGTATAAATTTCACAAAAATCTGCTTGCAGAGAGGCAGCCAGAGCTACAGCAGATGTATCCGATCCGCCTCTA
The DNA here is from genome assembly GCF_000317635.1 of Halothece sp. PCC 7418. Lineage (GTDB taxonomy): Bacteria > Cyanobacteriota > Cyanobacteriia > Cyanobacteriales > Rubidibacteraceae > Halothece. Next base: position 2,017,830 of record NC_019779.1, on the reverse strand, counting down.
CCTAAAGTAGTAATTTCTAAATCTTCGCTGCTGCTAATCCCTTGGAATCCTGCAACGACGACCACTTCCCCTTTGTCTAAATGTCGTTGCACGCGATAGCGCTTAATTTCTAAAATGCGGGCGCGACTGTGGGCGGTTTCTGTAACGATACCGACTTGCGCCCCCGTTAAGGACAAAGCGGGTTGTCCTAACTCTTGCAGGGCCATACTGAGCAGCGCGATCGACACTTGTTCGCCAGTGGAGAGCAACATATCCATTTCTCGTCGGCTAGGTTGATCAGAAACCTGTTGCGCCAGAGTAACCAGTTCATCAGTCGTTTTCCCCATTGCGGAAACAACCACAACCACTTGCTTTCCTTCCTGCGCTGTTTTATAGACACGCTGGGCGACTTTCTGAATGCGCTCCACCGAACCAACGGATGTTCCGCCAAACTTCTGCACAACCAAGGTCATAACCGATTGATTCCCCCTTTTACCGCTCTCATTTGTAACCTTTTAGCATAGCAGACTCAATTTTATTAGAATTGATTCATACTGGCTATATACATTTAGTTATTCGTTCTTTGTTCTTTAGTTCTTTGGTCACTGATACCAGAATCTTCCTCAGGAAAGAGCGATCGCGCTTCTTCTCTTGCCCCAAATCTTGTTACAATACTTAACAACGTCACGTCGGTCGGTCTAAAAATTTATGACTCAACAAACCGTTTCTGCTTCCAGTGCATCCCAAAACCATTCGGATCAAGCCAGTAACCCCCGTATCCCCAAGGAAACAATCACAGTGGAGTCATCAACCCAGCCCCTACACCCTACTTTAGGCGATGACGAGTGGCGTTATGATCCAGAAAGAATTAATAACTACTATCGCAATCGTCCTTTGTCGGTATTCAGACGACTGATTGCACTGATTTTTCCTGGGACTGCGTTTGGTGTCAGGTTGCTGTTTGACAAACTGACAGGACGAATTGCAAAAAACGAACAAAAACGCGCGATCGAGCTTCGAGAAATTCTCACAGAATTGGGACCAACTTACATTAAAATTGGACAAGCCCTCTCCACCCGCCCCGATTTAGTCCCCCCGATCTACCTGGAAGAACTAGCACAACTGCAAGACCAACTTCCCCCTTTCGATAATTCTATTGCGTATCACTTCATTGAAGATGAACTCGGAAGCGATCCCCATGAAATCTACGCTGAAATTTCCGATCATCCTGTTGCAGCAGCGTCTCTGGGACAAGTCTATAAAGGAAAACTAAAAACAGGGGAAGAAGTGGCGATTAAAGTCCAACGTCCCGACTTACTTCGTCGTATCACCATTGACCTCTACATCCTGCGGAAAGTCGCGTTTTTCGCCACCAATCATATCAAGCGCATTCGTAGTGACTTAGTGGCGATTATGGATGAGTTCGCCAACCGCATTTTTGAGGAAATGAACTACGCTTATGAAGGCTATAATGCGGAACGATTCAAAGAACTTTATGGCTATATCCAAGAGATTTATATTCCTAAAATCTATTGGGAGTACACGGGTCGTCGGGTATTGACAATGGAGTGGATCGCTGGGATTAAGTTAACCAATGTCCAAGCGATTCAAGAGGCTGGAATTGAGGCGACGCGCTTGGTTGAAATTGGGGTTGAATGTTCTCTGCGTCAGCTTTTAGAAAGTGGCTTCTTCCATGCTGATCCGCATCCTGGAAACTTGCTTGCGATGTCAGATGGGCGTTTAGCTTATCTTGATTTTGGCATGATGAGCGAGATTAAACCCTATCAGCGTTATGGACTGATTCAAGCGGTTGTTCACTTAGTCAATCGTGACTTTGAATCCCTCGCCCATGACTATGTACAATTAGAATTTCTCTCTGAAGATACTGATTTACGTCCGATTATTCCCGCTTTAGCCAGTGTCTTTCAAAATGCTTTAGGGGCGAGTGTTGCTGAACTCAACTTCAAAAGCATTACCGATCAGATGTCAGAAGTGATGTATGAGTTTCCCTTCCAAGTTCCCGCTTATTATGCGTTAATTATTCGTTCTTTGGTGACTTTAGAAGGAATCGCGATCGGCATTGACCCCAACTTTAAGGTTCTCAGTAAAGCCTATCCCTACGTCGCCAAACGACTGCTGATTGATCCTGCACCAGAGTTAAGAGAATCTTTGAAAGATTTACTCTTCAGAGAAGGGCGTTTCCGTTGGAATCGTTTAGAAAACTTACTGCGGAATGCTCGTAACTCTCAAGATTATGACTTTGAAAAAGTCTTAGACCAAGCCCTAGACTTTCTTTTCTCTGAACGGGGTGCATTTATTCGGGAACGCCTCGTGGATGAGTTAGTCAAAGCGATTGATGTTTATGGACAACGCAGCTTCTATAATATTTCTGCTTCAGTGCGGGAACGAGTCGGTTTAGCGGTGAATGAAACCCCACCTCAGCTTGGGAACAATAATGAAAATCTTGAACATATCCAAAATATTATACAAATCCTACAAGAGACTCCTGGTTTTGACCCGATGCGGATTGTTCCTCTTGTTCCCAAAGTTTTATCCAAACCTGAAACTCAACACATGGGACAGCAGATTGTGGGTAAACTAACCGAAAAAGCGATCGCGCGGTTTATCCGTAATATCGCTTTGCAAGACCAACCCCATCACAGCAATAATGGTCATCAGGCTACTCCCTCCCTTCCCTCTGCATCGAAGAGATAAATGACGCAACGTGACTTTCGCTGGCAATATTGGCCCCTTCTCCCCATCTATCCTTATGGAAAACGGCGTACCCTGCGTCGAGAAGTCCTGAAAAACACGATCTGGACATTCGACCAAGTGCAGGGCATTTTCTATGTGGTCGTTCCGATTCGGATGACAGTGGTACGCTTAGAAACAGGGGGATTATTAGTTTACGCGCCCATTGCACCAACGCCAGAATGTATCCGCTTGATGCGAGAATTGGAAGCGGAACATGGGGTCGTCAAACAGATTGTTCTTCCCACGATTTCAGGATTAGAACATAAAGTCTTTGTCGGTCCTTTTGCGCGGAAGTTCCCTGATGCTCACGTTTATATTGCCCCACAGCAATGGAGTTTTCCTGTTAATCTCCCGTTGAGTTGGCTGGGGTTTCCTCGGAAACGGACGCATTTTCTGTCATCTCCCTACAAATATAATCCCTTTGGGGAAACCTTTGATTATGCGATTTTAGGTCCAATTAAACTGGGTTTAGGCTCATTTGGAGAAGTCGCCCTTTTCCATAAGCCCTCTCGCACTGCACTGCTGACAGATAGTGTCATTTCAATCCCAAAAACCCCTCCCGAAAGCGTCGAGCTTGATCCCTATCCTTTACTATTTCATGCCAGAGACAATAGTGTGGAAGCAGTGGAAGATACCCCAGCCATGCGAGAAAAAGGCTGGCAACGGATTTGTTTGTTTGCGAACTATTTTCAGCCTGATGCGTTAGAGGTGCTGGAATGGGGGGACACTTGGCAAGAAGCCCAACAAGCCCCAGACCGCTCGAAAAAAGCCTATTTTGGATTTTATCCCTTCCGTTGGCGACCCCACTGGAAAGAGTCCTTTGAGAAACTACAAGGAAATGGACGGCTGTTAGTCGCGCCTATCCTCCAAAAACTGATTCTGAACCGTGCGCCTCAAGAAACGATTACATGGGCAAATCTGCTGGTGAGTTGGCATTTTGAACGACTGATTCCCTGTCATTTTCAAGCGCCCTTAGAGGTTTCGCCTCGGGAGTTTCGTCAAGCGTTTACGTTCCTAGAAAAAGAAGAACTTCCCCTTAATCAACTCTATTCTCCCCTCCCACAAGCCGATTTAGCTCCCTTGGACAATATTGAAGTTACCTTGAGGAAAGGAAAATTAGTGCCACCGCCTCAGGAAAAAGTTTAACCGAGATTGGAAAAGTGATATGATTTCAGTAACTTTGTTCGCTGGTGAGGAGCCAAGAAAATGAATCGCTTATTATTGCTGATGATTACTGCAAGCTCTCTATTCATCAGTGCTTCCGCTCGCTGTTCAGAAGAGGATCTGGCTCAGAGTCAATCCAATTATGGCGCGATCGCGTATTCGTCCAGTTCTGATGTTTATGGTCGTTCTTGGAACTATTCCAGTCGTCAACAAGCCGAAACAAGGGCTTTAAGAGAATGTCAGTCGCGATCAGCACAAAATGATTGTACCGTAGTGACTTGGTTTCGCGATGCCTGTGGCGCACTTGCGACCACCCCGAATAATGGTTACGGCGGTGACTGGGGAAATAGTATCGTTGCAGCAGAACGGAATGCCCTGCAAATCTGTTCTCAATACGGGAGAAATTGTACAATCTTGACTTCTGTTTGTTCTGATCGCTGAATTAATCAAAAAAGTTACTGGGACGACCATACCAAAATAAAAGTGGCATTAGGATAACTATAAGAAATAGGAAAGCGAGATAGATTAATACTTCTAAAAAGTTGGAGTTTCTCCTTTCTAAAGATTGATCTGATTGAGACTGAGTCGGTTCTAAATAACCTTTTGGAAATGCAACGATAATCTTGAATCCTTCGTTGGCTTGCAAAGGACGAGTCGTAACAAACGTGGGATTTTTTCCAGCATCGAGCTTCCACTCATAACTTTGATCTTTTTTGCCAACTAAAGCCTTGACACTTAACTGATCTTCAGGAATTGAATCGGGTAACAAAACTTTTGCCCGTACTTGATCAATGGGAATACTCCATCCTTGTCCCGTTACATTCCAATACAATTGATCGGTATCTTCATCGGAGAAATCAATCCAGTGATCGGTTTGATATTGAATTGTATAACTGTCGGTATCAGAAGGACTTTTCATTACCTGATGATCGATATTAATGTGCTTTTTATCTCCTTCTGTTTTCATCGAAAAATTAACTGATTTGCCATTATATAAAACATCAATTACTCGGAAAGATGCTGGCTTAGATTGAAAGGGAATATCTAAGGAAAATTCTCGATTAATTCCTGATTTGATTTCAGGCGCAGTTCCTTTAACGGTAATCATTTCTGCAACACGCAAACTCGCATCTCGGTTAACCAGAATTTCACTATTATAAGTCAAGATCCGATCTGGGGCAGGAGAAGATTCATCAGACTGAGCTTGGCTGGGCTGTAATCCGTTTGTATTAATCAAAAAAATGATCGCAACTGTTGCTAATAAAAATAAGAATAGTCGGAATAAGGAAGTTCGCAGAAAAGAGAGAAAGTACATTTTAGACTAGGAGGTTTACTGGTTGGTTTCTGCTAGATAGCCCGTTACGAAGGGGGGGATTAATTGACAATTCTTATGGGATTGCTATAGCAGTCCTCAATCAATTTTGTGCGGTAATTAGGAGCGCGATCGCGCTAATTTTAGAAACAAGTTGGATTGTTTTTTCTTGTCCTTTAACATGAGGGAGTTTTAAGCGCCACCCCCGCCACCGCCACCGCCACCGCCACCTGCACCGCCACCGCCACCGCCACCTGCACCGCCACCGCCACCTGCACCACCGCCACAGCCACCAATACCGCCACTACCGCCACGACTCGTGAAACGACGACGACCTTTGGGACGACCATCAGAAAGAGCACCGAGGAGAAAAGGAATCAAGAAAATACCGACGATAAATAAGATAGGTAGCAGAGGCATGAGCCCTTGCATTAAATTGAGGAAAAAGGCAGAAATGGCAATCAATGTCCTTTCAAAAAAGCCAGGACGTTCCACATAACCTTTTGGAAATTCAACAATCACACTTAAGCCTTCTCTTACTTGCAAAGGGCGAGTCGTAACAAAAGTTGGATTCCCACCAGCATCCCGTTGAGCTTCATAACTTTGACCTTTTTCCCCTTCTCTTCCTGTAAAGGCTTTTAACTGTAAACTCTCATCAGGAATCTCATCAGGTAATAAGACTTTTGCTCGGACTTGATCGATGGGAAAACTCCAGTTTTGTCCAGTGACATTCCAATACAAGCGATCCGTTTTTGGGTTAGAAAAATCTAGTTGTCGATCCGTTGTGTATTGAATGGTGAAAGTATAAGTTCCTGGATCAAGTTCTACATTTTCGCGATAAATATTGATGCGTTTTTCATCTCCTCGCTCTTCTACCCAGTAATAGGTGGATTCGCCATTCCGCAATACATCAATCACTTCAAAGGAAACTTTTCCAGGACGAAAGGGAGCATCCAGTGGAAAATCGCGATAAATCCCACGTTGAATTTCATCTCCCGTTGCTTGGACAGTAATGGTTTCAGCAACGCGCAAACTTGCATCCTCATTTACTAAAATTTCGCTTTGATAACTGAGAATGCGTTCTTTGGCTGCGGAAGAATTGTCTTGTGCATAACTAGGGTGAGAGCTATCAATGGCGATGATTAGAACAGAAGTCAACAGTAATAATAAACCTGGCCAGAACCAAGAAAAGAGTTTATTTTGGCGTTCAAGAAGAGGAAGAGAAGATTGAAAACCCATCAGTTGCAATATTTTTTTGGCTGATCAACATTAGGGTTTAGTTTAAATCAAAAAAACAAGTCTTAGACCCATTTTAGAAATTTTATCAATGACACCAGACAGAAAGTAAGTTGAAGTGATGGTATTTTGTCAAGGCTAGATAAGCTATTTCAATGTTATTGTTCCTTTTTATTTGTTTTTTCTATCAAAAGACTCGCTTCATGAATCTTAACAAACTGATCTGAGGGTAGGTTCTTGACGAGATGACGCGGTTTCCGCTATGCTTAAGGAAATAAAAATCCAAAGGGAGTTTTTTGTCTAAATTAATTTTAATCAGTGGATTTCCTAGTCTGGCGTGGCTTCCCGCCTAGTTTTGTCAAGTTTTTTGAGGACAAGTCGTATGTATTTTTGTTGCTAATTATAAAATATTATGAACAGGGGTTGACAAAACAAGGAAAGAATGGGTTTGGTAAAACTGTAGAGAAATCTAAATTAGAGAATAGCAGCTTTTGATCGTCTCGGATCATGTTACCCTCCTAGAAGGAGGTTTTTAAATTCTTCTTAGCGTGTGTCGTAGCAGATGACTCAACTGGATCGGGTAACTTGGGTAAATGAGATTGTACAAGGGTCTCAAGAAAGTCCGGTGGGAAAACATCTTCCCAATGCTTTCTATGTTCATCTCAGTGCCTTATCTGTTCTTCCGCCACAGCTACAAGCCTACGAGCAAAAAGCTCGGACATCGGTTGCTCAAGATATTGTTAAAGCAACCCTGATTAAGTTTAACTGCACCGATCCCAAGGTGTCTTACCTGTTTTATCCCACCTTTGATCATGAAGCCCATCCCCCGCTACAAGCAAGTTTGCAAGTGGACTTACGAACCTTAGAGGTGAGTTATCGCAGCTACCATGAAGCAACGAATCCTCCGATTTTGCATCGGAAAGAAGCCTTTGTGACTCCTGATTATCCCCGTTATCAAGAATTTGTGCAATTGACTCAACAGGAAATGGAATTGGGGCTACTGAGTCAGGCGCGTTATATTGGCACAAAACGGGAGTGGGAACAACGATTGCGCGATCGCGCGGTGGAAATCAATGATCATCAAGTGATTTGTCATGACACCCCACCCCCTGCCAAGAAACCAAAAATCGAACGCCACAAAGCAGCGATCGTTCGTCATCAACTGTCCCGTCCAGTGCGGGTTGCTCTGGAAGCGGAGCTTTTCACGGCAGAAACAACCTTTTTCGACTACGGCTGCGGACACGGGGGAGATCTTCAACGGATTCAGGAACAAGGATATAACAGTCAGGGTTGGGATCCCTACTACTGTCCCAACACCCCTTTAGTGGAAGCCGATATTGTCAACTTGGGATATGTCATTAACGTTATTGAAGATACTCAAGAACGACGGGAAGCCCTTTTAAGCGCTTGGCAGTTAACACGGAAAGTGTTGATTGTTTCGGCGCAAGTCTTAATTAATGATTCCGCAAAGGGACAAGTGGCGTATGGCGATGGCATCATTACCCGTCGCCATACCTTTCAAAAATACTACGAACAGGAAGAACTGAAAGCCTATATCGATCAAGTGTTAGAGGTGGATGCGGTTCCCATTGGTTTAGGGATCTATCTGGTGTTTCGAGATCAAACGCAAGCGGAAACCTTCCGTGCCAGTCAGTTTCGTTCTCACGCCACCACTCCCCGTTTACGACAGCGAGTGCGTCGCTTTGAAGACTATCAAGTCTTATTAACCCCGTTGATGGATTTTATGACAGAACGGGGACGCTTACCCGCCAAAGGAGAATTAGCAGAAGAACCTCAAATCAAAGCCGAACTGGGAGGGTTACGGAGAGCCTTTCGCGTGATTTTACAAGCAACGAACCAAGAAGACTGGAACGCGATCGCGCAACAACGGACAGAAGAGTTAAAGTTATATTTAGCCACAGCATTACTCACCCATCGTCCGAAACTGAAAGATTTTTCCCCCACGATTCAGCAAGATATCAAAGGGCTGTTTGGAACGTTTAAACACGCTTGTGCGGAAGCAGAAGCGATGCTGTTTACTCTTGGCGACCAAGCCGTGATTGAAGAGAAGATTAAACAGAGTGCAGTGGGGTTAAAACTCGGTAAAAGTTTACTGGTTCATCTTAGCAGCTTAGAGGAACTTGACCCTTTACTGCGTCTCTATGAAGCCTGTGCTAGTCGTACGATTGGACGCTTGGAAGCAGTAACTGTCATTCAGTTTTATATTGGTAAACCCAAAATTGCTTACTTGTCCTATCCTCAATTTGACAGCGATCCTCATCCGCCATTACAAGCAAAAATGGAAATCAATTTAGGGGATCTCAATGTTCATTACACCGAATACGATCAAACCAATCCCCTGCTCCTCCATCAGAAAGAGAAACTGGTGAGTCCGGAGTATCCCCTTTACGACAAATTTGCACGGTTGACGAAAAAAGAGAGAGACTGGGGACTTTTGGATGATTTGAAAACGATTCGCGATCGTCGAGGCTGGTTAAAATGTTTAGAAGAACATGGTGCAGAGTTGAAAGGCTATCAATTACGTTGGCGTAAAGATATCGATCCCTATCGCCTGAAGATCTTAAAAAACCAAGTTCAACAACGACGGCGCACCCAAATCCAGTCCGATTCCGAGAGTGAACCCTAACGAATATTGACAAAACCAGTGCTACGAATCAGGTCTTGTCCTTGTTCGGTGAGTAGCAATTTCCCATAGGTTTCTCCTGCTTGCTGGTCAATCCTTCCATCCAGTTTCACCACGACAAACCAACGTTGGGTTAGAGGATAGTTCTTCGTCTGGAAGGCGGTGACATTGAGTTGGTTGCGTTGTCCTTGTTCACGACAAGCCGTTTCAGACACCTCTGGCGGTTGGTAGGGCGGAATGAACTGGTTGGGTTGACGACCAATGGGAAGGATTTTCGCGACACACTGGGAAACGACTTCCGACGCAACCGCATAATAGACCGCCCCTGGAGTTTGTGTAACTGTTTTAAGAACAGAAGTTTTGGGATCGACAAATTGCACATTTGACCCCCAGTTTTCTCCCTTGAGAACTTGATTCGAGAAAAATATGCGACTTTGATTGTTTTGAGATGAGTACGGAATAATCGCAACGTCAGGACCGCCCACTTCTTGCCAATTGCTAAGCTCTCCAGTATAAATCTCTTGCAGTTGCGCGATCGTTAATCCAGACACTTCAAGATTCGGGTTAACGACAATAGCAAGACCATCAATGGCAACAGGAATTGCTTTTAGGGAATGCCCCTGCGCTTGTGCAGCATCGTATTCTCCTGGTTTGGGAAGACGCGAGGACAAGGTAAAAGCCAGTTGATCCGCTAAGAGCCTTTCAATTCCTTGACCCGCACTCATTCCTTCTCCACGAGGAGTTTGGTAGCGTAAACGAAAGTTTGGGTAGGTTTGTTGAATAATCGGATCAATGCTTTCCCGAATCGGTATCCAATTGCGACTCCCACTATAGTTGAATGAACCAGAAGGAACATTTTTCACCTCATTGAAAGTGTTTGGAGCATCTGGTAAGGATGCAGAAGAAGAGGAAGGCTCGTCATTGGTTTCAGTTTGAGCGCTTTTGTTTTGACGAGTTTGGAAAAGCCACCACAAACCACCACAGAGGATACCAAGAGTAACGAGAAATGATGCGATTAAGGTTAAGGTTTCATTTTTTTGTGTCATCTCTCATCGTGGATTATTGGGTTGGGTCTGGAGGCGCCAGGTGGCTTTTGATCAAGGATAAATGATTGGTGACGATAGAGAAAGGAAAATGCTGACAATCTCGATTTCAGCTGACACTCCTGCTCAAGAGAGAGTCGAGACTGTGTTCGCAATTGTGTCGAATGAAAGATGCAGTGAAAATCGAACCAGAGTAGATTAAAACATATAGTTATTCCCGATGGAAAACATCTTGTTCCCTAGTCACTACCAAGATGATCGAACACAAGAGAAATGAGTTGGAATGACTATAAGCTGGCGCAGTCAGCAACCGTGGCTTCCAACCGTCATTGTCCAGCCCAGTTACCGATGCACCAGCACATTTAGATATATCAAAAATAGATGAGTTTGGAAAGAAGTTATGACAATTGCTTTACGAGAAGATATCATGTATATCTTATTGGAGAAAATCGGTCAGTCTGCTTACGAAAGCAATGAAGGGAAAGAAGTTTCTTTTACAGAAACCGACTTTGCTGGGCGACAAATTACGCAAGCCGATCTTCTTGGTCACTTAGATTATCTCAATCAAAAAGCATATATCGAGGCGGAATTTGAAGGGAATGCTTATGCGACTCAAGAAGATGTTCCTGATGTGGTCAATCCAGAACAAGTAGAACAATTTCGGGTTGCTAATACTCTCGGCGCAGAAGATGGTCCTCTTCCCCATTTAATTCGATTTAAACAAGCTAAACTAACAGAAAAAGGAAAACAAATGTTAAAGAATATGGAAGAAAAGAAACCTGAGGCTTTAGAAAGAGGACCCTCCACTCCCATTGCTTCTGAAAACCAACCCTTCTTAGAAAAAGTCAAAATTAAAGCTGGTGTTGATGACATTTTTGATGCCAGAGATTTATCGGAAGTGGTGTTTCGGAGTATGCGTGACTTAATGACAACAGAAGCAGCAGACCGTGTTTTTGAAGAGTTGAAAGGACAAAAGGCTGTTCCCAGTGATGATCAATCTTTGCAAGATGAAATTTCTGGTCTCTGGAAAGATACTAACCCGATTGTTGCCTTTTTAAGCCGAGTTCGTCCTGTTCTCAATATTGATGACGAAACGTTTTTATTCCGCATTCGTCAAGAAGGAGGACTACAACGGGGCATTGAACCCGAAGTTGCGATTAATGCTGTTTTTTCTGCAACCAAAGATGAATTATCTCAAGAACGGATTCAGGAAATTGCTGAAGCCTTACCTGGGAAAATTCGCCAGCTTTGGGAAAAGGCTTAAGCTCCTCCCCAGAAGCGAAGGTCGGTGGATTTCGCATCATTTGTCCTAACTCGAATCAGTAGTGCTATACATTGTTGTTACTACCTCGGGTGGGTAATGCCCACCCGAGGCAAATTATTAGGGCTTGCTGAAAAAATTCTCCTTTGTCCGACTCTTACTGATTCCCTTTAACCTTTCCCAGATCAGAAAATCTGACCTACTTGATCACTTCGCTTAGTTTCAGTAAAAAGGTTTCTGAGTCGAATTTTCCTTGTAAAAAGGGATGATCACTCATGGGTTGTAAGGTTTGGAGATCTCGCCATTCCAGTTGGCGCACGGCTTTCACTAACAGTCCGAGATAATGCTGTTGCTGTTGGATAATGAGAATTGTGAGGGGTTTATTGGAAGGATCGGATTCCAGTAAGGAGGGATAGCCAAGAAGCTGATTCAGGTCGAGGAGTTGCAGGGTTTCCCCTTGCCAAGGATAATGTCCTAAAATGCCCTGAGAGGGCTGAGAAATTGGCGATAAGGCTTGTTGAGAGAAGGGGATGGCTTTGACCACATATCCCACAGGAAGCAGCACATGAAAGGTTTCTAGGCTAATCCGCATGAACTGATGCTGGGACGATCGCGCTGGAGAATCCAGTCTGGTTTCATTCTCCCCCAGTAAGGGACTCACGCCTAAGAGAAAGACATCAATGGTTTCCTCTCCACCTGTCTTCGGTAAAACCGCCAAATGACTGACAAAGGATAATTCTCCCTGTTGGCGATACGCAGTGGGAAGCGGACGAATCGTGCTTAAGGGAATTTCTAGCATTGAGGGGGGGCTTTCTGAAATTAAACCACATTTTCCATTCCGAGTTTGAGTGAGAATGAGATAACGTCGGGTGACGGAATAATTACGATGAGGGGCAAATTTTTCTTCTAAGTCAATAACGGTAATGGTTTCCTTTCCGATGTCAACGGTTCCCATTCCCCCGTCTAAGTTATTTTTAATGGGAGGACACAAAGAGACTTTTAAGACTGCACCCATCGGAAGCGCAAACCAACGGTCTTGAACCGCGAAAATCATGGCGCGGAGGGCGGTTTCTTCGGTTTTGGGGGCGATACCAATTTCAGTTTTAGGATTCATAATTTGCTACTGTTTCTAGTAAGGCGCGATCGCTGCATGGTTTAGTTAAATAGGCTTTTGCTCCGAGTTGTGACGCGAGATTACGGTGTTTTTCCCCACTGCGAGAGGTGAGCATAATAACAGGAATTTGGGATAATTCCTCGCGTTGCCGACAGTAGCCGAGAAACTCAAAGCCATTCATTTGGGGCATTTCAATATCACAGAGGATGAGGTTCACTTCGGGATGTTTATGTAACAGCGCGATCGCGCTTTTGCCATCTCCTGCTTGTAAAACGGGATAACCCCCAGTTTCTAAGGTTTCCACCATACTCCGCCGTTGTACAATGGAATCTTCAACGACTAACACGGTTGAATGTTTTGTCTCTTTGGCTGGCGGTGTCTCTGTGGTTTCTGCGGTGACGGGAGAAAGTTGTTTAACGGGTGCGTGAGTAACGGTTTGCGCTTCTACTGTCTCTGTCATAATCGCTTCGGGATCGACCACCAGCGATAGACTTCCATCGGCTAAGACGGTGTAACCTTGTACATAATCGGGAAGCGGGGGACCCGAAGGTAAAGTTTTAATGACTAATTCTTGTTCCACTAAAATCCGATCCACTTGTAAACATAGCAGTTCCCCTCTAGTTTGAATTAAGAGTAAGGGATTAACGGTGTTTTTGGGTTCAAGAGGAAATGGGGTTAAGGGGATGTTGTTTTGCGGGAAAGAGAAAGTCTCTTCCTGATGTATCACTTGATTGAGGGGGAGAATGGGAAGCAGTTGCGGTTCTCCGCCTTCCTCCCACTGTAAAAGCTGATTCTCTACTTGTTCGGGTTTGGGAAGTAACATCCGATGCACTTTTTGCGCGAGGAGGGAATAAAAACGTCCTCCTGCTTCACAGATTAAAAGTCTGGCGGTGGCGATATTAAGAGGAAGTTGTAAGGTAAAAGTGGTTCCGCGATCGCGCTGTGAGGTTAAACTTACGGTTCCCCCCACACCATGAATCTGATTACGTACCACATCTAAACCGGTTCCTCTCCCCGAGAGTTCATTCGCTTGTTCCGAGGTAGAAAAGCCAGGGGTAAAGAGTAATTCTGATAAGTCTGCGTCTGAGTCGAGAAAGAATTGTTTTTTCGCTGCGGTTTCTCGAATCTTCTCCCAGTCGATTCCTTTTCCATCATCGGCGATTTCAACCAAGGTACGGTTTCCTTGACGATACGCGGAAAGGGTAATCTTTCCTGTAGGGGGCTTTCCTTTTTCTTGTCGCACTTCCGAAGATTCAATCCCATGGGCGAAGGTATTACGAACTAAATGCAGTAGGGGATCATAGAGTTTCTCTAAAATGGCTTTATCCACCAGCACGTCTTTTCCCGTAATATTTAAGTCAACGGGTTTGTTGTACGTCTTAGCAAGTTGTTCCACCATGGGAGGAAAGCGATTTAACACCGTTTCTAAGGGAACCATTCGCGCTTGTAGGAGTTCATCTTGGGCGGTGCTGAGGAGTTGTTTTTCTTGGCGAATCTTAATCCGAGATTGTCCGAGAAAGTTGTCTAAGTCATCGAGATTGTCTTCTAAGTCGTTGATTTGTTCCCCTAATGATTGCAGCATCAGATGGAGACTGCTGTAGCTATCCATCTCTAGTTCATCAAAGCTGGATTGGGTAACGAGGGAAGAAGGGGTGGTTTGACGATGTTTTCGCGCTTGCTGTTGACGCTGACGAGAACTGACATCGACTTCATCTCGGATATCATCGAGTTGTTCGCGAATCTGGCGCAGTTGCTGTCGCGATTGTCGAGAGAGTTTATGGGCGCGATCGCTTTGTAAACTTTGCTGATTTTGCGCGATCGCGAGTTCCCCAATGGCATAATTGAGACGGTTTAAACGGGTTAAGGCGACGCGAATCGTAGTTTGGTCTTGATCGGTGGGTTTCGCTTTTGGAGGCGGTGGGGGGGTGCTTTCTGAGGCTGTATCTGCTTGTTTGAAGTTCTGTTCTGCATCTCCTGACCAGATCGATTCTAGAATTTGATCAATGGGGTTCGTACTGCGAGAAACCGTTGCTGGCGGAAGATCGCTTTCATAAAAGTCTAAGGAAATCGGAGGCGGTTCAACAGATGTTTCAGACAGGATAATTGCACTTTCTTGAGTTTTTTCCTGTTCTTGAGTCCATTGTTGGAGTTGTGGGTTGAGTGTTCCTCCTTCCGCGCGATCGCCGTTTGCAATGGCGTTTTTTGCTTCCTGAAAGTTAGTTAATGCAGCTTGAGCAATGTCTAAGGTCTGATCGGGATATAATTTAAGGGCGGTAAGAACGGCACGGGCAATATTTTCTAACCCCGAAAGTTCGTAACTTGTCGCTAATTCTAATAAAAATTCTGCTTGACTTTGACATAACTCTCTAGCATTTGTTGTATCACTATTTTGAATTGCTTTTTCAATATTTTCTAAATCTTGCGGTAAACTATTTTCAATGATTGACCCTAAAACATCAAAGCCTAACTCTTCAGACGAGGGAGGGGGCGCAGGGTTATTATAGTAATCTCCTAGTTTTTCTTTCAGTTGAGAAAAGACTGTTTCTGCATAGCTTTTAACTTGTTCCTCATCATAGTCACTTTCGGATAAGATGGCATTTAACGGCGTTCGTAAACATTCATATGCATCGAGTAAAAGCGCGTTTAATTCGGGGTCAAGTTCTAATTCTTCAGGATAAAGGGATTCAAAAACGGTTTCTAATTCGTGCGCGATCGTTTCAATGGTTTCTAATTCTAAATAAGCAGCACTTCCCTTTAAGGTATGAGCACTTCGCATGAGAGAATGAACGCGATCAACTGTTTTTTCGTCTAATAAATTAATCAGTGTTTCTTCTATCGTCTGTAGTAATTCTCCCGCTTCTGTTAAAAAATGATAGTCAACATTATTTGTATCTGTCATAATTTTTTCGGTGTTATATAAACTTAAAAAATATCTTGTCGTAGGGTGGGCATTGCCCACCCTACAGGAAAACAGTCAGAGAGCTAAAGTATTGTTAGTCACTAAAATTAAATCATTAACTCGCGCGATCGCTGCAATTTGTCCATCAGCAAAAGGTGGTGTTTTTCCTCTGGTTACCAAGCGTGATCTTTCAACTGCATGATATCGAGCAGCTTTCATATCATAAGGAAGAAGAGGGACTTTTGTGACTACTTCCTGTTCAATATAACTTTCGATCATTTGTCGTTTGTTAGACAACGGGAGGCGATAACAACCATAAAGCAATTCATGTAAAACAAGAGTTGCTGTTGCTATTTCTTGTTGATGAATTACCAATTTCTGCATGACACTAGAATTCGGGAATTTCTTAATTGGCTCTGACAATATATTACTATCTAATAAATATCGCAAGCTCACCAATTCACCTCACGCCCAAGTGATTGATCTCTCACTCCCTTTAAAAACTCTTCAGCAGACTCGATTCCGTATTCCTCTAAATTATATTTCTCACGAAATCTCAAAACTGATTCGCCAAAACTTAAATTCCCCTTATCTTGAGTAGTATTAGTTTTGGAATCGATCAGATTAGCCACTAATTCTCCTTCTTGTTTAATACTCACTGTAACTTGTTGTCCATCAGGAATATTAACTTCTTCTAATAATTCAATGATTTTTCCTTTCTTAACTCCTTGAATATCCATAACCCAACCCTAATTATTTTGTTACTAAATAGCTATTCGCTTCTAAACTTACCATAACTGAATTTTCCAAAAATGTTATTAAAACTTCTTCGTGTCCTTTGTGTCTTGGTGGTTAAAACTGATCAAAAATTTGTTCTTAGGGGATTCCAATCATCTAGAATCCCCATTAATACATTACTCTTCGTCAACTTTGAACTGACTGACACTGGTTTGTAATTCCTCAGACGTGCTTAACAAATCTCGGAACGCATTAGACATTTCCGTTGCACTTTGAGTGGTATTACGAGCAATTTCTGATACTTCTGTAATTGCTTTGGTTAACTCTTGAGAATTATCACCTTGTACCGCACTGGCGCGAGTAATTTCTTCTACAATTTCGCTAATTTTAGAGGTTGCAGAAACGATCGCGCTTAAACTATCTCGGGTTTCATTCACTAATTCCGTTCCCTGAACCACTTGTGCAATTCCTACTTCCATGGCTTCGGTGACTTCGTTCGTTCCCCCTTGAATTTCTTCTACTAATTGTTCAATTTCAGTTGTGGCTTCTGCGGACTGATAGGCTAAGGATCGCACTTCTTCTGCAACCACAGCAAAGCCTTTTCCATATTCCCCAGCGCGAGTGGCTTCAATGGACGCATTCAACGCCAGTAAATTGGTTTGAGTGGCAAAATTATCAATCACACTGACCACTTTAGAAATCTTCTGGGAGGCTTCCCCAAGGCGTTTAATTTTCTTGGCGGTTTCGGATACGGTATCCCGAATCTCAGAAATACTATTGACGGTACTTTCCATTTGGGAGTCTCCCGCTTGGACAATACGATTGGCTTCTTGTACTGCTTGTTCCACTTTTTGCGCGTCAGTGGTGACAACTTCGGTGGATTCTATGGTTTTCTGTAATTGCGCGATCGCGCTTTCGAGTTGATCGGCTTGGGTTCGCGCACGAGTGGACAATTCTTCGACTTTCGTTTGGCTATTTTCCGAGGTAGCACTAACCCGAGAAGACACTTCTTTCACTCGTCGCACCAGTTCCCGCAGACTTTGAATCGTGGTATTATAGCCATCGGCGATCGTTCCCATTTCATCTTCTGATAGCGGTGCGCGGACGGTTAAATCGCCTCGGAAGGACGGCTCGATCGCGCGTAAAATTCGCAACGCCCCTTTTTGTAATTTTTCCCGTTCCGTTTTTTCTCGTTCCGCAGCAGCTTGCAGTTGGGTTTCTTGTTCCCGCAGTTGCACAAAGTTATCGGATAGCTTGAAGGTAATGCCAATTTGGATACCCACTTGTTCCAATAATGCCATTTCTGAGTCTTCCCAGTGGCGAGGATGACTATTTTGATACACCCCTAACAATCCCCAGAGAACATCCCCTTTAAAGATAGGCGCGATCGCATAACTGCGTGTTCCCCAAGTTTCTAACAATTCCACATGACATTCCGCGTGTCCAACGGTATAGATATCTTCTACACGGAGACTTTCCTTATTGGCGTAACGTCCGCCTTTATTTTCCTGTAGATAGGTATCTTGGACTTTCGCCAGTTCAGTTCCCACTAATCGGGGCCAATCACCGCCGACGGATTCGACAATAAATTCCCCTGACCAATCGTCATTAAAGCGATAAACTCCCACGCGATCCGCTTTTAAGATGCGTCGCATTTCATCCGTCGCAAACTGCAAAAGAGATTGTGGTTGCATATTCTGTTGGACGAGTTCGGAAAAACGATTGACTAAACGGGCGGAGAATTGAACAATCGCTGACTCCCGACGGGCTTTTTCATCCAGTTGTTGACGACCCGTTTCCAGTTGTCGTAAGTATTCTGATTGCTGGAGGGCGACCCCAAATTGAGAGGCGACTTGTTGGATAAATTGAATGTCTTCTTCTTTCCAGTCTCGGGGTTCGCTACACTGATGGACACAGAGTAATCCCCAAAGATTTCCACCGATTAAAAGGGGAACAATGAGATTGGCGCGGACTTCAAATTGAGAGAGAATATCAATATGGCAACTGCTAAGATCAGCGTTGTAGATATCAGAAACGGCTTGAATACGTCCATCTACATATTTGTCGGCGTATTGATTGCCAAAGCAGTGATCATGAACTTTCGCCGCGATCGCGCTGGGATAACCTGCAACCACATCTTCGGCGACAAATTCCCCATCATCATAGCCTGAGTCTGGATAGAAGCGAAATACCCCCACGCGATCGGCTTTCATAAAGCGACGAATCTGACGAACCGTGGTATCAAATAAGTCTTGTAAACTTGTTGATTCACGAATGCGATCAATGGTTTTACTTAAGGTTTGTTCCCGTTGAATGCGTTGCTGTAGTTCGTCATTACTGGCTTTAACTTGTTGAATATAGTCTGATTGTTGTACCGCAATGCTAAATTGATTGGCAATTCTCAGTAACAACTGCACTTCTTCTTCTTCCCAGTCTCGGGGAGAATCATTTTGATAGGCTGCGAGAAGTCCCCATAAAGTTGAACCTTGATAAATGGCAACAACAATGTAGGCTTTCGCCTGATAACTTTCTAAAACGCGGATATAACATTCGGTGTAGTTATGGGTGTAAATATTATTACAAACCCGATAGACTTCTCCGCGACTAAAACGTCCCCCGCGAGTTTGTTGTAAATGGGTATCGGTGTAACCGCCTAAGTCACGAATGCTACAAGCGTTAATATTTTCCACAATTTCTGGGCTGTTGCGCTGTTCTTGAATCACAGAAACCCATTTTGAATCAACGGATTCAGAAATAAATTCTCCGCCCCAATTTTCATTAAACTGATAAATCGCAACGCGATCGCAGCCTAAAAGTTGCCGAATTTCACTCGTAGTAACATTAAAAACCGCGTCTAAGTCTTGACTTTGCCGAATCCGATCCACAATTTTATTTAAGGCTTTTTCGCGATTGGCATTAGTTTCAAGGGCTTCGGTTCGCGCTTTAATTTGGTTAACATAATTCTGTTGTTGTACCGCTAAACTTAAGAGAGTTGCTACTCTTGTCAGGAGTTGGATTTCGCTTTCTTCCCATTCTCTCGGACGATCATTCTGATAGGTAGCGAGGAGTCCCCACAGTTCATCCTGAATATAAATTGCTGCAATAATATAAGCGCGAGCTTGATAACTTTCCATCACTTTTAAGTAACAGTTGGGAAAGCCTTTTTCATATATATCATTTGCCACGCGATACTGTTCACCGCGATTAAATGCGCCACCATTGGTTTGATAAAGATAGGTATCTACAGAAGAAGTCCCAGTTAAATCTCGAATACTACAATTATTGACATTTTCGCCAATTTTAGGATAACGCTCTTGTAATTCAATGAGAGAACTCCATTTTTCATCAACAGAATCCGCAATAAATTGACCACTCCAATCCTCATTAAATTGATAAATCGCAGCGCGATCGCACTCTAAAATATCTCTTAATTCATCTGTAGTCTCCCTAAAAATATCTTCTGGGTCTTTGGTTTGTAGAATTTGGTTAGCGAGACGGGTAAAAATGGCTTCTGTGTTAAGCTGAGGTTGCTTTTTCTCACCATTGGTTTGAGCTTTTGTTTCGGTTTTTGTGCGGGCTTGTGGGTTCATAGGATTAATTCAAGATTTCAAAAATATTGTTCAGGTCAAGTAAGAAATAAGGAGTGGTCTGATCTTCACTCAGAAAATATCCTTGCAAGTAATGCCTTGCTTCTGAGGATATCATTCTTGGTCGGAGGGGTTGTAAGTCTTCTTCTGGGTTATAGCTAACAACAGAAGTAAAGGTTTCGATTAATAAACCAAGGCTTTTTCCTTGAAGACTGGTAATGGCACTAAAGCAATGACTCTTTTCCCGATTTTCGGTTAAGGACTCGGTTTCTCCTAATAATAAAGGAAGATTAACTGTCCAAATGGCTTCCCCCCGCCAACTCAAAATTCCTGATAGGGCGGGAGGCGTTTCTGGAATTGGTAAAATCTCACTAAAATTGAGTTGTACCACGCCTTGTAACGAGGCTAAAGCCACTAATCCTTTGAAGTTTTTATTAATCGGAAAACTCAAAAAGCGTTCTTTTTCCTGCGTTTCTGGAAGTGCTAAGTTGGGGATATTATAATGCTGAGGTTGAAGATTGCTCATCGGATTAAGGAATCAAATCAGATAGGGTTTCCAGCAGAGTTTTGTCATCAACAGGTTTGGTTAAATAAGCATCCGCACCGCCCATTTTTCCCCATTGAATATCTACTTCCGTATTCTTGGTGGAACATAAAACAATGGGAATTTTTTGCGTGTCGGGTTGTTGTTTTAATTTCCGACATAACTCAAACCCGCTTTCCCCAGGAAGAATAATATCCAGCAAGATCAGATTCGGTTTTTGTCCTTTCAGTTTCATCTCTGCTTCTTCGCCACTACTGGCGCGAGATACAGAGAAGCCTTGTTGTTCTAAACAGTCTTGAAAGTGAGCAGCATCACTAGCACTATCTTCAATTAGTAAAACTTTCTTCATCAGCTAAACTTCGTAGGATAAGTATTGATTAATCGCTTCAAACAGCTTTTCTTTGCGAACTGGCTTACTCAGAAAATCTGTTGCCCCACACATTTTAGCTTTTGCGCGATCGACCCAACCATCTTTCCCCGTCAAAATAATAATCGGGACTGTTTTTAATCGGGGGGCGCGACGCATTTGTTTACAAAGTTCATAGCCACTAATAATCGGCATCATGATATCTAAAAAAATCAGGTCTGGGGGATTTTTTAAGAGTTGGGAAAGAGCAGTAGCTGGATTTTGAAACATCACTGCTTCATAACTCGCAGCCGTTAACAATGCTTTTAATTGTTCACACACGCCCACACTATCATCAATGCAAGCAATGACTTTTTTTGAAGATTGAATTTGTGTGAGAATCTTTTCTCCAGAATGATTATAAGTTTGCTGTTGTGGAGAGGGTTTTAAAGCAGGTTCAGAAGACAGCGCGATCGCGCCAGATTTTATAAATGGAATCAAAATTTGAGACAACTGCACAAGTTTTACCTGAGTTTTTGCAGCCATCCCTCGTAAGGTTAAAGTTCCATCCATCAGGGCGATTAACTCTTGATTCAAAATCATCCGATTCTCATTTAATAATTGTTCTTGATCTTGAACTTTCAGATAAGAACTCAGGGGATAATTCGCTAGACCTTCCTCTTTCCAGCTTTGCCAAACTTGATAAACCGAGTTTAATAAAGGTTCAATGGAAATTAAACTAATTAATAAACTTGGAATCTGATCGGGTATTTTTTTATTATATAATTCTTGCGTTTCTGTCACTTGCACCAGATCTAAAATGACTTCTTCTGCAAAGCTGCTCACCCATTGAACTAAATTATCCTTACTCAGCTTTCGCTCTTGGTACAAGCTAGCAAGGGTTTGATATTTATCCTCTTTTTGATTGTTACTGACCAGTTGAGGAGAATAAATATTTAAGTATTGTTGCCATCTTTCTTCGTTATTTTTCCCTCCTTCACACCAAATTAATCGTCCCAACCGAAAATAGAAAAACCATACTGCTTGCTGAGAAGTTTTAACTTCCCATTTGCCCGTATAGAGAGTTTCCTTTAAGTTCTTCAGTTGCCATAAAACGTTCATTTCAACTTGATTTTGATGAATTGTCTGTGTCATTTCATTCTAGGAATGTTAACGCTAAGGATTATTGAGATCGCCATGACTTCTCTTGCAGAAGCTACCACGATTGTGCAACTATCATTCACCCATTTCACCTCAGTGATCAACAATGAACTAAAACAGGATTTCTATTTAATTAATTCAAATCACTTACTTGATTATACACTGAGTTTACTTTACTTAAGTGTCACATACCTCAGCTATTTTGCTAAATCTCCCATGTCGTTTGGGTTAGGAACAGCACAACCCAACCAGACCCTTGCTAGTGTTGGGTTTCGTCACCAAGAGCTCAAGCTACATTTTGAATCTTTTGTTATTCAATCAGAGTCAGGAGGGTTCTAGCTCACTAAGATATAGCATTATTCATCAGTTTTATATAACCATCATATCAATATTAAGTAAAAATTAATTCCCTTATCTTAATAAAGTATCATATTGTTAAGATTTGTTAACAATATCAGGAGTTATATTAATCAGAAATCATCAATGTTATTAGGAACTGATACCATTACTAAAAATTCAAGTTACAGTAGATCCCCCCAACCCCCCTTATTAAGGGGGGCGAAGGGGGGATAGTTGTGTAGCACTAGTTTATCGAAATGGTATGAGCAGTTCATTAAGAATTGTTTCTACTGGACGCGGTTGCCAATTTAATTCTTTTCGCGCTTTACTAGCATCGACGCGCACACAGCGATCATAAATATAATGGACTCGTTCTCGGCTGAGGGGCGGTTGCCAGTTGAGAAAATGTCCAATCGGGGTCAGCAGAGTTCCGAGAAGACGAATCAGCCAGCGTGGGGCTTCTTTGGGGCTAGAAATTCCCGTTTTTTCACTGAGAAAGTCGAACATTTCCCCGATGGTGAGTTCTCCCGCAGAAATAATGTAGTGTTCTCCAGAAGGGGCGGTTTCTGCTGCTTGGATCATGGCGGTGACAAGATCATCCACATGAACAATTCCCGTTGCGCGATCGCGCCCTGGCCAAAATTTTAAGTTGCCACTGCGAAATAACTTGACAATTTTACCGAAATGTGGATCGTCCGCTCCGAAAATGCCAGAGGGTAAAATGCTAACCACCGGTAAGCCCGCTTTCGCCATCTGATCCACGATCTGCTGGGCTTCGTATTTTGTCCAGTCATAGGCGGAAGAAAAGCCCGTTTGTTCCCGAGTAAAGGTTTCATCCACCACGCGCCCTTGGGTATCACCAAAAACACCGATAGTGCTGCAATAGACAATTTTTGACACCCCTTGGGCTTGCGCCGTTTCCATCACCGCTTGGGTTCCTTCAATGTTCACGCGCGCCATTGCCTGAGCATTCACTAGCCCTAATTCTACATACGCAGCGACATGAAAGACCACATCCACCGCAGACATGGCTTTTTCTAAAACCGCGCGATCGCAGATATCTCCTTTCACTAAAGTTACTTCAGAATCCACCAACCGAGATAAATCACTAAAAGGGCGTACTAACCCTACAACCTCATCGCCTCTGGCTGCTAACGCCTTGACCAAGTGAGACCCTGTAAACCCATTTGCCCCTGTTACTAATGCTTTCATAACGCTTTTTCGTACATCCGATAGGTTTTGTATATTTTTGCCCCTGTTTCTTCAATGAGACGGCGAGACGGACTATTATCGGCATAGACCCAAGATAATTCCCCACTGTTATAAGATTTTCCTTGCTGAAAGGCAGCATGAATCAAAGCTAACGGCACCATTTTCCGCCGATATTCAGGGAGACAACCGATCACTAGCACGCGCCCAGTTTTGATTTGCCGACGATACCAGAGAAACTTAAGGATTCCCCACCAATTGAGTTTCCCGTTAACCTGCTTCAGTGCAACATTGTAATCGGGTAACGCCATAAAAAAGCCAATCATTTCGCCGTTATCTTCAGCGATGGGGAAAATATTGGGATCGACTAAATCTTGCAGCGATCGCGCTTGCGCCATAAACTCTTCTTTTGTGCGAGGAGTCGAACTCCAACTGTCTTCAAAGAGAAGATTAAACAATTCATAGATTTTAGAAACATCAGCCTCAAATGCTTCACCCTTGGTATTAAAGGGACGAAACCGAATCCCAGAGCGGGATGCAATGCGATAAGCTCTTTCAAACTTCTCCCCTAATCTTTTGTCAAGAGGAAGGTGATAAGCATAAGCCGTCTTTGCAATCTCTCCCCCTCGCGCCAAGATAAAATTCTCATAGTAAGGGGGATTATAGGGCATCATTATTTTCGGCGGAGAATCAAAGCCATCCACTAGCCAGAGACAATTATTGTGAGTGGATAAATCAATCGGACCCCGCATTGTAATCATGCCCTGTTCTCGCAACCAAGTTTCCGCAGCCTCAAACAAAGCACTGGCAACGGCTTGGTCTTCTATGCACTCAAAAAAGCCAAAGAACCCAATATTTTGTCCTTCTTTCGCAAGGAGACGATCATTGACTGCTGCAACAATGCGTCCGACAGCAATTTTATCGCTATTCAGGGCAATAAAGGCTTGAAAGCGACCATATTCGTTAAAGGGATTTTCGGGGGAAAGTTCCTTTTCTGTCTCACTTTTAAGCGGAGGAACCCAGTTTGGGTCATTTTTATAAACCTGCCAGGGAACGTTTAGAAATCGTTCTTTTTCCGCAGGGGTGGTGACGGCTTGAACGGTAACATTTGTTTGGGAACTAACCACAGCAATTTTTTCTGAATAAGACAACGTAGCAGAGGAGGTGAGGAGAAGTCATTACTTAAGCACTAATGACGGGCTGGTAAAGCAAATCACGGGTTTTCACCATTGCTGAGACCAGTTGATCCATTTCCGCTTCTGTGTGTAAGGCATTAGCGGTAATGCGGAGGCGTGGTTTAGCAATAAACCAAATCGGAGAAACCCAAATATTATGATCGGCAAGGAGAGTGCGTCCGAAGTGTTTGGGATTAATTTCTGGTGGGAGTAAAACAGGAATCACATTGGTTTCCCCGATCGCGTCAAACCCAGCTTCTTGCAAGCGCGATCGGAGGTAGTGGGTATTGTATTTTAGTTTTTTCACCAGTTGCGGGTTACCGCGCACTTGACGAATACTTTCTAAAGCAGCAGCCGTGGTCGGTGCGGGGAGAGAAATCGTTCCAATGGAGGTAGGAGACACATTTAAAAGCGGGATGAGCTCAGGAACATGAGAACTAATCGCAGCCCCTGCTGATGCAGCAAATTTAGAAAATGTGGTCATGACCAGAGGATTGACACCGCGCTTAATCACGTCTTCAGGCGTTATGTGAAAATGCTCAAAAATCCCGTGTCCCGTTTCTCCAATTGCTCCACTGGCATGAGCTTCATCTAAAAATAAAACACTATCGGGATAATCGGACAAAACCTCAACCATGTCTGGTAACGGTGCAATATCTCCATCCATAGAGAAAACCGTATCTGTGACCACTAAAATCCTGTCATCAGGACGAGCATAGCGTTTTAACTTTCGGGCTAAATCTTGAGTGTCACAATGGCGATAGGCCTTAACTCGAACTTTCGGACTATGACCAAATACTTTTCCCGAGCGGGTATTGGCGTTGACCACTGCTGAAACAATACAACCGTGATTGAGAACATCGGTCATGATTAGCGTTTCTCTGGTATGCTCAAACCCTGGTACTGGGATGGCAAGATGACAAAAAGCATCTGCTAACGCCTGAGTTGCCATCCAAGCATTTAAAAATAATTGAGTATGGGGAAGTCCTTTAAACGCAGAAATTTCTTCTTCTAACTCCCGATGTAAATCAATGCGTCCACTTAATACAGAACAAGAACTATTGGATGTTCCATAACGATGAATCGCATTAATTGCTGCGTCCTTGACTGCAGGATTTTGGACTAATCCCAAGACATCATTGGTACAGAACGTGAGAACGGTTTGTCGAGTCCCATCCTTAGCGTGTTCAATCTCGACAAAGTTTCCTTGTTTACTATGGCAGATGTACTCATCGGGAGCAAGCCCACTCTGATACCAGCGCTGGACATATTCTTTGACAGTTTGCACGAGTTCACTCCTCTCTCCTTGGTTTAAATAGCGACGACGGTTTGAGTCAGTCGATTGAAGGGTATATTCCTAGCCAGATTGTAGCAGGGGAGGTAAATGACCTCCATGCTTACAAATATTCTTTCTTTTGATAGTTTTCTCATCTTTCAATTATTGCTTCAATCCCCACTGTTGCGCTACTCAATCAGTTTAAAAAAATATGGTAAATTATCTCATCACTGGAACGAATCGTGGCATTGGCTTGGAATATTGCAAACAGCTAAAAGCCAAAGGAGAAAGGGTAATTGCGGTTTGTCGTGAACCCAGCGCAGAATTGAAAAGTCTCGATGTCCAAATTGAATCAGGAATTGATGTTACCTCGGATGCTTCTGTTGCGGAACTGGCAAAACGCCTACAAGGAACAAGCATTGATGTCTTGATTAATAATGCGGGAATTATTGAAGCGAACTCCCTCGATGATTTAGATTTTGAAAGTTTGGAACGTCAATTTCGGGTGAATGCAGTCGCCCCATTGCGCGTCACTAAAGCCTTGTTACCCCTAATTCCTGAAGGGGGAAAAGTGATTTTAATGACCAGTCGCATGGGGTCAATTGAAGATAATAGCTCGGGGGGCTTCTATGGGTATCGGATGTCAAAAACTGCACTGAGTATGGCAGGAAAATCCCTTTCTGAGGACTTGAAACCTCGTAAAATTGCAGTGGGGATTCTCCATCCAGGCATGGTACAAACTCGTATGACGGGCTTTTCTGGCATTACTACGAGCGAATCGGTAGAAGGATTATTACAACGGATCGAAGAACTTAATTTAAGTAATTCGGGGACGTTTTGGCACGCGAAGGGAGAGGTTTTACCTTGGTAATTTGTTATTAGTCATTAGTCATTAGTCATTAGTCATTAGTTATTAACTGACAGATGGCAAATGACTCAGAAAAAAATAACTAATTACTGCTAGAATTGCATCATAGTTTCCACTAAAATTTTTGTGCCAATTCCCATTAAAATTAAACCGCCAAGGATTTCGACTTTTCCTTGGCACCAATGACCGAAACGATGACCAATAAAGACTCCGAAAAAGCAAAGAATAAACGTAATTAAACCAATTAGGCTTACGGTTAAGGGTAAAGACATTTTAATCACAGATAAGCCCACACCCGCAGCTAGGGCATCAATACTGGTCGCGATCGCGAGTCCTAATAAGGTCGAATTATCTAACGGATTAAAGGGTTCTTCTTCCTCATCTTTTAGGGCTTCGTAAATCATATTTCCCCCGAGCCAACCGAGGAGAAAAAAGGCAATCCAATGCGCGATCGCGCTAACAAATTCCCGAAATCCTAACCCCATCATCCATCCGAAAATGGGCATCAAGGTTTGAAAAATTCCAAAAAATAACGCAATCTTTAAAGCCTTATTAATTTTAATTCGTTGAATCAGTAAACCACTGGTCAGAGAAACCGCAAGGGCATCAGCAGCTAAGCCAACTCCCATCAAGCTAATTGTTAATAATTGCATAGTTGACGTTGACGATAAAGTTATTAATCTTTATTAATGCAATCTTAGCTTTTTATTTCTTTTCATTTGTTCATAATCAGTTCATATTCTCTTTAAAGTTTTTTCATAATCAATGCGTCATCAGTAATCAGCAGTCACCAACTAATGAAACGGTTCTATTCCCCATATTCCTTGAGAAAAGCCAGAAAATCACTTAAAGCTCTTCGGTTGGATTCACTGGCTTCGAGTTGATACCGTATTTGGAGAATAATCCATCGATTTTGGATTCGAGCTCGGCTAGCCGTTCGTTCTCTTTCCTCAGCTGCTCGGTTTCTTTCTCGATCTGCTGCGCGATCGCGCTGTATTTCTCGGTATCTTCTCTCAATTCTTTCATTCTCTGCTCGTGTCTCTTCTTGTCTTCTTCGTCTCTCTTCCTCGCCTCTTCGTCTCTCTTCCTCGCCTCTTCGTCTCTCTTCCTCGCCTCTTCGTCTGTCTTCTTCAATTCTTCGTCTCTCTTCCTCAATTGCTCTTTCCACTCTTCGTGTCTCTTCTTGTCTTCTTCTTGCTTCATCTTCAGCCAAGCGATTTGTTTCTCCGTTTCGACGGTTCCACTCAACGCCGAAATTAACCACTGCCACCAAGAGGGCTGCCAAGGTGAGTCGGTTGCTCCAGAGTCGGGGTTCGGCAATTTGTCCGAGGATTGTGAAATCTTGCTCATCATAAAATCGTAAAAACGCAACGGCAATGGTCAGTAGAGTTAAGAGGGTTCCTGGGAGAAGAGAAAGAAAATTGAGCAGCACTGAAAGCAGGGATAGTTTCATTTTACAAGCTGGATTCAAGCAAGAATTATTCTACCCTGATGTCGAAAAAGTTTATGGGTCAGTAGTCATTGAAAAATGATCCACTCACGATATGATGGAACTAATCACCGTAATTCCCAGTGAGTTATCGGTGATCCAAAAATGTGCAGCGATCGAGCAAAAAGCAGTAATGGTAGCATCTAAAGCCAAAAAAGCCTCTAAACCCTCCAAATTAGAAGGAATTAAAGAAAATAGTAATTTTTTACGAGAACCCCTCGCCACAGAACTGTTAGAAGACACCACTCACTTCAGCCAAGATGCAGTTCAAATCTTGAAATTTCATGGGTC
The DNA here is from genome assembly GCF_000317635.1 of Halothece sp. PCC 7418. Classification (GTDB taxonomy): domain Bacteria; phylum Cyanobacteriota; class Cyanobacteriia; order Cyanobacteriales; family Rubidibacteraceae; genus Halothece. Next base: position 1,989,401 of record NC_019779.1, on the reverse strand, counting down.
TTACCAACAAGATAACCGCGACAACCGCCAGAAAGGGCAAGAAAAAGACTATCAGTTCATGCTGCGGACGCGAAACCCAGGAGGCTTCATTCCGCCAGAATTATATTTGACCCTTGATGATCTCTCTAGCGAGTATGGCAACGAAACGCTTCGGGTCACGACTCGTCAGGGCTTCCAGCTTCACGGTATTCTCAAGAAAAATCTGAAAGAAACCATTAATCGGATTGTCCGTAATCTGGGGTCAACCCTCGGAGCCTGTGGCGATTTAAATCGTAACGTGATGGCTCCCCCAGCCCCCTTTAAAGATCGTAAAGAATATCAATATGCTTGGCAGTATGCCGATAACATTGCTGATCTCCTGCGTCCGCAAACGGAAGCCTACTATGAAATTTGGCTCGATGGAGAAAAGTTTCTGAGTGTGGAAGAAGCACCAGAAGTACAAGCTGCCAGAGAACGTAATGGTAATGGCACGATTTTCCATGAAGGGGAAGAACCCATTTATGGGAAATATTATATGCCCCGTAAGTTTAAATGCTGTGTGACAGTACCAGGGGATAACTCCATTGATGTTTATACCCATGATGTCAGTTTGATTGTGATTACCGATGATCAAGGGGAACTAAAAGGGTTTAATGTTCTCGCCGGTGGCGGAATGGGACGCACCCATAATAAAGAGGAAACCTTTGCGCGGATGTCCGATCCCATTTGTTATGTGGATAAAGCCGATGTTTATGATCTGCTAAAAGCGATTGTTGCTACTCAAAGAGATTACGGCGATCGCGTGCAGCGTCGTCATGCGAGAATGAAGTATCTTCTCTATGATTGGGGCGTTGAGAAGTTCCAATCCAAGTTAGAAGAATACTATGGGAAACCCCTGCAACCGTATCAAGATTTACCGCCTTTTGAGTATAAAGATTTTCTCGGTTGGCATGAACAGGGAGATGGCAAACTCTTCTTTGGCTTATCGGTTGAAAATGGTCGCGTCAAAGATGAAGGGAAATTCCGCTTAAAAACCGCCCTGCGGAAAATTGTGGAACAATATCAAGTTCCCATGCGCTTAACCGCAAACCATGACGTGATTCTGTATGAGATCAAGCCTGAAGACCAAAGCGCGATCGAAAAGATTCTCACCGATCATGGCTTAATTACTGATCCCAATAACTTAGACCATCTCTTGCGCTATTCCATGGCTTGTCCTGCACTCCCCACTTGCGGATTAGCGATTACCGAGTCTGAACGCGCTTTACCCAGTATTTTAGACCGAGTTCGTAATGTCTTGAAAAAACTGGGAATGGCAGAACAAGACCTTGTTGTGCGGATGACTGGATGTCCCAATGGTTGCGCCCGCCCTTATATGGCAGAATTAGGGTTTGTGGGTAGTGCGCCGAAAGCCTATCAACTGTGGTTAGGGGGAACCCCCAATCAAACCGCTTTAGCGCGTCCTTATATGGAACGGATGCCCATTGATGAGTTAGAAAGCTATATTGAGCCGATGTTGGCGTTTTATAAAGAGAAACGTCAGAAAGATGAAAGTTTTGGCGAATTTTGCAACCGAGTCGGTTTTGAAGCGATTGAAACCTATGTCAAGAGTTATGAGTTTAAACCGACTAAGACTCCTAGTGCGGGTGGAAAAGGTCGCCGTCATCGCATTAGTGTTTATGAAGGTCTCCACGAACGTCTGAAAGCAGCAGCAGAAAAACGAGGGACAAGTATGACCCAGTTAGTCTCTGAAGCATTGGAACAATATCTGGATGACTAAACTCTGGTCAATCAGTCAGAGAGCCAGCCTCCTAGGGTGGGTATTGCCCACCCTACTATTTTTGGGAGAGCATAATTATAAACAAGTATTACTTAATGATTATCGCTCTGAATTTGTATGTGATGATAAAAGTAATAGGGACAATTAATCAACATTGTTCTAAGTTTTCGATAATAACGAGAGGTCAATTTTATTATGCAGATACAAAATGACCCACTAAAAAAAAACTATCACAAAATTTTAGTAGGCGTTGAACCTGAAGCGGAAGGAAAAGACAAGCTCGATGATTCTAAAGCCCTTTCTCAAGCGATTGCCTTAGCCAAAAAAGATAATAGCTCTCTTTTTATTTTTCATAGTGTTGACTCTTTACTAACCCGAGAAGATGTTTTAGATGGCATTAATGTTGCTGGTCTGTATGCGGGGGAAGCTCTCACTTTATGTGACCAAATGTTAAAAGAAAAAACTGAGGAATTAAAAACTTGGCTCTCTTCCTTAAAAGAGGCTGTAATTGAGGAAGGGGTAAAAGCAGATTATGAGTATGCTGTTGGCGACCCTGGACAATTGATTTGTCAACTCGCTAAAGAACATGGGGTTGACCTCATTGTTGTGGGTCGTCGAGGACGCAGAGGCATGAGTGAAATTCTTCTCGGTAGTGTCAGCAATTATGTTGTCCACCATGCACCCTGTCATGTCCTAGTGGTTCAGCATTAGAACAGATTGTTCTGCAAGCAAAGCTGACGGAAATGATCCCCGCGCTGTTCAAAATTGTCGTATTGATCAAAGCTGGCGCAGGCTGGAGAAAGAAGAACCACTGATCCTTCCTGTTTTTTAACTCGATTGATCCCTTCTTTGACAGCATTTTCCATGGTTTCTACAACTTGATAGGAAGTGTAGCCCATCTCATCGAGCCGTTGGGCAAATTTTGGGGCTGCTTCTCCAATCAGTAAAACCACGCTGGCTTTATTTTTGATCAGTTCACACCAGTCTTGATCATTCCCGGTTTTGGCTTGTCCCCCTGCAATTAAAATGACGGGACTGGGGACAGAGGATAAGCCGACAGTTGCTGCTTCGTAGTTGGTAGCTTTGCTGTCGTTGATGAACGGGACATTCTCGATTTTACAAATCGGTTCCAGGCGATGAGGGACTCCCTGAAAGTTAATAATACTCTGCGCGATCGCGCTTTTCTCTACTCCCGCTAAACGCGCGGCTCCGACGGCTAACAAGAGGTTTTGTAAGTTATGGTCTCCCGCCATGGGAAACTCACTCACCTGAATGATTTTTTCCCCAAACGCAATAATTTCATTTCCTTCAAGATAAATGCCATGACTGGGCTTTCCCAGGAGTTGATCTTTTCCTTTAATACTTGTCCAATGGACTCCTGACCAGTTTTCATTCACTAGATACCGCAGATAAGGATCATCCCCATTCAGAATTTTTAACTGAGCGCGATCGAGCAAAGATTTTTTTATGGCAAAATAATTTTCTAGGGTGTAATGACGTTCTAGATGATCAGGGCTAAAGGTTGTCCAAACCCCAATTTCTGGCGCAAGTTTTTGGGATGATTCAATTTGATAACTGCTAATTTCGGCAATAATCCAATCCCAACTTGTCTCTTTTAAGCCCAATTCACAAGCAGCATTCCCAATATTGCCACAGGAAGGAGCATTTAAGCCAGACCCTTGAAATAAAGCTGAACACAAAGCGGTTGTTGTCGTTTTACCATTTGTGCCTGTAATTCCGACCCAAGGAACGTCTGATAAACTGCGCCATGCTAATTCAATTTCACCATACATGGGGATATTTTCTTCACGGGCGCGAACCAAGATCGGAACATCCCACGGTACACCTGGACTGACAATAATTAAATCTGTTTTTTTTAGGTTATCTAGTGTCGGTGTCTCCTGTAATTTAACCGTAATTTCTTCCTGAGCAAGGTCACGCTGAAGACCTTGCAAGGAGTCAGACATTCCGCGATCGCTGATCATAACATCCCAGCCTTGTTGCTTCAAAAGTCGGGCAGCAGCCACTCCAGAACGTCCGAGTCCAATGACGTATGCTTTCATCCTTTACTGATTAACGTTCAATAGTTTCTCCGATTATATGGGAAATCCCTTCTCTTCCAAAGCGGGAAAAGAAGGGAAAATCTGCCAGATCTCTTAGCGAGGTTTTGTTTTCGGTTTCCTGCTAACCGTTTTTACCTTTAGCCCACAGGTTGCAGTTGCTTTTTCTTCGCTGCTTCTGTAAGGGAAATATTACCGTCATCATCGACATCGACATAAGCGGTATCCCCTTCGCTCAGATCCCCAGAGAGAATGGCTTGAGCAAGGTTATCTTCTAACAAACGCATCAACACACGGCGTAAGGGACGCGCCCCATAACTGACATCATACCCTTCTTCAATGACGCGGTCTTTGAAGCGATCGCTGACTTCTAACTCAACCCCTTGCTGGTCTTTAAGGCGACCACCAATTTCTTTGAGGAGTAAATCAGCAATTTCGCCCACTTCTTCTTTTTGCAGTTGACGGAAGACAATCACTTCATCCACCCGATTAAGAAACTCAGGACGGAAGTAGTTTTTCATTTCTTCTTGGACGCGATTACGGATGCGGGTATAGGTGCTATCACCTTCGCTATCCAATTCAAAACCGAGTCCACCGCCACCTTTTTCAATGACTTGAGAACCGATGTTGGAAGTCATGATAATCAAGGTATTTTTGAAGTCAACTTTGCGTCCTTTCGAGTCGGTGAGATGACCGTCATCTAGAATTTGCAATAAGGAGTTAAAGACATCGGGATGCGCTTTTTCAATTTCATCTAAGAGAACAACGGTGTAAGGACGACGGCGCACTTGTTCGGTCAGGTGTCCGCCTTCATCATAGCCGACGAATCCTGGTGGCGAACCGATTAACTTAGAAACACTTTGGGGATCCATATATTCGGACATATCAAGACGGATCATCGCCTCTTCATCGCCAAACATATATTGCGCTAGGGCTTTGGTTAACTCAGTTTTACCGACACCTGTGGGACCAGAGAAGATAAAGCTCGCGATCGGGCGATCCACATCTTTCATACCGACACGGGCGCGACGAATCGCACGAGAAACAGCACTCACGGCTTCACTTTGACCAATAATGCGCTCATGCAGCGTATCTTCGAGGTGTAACAAGAGTTCGGATTCGGCTTGGGTCATCTTGTTGACGGGAACACCTGTCCAAGAGGAAACAATGCTTGCGACTTCATCTAAGCCAACAACGGGGATTTCTGCAGGGGTTTCAGTTGTGTTTTCTTCTGCTTCTCCTTCCGCGGATTTTTCGGCCATAGACTGACTGAGATGTAAGCGAGAACCAGCTTCATCAATGATATCAATGGCTTTATCTGGCAAGTGCCGATCGCTGATATATCGATCAGAGAGTTTTGCTGCTGCTTCTAAGGCTTCAAGAGAGATTTTAACCTTATGATATTCTTCGTAAGGACTGCGAATGCCTTCTAAAATGTCAATGGTTTGTTCCACAGAAGGTTCATCCACCATAACGGGTTGGAAGCGTCGTTCTAACGCTGCATCTTGCTCAATATATTGGCGATATTCATCCATGGTGGTTGTGCCGACACATTGCAGTTCACCACGGGCTAAGGCGGGTTTCAGGAGGTTGGCTGCATCCATTCCCCCTTCCATGGCTCCGCCACCGATGAGCGTATGGATTTCATCAATGACAAGGATGATATTTCCCGCTTCTTGCACTTCTTTGACGATATTTTTTAACCGTTCTTCAAATTCACCTCGGAAGCGCGTTCCAGCAACCAGTAAGCCCATATCAAGGCTATACACTTGCTTATCTTGCAAGGCTTCTGGTACATCTTGGCGGACAATGCGTTGTGCTAAACCTTCCGCGATCGCGGTTTTTCCCACCCCCGGTTCACCCACCAAAACAGGATTATTTTTGGTTCGACGACCTAAAATCTGAATGGTGCGTTCTACTTCTTGGTCACGACCGATGATCGGGTCAATCTCTTCGTTTTGAGCTTTTTCGGTCAAGTTAATGGCAAAGGATTTTAAGCCATTATCTCCTTGTTGCTGTTGCTGTGGATTAAACCCAAACCGACCTTGACGACGCTCACCCATGCTGGCGGTTGCGGGTGCTGAGGGTTCTTCGTCACCTGAACTGGGGTTATTTAGAGCCTCTTCTAACCGTGCTGCAACTTGCTGGGGATCGGCTCCCAATTGACTCAAGACTTTAGTGGCGACCCCTTCTTCTTGGGTCATCGCCAACAAGATATGTTCGGGTAAAATTGACTGATGGGATTGTTGACGAGCAATTTCTAATGCTTGCTCGAAAATTCGTTTGGCTCTAGGAGTAAACGGAATATTGGCGGGGACATTATCTGAGCCTGATCCCACTAATCCTTCCACCACTTGACGAGCATCCTTGAGTTTGACACCTAATTGACTTAAGATATTGGCTGCATCGCTACTGCCTTCAGCAATGAGACCTAACAGCACTTGTTCGCTACCCACCAGATTTTGCTTCATTCGGCGTGCTTCTTCTTGGGCAAGAACAACGGCTTTGATGGCTTTATCCGTAAAATATTCAAACATAATGACTATCGTTGATAGACTGCTTTCTTAACTTTTCTTATCTATTTGGTTCTACTGTATCCTTCATTGTTATCCATTCACAATGGGAATAGCCGTAACCCTAGGGGGGAATTTTACGATTTGGGACGTTTTTTCCCAATTTTGGTCTTTTTATAGTAAGCATTTCTCGATTTTTACTTTAAGGTAGCAATTGTATCTGTAAGCAAGACAACAATTCGAGGAATGAAAGGGACACTGAAACCAAACTGCACGATCGCGGTGGTGGGCGATATTCATGACCAATGGGAGTTAAAGGATAATGCCTGTTTAGAAGCCCTAGGGGTTGATTTAGCCCTGTTTGTCGGGGATTTTGGCAATGAAGCTGTGGGAATTGTCAAACGAGTTTCTGCATTGCAGTTACCCAAAGCAGTCATTTTAGGCAATCATGATGCTCATTACAGTGCCTCAAAAAAGGGGCGCAAAAAGTGTCCTTATGACCGATCGCGAGAAGATCGGGTGCAACAGCAATTGGATCTCCTTGGGGAAAGTCATGTCGGTTACAGTAAACAAGATTTTCACCCCTGGCATCTGTCTGTGGTGGGAAGTCGTCCTTTTAGCTGGGGCGGATCACAATGGCGGAATGGGGAGTTTTATCAACAACGGTATGGGGTGAATGGCTTTGAAGATTCTACAGCGCGGATGATGGACGCGGTCAACTCAACTGATTATAGGACAACCATTTTTCTCGCCCATAATGGTCCGAAGGGATTGGGGGATCAACCGCATGATTTGTGTGGTCGCGATTGGAAGCCGAGGGGAGGAGATTATGGGGATGAGGATTTGCGATGCGCGATCGCGCAAACCCGTCAACTGGGAAAAAAAATCCCTCTCGTTGCGTTTGGTCATATGCACCACTGCTTGCGACACACTCAGGATTATCAACGCACTGCGGTTGTGGTTGATGAACAGGGAACAGTTTATTTCAATGCTGCTTGTGTTCCACGTTTGATTGAAACTCAAGAAAATGGGCAATATTTACGCAAATTCTTTTTAGTTTCTCTGACTCCTGCTGGTGTTCGTGAAATTCGGCTGGTTTACATGAGAAATAATTTTTCCATCCTGACAGAAGAAATTTTTTATCAAGCGGTAGAAGCCAGAGCAAAGAAACTGCTATCATAGAACTTGAAATTTTGGAGAGGTGGCAGAGTGGTCGATTGCGGCCGACTTGAAATCGGCTGAGCCGAGAGGCTCCGGGAGTTCGAATCTCCCCCTCTCCGTTATCAGTAAAAAGTGCTGACGAAAACGGTTAATTTCGTCACAGTAAACCGCGCAAAATTCTGTAATATTGTAAAGTATCTATACCTAGCAGTGATTCAATTTGATTCTGCAAATCCCTTGCCGTAAAGCAAGAAATCACTCAAGCAAGTTGATTTGATCCAGTGTAGCGATTTATACAAAGAAACTGGCTCGACTGTCAGATCAGCGAAATAATTATTAATATAGCGGTTTAATATGACAGATATAGTGGTGGTTATACAAAAAAGTAGCTCCCAGAGTGAAATTTGGACACGGCTCTTAAGAAGCCAAGGTTTGGTTGTGATTCAAGAATCCCCAGAAGTGAATCTGCGGAAGCTCTTGCAAGAAGCAAGTGAAGCGCATCAAATCTTACCGAAACTCATCATTGTGGAAATGTCGATTGAAAAGCTCAACCCCTATGAGTTTTGTCGGTGGACACACCAGAATCACCCTGATCTGAAAGTAATCCTGACAGCACAAGAAAGGATTCAGGTGTCTGAAATTGAACAGCGATGGGCTAAAAATCAAGGGGCTTACCAACTCTTACCTGGATTTGATTATGGTCATCTCCCTTTGAGCTTGACGCAAGGGATGGAATTGGTTATGCTCGCTCTCGACAAAACAGACTGGGAACCAGCGTCTTTAGTTCCACTTGTAGAAGAATTAACAGCAGAGTTCGGTAACAATGGAGAAGAAAAAACCTTCTTGCAAGCATCAGAAGATGTAGCTGAAGAAACGGCTCTCTCTTCAGAGACAACAGAAACACACCAAGAGTCGGTCGCTGCTTCATCAAGTCATAAAAGACGAGGCTTGAAGGTAAAACCAAAAGTTAAGCGATTTCGTGGGCTTCCCTATTAATTTTCCAGTTTACCAGTTAATTTAGAGGTTGACCTGATCGGTCATAGATGAGAATATCCCAGTTGCCATCAGGATTCGCTTCAAAAGCAATGGTTGAACCGTCTGCACTAATACTCGGACGGCGAACTTGTGCCGATAAATTACTGGTCAAATTACGCAGCGATCGCGTTTCTCGGTTATAAAGAAAAATATCAGACCGTCCTTGGCGGGTTTTGGTAAATGCAATCAAACGCCCGTCTTCGGAAACGGTGGGGTCAAATGCCATTTCATCGAGTGCATTTAATCCAGGAAGGGAAATGAGAGCGCGATCGCGCTGATCATAGAGATAAATATCCTGTGACCCATTGCGATCTGAGACAAACGCCACATAGCGATCCGCAATTTCAGGATGAAACTCGGAAGCAGGAGTATTTAAGCTCTCCGTCCCTTGAGAAAAAGGAATTTTAACAATTTCGGGATAACCGCCACAACTGGCGAATAAGGGACTGAGTAACACACCAGCGAGCAATTTGAAAGGAAAAGAAAGGCTACGGATTGCCATAAATGCGTGTTCCATCTAGGATATCAGGCTCAATTTCCGGGCCACGGTCTAACACTTCCACATCCCATTGACCGCGACGGGCGGTTTCAAACACAATATAACGTCCATCTAAATCAATGTCAGGATTCCGCACCCAATAGCGATAAGAGTCGGTTAAAATTTCCGTTTCTTCCACAATCCGATCATACAGGGCAATTTCAGGGCGACCCTCACGACTGACTAAAAAAACTAAATAACGCCCCGTTCGGCTTAAGCTCGGGCTTTCCGTGAGAACATTTTTAGGATTTAACCCAGGTAGGGGAACATATTGCTCGCGGGATAAATCATACAGTAACACTTGATGGCGACCATTACGGGTTGAAACCCAAGCTAAATATCGTCCATTACCACTCAAACTGGGTTCTTGGTCATTGTAACGACTGTTAATTCCGGTTGTCCCTTCAGGAAGATTTGCCGATCCACAAGCAGATAAAAGGCTGAGTAAACCAACGCTGACACTCAGACTCAGCCAGCGTTTCCAAGTTGCTGTCTGCTTAATAATCAAATTGATTACTGTTGTCGGGATCATCCTCATTTTCTGGGGGATCAATGGGTTTATAATCTACATAATCTTCTTTTGGCGGTGCAGGACGACGACGGGAAGGAGGACGACTCACTGGAGGGCGCGATCGGGTACTCGCTGAACGTCGCTCTCGGCTTTCATCGTCACGGGGACGAGGACGGGGTTTGCGAGAGGTACGAGTTGGCGGATTCGAGTCTTCTCGACGAGACCGAGGTTGACGGGGAGGAATATAATCGTCTCTGTCTTCTTCTACATCCCGACGATCATAAGATTCATTCGGTTCTTCATCATAGTAATAATCGGGGGCGGTGCGAGAACGGGTAGAAGGTTTTCGTTTGCTGCGACTGGAACGGGTTTTGCTAGGACGAGGCGTTTCTTGTTCATAGCCCTCATCATACCGATCGCTGCGAGGAGAACGTTCAACAGTTGTTCCTCGTAACCGACGGCGGGTGTCGGTGGGTTCTTCTTCTTCAAAATAGGGTTCCATGTCATCGATTTCCGCTCGATAAACGCGACTGGTGCGTCGATCTCGGTCAACAGTGGGTGCGCTTCGTTTCGCTTGTTCGGTGGTTGCAGCCCGTAAGCGAATCGTTTCCACGCCAAACGCCACCGCCATCGCCGTGAGCAGAAACTGACCAAACTGCAAAATGGGATCGAGTCGCCACCCTTGGAATAACAAGATAAATCCGCACAGTAGTCCCACCGCAGCAAAAAAGATATCTTGGTCTCTAGAGAGTTCTGGGCGAAACGAACGCATAAAATATAAAGATGCCCCCGCGATCGCGAGAAAGATGCCGAGGATGCTGGCTGAGTTCAGCCCGAAGTTTACCATTGCTCTGCTCCTTGCTTGGGTTTGCCCTGTGCTGATCACATTTTTATCTTAATCGTTCTGTTCTCTCTCAGCACGGAGACTGTCTCCATCCTAAATTAAATAAAAGCCGTCCAGAGGAGGGTAGAGTTCCCCTGGACAAGCATGATTCATAACATGAACAATGATCTAAGAGCGACGAACGCGGTCTTTAATGCTAATGAAAACGAGCGCGATCGTTGCTGGAATGACAACGATTAACGTTCCAGCGAGTAAGCTATAAAGGAAGTTTGCTAAAGATGGTGTCATGGTCTTTTGTTACTCTATGATTTAAAGTTGAATGGTTACAGGGAGAGCCCCTATGCTAATTTACAGGATAACAGGGTTTGGTGACTGTCTTTAAGTTGTAGCCAGCTGAGTCAAACCTGATCTATCCTGATTTATCTTGTCCTTATTAATAATTTTAATAATTTGTTTATGGAATTATCAACAGTGATCAATTGGGGATTAGGAATCTTTTTCGCGGTGATGACGGTTCTCTTTATTTTTCGGATTGTCCTCACCTGGTATCCCCAAATTAATCTTAAACAGTTTCCTTACAGTCTAGTCGCATTCCCGACTGAGCCCTTTTTAGCCCCCTTGCGGAAAGTTGTTCCTCCCATTGGCGGGGTTGATATTACTCCTGTGATTTGGGTGGGAATTTTCACCTTATTACGAGAAATTCTACTAGGACAACAAGGACTATTGACTTAATAATCGTCATTACTCATTTGGTTTTGATTTCTATTACCCATGAATCACCGTTAACAGAAAGTTGCAACCCGTGTCTCTTGAGAAAATTCAGTCAATAATTAGTCTCGCAACACTAAAACTGGACAGGGAGCTTGACGCACGACTCTTTCTGCAACTGAACCCAAAGCAAAACGGTTTAAACCTTTGTGGGCATGAGAAGGTATAATAATCAGTTGAATATCGTTTTTTTTGGCATAGTCAAGAATTTTTCTCGCTGGTTTCCCAATCATGACATTAAAGGGTGCTTTTTTATATTCGGGATCAGAACACCGTTTATAAAACACCTTTTCTACGTGGCGACGACGGGTTTCGTTATCCACTGTATGCCAAATCATACCAGGATCTCCAGGGTTAAGTGGACGCAAAACGTGGAGAATATGAACATTCTCTGGGTCTTCTACTTCGTTGATGGCTTCTGCTAGGGCTTGAAAGGAGGACTCGGAAAAGTCAATGGGAACTAAAACGCGATCGCGCTTAAATAAACTCATAATTATTAGTGATTGGTTCTTAGTTCTTGTTACTATCGCTACTTCTAATATAAATCAGTGTGAGTCAGATTTGCCCCTTCCAAATTCGCATTTTTTAAGTTTGCTCCCACTAACTTAGCTTTACATAAATTCGCTTGACTTAAGTTAGCATTTTCTAGATTCGCCACCACTAATTTTGCCCCTTCTAAGCAACTATAACTCAAATTTGCCCCCACTAAATTTGCACCAATAAAATTACATCCTTTCAGGTCAAAATGACTTAACTCTATCCCTTGTAAATCAATATTCTGAAAATTTCGTTCCCCAGCAGTATAACGGGCGAGAAACTCTCCAACTGGGGTAATGGGAATCTCTCTTAACGGCGGTTGGCGATAAATAAACCGAAACGTCTCCCCACTGTCAAGGACTTGTTGCACTTCTTCATAAAACGAATAAGCCCCCACACCGCTTAACGTCACCCAAGCGCGAGTGCGAGTAATGGCGGTAAATAACTGATTGCGGAGATAAAGGTTTCCTTCGTCTTTTGCAATTTGGTCTAAACCCACAATATACACCATATCCGCTTCTTGTCCTTTGGCGCGATGAATGCGAGAAACCGTCACCCCTCCTTCACACCAAAATTGATTTGGGTTACGCTGAACCGAAGCCGTTTCAAAAACATTACAATCAGGCGCACTGGGGAGATAAATATCAAGCCCTTGTTGGTAGAGAAACCGCGCTACTTCTGTTTCTAAACGCCTCGCGGTGAAAGTTTCCCCTAAAACCAAGACTAAAATCTGACGGCTGGGACGTAATCCTTCCTGACGTAAATTGATTAAAATTTGTTCAGCTAAAGCGGTTAATTCTTCTTGGCGTACCGCATAACTTTGAAAGCGGATCATCTCACCCGACCATAATTGCGGTAAGGGATGAGGCGAATTTTCAATCGGACGTTTGAGAATAATTTCTGTCTGCGGTTCAAAATGTCCTGTCACTTCATAACCCAACGCTTTCCAGTCTTCAGGATGTCTCACTCCTGTTAATAGTCCTTTCCGTCTTAATAATCCCATACCAATCCCATGAGCAAAAGTAATTACGGGATGAGGGAGTCGGTAACAACGAGAGAGAATTTCTGTTTTTTTGATTCCATCTTGATACTCGCCACTGAGAAGATGCGCTCGTTTTTCTCCTAAAATCTCTCCTGGGGTGGGAATCGTGAGATGATCTAAACTTTGGGCTTCGTCATAGGTCCAAATCAGTCGCCGTTGTTGCGGTTGCGTGGGATGGACGGGGCGTAATGCTTGATAAGCCAGTTGATAGAAAGGTTGTTGAGTTTGTAGCTTGATTTTTTCGTCAACTAGCAAATCTTGTCCTTCGTCAATGAGGATGGCATCAAAAAGTTGAGGAATCGATGTTTTTGTGAGAAGCTGATCGCAGGCTAAGGCAAGGGCGACTTGGGGCTGATACCGTTCGGGTTTGGGAATATCAGATACCGTGAGGGGAGAAATGTCTGCTGCTTCGGCGATGAGGCGATAGAGTCCAGCTTGTTTTTTTGCGCCCCAAGCATGAAGGACGCGCAGTTTAGAGTTTTTGGGGTGAAAGGTTTGTTTTGCTTCACTAAAGCGATTTAACCAATAGCTGAGTTGATCAATAATGACGGGGTAGAGGCTACGAGAAAAGAAGACTAACGCAATCTCCCAGTCTGGATGTTTTAAGTGCATTTGCGCTGCTTTTTGACAGAGAAGCGCAGTTTTTCCAGACCCAGCAATTCCCCGTATCCGTTGACATCCTGGGGGAATTTGTTTGCCAATTTTTTCTTGTTGTTGATCCCATTGAGAAATCTGTTGATAAACTTGTTGTAAGATTTTTCCTCGACTATTTGGAGACGCGAGAACTCGATATTTGGGTTTTTGATAAACGGGTGTTCCACTGAACATTGCAAGTAAGAGTTCCCATTGTTTTTCGGTTAGATCAGTCCCTTGAGAAAGAATTGGGGTTTGTTTGATTTTTGAGAATAAATGATCAGTTGAGGCGAAATCATCTGTTAATAAGAGAGGGGGTTGACTAGGGAGACGATGAAATGTTCTTGCTTCCCATTCCCTGCGGGTAATATTGGGTAAGGCGACTAAAACCCGACTGGTAATTTGATGATTTAAGCTGGCTTCTTGGTGACAATAATTGAGAAGAGAAAAGAGTTGATTTTCGGCTTGTTGATAAGGATTACCACTGCTGGTGTAAAAGTTTTGATAGTGCCAGAGGTGTCCTGTAATTTGTTTAATTTGATCAATGACTAGCCCTTTCACTTCAATAATCATAATTCCCAGAGCGCGATCGAGCAACAAAATATCAGGTTCTTTCCGAAAATTAGTCCCAGTCGAAAAAATGGGATAACGCCAATAGCCCAAACAATTACGATTTTCAAACGCAACTTGTATGGTTTCCCAAACTTTCTTTTCCGCACTCTGACCCGCTTGTGAAAGGGGTTCAGTTACTATAAACTGTTGATTGGTCATTGGTCATTGGTTATTTGTCACTGGTTACCCTTTCAGTTTCTGAGACGGTAGGGTGGGCAAGGCAAACCCTACGAAATGTAACATCTACCTTTTTAAATTGGTATAATTAACCTTGAAATTTTTGGTTGATATACTGAGTTATACGGGCAAAACTTTGTTTAGTTTGAGTATGAAACTTTTCTAATTCTGAACGAAACTGATTCACTTTTCCTTCCAGTTCGCGAATCTGATTAAAAAGAGCTTTCCAAGAATTTTTAACCCCGTCTAAATCCTTTTTGATTGGGGTAATAACAACGTTTTCGAGAGTATCAATTCTTTGGTCAACATATTGAATATACTGTTGCAACTTTTGCTCAGTTTCTTGATTAACTGTTGTGGTTGGGGTTTCAATTTTTTGTTCTAAGGCTTCTAGTCTTTGCCAAAGTTCTGAATCATCAGATGTTGTTCCAGTAGAACCTGTTTCTTCTTCAAGATAGTCTTTGATCCAACCTTGAATGAGTTGGGTCATTGTCACTCCTTCCGCTTTTGCTTTTTTCTGGAATTCTTCACGGGTGGTTTCATTAAGTCTAATTTTTATAAATTTTGTTGTCATTGATTTTTTACAAGGTGCGTTGATTTGGAGTGGGGTTTTTACGGGAATGTTATCTAAGAACAAAAAATAATAACTTTGTCCTTGAACTAAGATCAGAAGCAGTTGATTAATTATGATTGTATCGGTTAGTGTACAAAGATACAGAATGGTTTTGCTTGTGATGTAAGATTTTAACGCTAAGTTATGTCATGAGGTTAATTAATGCCTGTAAGGTTACAAGGACAATACCAACAGTTTAGGAAAAAACGAACATCTTGGTCTTGGTTGGCTGCGATTCCCCTATCCGCACTAATTGTTTTAGTGTCCCATCGTGCAGCGATCGCGCAAGATTTAGAACCCCTGACACCAGAGACAGTGAAAGGACTGGTGGACACGATTTGGATTTTAGTGGCTGCGATTCTGGTGATTTTCATGAATGCGGGCTTCGGAATGCTGGAAACGGGCTTCTGTCGCCAAAAAAATGCGATTAATATTCTCTCTAAAAATTTAATTGTTTTTGCCCTTGCCACAATCGCCTATTGGGCGTTTGGCTTCTCGTTAATGTTTGCCAATGGTAACGCAGTCATCGGGTTTGGGGGTTGGTTTTTAACAGGAGACTCAGCCATCTACGGACTAGATCCTTTTCCAGAAGGCTTACCCGTGAGTGTGTTTTTCTTATTCCAAGTGGCGTTTGCGGGGACAGCAGCAACGATTGTTTCTGGTGCAGTCGCGGAACGAATTAAGTTTCGCAGCTTCATGATTTTTAGCTTTCTTTTGGTTGCGTTTGGCTATTCGGTCACCGGACACTGGGTGTGGAGTGAAACGGGTTGGTTAGGAAGTTTAGGTTTTAAAGATTTTGCAGGGTCAACTGTGGTGCATTCTGTGGGGGGTTGGGCTGCTTTAGTCGGGGCTTATTTACTGGGTCCGCGAGAAGGGAAATATTTGGAAGATGGGACGATGACAGGGATTCCGCCCCATAATATGAGTATTGCCACCTTAGGGGGACTGATTTTATGGATTGGCTGGTTTGGCTTTAATCCTGGATCGGAATTGGAAGTGAATTTAAATGTTCCTGATATCGCCCTGACGACAAACTTAGCAGCAGCTTCGGGCGCGATCGCGGCAACAATCACAGTTTGGCTTCGCTTTGGACTCCCTGATCTCTCCATGATTATTAATGGGGTGTTAGCGGGGCTGGTAGCGATTACCGCGAGTTGTAATGGAGTCAGTTACTTCGGAGCAGTGATGATTGGTGCAGTGGCTGGCATTTTGGTTGTTTTTTCCGTAACCCTTTTTGATCGCCTCAAAATTGATGACCCTGTTGGTGCGATTTCGGTTCACTTGGTTAATGGCATTTGGGGAACCCTTGCTGTCGGAATCTTCCATCAAGAATTAGCTAGTCCCAGTCAATTTTTAACTCAAATCTTTGGAATTTTAGTCGTTGCGATTTACACAGTAATTCTAAGTCTCGTTTTTTGGTTCGCTCTTAAATATTTAATTGGGATTCGGGTTGATCTTGAAGAAGAAAGAGAAGGCTTAGATATTGGAGAACATGGTATGGAAGCCTATAGTGGTTTTGTGCAGCTTGAAGATGTGGTTGATGATGATGATGATGAACAGGAGACACAACTGATGGCTCCCATCGAAGACTAATCTTTATGTCTTCTTTACAGAAAACAAGGGAACAAACCGTTATCCTGAAAACAAATGAGTTTCGGATGATCGCGGATTTCAATTTATGACACAACCTAGCTTTGGTGTAATTGGTTTAGCCGTCATGGGAGAAAACCTGGCTTTGAATGTAGAAAGCCGAGGATTCCCCGTGGCTGTTTACAACCGCACTGCGGAGAAAACCAAAACCTTTATGGCGCAACGAGCGCAAGGGAAAAATGTTACTGATACTTACACAATCGAAGAGTTTGTGAAGGCTTTGGCCCCCCCGCGAAAAATTTTAGTGATGGTCAAAGCGGGAAAAGCAGTAGATGCTGTCATTAGTCAACTCAAGCCTCTCTTAGCACAGGGAGACATGATTATTGATGGTGGAAACTCTCTTTATGAAGATACCCAACGTCGAACCGAAGAGTTAGAAGCGGTAGGCTTAGGCTTTATGGGAATGGGCGTTAGTGGTGGTGAAGAAGGCGCACTCCTGGGTCCGAGTTTGATGCCTGGTGGAACACCAGAAGCCTACGAAAAAGTAGAACCGATTGTTACGAAAATTGCTGCACAAGTAGATGATGGTCCCTGTGTGACTTACATTGGCCCTGGAGGCGCAGGTCATTATGTGAAGATGGTTCACAATGGGATTGAGTATGGGGATATGCAGTTGATTGCAGAGGCGTATGATCTGCTGAAAAATGCTCTTGGGCTGAATCATGAACAGTTGAGCGAAGTGTTTGCACAATGGAATCAAACCGAGGAACTCAACTCGTTTTTAATTGAAATTAGTGCGGAAATCTTTAAGAAGATTGATCCAGAAACGAATCTTCCCCTAGTTGATGTGATTCTCGATTCGGCGGGACAAAAGGGAACTGGACGCTGGACTGTTGTGAGTTCTCTAGAGTTAGGGATTCCCATTCCGACCATTTATGCTGCGGTGAATGCGCGGGTGATTTCTTCGTTTAAGGAGGAACGCACAGCAGCGAAGGAACAGTTAGCCGGTCCTAGTGCTAAGTATGACGGGGATACCCAAGCCTTTATTAATAAAATTCGGGACGCACTCTATTGCTCAAAAATGTGCTCTTACGCCCAAGGAATGGCTTTGATGGGGAAAGCCTCGGAAGAGTTTGGCTTTAACCTCAATCTCAGCGAAATTGCTCGCATCTGGAAAGGCGGTTGCATTATTCGCGCGGGTTTCTTGGATAAAATTAAGGCTGCGTTTAAGGATAACCCAAAATTACCGAACTTATTACTTGCGCCAGAGTTTAAACAAACGATTTTAGACCGACAAAACGCATGGCGGGAAGTGTTAGCAGTGTCGAATCAGTTGGGAATTCCAGTACCAGCGTTTAGTGCCTCTTTAGATTATTTTGACAGCTATCGGCGCGATCGGTTACCCCAGAATCTGACGCAAGCCCAGCGTGATTTCTTTGGAGCGCATACTTACGAACGAACGGATCAGCCTCGCGGTGAGTTTTTCCATACAGAATGGATGGAGAATCATTGACTTCTCCTCGCTAAACAAGAGACGAGGATTCTAAGAGGTGGCTTCGCAACGGGACGGGGCTTTCAGGGTGCTGAAATGAATTCAGCACACAGCCCCTCTTAAAAACCTCGTTGCTCCGCTCTTTCTCTTAGAGTTCCAGATGTACAGTCTGGATGGCAGAGTCAAAGCTGCTCTACAGACCTTGGCTAGGACTAATCCTAGCTGTATCTCTACTTTTCGGAGGATGTTTGCTGCTGCGTTTGCATCGGCATTTACAATTCTTCCTTTTGAATCTTGATAGCATCCTCTCGTTACTCGCTTTCCTGTGGGGGCGCACCTTTCGGGTTTCTCACCGAAGGTCGGTAGCAAATCACGATCCAGATAGCTCGACTTGGAAGTGTAGGATTCCTCAGTTTCTACAAACTCAATTCCATTTTCCTCTGCTAATTGTTGAATCCGATTCTTTAACTTAGCTGTGGGAATCTGAACAAAGTTTTGATTGTTTTTCTTCCCTATATTGACTCCTTGACGCTGACCTTTATTCCAACCGAAAACGATAACCCCTATATCTTTGTTAAGGCAATAGTTAATCACCATCTTTGCTGCCTTGTTTACAGCATCTCGGACTTGACGGTTTCGTTTTTCAGTGATTCTAGCTAACTCAAAGTCCCAATAACCTTGAGGTTTTCCCTCCTTAAGAGAAGACACTCGACGGTTATAGTTCTGCCATTCGAGATTTAAGTTTTCTCCCATCAATGATGAAAGACTCTCCAATAGTGGAAACACAAGTTAACCAATTATCCAAGCCTGGATCAACCCCTAGTGCTTCGGTGGAATTAACTGTGGTTTTGACTTCAGGTCTTTCATAAACCCATTCCACATAGAACTCTCGGTTTCGAGGGAGGATTCTTAACTCTTTAATGTTTTTCCATTCTAGGTTAGAAGGGAAAGAAACAAAAAACTCTGATCGACCAAACCACGCTTTAATTGTTTTCCCTAAAGGAATTCTAACTTGACCGTTCTTCAGAGTTAAATTTTGTTTAGGATAAGGAGCAACCGCCATTCCTCCTTTATTTCTATAATTGGGAAGTTTAGGATGGTGACTAATTTCTCCCTTAAAAAAGGCTTTCTTCAAACTCTTATAAGACTTAAAAGATTCTGCGACGCTTCTAAGAACCTGTTGAGCGCATTGAGAGTAGAGGGCTTTGAAGTTAACTTGTTGTTTTAGGACTTCTTCTGGTTCATATTTTCCAATGATCCGACCTTCATTAAAGAAAGTTTGACGGGCATAATAGATTCCACAATTTGTTAGATTATTAGCCGTATAGCAAATATGTTCTAATATGGGAATGACCTCAGAGCTTGGTTTAATTCGATTTTGCTGACATCCATACATAGGCGTTCTAAAATAATGGTAAAATTATTATAACATAAATCAAGTCATTGACAAGATATGAAAAAGAACAATTTTCCATTCGGATAGAAGTAGGGAGACTTGAAAAGTTGAGACTATATGCAAGACATAAAAGAAAACAATGACTCAGCTAGTAGAGGACTGGATTGATACTTTAGAAATGCCGAATTACAAGGACACAGAAGGCTAAAGCCTTGTTTGTGTCATTCAGCCCTCGATTTCAAATCGAGGGCTTTCTGACTGAATTTCCGTAAGCAAATTTTTGACTCCCCTTGTGGGGAGTTTTTGCAAGTAGGGAGTGTCACCAAAGCCCGTTAATTATTGGTCGTTTCGAGTTCGGATAGGTGAAGTCTGACAGCATTAACATAGGCTTCATCGTTCGCTGCGGTGGGAGACAGTTCACCAGCAGCGATCGCGCGGTTGACCAAGGTTTCTGCATCAATTTCCCCCGCTTCGTAGGCTTCTTCTAGTTTGTAATAGCTCGGAATGCCTTCTGGTTCAAATTCTCCGCGATAAGCTGCTGAGACTAAGTTAAAGGCTTCTGTCTCACGAACATTTTGCCGATTTTGAGCGTAAGTTTGCTCTTGTGTGGGTTGCATCCCTTCGGCTTGTGCTGGCAGCGCGAGTCCTAAGGTTAAAGCTAAAGTGGTCAGTGTACCTAGTGTCAAATGGCCCATGACTGTGAAGACCTCCTTACTATAGTTCAAGGTTTAGTTGTCATCTTGTCCTCGATCCGTTATATCGGATAGGTGTAGGCTGACAGCATTCATATAACCTTCATCTCCTGCTGCGGTGGGAGACAGTTCACCAGCAGCGATCGCGCTATTAACGATATCTTCAGCATCCACTTGACCTGTTTCATAGGCTTGTTGCAGTTTATGGTAGCTGGGAATGCCTGCAGATTCGAGTTTTCCGCGATAAGCAGCAGACACCAGATCAAATGCTGCTGTGCTGCGAACATTGCGCTGATTTTGGGTATAGGCTTGTTCTTCCGCAGGATTCATCGATTCGGCTTGTGCTGCGGGAACCGCACCAAGGGCTAATAGCAATGTGCTGAGAGTGCCGAGTGTTAACTGACGCATCACTCTGACGACCTCCTTTTTTGCTTTGCTTCATTTTCTAGGTTAAGAAAAAGTTATTAAACATGACTTCCCACGGATGAAAGACATCGTCTCCTTCTGTTTTCATTCTCTAGGGGTAGCTCACTTGTTCAAAGACCCGCAGAAACCGATAAGATCAACTTACTGTCTTGGGAGGATTAAATGAAATGCTAGCTCATATACTTGCTCTCGGAATTGGCTTAGGAAGTTTTCTACTCTATTTTTCAGCGTTCTTTTTTCCAGAAGTTCATCGTAAAAGTGACTTTTACTGGAGTGGTTTAGGACTCTTTTATGGTCTGGTTTTATGGGTTTGCGCGGGACGCATTACGGGTGGAGTTTTACTAGGCGCGATCGCGAGTACCGCCCTACTTTTATGGTTTGGGACACAAACACTGCTCTTACGCCGTGCGCTGACTGCACCCGCAGAAAAAACGAATGTCTCTCAAAATATCGCCAATCGCTTACAAGCCCTTTCTCCACAACGCCTCTGGCAGAAAATAAGGGGAGGTGAAACGAAACGTGAACCTTCTCCAGAAGAGACTTCTACAGGAAAACAGTCAGAGAGCCATCCGTTTGAAACGGATGGATGAATGGCCCTTAAAGGCTTCAGCCTTTTGTGTCATTTTATGTTATGATTCTAAAAATAGCCCTAAACTTAATGGTGAAAAACCCAAACGGGCTAATTGAACAGGTAAGGACACAGCTAAGGTTAACCAAGCGTCAAGGTCTGTCTCCCATTCTTGAGTGTGGGAAAGGAAGTGACGAAATGTGATTTTAATCCATTGAGTCACAACAAGAGTGAATCCATTGAATTTTAATCAATGGAGAACTCAATACTGAAGGGGAATCGAACAGTAACACTTCTCCTTCCTAACTGGAGGAATGGGCTGAGAGGAGTAGAATGCGGAGTTCTGAAAGTTGAATTTTCCAAGGAAATGGACGTGCTTTTAAGTCTTCCCATTTCTCTTTAAAGACTTCGGCTTGGAGGTGATAATCTTCAGGATGATTGGCGGGTTCATTTAATTTTAAATATAAGGTCATGCGGTGTTGGGTTTCGCTAACGGTGGCTAGCCAACAGGGGAAGGTATTGGTTGTTTCGGTTTCTGGGAAGTTTAGTTGATGGGCGCGAATCCCCACATAGTCGAGAGAAGATGGGATCGGTTCAATGACTTCTAGGGTACAATTCCAATCGATCGCGCTGATTTTGTTAGGCTCAAGCGCAACCGCACCAGAGAAGTTTTTACAACCTGTTAATTGTGCAGTACGCCAGTTCGGGGGACGTTCAAAAATGTCTTGTTTTGACCCGTTGGCGATGACTTTTCCCTCATCGATGATGACTAAGTTCGGACAGACGCGATAGGCTTCTTCTAGGTTGTGGGTGATAAATAGCGTTACCCCTTCGTAATGACTGAGGTTTTGACGCAGTAGTTTTTCTTGTCGATCGCGCAAATAAGTATCTAAAGCCGAAAAGGGTTCATCGAGGAGTAAACTATCCGGTTGATTGATTTTTGCCCTCGCTAACGCCACTCGCTGCTGTTGTCCGCCAGAAAGTTCGTTGGGATAGCGATTCCCCATTCCTTCTAGGTTAACCGCAATCAGTTCTTTTTCTACGTTTTGTTTGATGGCGCGATCGGATTGTCCTTTTGGCATGGCAAACGCCAGATTTTCCGTTACGGTGAGGTGAGGGAAGAGGGCATAATTTTGAAATAATAACCCACAAGCGCGATCGCGCGGTGGAAGATTAATCCCTCTCTCGGAATCATATAACACCCGTCCATTTAAGATGATTTTCCCGCGATCTGGGCTTTCTAATCCTGCAATACAACGGACAATGGTACTTTTTCCAGACCCTGATGCACCGAGTAACCCCAGTGGGGTTTGATCCGTGGTAAAGGAGACATCTAAATATAAATCGGAGAGTTGTTTTTGAATCTCGACCATTAATTCTATTTTTGCTGGCGGTAAGGGAATTTTTTGAACGGGTTTGCGTCGAGACGCAGCGCGATTGGATAACTTAGAAAGTAGAGGATGAGAGGAATAGTTTTGATGACCATCTGTCCAATAATTAACAGCAATAATCACGCCTAAAGAAATTCCTAACATGATTAAAACTAGGATAAAAGCGCGATCCATTGCGCCTCCTTCTGCTGCTAAAAAAATCGCGATCGGGATGGTTTCGGTTTTCCCTGGAATAGCCCCTGCTAACATTAAAGTTGCGCCAAATTCCCCCAAAGCACGGGCAAAAGTGAGTAAGGTTCCTGCGAGTAAACCTGGTTTTGCTAAGGGTAATAAAACGCGCCAAAAAATCGTCCATTCTGATGCGCCTAATGTTCGCGCACAAGCGATTAAATTATTATCAATTTGCTTAAAAGCCCCCAATGCAGTTTTATACATTAAGGGAAATGCAACCACAGTCGAAGCAATCACTGTCGCCCACCAAGAGAAAATAATTCTCACCCCAAACCCATCTAAAATTTGACCAATAAAGCCATTTTTTCCGAGTAAGAGGAGTAATAAAAACCCGACAACTGTTGGCGGAAGCACTAAAGGGGCAGTTAAAATTCCTTCCAGAAATCCCTTTATTTTTCCTTGATAGCCTAGCATCCACCGCGCAATTAGAATCCCAATCAAAAAGGTTATAAAGGTTGCAGTTAGGGCGGTTTTTAGGGATATCCAAATGGGAGAAAAATCGGTCATATAGCAATCCTAAATCAGTTCTCAATTCCTGCATTTTATCCCCCCTCTAATTCCCCCCTTAGTAAGGGGGGATAGGGGGAATCGTAAGTTATTTTTTACAAATCCAAACTATATTTTTATTTCTTCGCCACAATGTGAAAAATGTGCCAGTAGCGGTCTTCTCCCAAGGGGGTTTTTCCAGGATGTTCTTCTTCTTCTAGAAGTTCAATATTGTAACGGTTGAGTAAGGTTTCCACTTGAGAACGAGTCTGACAATGAATTAAACCGCCCTCTTTCCACGAATCGCGATCGCCGAATAAATGTCCACAAAATCGACCGCCCCTGCTTAAAGATTCAAAAAGATGATCCCAAACTCTGGGGAAGG
Organism: Halothece sp. PCC 7418; assembly: GCF_000317635.1. Lineage (GTDB taxonomy): Bacteria > Cyanobacteriota > Cyanobacteriia > Cyanobacteriales > Rubidibacteraceae > Halothece. The sequence goes on along the minus strand of NC_019779.1, from coordinate 1,965,941 downwards.
CTTCTGCTGTACAAAACGGTAAGCAAAAACTGGCATTAATTAAGTCAACGGACTGCTCAATTTCTAACGCTTCAAATGTAGAAACTTGAGTGGTTAGTTGGGGATGATCGGCAAATTTTGCTTGTAATTTGGCAATGGCTTCAGCTTCTTTATCAATAGCTAAAACCTGCCAACCTTGTTCTAAAATCGGGACGGTATCTCTCCCAGTTCCACAGCCGAGATCGATCGCGAATCCAGGCTTTTCAAAGTTAGCAAGGGCGGTTAAAATTGTTTTTCGCGGTGGGCGATCTTCAATGGCTTTGTAGTAATTTTTCCAGTCTCGTTTGGTTTTAGTCATAGTGATTGGGGATGTTATTAGTTATCCATCAGCAACTCGTTACTCAATGGCGCGATCGCGCTTCTACTTAGACCGATTAAAATCTACCAGTAATGTACACTTTCCAATTGAAATGAAATATCAATGGGACAATAACAAGGCAACTGGTAACCTAAGAAAACATGGTATTGATTTTGCTGATGCAGTATCCATTTTTAAAGATGATTTAGCAATTACAATTTTTGATGAACGATTTGAGGAAGAACGATATGTCACCATTGGGATAGATGCTTTAGGAAGAGTTTTGGTCGTTGTTTATACTGTGCGTGGTGATGAAATTCGTCTCATTTCAGCGCGGAAAGCAACTCGGAAAGAACAACAGCAATATCAGGAGGGATAATGATGGAAGCAGAATATGATTTTAGTCAAGGAAAACGAGGGGCAATCGACCCAACCCCATCAAGACAAACTCGCATCACTATTTCTATTGACAATGATATTTTGGATTGGTTTCGGCGCTCAGTCCATCTTTCAGGAGGTGGGGACTATCAAGCATTGATGAATGAAGCATTACGGCAATATATTGAAGAAAACCGCGAATCGTTGGAAGAAACTTTACGGAGAGTCGTTAGAGAAGAATTGAATCAAAATCATTGATTACAATTAAAGATTCGATTAGGTTTTGGAAAAATTGATTACTGATTATTGGTCACTGGAACAAACCCATAGTCTTCAAAGACGGCTTGGGCTTCTTCTGTGGTTAAAAATTCGATTAATTCCTTGCCGATTTCTGGCGTGTCGCTATCTTCAATGATAGCCACCGGATAAATGACTGGGGAATGAGTCTCTTCTGGCGCAGTGGCGATAATTTCTACATTATCAGAAACTTGGGCATCGGTGCGATAAACAATTCCAGCTTCGACGTTACCTGTTGCGACATAATTTAAGACTTGGCGGACATCTTTTCCATAGACTGCTTTTTCATTTACTTTATCGGCAATATTAAAAGAAACTAACACCTCTTGGGCGTATCTTCCCGCAGGAACACTTTCGGGTTCTCCTAGTGCAATTAAATTAACTTTATTTGTATTTAAGTCCTGAAAATCACTAATATTGAGATTCGCTTTTGTTCCTTCTTGAGTCACTAAAACCATTTGGTTTTTTAAGAGATCGCGTCGGGTTTCAGTGAGGATTAAATCTTTCTCTTCTAAGGTGTCCATTTTGTCAACCGCAGCCGATATAAAAACATCAACGGGTGCGCCTTGTTCGATTTGGCGTTGTAGCGAACCCGAAGAGGCAAAATTATAAACAATTTCTCGGTCGGGATAGGCTTGTTCATAAATAGGTTTGATCGCCTTCATCACATCTTGCAGACTGGCTGCTGCGGATACGGTTAATTCAGTTACTCCTGCTGGTGTTTCCGATGTTGATTCTTCAGGCTGAAAAGTTTCTGGCTGTTGACATCCTATTAGTAACAGAGATGACAACACTGCAAAGGTGAAAATGTTATTTATTCGGCTTAGTTTCATATTTTTCTCCAATTGAATTAACTCGCTTTTGAGGATTTATTGTATAATAAGTTTAGTTAAAACCGATTGAATTATGAGGAGTGAATGATGGAATTAAGTAGTCGTAATCGCTTCAAGGGAACTGTCAAAAACGTTAATTTGGGGGCAGTCAATGCTGAAATCACCATAGAAATTGCACCTGGAGTTGAGGTGGTTTCTGTAATTACAAAGTCTTCAGCAGAACGCTTACAATTAGCAGAAGGAAAAGAAGCGTATGCTTTAATTAAATCAACGGATGTCGCGATCGCGGTTGAGTAACTCCTAATAGTCCTTTGTCATTATTTAAAGTATTCCAATGATAAAGGATGTATCTGTATTTAGTAATACTTTTTGGGGAGGTTTCAGAAAATAATAAGGAATACTCCAATAGTTGCTACATAAGACTGGTTTAAAAATCCCCCCTAGCCCCCCTTAGTAAGGGGGGTTGGGGGGATCGGTATGTAGCAGGCTTTTTTGTATTTCATATAACAAGTTGATTAGTTAATGCTTGGCTAGTTTAAAGGCAGAGATTAACAAAATGATGCCCAAAATCCAATAAAGAATAGAACTAGCAAAATATTGCAACAGGTAACTGCCAATCAATGCACCAACTATTGATCCCATCCCCATCATCAAAAGAAAGCCTGATTCTGATTTAATCTCTCGTAGTTTATGTTGGCGATGATACTTAAATAAACCCATTAAAATGGTGGGAACACTAATGGCAAGACTTAAACTCCCTGCGAGTTTAATATCAACCGCAAAAATCAGAATAATTGTGGGAATAATGAGTTCTCCTCCGGCAACACCTAGCAAACTGCTGAAAATTCCAATTACGACACCAGCAACCAAGGCTGCGATGATTTGAAAGTAGTTCGCAATTTCCCACGTATCCAGATTAAAAATTAGCTCATGTCCAATTAAAATAAAACTAATAAAAATCAGGAAGATAACAACAATTTTATTTAACTGTTTTTCGTTAATTCGAGTTGCAGAGTTAACTCCAATATAAGATCCAATCAACGAACCAGCTAGGATGTTGATGATAATAGGTGAGTTAGCGAATAACAAGTTCCAACTAATGGTTTCACTACGGAATAATAATGAGAAAATAACAGTAACCAAGCTAACCACTAAATTGAGGATAATCGCTTGTAAGGTACGATATCTAAAAATTTGGATCAAAATTGGTAATCGAAATTCTGCCCCTCCCAAACCAATTAATCCACCCATTACTCCGACTAAACTTCCCCAAAAAAAGGGAGAAGATTTTTCCAAGCGAAAGTAGTTTTGATCATGGTGGCTTCTGTAACAATCGGGGCTGTAGCAATATGATCTCATTTGTAAAAACTAGCTCAACATTACGATCCCCCCACCCCCTTACTAAGGGGGAATTAAAGGGGGATTGCTGGGGGGTACAACTGATTTAGGATTGCTATAACTGCTGTTAACCCCGATATTGATTATTCAATGGACAAAACTAGACCAAATAGGCTTCTTGATGGGTTTTAATGGTACAGTCGGATTTAGGATAAGCGACGCAAAGTAAGACAAAACCTTTAGCAATTTGGTCTTCATCTAAGAAACTTTGATCGTCTTGATCGACCTCTCCTTCCACCATTCTGCCGACACAACTGGAACATCCGCCAGAACGACAGGTAGAGGGTAATTCTACGTCATGTTCTTCGGCTGCATCGAGAATATATTCGTCTTCAGGAATCTCAAGAGTGACATCAACTTCGGGGGGTTTTTTTCTTTTACCTTTGATGAGGCGAACTTTGTAAGTAGTCGTCATGATAATTCTCCTTATGTTCAATAAAGTGGATTAGCTGCAAGGGACAGCCGTGGGATTGCAGTTGGCGACCGAGAAAGATTTGCCACAGCTACAAGCCTCGGTTGCGTTGGGGTTTTCAAACTTAAAACCGCTTTCGATTAAGCCTTCGATAAAATCGATAACAACCCCATCTAAGTAGGGGGCGCTAGGGCGATCGAGATAGATATTGATGTCATATTGTTGATCAGCAATATCATCGGTTTCAGCGCGATCGACGATATTCATGGCATATTCAAAGCCGTTACACCCGCCGTGAATAGCAGCAACTCGAATCCCTCGATCGGGAACGCGATCGCCGTTGTTTTGGCGGAGAAGTGTTCTGAGTTTGAAAGCTGCTTTTTCGGTTAAGTAAACAGTCATGATCTTTCGTTCTTTGTTCTTGGTTATTGGTTCTTTGTTGGTTTGAGTTACCGTTAAACTCTAAGGGGGGCGAATCGAGGATAATTGACAGGACGTATTTTGGTCTTTCATATCGTTGCAAGATCGGGAATAGGTGAAGTGCTTTGATTAGTTACGCTTGAACCACAGACAGGACAATGGGGATCTTTGTAGAGGTGAAGTTTTTTGAACTCACTGTTGGCTAAATCCATGTTCAGTAAATAGCCAGATAAGGGTTTACCCAGTCCTGTGATGACCTTAATCGCTTCTAATGCAGCTAAACAGGCGAGTGTTCCTGAAACTGCACCGAGAACGCCAAACGCGCGACGATCCCAATCGGGTTTTTCGGGGAACAGACAAGACAGACAAGGGGTTTCACCGGGAATAATCGTGGTGAGATAGGCTTCCATGCTGTTCATTGCTGCTTCCACCATGGGGGTTTCCCACTGCACACAAGCCTGATTGAGTAAATCTCGTTCTGGGAAGTTGTGGGCGCAACTAAGGGCAATATCGGCACTAGGGACTAAAGAATCAACATTTTCTGCGGTAATGTACTGCGCGATCGCGCTGACTTCCACATCAGGATTAATTTGATTCAACGTTTCCTGTGCTTTCGTCACTCGCGTTTGACCCACCCAGTCATCCGTCATTAAAATCTGACGGTTCATGTCATCGAGGCGCAGATTTCCACCGCGCACCAAAATTAATTTACCGATTCCCGCCACCGCCAAATACAGGGCAACGGTTCCCCCTAACCCCCCGACCCCAGAAACCAGGGCAGTGCTATTTTTCAGGGCATTTTGTCCCGCTTCCCCTAACTCAGGAAGCTGCATTTGTCGGCTGTAACGTTCTCGTTCTTTTGGGGTTAACATCATTCTTCTGCTGTTGCGGTGAGGTCATCGAGAGAAACAAAGTTTTTTGGCTTGTTTTGAAACACCTGAAATAGTTTAGTTTCTAGAGGACTAGAGGTGAGAAACACTTGATAGGCTTCTTCTAACGCCATCCGATATTTCTCTAGTCTTTCCGCTTCACTGACATCAGGAAATGCTTCATCGACTTCTTGCAGTAAGAGAGAAAATTGTTTGAGAATATGGAGACGATTGACGTTAACAAATTGCTGATCATAGTCAATCTCAAAAAACTGTAAATACTCTTCTGCGGTCGTCAGACTTTTAAAAGCAGCTAAGGTTTTCGGTTTGCTATCAGAAAAGGTCATTATAATTGTTCCTCCCAAGTTTTCAGTTGTTGTTTCAGTTCCGCTAACTCTTTATAGATTTCGTAGGTTTTGGTTGCTTCGTCGATGAGTTTTTCGTAATCAGTGGGTAAACCTTCTGCAAGATCATGGAGATCCATCTTCATTTGACCTGCTTTACTGGTTAAACGTTTCACTCTTTTCTTCAAATCAGCAACATCTTCTGGGGTTGGTTTGGGGGTAACAAATTGAATCATTTGATTTGTCCTTTGTCTTTAGTCCTTCGTCATTCGTTTACCGGAAAAACCTAGAGGAATTAAGCATTAGCAGCTTCTGGAAATTGTTCAATGGCTTTAATTCCTGAGTCCACAAAACGCTCACCTTGGGCTGCTAATTTTTTAAAGGAAGGATAGCCAAAATGGTGAGCATCTCGTAACGTGCGAGAAACCACAATTAAACGTCCTGTCCAAACGATTGCCCAGCCAAAGCCTTCATGAGATAAATCAATAGCAACTTGACAGAGGTTTCCCGTTTGTTTTTCAACTCGCGCCGCGATCGCGCGATGGAAATAAAGAATTCTTAATTGCGTTGCCAAATCCACATCAGCATCGAGGGGGATTTGTTTTTTCTTTTCCTTACTAACAACAAATTTAGCAATTACTAATTCATCTTTCCAGCTACGATAAACGCCATACTGATCTTGAGCGCGAACTTGTTGCACTAACTCTTGTAGAAAAGGATTTTCAGCAATTAAATCTGATTCGGGGGCTTCTGTGGGTGCATTCATGGTTGATACTTCCTCATTGTTAGAACTTATTCATCGAAATTCGGTAAGGTTACTTTCTGTCTTAGGGTTTTCCGCAACCACGGCGGTGGATTCCCTAAGGTTTGAATAAGACGATTGAGAACATTGGTAATTTCTTCTTGCTGATTTTCGACTTTCAACGGGGTTACTTCCGCTTGTAATAACCGATAAGCAGCACTCCCGCCAATTGCTGAAACGTAAACGATCGCGCAATCAGCAACAGCATTCATTTTCGGAATTAACTTATCTTCTTTCCCATCTTCTTTCAGATTTTCCCCAAAGTCGATGGTTTGCAAAAAGTCATACCCTTCCACCGAAACATCATAAATATCAAACTTTTTCGCCCAACCAAAATGAGCGTTAATATGAATATTATCTTGGGTCGCAAATGCAACTTTCATGTTTCCAACCTCCTAACTTCTAATGAATATTGTCGATAAAAAGATTACCAATTTCAAATAGAGTTTGCATCGTTCCGCGATAGCCAACGCAACAACGAGAGCCATTCCCTAAGCGATCAAAAATGGGATAGCCTAATCGATAAAGAGGAATTTTGAGCTTATCAGCAACTCTTTTTCCTTGAGAATTCGTAATCATTAAATCAGAATCCGTTGCTAAATCTTCTAAGTCTTCTAAATCGCCAACTGTAACGCGATCAGTCGGTAATTGCTCCAGAATTGGAGATTCCGTTGTGGTGACAGCAGCGTTAATTTTTGCCCCCATTTCCGATAGTAAACAACTGGTTTGATAAAGTAAATCAGGTTCTAAAGCGAGGGCTACTTTTTGACCACCGAAGAAGAAATGGCTGTCGAGAATTGCGTCTTGTAATTGACGACGCTGACGTTGATATTTTCGTGGGATTTTGGGTTGAAATGTGCCATTTTCCCTCTCCTCAGCAGTTGCCATTTGAGCAAGCAACCAAATGAACTGATCAACTTCATTTAAACCGTTTAAACGAGAAAAAACTGTGTAATTTGTTCCAAATTTTTGTTTTAAGATTTCTGCTGAGGAACGCATACTTTCCCCAATGGCAATGGTGAAGCGCGATCGCGCCAACTGTTTTAATTCTTCTAAAGAAGTACCGCCTGGGGTTTTCGCATAATAATGATCATCTTCTAAATGTCCATCCATCGACTCCGACAAATCAGGAATCACTAACGGTTTTAAGCCAAATGCTTCTACTATTTCTTTAATTTCCGCCACATCCCCAGGGCTAAGGAATGATCCCGCCAAAATGGTCACTTGGTCTTGAGAGGTTTCCGTTGGCGTGCCATAATCCTGGGATACAATCGCCTGCACTGCTGCTGCATACCCTTCCTGTAACGCGCCCTTATAATCGGGTGTGGAGACCAGAATAATCGGCAAATTATCAAGTTCGGGGTGCGACTGACGAATTGATTTGAGAATGTGGGGCATATCATCCCCTCGCGTTTCCGTTAACCCCGTGGTAAATAAGCCCAACAGATCAGGTTTTGCATTTTCCACCAAGGTCAAGATCGCCTGTTCAATATTGTCTTCACCGCCTAAAATCGTTGAAACCTCACTCATCGCCGTGGTAGCAACTGGAATCGCTTCTCGGAAATGGCGCACTAAAATCACTTTTGCAAACGCCGTACAACCCTGCGAACCGTGGAAGAGAGGAACCATCCCTTTCAAACCGAGAAAGGCTAACGCAGCACCCAACGGCGGACTCTGCTTCAATGGATTAACCGCAACAGGCTTCTTTGGATTAGTAATCGTCGTCATAATTGATTCCTTATTTGTTGTAGATACTTGTCATGGGTTGTCAAAACCACAAAGGACAAATGACTAATGACTAGTGACGAATGACCAAGGCGCAGGCTGTCTGACCTGTTCCCAAATCGGACTATGCAAAGCATGATCAAACTCTTTCGCCATATTGATCAGTCCCACATAACCTGAGTAGGTGTGATGGCGTTCTTGATTGACATCGAGGAAGGGAATCCGAGCTTTCAGGGCAGTGTATTGATTTCGTCCCCCTGCAACGAGCATATCGGCTTTCGTTTCCGCAACCACGCGCAAGAGTTCCTTAGCATTACCTTTTTCAAGCATAATGCCGTCTTTCCCTAATAATTTCTTGATTTTAGCTTTATCTTCCTCGGTGCTTTTTCTCGTACTTGTGGCAACGACTTCGATGCCTAAATCTTGGGCAGCAGAAAGAAGCGACCAACTTTTCACCCCACCCGTATAAAGGACAATCCGTTTACCTTGCAGTCTCTCGCGATAGGGCGCAAGGGCAACATCCAGTTTCGCCGTTTCCTCAGCAATCACCGTTTCCACTCTTGCTTTTAATTCAGAATCGCCTAATTTTTCAGCAATATTCCGTAAACAACGGTTGAGATCGGCAACGCCATAAAAAGACTCTTCTAGATAAGGAATGCCGTATCTTTCCTCCATTTTCCGCCCCATATTAATCAGGGCTTTGGAGCAAATCATCACATTCAGTTTGGCACGATGGGAATAGCAAATTTCTTTAAATGTGGCATCACCGGTAATTTTGGAGAGGACGCGAATGCCCACTTTTTCAAATAGGGGAAGCACTCCCCACAACTCACCAGCGACGTTGTATTCACCAATTAAATTAATATCGTAAGGTGTAGTATATTCAGGTTCAGCAGTTCCCACCACATGATCCAGTAAGGCTTCCCCTGCCAGTCGGTTGCCTAAGTTTTTACTGCCGACAAAACCAGGGGAATGAACGGGAATCACGGTTGTCCCTAACTTTTTCGTGGCGGTATGGCAGACCGCATCAATATCATCGCCAATGAGGGCAGTCACACAGGTGGAGTAAACAAAGACCGCTGCTGGATGGTAACGTTCAATGGTTTGCGCGATCGCGCGGTATAATTTTTTCTCACCGCCAAAGATAATGTCATTTTCGCTGATGTCGGTGGTAAAGCCCGTTTGGTAAAGGGTTGCATCCGAAGAAAGACTCCCGCGACTCCCCCAAGAATTCCCAGCACACGCGATCGGTCCGTGAACGAGATGGGCAGCATCCGTAATCGGAACTAAAGTAATTGACGCGCCATCAAAGGCACAGCCCCCTTGTGCAGCCCCCGGTTTCGCTTGCTGTTGACAGGCTTTATTCTTACCCTGTTGTCCTTTGTTGTGATTGTGTTCGCAACCCGGTTCGGTTAGAAGGTCTGCGGTTTTGGGTTTTGTCATTTTGGTTTGTCCTTTGTTGTTTGTCCTTGGTAGCCGAATGACCAATGACGAATGACGAATGATTAATCACTAACCAGTTCCAATTCTTTAGCGAGACAACCGACGACATTGCCACTTTCTAAGAAATGAACCGAATAAATATAAGCAGTTTGCAAAAACGTACCAATGCCAATGATGTAACCTTCTTCTCCTTTATTGACTAGCCTTTCGCCAATTTCCTTACCTGGAAAAGTGCCATCATTTTTTATGTTTTTACGGACTCGAACCTTGCACTCTAGGTCAAAATCTGGCTCGCGATCGAGTTCAACTTCATCTAATTTCATTTCTTTCTCCTCTGTCCTTTGTTGTTTGTCGATTAGACCAGTAGGTTGGGTTAGCGAAAGCGTAACCCAACATAAAATCATCATTAACGAATCAAATCAAAGGAAATATCAGTTTTTCCAGGAATAATGGTCTTGCGATCGAGCTCATCCAGAATCGTATTCACAATCCAGTTATGGAGATTAACCGCGCCACGATAGCCAAGGGTTTCATAGCGGTGCATATGGTGGCGATCAAAGATGGGATAGCCAATGCGAACAAAAGGTGTTTCGGTATCCCGCCAGAGATACTTCCCGTAGGAATTGCCGATTAATAAATCCACCGGTTCAGTGAACATTAAACTCCGCAAGTGCCAGAGGTCTTTTTTGCCCCAGATCGTCGCTTTTTGACCGTAGATGCTAGCATCTAAAACCGCTTGCAGTTCTTCTTCAAATTTATTGTTGCTGTTGGTAACAACAATATGAACCGGTTCTGCACCTAACTCTAAGAGGAAGTTAACCAAGCCAAACACATGATCTGGATCGCCATAGAGGGCAACGCGCTTACCGTGAATCCAGGCTTGGGAATCTGTCATCGCATCTACTGCGCGACCGCGTTCTTCTACTAATTCTTGAGGAACTTCCTTGCCGGTAATTTCTGACAGCTTCGTAATAAACGCATCCGTTCCGCGAATCCCAAAGGGACGGAAGTTAAACGTGGGTTGACCCCCTTCCTCTTCAAAGAATTCCTGAGTTTTAGGCGTGGTGTATTTCTGGAAGAAGAAACTACCTTCGGCATTAATCGAATCACCTGTTTCCTCTAGCGTGGTCTTACCGTTGTACATTTCCAACTCGCCAGTATTGGGAGCATCAAAGGCATCGGCATTGTCAGATAAGATCGTATAGTCGAGATCAAATAAGTTGAGAATCCGTTTCAGTTCACGAACATTGCCCACGTAGGGATCAAAGCCAAGGTTAAAGTTATACTTACCGTTGGTCGCATCTGCTTTCTTCCCTTTCGTCAGATTTTTCAAGATTGCCTTGAGCATATTGTCATAGCCCGTAATATGAGAGCCGACAAAGCTGGGCGTATGAGCAAAAGGAACTGGAACCTCTTGGGGAACTGCTTCATCATGTTTGGCGTTTTCAATGAATGCACTCAAATCATCACCAATGACTTCCGCCATGCAAGTGGTGCATAAGGCAATCATTTTCGGCTTATAAAGGGTGTAGGAGTTGGCAAGCCCATCAGTTAGATTTTTGTATCCGCCAAACACCGCAGCATCTTCAGTCATAGAAGAAGAAACCGCTTGGAAGGGTTCTTTAAAGTTACGGGTGAGGTGAGTGCGGAAATAAGCGACGCAACCTTGTGAACCATGAGAATAAGGAAGCGTTCCCTCAAAACCAGCAGCCACAAATAAAGCACCTAAGGGCTGACAGGCTTTCGCGGGGTTAATGGTTAAGGCTTCACGAGCAAAGTTTTTCTCGCGGTATTCCCAGGTTTTTGTCCATTCGGCAACTTCAGCGATTTCTTCCTTGCTGTGCGCCCCTTCAAACTGACGCTTGTATTCAAAGAGTTTTTGATAGGGGTCAGTGTTGAATAAATCAAAGTGGTCTTGCACTTCATGAGGATCGGAGGGAATAATGACACTTTGATCTTGGTTGGTTGTGGTGTTCTCAGTCATGACGTTTTACCTAATTTTTTGTTGGAGACGTTCTCTGAAACGTCTTTACATGATGTGTCTTTTGTTGTGTGTCATTAGTCATTTGTTGTTCGTCCTTTGTCCCTTGTCCTTTGTGACAACTAAGAAATTCAGTTTTCCCAATGACTAATGACCAATAACTAATGACCAATGACTAATGACTAATGACGAAAATCTAGTTTTTCCAAGGATTTTCGATTAAGCTCCAGGTGGGGTTGTTAATCGCTAAATCCATATCACGAGCGAAGACCGCAAAGCCGTGATAACCGTGATAAGGACCGGAATAATCCCAGGAGTGCATTTGACGGAAGGGCAACGCCATTTTTTGGAAGACGTATTTTTCTTTAATCCCGGCTGCAATCAAGTCAGGATTCAGTTTTTTCGCAAATTCCTCAAACTCATGACCGCTAACATCGTCATAGATAATAGTGCCATCTTTAACATAGTCGGCAGTCCGTTTGTAGTCGTCGTTATGACCGAATTCATAACCCGTTCCAATTACGTCCATTCCCAAATCTTCAAAGGCGGGGATGATGTGACGAGGACGCAAGCCACCAACCATAATCATCACGGTTTTGCCTTCTAAACGGGGACGGTATTCAGCAATCACTGCATCCATATCCGCTTGATACTGGGCAATGACACGCTCGGCGTTTTCTTGAATGGTTTCGTCAAACTGAGCAGCAATTTTCCGCAGGGATTTGGCAATTTGCGTCGGACCAAACAAGTTATATTCCATCCAGGGAATGCCATAGGTTTCTTCCATGTGACGACAGATGTAGTTCATGGAACGATAGCAGTGGATGAGATTCATTTTGGCTAAAGGTGCCATTGTCACCTCATTGAAAGTGCCATCCCCTGAGAATTGACTGATAACGCGCAAGCCAATGGCTTCGAGTAAGAGACGACTGGGCCAGCCATCTCCCCCAATGTTGTAGTCACCGATGATGTTTACATCATAAGGGGTGGTTTCATACCCATCTTCAGTTTTGCGATAGTCATCCGCTTTCGGGAATACCCAGTCTCGGACTGTATCATTGGCAATGTGGTGTCCTAAGGATTGCGAAACCCCACGGAATCCTTCACAACGAACGGGAATCACGGGTTTGCCAGTTTCTTTGCCTTTTTTACGGGCAACTCCTTCAATATCATCCCCAATTAACCCAACAGGACATTCTGATTCAATCGTGGTGCCATTATTTAATGGGAAGAGGGTTTCCACTTCATCAATCAGTTGATCCAGTTTCTTATCTCCCCCAAAAACAATATCTTTTTCTTGGAAGTCAGAGGTAAACTGCATGGTGCCAAAGGTATCAACCCCTGTCAAGCCAGTGTAGTAGTTGCGACGACCTGCCCAGGAATAATAACCACAGCCGACGGGACCATGACTGAGGTGAATCATGTCTTTGACTGGACCCCAGACCACGCCTTTTGCTCCAGCAAAGGAACAGCCACGGGTGGTCATAACGCCTGGAACTGATTTTTTATTCGATTTAACGTCGCAGTCGGATTTTCCTTCTTCCTGAACATTGATGTGCTTACTCCGACGTTTGGCTGCTTTCTCTGGATAGGCTTCGAGAACCTCTTTAATTAATTCTTGGTTTCGTTCTACAATTGACATGATGTTATTCCTTAAACATAATTAGATTTGGTTTGGGGGATAGGAGAGAGAGCCCCACTCTCTTTCCCATCCCTAAAAACTCAGTCAGTTACACAGAGACGCTTGTCCCTTCTTTTTCAGCTGCAAGGGCTTTTTTGTACTCTTCATCGCTGTCAATAATTCCGAATTCAACTAGAAGTGCTTCCAGTTCATCCATATCAATGGGGGTCGGAATGACTAAGTTTTTGTTCTCTTCAATTTTGCGGGCAAGTTCACGATACTCATCGGCTTGCGGGTGATCGGGTTGATATTCAATGACCGTCATCCGACGCAGTTCCGCTTGTTGCACTACGTTGTCACGAGGAACAAAGTGAATCATCTGCGTGCCCAGTTTTTCGGCAAGGGCTTCAATTAATTCATGTTCTTGGTCACATTTACGGCTGTTGCAAATTAAACCACCGAGACGCACTCCGCCAGAGTGAGCATATTTCAGAATCCCACGAGCGATGTTGTTAGCAGCGTACATCGCCATCATTTCACCAGAGGTGACAATATAAATCTCTTGGGCTTTTCCTTCCCGAATCGGCATGGCAAAACCACCGCAGACAACGTCCCCTAATACGTCGTAGGAAACGAAATCAATATCTTCATAAGCGCCTTCTTCTTCTAAGAAGTTAATAGCGGTGATAATCCCGCGTCCTGCACAGCCAACGCCTGGTTCAGGACCACCAGATTCAACACAACGGACGTTGTTGTAGCCTTCGAGTAAAACTTCGTCGAGTTCCAGGTCTTCCACTGCACCGCGTTCGGCTGCTAAGTGGAGAATGGTGGTTTGCGCTTTGGTGTGCAGCATTAAGCGGGTGGAGTCTGCTTTCGGGTCACAGCCCACGATCATGACGCGTTGTTTTTCTGAAAGTGCAGCGAGGGTGTTTTGAGAGGTAGTGGATTTTCCAATTCCGCCTTTTCCGTAAAATGCAATCTGTCTCATGGTTAATGTCTCCGTAAAAAGTTGAGGGTTGATTCTGGGTTCTTTGTCATTAGTCCTTGGTTATTTGGTTTGAGTGATAATCAAGGAGTGACGACTAATGGATTGGCGTGAAAGCTCGCATTTGGCGGCGATCGCGCTCCTTCATGACTGGGATAAAAAAGTAACATGGTCTTATACAGCTTCAACAGTTAATGTGGGTAAAACTCGGTCTTTAAGGGTAGCTTCAATGGCAAGTTTTAAGGTTTCTGCGGAGGAAACGCACCCGCTACAAGCACCTTTTAGAATCACTTTGACGGTATCTCCTTCGATATCAAATAGTTCCATATCTCCGCCGTCTTCTGCTAAAACAGGTCTAATTTCTTCGTTAATCACTTGTTGAATTAAGGTGATTTTTTGGAGATTTGTTAAACCCTTAGGCGCGGGAGAAGAAGACTGATTAGAATGAGCCAGTTCGGTGGCAACTTCTAAACTTTTCTCTTTTTCTGTGGCAATTTCTGCTAAGAGATCGTCAATCTCGGCAAGACAAGAACTACAACCGCCACCCGCTTTTACATAATTGGTAACTTGTTCTGCGGTTATAAGATTATTATCGCGAATTACCCGTTTGATTTTTGTATCCGTTATACCAAAACACTGACAAATTAGATTTCCTTCATCTTCTTCGTGGGTTTCTAACGGAATCCCTTTATAGTTATAAATCGCTGCCTCTAACGCTTCTTGTCCCATGACGGAACAGTGCATTTTTTCTTCTGGCAAACCATCAAGAGAACCCGCAATTTCTTGGTTGGTAATCCTTAGAGCTTCTTCGACTGTTTTACCTTTAAGAAGTTCTGTTAAGACAGAAGAGGACGCGATCGCGCTGGCACAACCAAAGGTTTGAAAGGTTGCATCTTTAATGGTTTTTGTGCTTTCATCAATTTTTAAGTGTAGTTTTAAGGCATCACCACAAGCAATACTTCCCACCTCTCCTGTGACAATTTTTTCTCCTTCTGTTTTCTCCTTAATCACTCCTTGATTGCGAGGATTATGGAAGTGTTCCATTACTTTTTCTGTATATTCCCACATAGTTTTGTCCTTTGTCTTTAGTCCTTAGTCATTGGTTGTTGAGAAACTGATTGATTCTTCCTGTTTAGTTTTCTGGTAGAGTTGTTGTGGATCATTACTTAGAGTTGATAATGGTTAGTAAACGATTTCAAGATTTGAATGTGTATCGGTTAGCCGAGGAACTATCAGAAGAAATTGGGCTTGTCCTTTGTCTTTAGTCCTTTGTCCTTGGCATCAATTAGCAACACATAACAAATGACCAATGACCAATGACTAATGACTAATAACTAATGACTAATGACCAATGACTAATGACTGTTCTTGTTCTTGTAACCAAGCTGCTTCATCGCTGTTGAAAGGAGAAAGTTCTCGTAGGCGATTAATAATCGGGGGAAGAACTTCTAGAACGCGATCGATTTCTTCCTCGGTCGTAAAGCGAGAGAGACTAAACCGAATTGACCCATGAAGGAGGCTATAAGGTAAGCCAAGAGCACGAAGAACATGAGAGGGTTCAAGGGAACCAGAGGTACAAGCTGAACCCGAAGAAGCACAAATTCCATACTGATCGAGAGAAAGTAGAATCGCTTCTCCTTCGATATACTTAAAGCCAATATTGGTGGTATTCGGTAACCGATGAGCGCGAGTCCCATTAATAACAGTGTCAGAAATCATTCCTAAGATTCCTGCTTCTAACTTGTCTCGCAACCGTTGTTCTTGGATAACATTGTCTAAATGTTGCTCAGCGAGTGCTGCTGCTTGTCCTAAAGCGACAATGGCAGGGACATTTTCGGTTCCGCCTCTACGTCCGCGTTCTTGGTGTCCCCCGACGAGATAAGGACGAAAGCGAACCCCTTTCCGAACATACAACGCTCCAATTCCTTTCGGCGCGTGGATTTTGTGACCTGAAAGCGTGAGTAAGTCAATGGTACTGGTTTTCATATCAAGCGGAATTTTCCCCACCGCTTGGACTGCATCCACATGGAACAAAGCGCCGTATTCTTTAACGATTTGTCCAATTTCCTCGATCGGGAAAATAACGCCCGTTTCGTTATTCGCATACATTACTGAAACCAGAGCGGTATTCCCCGTGATTGCAGCTTGTAACTCATCTAGATCCAACTGACCTTCTTGATCAACGGAAAGATAAGTCACTGTGTAACCCTCTTTCTCCAGTTTTCGGCAAAGATTAAGGACAGCAGGATGCTCAACTTCAGTGGTGATAATCTGTTTTTTGTTCGGTTGGGCTTTCAGTGCAGCCCAGATTGCTGCATTATCACCTTCTGTACCACAACTGGTAAAGACAATTTCTGAGTCTTCCGCACCGAGTAGGGAAGCAACTTGTCCTCTTGCCTCGCGAACTGCGCGACCCACTTGCCCGCCAAAAGTGTGCATACTAGAAGGGTTACCGTAATAGATGCTGAGATAGGGCAGCATCGCAGCAAACACATCTTCATCTATTTTGGTAGTGGCATTGTTGTCGAGGTAAATGGGTTCATTCATTTTTGTTTTGTCCTTTGCTGTTTGTCCTTTGTTGTTTGTCCTTTGTCATTTGTGGTTCGATAACGAATGACTAATGACTAATAACTAATGACTCGTAATCAAGCGTTTTAATCTTTGAGAATAAGCATCAAACCAACTGTGCCAGTATTGGGTTTCTCGTTTAGCTTTCAAACGAGAGGTGAGGCGTTGATAAGTGTTAAACCATTGCTCCCAATAGTTAGCGGTGGCAGCTTGGGCTGATTGAATGACACTAGAAAGCAGAGGGGCGCAAGCGTTATTGGTCGGACAAATTGACATACACTGGGCAACACCATAAGCGCCAACACAGTCATTACACAAATCAGGATTAATCGCGAATTGACCGTTGTCGGTTTTTGTAATTGCACCTGTCGGGCAACTCGGTAAACACTTGCCACAAGCGATACAGTTTTCGGAAATTTGGTAAGTCATGGTTTTTTGTCCTCTGTTATTTGTCCTTTGTCATTTGTTTTTGGTTGTTTGTCCTTCGTCGTTTATCTTTTGGAATTTGATAACGAATGACTGATGACCAATGACTAATGACTAACAATAAATTCTTCGTAGAACTTCAACGCTAAAGCATCAATGGTTTCATAGCCTTCCACGGGTTCAACCCCAGCATTCCGTAAGAGGTCTTTCGGATAATCTCCCACCTTGGAAACCAGAACCGCTTTGCAGTCTTGAATAGTGCTAATAATGTTGTTGAGGGTTGCTTCCTCGCCATAACCGCCTTGACAGTAATGGTCAACTTTGCGATGAGTGACAAATTTGGCTTCGACACCATCGACTTCAAAGATTTGAAACTCTTTAGCATGACCGAAGTGTTGATTGACCACGCCACCACCTTTTGTGGCAACAGCAACGAAGATTTTTTCGCCCCGTTGTTTTTTCGCAGCTTCTCTTTCGGCTTTGGCTGCTTTCATCGCTGCTTTAATCTGTTCAATATCACTGTGAAGTTCTTGGCGTTTGTCCAGATCATATTCAGGAGTCATCTCTAAGAATTTGTCTTTGGTAAATTCCTGAGAGCGATCTTCACCAAGTAAACCAATGGCATCAGCACGACACTGACGACAGTGACGCATCATTTTAATATTGTTGGTTCCACCATCGGCCGTTTCAACTTGATCCTGTAAGGCTTTTAACTCTTTTTGCGTGGGACCGCGTTGTCCGTTTAAGCCAAAGTAAGTGCCATGTTCAGGAGCAGAAACCAAGGGCATAATGTTATGGAGGAAAGCGCCTCGCGATTGAATCGCTTCATGGACATCAACTAAATGTTGATCATTAATGCCTGGAATCATCACCGAGTTCACTTTGCAGAGAATATCCGCTTCTCGCAGCGCTTCTAAACCTTCCATTTGCCGTTCGTGAAGGATTTGTGCACCAGCTTCTCCCGTCCAACGTTTCCGTTGGTAGCGCACCCAGGAATAGATTTCTGCGCCAATTTTCGGGTCAATCATGTTAATGGTGATGGTGACATGATCTATGTCTAGGGCTTTAATGCGATCTATATAATCAGGGAGCATTAAGCCATTTGTTGATAAGCACAACTTAATATCTGGTGCTTTTTCTTTGACCAACTCAAAGGTACGGAAGGTTTCTTCGGGGTTGGCTAAGGGGTCGCCAGGTCCGGCAATTCCCAAAACGCTCATTTGCGGAATTTTGCCCGCAATAACGAGGGCTTTATGGGCTGCTTCCTCAGGAGTTAGCAGTTCACTAACCACCCCAGGGCGACTTTCGTTAGCACAGTCATATTTACGATTGCAGAAGTTACACTGAATGTTACAAGCAGGGGCAACAGCAACGTGCATCCGGGCATAGTGGTGGTGTGCTTCTTCGCTGTAACAGGGATGATTCTCAATTCTTTCTTGAAGTTTTGGATCAAGAGCTTGAGGAGTTGGAGAAGTACAAGCACAGCTTTGGCTAGACTGGGCTACAGTTTCCTTGGCTTTTTGGAACGTGGAATAAGGAGTGGGTGACATTGCATTGCATTCCGCATGATGTGGACTCAGACTGAAATTGAATAACTCAATCTCAGTTCGGTTCGATGAAGTTATGACAGTTATAGCAACGGGGATTTGGGTGAGGGTAAAATCCTCGCTGAGTTGGTTTTATTAAAATAGTTAGGATGTACTCAGTCCTTGAAACCCTTAGCTGGTGAGGCGAAAATTTTTTTAGTGGGTCATCGGACGAGAAATTTTAGGAGGGGGGTGAGTATTTATTTCTGACACCGTTAGTATTTCCCCTCATTCACTGTTTTGGTTGTGAATGGGAGTGAGCACAAGGCTTTTTAGTATTTGTGCTTAGGTAAATCCCCTCTTTTTTTCATGTACTCAATTAATGTCGTCTTGCTTAATCGATTGAGAGAGAAAGTGAGTCGGTGGATGTTATTGGTTCCTAGTTATTGGTTCTTTGGAACATACACTCACTGACGAAGAAAAATTAAGAGTGTGTATTGCCAATCTGAGAACTGCTAAGTCTTAGCGAGCAGACAGTGAGCAGTCAACAAAGAACAATGAACAACGAACAATGAACTAATTACCAATCCGTATCTAAATTAACATTTTATTGGGGATGAGTGTTTTAGCTATCATTATTAATCGTGAGCAAGAGTAACAAACGCTACAAAACTGATCCTGCTTGCATTCTGTCTTGAGACTGTTTTTTTCGGCGGTGAGTACCTAATTTTTATGGGTAATAATTGGATTGAGTGTTGAGTTGGTCTGCTGTTGAGACCATCTTTTTTTGAGTACCAAATACTTGTTGCTTCACCAAATAATACTCGTGGGTAGAGATAAAAATACTCGCGTCCCTTCCCAAAACAAGTTTTTCAATTCTTGAAAGTCTGATACACGCTTAGTTTCATGATCATGAGTACATTTTGATTAATCTAATCAATCTAACCTTGAGCAAACCAAATCAGTGAGGGATGAGGGCTTGCTATAAGAGGAAAACCGAACCGGCTCATCTACTTAAAAGAATTATGCAACCCTCATTTACAATTCTGAAACAACAAAAAAAGAGCCAAAGCCCCTTTCAAAAAAGATTCATTGAGTCTCCTCAGTTCGCAATTTGGGATGACATCAAGATCATCTTTGATCGCGATCCAGCAGCGAGTAATTGGTTCGAGGTGTTGCTCTGCTATCCTGGTGTTCACGCCCTTGCTTTACATCGAGTCTCCCATTGGCTGTGGCGCAAACGAGTTTCTATCCTACCGCGTTTTTTATCCCACTGCGGACGCTTTCTCACAGGGATTGACATCCATCCTGGGGCAACCATTGGTCAAGGGGTCTTTATTGATCACGGCATGGGAGTTGTTATTGGTGAAACGGCAATTGTCGGAGATTACTGTTTAATTTACCAAAATGTCACTTTAGGGGGTACGGGTAAACAAACAGGAAAACGCCATCCCACTCTCGGACAAAATGTTGTTGTGGGGGCGGGTGCAAAGGTTTTAGGGAATATCAATCTTGGCGATCATGTTCGCGTTGGTGCGGGGTCGGTCGTACTGCGAGATGTTCCAGAAGATTGCACGGTGGTTGGGGTTCCGGGTCGGATTGTTCGCACGGGTTATGGTTGTCCTCTTGAACATGGCAAACTTCCTGATCCAGAAGCGATAACGATTCGCTCTCTTTTAGAACGGATTGAGACGTTGGAACAACAGATCCAAGATCTATCTTCGAGGTCAGAAACATGAATCCATTCACTCGTCCTGATACATTGGTGAGTTTAGTCTTCACCATTAATCGCAGCGATCGCTGGCAAGTTTATCGTCGCTTACAAGAGTTAGGTATTCCTTGCTGGTGTCCCTCAGATGGCACCCTCTGGGTCGAAATTAAGGGTTGTCTCGCTGCAATCCTGCTCCGCAGCACTGTACAGCAGTTTACCCATTCTCGTTCAGAATTAGCGGATTGGTTAGACCGCTGCTGGACGACCTCTATTGTCACTACCTCTCATTATTAGGAGTTCAAACACATGACACAAAAAACGGTTATTCAATCTTTCGGAGACGTGAAAGCGAACCCGGTTCGTTTGGATCAAGATATCACGATTCAAGTATGCGAAGGTTTAAATCTTGCTTTGGCAAGTTTTCAGGGTCTTTATTTGCAATACCTCAAGCATCATTTTGTCATTGAAGGGTCAGAATTTGTTTCGATTCATGACTATTTCCAAGAAAGTTACGAGGCGGTGCAAGGTCACGCCCATGAGATTGGTGAACGCTTAAATGGCTTAGGGGGAACCCCTGCTGCAAGTTTTGGGAAGTTAGCAGAACTCTGTTGCTTTACCCCAGAAGAGGATGGGATTTTCAATTGTCGCCAGATGATTGAGCATGATTTGGCAGCAGAACAAAGCGTTATTGACTTACTTCGCTCACAAGCAGCACAAGCAGAAAGTATCGGCGATCGCGCAACCCGTTATCTATACGAAGAAATCCTGCTGAAAACGGAAGAACGGGCGTTTCATTTAGATCATTTTCTCGCCTACGACAGTCTAACAACCGCATTTGTGGGTCAGTAGTTATTTGTTATTGGGAGAAGCACCCTTGCCAATCACGAAGGACAAAGGACAAAGGACAAATGACTAACATTCAATCGATTCAAATTAATGACACAACCCTCAGAGATGGGGAACAAGCAGCTGGTGTGGCGTTTACGGTTGCGGAAAAGGTTGCTTTTGCTCAATTGATGAGCGCGATCGGTGTGCAAGAACTAGAGGTGGGTATTCCAGCGATGGGAGGTGCCGAAGCCGAAGCCATTCGCAGCATTACTCACCTTGGCTTAAAAACCCAGCTTACCAGTTGGAATCGCGCCGTCAAAGCCGATATTGATGCTTCTCTCGCTTGTGGCTTACAACGGGTGCATATTTCCGTTCCTGTTTCGGATCTGCAAATCGCGGTGAAGTTTCAAGGGGATAAACAACAGGTATTTGATCGCTTGCAACAGACCATTAACTATGCGCGCGATCGCGCTCTCTTTGTTTCTGTCGGTGGGGAAGATGCCTCCCGTGCGGATCCCAACTTTCTCTATGATGTCGCCCTCACTGCCCAAAACTTAGGTGCATCCCGTTTTCGCTTCTGTGACACGGTGGGGATTTTGGATCCCCTAACCACCCACAGTAAAGTGCAACAACTGGTGAAGCAACTAACGATTCCTGTAGAAATGCACACCCATAACGACTTGGGATGCGCCACTGCCAACGCATTAGCAGGGATTCAAGCGGGGGCAACTTCCGTTAATACCACTGTTAATGGTTTAGGGGAAAGGGCGGGAAATGCAGCTTTAGAAGAAGTCGTAATGGCACTCAAGCGCATCTATGGCATCAAAATCGGCATTGATACCTGCAAATTTCAGGCTCTGTCGGAATTTGTAATCAAAGCCACAGGCTGGGATCTTCCGCCGTGGAAAGCCATCGTGGGAAAAAACGCTTTTGCCCATGAAGCGGGGATTCACGGACACGGGGTTTTGGAAGATCCAGCGACTTACGAACCTTTCACCCCAGAAGAAGTGGGGCGCGATCGGGATCTCGTTATTGGGAAGCATTCCGGTAAACATTTGGTGATGAACTTCTTACAACAACAAGGCATTACTTTAAGTTCAGAAGAAGCGCGATCGCTGCTGGAAAAAATCCGTAACTTATCAGTGCAGTTAAAACGTAATTTAACCTCTGATGAATTACTCACCTTAGCTGCCCAATTTCACCCCGTTAGTTAGTTGTTTTTAGACTAACCATTATCCAATTACAACCGTGAAAAATCATGAAAGTCATGTTGCATCAAAATCAAGTGGGACATTTATCAGTTTATGTCCCCAAGAAGGATTTAGAAGAAGAAGTGGTTGAACAATCAGTCACGGCTGAGGGCAAAATTTTAACCTTAGCCAATGGCTGGCAACTTTCTTTTAAGGGGTTAACTGATCAAAGTAAACTCCCTCAAACCTTCAACGCGACAAAACTGTAATTCTTCATTAGTCATGCAAGTTTAATTTTGATGATTAATGAGACTTCACTAACACTTATTAACGAAAGGAGAAAACTCATGCCTACACTTACTGGTTTAACAAAAGACGGATCTGCTTGGGAACCTAAATTTATTACAGCCATTGATAAAGATACCTGTCTTGGCTGTGGTCGCTGTCATAAAGTCTGTGGTCAGAATGTTTTGGGAATGCAAGCCATGAACGAATTTGGTGAATTGATTGAAGATGAAGATGATGACGACGATATTGAACGTTATGTCATGACCATTATTAATGCTGCCAAATGTATTGGTTGTGAGGCTTGTGCGCGAATTTGCCCGAAAAAATGTCACACTAACGAGGCTTTAGCGGTATAAAGTCCAGTGCAAAAATATATTAGATCTCCTTTGCTGTGCGATAGCAGAGAGAGATCTAATCTAAAAATTTTATTGAGGCAAAGATATGAAATATCCAGATCCATATCAAGAGGGAAGTGTCACAATTTTAGCGTTAATTCTAACTTTAGTTTTAAGTTCAATTTACTATACGCCTGAGATTTTTGAAGAGACATCTTTCTTAGGAAAATTATCATTAATAGAAGCAACTTATGCTCAATAATTGAGGAGTAAATTATGGCAAATAATCAACGACAAGAAGAATATTTTGAATTAATTGATCGCTTGCTCCATTGTCCCAATGGGAAAGAACCAGAAGTTTTAGATTCTCGGAGCGATTTGCTAGATCAAGACTTTATCAAAACTTTAATCCAAGTTGCAACAGCCATGGCACATGATGATAATCAAGAAGCCTCTCAATTTCTCATGTTTATTGCTCGTGAACTTTCTAAACAATTAGGGTTTTATCCAGATTTTGCAACCCCATCATCTGCTATAAAGGAATAATTTTGAATGAGATTCAGGAGGGCTTTTATGAAAATTGCTAATAATATTACAGAATTAGTGGGAAAAACCCCTTTAGTGCGCTTAAACTCGATCCCTTTTAGTGAAGGCTGTTTAGCTCAAATTGTGGTGAAACTAGAAAGTATGAATCCCGCAGCTTCAGTGAAAGATCGCATTGGCATCAGTATGATTAATGCTGCTGAGGAAGCGGGTTTAATGACCCCTGGAAAAACAGTTATCATTGAACCCACCTCTGGTAATACTGGGATTGCCCTGGCGATGGCAGCAGCAGCCAAAGGTTACTCCATTATTTTGACGATGCCCGAAAGCATGAGTCAAGAGCGACGAGCCATGTTGAAGGCTTATGGGGCGCAGTTAGAGCTAACTCCTGCTAATGCTGGAATGAAAGGCGCGATCGCGCGGGCTGAAGAGTTGGCAAACAGCCTCCCTGATAGCTTTATGCCCCAACAGTTCCAAAATTCGGCTAACCCCCAAATTCACCGCCAAACTACCGCCGAGGAAATCTGGGCTGATACCGACGGCGAAATTGACCTTTTTATTGCGGGTGTCGGTACGGGCGGAACTTTAACTGGGGTGGCGGAAACCCTCAAACAGCGTAAACCAGAACTCAGCGCGATCGCGGTTGAGCCAAGCAGTAGCCCTGTACTCTCTGGAGGCAGTTCTGGAAGTCACAAAATTCAAGGAATTGGGGCAGGATTTGTTCCCGAAATCTTGAATGTTGATGTTATTGATGAAGTGATAACTGTCACTGATGAAGAAGCGATTCAATACGGTCGTCGTTTAGCTCGGGAAGAGGGCTTACTGTCTGGCATTTCCACAGGAGCAGCCTTAGCTGCAGCCATTACTGTAGGTAAAAGACCAGAAAATGCGGGCAAGCTCATTGTCATGATTCAGCCCAGTTTTGGCGAACGATATTTAAGTACCCCTCTCTTTCAAGATTTAGAAGAGGAAAGAACTTTAGTTGTTAGTTAGTCAAACCAAGGAAAAATCTTATGAAACACAAAAAAGCACCAACAGCGACTCACCAAGTTGAAGGTAATTTTCTCGGCTTTCTCCCCAACGCTAAAAACGATTCCAAATATATGCAGTTACAAGTGGGAGAACGAATTATTGCCATCAAACTAGCTAAAGAATTACGAAAACCCGTCAGTAAAAAACTTGTCGAAGGAGACCACTTATTAGTGAGTTTAGAGCAGAAAGGGTTAGGAAAAGGAAGCTGCTTAAAACTAAAAACTGATCATATTGAAAAGCTAAACACAGGTCAACAGCGGATTGTTTTTGGAACAAAATTACATTCTCAACAAGATAAGATTTTACTTTGTAATAATTCTAAGTGTGCGAAAAGAGGAGGTAAACAACTCTATTTTGCCTTAGCAGAAGCCCTCGAAAAATTAGGATTGCAAAACCAAGTTGCCATTGAAATCACAGGTTGCCAGAAGTATTGCAAGAAAGCACCAAGTTTTATTTTAATGCCTGGTAAAGTGACTCATAGTTACGTTGATCCCAAAAATCTTACTGCTTTGCTAGCACACCATTATCAGCGCGATCGCGCAGTGGAGTCTCAATTCATCTGAAGATCACAGTCTTCATAAAAAACGACTGTTTTCTACTACATCACATTGACTAATCTAGGAGGTCATACCATGCCATTTGTTACCATTCAAATTGCCAACGGTCATTCCGTTGAAGACAAGCGGGAATTGGCGAAAGCTGTCACGGATACTCTCGTCGCCAAATTAGGCACAAAACCCGAATGGGTCACCATTCACATTGATGAATTTGAACGAGAAAATTGGGCTGTTGGCGGTGAGTTACATATTGACAAGCCAAGTCGTAAACAAGCCGAATCAGTTTGATCAAACTGCTGAGTTGAGGGGTCTGATTCCCAACAGCAGTAGGGATTTTGTTGGGTTACGAATCACAGCAGGAAAATTGCTATAGTGACAACAGACAACAGCTTCGTTCGATTCGCTGTCAGACCTTTCTTCTCACCTCATGTTAAATCTCAAAAATTTAAGTTATCATCCTCCAGCAACGCCAGAACCGATTTTAAGAGGAATCACCTTGCAACTTCCCACCCAAGAGTTAGGATTAATTATTGGTCCGAGTGGTTCTGGAAAAAGCACTCTTTTAGAAATCTTATCGGGATTAGCCGAGCAAACCAAAGGAACAATTTTATGGGGAAATCAGCCCCTTGTTTCCGAGAATCTGCAAGAATTAGTAGGACTGGTGTTCCAGTTTCCAGAACGTCATTTCTGCGGGGGAACAATTTTAGAAGAATTGCGCTTTGGTCATCCCGAATTGAGCTTAACCCAAGTGAAAACGGCTTTAGAAGAAGTCGGATTAGATCACCTTTCCTTGCACACTTCTCCTCATGCTTTGAGTGGTGGACAGCAACGACGTTTAGCCTTAGCCGTCCAATTAATCCGTCAGCCAAATGTTCTCATGCTAGATGAACCAACCGCAGGGTTAGATTGGTCAATGCGCGGTCAGCTAGTAAAATTATTGGCAAAATTGAAAGAACATTGGACATTATTAGTGGTCACTCATGATGCTAAGGAATTAGTGTCAGTTGCTGATCACTGCTGGCGCATTCAAAACGGCGAACTCTCCTCTGTCGAGATGTCACCACAACTTGGAAATCGCTAATTTTGATACGATAGAATCTGCTAGGGATAAATCAAAGGCATGGGAAGCGAAACAATCACTTTATTATCGAATCGAGAAATTGAAAAAATGCGTAGTGCTGGACGGTTAGCAGCAGCACTTTTAGATCATTTAGAAACAATGATCAAGCCTGGAATTAGTACATTAGAACTCAATGATGAAGCAGAACGCTGGACGCAAGCTCACGGTGCAACTAGTGCGCCTCTAGGCTATCACGGGTTTCCGAAATCAATTTGTACCAGTGTCAATGAAGTGATTTGTCATGGGATTCCAAATGCAAAAGAAATCTTGAAAGAGGGCGATATTATCAACATTGATGTAACGCCGATTTTGGATGGTTATCATGGCGACACCTCCAGAATGTTTATCGTGGGGACTCCCTCTCCTACTGCGAAAAAGTTAGTGGAAACCACCAAAGAATGTTTAATGCGGGGAATCGCTGCGGTTAAACCAGGGGGACGCATTGGTGATATTGGCGCTGCGATTCAAGAGTATGCAGAAGGGGAAGGCTTTTCTGTGGTGCGTGACTTTGTTGGACATGGGATTAATCGTGTGTTCCACACCGCCCCGCAAATTCCCCATTATGGCACGCGAGGAAAAGGAAAACGGATTCGTCCGGGGATGGTTTTCACCATTGAACCGATGATTAATGAAGGGACGTATGAGGCGCAAGTCCTTGAAGATAAGTGGACCGCCGTGACCAAGGATGGGAAGTTATCGGCTCAGTTTGAGCATACCATTGCTGTCACCCGAGAAGGAGTAGAAATTTTAACGTTGCCCGCATAGTCCTCAGTCTTCAATTTGGGGCGAATACATGATCCGCCCCTGATCATAACTAACTGAGATTTAGGTCTGTAACAGCACCCAAACTGCTAGAAGATACCAGTTTTGCGTATTTTGCAAGCACCCCACGGGGATAACGGGGGGCTGGCGGTTGCCAGTTGGCGCGACGTTTTGCCAATTCTTCATCACTGACATGAAGATGCAGCGATCGCGCTGCAGCATCAATGGTAATGGTGTCTCCTTCTTCGACAAAGGCGATATTGCCACCAACCGCAGCTTCAGGCGCAACATGACCGACCACCAAGCCATAGGTTCCGCCAGAGAAACGTCCATCGGTAATTAAACCCACAGAATCCCCTAAACCAGCCCCAATAATCGCTGAAGTGGGGGCTAACATCTCCCGCATCCCAGGACCGCCTTTGGGCCCCTCATTGCGGACAATGACAACATCTCCCGCGTTAATCTTGCCAGCGAGAATTGCATCTAAACAGTCTTCTTCCGACTCAAACACTCGCGCAGGACCCGTGATTTTGGGGGTTTTGACCCCGCTAATTTTTGCCACTGCCCCTTCTGCAGCCAGATTGCCTTTCAGAATCGCTAAGTGTCCTTTGTCATACATGGGATTATCCCACGGGCGAACCACTTCTTGACCTGCGGGTGGGGTACTAGGAACATCTTTTAAGATTTCTGCAGTAGTCTCGCCAGTAATGGTGAGAGTATCACCGTGCAGTAAGCCGTGTTCTAACAGCATTTTCATCACTAGCGGAATCCCACCAACATCATGAAGATTCGTAATCACAAAGCGACCCGAGGGTTTAAGGTCACATAAAACGGGAACGCGATCGCGAATCGCAGCAAAATCTTCCAAAGTCAGATCCACGCCGATGGTATTAGCAATCGCCAGTAAATGCAAGACCGAATTCGTAGAACCCCCAACTGCCATAATCACAGAAATCGCATTTTCAAACGCCTTCCGTGTCAGGAGTTGACTGGGTAAAATTTGCTTGCGAATCGCCTCCACTAAAGCAAACGCAGACTTTTCTGCACTATCGGCTTTTTCTGCGTCTTCTGCTGCCATCGTCGAGGAATAGGGCAAACTGATTCCCATCACCTCAAACGCAGAGGACATGGTATTGGCAGTAAACATTCCCCCGCAAGACCCTGCACCTGGACAAGCATGGCGTTCAATTTCAGTGAGATGAGCTTCATCAATATTACCAGCACTATGTTCTCCCACTGCTTCAAACGCACTGACGATCGTTAAATCTTTTCCGTCATAATGTCCTGGTTTGGTCGTTCCCCCATAAACAAAAATCGAGGGGATATTGAGGCGAGCCATAGCAATCATCGCCCCTGGCATATTCTTATCACAACCGCCAATCGCAAGGACTCCATCCATGCTTTGTCCATTACAAACTGTTTCGATCGAGTCTGCAATCACATCACGGGAAACAAGGGAATACTTCATGCCCTCAGTCCCCATAGAAATCCCATCAGAAATGGTAATCGTGCCAAACATTTGGGGCATTGCACCCGCTTCCTTAAAAGCAGCTTCAGCACGGAGAGCTAAATCATTAATTCCTACATTACAGGGAGTAATCGTACTATACCCATTAGCCAGTCCCACAATGGGCTTGGTAAAATCTTCATCTCCAAAACCTACCGCCCTTAACATGGCACGGTTCGGAGCGCGTTGTGTTCCTTGGGTAATTGCTTTGCTTCGTAAATTATCTGACATTCGTTGTTCTCCAACATCCTTTTCTATTTTGACGTTGATCTGTCCGATATGAGGGGGAATGATCAGAGATTTTTAAGTATTTTCTGCCCTGAGGTTTACTTTTTGCAATGAAACTATATGATTACAATCAATAATGAGCGTAATAATTTTGGTTTTTAGCATTAATGTAATGTTTATCCTCACTGTTGATCAAGTTGCCCCTCAAACTGCTATCCGTCGCCAGAATTCAGAGTCTAAAAAACTGGTTGCCATTTCCTATCGCCAATGGTTATTTATTCAGGGAGAATCTTATCCCGTGGAAGAGAGAGAAGTAGCAATTAAACAAGCGCGAGAAAAAATAGACTCTGGTCAAATGTGTCTGGTCGTTTTCGATGATAGTAATCAGCAATATGTTGTGTGCTATCTTGATCCAACCTTAGAACCTGTGGAACAAAATCCCCCAACTCTAGAAACAAACGAAGAGCTCGCAGCATTAGTGGAAGCGATACGCCAAGCCCCAGATTTAATTAAAAATAATCGTCATAAACTGAGAGTCTATCCGAAATCAATTGTCGGATCGGAATTGGTGGACTGGCTATGTAATTATTTAAACTGCTCTCGCGAGGAAGCGGTTAAAGTGGGACAATCTCTAGTTGATGCGGGTTGGCTGCATCACACATGGGATAAACATAACTTTGCAGACGAGGCTTTGCTATATCGTTTTTATCAGGATGAAAGATTAAGTCTTCCCTTTGTTACTGGATAGTTTCTAATGAGGGTCTGCTGAAAAAGTGCGCGATCGGTGAAGACCGTTATTCGTTGTTTGTGATTTGTGATTTGTTGAAAAGGGATCGGTAAAGACGTTCCATGGAACGTCTCCAAAGAACAAAAATTAAAAATGTATCTCACCAGACTAGAACTTACTATATTAACCAATTTCAGGAACAACAGGATGGAAGAAAAACGCTAAGCCAATGACAATATAAGTGGCTAACAGGAGACTCCCTTCTAGCCAGTTTGATTTACCATCAGAACTGATGGAGTTAGCAATTAAAACAGAAACGGCTACTGCCACTAATTCAAAGGGATTGAAGTCTAAATCCATCGGTTGACCCATGATCCAACCTGCAATCACTAAAACAGGGGCAACAAATAGAGCAATTTGAAGTGTGGAACCAACGGCAACCGATAAAGATAAATCCATTTTATTTTTCATAGCAACAGTAACTGCTGTAAAGTGTTCTGCTGCATTCCCAATTACGGGTAATAGAATAACCCCAGTAAAGAGAGCAGTAAGCCCTAAACTTTCAGTGGCTGATTCTAAAGAATTTACTAATAATTCGGATTCAATTGCAACTGTAATCGTAACCACCAATAAAATCCCTAGCCAAAACCAGAGATTAACATCTTCCGGTTTTTTTTCTGGGATTTTGTCTCCAGATTCCATTGCAGAAGAGGACTGTTGATCAATTTCTCCCACTTCACACAAATAAGAATGAGTTTTCATGGAAAATAAGAGGGTGAGTCCGTAAACAATAATTAAAACAATGGCAACAGCAACGGATAGCGTTTGTAATGTTTCTTCTCCAATCCCATTAGAAGTATGTTCCACTGCGGTTGGAAGCAAAATTGCAATGACAGCTAAATTCATCGATGAGGCATTCACTCTTGCCACTTCCGACTGAAAAACTTGTTCTTTATAGCGTAACCCGCCTAAAAGCATCGCAAAGCCCATAACCAGTAACAAATTACTAATAATTGAGCCAGTAATCGTTGCTTTCACAACACTAATCAAACCACTTTTTAAGGCAATAAACGCTAAAATCAGTTCGGTCGCATTGCCAAAGGTGGCATTTAAAAGTCCACCGAGCGTAGGACCAACAACTATAGCAATTTCTTCGGTTGCTTCCCCCATAAAAGCAGCAAGGGGAATAATCGCTAAAGAGGCAGTCAAAAATATACTGACTTCATCCCAATGCAACCAATGACCCAGTAGTGAAATGGGAATAAAGAGAAGTAACCCAAAAAAGATCGTATTTTTATTCAACATATAAGTTTTATGATTTCAAATAAGCCACAGTGACTCCCGATCCTCCTTCATTTTGTGGTGCTGTTTCATAGCGTTCCACTTGCGGATGCTGCTTCAGAAACTCTTGTACTCCCTGACGCAGTTTTCCCGTTCCTTTGCCATGAATCACCCATAATGCACCCCTGTTTTGAGAGCGAATGGTGTTTTCCAGTTGGCTTTCGGCTTGGGCAACCCGATACCCACGAATATCAAGGGTGTTACTTTCAGTGCGCACCGTTGGGGCTTCACTGGCGGACTTTTTCGGGGTAGAAGTGGATGCTTTTTGCTGCTTCTGAGGAAGTTCTGGTTTTTTCCCGTCTAGCGATTCAATATCTGCTAGAGAAACGGTCATTTTCATTAACCCAAAACGGATGGTAAGTTTTCCTTCTGCATTGGGGGCGGTTAGCACTTCTCCCGTTTGATTAAATTTGGGGAGTCGCACTTGTTCCCCCACTTGTGGCTGATACTGGGGTTTCGGTTTCGGGGTTTCGGGTTGCGGACGATGACGACCCGCAATTTCATTAACAGTTGCTGTTGCTTTTTGCGCTGCTTGTCCCGTTTTTTGTCCCTGCTGTAACTGCTTAATGACTTGCGCTATTTCTTGTCTGGCTTCCGAGACGGCCTCATTCACCGCTTGTTCCTGGGACCGTTTTAAGTCCGCTTCTCGGGCTTCAAGGGCTTTGGCGCGACTGGAAACTTCTTGATAAAATTTCTCCGCTTGTTCAAGGAGTTGACGGGCTTCTCGGGCTTTTTCTTCTTGTTCTCGTCGTTGTTTTTCTAAGCCAGAAATCACTTGGTTGATATCTTCTGAATAACCTCCCATTTTGTTTTTAGCTAAATCAAGAATTTCAGGATCTAAGCCCAAGCGACGGGCGATGGTCAGGGCATTAGACCGCCCTGGAATTCCCCATAACAAGCGATAGGTGGGAGAGAGGGTTTCATCGTCAAATTCAACAGAGGCGTTTTCAAAGCGTTCATCTTGATATTTGAGGGCTTTTAGTTCGCCGTAATGGGTCGTGGCAATGGTCAAACGGACTCGGGCTGCAAGATATTGTAGGAGCGCGATCGCGATCGCGCTGCCTTCTGCCGGATCAGTTCCAGCACCGACTTCATCCAATAAGACTAAAGACAGTTTGATGGTTTCCCCATCCGCATCTTCATTGGCTTCTGGATGGTCGATTGATGAAGGGTGTAATGCGTCAATAATTCTTGTAATTCGGCGAATATGACCCGAAAACGTGGAAAGACTTTGTTCAATAGATTGTTCATCACCAATATCGGCTAATACTTGTTCAAACCACGGAATTTCTACGGGTTCTTTCGCGGGAATAAATAAGCCCACTTTTGCCATTAATGCTGCTAACCCAACTGTTTTGAGAGTGACTGTTTTTCCCCCTGTATTGGGACCGGTGATCGCGACAACGCGAGTTTCTGGGTCAATTTGCACATCAATGGGGACAACGGGGGTTCCCTGTTCATGATGGTGCTGCCACACCAGAAGCGGGTGACGGAGGCGACGGAGGGTAATCGGTTCGCGACTGTTACTTTCTACAAACTGGGGGGGATTGGCTTCTAACCATAAACTGTAGCGCGATCGCGCTGTTGCCAAGTCTAATTTAGTGGCAATGGCTAACAGTAATTCTAAATCCTCTTTGACCTCAGCAACTTCTTCCGTCAGAGCCTGCAAAATCCGCTCTTCTTCTCGTTTTTCTTGACGGAGATACTGTCGCTGTTGATTTCCTAATTCTACGATCGAATTGGGCTCAATATACAGGGTGGCACCACTCCCAGAACTGTCATGAACTATACCGCGAATCGACTCTTTATGTCCCGCTTTGACTGGTAACACAAATCGTTCTCCGCGTTGGGTAATTACTGGTTCTTGAATCGCACCGCTTTGTTGCTGCATGATGTTTTGCAACTTCTGGTAGATACGATCGCGCCGTTCTTTTAGATTTTGCCGAATTTCTCCTAATTTAGGACTCGCTCGTTCGGTGACTTTCCCTTTATCATCCA
This sequence comes from Halothece sp. PCC 7418, assembly GCF_000317635.1. Taxonomy (GTDB): domain Bacteria; phylum Cyanobacteriota; class Cyanobacteriia; order Cyanobacteriales; family Rubidibacteraceae; genus Halothece. The sequence continues at coordinate 1,933,409 of NC_019779.1, read as the reverse complement.
AACAGCGATTAATTTCTTTTTCTAATTCGGGATAAGTTCGGATCTGCGAAATCAGTTCTTTTAGCCGAGGGGAGTCTTCTAACTCATCAATCACCCGCCGTAACCGTCGCATTCCCGCTAACGTTGTCGCAATTTGCAACAGGGTTTCTCCTTCTAAAATGCCCTTATATTCGGCGCGTTCTAACGCGGAACTGAAATCATATATGCCATCAAATTTCCAACCACTGGTTAAGTTTTCTTCCAGTGCATAAACTTCTTTGGTTTCTGTCAGTAGCGTTAAGCTGGTTTCACGGTTGTCTGGAATAGGAAGATGACGGGCTGCATACGCCCCGAGTTTTGTACTCGTAAAGGTCGCTAGATGTTCACCTAAGCGTCGCCATTCCAACAAGTCAAGGGTTTCTGCTTCTATCAAGGCAAATCTGTTTATGCTTTTAAGTTCTTCATCTATCTTATACCAGTGACCAGTTACCAAAGAACAAAGAACCAAAACTTAGAACCTACCTCATGAGAGTGAAGATGACTGTAATTTTTCAGGAGTGCTTAGAAATAATTTAAGATTAATTTTCTCTGTGATTAACCCACCACGCTGCAATCAGGGCTGCAAGAATGAGCAATAGAATTCCTCCCCATGCTATGGTTTGTTCCCAAAAAATAACTTTAGTTAATCTCTGCGGATCAGGTTGAGTAATGTTTTCCTCAATAAACTCTTCCATTGACTAGAAAATTATAAGTTGCTGCAATCTGAAGTATATCAGTCAGAGATTACGCCTTCCGTTTAGGAAAGCACCTGTCCTCACGCTTTGCAAGGCGTGACCGTTGGTCAGGAAGTTGACATGAGTTTAACGAATGAGCGGTTAAGTTGACTTTAAGAGACCCGTTTTCCTAATTCTACCGCGCGATCGGGCTGAATGAGGGCAACTTCTTCATTCTCTAAAACCACTCCTAAGACTAAAACTTCCGACATAAAATCGGCAATTTGTCGCGGGGGAAAGTTAACAACAGCAAGAATTTGTTGACTGATTAATTCTTCTTGAGTATAGAGTTTTGTGATTTGTGCACTTGATTTTTTGATTCCCAGTTCTCCAAAATCAATCCAGAGTTTATAAGCGGGTTTACGGGCTTTGGGGAAGGGTTCAACTTGAGTAATTTTCCCTACTCGAATGTCAACTTTTGCAAAGTCTTCATACGTTATTTCTGCTGTCATTCCTTAGTTTTCCTTACGTTGGATTGGATGCGGTTGATTTCATTTTATTTTCACGCAAGAGTCGGGGTAAACGAACCATTAATAAGACATACATCGCGGGAACAAAGTATAATGCCATCACAGATGATCCCGCAATGCCACCGGCGATCGCGATCGCGAGAGGTTGCCAAAAGGGATTTCCTTCTAGGAGTAAAGGAACAAAGCCCATCATGGTTGTGACAGTGGTGGTTAACACATGGCGAGTTGCTTTCATGACAACATCGCGGATGGCTTTGGGATCGCCTTGTTTCGCCCGTTGATCTTCGTTAAAGGCGGAGAGAACGACAATGGAATCGTTAATGGCAATTCCCACTAAGCCCATTGAGCCGACAATTGCCATAAAGCCTAAGATAGAATCAAAGAGCCACAGGGAAAATAGTGCCATGCCAATGGATCCAAGGGCAATCAAACCGATAATGGCAGCTTGACGGAAGGAGTTGAGAGATAAGACTAAGGCAATACTCATGCCAATGACGAGTAAGGGAACATAGAGGAGTAAGTTTCCCACTGCTTGGTTACTTTCTTCTTGTTCCCCTCCCCAGTCGTAAGAATAGCCTGGGGGAAGTTGAAAGTTTTCTGCGTCTAGTTTTTGTTGAAACGTTTCTAAAACTGTTGCAGGTAAAACCCCAGCCGTAATAAAGGCTTGCACCGTATTCACCCGTTGTTCATTACGGCGAGAAATTTTTGCCCGTTGTGGAACCAGATCAAAGTCTCCTAAAGCTGAGTTGGGACGGAAGTTGCGGTCATTCGCATTTGAGGGGCGTAAATCAAGTGAGGTGAGGTCACTGAGATCAGCGCGATCAGTTTCGGTGAGGCGTACTCGCACGGGGAGATTTTCTGTTGCTTCTAAAACCGAACCCCCGACTGATCCTTCGAGATAGGCTGCTAATTGTTGCGCGATCGCGCTGTTATCGAGTCCGACTTGTTGGGCTTGTTCTTCATCCACGGTAAAGCCGAGTTTGGGGCGATATTCGCTCAAATCATCTCGTGCATGAGTGACATCAGGAATGGAGGCGAGAATTTCTCTGGCTTCTTGTCCTAAGCGTCGTAATTCATCTAAATTCGGTCCATAAATCCGCATCTCTACCGGTGCATCGTAGGGGGGTCCTTGTCCCAGTTGGCGGACTAAAAACCTTGCTTCGGGAAACGCTTGATCCAGTTCTTTTTGGACAGTTTGCACTAATTCCTGTACCCCTTCCCCTGATGTTAATTGCACCATCGCTTCCGCGTAATGGGGTTGATTTTGCCGTTGTCCAGTAATGTTGTAATAGAACTTGGGCGCACTTTCTCCCATCACCCAATGGACTTCTTTCACTTGGGAATGCTGGCGGATGAGAGTGCGGGCGCGTTTAATTTTGGTCTTGGTTTGCGCGATCGCGCTGTCTGAGGAAAATTCAACTTCAATTTGAAACTGATCGCGATTGACAAGGGGGAAAAATTGCTTATCGAGACTTCCCGCTACACCAAAGCCGACAAGAGGAATCATCAAGGTGAGGACAACCGTTAATAAGGGTTTTGTGGTTGCTTGTTTGAGACTCCAGCGATAGACACCGCTAACCGCAGTAAAGGAAATTCCATTATTCCACCATCTTCTTGATCCTGTAGGGGGAATGCGTCCTAACAATCGCCCCGCTAATGCAGCGACAACGGTTAAAGAAAGCAATAGAGAGGAAATAATCGCAAAGATAACGCTGATAGAGATTGATCCGACAAATTCTCCCGCACCACCGGGTAACAGCGCGATCGGTAAAAAGGTAAAGACGGTGGTTAAGGTGGAAGCAAAGAGGGGAACTTGTAAATAGTTGATGGTTTTCGTAACTGCTTGGGAGGGAGGTACTCCGTTTTCTAATTCCGATTGAATTTCATTGACAACCACGATCGCGTTATCAATTAAAAGTCCTAATGCAATAATTAATCCCGTTACCGACATCTGGTGGATTGCAATTCCTGTCGCACTCATGCAGCCTAAAACCGCACAAACGGTTAAAGGAAGCGCGGTTCCCACAATCAAAGAAGACCGCCACCCCATCGCCACAAATACCACCGCAATCACGAGAATCGCTGCAAACAACAGATTTTGAATCAGAGAATTAATCCGTTGCGCCACATATTCACTTTGGTCGAAAATGAGATCGAGTTCCATCCCTTGGGGAAGGTGAGACTGAAACTGATCCAGTTTTTGATGAATGACTTGGGAATATTGATCGATGCGTACCCCAGACTTCATTAAAACTCCCAGCGCGATCGCGCTTCGACCATTGATTAACGCCAATTGTTGCGGGGGATCTTCAATTCCTCGTTCTACGGTTGCAATATCCCCTAAACGGGTAAACTGTCCCTCACGGTTATTTTGAATCGGAATCTGTCGGATTTGTTCGAGGGTTTCTAGTTCGCTTTCCACTTCCACCGCAAGATTACGCTGATTATTACGTAATTGTCCCGCCGAAACTTTTGCATCACTGAGACGAATCCGATTCGCTAAGGCTTGCGGAGATAACCCCACTGCGACTAAATCTTCGGCGTTGATTTCCACACTGATTTCTTCATCGGGTGCGCCGAATAATTCTACTTCTTCCGTTCCATCCACACTCCGCATCACCACCGCCAGTTCTTCTGCATAACGGCGGAGAATGGCATAATTGGGATCGGAATCCTGTGTCCAAGTTAACGCGGGAATCATTGTATAAGCCTTAATCGTGGCTTCTTCTAATTCCGGTTCTCCTACCCCTGTGGGAAACTCTGCGCTTGCATCATCTAATTTATCCCGCACTTTTGACCAAATAGGCTGTGCATCTTTAACGGTATCCACTAATTCCACTTGAACCGTTGAAAATCCGACTCGGGAGTCAGAAGAAATCGTTTTCACCGCTTCCAGTTCTGTAATTTCCGATTCTAAAGTGTCTGTCACTAGGGCTTCCACGCGATCGGCGCTTGCACCAGAATAAGCGGTTTTCACCACAGCCGTGCGGGGAATGAGGGAGGGATCTTCTTGTCGCGGTAAGGATTGAAAGGAGGCGACTCCCCAGGCGACAACCAGAAAGATGGTGAGGATTAAAAGGCGAATATTGCGATAAAAGGGGCGTACCATGGTGTTTGTTCTTCGTTCTTTGTTCTTCGTTCTTTGTTCTTTGTTCTTGGTTCTTGGTTCCTCGGTAACTGGTCACTGATCACTGATCACTGATCACTGCTAACTGATTACTGGTAACTGATCACTGGTAACTGGTAACTGATTACTGATCACTAATCACTGAAACGGTTTGTCCGGGAACAAGACGATGGGTTCCATTGGCGATAATGCGATCATGGGGTTGTAAGGTTCCGCGAACATAGGCGCGATCTTTGTCTTGATGTAAAATTTCTACCGCTTGCTGTTGCACTTCCCAGCCCTTTCCATCGGCGGATTCAACCACAACATACGCTGTCCATAAACCGCGAATCCCTTTTGTTAGTGCGGATAAGGGTAGCCAGTAACCGTCGCTATTAATGGTTTTTGTGCGGGTGAGACGAACGGTTTGTCCGGGATGTGTTTCTAAAATTGCAGCCTGATCCAGTTCTAAAATCACCACTTGGGTTCTGGTTTCCGGATCAACTTCCGGTAAAATCGCGCGAACGGTTGCAGAATAAGTTTGCGAATCAATGGTGACGGTTTGCGATGATCCGATTTCTAATTCATTTGTCATTTCTACAGGAAGCCCGATCCGCGCTTCGGGAACTGCATTTTCCACTAAGCGAATCACTGGTTGTCCGGTTTGAATCACGGTTCCTTCATCAATATGGCGTTTAGAAACAATCCCGTTAAAGGGGGCTTTGAGAATACTTTTACTGAGGGTGACATCAATCTCTTGAATACTGGCTTTCAGTTCCTCTACAGTCGCCTGTTGTGCAATAATTTCTTCTTTCCGCGTTCCGTTGAGTAATTCTTGCAGTTGGCTTTTGGCTTCGTCTAAACGGGCGGTGAGGGCTTCTGCTTGCGTTGCAAACTCGTCTCTTTGTTCTTGAGAAATCGCCCCTTCTTGATACAGAAACTCACGGCGCGATCGCTGCGATTGTTTTAAGTCTAATTCTTTTTCTAGATTCCGTACTCGGGCTTTGGCTGCGTCAATCTCTTCTTTCCGCGCACCCGTTTCCAGTTGTTGCAGTTGGGCTAAAGCGCGATCGCGCTGGGCTTCGAGTTGTTTTCGTTGTGCTTCTAAATTCCGAGTATCCAGTTTAGCTAAAGCATCTCCTTTTGCAACGCGATCGCCTTCTTCCACATACACATCCGTTAATTCTCCCCCTCGTTCTAATCCTAATTCGCTGCTGCGTTGGGCGGTTATTTCTCCTGTGTAACGACGAGTAATCTCATAACCAGAAGCCGGTTCAAGGGTTATCGTTTCCACACTAACTGCATTGATTTCTGTTGTTTCTTGAGGAGAAGAAGGTTCACGAAAAAAGCGCGGAACACCGATCATTGCACCGACAACCAGAAAACACATCCCCCCTAGCCAAATCAGTCGTTTCTTTCCTCCTTGTTTAGATGGCTTTTCAATATATCCAGTTTCTTGGTCTTTATCGAGAGTTGTGTTGTTATGAGTTAGCATCAGAAAACCTCTATCGTAACGTACAGTATGGTATTAAATGAGCAAAATCAAGATTGGTCTCTCCGCAGTTCAGTTTGTTGCAAGCAGAACCAAGAACAAAAATTTCAATTGTTCGTATCGTACCATACGGTATGGTATTGTCAACACCTTAGAAATCAACAATGATACGGTATTGTGGAATACGTCGTTGGCAAAGGAGACCGAGATGGGAGGATCAACGGAACGCTCAACACAAAAGAAAAAGGCGATTCTGGCTGTAGCAACGGACTTATTTATCGAACGGGGTTACGATGGCGTAAGTGTGGACGCGATCGTTAAGAAAGTGGGCGGGTCAAAAAGCAATATTTACAACTACTTCGGGGGAAAAGAAGGCTTATTTTGTGCGATTGTAGAAGATTTAAGTGAACAGATTTTATCGCCTTTAGTGGAAGCAGATGTGGATAATTTACCGCCGAGAGAAGCCCTTACTGCAATTGGAAAACAGGTGATGTCGGTGGTTTTGTCTGATCGCGCGATCGCGCTGTTAAGGATTGTGATTGCTCAAAATCAGCAATTTCCAGAACTGGGACAATTATTTTTCAATTCTGGACCGAAACCTCGTTGTCAAGCCCTGGCGAAATACCTGCAAGATCAACAGGATCAAGGAAGACTCAAACCCTTTGATAGTGAACGGGCTGCGAAACAATTTGTGGGAATGTTTTTAGGGATCAATCAAATGCAACGCATTTTAGGCATTACCCCCGCCCCCACTTCCGAGGAAATTGCATCAATTGTGGACGATGCGGTGAATACTTTTTTAGAAGGACATCAGAATTAGTCATTAGTCATTAGTCATTAGTCATTAGTCATTAGTCATTAGTCATTGGTCATTAGTCATTAGTCATTGGTCATTTATTAAGTGGGTAGTTTTTTTCTTCTTTACTATCCACTATCCACTCTCAACTATCCACTGGTCACTGCCTCCAATGTTGTCGCTGTCAACTTTTAGTTTAGGGTAAAATGTTGGCACTGTCAACCTAAAAATTATGACTTCAAAAACGAGCAAAACTTACCATCATGGAGAGTTACGAGAAAACTTAATTAAAGCAGCGATTACCTTAATCAATGAAAAAGGAATCAGCGATTTATCCTTGCGACAACTCGCCCGTTATGTGGGGGTCTCTCATAACGCGCCCTATCGCCATTTTGAAACGAAACAAGCCCTGTTAATGGCAGTTGCCGAGGAGGGGTTTATTGCCCTGCGAAAAAGGCTAGAAGAGGCAAAAATCGGGTCATCTGAGGATGCGAGAGACCAACTGCGCGCGATCGGGATTGCTTATGTCAAGTTTGCCCTCACTCATCCTGCCCATTATCGGGTGATGTTTGGAAATTATCGGGATGGCTGTAGCGAGTCCGCTTCCCTTGCGGAAGTGGCGGAACAATCGTTTATGGTCTTAGTCAATATTATTCAGGAAGGACAAGCCAGTGGCGTGTTTTGTGAAAGTGATTCTCTCAACTTAGCGAGAGTTGCTTGGTCTTTCGTCCATGGTCAAGCGATGTTAACCCTCGATAATCGCCTCAAAATTGAAACTGAAGAAGACTTTAATGCCTTTTTAGAATTTTCTGTGCAAATGTTGATTCAGGGGATTCAGTCGCCATAAAACATTTTGAACTGTACCGCCAAAACATGGCATGATCGTCAACAAAGCATTGACTGGAGCTTTCATCTTATGAATGGTAAAAAAATCTTAATGATTGTCGGTGACTTTGGGGAAGACTATGAAATTATGGTTCCGTTTCAGACTTTACAAACCGTGGGTCATACGGTGGATGCCATTTGTCCTGATAAAAAAACGGGCGATACAATCAAAACGGCGGTTCATGACTTTGAAGGCGATCAAACCTACTCCGAAAAACCTGGTCATAATTTTTCCTTAAATGCGAGTTTTGATGAAATTAATCCCAACGAGTACGATGCACTCGTGATTCCCGGCGGACGCGCCCCAGAATATATTCGCTTAAATGAAAAAGTTTTAGAAATCACTCGCCATTTTGCAGACAATAATAAACCCATTGCGTCTATCTGTCATGGGCTGTTAGTCCTTTCTGCTGCTGGGGTGTTAAAAGGAAAACGCTGCACCGCTTATCCCGCTTGTGGTCCCGATGTAGTCCAGGCGGGAGGAGAATATGTTTCGATTCCTGCCCATGAGACAATCGTTGATGGTAATTTAGTGACAGCCCCTGCTTGGCCCGCGCATCCGCAATGGTTAAAAGCCTTTTTAGAAGTTTTGGGAACAAAAATTGATCATTCCTCTTAACTATCGTCTTTCTGGACTTTTCTGTAACTGTTGTTGTAATGATTCAGCAGTATTAATCGTTAACCCTAAAAAGTTACTCGCCAATGGTGTATCTGTTTCCTCTGGGGAGAAATAGACCCAACGACTCCCCTGAGGGAGGTCTTTGACTTCAGTGGGGTCGCAAGTTAACCAGACTAAAGGTAATGAAGGGGGACTCTGTTGGTGTGTTTCTTGAAACTGGACAGCTGCTAGCACTTCTAAGACTTCTTGTTGGGATTGAATTAATCCTGCTTGTGCTGTCCAGAGTTTAACATTGAGTTGACTGCGGAGGGCGTAAAAATAGAGGGATGCTGCTGCAATGACTGCATCTTCAAATAATTGTTCTTCCCACGCGATCGCGCTGTTAAGACAAATCACCACATCTTGTCCGCCCATCGACAATTCTAATTCGCGAACTCGTAACTCTCCATACCGCGCACTACTCCGCCAGTGAATCAGACGAGGAGAATCACCGCGCCGATAAGGACGTAACCCTCGCGTTAAACCGATTGTTGCTGCTTGAAACCGTCTTTCTTGCGGAAATTGATCGCTATCTTCTTCTCCAATGGTATCTAGCAGAGAACATTGTTTTAGGGGTAAAACGAGAGGATAAACAATCGCTTTCGACTTCACCTGACGACTGCGACGACTCCAAAATAATCCTAGAGGGGTGGCGGTGCGTAAATGGACCTGTGACCAATGATAAATTCCTCGTTGTTTCGCTTCTGTGGTGTAAATCCAGTCATAACTTTCTTTGGGGGGAATGACTTCAATCGCGCGTTGTGGAGGTTTTCCTAAAGCTGATGGTAACTGATCAATGACTTGCAACAGTGTTTTTGATTGTGGGGTGGGATTATCTATAATTAACTCTAGTGTTAGTTCATCTCCTGCACTCACGGGATAAATGGGAGATCGTCGCACTTGAAGCGGTTTTAAAGCTCTTGGCGGTAGTACCGCAGCCAGCCCTAAAAGTGCAAAAATGAGACCACTCAGGGCATACAACCAACCCACCATTGTATTCGTTGCTGCACCAAAGAACGCAATTGCAATTAACAGTAAAACTAATCCGCCATAAGAGGGGCTAGAGGCATGATTTTCCAGCCATGATTGAAGACGATGCAGCATGATTAAAACTGAACTTAAATCACTAAGACGCTCCTCTCATCTTAACTCTCTAGCAGTTTTAAATTGATTGATAGAAAATCTCTGGTTTCAGTAGTGGGCATTGCCCACCCTACTAATTGATTTAGAGAAAATTGCTAATTTCAAATAAATAGTTTACAGGTGTTTACTCTGTTGCCAAAGCCAAGTTAAATTAAGGGTAAATTGAGGTAATATTGTTTCTCCAAAAAGTTCAGCAGGAGATTGTAAGATTTCGATGGGTTGATCTTGACGGTAAATTTCGACTTGTTGCGTTTGGGGAATAATCAGCCAACCCAATTGTATGCCATTAGAAAGGTATTCCAGCATTTTTGCTTGAGTTTGAGAAAGATTATCACTCGGAGATAAAAGTTCTAATACAAAATCAGGACACAAAGGCGGAAATTTCTGTTTTTCTTCTAGCGTCAGTGCTTCCCAGCGTTCTTTTTTCACCCAAGAAATATCAGGAGAACGATCACTGCCTTTGGGTAATCGAAAGCAAGTAGAAGAATCAAAAATGACTCCCAGTTTGGTTTGACGATTCCAGAAAATGAAATCAGCGATTAATTCAGCATTGGTTTGCCCGGTTTCTCCACCTGTCGGTGGCATAATAATCAATTCTCCATCGGAAGTCCGTTCAAATTTTATGTCGGGATTTTGGCGACAAAGAGCATAAAATTCGTTTTCGCTCAGTGTGATTCCTGGTTCAAGTTTAAGGGTTGTCATCATCTTGCCTTAATCACCCCTTCCCTTCTGACTCGGCTTTTTCTGACTTTATGATAAACCAGATATAAGATCAAATTGGTCAATGTTTGCGACCGATTGATAACTAATGGCAATATAAAATAAGATAATTGAGGACAAAATAAGTGATGTTATATTTACAATTAGATCCAGAAAGTGAAAGATATTTAGTCGAAATTTTATATGAAATACAAAAAAGCCTGCTACATACCGATCCCCCCACCCCCCCCTTACTAAGGGGGGCTAGGGGGGATTGTTAAACCAGTCTTATGTAGCAACCATTAGAGTATTCCTTATTAGCTAAAGAAAAGACGACATCAGAGGAATTGGTAAAACGTCTCCTTTCTGAACATTTACAACGGTTACAACCTCGTCAAACGATTGTTGAGCGGCGGGGTGGACATCCTGAACATTTATTGCAAGATGCTCCCTCTGATTTATCTTCACGGGAAACCCGAAAGAAAAAGGTAGCAGAACATATTAAAAAAACCAAAAGTAATCAATTACAAAAGTAACTAACAAACAGTGACCAGTGACCAGTTATCAGTTCCCAAAGAACAAGGAACCAAGAACCAAGAACAAAAATCAACAACTTATCTCATGAAGCTAGAAAATTACTAACTTAACTAGAAACATTTTGTTCTAATAACAATTTACTTTGCTTTACTTGATCAGGAATTTCAATAGGATAATCGCCAGTAAAACAAGCGGAACAGAAATGATCAGGGTTTTCTCCTGTTGCTTTTAGCATTCCTTCCCAACTTAAATAAGCTAAAGAGTCAACACCAATTTGTTTGGCAATATCATCGACTGATTTTGTTGCTGCAATCAATTGGTCTTGGTTATCGGTATCAATTCCATAAAAGCAAGGATGAGTGACTGGGGGAGAAGAGATTCTCATGTGAACTTCGATCGCGCCCGCATCTCGTAACGCCTGTACAATTTTCCGACTGGTTGTTCCTCGAACAATGGAATCATCCACAATAATAATCCGTTTCCCAGCAATGACATCTTTGAGGGGATTTAATTTCATCCGAATCCCAGATTCCCGCATACTCTGAGTGGGTTGAATAAAGGTTCGTCCCACATAGCGGTTTTTGATTAATCCCTCTTCAAAGGTAATCCCCGATTCATGAGAAAATCCGATCGCGGCGGGAATACCAGAATCAGGAACAGGAATCACAGAGTCAGCTTCTACATAAGATTCTTGCGCCAGTTCTTGTCCCAACCGCAAACGATAACTGTAGAGAGTTTCTTGATTGACCATGCTGTCAGGACGAGAGAAATAAATCATCTCGAAAACGCAGAGTTTGGGTTCGGGTTTTTCTGACCAATGATAAGAGGCTAATCCCTTTTCAGTAATCCAAACCAGTTCCCCAGGTTCCACATCTCGTAAATAGTCTGCGCCAATAATATCTAAGCCTGCGGTTTCTGAAGCGAGAACATAATGCTGGGAGTTTTTACCAAATGTTCCAATGACTAGCGGACGAATCCCGTGGGGGTCGCGCACGCCCATTAATCCTTCTGGTGTCCCAATAACAAGGCTATATGCCCCTTGACAACGGTTAAACGCACTAATCGCACCGTCTAACCAATCTTTCCCTGATTCTAATTCTTGCGCGATCGCGACGGCAATCATTTCTGAGTCTGTGGTAGAAAGGAATTCGTAATTGTCTTTTTCCAAACTTCTTTTTAGCGTTGGAGCATTGACAAGATTACCATTGTGTGCTAAAGCAAGTGAGCCTAATCGAGTGGGAATGACCACAGGCTGTGCATTGGCGATCAAACTGGAACCTGTTGTGGAGTAGCGGGTATGACCCACTGCAAACTTACCAGGGAGTTGGAGGAGACTTTCTTCATCAAACACACGCGCCACTAGCCCCATATCTTTGTGGAGGCGCACTCCATCAGCATTAAATGTGGCGATACCTGCTGATTCTTGACCCCGATGTTGCAGAGCATAGAGTCCAAAGTAGCTGAGTTTGGCGACATCTTCACCAGGGGCGTAAACACCGAATACAGCACAAGCCTCTTCTGGCTTATCTGGTGGTTCGTTAGTTGGGACGATAGTGGGATGTGACATAGGGCTACGAAGAGAGATTACCCCATATATCTTAACAATCCCTTAACAGAAAAGACAAGATTTTGTCATTTGTTCTTTGTCATTTGTTCTTTGTTCTTTGTTCTTTGTTCTTTGTTCTTTGTTCTTTGTTCTTTGTTCTTTGTTCTTTGTTCTTTGTTCTTTGTTCTTTGTTCTTTGTTCTTTGTTCTTTGTTCTTTGTTCTTTGTTCTTTGTTCTTTGTTCTTTGGTAACTGGTCACTGATCACTATAATTGTGCTTGTTTGAGGAGGGAATCGGCAAACGCGATCGCGTTCTCGTCATTATCACCGCCTGCGAGTTGCGCTAGTTCATCACGACGGGTATCGGGATCAGACAGACGCATGACAGAAACGGTGGTGCGAGAGGTGGAAAATTGCTTCTCGACTCGAAAATGAAAGTCAGCCAAAGCAGCAACAAGAGGCTGGTGAGTGACACAAAGAATTTGCTGGTTTTGGGCGAGTTGACGTAGTTTTTGCCCGATCGCGCTGGCGACTCTTCCAGAAACTCCCGTATCAATTTCATCAAAAACAAGGGTTTGCAATTTTTGTTCCGCTTGAGAAAAACAGGCTTTTAACGCTAAGAGAAAACGGCTCATTTCCCCGCCAGAAGCGGTTTCGGAAAGGGGTTTTGGCGTTTCCCCTGGGTTGGGGCTAAAGTAATAATTCACGCTTTCTGTGCCTTGTGCGCTGGGAGCAATTTCGGTTAATGTACAGTAAAACTGCACCTTCTCCATGGCTAAGGGCTTCAGTTCTGCAACCAGTTGTTCCTCTAAGCGGACTGCTGCATCTTTTCGCTGTTCGCTGAGAATCGAACAAGCCTGAATCAGGGTTTCATAAGCAGCGTTCGTATTTTCTTCTAGGGTTTCTAAAGATTGTTCTGAATCATTGAGGCGATTGAGTTCGGTTTCGAGGTCTTTTTGGTGCGCGATCGCGTCTTTTAAGTCAGGACCATATTTGCGACAGATTTGTTTTAATGTCCGAATCCGATCTTCTACCTCCGACAACCGATCTGGATCCGATTCTAACCCTTCCCCATAAGCATAAATCTGTTGTCCCGCTTCTACAATTTGCGTCATCGCATTTTGTACCATTTCTAATAAGGGCGCAAGCTGGGAATCATACTGCACCATTTCTGTTAAGAGATTCTCTGCATCCCCAAGAATATCGGTTCCGGCTGGGGCTTCATCATCGCGCTGATAAAGGGTTTGATACACTTGATAACTGAGTTGTTGTAATTCTACGGCATGAAGCAGCCGATCGCGCTCTTGTTCTAAGTCTTCTAATTCCGATTCTTGGTCGAGTTGCGCTGAATGCAGTTCTTCTAACTGATGCTGAATCCAGTCTAACCGTTGCAACCGTTCTTGTTCGGTTTGTCGTCTCGTTTCGAGAGCATCCTTACACTGGCTATAGGTTTCATAAGCCTTCGCCACTGCTTTGCGTTGTGCAAGTAACGACTGTCCACCATAGGTATCCAGCAATTCTCGCTGACGGGCGGGAATCATCAACGCTACGGTTTGCCCTTGGGCGGTAATTTCCACTAAATAGCTGCGGAGTTCATTAATTAATTGACGGTTGACTAAAACGCCATTAACCCGAGAGCGCGATCGGAGTCCATTTCCTTTCTGGGACATTTCGCGACTACAAACCAAGGTTTGATCATCGAGTAAATCAATTTCTTGGGCTTCTAACCAACTTTGAATGGCGGGAGTGAGGGAAAACGTGGCTTCTACAAGGGCTTTTTCGCTGCCTGTACGCATGAAACGGCTGTTAACCTTTCCCCCGAGTGCAGCATCGATCGCGTCGAGAATAATGGATTTTCCCGCGCCTGTTTCCCCCGTGAGCACGTTTAAGCCTGTACCTAAATCAAGTTCCAGTTCATCGACTAAAGCAAAGTTCTCAATTCTGAGAGAAATTAACATGGGTGTTCTGTTGCTGCGTATGATCTCTCATTCATTTTAGGAGGAGAAACAGTTCTGGGATTTGTTAGCAAAAATTTTACTTTAACATAACCTTTTCTTTACCACAAGCATTTATCGTGAAAATAGTTAAGTAAATTCAATTAAATATACTTAGTTAAGTGATATAAGACATTAACCGTTGATCGCAAATTGAGAGGAGTAAAGAACCGATATAGTGCTACGCACTCGGCAATAGGGAACTTGCCCCAATAGTCTGTAACTAGATTTTAGAGTCTAACCCTGTCCTAACCTGAATACGTACTGCTATATCACTTCATTTTTGCAAGTCATTTGAACTCAGCATTTCCTTGATTGAATTATAAAACCATGAAACCACAAGTGTATAAAGCTCGCTTTCCAAAACAATTGGGGTTGGTTCTTTTTTCCACGCTTTTAGCAGTCGGTGTAACTGCTTGTGGTGGGGACACGACAACTAACGGAAGTGAAGAACAGAACGTTTTCAGCGAGAATATTCGCATGACAGGCGCAGGAGCATCTTTTCCCGCTCCCCTCTATCAAAACTGGTTTGTCGAGATGAACCAGAAGCACCCGCAACTAGAAGTGAACTATCAGTCAGTGGGGAGTGGGGCTGGTGTTGAACAGTTTAGTTCAGAGACAGTGGATTTCGGGGCTAGTGATGTTGCGATGACAGATGAGGAAATCACGAAGATTGACAGAGGAGTGATTTTGTTGCCGATGACGGCGGGCAGTATTGTCCTCACCTATAATTTACCCAATGTCGAGTCTGGTCTGAAGCTGACCCGAGATGCTTATGTCAATATACTTTTAGGTAAAATTACGAATTGGAGTGATCCCGCGATCGCGCAGGCTAATCCTGAATTTGAACTTCCTAATCGTAAAATCACGGTCGTTCACCGTTCTGATGGCAGTGGAACCACTGGAGTCTTCACTAAGCATTTAAGTGCAATCAGCGAAGAATGGACAAAAGAAATTGGAGAAGGCAAAAGTGTTCAGTGGCCCACGACCCAAGGAACTTTTGTCGGGGGAAAGGGAAATGAAGGGGTAACGGCTCAGGTGCAACAGACCACAGGCGCGATCGGATATGTCGAATATGGCTATGCCGTCAATAATAATCTTGCAATGGCTTCCCTTGAAAATGCCTCGGGTAATTTTATTGAGCCGAATGAGCAGACTGCATCGGCTACTCTCGCTGCTGTGGAACTCCCAGAGAATCTCCGAGCCTTTATCACAGACCCTGAAGGCAATCAGTCTTATCCAGTCGTGACTTATACTTGGATGCTGGCTTTCGAGCAGTATGACGATCCCACTCTTGCCAAAGCAATGGAGGTAATGATTGAGTTTGGTCTGAATGAAGGGCAAGAGATTGCTCCACAGTTAGGCTATATCCCTCTTCCTAAAAATGTCAGGGAACGAGTTGCTGAAGCAGCAGACAAGATCAGTCCAGATTACACGATTACGGTCAGATAACCTTTAAAGTCTTTTTCCAAAGCTCCTAGTTCATCTTATAACGCATTGAGGCTACTGTGACTGCCAAGACATCATCTTCATTACCTTCTCAGAGAGGTCGCTCAAACACGGAGAAAAAATTCGATCAGGGCTTTGCTGCTGCAACTGCTGCTTTTGCCATTGCCGTTGGTTTACTCTTAGCAGCGATTACCCTTGTGATCTTGATGCAAGCTGTGCCAGCCATGCAAGAATTTGGATTTGGCTTTTTAGTCACCAGTTCTTGGAATCCCGTGGCGGGGCGACAAGAATATGGGGTACTGCCAATGATTTACGGCACGCTAGTTAGTTCTTTAATTGCGCTCATCATTGCTTTTCCCCTTGGTTTAGGAACTGCCATTTTTTTGAGCGAGGATTTTATCCCCCTACGGATTCGCACCGTACTGGTGTTCTTAGTGGAACTCCTAGCAGCCATTCCCAGCGTTGTTTATGGTTTATGGGGAATTTTTGTGCTGATTCCCTTTCTAAAGGTCATTGGCGACTGGTTACATACAAATTTGGGCTGGATTCCTCTGTTTAGAACGTCTCCAGTGGGACCTGGAATGCTCCCAGCAGGAGTGATTCTAGCGATTATGGTTTTACCGATTATTACTGCTATTTCCCGAGATTCTCTAGCAGCTTTACCCCCTGACCTGCGACAGGCTTCTTTAGGTCTCGGCGCGAGCCGTTGGGGCACCATTTTTCGAGTATTAATTCCTGCTGCCTTTTCTGGGATTGTTGGCGGTACAATGCTCGCTTTAGGTCGAGCAATGGGTGAAACCATGGCAGCGACCATGATTATTGGCAATTCAAATCAGTTAAATATTTCGATTTTAGCCCCTGCCAATACCATTGCCTCTCTGTTAGCGAACCAGTTCGCAGAAGCAAAAGGACTGCAAGTTTCGGCGCTGATGTATGCAGCATTTGTGCTCGTTGCAATGACACTAATCGTCAATGTGTTAGCGCAGATGATTGTGAGTCGAGTGCAGGCTAAGTACCAGTAGTTGTAACGATGTTTTTTGAGGTGTTGATGTGACTAACTTTCCCAGTTCCCCCATTCAGACCTTTGAGATGCAAGGGCTAAAAAAGAATACCTCCAGTGGCAGAACTATTTTTAATATCGTCATGACCACCTTAGCAACTTTGTGCATGGTAGTCACATTAATTCCCCTCGTCTTGGTGCTGACTTTGGTGCTCGTGCGTGGTATTGGTCGTCTCGATTTAGCTCTCTTTACACAGCTACCCCCCCCGCCTGGTCTGGAGGGAGGAGGGATTGCAAACGCCATTTTCGGGACGCTAATTATTGTTGCCATTGCCACGCTTATTTCCGTTCCATTTGGCATTATGGCAGCCATTTATCTATCAGAATTTAGCGAAGGGAGCAAGCTGGCTAAAAATATTCAGTTTGCCACGAACGTACTTAGTGGTGTTCCGTCGATTATTGCAGGGGTTTTTGTTTATGCCCTTTTAGTGAGTTCTAACTTAACTGGATTTTCGGCGGTCGCTGGGGGGGTGGCTTTGGCGATCTTGATGCTGCCGACGATTATTCGGACGACAGACGAAGGCTTGAAGATTGTTCCCCAAGAAGTCCGTTGGGCTTCAGTGGGAGTGGGAGCCTCGAATTATCAAACGGTCTTAAAAGTGGTTCTCCCTGCTGCCACACCAGCCATTATTACTGGCATTACTCTCGCGATCGCGCGGGCGGCGGGAGAGACAGCACCCCTGATTTTCACAGCACTGTTTTCTCAGTTTTGGCCCAACGGCATTTTCAATCCCATTGCTAGTCTAGCGGTGCTAGTTTATAACTTTGCCATTGTTCCCTTTGAGCCACAACAGGAACTCGCTTGGGCAGGGGCATTTATTCTGGTGTTGCTGGTATTAACCACCAGTATCGCTGCTCGCTGGGCAACACGACAGAGAACTTATTAAAAAAACACTGTCCTAATTGGAGAGAATTGAGTCAATGGATAACGCTGAATCAACTAACACACCTGCCTTCTCAACAGACCTTGTTTTGCGGGCTAAAGCCTGTGATATTTACTATGGTAAGTTTAAAGCGGTGCGTGATGTTTCTCTCGACATCCCTAAAAATAGAATTACTGCTTTAATTGGTCCTTCTGGTTGTGGTAAAAGCACGGTACTGCGCTGTTTTAATCGACTCAATGATTTAATCAACGGTTTCCGTCTTGACGGTCAAATTACTTACCATGACCAAGATATTTATGCCAAAAATATTGACCCAATTGAGGTTCGCCGTCGCATTGGCATCGTCTTCCAGCAGCCTAATCCTTTTCCCAAATCAATTTATGACAACATTGCTTATGGGGCGAGAGTCAATAACTATAGCGGGGATCTTGATGAACTGGTAGAAACTTCTCTCCGACGAGCAGTGCTCTGGGATGAAGTTAAGGACAAGCTGCAAGACAATGGATTTTCCTTATCTGGTGGGCAACAACAGCGACTCTGTATTGCCCGCACCATTGCCATTAATCCCGAAGTGGTGCTAATGGACGAACCCTGCTCCGCGTTAGACCCAATTTCCACCCTCAAGATAGAGGAGTTAATGAAAGAGCTTGCAGAAGACTATACCATTATCATCGTCACTCACAATATGCAACAAGCAAGCCGAGTGGCTGACTATACTGCCTTTTTTAATGCTGTTGCTACAGATCGTGGCGGTAAAGTGGGCTATTTGGCTGAATATAATCAAACAAAACTCATTTTCGGCGATCCTCAGCAAGAAGTAACGCGAGATTATGTCTCTGGACGCTTCGGCTAGTTCTACAAATGACTAAAACGACTAAAATAAAAATTATGGCTGGAATTAGAGGGAGCGGACTAGTATTAATCATTTTGTTGGGGCTGTTTTTCATCCATCCCCTAACCGTATCTGCCGATAGTCATAAGGTTGAGTCTGTCGAACTTTTACGATCCCAACAGGACGAGGCGGAATTGTCAACTTCAGGAGGCACAATGCGAAAAGAAATTGTGGATTCGGGACCCTTAAATCCCCGCTCAGCAACAACTGGTGAGTTAGATATTATCAACATAGCAACCGTTCAACTCACTTCTGAAGATTCAGATCACCCGATTGAACGGGTATTTGATCAGCAGCACGGCAAAGGAGCAACTTATTGGGCTGCTGCGACTTCTGGACCTCAAACCATCACCCTCGTTTTCGATCAACCCCAGGTGATTCGGAAAATCCAACTTGAAATCGAGGAGGTGGAAGTGAGTCGCACGCAAGTGCTTCAAATTTCAGTTTCTCACAATGGCGGTCAAAGTTTTGAGAAGGTGCTTGAGCAAGATTATACGTTTAGCCCGCCAGGAACAACATTTCAATGTGAAGACTGGACAGTCAATCTCGAACAAGTCACACACTTTAGCCTGAAAATTATACCTGATCGAGATCATCATCTGGCGCTTGCAAAATTAAGCTCGCTGATCTTATATTGCCTCGATGGTAGTTGCTAGCTCTTAAAGAGAGTCTTAACCGCTTCCCAAGGGATGTGGTTAAGTTTGATGAGTTCTCGGTTGGAAAACCCTTAACTGGATTCCAGGGTTGACCAGACTTCTAGCTTGGTTTTAATTTTACGAATGACCTCATCAGTAAACTCAGAAGTTGTCATTTGTCCGCCGAGATCAGGGGTGGCTTTCCCTTCATAGATGGCTTCAAATACGGATTCATAGATGGATCGGGATGCGCGATCGGCTGTGGTTGTTCCCACATAGGTTAAAAGGGCTGCACTGGCTAAAATCATCGCCATCGGGTTGGCAATATTTTTACCATAAAGGGCAGGGGCAGTGCCATGAGGGGCTTCTGCCATAACATTTTTCACTTGGAACGTCTCCGAGTCAAAGCCCATCACTAAACTTTCTGACCCCGCGATACTTCCATACATCTGTAAAACCATATCTGAGAGTAAATCCCCATCTCGGTTTAAGGCGGGAATCACTAGGGCTTCTCCAGTATTTTGCAGTAAAAGCGCAAAGGTCGCATCAATTAACAGTGGTTGATAGGTCACTTCAGGATAACGCTTGGCAGCAGCATCCAGTTCTTCTTTGAACATCCCTTCATAGGTGGCGCTGACTGTAAATTTCGGTCCGCCAAACACTTTCGCGCCTGTCTGTTTCGCATGGGAAAATGTAAATTCAGCAACGGTTCGACAGATGGATCGACTAATCTTGGAAGTCCGCCAAGCAATTTCATCTCCTGTCTCTGTGGTTTCTCGCCATTCCTTCGCCCCATACGCATCATCTACCGCCATGCGGACAATGGTAATCGGAGCATGAACCCCCCCAATGGGGCGAATCTGGGGAATGCGTCGACCCGTTCGTAAAATCACAGAAGCCTGTAAGGCTTCCCGCAAAATCGCGTTTGGGCTACCCACATCTCCTGCTGTTTCGGGGGTAACCGTTGCAGCCTTTAAAGCCAATCCCGTCTTACAAGTGGCTGCTGCTGAATCCCAAACCACTTGGTTTTTAGTCTCCCGACGATTTTTGAGACTGAGATCGTAATCAACAAATTCTAACGGTTGGCGAATAACCGCAGGCTGCAAAACCCGCAAAGCCTCGGCTAAAAGGTCTTCTCCTGTTTCATCACCGTGCATAACGACGATTGTCGGTAGAGGGGACTGATTTGTCATAGGAACGATGGCTCACTAACGTTGTTTGTTCCAGAATTTTGGTCGCTACAGGATCATGAAACTGTAAAAATGAACACGAAATTAAAAACATCACAATAGTTTTAGATTTGCGGTTCACACGCCATTAGAAAAGAGGTAACGGAATCAAAAAAATGATTTTTATCACATAAATATAACTAACCAATCCCGAATCAAGTTTGTTTAAATCTAAATAAAATTGTTACCTTAACAGGGCTTATAAGTGATACAAAAAAAGAATTAACGTTTTTAGCAATGAAGTCTGCATTTGAGATGACTTCGCTTTATAGTTCAAGAATGGTACTGGGTTTATGGAACTCAACCCTCCTCCTGAAACACTAATAACAGAAATTATCGCCGTTAATCATGCTTGGAAACAAGTATCTGAGCAACTTTTAGATCACAATGCAGGTTTGGCTCTGTCTCTGCGCGATCTCAAAAGTAACCTGCAACTGCGACTCTTACGGAATTATCCCCAAACAGTATATCTCGTTCTGGATGAAGAAACAGAGAGTGAAGAACCGCTTTACAGTGTTCGTTTGCGCGAACCCATTAACGGACATTGGAATGCAGCCCATCTTCCTGTGCGGGTTGCTGAAGAAATGTTAACTGAACAAGAGTTAACGCAATTGATTCAAAGGAAAAATAGTGAGGAGTTTTAATCAGTATGTTGAGCGCGATCGAAACAAATAACTTATTTTTTATCAACACTGTGAGGATCATTTTCATAATTGGATTTTTTATTGAAATCTCTCTTTTATTGAGCTATTACAGGCAAACTGGCAAAAAAGCAAACCAAATTAGTAAAAATCGTGACCTTTCTATTTTTAATAAAGGAAATATTCGCAGTCCATTACATTTTGTTCCCACTTTACTAACCGCGATCGGAATTTTAGGAACTTTTTGGGGGATTTCTCAAGGCTTACAAGGCATTGCTTTAGAAAATATCAACAATACTGATGCACTTCTAAACAATAGCACTGAACTTTTAGCAGGAATGAAAACTGCTTTTACGACTTCTCTTTGGGGCTTAGGTGGCGCAAGTTTATTTATTTTTATTCTTGCTGCTAGCGAAACCTTAAAACGAATACGCCGTAATTCTCTCATGCCGAAAATTCGCGAGCAAAATAATCGTAATCAACCTCCAGATCCCATTGAACAATTAGGCAAAATTGCTAAAAAAGTGGAAGGGCTAGTAACTCTCAACGCTCAAAATATTGGGGAAGAAGTTGCGAACGCTTTAAAACCGAGTTTCCAAGAGGTCAGAACAGATCTTAAAACTCAAAACGAAACGTTGCAGGAGTTAAGTCATCTGAAACCTGAAATAATTGGCGAGGAAGTTGCAACCGCTTTAAAACCAACTTTTGAAGAAATTAGAACAATTAGAACGGATCTCAACCTACAACGCCAAACCATTGAAAACCAGCGTCAAGAACTTCTAAAAACTTTAATTGCAGAACTGAAAACAGAAGTTATTGAACCTGTAATGACTCGTCTTGATGAAAGCGCAGCAATGACTCAAGAGGCTTCCAGTGCAGTTAAAGAACTGAAAGAAGAATTAGGAGGAATTTCTGAAAGTTTGGCGACATCTATTCAAACGATTCAACAATTCCAACAACAAACTATTGGACAACTTGAAGCCTTTGCTCAAAACCTACAACAAATTTTAGAGCAGTTTAAAACCGATACTCAAGGTGTAATGCAACAAGTAGCGACAAATATTAATCATGCAGTTGATCAAAGTATTTCAGGAATGGAAGCCCAACGAACAGCTTTTGCTGAAAGTGCTGAACAAGCCTCTACGACTTTCCGAGGAATACGAGAAGACTTAGAACAAGCACTCACTACTCAAGCACAACAGCAAAGAACCATGCTTGAAGAAGTCCAAACTTCTACTCAAGGTATTTTACAGGAAGCGAATAACGCTTTTGTAGAACAATCAAATACGCTGACTCGCGTTGGGAATGAAGCCTCTGACATGATGAGTAACGCCAGCGAGAACTTACAAACCAGTATTACTCAAGCAATCAATGAGAGTATTTCAGGTTTAGAAACTCAACGCCACGCTTTTGCTGAAAGTGCGGAAGAAACAGCAAATACGTTCCAACAAATACGAGAAGAATTACAAACTACTCTCAGAACTCAAGCACAACAGCAAAGAACAATGCTCGAAGAAGTGCAAACTTCTACTCAAGATATTTTACAAGAAGCGAATAACGCTTTTGTAGAACAATCCAATACCCTGACTCGCGTTGGTCATGAAGCCTCGCAAATGATGAGTAATGCTAGTAATAACTTGAATGGAACATTAACTAATATTGATTCAATGTTGCAAAATACCCGTCAAACCGTACAGCAAGAATTAGAAAACTTCCGCATTACCTATCAAAACTCACTCAATCAGTTTTTTGAACAACAAAATAATCTCCTAGAAGAAACATTAGGAAGACAGCGAGAAGGCTTAGAGGAAGTGGTTAAAGAATTACAAAGAGTTTTCCAAGAAGACGCTAAAAATATGGCTGAACAAGTTATTGAAAGTATGGAGAAAATTCAAATAACCACAAAAGCTGTTAGTGATTTAGCCAATACAACAGGCTTAACGTCTGCTGACCGTTTAGCGCAAATTCAAGACATAGCGAGAACTCTAGGAAGTGAATCAAGGAAAATTAATCAAGCCTATGAAAACCTGATTCATAACTTTAATCGAGGCTTAGAAACTTGGAATGATAATTTAACCGAATACTTTGAACAAGCTAATGAAACTTATCAACAAGGAAGACAAGAATCAGAACAAGCAGCAGCAGAAGTTTGCAATCAACTCAATCAAACCTCTCAAGGATTAATGGGTGTTGCTAACTATTTAGTTTCAGCAGCCAATGATCTAAATGATGCTAATAGTAAGCATTAGAGATGATTGACCGACAAAAAGATCTCTATGTAGGTTGGGTTGAATACGGTGAAACCCAACTAATAGTAAGCATTAGAGATGATTTGACCGACAAAAAGATCTCTATGTAGGTTGGGTTGAATACGGTGAAACCCAACTAATAGTAAGCATTAGAGATGATTTGACCGACAAAAAGATCTCTATGTAGATTGGGTTGAATACGGTGAAACCCAACTAATAGTAAGCATTAGAGATGATTTGACCGACAAAAAGATCTCTATGTAGGTTGGGTTGAATACGGTGAAACCCAACTAATAGTAAGCATTAGAGATGATTTGACCGACAAAAAGATCTCTATGTAGGTTGGGTTGAATACGGTGAAACCCAACTAATAGTAAGCATTAGAGATGATTTGACCGACAAAAAGATCTCTATGTAGATTGGGTTGAATACGGTGAAACCCAACACTAACCAGGGACTTGTAAAGGTTATATCAGTCAACCAATTATTAAAGTTATTCAGAAAAACTTTTTGGAGATACAATGACAAATTTTGACCCACTTAATTCTAATCTCGAACTTGATTTAGAGGATGACGACGAACAAAATCAAGAATCGGGCGTTTGGCTTTCAATTAGTGATTTAATGTCAGGCTTACTTTTATTTTTCGCCCTCTTATTTATCGCCACTCAAATTCAGTTGCAGAAATATCAAGAACTTATTGATAAGTTACCTATAGCTGTTGTCGAAGCAATAGAAAAAGAGATCGGTAATGAAGCCTTACAAGTTGATCCCAAAACAGGTGATGTGAGCTTAGATGATCAAATTTTATTCACTGAAGGCTCTTCACAATTAAAGTTTGAAGGAAAACAATTTCTGAATGAATTTATTCCAATTTATAGCGGAGTTATCCTTTCTAATGAAGACTTTGATCAGTTAGTTGTACGAATTATAATTGAAGGACATACTAGTTCTAAAGGTTCAGAAATAGCGAATCGCGCTTTAAGTTTAGAACGAGCTTTGGCTGTAACAAATTACATTTTTTCCGATGAACTCCAATTCCCAAACAAGAAGCGTTTTGAAAAGAAAATTTTAATTAGTGGTCGCGGAGAAATTGAGGCAAATCAAAATATTGATGATCCAATTGATCGGAAGGTAACATTCCGCTTTCAATTACGTCGTCCTGATTTTACTGGTGGGACTGATCAAGAGGAAGCAAAAATTAAAGAATCGATTGATCAAGAAAGCAAATAAAATTACTTTTAATATGAAATCCCAAAAATCCCTCTGCACCAGATCCCCCCTTCGCCCGCCTTTAATCAAGTTTTTACGAACGAATTAGAACTGATATATTCCGCCATTTCAGTTACAAGCAACAGCCCTAACAGAATTAGTCGTAAGGTGGGCAATGCCCACCCTACAATGAATTATAACTGCTATATCTGTTATTTAATTTCTCCTAAAAAATCATGAAATTTAAAACTATTCAACCGCTTCCACAATTTCAGTTACAACCAACAGCATTGACAAAGTTAGCTGCTGAAATTGGAACGAATCATAAATTCTCTTCCCCAGAACTTCCCCCTGAAGTAAACCAATATCAAACTCGTCCTCCTCGTTCTTTAGATGACATTTTTATGAATTTAGAACAAGGAAACGCCGACAATGTTAGTTTATTGGAGTGGGTTTACTGTATTTATTATAAGAAAGACTGGGATCAAAAACATTCAAAAGACCAACAATTATCAACGTCTCGCTTGATTTGGGAAGGTGCAATTAATAATGATGCTATAAAACAGCGTTTGTGTTGGCGTTTAGCTTATTATTATGATGGACATAGAAATAGTTTAGCACCCTCTTTGGTAGAAACTTTTTCTACTTTGTCAGATATTCATGATGATGATTTAGCTGTTCAAGTTCTATGTACTCTACAAAAGCGCGATCCAGTTTTACCTATAGCTAAACTATCACTTCGTAAAGAGTTAACACCTCAAGACTTATTTAAGACTGCTCAACTACCTACTAATTTAAGCATTATTTATGATGCTTTAGAATATGTTGTTACTGCTTTTTCTAACCAATCAAACCCCACACAAAAAGAAGCAAGTTGGTTACTGAACTGTTTTGAAATAATGACTGTTGAACAAGAAATTAGTGCAGTCGAAACCTTGCTAAAAAAAGTTAGTGCAGAAGTTGGGGGGCAGTTTAATAATTTAGTCCAGTGGCTACAAAACCATTATAGTCCACTGGTAACAGCATCTCAATGGAGTCGGCTTTCTACTGAGGCAAAAAGTGCGTTAAGACAATGGTTTGGTGCAGCTAACTATCGAGATTTCCAAAGGTTAGTTGATATTATTTCTGCTCGATTCAATGAAAGCAACGATCAGGAAAAAGCTAATAAAAATCAACTGCTCAGCAGAAAATATTTTTGGGAGCAATATTCAGATCAGTTTGAGCGCATTCGGATTTTACTTCCGCAGTCTTCGGTCAATGTTGTAGGAAATCAAATCCAACAAGATATAGATATTATCAAAGATGATGGGAGTGAGGAAACAGAAGTTTGTATTTTTGATTTTGGCAACTGGTTTGTTGTTGAATTTTTCCGTGGAAGTGGAAGTGAAACTCGCATTTTTAAGCGTGATCAGTATCCGAACATTGAACAAGAATTGTTTGCGTCTTCTCAGTTATCAGTAAAGCGGTTACGGGCTTTTGGTGGAGAAGTTCATGATCATAAGTATCTTTGGCAAATTGATTGTGAAAAATGGTTGCGAGAACGGGGAATTTTACCTAATGCTGGAACAACTCATTTCAAACGTCGGAATAAAAATAATCCCAATCAACCTTATCGCGATCACTATAATCCTAATATAGGACTTCCACTTCATGATCCTAATGGTGATAAACGAAGAACACGAGAAAGAGATTTAATGAGATGGCGCAGAGATATTGAGCAATTAGAACGAGAAGCAAAAAGGAGGTTTCCCTCTTATTGAAGTTTAACGAGAGTTCAATGTCAAAAAGTTGTAACAAATGATACAACCCCCCTGTGAACAAGAAGCATAGTCTGAGACACTAGAATAGCAGTGATGAAATAAAACAGATGGGAGGACGATGTGGGCGGATCGCGTGATATTCCTTTAGCCAATCGTGTTGGAGAAGTAACCCCCTCGTTAACGCTGGAAATTTCAGCGAAAGCCAAAGCAATGAAGGCGGATGGCTTAGATGTATGTAGTTTTAGTGCAGGAGAACCAGATTTTGATACTCCGCAGCACGTTGTTGATGCAGCCAAACAAGCCCTAGATGAGGGGAAAACTCGGTATGGGGCTGCTGCTGGGGAAGCCAGACTCCGCAGCGCGATCGCGCACAAATTAAGCTCCGAAAATAATTTACCCTATTCCGCCAATGAAGTGATCGTCACCAACGGCGGGAAATATTCCCTGTTTAACCTCATGCAGGCGTTTATTAACCCAGGGGATGAAGTGATTATTCCCTCTCCCTACTGGCTCAGTTATCCCGAAATGGTGAAACTGGCAGGAGGCGTTCCTGTTATTGTTCCCACAACCGCCCAACAACAATACAAAATTACAGCCTCGCAACTCGAACAAAGTATTACTCCTCAAAGTAAACTGTTTATTCTCAACTCCCCTACTAACCCTACAGGTGCGGTTTATTCCCGAGATGAACTGACGGCTTTAGCAGATGTCATTGTCAAACATAATCTCTGGGTGGTATCTGATGAAATCTATGAAAAAATTCTCTACGATAACGCGGAACATATCAGCATTGGCAGTTTAAACTCAGAGATCTTTGCTCGGACATTAGTTAGCAGTGGCTTTGCAAAAACTTACGCGATGACTGGTTGGCGTGTGGGCTATTTGGCAGGGAATGAAGAAATTATCAAAGCCATGACTACCATTCAGAGTCATAGTACCTCAAATGTTTGTACCTTTGCTCAATATGGCGCGATCGCTGCGTTAGAAAATCCCGCATCCGAAACCGCCATTGAAACCATGCGATCAGCATTTGCCCAACGACGACAAATCATGCTCGATGCCTTAGCGAAAGTGCCTCAATTGACTTGTCCCACGCCTTATGGAGCATTTTATCTCTTCGTGGATATCAGTCAAACGGGGAAAACCTCCTTTAACTTTGCCAACGAATTACTCGAAGAAATGCAAGTGGCAACCGTTCCAGGTATTGCTTTCGGTAATGACTCCTGCATTCGCTTATCTTATGCAACCGATCTCACCACCATCAATCATGGTCTCGAACGTTTAACCAAGTTTGTTCAATCTTAATTGAATTACCAGTGACTAGCAATCAGTAGCCAAAGAACAAATAACGAATAACAAATAACAAACGAAAAAAATCTCTCTGAAAGCTGATTGAGTGAATTGCCCAGAACTGCTAAGTTAAAGCGCGATATGATAACAGGTTATAGCCACTGTCACTCTTATCGCGTTTAAATTCGTTTCGTTGTCAAAACGTTTGGGAAAAAGCATCCAGCACTAGGAGGGAACATGAATACCACTCATCGTAAACAGATTGCTTTAATTTCCGTACATGGCGATCCTGCTGTTGATATTGGCGGAGAAGAAGCAGGGGGACAAAATGTTTATGTCCGTCAAGTCGGAGAAACCCTTGCCCAATTAGGATGGGACGTGGATATGTTTACTCGTCAGTCTGATGCTGATAATCCCCGCATCGTCCCACATCAAGATCATTGTCGAACTATTCGTCTGACAGCAGGTCCCGAAACCTTTATTCCTCGCCAAGAAATCTTTGAACATTGCGATCAGTTTGTGGAAGAATTCCTTAAATTTGCCCGTCAAGAAGGAAGAGAATATGCGCTGATCCACACCAACTACTGGCTTTCCGCATGGGTGGGGCTAGAGTTACGAAGAAGATTATCTCTTCCCATGACTCATACTTATCATTCTTTAGGGGCAGTTAAATATCAATCAGTGAAAGAACCGCCCCAAACCGCAACTCGACGCTTAGAAATTGAAAAAGCAACCTTAGAAACAGCCGATTGTATTGTTGCCACCAGTCCTCAAGAAAGAGACTATTTACGCTCCCTGGTTTCTACTCAGGGAAATATTGAAATTATCCCCTGTGGAACGGATATCCATCGTTTTGGTTCAATTAGTTATGAACAAGCGCGAGAAAAATTAGGCTTTTCTCCTGATGAAAAGATCATTTATTATATCGGACGCTTTGATCCTCGTAAAGGAATTGAAACTCTTGTGCGAGCCGTCAGTCAATCTCAATTGCACGGAAAAGCATCTCTACGTTTAATTATTGCGGGCGCTTATACTAAAGGTCAAAGTGATGGGGATGAAAAAGACCGCATCACAAAAATTGTCGAGGAATTAGGACTCACTGAGATTACAGAATTCCCTGGGCGCATTTCTGATGAAAATCTCCCTGTGTATTTTGCTGCTGCTGATGTTTGTGTTGTTCCCAGCCATTACGAACCCTTTGGTTTAGTTCCCATTGAAGCAATGGCAAGTGGAACCCCTGTTGTCGGAAGTGCAGTGGGAGGATTAAACTTTACCGTTGTTTCCGAAGAAACGGGGTTACTCGTTCCTCCCAAAGATGACCAAGCCTTCACCAAAGCCATTGATCGGATTTTAAGCGATCCGCAATGGCGTAATCAATTGGGTGACAAGGCAAGACAACGCATGGAAAATGAATTTAGCTGGGAAGGCGTTGCTTCGAGACTCAGTGATTTATATGTCTCGATTTTAAAGTAAATTCTGTTCCTGCATATAGCTCAGCAGCCAATTCGCCATTGTTGCGCGTCGGGTTTGTCGGGGACCAAATTCCCCAATTTTATAGCCTTTAAACCCTAATTTTTCCTTGAGGAGTTGTTTATTGGCTTTCGGGATCGAGCGGGTTAATTTCACTGTTGCAGGGCGACTTTCAATAAAATCAGGGGGGTCTGGATAAGTTTCTCGCCACTCTGGAGAGACCAATGCACTATCCCATATTTCACGCTCAGGATCATAACGATAGCCTAAATAGTGCCAAACCAGTTGATTTACTGTCGCATCAGATAGTTTTTCTTCTAAAATTGCCCAAATGGTTTCTTGATTCAAAGGTGGTAACTCTAGCATCATTTTATAACATAGAATGACGAATTCGCTTGCACGGCAGGGATTGAATCCCGCCTGTTGCAGTCATTGGTCATGGGAATTGTATTTGCCACGTCTGCTATCTAAGGATATCCTATTAGGAGTTAGCAGATTTAAGATCATGCGTGTTCCTTCAATAACCTCCACTTTGTTTGTCTTTGGTACAATAATTATGCTGAGCCCAGCAAGTTTGGCTGGACAACGGTTAAACGGAACGGTGTTTTTTAATTCCCCGCCCCGATTGGAAAACGCAAGAACCACATTTAATGAAGCTGGTGTTCGTGGGGCAACTTACTATTTCACGTTTACCCTTCCTTCACAGGCAGGTGAACCCTTGGAGAAACTGGTGATTGATCAACGCGGTGGCGTGGATGATATTCCCTTACTCTTAGATCGAACCATTGCATTTGTGGGAACATCAAAGGAGAAACAAGAACCGCTTCTTCTCGCGGATGTTTCCCAAAGTGAAGATAACCGCCAAATTACAGTTCAATTTCAAACTCCAGTGACACCAGGAACCACATTTACCATTGGACTGAAACCCAGAAAAAACCCGATCTACGATGGGACTTATTTGTTTGGGATCACTGCCTTCCCCGCTGGAGAAACTGTTGATGAATTGTATTTAGGAGTCAGACGATTACAGTTTTATGACCGTCGCAATAATTCCGATTTTAGAGATTTTCTTTAAATCATCAGTCATTCGTCATTCGTCATTTGTCATCAGTTGAGGTGAAAGACAAAGGACGAAGGACAAAGGACAAAAAACAAACCATAAGGAGTTAATTTTATGGCTGCAAAAATCCCTGTTACCGTGGTTACAGGCTTTCTCGGTGCTGGCAAAACAACGCTAGTCCGACATTTACTGCAAAATAATCAAGGGCGAAAAATTGCCGTTTTAGTCAATGAATTTGGTGAAGTAGGAATTGATGGCGATTTATTACGCAGTTGCCAAATTTGTGATGATGAGGAAGACACCAGTAACAATATTGTTGAACTCACCAATGGCTGTTTATGTTGCACTGTACAAGAAGAGTTTTTCCCGACGATGCAAGAATTATTAAAACGTCGGGATGATCTTGACTGTATTCTGGTGGAAACCTCGGGGTTAGCCTTACCAAAACCCCTTGTGCAAGCCTTCCGTTGGCCCCAAATTCGCAATGGTGCAACGGTTGATGGGGTGGTGACGGTTGTTGATTGTGAAGCCCTTGCTAGTGGTGCGTTAGTGGGAGATTTAGAGGCGTTAGAAGCCCAGCGTCAAGCTGATCCGAATTTAGAACATGAAACGCCGATTGAAGAGTTATTTGAAGATCAACTGGCTTGTGCGGATCTGGTGTTACTGACAAAAGCGGATCAAGTGGATGCTGAAACTCGTCAAAAAGTGGAAACTTGGTTAAAACAAGCGTTACCTGAAGGGGTGAATATTGTGCCGTGTTATAACGGAGAGGTTCATTCCGATATTTTATTGGGCTTTAATGCTGCGGTGGAAGAGAACTTAGACAGTCGTCACAGTCATCATGACCACGAAGAAGAACATGAACATGATGATGATATTAATTCGGTACAGTTAATTTTAGATGAAGCCTTTGAA
This sequence comes from Halothece sp. PCC 7418, assembly GCF_000317635.1. Taxonomy (GTDB): domain Bacteria; phylum Cyanobacteriota; class Cyanobacteriia; order Cyanobacteriales; family Rubidibacteraceae; genus Halothece. The sequence goes on along the minus strand of NC_019779.1, from coordinate 1,902,587 downwards.
CCCAAACTCTTAATGGACTGTTTGCAGACTCTATTTAATGAAGCAGAAATCTATCGGGTGAAAGGGTTTGTGAATGTTCCGAATAAGCCAATGCGTTTGGTGGTACAAGGGGTGGGTAAACATTTAGACTCCTTCTACGATCGCGCTTGGGAAAGCAATGAACCCCGTCAAACCCGTCTGGTGGTCATTGGGCGGAATTTAGATCAAAATCAAATTAAAGCCAGCCTAATGAAAGCGGTTCCCTCTCTGCACTAATCATCGCGTTTGGCTGTAAAAACTCGCATCGTCAAGGGATAGAAATAAATCTGTCCCTTTTTGGCTCGGATTGCAGCATTGGGAACAACCGCTAAACTCCACAAGGTTGCTATCATGGCAACAGCACGCGCTGCCCAACTAATCCCTTTCATCACCAGCGCGATCGCGCCCACCGAACTATCTAGATCCGCCCCAAATACGGCAAGATAAATAAAAAAGCCCATCACGCCCAGCATAAACAGGATAATACTATACCCAACTAAGGCAATTTGAAAATTTAGGGCTTCCCGTCCTTGCAAATCCACATATTCCGATTCTTCTCGCTTTACCAGCCAAACCACTCCTGGCACAACAATATTGACCAGTGGTAACGGAAACTCCAACCAATAAAGAGGAATCCACACTAACCCCGCTAAGTGACAAATCATCGCCCAACGAGTTTCTTCTTGCGTAATCTGTGTCATTTCAGTTACCAGTGGAGAGTGACCAATGAACCAAGAACAAAAATTAAGAATTTCCCTCGCTAGTCCGAAATATATCTTTAATTATGCAACCAATCCATGACTTGTTTCCCTAGAGAAACGTTATTAAGGCGATCAATTTCCCGCACACCTGTGGGGCTAGTGACATTAATTTCTGTTAAGTAACCGCCAATAATATCAATGCCCACAAACAGTAAACCATCTTCTAACAATGTGGGCGCGATCGCGCTGCAAATTTCCCAATCCCGCATCGTAATCTCTGCAGCTTCCACTCGTCCCCCAACTGCCATATTACCACGAAATTCACCCCCTGTCGGAATCCGATTTACCGCCCCAATCGGCTCTCCTTCTAATAAAATAATCCGTTTATCCCCATCTTTTGCTTCTGGAAGAAAGGATTGAATCATCACAGGTTTTCTCCCATTTTCCGTACTAATTTCAATTAAAGAATTGAGATTACGATCGCGCTTTTCTAAAAATAAAATTCCTTCCCCAGCTTTCCCCGCCAAAGGTTTTAAAACCGCCCCTTCTTTCCGTTCCACAAACTCTCGAATCACTTTTTTATCCTGACTGACAATGGTTTCAGGAATGACATAAGGAAACCGCATCGCATAGAGTTTTTCATTGGCTTTTTGTAACCCTTGCGGTGAATTAATCACAACCGTAGCAGTGGGCGTTAATAAATCTAGAATTTGCGTTGCATAAAGATAGGGAATCGTGACAGGCGGATCAGTTCGCATAAATACTGCATCCATGCGAGATAACGGTTGTAACTCCCATTCTCCCAACTGATACCAGTCTTTTTCAGCAACCCAATGGTAATCTTTGAGAGTAACAGGAGTAAGAGAGACTCGTTGCAGCCTTGCCCACGCCTGAGACTGTACAATACTTAAGTAAGATGCCGAAGTGACCCAAACTTCATCCCCTTGCGCTTGTGCAGCTTCCATCAAAGCAACCGTTGTGTCATGAGTGGGGTCAAGTTTCGCAATTGGATCAATAATAAAAGCAAGTTTCATTTTTTTGACTGAGTTGAATAATTCCAAAGATTATAATTAGCTTATTAACCAACTTCTTTTTAATGATGTTAATCAACTAAAAAATAAGAAAATTTACAATTAAAGATGATGATTAATCGCACCCCCATTGTTTCCCCACAAGCCCTCCAATCAGCGATCATCCGTGATTTTTTAGTGATTTCGCCTGAAACGCCAATCGAGGAAGCAATCATCAAGCTAACGGGTCAATCTCCTTATGCCAGAATAGCAAAGCATGAACAGGATAACCGACAGTTAGAACTTGGGTCAAGTTGTCTGGTTACTCTTGCTGAAGGAAGGAGAGTTGGTTTGGTGACTGACAAGGAGTTATTAAGAATAAGTCATCAAGAAGAGGAATTACAGAGGCGACAGATAGCAGAGGTGAGCAGTGCACCCGTAATGACTTTACAGCACTCTCAGGTGACGGATCTATTGAGTATCATTAATCTTTTTCAGCAGCCTAACTTGCACCATTTGCCCATTTTAGATGAACAGAATCAGTTTGTTGGGTTAGTCACTCCAGAAAGCCTAATCAAAGTTACAAAACCTGTTGCGTTTTGGGAAAAATGGACAGTAGAAAGGGTCATGAAATCAGACATCCCCATCGCCACAGCAGAAACGACCCTTGATCAAATTACGGAACAGATGATCACCACTGACCCAGAAGTAATAGTGATTGTCAATAGAGATGCAATCCCACAGGGATTAATTACAGCAAAAGATCTCCTTCAACAGCAAGGGTTAGGTTTCAATCCTCAACAACACTTAGCGCAAGACCTTCTGACTTCTCCTCCAGTGACCGTTCAACCTCAAGATTCCTTGTTGAAAGTTGCTGAGATCATGCTTGAATACCAGATCGCTCAAGTGGTAGTCACAGGAAAAAGAGGAGAAGAATTAGGATTAGTGAGTGCTAGAGAGTTAATAGAAACCCTTCATCCCCAAGCCCTCTATCGCTTAGCAGAAACACTAAATCAGCAACTGGATCAGGAAGTTTCTTCCTGTCAAAGCCAATTACAAATACAACGACAACAGCAAAAACAAACGAAAATTGCTCTTGAATTTAGCAACAATCGGTTTCGGGGTATCTTTGAAAATACGTTTCAGTTTATTGGCTTACTCTCCCCCGATGGAGTGTTGTTAGAAGCCAATCAAACCGCCCTCAATGCAGCAGGAATTAAACGAGAAGATGCAGTCGGACGACCCTTTTGGGAAACCCCCTGGTGGCAAATTTCTGACTCCGCTCAGGTGGAATTGCGAAACGCCATTACTCGGGCTGCTCAAGGAGAATTTATCCGTTATGAAGTGGAAGTTTTGGGGGCGAATCAAACCATGATTCCCATTGACTTCTCTCTTCGTCCGATTCAAGATGATCAGGGAGCGGTGATTCTGCTCATTCCCGAAGGTCGAGATCTCACCGAAGCGAAACGGTTAGAAGTGGAACGCCAACAAACCGTTAACTTATTGCAAGCAAGCAAACGACGCTATGCCAGTTTAGTGAAAGCCTCTCCTGTTGGGATTTTTCGTTGTGATACTGTTGGCAACTGTATTTATACCAATCAAGTGGCTTGCAAAATTCTGGGACTTTCTTCTGAACAAATGAAAGGAAAAGGATGGCAACAAGCTCTACATCCTGACGATCGCGCACAAGTGATCACCGAATGGCGTGAGGCAATTACCGAAAATCGCTCCTTTCAAATGGAATATCGTTTTCTGCGCCCTGATGGTAGTGTGAAATGGGTTTATGGACAAAGCGCGATCGAGCGCGATCGTAATCAGCAAGTACATGGTTATATTGGGACAATTACAGATATCAGCGATCGTAAAGAAGCGGAATTAGAACGCCAATGGGCAAACAACCGCTTACAAGAATTGAACGAACAACTAGAAGCAAAAGTTGAAGAACGGACGGCGACCTTAAGAAAGCGAGAAGCAGAACTCCAAGATTTCTTTGATAATGCTCATGATTTAATTCAAAGCGTTTGTTTAACAACTGGCAAGTTTGAATATGTGAATCGCTCTTGGCGTAAAGTTCTGGGCTATTCCCTAGAAGAAGTCGCAAGGCTAACCCTGTTTGATGTGCTGCATCCAGACTGTCATGATCATTGTCGGGAAGTCTTAACGGAAATGAGAAACGGTCGCTTAACCCAGGTTGAGCAAATTGAAGTGATTTTCTTGAGTAAAGCGGGACAAGAAATTATTTTAGAGGGGGGGATTAATTGTCGCTGGGAAGGAGAACAACCGATCGCGACTCGTGCCATTTTTCGCGATATAACTCAACGCAAACGAACAGAACAAGAAATTCGTCTGTTGCAAGAACGTCTTCAATATCTGCTGAACTCCAATCCAGCGATGATCTATAGTTGTCAGCCCCATGGCAATTATGATGCAACCTTTATGAGCGAAAATGTGGTCAATATCTTAGGCTATCAACCGCAAGACTTTACCGAGATAGAGAATTTTTGGGCGAATCACATTCATCCTGAGGATCAGGATGAAGTGTTAGCAGGGGTCTCTCAGTTATGGGAAGTGGATGACTATAAACAGGAATATCGGTTTCTCCATAGTCAGGGCTATTACATTTGGATGCGAGATGAGTGCAGATTAGTCCGAGACGAAGCGGGAAATCCTGTTGAAATTATTGGTTATTTTGCCGATATTACTGAGCAGAAGCAAACTGAACAAGCAATTCGAGAATCTCAGGAGTTCTTGAAAAGTGTGTTAACAGTGTTTCCCTTGTACCTGTTTTGGAAAAATACAGAGTCGGTTTATTTGGGATGTAATGAAAATTTTGCGATTGCTGCTGGGGTTTCTAGCCCAGAAGAAATTATTGGCAAAACCGATTATGATTTACCTTGGACAGAAGCACAAACAGATGCTTATCTCGCAGATGATCAAGAAGTAATTATCTCTGGAACGCCCAAATTGGGGTATCTGGAAACACAACGACAAGCCAATGGTCAGCAAATCTGGGTGGAAACCAGTAAAGTTCCGCTTTATGACGGTAATGGTGAAATCATCGGAGTTTTAGGAACATATCAGGATATTACGGCTCGCAAAGAAGCAGAAGAACAATTGCAACGAACCAACGAAGCATTAATTCGCGCCACACAACTAAAAGATGAGTTTCTTGCCAATATGAGTCATGAACTGCGGACTCCTCTTAATGCCATTCTAGGGATGACAGAAGGTTTACAAGAAAAGGTTTATGGGCAAATTAATGAGAAACAAGCTAAAGCCCTCAAAACCATTCAAACCAGTGGGTCTCATTTATTAGAACTGATTAACGATATTCTTGATCTGTCTAAAATTGAATCGGGACAGATGGAGTTGCGCTGTGCAGAAACAGAAATTTCTAACCTTTGTCAATCCGCATTCGTTTTTATTCAGCAACAAGCCTATAAAAAACGAATTCAGTTTAGCGCCCAACTCCCTACGCAGTTACCGAGCTTATTTGTGGATGAACGGAGAATACGCCAAGTTTTGATTAATTTATTGACCAATGCCGTGAAATTTACTCCCGAGGGAGGACAAATTACTTTAGAAGTCAATTATAGTGCAACCAGTGAGCCAGAAAAACCAAGCGCTGAAGACTATATTCGCTTTACCGTTTGTGATACGGGAATTGGCATTGCAGCGGAAAACTTTCAGCGTCTTTTTCAACCCTTTATTCAAATTGATAGCAGCCTCAACCGTCGTTACGAAGGAACTGGCTTAGGACTATCTTTAGTGAAACGTATTGTCGAACTTCATGGGGGAGATGTGGGGGTCAGGAGTGAAGTGGGAGTGGGAAGTTGTTTTTATTTTGATTTGCCTTTAGCCTGCGCGATCGCGCCTCCTGAATCCTTATCTATGCAATCAGAGGTGAATGGGGAAACATCTTCTTCTTTAACTGAGGAAATGCCTTTAATTTTACTGGCTGAGGATAATGAGGCAAATGTCATGACGCTGACCAGTTACTTAGAAGCAAAAGGCTACCGTCTCCTTGTGGCGAGTAATGGCGAGGAAGCGATTCAACTTGCAAATACTAACGCCCCTGATGTCGTTGTGATGGATATTCAAATGCCCGATCTCGATGGTTTAGAAGCCATTCAACAGATTCGATCCGCTTCTGAAATTCCGAATGTCCCCATTATTGCCCTTACTGCTTTTGCCATGGAAGGCGATCGCGATCGCTGCTTAGAAGCAGGAGCAGATGGGTATCTCAGTAAACCCGTCCGTCTCCGAGAATTGGTAAAACTGATCGAGCAGCAGCTAGGGAGTTTTAAACTGCCATGAAAAAATTTCCATTCCTCCGCCCTCAAATCTCTCTGCGCTGGCTATTATTAAGTCTTTGTCTGCTGCAAACGGTGGGGGCGATGGGATTAGTGGGCTATTTATCTTATCGCAGTGGCGAAAAAACCGTTGAAGATCTTGCCAATCAACTCTTAAAAGAAAATAGCAAGCACGTTATCCAAGATACGAATTACTATTTAAGATTTATCTACCAGATCAATCAAACGGATCTCCCTCTCGATCAATCCCATGACAACAGTCTTGATGAGTTAGACCCCATTCATCGTTACTTTGTTCACCAACAGCAAAATTTTCCCACAATTACTATGATGACGTTTGTTCGTCCTAATGGGGAAATGTTGGTCACTCATCGCATCAGTGAAACCCAACTTGAAGCAGGACGATCTGATCACAATCATCCTCAGACAGTTGAAATTCATGCCATTCAGGAGGATGGGACATTAGGAAAGCAGTTACGAACCATCCACAATTTTGATATTCGTGAGAAGGATTGGTATCGTCAAGCGGTAGAAACAGGGAAAAATGGCTGGAGTACACCGTTTCCGATGACGGTTCATCATAATCTTCTGGGGATCAATACCTATACTCCTTTGTATGGAACGGCTGGAAACTTACAAGGGGTATTTGCAGTGGGCTTTAGTTTAGAACGATTAAATCAGTTTCTTGCGGAACGAGCCATTGGAGAACAAGGACAAGTTTTTATCATCCAACGGGATGGCTTATTAATTGCTAATTCCACTACAGATCCCCTATCTTATACGCCTGAGCCACCCTTGCTTCGTTCTCAACCGAAAACAGAACTGGAACGGATTTCTGGAACAGACAAAACTGACCCGATTCTTAACAAGAGTACCCAACAATTGAAAGCTCAGTTGGGTTCGTTAACCAATATTCAATCTCTACAAACGTTATCGGTTGAAATTGATAACATTCATCATTATTTGCAGGTGATTCCCTTTGAAAATCCTTACAGCTTTGATTGGCTCGTGGTCAGCGTCGTCCCTCAGTCTGAGTTTATTGGAACGTTACAAGCCAATCGTAATCGCACTTTAGTGATTGGAGGAGCGATTATATTGACTGTAACCACTTTAACGCTGATCGTTGCTCATCGCATTACCAGAGCTTTACGGCGGTTAACGGAGGGGAGTGAAGTGATTGCAGGAGGGAATTGGCAGCAATCCATTGCTGAAACTTGCAGGATTAGAGAATTGAACTCCCTTGCTCGTTCTTATAATCGCATGGGAACAGAAATTCAACAAAGCTATGATCATCTCAACGCAACACTCAATCAGTTAAAAGCCAGTCATCAACGGCTAGAACAATTTTTAGAAGCGATTCCTGTGGGGATTGGGATTATTGATGCTAAGGGTCAACCTTGTTATACCAATCAACGGGCGGTGGCGTTTTTGGGAAAAGGAACAGTTCCTGTTGACAGGATTGCTGATATTCCAGAAGTCTATCAACTTTATATTGCAGAAACCGATCAACTCTATCCCTATGAACAATTAGCTGTTGTTCGCGCCTTGAAGGGAGAGTCAGCAAGTAATCATGATGTGGAAATTCATTTGCGCGATCGCGTTGTCCCGATCGAAACTTGGGGAACGCCAATTTATAATCCAGAAGGAGAGATTGAATACGCCCTCGTTGCTTTTCAAGATATTACAGAACGCAAATTGTCGGAACGTCAGCTTTTGGAGTTGTCAGAACGTCTGGAGTTATCTTTAGCTGCGGGTCGAATTGGTTCTTGGGAATGGGATCTCACCGCAGACCAAGTGATTTGGGATGAGCGGATGTATGAAATTTATGCGGTTGCGCCCTCTATTGATCCGAAGACAATTCCTGAGATTTGGTTCTCTCGCATTCATCCCCAACAGCGCGATCGCGTTAAACAATTATGCCAAGAAGCCATTTCCGAACAAACCTCTCTCGATACTGAATTTTCCATTGTTCTCCCTGATCACAGCATCCGTTTTATTAAATCTTATGGCTTGATCCGTCGAGATGCTCAGGGGAATTCTCAAGCCATGATTGGGGTGAATTTCGACATTACAGAATTGAAAAACGCCCAAATGGAGTTAGAGAAAGTGAACGCGGAATTGGTGCAAGCCAATCGCCTCAAAGATGAATTTCTCGCCACGATGAATCATGAACTCCGCACTCCTCTTAATGCCATTTTAGGGATGACGGAAGCTCTAGAAAAAGAAACCTTGGGTGCGATGAACCCGCGACAACATAAAACCTTACAAGTGATTCAGCGCAGTGGTTCTCATTTGCTGGAAATCGTGAATGACATTCTCGATCTCTCCAAAATTGAATCGGGAAAACAAGAGTTGCACTATAGTGATACTTCGGTTCTAGAACTTTGTCAAAGCGCGATCGCGCTGATACAACCGCAAGCGGATCAAAAGCAGTTACAACTCCAAACCCAGTTTCCCTTTCCTCTTCTCAAGATCTGGGTAGAAGAACGCCTCCTGCGCCAAGTGCTAATCAACTTACTCAGTAACGCCGTTAAATTTACCCCTCAAGGTGGAAAAATTACTCTTGAAGTGTTATTTCCTGTTCCTCAAGGAGAAAATTGGCTCACCTTTGCTGTTCGTGATACAGGAATTGGGATTGCAGAAACAAACTTACCAAAAATCTTTCAACCCTTTGTCCAAATTGATAGCGCCCTCAACCGAAAATATCAAGGAACAGGAATTGGACTTTCTCTGGTCAAGCGCATTATTGAACTCCATGGGGGGAAAGTCAGAGTGACCAGTCAAGAAGGAATCGGAACTTGTTTTTATCTGGATCTCCCTTGTGTGATGCTTCCTCAGAACGCCCTTAGTCAATCTCTCTCTTCAAATGCAGCCCGAGAAAAGACTTCTCTGATTTTAGTCCTTGAACAGGATGAAGCAGAATTGATGACCATCAATGATTATCTCGAAGCGAAAGGCTATCGTCTGCTGTTAGCACAAACGGAAGAGCAAGCCATAGCCTTGGCTACCTCTCACTCTCCCCATCTCGTGCTGGTGACGTGGCAACAATCCACTCCACCCCCCTTAAAATTAATCCAAACGATTCGCAATCAAGGTCACTTAGAGATGACTCCTTTGATCGCGATCGCGCCTGAACCCCTATCCGATTATCACTCCGACTTGGGAACAGAAGGGATCAAGTATCTCAGTCAGCCGATTAAACTCAAAGCCTTGGCACAAGCGATTCAGGAAGTCATGGAGTGGGGTAGAAGATCACGCAATCATCGCATCTAACTTGCCTTCTTGTTCAAGGGCATAAAGCTCATCACAACCGCCAATCGAGTTATCATTAATAAAAATTTGAGGCATAGTCCGTTTTCCATTAGCGCGTTCTGCCATTTGTTCACGGGCTGCATCATCCCCATCAATCGTGTATTCCGTAAAAGGGATATTTTTTTGGGTCAGCAGAGCCTTAGCTCGCAGACAAAACGGACAGGAACTCCAAGTATAAATCTCAACGTTTGCTGACATAGACCAATTTGTAAATCATAGAACTTTGTATCGCTTTCGATTTTAACTTGTATCGACGTATATAGCGTTTCCTAGTTGGTTGAGGTACGTAATGCGAGTCGGTGGATGTTCATGGTTCATGGTTCATGGTTCATTGATTAACAACCAACAAATAACAAAGAACGAAGAACAAAATGAGATTGGGAAGTGTTATAGATAAGTAATCTAAAACAAAGAACAAACAACAAAGAACCAAAAACAATGACACTCAGTCAACAACTGTGGCAACAAAATCAAGATTTAGTTGAAGCAAGTCTCAATCATCCCTTTGTGCAAGGAATTGCTGATGGGAGCTTAGATCAGCAGTGTTTTGCCTTTTATGTTGCCCAAGATGCCTTTTTCTTAGACTCCTTTGCACGAGCGTATAGTATTGCTGCTGCTAAAGCTGTGGACTGGGAGAGCTTTAATATCTTTCATCAACTCGCTGGCGGGGTACTTGCAGAGTTAAATCTTCATCAAGGATATGCCCAACAATGGGGCGTAGATCTTCAACAAGTCACTCCTTCTCCCGCTACTCGCCACTATACCGATTTTCTACTAGCGACAGCATGGGGAAGTGAAGTCGGTTTAACCGCTTGTGCGATGACTCCTTGTATGCGCTTATACCACTTTCTCGGCACTCAACTTGCTCAAAAGGGAGTGGGAAATCATCAATATAGTGATTGGATTAAAACTTACAATGATTCTGAGTTTGGTCAACTGGTTGCTACCTTAGAAGGCTTAGTTGACGGTTATGTTACGGAAACAGAAAAAGCGAACAGCAGCTACCGTTACGCTTTACAGTGTGAATATGACTTTTTTGCTGCTGCATGGCATTTGGCAGAAAGTTAGCTCAATGCTTTTCCCATTCCTCAAAACGATTGCGCTGAAGATGATCAACATTGGGCTGCGGCAGTAAACTCACAAACAACTGGTTTAACTGATTACGGGTGCGATAACTGGCTTTTGCGAGCGGTTGGGGTAAAAACAGGTCACCAATTGCAACAAAGAGAATTGTTAAGACAAGAGCCAGTGTTAAGGTTGGAGAGCGCATGATGATGATCTTTACCTCCGAGACAATAATGAGCAACTACTTGGATCAAGTATAAGTGTTCCTCATGGGAATTGCTGTTGTAATAATCACATTGAACTCCTAGTTTGCACGGTCAAGCTAGTGACTTAAACTACGTTGTTCCGTCTTTCCTTTAAGTGATAAAAATAAGGTTTTGCCAAGGTGTTGGGGGAAGATAAAACCTTGGTATGTGGTGCTTATCAAATTCTCAGCGCGATCGCGCTCCTAAAATTTCCTATCAGTTTCACCTTTCCCTGCTGATCACTGCTCCGTAATTAGCTTGTAAAAAATCTTACTTCAAACGTCAATGAGGCGAGCAGTGCCCACCTCATTGGGAAAGTTTATTGTTAATTGAAGTTAGATCTTATCTTTCTAACTTCGGCGCGGTCACAGACAGTAGCGAAGGATCAACTTGTGCCACATCTGACGATTTGACTAAGGTGGGGACAGAATTGCGTAAGCGATCTGTATAAGCAACGGTTGTGGAATCATACACCTGCGTCAGAATTTTCGGATAGAGTCCAACGCCAATAATAGGAATCAACAAGCAAGCAATAATAAACACTTCTCGCGGTTCCGCATCCACCAAAACTTCATGAGAAACCAACTCTTGATTCTCTTTCCCATAGAAAATTTCCCGCAGCATCGAAAGCAGATAAATCGGCGTTAAAATCACACCCACGGCTGCTAAAAAGACCACAATTACCTTAAAGGTAGTATTGTAAGCGTCGCTGGTGGAGAAACCAATAAATACCATCACTTCCGCGACAAAACCACTCATCCCAGGTAAAGCCAGAGAGGCGAGAGAGCAAGTGGTAAACATGGCAAAGATTTTCTGCATCTTTTGTCCCACACCGCCCATTTCATCAAGCATTAGAGTATGAGTGCGGTCATAAGTTGCTCCCACTAAGAAGAAGAGACTCGCCCCAATTAAGCCGTGAGAGACCATTTGTAAAACCGCCCCACTTAAGCCTAAATTGGTGAAAGAGCCAATGCCAATCAAGACAAAGCCCATGTGAGAAATCGAAGAATAGGCAATTTTTCGTTTCAGATTCCGTTGAGCAAACGATGTCAGAGCAGCATAAATGATATTCACCACTCCTAAAATCACCAGTGCTGGGGCAAAATAAGCATGAGCATCGGGTAACATTCCCGCATTCATCCGAATTAAAGCATAACCGCCCATTTTCAGGAGAATTCCCGCCAGTAACATATGCACAGGCGCAGTCGCCTCGCCATGAGCATCAGGAAGCCACGTATGAAGAGGGAAAATGGGTAACTTCACCGCATAAGCAATGAAAAACGCCCCATACAGCCAAAGCTGGAAATTCAGCGCAATATCTTTCGCTGCTAACGCCCGCATATCAAACGTTACAGTATCGCCATAAAACGCCATGGTTAAGCCTGCAACTAAGATAAAGAGCGATCCCCCTGCGGTGTAAAGGATAAATTTTGTCGCTGCGTAGAGACGTTTTTTTCCGCCCCAGATGGAAAGTAGCAAGTAAACAGGAATTAACTCTAACTCCCAAACGAGGAAGAATAACAACATATCCTGTACCGCAAACACAGCAATTTGTCCGCCGTACATCGCAAGAATGAGGAAGTAAAAGAGTTTGGGTTTAAGACTAACAGGCCAAGCTGCTAAGATTGCCAAGGTGGTAATAAAGCCCGTCAGCAGAATCAAAGGCATGGAAATGCCATCAGCCCCCACCGACCAATTTAAGTCCAGTTGGGGAATCCAACTATAACTTTCCACCAGTTGTAATTCTGGGTTAGAGAAATCATAGTCAAGATAGAATCCCGCAACAATGAAGGCAAAGTTAATTAAGCCAATGACAAGGGCATACCAGCGCACTTGTTTCCCATCTTTATCAGGAATTAAGGGAATAAAGAAAGAAGCAATTAGAGGAAATAGGATAACAGTTGTTAACCAAGGAAAATTTGTCATAGTTTTTTCAAATGCAATTGATGATTACGCTCATTGAGGTTTAATCTGTCTTGAAGCTATAGCAGGAAAGCAGTTTCCCTTGATATCTTCCAACTGCTATAGCCAGCAATGAAATTAAAAGACGCTAAAAGCAATGACAAAGCCTAAGACAGCACCAAAGACGATCAGAGCGTAGAATTGGGCGCGACCATTTTCAAAGTATTTCAAGCCTTCACCACTGATAATGGCAACTAAGCCTGTGAGGTTGACCGCACCATCAACCACCCGATAATCGACTTCCAGCACTTGTCGAGCAACGCGCCGACTGCCTTTAACAAAGAGACTGTCATAGAGTTCGTCAAAATACCACTTGTTGAGAGAGAAGCGGTAGAGGAAAGGAAATTGCTGCGCGATCGCGCTGGGATCAATTGTCTTACGGGCATACATTAAAGACGCAACCGTAATTCCAATCAAAGCAATGCCTACAGAGTTGCCAGCCATAATTAAAAATTCGGACCATTCAAACTCCGCCATCACTGCTTTCACCTCTTCTAAGGTTTCCCCAGGGGCATAAACAAACTCCTCAAAGAAGTTTTCCCACGGTTTACCAATCCAACCAATGGCGAGAGAAGGAACCGCAAGGATAATTAGGGGTAAGGTCATGCTTAAAGGGGATTCATGGGGGGTTTCACTGTGATGATGGTCTTCCGCATCATGGTCAGATTCCAGTTCGCGGGTATCCATTGCCCCAGGACCAAAAGCAGGTTTCAGGCTATTCAGGATAGACTCATCATTCCCGCGAAATTCGCCCTCAAAGGTCATAAAATACATTCGGAACATATAAAATGCGGTTAACCCTGCGGTGAGCCAACCGATGAACCATAACGCAGGATTGGCGCTAAACGCCTGCGAGAGAATCTCATCTTTTGACCAGAAACCAGCAAACGGGGGAATCCCACAAATCGCTAAAGTTCCCACCAAAAACGTTAAAGAGGTAATGGGCATATATTTCCGTAAGCCTCCCATCAAGCGCATATCTTGAGCCAGATCTGGATTATGACCGACAACCTCTTCCATGCCATGAATGACCGAACCCGAACACAAGAACAACATTGCTTTGAAAAAGGCGTGTGTCATTAAATGGAATAAGCCTGCGGTATAACCACCGACTCCCATCGCCATTACCATATATCCCAATTGGGAAATCGTGGAGTATGCTAATCCTTTTTTAATATCATTTTGGGTCAGCGCGATCGTTGCGCCTAAAAACGCCGTAAACGCCCCCGTCCAAGCAATAATGCTCATCACAGACGGAATATCTTCAAATACGGGATACATCCGCGCAATCAAGAAAACCCCAGCTGCCACCATCGTCGCTGCGTGAATTAACGCCGAAATTGGGGTCGGACCTTCCATTGCATCAGGAAGCCAAACATGAAGGGGAAATTGGGCTGATTTTGCCACAGGGCCCAAGAAAACTAAAACCCCAAATAATGCAGCCAGACTCGCTCCAATAATGCCAGATTCAACGAGAGCTTGTAATTCTAAGCCCATTTCCGCAAAATCAAACGTTCCCGTTGCCCAATACAAGCCCAACATCCCGAGGAGAAAACCAAAGTCACCCACACGGTTAACCACAAATGCTTTTTGACAAGCATCGGCTGCTGCTTTACGGTCATACCAAAAGCCAATGAGGAGGTAAGAAGCCATCCCCACTAATTCCCAGAAAATATAAACCTGTACTAAATTGGGGCTAACCACTAACCCCAACATCGAAGACGCAAACAAACTTAAATAAGCATAAAAGCGCACATAACCAGGGTCATGAGCCATATAGCCATCGGTGTAGATCATCACCAAAAACGCCACGGTGCTAACAATTGCCATCATGACCGTGCTGAGATGATCGACGGTGTAGCCCATCGTCAGTTTAAACTCTCCTGCTGCTGCCCATTCAAAGGTCTGGAGAAAAGTCTCATGTCCGTTGATTTGACTCCAGAGCAGCGCAAAAGATAACCCCATGGTCACTCCCATCAGAGAGACAATAAAAATCGCTGCGGGTTGACGCAGACGACTGGTTACTTGGTTAAATGAAATCAGCCCCGTGCCGACAATCATTGCGCCGACTAAGGGCAAGACTGGAATGAGCCAAGCATATTGATACAGTTGTTCCATATAAATTAAGCCTACTAATAGCCGTGATTACATCCTAGTTAAGCGATAACAGGAAGCAGTTTCCACCGTCTTGAGAAAGACTGAGTGCAAATACCGTTAACAATTGTGACATATTCAGTTGGGCACATTCTCCTGATGAGGTTCTCCCGATGAAGGATTTTTGCCTAAGATGGAATCATCCTGCATCGGGAAAACGTTTACGCACTCAGTTGATCACTGCTATTTTGCTATCAATCCCTGTTAAGGAAGGGAAATTTAACCCTAGGAGTAAAAATATCACAATGGAGAAAGCAGATAAGAATCTTCCCCTTTGGGAATATAAAGTTATTCATCTCAATATCAGAAATACGGAAGCCCCCAATGCTGAAGCAGCCAGTTCTGCAACCAAAGGGACATTCAGCCCTGAATTTCTCAAGCAAGAATTTCCTGATATTTACAGCGGACAAAGCGGTTCTAACCATCCCGCCCGTCAATTGCAAGAGGCGTTAAATCGCTTAGGACAAGAGGGTTGGGAGTTATTTGATATTCATGAAGTGGGTTCTCTAACCATGATGTTTTTTAAACGGTTAAAACCTCAAAATGCAAGTTCATCTGAAGGGAATGAAATGACTTAATTGACGATCTCATCACGCCTAGGCGAGGGATGAATCAGGATAAAAGATAACTTGCTGGTTCAAAATTGAAAACTAATCGCGCGATCGCGCCCCTGTTTTTTCGCTTCATATAACGCGCGATCTGCTTCCCTTAACAAATTATTAGCCTTATCGCATGGTCGGGGAATCACACTTGCGATTCCAATACTTAAAGTGACTCGATTTTGATCAGGATTTCTCTCATGAGGAATGGCAGAATGAAAAAGCTGTTTCCGAATATTTTCGGCTAAGTTTTTAGCATTGTCTGCATTGATTCCCGCACAAATAATCGCAAACTCTTCTCCCCCGTATCGAGCGGGAAAATCTTCGGCTCGTTTACAGTTTTCCTTAATAATCAATGCGACTTTCTGCAAACAATCATCTCCTGCTTGGTGTCCGTAATAATCGTTATACTTTTTGAAATAATCAACATCACAGAAAATAAGACTCAAGGGAAGAGATTGTCTGCAAGCGCGATTCCATTCTGCTTGTAAATGTTTGTCAAATGTTCTACGATTCGCGATTTGGGTTAACCCATCAACGGTTGCTAATTGTTTGAGGTCTTGATTGGCTTGTTCTAATTCTAATTCCAGTTGCTTACGATCGCTGATATCAGTAATCAGCGTATAATATCCTAAAACATTATTATTCTCATCCAATTTAGGCGTTAACACCACAGAAAGATAACGTTTTATCCCATCCCTACCGAGAAAGTCAGTTTCATAAGCAACCGTTTCCCCAGTTAACACTTGCTCAAGGTAAGGTGATATTTTTTGATAAGTTTCTGTCCCAGTAATCTCCTCAACTGTCTTCCCTAAAATCTCTTCCTTAGAACAGTTTAGCCACTTTTCATAGGTTTCATTAACAAACTGATAGCGATGAGATGAATCTTTAAAGGAAATACAACCCGCAATAGAATCGGTAATGAGTTGTAATTCAGCATAGCTTTCTTGTAAAGCAAGGGTTTTTTCGGTTACTTCTTGTTCTAATTTTGCTTCATAATGATCCCGAAACTCTTCCGCTTCTTGTAACGATCGCGCCATTTGAGAAAATGATTCCGATAAGGTATCCACTTCTCGGATGCGACTGGTGGAAAAAGAGTCATTAAACTTTCCTTGGGCAACATTTTTGCTAGCTTGAGACAAACGAAGCAGCGATCGCGCGATCCGTCGAGAAGTCCACCATCCTAACCCCAATGATGCTAATAATGCGACTCCAGATAAAGCAATGGTTCGTCGGACATTTGCATTAATCGCCCCCGTAAACTCAGATTTTGGCACCACTGTTACAACAAGCCAATCCAACCCATAATCATCTTGATAAGAAAACACCCGTAAAAAATAGGGGTCTTTTTTGCCAGTATCGGTTTCAATAGCAAACGTCATTTGCTGCGGTGATTGAATTGTATTGAGATCATTAAATTCTTCTGTTAAGGCTGCTGTCGCTTCGGCAATCACGGGATTAGAATTTTTTTGAGCAGGAATCCGACGAAATTCAATCTTGCCAGGTTCGAGAATTTTACCCTTTTGACGAGGAGAAGTTTTATATACGGGTTCATCAGCAGAATTAGCAACTAACAAGCCATTCCGTTCTAAAATAAAAACCTCTCCAGTATTACTCAGCGTTAGATTCGCGAGAAAGTGATTCAGGGCTTCTAAACTCAAATTAATCGAGAAAACTCCTTCCAACTCTTGGGATGCGTTGTAAAAAGGAGCATAAGCATTAATTGCTAATACATTACCTGTCCCAATCTGAAATAAGTCACTCCAGCCTGAGGTTTGGGTTGTCACGGCGCGACGATACCAAGGACGTTTACGAACATCAACATTTTTAATTGTCTTGAAATAGCGACCAATTGTTCCCCCTACATTAAGGGCGTAAAGATTGACTCGACTTGGATTATCAAGATCAAAACGTCCCACCTCAACCTGTAACTCTTGGGCTGCTGTGTTACCTTTTGGAAGATCGGTATCGTTAACGAATAAAAATGCTCCTTGCGGATTACCAAAAAGAACACTGGTAACTTGTGGAAATTTTTGATGTTCTGTAATCAGATAGTTTTGGAGTTGGTCTAAATTCTCTAAATCGACGACCCCAGACTCAACCATTGCAATATTCAACTGATTGATTTCATGAGGGAGACTTAGGTAACTATCAAGCTCTTGGACGACTTGGTTTTCTGTTTTTAATAGTAATTGATCCGTTAAGTCTTGTACGGTTTGCTGTCCGCTACGATAAGACAAGTAACCCACTAGCCCAACAATGCTAAGAACTTGCAAGGTAAACGGAACCGCAAATGCTAAATAGAGAGGAACTTTCCTTGGCTTTGCTTGAGCTTGCATTTGGAAACTAGGGTTATAGTCGCTTTACCCCACAGTATCACTTTGTATCAATTCCACCCGATCAAGTTAGTACAAATCACCACAACTCCGAGTTAACAAAAAAATTAAAGCCTATAGACTCTCCTCTAGACTGGAGAGTGTAGCCTAGACAAAGCGATCAAACCACGAAACGCAAATGAAGCATAGAACATCTGTTTATCATACGGTCATCACCACGGGAACTGTTTTAACGAGCTTACCCGTTTTGGCTCATGCTGGTCATTTTGAGAAAACAGAAACAGAAACAAAAACCCAAACTGAGGAAAAATCGTTAAACAATCAGCAAAATCAACCCACATCTAGCGAAAATCAACCAATAGAAACCCAAACTAATTTACACGAAGAACAACCCACCACTCAAACTCAAACCATTACTATTGCTAAAATTACCACTGTAGGAGAAACCCTATTGGGTTTAATCATTGTCACGCCTTTTTTATTGTATGCCTTAAAAAAACGGATTCACCGATACGGATAACGCTCTTAACAAGGCAACTAGACAACAAGAACTGATTGGATCATGCGCTTTAATAATCGTTATTTACGACAAATTCACCGCTGGTTTGCCCCGATTATGGTGTTCCCGATGCTATTAACTCTCCTTACAGGTTCTCTGTTTCAAGTGGCTGTTTTAACTGGAGAGTCAGAAAAGTTTCTTTGGTTACTGGATATTCACAGAGGGAAGTTTGGTACATTAGATTTAACCTGGCTTTATCCTTTTTTAAATGCGTTCGGTGTTTTAATTTTATTGGTGACAGGAATTATTGTCTGGTTACAAGTTCCTTTTCCGAAAAAGAAAGCTAACTCTCAAAACAATTCCAATTAGGCACTTATTCTTTTGCATTTAAAATCGGTAAGGAAACTGTAAAAATACTCCCTTGTTTTAAGTGACTTTTGACGTTGATATTCCCTTGATATGTTAGCGCGATCGCGCTGGCAATGGCTAACCCCAAACCCGAACCGCCTCTATCCCTTGAACGGGCTTTATTGACGCGATAAAAGCGATCAAAAATGAGTTTTTGTTCATCTTCTGGAATGCCAATTCCTGTATCAATCACTTCAATTAAAGCCTGATGATTCTCTTGCTTTAAAACTAAAGTTACCTTTCCTCCTTTTAAGGTATGTTGAATGGCATTAATTACTAAATTGGTGACTAAACGATACAATTGTTCTTCCTCTCCCATTACTTTTAAGGGTTGAGTAACCTGTATCTGAGCAATTAGACAAATTTCTTCTCTGTAGGCTAAAGCAGCAAATTCCTCAGCAATATCAGCAATTAAATCATTGATAATTACTGGTTTTCCAGACAAATAATGATTAGTTGTTAATTGTCGCTCCATCCGACAAAGCATTAATAAATCGGCAACTAAAGAAGAAAGGCGTTGATTTTGTCGTTTCAGGGTGTGGAACGTTTCTCGGCTATCTTTTTCGGTTAAAGTTGGCAACATTAAAGAAGATTCAATGGTTGCGCGAATCGCAGCTAAAGGAGTCCTTAATTCATGGGCTGCATCAGCCGTAAATTGTTGAATGTGTTGGTAGGATTGGTAAATTGGAGCCATTGCTTTTCCCGCCAACCACCAACTCGCAAACATGACGAAAACAATGAGAATTGGTAATCCTAATAAAATAATCCATTTGACATTCGCAACATAATTATCAAAAGCCTCTAGGTTTCTTCCGATTTGAAGATAGCCCCAAGGTTGATTATCTTGGGTGTGTAATTCCAGATAAATTTGCCGATAACGAATGCCATTAATATCCCTCAGATTTTTCCATTGTTGTTGGTTATAATTGATTGACAAACCTTCTGGTTGTATGCCTGCTAGGGCGACTAACTCCCCAGATAAATCATAGAATTGTAAATAATAATGATCTTGTTGCAGCGCTCCTACCAATTGGCGGTTATGGTTAGCACAGCTTGTTGTTTCTATACACAAATTTGGGATCAGATTTGTGACTCTTTTATTTAATTGTCCAGGTTGTTCTAAAATCGGTTCTAAGCTGTCATGAATTGTCCCAGCAACAGTTTCTAATTCTTGATTAATACTAATGCGATGGGCGTGCGCGATCGCTTCATAAACCCCTAATGCCGATACTCCTAAAATTAAACTTAAAACTCCCGCATACCACCTCGCTAATCGCCATCTGGTTTCCGTAAATAATTTGTTATTATACATTTACATTGTCGTCTAATTTCTCTTGATTTCATCGTTTCAAGGACTTTAAAGATCATGGAAATAACTCCAAATATTTAAAATATTCTGATTGAATTAAATTAAAATGTCTTCTATCTAAAGTTAAAATTTTTCTAATTTTATAACGTTCTGCTAGAATAATTAAACTGGCATCGACAAAGCCTAATGGTAAGTCTTTAATAACGTTCCATTATTTTTGTAGTTTTATTAATATCATTCAATTCTATAGGGAGATACTTAAAATATCCATCTGCTAAGTCTTCTAAAAAGGTTCTAGCAACTCTTTCTCCTAAATATTTTGTGGCTAAATAGTCAACTTCTGGTAAAACAGTGACAGGAATATAGATTTGATGTTTTTTAATGACATCAACAACTGAGGAATGATAGTAATCATCTCTATCTAAAAATGCGATAATTCCACTGGTATCTGCAATTAGTCTTCTGTCCACAATAATTGTTCTGTTTTAGAGGATAAGTCGGATCTTCCGCTTGCACCTATTCCAATTGATTTGGGTAATTTTTGAGATGTTTCGGTTAAATAATCATTAATGACTTCTTCAATGAGTTCGGGAATCGATTTACCTGTTCTATTCGCTAATTCTTAAAGGCTTGCTTCAGTTTCTTCTGGTAAATAAATAGTGGTTGGTTTCATGGGTTTTAACTTTTGTACTCCGTCGGCATATTATCCTAATTATACATTTAATTAAGATTGAGAATCCACTTCTGCATACAAGCTGATTACTTCTTTGAAATTTTCTAAAACTTCCTCAATCGTTTCTCCCTGTGTATAGCATCCCTGAAAACTTGGCACTTCTGCCCAATATCCGCCTTCTTCTGCTATTCCAATTCATGATCATTTTAACACATCTATTCTGTCATTTTCTAAAAGTAAAAGTTGTTAGTTAATAGTTGGCGATCGCGCTCCTAAAAAAGGGTTAGGAAATGACCAGTCGATAACCTAATCCATAAACGGTTTCAATTAAATGCTCACAACCATACTCCGATAATTTCTTCCGTAATAATCGCATTTGTGCTGCGACAACATTACTCATTGGTTGTGAACCTAATTCCCATAATCGCTCTAAAAGTTGTTCTCGATTTAAGATTTGGTTAGGATGTCGCATAAAATACTCTAATAATTGAAATTCCTTACTGGTGAGAGGAATAACTTTTGTTTCACCAGATGTCTCTGTGCATTTAACCGTATTTGTGCCATAATCTAATTCAAGATTGCCGACTTTCAAGGTTTGCGGTTGCAATTGAGGGGATCTTCTTTGTAAAGCCCTAAGTCGTGCTAATAATTCAGCCATACCAAACGGTTTCACTAAATAGTCATCCGCCCCAGCATCTAAACCCATTACCTTATCTTCCATGCTATCTTTTGCAGTCAACATGAGGACGGGTAAAGGATTATTTTGATATCTTAAGCGTTGAAGTAATTCCAGTCCCGATAACCCTGGCAATAACCAGTCAAAAATTGCCAAATCATACTCTAAAAAAGTGTCTTCTAAATAATCCCATGCTTCCTCGCCATTTAAAACCCAATCAACAATATAATTGTGTTGGTTGAGCGTTCTTTTAATCGCACGTCCTAAGTCTGGTTCATCTTCAACTAATAAGATTCGCATAAATTATACCATTTTCTTTCGATCAATGATAAAAACTTTTTATGGTGGGCAAGGCAAACCCTACCTTTAATTCAGAGTTTATTACTGTAACTGGATTGTTCCAAAATGGGATTAGTGGCTGTTGATGGTTTGACCTTATTTTTTACAAAGTTGCTAATGTCATCAACAAAAGTATAAACGACAGGAATGACAATTAAAGTTAATAACGTTGATACTGTTAACCCGCCTAAAATAACCGTAGCAATGGGAGAATAAGCATCCATTCCTGTTTCGGGATAAAACGCGAGTCTGAAGACTACAATCATGGTGGTTAAAGTCGTCATCAAAATTGCTTTTAAACGAACGGGTCCCGCTTCTCGGATGGCTTGGCTTCTCGGCATCCCTTCCTGACGTTTCGTTAAAATTAATTCTAGTAATAAGATTGCGGAAGAAACGGCAATTCCTGAAAGAATAATAATGCCTAAAATTGAAACAGTGGATAAGGTTTGTTGGGCTAAGAGCAACGCACCAAAAACTCCCACTAATTCTAACGGAATCGATAACATCATTACCAGTGGTTGAATAAAAGAACGAAATTGAATTACCAAAATTAAATAAATCAAAACTAAGGAAACAATTAATCCTTTGAGGAGGCGATCGAATTCAATCATCATATCGGTCATATCGCCCATTGAATCTAATCCATAACCAGGAGGAAACTCGATTTCTGCACCCGCTTCCATCGCAACAGCCATTGATAAATTCATGGAAGCAGGATTACTTTTTCGATAGAAACCGTTAACATAGACCACTCTACGACCATTGACTCTTTCAATTAATGTGGGTCCTTCACTACGTTCTAAATTAGCAACCATTGCTAACGGAATTTGTTGACCATTTGGTGTGGTAATATAGGTGGAAGCTAAATCTTGAAAATTGGCGCGATCGCGCTGTTCATAACGGACTAAAATTGTATTCTGTCGTAAGTTGGGACGATTGTAAAATTTACGAGTAAAGCCACCGCTAAGAGCATATTTTGCTTGTTCGGTTATGTCTTCAACGGTTAAGCCTAATTCTTGGGCGCGACGGCGATCGATGTTTAGGTGATATTCAGGTTGATTTAAACTTGAACTGGTATGAGTCATATATAAATCAGGATTGTTTTCTGCAATTGCCAAAACCTGATTGGCTAACCCGTGTAAAACTCCTAATTTTTCACCATAAACTGCAATTTGAATCGGTGCTGCGGAAGTCGCCATCACATCAACTCCCATTTCTTTCATGGCAATTTTTCTTAATCCTGGAATGGTCTGTTGGGCTTCGGCTTTGACACTATCCATGACCTCCCAAATATCTCGTTGACGCTCTCCTAATGGCTTTAAAGTTACCATCATGGAAGCGCTATTTACTCCTCCCATACTGTAACCGCTAAAATAAGTGCTGTTGCGAGTCAATTCAAAGCCAATTTCAGCAGAAACCTTCTCAATTTCAGGTTGTTCTAAGAGTATTTCTTCAAATTGTTGGGATGCTTGATCTGTGCGTTCAAAGGATGTTCCTGCTTCTAATTCTAAGCTAACCATAAACTGTCCTGAATCCCCTAAAGGCATCATTTCTTGAGGAATGAACGGATATAATGCAAAGGCAAAAACAATCAATGATCCTGCGATCGCGAGGGTAATTTCTCGATTTTTGAGGCTTATATCCAATAACCGACCATAGCCCCTTTCTAAGGCAATAAACCCAGAATGGAAAGGACTAAGTAACCATCGTAATGGGGTTTTTTGTCTTCTTTGACCAAGGGGTTTCAAAAAGAAGGCTGCAATGAGAGGAATGAGGGTGATTGAGACTAAAAGGGAAGCAACAAAAGCAAATACCATCGGATACACTAAGCCAACAAACATTAACCCTGTTAACCCTCCTGCGGAAATAGTTGGTAATAGGGCTGCAATCATCACACAACTAGCTGCTGCGCTGGCTAAAAATACATCTCCTGTCCCTTCGATCGCTGCTTTAGCAGGTGTTTTTCCAGCTTTGAATTGACGATCGATGGAATCAATGACAATAATTGAATCATCTACTAATTTCCCAATTGCCATCATCATCCCCACTAAAGTAGAAGAGTTTAAAGACATGGAAATGGGGATAAAAGGAAGCAGTGATAACGCCAAAGACATAGGAATTGAAATCATGACAATGGCTGTGGCGCGAAAATCTTCTAAAAAGATCAGAATAACAAGTCCTGCCAAAATGACACTAATTAAAAGTTCTTGTGTGGTACTATCTTTAATTAATTTCACCAAGAAAGCATTATCGTAGGCTTCTTGAAATTCCAGACCAGGATATTGCGCTTGTAGTGTTGTTAATTCTTGGCGCACCCGTTCAATGACTTGGGGGGAACTAGAATCGGGTTTTTGGATAATGTTAACAGCGAGCGCTGATTGTCCGTTATAACGGTAGCCACTCCGTCTTTCCTCATAAGTATCTTTGACTTGAGCTACATCTCGCACGTAAACAATGCTACCACCCCTTTCATACACAGGATAATCACGCACTGTTTGCGCGTTTAAAGCGCGATCATTCGTTCTCACTAAGATTTCTTGGTCTCCTTGGGTTAATACGCCAGCGCCCTGACTGACATTATTTTCGTCGATCGCGTCTCTAATCTCTAAAATTGAAAGGTTGTAAGCTGCTAGTTTTTGCGGATCAACGATCACTTGTAATTGTCGCCGATAGCCTCCAAAAATAGAGACTGATTGCACATCTGTCACTTGCGTTAAGCGATCAACTAAGGTATTATCCGCAAATTCCCTTAACTGTATGTCATCCCACCCTTCCCCCGTTAACGCTAAGGTTAAAACAGGGCGATTTAAGGGATCAATGGGCAAAACCCAGTAAGAACGAGTATTAATCCCGTCTAGGGGTAAATCTCCTTCTGCTGCCTTCATCACGCTTTGTATTTCTTGGACGGCGTTATCAATCTCTCCCCCCCAACCAAATTGTACGGTCACCAGAGACATATCCTGTTGCGAGCTTGATCGCACAAAGCGCACGCCATCCAGCACTGTTAATCGTTGTTCGATGGGTTTGCTAATATCAGTTTCCACCTCAGTGGGAGACTGCCCAGGAGCCATGGTAATCACTGCAACTAAAGGACTCTGGACATAGGGCATCATTCTCACAGGAATGAGGATTAGGGTCAAGAGAGAAAGTACCACAACTCCGATATACAGCGCGATCGTGACAACGGGATTTTTAATTGACCATTTGGTGAGGAAAGTTTTCATGGCATTAAACTTATTTTCGCGTCAGAAATGTAGGTTGGTTTGAGGTAACGAAACCCAACATTATTTGTCCTTTGTTCTTTATTCTTTGAGACAACAGTTCCAGTAATTAACAATGAACCAGCAATGATGAACGATGAACCAATAACAAATTGTTAATTATCACGTTGGGTTACGAGTCAAGCTAACCCAACCTACGAATAAATTTATTTAACCTCTAAAGTTATGCGACTTTCTCCTTGATAGTTAGCATCTTGAATCTTAGTGTCTAAGTGCCAAGTTCCCGCCATACTAAAGTTAGTTTTCACCTTAAATTGTCCAGGGTTTGCTGCTGGTTCGATTTCAATTTTAGAAATCATGTCATCTCCTCCTGGCATGGGCATTGTTGAATTTACATCAAGATTTTCAACAGGAATCACTTTTCCAGAAGTGCTATCTTGAACTTCTAAAATTAATTCCACCTCTCCCATCGGAATTTCTCCTTGAGGATTGACCAAAACTGCTTTGGGAGTTTTTTCTTCCCTTGTTTCAACTTCAGAGGTAACGGGTGACTGGGTGTTAGCTTGGTTAAAATTTGAACCACAAGCGACTATTAATAAACTGAGGGGTAGGATTAACACAATTATTTTTTTCATCATTTTTTCCCTTAACGAACTTCAATATTAAACTCTTGCTTTCCTTGATACTCAGACTCTTTGATTTCCACAGAAATAATCCACTTTCCTTTCATCCCTAAAAAGGTTTCTGCGAGAAATTTCCCTGTTTCTGCTTGAGGTTTAACTTCTACTTTGGCTGTCATCGGAGCCATATTTTTCATCGGCATTGTTGCTGTGATATCAATATTTTTAACCGATAAAGCCTGTTGATTTTGATTATCCACAACTTGAAAAATAAACTCAGCATCACCGATTTTGACTTCGGGAGGGCTAACTAATTTAATAGCAACACTGTCTTGATCTTCTTCGGTTTTCGTTGTAGTTAAGTCATTATTTCCTTGATTTATAACTTTGACAGAGGCATTTTCAACTAATTGATGATTCCCTATAGTTATCACCCGATCGCTGCTTTGTAATCCTTCCGTTACTTGAACGCGATCGCGGCTGATCATGCCTAACTTGACTTTTTGCCGATGGGCTGTGTTATCTTTCCTAACAACCCAAACTGCTGGACTGTCTTCAAACGTCACCACTGCTGATTGAGGGACGGTTAAAGCATTAGGTTGACTTTGTGTAATAATTTCCATATTAATAAATTGCCCTGACAGCAATTTTCCACTGGAATTATTAACAATTGATTCTACAGTAACAGTACGAGTTTCACTATTGGTATCTGGAAAAATACTACTCACTTGCCCGTTAATAGTCATATCAGTCCCCGCAATTTTAGCAGTAATTGGAGACCCTAAATCAATATTAACGGCATCTTGTTGAGCAACATTTGCTTGTAAACGAATCCGACTATAATCGCCAATTTTCAAAATTCCCATTCCAGGCTGTACTACCATTCCTGGATCGATCATTCTTTCTTGAACAAGGCCACTAATGGGGGATTTAATTTCTCTGTAACTGGAAACAGTTGAAGCAGTAGCAACCTTTGTCTCAGCTTGTTGAATTTTTGCTCGATCGTTAACAACTTTTGCTTCTAAACGGGATAGTTTAACCTTGGCTTGCGCTAAATTTGCTTCTTTGGCTTGCACTTCACTTTCTACCACATCATAAGCATCTTGTGCGATCGCGCCTTCTTCAACTAACAAGGCAAATCGGTCTAATTTTTTCCCTAAATAAGCTAGATCGGCTTCAATTTCTTGGATAACATTTTTCTGTTCTAAAACTTCCATGCGACTCACTTCTAAAGCGGTTCGCATAGTGTTAGTTTCTGCTTGTGCTTCCGAGACTTCTGTTAACAATTCATTAGCGCTTAATTGGGCGATGATTTCTCCTGCTTGAACGCGATCGCCGACATAAATCGAATAATCGGTTAATTGTCCCGCCACTCTCGGATAAACTGTAACCACTTGGAAAGGTTCAATCGTTCCTGTATATTGAACACTAGCTTGTAATAATTGTGGTTTAACAACTTCAACCGTGACAGGAGTCGGATTAAAAGAACCATCTACCGCCATCATTTCATCATGGGACATATTATGCCCACTATGATCCATTGTCGAAGATGCAGGTTTTAATTGATTGGTAATAACAAGAATTCCCCCTGTTAAGAGAGTAAAAATTCCCAAGCCCAACGTTTGTTTACTGAAAATAATCCTTAAGATTTTTTTTGAGAACAAAAGCATTATTTTTATCTAAGGCATATCGTGTCAATGCTAATTACATTGCTTATAACAATAATTCCCAAATATGAAATCACGATGAAATTTAAATTTTACTGCTTAACTAAGCTAAGTATGTCAACATAAGAAAATAAGGATCATTCTAAGCCGTTAACTGGCTACTTGATAAAAAAACAATGTTGAATCGCAAATGGCTACTCTCTTTAGGTGCAGTGATAATTACTGGTAGTGTTATTTCTGGTATTTACACCGCAGTTAACCCTTCTCCAACCGATACTTTAGCACCCGAAACTTTACAAATTACTTCCTATCGCAGTCCCACTTGCGGGTGTTGTCATGGTTGGGTGGAACATCTCAAGGAAGAAGGGTTTACAGTGAAAGATAATGTCACCGAAGCCCTGAACTCCGTTAAAAGTGAACATAATGTCCCTCAAAACTTAGTATCTTGCCATACCGCAGTAATTAATGGCTATGTGGTAGAAGGACATATTCCCGCAACGGATATTAAACGCTTATTGCGAGAAAAGCCTGATGTGGCAGGAATTGCAGTTCCAGGAATGCCGATTGGATCGCCGGGAATGGAATCTGGAGATATAAAAGAACCTTACACTGTTTTTACGTTTACTGAAACAGGTGAAACTGAAGTTTATCAGAAGCATTCCTAGCTATTTTGTGGAAGGGTAAGAGAGGATTGAATTACTATAGCAGTTTTCATTTTGATGAAGGATATTCTCAATTTTTGTTCTTTGGTCAGTTTGTACTTCAACAGAATCAAGAAACGCTATATTATCCTCTCTATCTTGTCCTAGATTGAATTGATTGAGGAGAAAGTATTCATGCCAACGACAGTTTCTAATTTAATCCAAATTGGGGAATTAAGTAAAAGCAGTGGTTTGTCAGTGAAAACGATTCGCTATTATGAGGATTTAGGGTTAATTCATGCAGTAAAACGATCGCGCGGAGGGTTTCGTTTATTTGAACAAGAAACCACACTGATGCGTTTGCAGTTTATTAAACAAGCGCAACATTTAGGGATGAGTTTAGAGGAGATTGGAGAAATTTTAAAGGTGCGCGATCGCGGTGAGTTACCTTGTCACGAAGTTAAACAAAAACTCCAAGATAAAGTCACTGAAATTGACCAACAAATTCAAGCTCTACAACACCTGCAAACTCAAATTAAATCCCTTTTAGCAGGGGCTGATCCCATTCTAGAAACCCCAGAAGACGATCGCGTTTGTCCGATTATTCAACCTAAGTAATTGTTAAACTTAAAGAGACTACTGAAACGTCAAACCATGAGCCGTTTAACAAACATTCAAATTCCCACAGACACTTGGATTGTTGGCACTTGGGAGGAATATCTACAGGTGTTAGACCGCTTGCGTGAGCAAAAAACCAAGAGTTATTATTACTGCAATCATATCAGGCTAGAAATGTCACCTGTTAGCAATGAACACGCCAGCGATCATAGTATCATTCTTTATGCAGTTAATCTTTTCGCAACCCTTAAAAACATTGAATTGAACGGCTATGATAACTGTAGTTATCGCAAACCAGGTGTTAGGGAAGCGCAACCCGATGTCTCTTTTTATATTGGAAAAACAGCAAAAACGATTCCTTGGGGAATTGGCATTGTTGATCTAGATCAATATCCCCCACCAACCCTAGTGATTGAAGTGGCTAAAACCTCTCTATTTGATGATCAAGGAAATAAACGATCGCTGTATGAAGCATTAGGAGTCGATGAATATTGGATTATTGATGTGGAACAAGGGAAAATTCTTGCTTTTGCAATGAATCCAGAAGGTAGCTTTAGAATTAGCCAATCTCAATCCTTATCAGGATTAGATATTTCTCTTTTAGAAACAGCACTACAACGCACTCGTCAAATGAGTCATAGTAAAGTTGGGGCTTGGTTACTTACCCAGTTTCAAGGATAAAACTTAATAGTTTCTTTTTACCCTAGACTCTCCCCCTGACTAGAGTGTTTAAACTAAAGCAAAACCATTAATCCTCAACCACTCAAGATGCAACGCCGACAGTTTTTAATTCTCAGTGGTAGCACTTTAACGGGGGTTTTACTCAGCCAGTGTGCAACGCCACAAACTGAAAGTAATGCTTCCTCTGCTACTGTTTTAAAGAGCAAAAATGGACTGTTAGAAGTTGATCTCGATCTCGCTTCTAATTCCTTCTCTTTTGGCGGAAAACAAGGAAACTTACTCAGTTATAACGGGCAAATTCCAGGTCCTCGTTTAGAAGTTCGTTCAGGGGATCAAGTTCGCATTCGCGCCAAAAATCGCTTATCTCAACCGACTAATCTCCATTATCACGGGTTACATATTTCTCCACAAGAACCAGCCGATAATATATTTCTTTCCCTCTCCCCAGGAGAAAGCTACACCTATGAATTTAAGATCCCCGAGAATCATTACAGCACAACAGGCTATTATCATCCTCATTTACATGGCTATGTTGCGGATCAGGTGTTTGGCGGGTTAGGCGGAATTTTGGTGGTGCGTGGCGAATTAGATAACATTCCAGAGGTAAAACAAGCCAAGGAAGAATTTGTCTTTCTCAAAGACTTTGATCTCGATGGTCGCTCATCTAGAATGGGTCTAATGATGGGGAGAGAAGGATCAACGGTAACTGTGAATGGCAAGGTTAATCCCTCGTTTTCCCTTCCTTCTGGTGGGTTATTAAGACTGCGTTTTGTCAATGCTTCCACTTCTCGTTTCTATCGCTTACAGTTAGAGAATCATCCCTTTTATCTCATTGCAACTGATGGCGGTGCAACCTCTTCTCCTGTAGAATTATCAGAAATATTGCTTTCCCCTGGAGAACGTGCGGAGGTTTTAGTTAAAGGAAATCAGACACCAGGAAACTATCGACTGTTGAATTTACCCTACAATCGTGTTGGGATGGGAATGATGGGTGGCGGTATGATGGGACGTGGGATGATGGGAGGAGGAAGAAATCAAAACAATGAACCACAAACACTCGCCACAATTCGCTATTCAGGAGAAATTGAGTCCTTACCCTTACCGCAAAAGCTGATTGCTGTAGAAACCTTACCCAAACCGAAAACAGTCCGTCAGTTTACACTCAATCATGGGATGTTTCCAGGTCGAGGAATGCAGTTTTTAATTAATGGACAAGCCTTTGATCCACGCCGAGTTGATACGCGAGTCAGTTTAGACACCGTAGAAGATTGGGAAATTATTAATACCGGGGTGATGGATCATCCCTTTCATTTACATACCAATCGCTTTCAAGTGGTGAGTAAAAATGGAAAACCAGTTAGTAATGCAACTTGGAAAGATACGGTTTTAGTCCCGAGAGGAGAAAGCGTCCGCATTCGGATTCCCTTTCAAGATTTTGCGGGAAAAACGGTTTATCATTGCCATATTTTAGATCATGAAGATTTAGGTATGATGGGAATTATTGTAATGAATGGATAAAAAATTATCATGCTACAACTTTTTGATTACTATCCTCAGGGAACGGAAATAATTCCTAAACCTGACATTTGACGGATATGTGCATCAAAGGTAAAAACTTCAAAAATATTTAGGCGATGAGCCATCACTAATAAAGAACAATCTGTATAACTCCATTTCTTATCATCATATTTACGAAAAGTTATCCAAATGTCTTCATCATCTTGATCTGAAATATGAACATAGTTATGTTCCTTTCATAAAATTTCACCCACTTCAACTGATGCTTGACTAGAAACTCTTGTCCGAATCCAAGTAACTGTTTCATTAAATACGGTTTCTAAAATAATCCATTCCTGATAGGGATGATTGAGAATATACTCTTTAGCAGTTTGATGATGGGTTTCAGAGCTTACTAAAAAAGCAATTAACGCTGAAGTATCAACAATAATCTCTGGTTCAGTCATTTTTAATACAGATCTTGATCAATTCTTTCAGCATAGTTAGTCTGATCTTGATTTTCATCAGTGACTTTCAAACTACCGCATAATTCCCATGTTTTACTATGATCGAACCTTTTTTTGTCTAAGTAATCCTGTAAAGCATTCACCAACAATTTTTCTAGAGGTTCACTTTGCTGGTTAAGTTTTTCAAGTCAAACCCTAAGAATAGAATGCTAAAGTATTTTATAAAAATAATATAGCAATCCCAAATAAATTGTAAATTAATCCTCCCTCGCCCTCCTCACTTCGCTCCGGTTCGTAAGGGGGGAACGGTTAATCAACTTTTTACGAATGATTTAGAACTGCTATAGCAGATGATATTTTGTTAACCCTTCTACCGTTTCCCGCCCCTCCTCAATACAATTTGTACCTAACATTAGATCAATTTGATATTATTTGACTCTCCAGCCCACTGGAGACTTTAAGATAGAACCAGCGCTGACGGGGATGATGTCATGACCACAAATAAGTTAGAAACCGAAAAAACCACGCTGAAACTGGAAGGGATGAGTTGCGCCGGTTGTGCAAACGCCATTGAAAAGGCGATTAGTCATGTCTCTGGGGTGGAAGAATGCGAGGTCAACTTTGCCGCTGAACAAGCAACCGTTCAATTTAATCCCCAACAAACCAGTGTTGAAACCATTACCCATGCAGTAGAAAATGCGGGCTATGGCGCTTCCGTTTATTCTCAAAATGAAATGATGGCGGGAAGAGGCGATGCGGAAATCGTGGCGCGAGAAGCGGAATCAAAAGATTTAATTCGTAAAATGACGGTCGGTGGGGTAATTTCAATTATCCTGATTGTGGGTTCTCTCCCAATGATGACAGGGTTGGATATTCCCTTCATTCCCGCTTGGCTGCATAATTATTGGTTACAGTTTTTACTGACAACGCCGGTTCAGTTTTGGTGTGGCTATCAGTTTTATCGCAATGCTTGGAAAGCGTTTCGCCATCGCGCTGCAACGATGGACACCTTAATTGTTTTAGGAACTAGTGCTGCTTATTTTTATTCCCTGTTTGCGACGCTATTTGATGATTTTCTGATTCAGCAAGGGTTAACGCCACAAGTCTATTACGAAAGTGCTGCGGTGATTATTACCCTGATTTTGGTGGGGCGTTTCATGGAAAATCGGGCGCGTGGGGAAACCTCAGCAGCGATTCGGAAGTTAATTGGCTTACAAGCGCGATCCGCCCGTGTGATTCGTGATGGAGAAACGAAAGATATTCCCATTCAAGATGTGCAAGTGGGGGATGTTGTGGTGGTTCGTCCTGGGGAAAAAATTCCAGTGGATGGGGAAGTGATCGAAGGGAGTTCCACCATTGACGAAAGTATGGTAACTGGAGAAAGTATCCCCGTGCAAAAGTCTGCGGGTGAGGAAGTCGTGGGATCAACGCTGAATAAGACGGGAAGTTTTCAGTTTCGCGCGACTCGTGTGGGAAAAGATACGGTACTCTCGCAGATTGTGCAACTGGTACAACAGGCGCAAGGTTCCAAAGCCCCGATTCAGAAATTAGCCGATCAGGTGACGGGTTGGTTTGTTCCCGTTGTTATCGCGATCGCGCTGACTACCTTCCTCCTCTGGTTTAACATCATGGGGAATCTCACTCTCGCGTTAATTAATATGGTAGCAGTGCTGATTATTGCTTGTCCTTGCGCGTTAGGCTTAGCCACACCGACATCCGTTATGGTGGGAACGGGAAAAGGGGCGGAAAATGGGATTTTAATTAAAAGTGCGGAAAGCCTCGAAACCGCCCATAAACTGCAAACGGTGGTGTTAGATAAAACAGGAACGCTGACGGAAGGAAAACCTAGTGTTACGGATTTTGTCACCACTTTCGGAACAGCGAATCAAAATGAGTTAAAGTTACTGCGTTTAGTGGGGTTAGTGGAACAACAGTCAGAACATCCTCTTGCTGAAGCGGTGGTGGAGTATGCAAAAGCGCAAGAAGTTGATTTAAAGGGAACGGTGGAGAATTTTAACGCCATTGCTGGGAGTGGGGTAGAAGCAACTGTTTCGGATCGACAAGTGCGGGTGGGAACCGCCCGTTGGTTTGAGGAATTGGGGATTCAAACGGATCAATTCACGGAAAAAGCCAGTGACTGGGAAGCGGATGGGAAAACGGTGATTTGGGTTGCAGTGGATGACACTTTAGAAGGGATTATCGCCCTAGCGGATACGCTGAAACCCTCTTCAGCAGACGCGGTGAAATCTCTGCGGAAACTGGGGTTAGAAGTGGTGATGATTACGGGAGATAATGAAAAAACCGCCAGCGCGATCGCGCAACAAGTGGGGATTCCTCGCGTGATGTCGCAAGTGCGCCCCGATCAAAAAGCAGATCATATTGTTAGCTTACAGCAAGAAGGCAAAACGGTCGCCATGGTGGGGGATGGCATTAATGATGCACCAGCTTTAGCCCAAGCAGATATTGGTCTCGCCATTGGAACGGGAACCGATATTGCCATTACCACTTCTGATATTACGCTGATTTCTGGGGATTTACAAGGCATTGTCACCGCGATCGCGCTGAGTCGTGCCACAATGACTAATATTCGTCAAAATCTCTTTTTTGCCTTTATTTATAATGTTGCAGGAATTCCCATTGCAGCAGGAATTTTATACCCGATTTTCGGTTGGTTATTAAACCCAATTATTGCGGGTGCAGCAATGGCGTTTAGTTCAGTTTCAGTCTTAACGAATGCGTTACGCTTGCGGAACTTTGAAGATCAAGTCTATAGCAGTCCTCATTGATTCGTAACAACTTGATTTATTGATTTTCCCTTGTTTCCCCCCCTTTCTAAGGTGAAGGGGGGATAATTGACAATTGATTTAGGATTGCTATGATTACAGCCGTTTTACTTCACCCTTAAATTGATTGAGAAAAGGCTTTTTGTTGCCGTTGTTTTAAGTACGTATCAAAAACGCTAGCAATGTTCCGAATTAAAAGTCGCCCGATTGGGGTCACTTCAATTTCTTCCCCTTGAACTTCGACTAAGCCATCTTTTGCGAGTTCTTTTAATTCCGCAAATTCAGAAGCAAAATAGTCTGAGAATTTTGCCTCCAGTTTGATGTTATATTTCTCTTCTAACCGTTGGGGTGAGATATGAAATTGACACATTAATTCGACAATAATTGCTTGTCGTAAATGGTCTTCTTCGTGGATTTGAACTCCTTTCGCGATGGGAAATTTGTTTTCGTCAATGTCGCGATAATAGTCTTTGATGCGTTTGTGGTTTTGAGTAAAGACATCATGCAACATACTAATTCCCGTCATTCCGAAGGAGAGTAAATCGGATTCAGGTTTAGTCGTATAGCCTTGGAAATTGCGATGTAATTCTCCTCTTCGTTGCGCGATCGCGAGTTCATCATCAGGTTTGGCAAAATGATCCATCCCAATAAAAACATACCCTTGAGAAGTCAATTCTTCAATGGACATCCGCAAGATTCTTAACTTCTCTTCGCTATTCGGTAAAGCAGTTTCAGGAAGTCGTTTTTGTACGGGTTTTAACCAAGGAACATAAGCAAAACTAAACACTGCAATGCGATCTGGATTTAATTCAACGGTTTTATCAATGGTTTTGCGGAACGTTTCTAACGTTTGATAGGGTAAACCATAAACTAAATCAACATTCACACTTTCAAACCCTGCTTCTCGAATCCAATCCATGACATTAAATAGCATGGTTTCGGTTTGCACCCGATTAATCGCCGTTTGCACTTCTGGGTTAAAATCTTGAATCCCGAAGCTAATGCGATTAAAGCCTAAACCCCGCAGGAACAACAGATAATTTTTATCTACATATTTGGGATTAATCTCAATAGAAACTTCTGCATTTTCTTCAAAGGGAAAAGTCTCACTCATCTTCGTCCATAACTTTTCCACTTGTTCTAAATTAAGATAGTTTGGCGTTCCGCCTCCCCAGTGCAATTGGTTGACTTTCCGTTTAGAATCGACTAAACCAGCCACTTGATCAATATTTCTGAAAACATAATCTAAATAGGGTTCAGCAAATTCTTTCTTTTGCGTAATCAGGGTATTACAACCGCAAAAGTAACAGGGCGTTTCACAAAAAGGGATATGACAATATAACGAGAGAGGCGTTTGGCTTTTATTCCCCACTTGAATCGCATTGGTAAAGGCTTGCGGATCAAAGGTTTCTGTTAATTCAGTTGCGGGAGGATAACTGGTGTAACGAGGTAAAGCACGAGCGTATTTTTTTAAAAGTTCGGTGTTGAATTCAACGGTTTTGATGGTCATTTATTTTTGTTATTTGTTCCTTGTTCTTTGTTATTAGTCATTGGTCATTGGTCATTAGTCCTTGGTAATTAACTGGTTCGTAAATCCCAAGGACAGAAGCTGATTGACTGACAAAAGATTCAAAACGTAGGTTGGGTTGAGGTAACGAAACCCAACACCAGCAAGGGTCTTGTTGAGTTACACTTCGCGCTTCCCAACCTACGATAGAATAAGAGCCTCAGCAGTTTTGTCCGTCAACCAGGGGCAGAAGACAAATAAGAGAAAGCAAGCTGCTAACTGGTCACTGCTTTTTCGGTACTACCTGGTTTATCTTGACGGGTGAGGAGATCAAACAGATGGTCACCAATACTTTCTTTGATTTCTCCTTCTAATTCATGGAAAACATCCCGATTCATCCGAAAAACATCATTGGCTTCATCAACAATGGCTTGAACGGTCGCTTCATCAACATTAATTTCATCAAGGGCTTGGCGATATTTTTGTTTGAATTCTCGTTTTGCTTCCACGGTTGGAAACGCATCAAATTCATGTAAACCGGTTCCTTGATCGGGGGGTAAATCCATCGCCGATCGCGCAATTTTTCTTAAACTTTGACCCCCGGAAAGATCGCCCATATACCGCACATAAGCATGAGCAATTAATCGTTCGGGTTGGGTTTCACTGATCTCTTTGATGCGATTGACGTACACTTGTCCTGCAGGAGAAGCAGAGATTTTGTTTTGCCAATCGTCTCCGAAATAAAACGCTAAATCTTCTTCCAGTTTCTGTTTCCGTTCCAACTCTGGGAAATAAATTTTCCCCACTACAGGATGTTCCCGATGGCGATAGATTTCAGCTTCTAACGTGGAATAAACAAAATACAAATCTGCGGTGAGTTCTGCAAAGGGCTTTCTCTCCATGACCCCTTTGAGAAAGCATTTCATAAACGCAGTATTTTCCGAGGCGGTATGAGACTTTTTCGTTCCTTCACGGAGTTGTTCAGCGAGATGACTCATGGTTCAATCCCTCTTCAAATCTTTTATATCATTTAATGATTATGAAGTGATATATTACAGATTGCACTCAAATTCGTAAAATTCTTTACAAAGTTTGACGAAATGAGTGGCGAATCCATTAGATATGTCTATGATAACCATTGAATCACATTAAGGAGCAAGGAGAATTATGTCAACAGCCGTCTCTCAACCCGAAGTCAAAACCTCGATGAAGGAAACCTTACTCACGCCTCGCTTTTACACCACAGACTTTGATGCGATGGCGAAGATGGACTTATCGAGTCAGAAAGAAGAGTTAGAGGCGATGGTGGCGGAAATGAAGGCGGATTACAATTGCCATCACTTTGTCCGTACCGAAGCATTTGAGAAATCGTGGGCGCATATCGACGGAAAGAAAAGAGAGGCGTTTCTAGAATTCTTAGAACGGTCTTGCACCTCTGAATTTTCGGGATTTTTGCTATTTAAGGAACTGTCTCGCAAACTCAAAGGACGGAATCAACTGTTGGCGGATATTTTCCACTACATGGCGCGAGATGAAGCCCGACACGCTGGCTTTTTGAACAAAGCGATGAAAGATTTCAATGTCACCCTTGATCTCGGCTATTTAACCAAACATCGCACTTATACTTTCTTTAAGCCAGAATGGGTCATTTATGCGGTTTACCTGTCAGAAAAAATCGGTTACTGGCGCTATATCACCATTTATCGCCACTTAGAACAACATCCCGAATACGAGTTTTATCCACTGTTCCAAATGTTTGAAAGCTGGTGTCAGGATGAGAACCGCCACGGTGATATCTTTAAAGCACTGCTGCGATCGCAGGATAAACTATGGAAAAGTTGGCAGGGTCGTCTCTGGGCGCGTTTCTTCTTACTCACGGTTTTCGCAACCCATACCCTCACCGTCCATGAACGGGAAGATTTTTATGAATCTTTAGGCTTAAACGCAACCGAGTTTGACCGTCATATTACGCGGAAAACCAACGAAACCGCAGGACGTGCCTTCCCAGTCATGTTAAATGTGGATCATCCAGAGTTTTTCAAACGTTTAGAAACCTGCGCCGAACGCAATCGCAAAATCAACGAAATTGACAACAGCAACGCCCCTGGTTGGTTGAAACGGTTACGGAAACTCCCCTTAATCACAGCTATTTTTACAGACTTGGTGCGCTTGTATTTCATCAAGCCCATTGATGCAGTCAGTGAATGGGAAGCTGTTTATTAAATTAATGTAGGGATAGGTTGGGTAAAATTGAAGTCAAACCCAACCTACAAACTTAGAAATGTTTGAGAAAAAGAAATAATGTCTAACTTAACAAGAAATGAGAAGGATATACTTGAGGCATTTTTAGAAATGAAAAGCGGTTATGTTCTTGATTTCTCAAATCGAACATTCCAAGAATTTATTTTTGAACATACAAGGATTGATATATATGATTGCTTTTATAACCATGAAAGTGGTTCAAAAGCAAACCGATTAAGAGCATTTTGGGATATAGAATCTAATCATAAAGTTGCAAAATTAATAGATGCTTTTTTAAGTCATTGGGAAACACAAAAATTAATTAAAAATACAGAAATAAGTGAGTCAGAAAATAAACTTTTGCAGAAATGCAATGAAATTGTAGAAAGACTAAAACAAGAATATAATATTATCAATGAAAAACAAGTTTCAAGAGATGCACATTTTGATAATATTCAACAGCAGATCATTGATCACATAGAACTGGCAAGGTTTACAGTTTGGATTGCGGTTGCTTGGTTTACCGATAAAAAAATTTTTCAACACTTAGTAAAAAAAGTCAGCAGGGGATTAATGTACAGTTAATAATTGTTGATGATACAATTAATCAGAAATGTGGCTTAAACTATGAACAGTATTTTGAAACATACAGGATTAGTAAACATGGAGAATATGAAAATATAATGCACAACAAGTTCTGTATTATTGATTTAGAAACTGTTCTTCATGGCTCTTATAATTGGACAAATAAAGCTCAATATAATTATGAAACAATCATTATAGAAAAAGACTGTATTTTTGCAGAAAAATTTTCAGAAGAATTTATCAGACTGAAACAAAAAGCCCTATCTACTTAAAGCTTAAAAGTATCTTATAAAACTCTGATTAAAAAGCGCGATTAGCCTTGATCTGTGGTGGGCGATGCAAACCCTACAATCTAATTTAAAGGATAGCGCGAGGTTTTACGCCTCCATCCACTCAATCTGTTTTCATTTTTAACCAATTAAAAATATCTTCAACGGTTAAATTTAAATCAATCTCCTCTAAAATTGGTGCGCGATCGCGCTGATAAAATATTTCTGGTTGTTTTTGCGGTTGAAAAACAAGAATTGAGCGATCATCTGGGTCAACTAACCAACTCAACTGAGAACCATGCTTTAAACAGTGCAATAAATTAATCGATCACGAGTCTTAGTTCTTCCTAATTTCCTTAATTAAAAGATAATAATTCACTTACAATTAGCGTTAACAATCATAGTAATTCTAAGAAATACTCAAGATTCATTTCAGCTTGTTTAAGAATACGAGCTAATGTCGATCTTTTCACAGGTCGGTGGGCTGGTACTGTAATCTTCAAAGTTTTTTCTGCTGAAACTTTCTTCTCTAAACGAATATGACTTCCTCTTTGGCGGACTCTTACCCAGCCGTCACGTTCAAAAGCAGCTATAATTTTTGTGTATGATAAGCTGGGAACTTTACTCACACCACTATTTCCTGAATGATTGCTCCTTCAGTTAAATTAATATCCTCTTCCACTGGTTCAAGGTAAAGCGCGATCGCTTCTTGGATATTCGCTAAAGCCTCATCAACGTCATCTCCCTCACTGATACAACCAGGGAGAGAAGGAACAAACACGGTATATCCACCTTCGTCGCTTGGTTCAAGGATAACTTGTAACTTCATGGCTGTTCTCTCTTTGATGCTCAAAAGTATCTTATCAAATTTTGATGAGGAGGCGCGATCGAGCTTAAGATGTGGTGGGCATTGCCCACCCTACAAATTAACTCAAAAATATCTGTTTGATGAGGAGGCGCGATCGAGCTTGAGATGGGGTGGGTGAGACAAAGCACTGAATCTATTTCTACGGTGACACCTGCGAGGAAATAAAATTGTATCCATCATCAAATTTTGGAATCATCCTACAGTTAAATTGAGCAAGTTCATCAACAATATCAGGATTATCAAAATCTTTTGAGTTTCGATTCAAAAAACACGCTTGTTGGGTTTGATTAATTTGCAAATGGTTGATGACTGAAGCATAAACCAGTGCATCTTGTGGGGTTAAATCATAATTCTGTTCACAGGAAGCAGCTTCCTTCAAAAGGTTAGCAGTAAGAGAAATAATTTCTCCACAGTTAAGAATTTGTTCTCGATTTTTGATGAAGCGGTCTCTTTCTTCTTGATTACTTTGAGTCAGCAAAGTGTTAATTTCTTGAATATTCTTGAGACGAGTTTGATAAGAAGCTGTTCGTGAAAGTTGATTTAATTCAGTCTGTAAGGAGCGCTGAAGTTGTTCACGGTTTTTTGCTTGACGATGTAATTTTTCATGAGGCTCAGCAAGACTGTAGGCGGGAATAATGAGCTTTGCTTTTCTCATTTCACACAGTTGTAGAATCTGTTTACAACTAGAACCTTGCTCTTGTTCAAACGTTAATTCTAAGACAAAATTGGTTTCAACATAGATATTCACGCAGCCACCTCGTGCTTTAACCTTCCTCCCGTTAAAGCAGCATATAATCCAGAGTCAACTAACCAACGCTGAGAAGGATCAAGGTTTTCTGGACGATTTTCAGCAGTAATAACAAGTTCCCAAAGCCAAGAGTTAACAATTAGCTGAAAGCTGTGTCCACTAATTTCTTCAGCTTTGATTCCTGCTCGATCGAAGTACGGTTGGAAGATTGATTTTGCATCAATACTGTAGTTAGGTTCACTGTCATCAGTGAGATTTTTATCAGGCTTTGTCCATAGATAAATTCTCTCTGGGAAGACCATTAAAAAATAGGGAGCATTGGGAAAAGTATAACGAGCCATAAGATTGCGCCGATATCTTTTTGCCCATTCTGAAGAGACATTGTTTTTAATTTTGACTTCTACGATAAGAATTAGTTGACCGTTTCGATTTTCAACGGCTAAATCCCACATTTGGGATCGAGGAATCGTTTCCCCATTTATTGCTTCCTTTAATCCTTCTTTGAGGCGTTTGATGGCAATTTCATCAGGGGTATCATCAGGATCAAATTGGTTGTCTGTTTTTTCAATGAGATATTGCAAGATTTCTTTTTGTTCTTCAGGTGATAGTTGATCGATTAAACTAAAAACTTGCTCTTTTGTAATTTGTAGCGTTACCATCGCTTAACCTCCATTATTTCCTGAATGATTGCTCCTTCAGTTAAATTAATATCCTCTTCCACTGGTTTAAGGTAAAGCGCGATTAGCCTTGATCTGTGGTGGGCGTTGCAAACCCTACCAGTTAAGTTAAAGGATAACGCGAGGCTTTACGACTCGATTTTCAATCTACGCACTTCCATGGTTCAACTACAATTTTTCAGTAGGATGAACTAAAACTCAATCACTCTTTCCGATGGATATCAAAGCAACCTTAAACGAAATTAACTCTCTTAACGTTGAAGAAAGAATTGATCTTGTCCTTGCGATTTGGGATAGTATAGCCGTTGAACAGAGTTATCCTGATTTAACAGAAGCACAAAAACAAAAACTTGATCATCGCATTAGTAAGTATGAAGAAAATTCAGAAAATGTATTGACATGGGAGCAAATTAAAGCATCAGTTAAAAATAAAAAATAATAGATGAAATACTTGTTTGCCCTGAATTTTGCAACTACTTTAAATCTTCTTCTGAGAGAGATGCTTGTTTCATTAAATAGCGAAGTAATCCCACTTTTAGGTCTTTCTTACCATGAATTGGAACTGAAATACGAGTTGTTTGACCGGGTTTACAGTAGATGTTATGACTTCCTTGAACTCGAAGTAATTGCCATCCATTCTTTTCTAAAATCTTGGCAAATTTTTTACCAGAAATTGACTTCATATTGCAATTTCCATAACTCGGCTGTTCTCACTTGTCTCTAAAGAGTCCACATCTACTGATAAACAGCCTTCTACCGCTTCATAGAGATTTTCTAATAACTCTTCAAAAGTATCTCCTTGTGTTGCACAGCCAGGAATCGCAGGAACTTCTGCCCAAAACCCTCCTTCTTCAGCTTCATGAATGATAACTTTAATTTTCATAATCTTTTCCCTTACCTATCCACCTTCGTCACGCTTGTTCAAGTATAACTTTTAACTTCATGGCTGTTCACTTTTTGATGCTCAAAAGTATCTGATCAAATTTTGATGAGGAGGCGCGATCGAGCTTAAGATGTGGTGGGCATTTCCCACCCTACAAATTAACTTTT
This sequence comes from Halothece sp. PCC 7418, assembly GCF_000317635.1. Classification (GTDB taxonomy): domain Bacteria; phylum Cyanobacteriota; class Cyanobacteriia; order Cyanobacteriales; family Rubidibacteraceae; genus Halothece. The sequence continues at coordinate 1,860,828 of NC_019779.1, read as the reverse complement.
TGATGCTTAAAAATATCTGATCAAATTTTGATGAGGAGGCGCGATTAGCCTTGATATATTGCGAGTGTTGCCCACCCTTTAATTTAACTTAAAGGATAGCGGGAGGTTTTACGCCTTCATCCACTCAGCCTGCTTTCATTTTTAACCAATTAAAAATATCTTCAACCGTTAAGTTTAAATCAATTTCCTCTAAAACGGGTGCGCGATCGCGCTGATAAAATATTTCTGGCTGTTTTTGCGGTTGAAAAACAAGGACTGAGCGATCATCTGGGTCAACTAACCAACCCAACTGAGAACCATGCTTTAAACGGTGCAATAAATTACCAGTAACGCGATTAGCACTTTGATCAGGAGAAAGAATTTCAATACTCCAATCTGGTGCAACCATAACATTATCTAACGGTTCTCCTTGCTCATCAACCTGAATCGATTGCCAACGAAACACCGCGATATCAGGAACAATTGAACGACCGCCAAACGTACAGCGCAACTCTGGGAAAGCATAAGCAATTTGTCTGGTTTCTGTGACTTCATTAATCGCGTAAATTAACTTTCCCTGAAGTCGGGAGTGGCGACTCTTTTGCCTTGGTTTTGAGATAATTTTCCCTCCAATATATTCCTTAGGTGGTTTCATTTCTGGTAACTGTAGAAACTCTTCCAATGTTATAGAAATCGGCTTAGCAGCAGTCATATTTAATCACCTAATCTGATTGGTTAAAATTGAGCAGTGATTGAAACAGTTACACTCAGGAATTTAATGGGAATGACGATCAAAATATGTGATCAAATTCTGATGAGGAAGCGCGATTAGCCTTGATATATGGTAGGCGAGGCAAACCCTACAAGTTAAATTAAAGGATAGCGCGATCGCGTTGAACTATAGCCGTGATCTTTAAAAATGGTCTTACTGATTCCCTTTAACCTTCCCCCGACTTCACCAACGGTCATCCGCAGGCTCAGTCGTCTCACGGCGGAGTACGGATGACTTTTTCAGCAGACCCGATTTAGGCTAAACTGTGGTTACCCCTAACCAACCAAAGAGAAGTTCTTTTTGTGCTTCGGAGGGTTCGTCAATACTTGTAATTTTATAGCCACTAGGTTGGGGTGAGGCTAAAGTAATCGTGTGATTCAATAATTCATCTTGATGAAAAATAGTAAGGGTAATTTTATCGCCGGGTTGGTAATCTTTTGCGCGATCGCTGATTTGATCCGCATTGACTCGAATCCCATTGATTGCTAATAATTCATCTCCAGCATCAATTCCAGCTAATCCTGCGGGGGATTCTGCATCGACAAACTTAATCATCGTTGAACCATTTTCTTGGGCGACTCGCATTCCTAAATAGGGCGCTGCGTCATCCTCTTCACTGGGAATCAGTTGTAAACCAAAAGGTTGTAAATAATCGGCTAAGGGGAGTTCTTTAGTTGTATGGAGATAGGTGTCTAAAAACTCGGTTAAATCGGTGTCTGCAATGGATTCTAAAACAGATTTTAACTGTTCATCAGTATAACCAATTTCAGGCTTACCAAATTGTTCCCAAAGGGCGAGGAGAACATCATCCATTGACCGCTGATTATTGTGCTTTGTGCGAATAAGTAAGTCTAAGAGAAGAGAGACTAATTCCCCTTTCAGATAGTAAGAAATCTGGTTGTTATCACTATTCGCATCCCGACGATAGAGTTTAATCCAAGCATCAAAACTTGATTCTGCTAAAGGCTGTACTTTTCGCCCTGGGGTTTGTAAAAAGCGAGTAATATCTTTTCCGAGATTATCGAGACAAGTTCTTGCATCATAAATCCCCGCCCGCATCGGAAGCAAAGCATCATAATAACTCGTTGTTCCTTCTGCAAACCAAAGGGCAGTGGTATAATTTTCTTGGCTATAATCAAAGGTTTCTAGTGCTTTGGGTCGGATTCGTTTCACATTCCAGAGATGGAAAAATTCATGGGCGACTAACTGCATGAAGCGATTATATTTTTCTTCCGACTGGAAACCAAAGCGAGGATAAATTAAAGAACAGCAATTTTTATGTTCTAAGCCACCGAACCCACTAGCCGACTGATGGAGTAAAAAGATGTAGTGATCGTAAGGAAGTTCGCGATAAATTTCTGCTTCCGTAACGATAATTTTTTTGATATCATTAATTATTTGTTCTGGGTTAGCATTACCTTTTCCCCAAATTGCAAGCTGATGCGGTTTTTCTAAGACTTCAAAATTGTAAATATCGTGAGTGCCAATTTCAAAGGGGCTATCAACTAAGGTATCAAAATCATCGGCTAAAAATGTATTGGTTTTTCCTTCTACCTCTGGTAAAGGCGTTGTAATTTTCCAATCAGTTGCTGGGGGAATAATTTTAACTTCAATGGGCGTTGTTTCTAAAGCAGGAACATCAAAGAATAGAGCAGCCCCATTAAAATAACCATGAGTCGCATCGAGATGATTTGTTCTTACGGTTAATTCATTGGCATAAACTTGATATTGAATTGTAATTTGGTCAGCTTGTTGAGTCTTAATTTGCCAACAGTTTTTACTGATTTTCTCTAGGGATAGTTCTTGTTGGGTTTCTGTATGATAAGCTGTCACTTGTTGAATATGTCGGGCATATTCTCGTACTAAATAAGACCCTGGTGTCCACACTGGAAATTGGATTTTTAGAGTATCTGGTTTCCAGTCTGAAACTTGTAATTTGACAAGAAAAAGATGAGTTTGAGGTTCAGGAAAAGAAACTTCGTAGCTTAATTGTGCTTGAGTTTGTTCGGTTTGGGGTTGGCGTGTAATGGTTGCTTCAGTCATGGTTATAAAAGTAGTCAAAATTTAAGGCTTTTTCAAAATCAAAGGGAGGATGCTTCGGGAAGAGATTGATCGGTAATCCTGTTTTATAGCTGGTATCTTTTTGAGCGAGTGCATAACAAGAGTCAAATCAGTCAGCTAATATCGGTTGCAGACTAGGACGATCTTCTAATAACAGTTGAATTGGTCTGCGTTATTCAGTAATTGTACTTTTCCAACCTCGTTCATTTTCCCAAACGTTTACTTTTTAACTGTTGCAAGTGCTGGTGTTTTACCTTTTAATCCCGTCATAATTTCTAGGGCAAATTGCTTCAGAGGAGGAATCTTTTCCATCATCCAGATTCCTGTGCGACGACTCAAGACCATGGGTAAAAATTGATTAGAGAAGCTGCGATCGAGCAAATCAGTAACCCCTAAAATCGCAAGATTTTCAGTTTTACGCCACTTTTCATATCGCTTTAACACCTTAATCTCACCCATTTCCTCAGGAGGCGCTTGTTGTAAAATTTCTCCTAAAACTGCTGCATCTCTGATTCCCAAGTTTAAACCCTGTCCGCCAACGGGATGACAACGATGGGCTGCATCCCCAACTAAAGCCAGATGCGGTAACACATAATGATTGCTTTGCATGAGTTGAACCGGAAATACCAGCCGATCTTTGAGCAGTTCAATGTCTTCTAATAACCCGCCTGTTCGCTGAGTCAGTTTTTCCACAAACTGTTTCTCATCCATTTCTTTCAGACGTTGCGCTTCTGCGTGAGGGGCTGTCCAAACCACTTGACAGCGATTACCTGGTAAGGGCAAGATTCCCATCGGTCCTGTGTGCCAAAAGCGTTCAAAGGCGGTATCATTGGGCTGTGTGCTGTGGCGAAAAACAGTGGTTACACAAGATTGCCAATATTTCCAGCCCATCGTCTTGATGTTAGCACTTTCTCGGACGCGCGATCGCGCTCCATCTGCACCGACAATTAAACCAGTGGTAATGGTTTCTCGTGTCCCTTCTTGATCTAGGGTAATATTAACCCCATAATCATGGTAAGTTATGGTTTCCACCTTAGCGGGACAAAACCAGTCGAGATTTTTACTATCTTTGAGTCGCTGGTGTAACCCGTGATGAAGGATATGATGTTCCGCAGCATACCCCACATACTCGCTGTTAATATCTTCGGTTTCAAAACCAACCACATGGGGAAAATCACCATCACTGAGACGAATATGGCGAAATTTACCAATTTTCGGCAAGATATCATCCCAAACCCCTAAACCGTTAAAAATACGCCCAGAAAGAACAGAAATCGCATAAGCGCGATCGCGACTGGCTGCGACTTCTAAGGGGGTGGCTTCTGCGATCGCGATGCGTAAGTTACTCTGTTGTAACGTCAGCGCTAAAGTTAAGCCTGTAATGTTACCTCCGACAATGACCACATCGTAGTCTAAGTTTTGGGAAGCACTTCCTGAAGTCTGGGTTAATGAGTCTAACGCCATGACTGATGATCTAATGTTCTTAATATATGTTTACCTCTTTATTGTGGCGTGAAAGGTCGATTGGGATCAACATTTTCCCATTTCTTAATGTCTAGATCAGAATTAGTAACCAGTAAGCAATCAGCAAAAATAACTTTTATGAATATGGAATGGATTTTGATCATTGCTGCATTGATCATCATTTGGCTCGCGGTGAAAGCAGCCTTGAAAATGGTTGTCATTGGCTTCAACACAGCTTTCCAAATTTTAATGATCTTAGTGATTTTAAGAATATTTTTTACAATTATGCCCGAAGAGGTATGGCAACAAATCAGGGAACTCCCTCAACTCTTATGGCCATCATAAATCAATATCCAGCTTGGTTTTTGATAATTCTAGACTTTAGGAAAAGAAAGGAATTTTTAATTTCTCTTGATTAAAAATCTTCACCAATCACAATTAATCGATCGCGCTCACTAAATCGAATTTTTTTTAATTTTGGTGGATTTAAAACAATGCCATAGCCTTGAAATTCTTTTGTTCCCGCATGAGAACAGCGATAACCAATCGCAATTTCTCGCTTTTTCTGGGCTGCTTTCATTAAAGTGTAAAACGAAACGGGTTCATGGAGTTGAATATAATTAGAAATCGGTTTTAAGTAAATTTCACAGCCGTTGGGTTCTAATAATTCGTTAATCACATCACTACATAAAGGATTTTCTGCAATTTGAGAAATCATTAAACTGGTGAGGCGATCGCTGACAATAAAATCATCTACCTGCGCGATCGTTGCTAACTGTTGATTCCGACTATCCATCATCTCACTGGTAATCGAAAAATGATAACCCCCTTCTTTGGCAATTTGTCGTAGATGAAGAAGAGAGGTTAAGGTGATTCCGTCTGCTTCTTCTGCATCTAAATTATCAGAATAAGCGAGGAGAATAATATGATCAATGACTTGTAACGGGAGACGATTTAAAAGTTGGCGATCGGTAATATCTCCTGTTTGAAACAAAACGCTTAAATGTTCTAAGTGTTGTAACTTGGGATTCGTTTCTTGCGCGATCGTGTTGTCTTCTGCAATCACTGTTGCCACTGATCCAAAACAAACATAAGCATCCAGTTTCTGAATAATGGTTTCCGCTTGTTCATTCCAACCTAAAATGAGAAACTTCTCTGGTTTTTTGCCAACAGTTTTATTACTTAAAGACGGTTCTGCAAACTTAATTCGTTCTCGATTGTCCCAAAATTTAATCTGGCGATAATTATCAGCAATCACAATCATTTCATCGCCTTCTCTTAAAATTGTATGGGGAGAAGGTTTTAAACAAGGATTGCCATTTTCAGGACGATATCCAATAACGATCGCGTTTTCATAAGCAAAGATACTTTCTGAAAACGTTTCCCCGACTAGGGTAGTAACGGGGTCAAAATAAATTTCATTTCCCGCAAAAGATAGCAGTTCTAAATACACTCTCGATAAACCTGGTTGACGGCAAATTTGGGCAATAATACGGGCAATAAAATCACCAGTTAGCACAAACTCAACCCGATCTTTGCCCACTGTTTCTGCAATTTGTAAGTTTTTCGGGTTTTGAATTTCAGTGACAATGCGATAAGGTTCATTGCGACGTTCTGGGTTATTAGAAAGAGCTAAAAGAGTTTTAATAACACTGGTGTCAGGATTACTATTTTGTTCAGGAGGAAGAATGATAATGGATTTGGCAAAATCTAAATTGGTAATTTTTAAGTCAATTAAGTCTGTCGCAATTCCTTGACGACAAATCACCCGAATGCGACGATTTTTGCGGATGCGTGTTCGCACTTCTTCTTCCATTTCAACTTTATCTTTATCCCCGAGAATAACTACCGTAACTGGAACACGGTCGTCATCAATTAATAATAATTCGGACAGAATAGGAAAGACTTGTGTGGACCAACCTAAAATAACAATATGATCCGATTCTAAAACTTGCGATCGTCCACGACGCAGTTGATAAAGTTTCCCTTCAATTCCCGCAACAATCAACCCGATAATAATACTGACTGTAAATAAATTAAAGAGAATTAAAATGAGCATACTCACTCGCGTGGGCCAGGGTAATCCTTCTGTGGGATCCCAAGAAATTAAGGTAGTAACTAAAAACGTCCAAATCTGATCCGCTAGGGTGGGTTGAGACGCATAACCACTTTCCCAAGTAATAAAAGAAACACTCAGGACAACCACGCCACCAATAACAATCAGCCAACCCAGTAAAGCAATCGATCCTCTCGAAAGAAGATTATCAAAAGCATATCTTAATCGTTCGCGCCAAGGAGGATTTGTCATCGGAGTTGTCTCAGTTACGATTCAATCAAAATTTAGCAAACATTATCAGATTAATTTCCGCAAAGAGGCGGATTCAGAAAAATTGTATTTAAGATAAATTCAAGGTATAGCGTTTCCTAGTTGGTTGAGGTACGTAATGCGAGTCGGTGGATGTTCATGGTTCATGGTTCATGGTTCATTGATTAACAACCAAAAAATAACAAAGAACGAAGAACAAAGAACAAAGAACAAAGAACCAAAATTTAGAATGTACCTCATGAGATTGGGAAGTGCTATATCACTATCAATTAACATGATCAGTTAAGTCTATGCAGTTACCTGGAATGGGTAAAGTTCAGCATCCAGTGCGTTGGGTTGTGGGAATCCTTGCTGTGGGAACGTTTACCGTCGGAACAAGTGTTTATGTCTTGAGTCGCAACAAGCAAGAATACAATTGGGAAGCGTTAACGGTTCCCGTCAAACAAACTAATTTACAAGTGACGATTGAAGCGAGTGGTACAGTGCGACCGGTTCAAAGTGTTAATATTAGCCCGAAAACAGCAGGACGTTTAGAAGCCCTGTATGTGGAACAAGGCGATCGCGTGGAGAAAGGTCAAGCCATTGCGGTGATGGAAAATGATCAATTTCAAGCCCAACTCGATCGCGCACAAAGTAATCTCGCAGAAGCTCAAGCCCGTCTCGCCGAAGCAAAAGCAGGATCGCGCATTGAAGAGATTGAACAAGCCAGAGCAGGTTTAGAACAAGCAAAAGCCCGTCTCGCCGAAGCAAAAGCCAGGATTCCCGAAAATATCGCTCAAATTCAGTTTCAGGTGGAGTCGGCACAATCTCGGTTTGATCTGGCTCAAGATCGCCTTGATCGGAATCGAAGGTTATTAACAGAAGGCGCGATCGCGCAAGATCGCTTTGATGAGGTGGAAAATGAATATCGCAGCGCCCAAGCAACCCTCGCCGAAGCCCGAAAACGCCTCCAACAAGCGCAAAAAACAGATCGCCCTGAAGTCCAACGCTTAGAAGCAGAAGTCGCCCAAGCCAGAGCCAATCTGCAACAATTAGAACGGGGAACACGGAAAGAAGAAATTGATCGTTTAGAAGCTGCGGTTAACGCTGCAAAAGCCCAGTTTCGGGAAGCGCAAATTCAATTTGAAGATACCACTGTCAAAGCTCCATTTGCAGGAATTATCACCCAAAAATACGCCACAGAAGGCGCGTTTGTTACACCGACCACCTCTGCTTCTAGCACCGCTGCTGCAACCTCTACCTCTATTATTGCCCTAGCTGAAGGTTTAGAAATTCTGGCGAGAGTCCCGGAAGTGGATGTCACTCAGTTAAAGAAAGGTCAAGCCGTTGCAGTTAGACCAGATGCGTTTCCTAAAGAAGTTTTTCGGGGAAGAGTCAAATTAATCGCCCCCGAAGCAGTGGTTGAGCAAAATGTAACCTCCTTTGAAGTGAGAATTGAGTTGCAGTCGGGGTTAGAGCAACTACGCTCGGGAATGAATGTGGATGTGACGTTTTTAGGGGAAGAACTTACTGAAACCCTTGTCATCCCAACGGTTGCGGTGGTCACTCGTGAAGGAGAAACAGGCGTGATTGTCGTTAACGAGGAAGAGGAAGCAGAATTTCAACCCGTGACCTTAGGCTTAACCATTGAAAACCAAACTCAGGTTTTAGAGGGCTTAGATGAGCGCGATCGCGTGTTTATTGATTTACCAGAAGAATTAAGAAGACAAACTCAACTAGAAAACTCTTGACACTCCCATCGCGCGAGATTCTGGTCACTACTCAAACGGTCATATCCAACAACGGTAATAACAGGGTGACAAAATAATACACCAACGGTGCAGTAAACACATAACTATCCGTGCGATCTAAAATTCCCCCATGTCCAGGAATTAATTGTCCCGAGTCTTTCACCCCAGCATCCCGCTTAATCATCGACTCCGTTAAATCCCCTAACAGGCTGCTCACCCCAATCATCACCCCTAAACACAAACCACTGATCCACCACAAATTCCAGTCTAGATACCATGCTCCCCAAACCGCGACGATGATGCTGCCGAGAAAGCCAAAAATTGCCCCTTCCACTGTTTTTTTCGGGCTAATGTCAGACAACCGCGTTTTCCCTAAAAATTTACCCATCACATACGCGCCGATATCCGCAGCCCAAATACAACCAAAGGCGAGAAAAGTTAAGGTCAGTCCTCGGGGACAACTGGCTAAATCTAACCAAGACTCGGGCCAATAACCGTTAAACGGTAAAATGGTTTCTACATCCTGATCCATGCCGACCCGCAGCCGAATCCAATAGCTGGGTAAATAACCGCCATAAAACAGCCCGAGCAGAGAGGTGGCAATGTCAGCAATTGTAGATAATTTGGGGAGAAACAGCAAGTAAAAGCAGATGAGACTTCCCGCAACTGGAAACATCGCATCCGTTAAGTTGGGCGCGATCGCGGGGGTAATCAAGAGTAACTGGGAAACAACCAATGTCGTCTTCGCCGCCGGTGCAATGCCTTTTGCCCGCACTAACTGAAAATACTCGAGTTGCCCTAAAAAGACAATCACACAAAATCCGATCGTAAAATACCATCCGCCCAAGATAATCATTCCGAGGGCGACTGTGATGGCGATAATAGCACTAATAAGGCGACTCCAAGACATAAAAGAGATTCCAAAAAGGGTTAAGCGTGTTTTCCCAAGTAAAGAGATATTTCTCTATTATCTAAAATTTTCGTAACAATTGACGGATTGCACAAGGAATCAATTCAACGATAACCCGCAATTTTGCGATAAATTATTTTCAGAATCTGTTTGAAGAAAGGTAATTGTCTATGAAAGTCTGCGAGTACCAACCTGGTTTAGAAGGAATTCCAGCAGCCCGCTCTGCAATCAGTTATGTTAATGGTGCGGAAGGGATTTTAGAGTATCGAGGAATTCGTATTGAAGAACTCGCAACCCACAGTAATTTCTTGGAAACGGCTTATCTCCTCATTTGGGGGCAATTACCCTCACCAGCAGAATTAGAGAGCTTTCAACAGGAAGTGCGCTATCATCGCCGAATTAAATATCGGATTCGGGACATGATGAAGTGTTTCCCTGAATCGGGACATCCCATGGATGCGCTACAAGCCTCAGCAGCAGCGTTAGGGTTATTCTACTCCCGTCGCGCCCTTGATAACCCAGAGTATATTCGAGAAGCAGTGGTTCGTCTCCTCGCGAAAATTCCGACTATGGTCGCTGCGTTTCAGTTGATGCGGAAAGGGAATGATCCCGTGCAACCGCGAGATGATCTCGATTATGCGAATAATTTTTTGTATATGCTCACCGAGCGTGAGCCTGATCCGTTTGCAGCGCGGGTGTTTGATGTTTGTTTAACCCTTCATGCCGAACATACCATTAACGCTTCTACGTTTTCGGCGATGGTGACAGCATCCACCCTTACCGATCCTTATGCGGTGATGGCTTCTGCGGTGGGAACGCTAGCCGGTCCGCTTCATGGTGGCGCAAATGAAGAAGTGATTGCCATGTTAGAAGAAATTGGTTCGGTGGAAAATGTCCGTCCTTATGTGGAAAGCGCAATTGAAAACAAACAAAAAATTATGGGCTTTGGTCATCGCGTTTATAAAGTTAAAGACCCCAGAGCCGTTATCTTACAGGAACTAGCAGAAAAACTCTTTGAAAATGTTGGCTATGACCAATACTACTTTATTGCCCTAGAATTAGAGCGAGTGATCGAAGAAAAACTGGGTCATAAAGGCATCTATGCCAATGTTGATTTTTACTCAGGCTTAGTCTATCGCCATTTGGGCATCCCCACTGATTTATTTACCCCCATTTTTGCCATTGCTCGCGTTGCGGGATGGTTAGCCCATTGGAAAGAACAATTAGCGGTGAACCGCATCTTCCGACCGACACAAGATTATGTCGGCGAACACAATCGCTCTTATGTCCCAATTGAGAAACGGTAATCGCACCGATAAGCAGAATCATCCGTTTTCCCTCTAGGAGTTGACCGTAAGAACGATATACTGGTCGGTAGGAAACAAATCTTAATTAAAAGTGATTAATTTTTGGGGACAATCTATTACCCGATTAATCTCAATCATAATGTAAAATGAATCCGCAAAACGCATGAATTCAGGAATTGATCTCCGAACAAGTTTTATTGAATCACTAAAAACCTTTGGGGTTCCGCCAGGGGCAGCAAAAGCCCTGTGGATGCCCTTACCGATGTTTTTAATGATTATTGCAGCAACCGTTGGTGTATTAGTCACCGTTTGGTTAGAACGGAAAATTTCTGCTGCTGCCCAACAGCGCATTGGCCCCGAATATGCAGGTCCTTTAGGGGTTTTACAGCCTGTTGCTGATGGGATTAAACTCGTCTTTAAAGAAGACATCACCCCAGCGAAATCTGATCCCCTGCTATTTACGTTAGGGCCAGTTCTGGTCGTGATTCCAGTATTTTTATCCTTTTTAATCGTTCCCTTTGGTCAAAACCTGATCATCACAGACTTGGGAATGGGAATCTTCCTCTGGATTGCCCTTTCTAGTATTGCCCCCATTGGCTTGCTGATGGCGGGGTATGCGTCTAATAATAAATACTCCCTCATTGGCGGACTGAGGGCTGCTGCACAATCCATTAGCTACGAAATCCCCCTTGCCCTTTCTGTCCTCGCGATCGTGATGATGTCTAATAGCCTCAGCACGATTGATATTGTGGAACAACAAGCAGGCTATGGGATCTTAGGCTGGAATGTGTGGCGACAACCCGCAGGATTTCTCATTTTCTGGATTGCTGCCCTTGCTGAATGTGAACGCCTTCCCTTTGACCTACCCGAAGCAGAAGAAGAACTGGTTGCAGGGTATCAAACCGAATACTCAGGGATGAAATTTGCCCTGTTCTATCTCGGTTCTTACGTGAATCTGGTTCTCTCCGCCCTGTTATTTGCCATTCTCTACCTCGGTGGTTGGGAATTTCCCGTTCCCCTCAGTCAAATGGCAGATTGGCTTGGAGTCAGTCAAGATACACCATGGTTACAAGTCTTAACCGCTTCTCTCGGGATTACCATGACTCTCGTTAAGGCTTACTTTTTAGTCTTTATCGCCGTCTTACTCCGTTGGACGGTTCCCCGGGTTCGCATTGACCAACTCCTTGATTTAGGCTGGAAATTCCTCCTCCCAGTATCACTGGTTAATTTACTGCTCACCGCAGGGCTAAAACTTGCTTTTCCAGCTTTCTTTGGCGGTTAATCGCTTTGTTTCTGTCTGCCAACACCATCTGAAGCAACAATAACAAGACTTATGTTTAACATTCTCAAACAAGTCGGTGACTACGCGAAAACGTCTTGGCAATCGGCAAAATATATTGGTCAAGGGTTATCGGTAACCTTTGACCACCTACGCCGTCGTCCCGTTACCGTTCAATATCCCTACGAAAAAGTGATTCCATCAGAACGCTATCGCGGTCGAATTCACTTTGAATTTGATAAGTGTATCTCCTGTGAAGTTTGCGTTCGCGTTTGTCCGATTAATCTCCCCGTTGTTGATTGGGAGTTTGAAAAAGTCGGTAAGAAAAAACAGAAAAAACTCAAACACTATAGTATCGACTTCGGCGTTTGCATTTTCTGTGGCAATTGTGTGGAATATTGTCCCACCAACTGCATCTCCATGACAGAAGATTACGAACTCGCCAGCTTTGATCGTCACGAACTCAACTATGATAATGTTGCCATGGGGCGCATTCCCTATAAAGTGACTCAAGATCCAATGGTGACTCCGCTTAGAGAGTTTGCTTATCTCCCGAAAGGAGTGAGCGATCCCCATGATTTACCAGAAGGATCATTGCGGGCGGGTCGTTATCCCCAAGACATTCTTGAGGAACTTCAAGATCAACAAGAAGAAGACAAGAAAGAAGAAGCCAGTAAAAATTAACTGGCAAAAACACAGAAATGAGGTTGATAGTCAACTAATTGTAATCCCTCATTAGAATGAGAAAACGCGCCTTCTTCTATAGAAGGCGTAATCTCTTGTAGTCGCTTTCAAAAATCAAGAATTTAAGGAAAGTAATCGTGGATTTAGCACAAGGCGTTCAATTTGTATCGTTTCTCGTTTTAGCAACGATGATGTTTGCTGCTGCTTTAGGAGTTGTCCTCCTTAGAAACATCGTCTATTCTGCCTTTTTATTAGGTGGGGTTTTTATTAGTATTTCAGGGCTATATTTATTACTGAATGCGGAATTTGTCGCAGCCTCTCAAATCTTAGTTTATGTCGGTGCGGTCAATGTTTTAATTTTATTTGCCATTATGCTGGTCAACAAAAAAGAAACCTTTCCTGCCATTAGTCGCAGTTGGATTCGCAGTGTGGCAACGGCTTTAGTTTGTATTGGTTTATTTGCTTTATTGGGAACAATGGCGATTTCTACCCCTTGGTCCATTGCCGATCGCGCAGGCGTGGTCACCGATGGCTCAATTATTAAAATTGGCAAACATTTCTTTAGTGATTACCTCTTACCCTTTGAACTGGCCTCTGTTCTTTTATTAATTACTATGGTAGGCGCGATTATTCTTGCCCGTCGCGATTTAATTCCCGAAGAAAAACAGCCCGATTTAGCGCAAACGGAAGCCTATCAACTGCAAGAACGTCCCCGAGAACTCATTTCTGTGGGACAAGATCAATCTGAAAATTAAGTTAAGAATCAGGAATAAACGATGGAATTACAATTAGAATATTACTTAATTCTTGCTGCTGGTTTATTTTGCATTGGCATTTATGGCTTAGTGACCAGTCGCAATGTGGTTCGTGTATTGATGTCGATTGAATTGTTACTGAATGCGGTAAATTTAAACTTAATTGGCTTTTCTAGTTTTGTTGACCCCGTTGAGATCAAAGGTCAAGTCTTTTCTGTTTTTGTGATTATTGTTGCAGCAGCAGAATCAGCCGTTGGTTTGGCGATTATTCTTGCCATTTACCGCAACCGCAATACCGTCGATATGGAACGGTTTAATTTACTGAAGTGGTAACAGTTCTCTTCTCCTAAAAGCCATCAGAACCACCGAATATTATTCTGAAATCAGAGGCTACTCAAATCAGTAGCCTCTTTGGTTTCATCGTCCCCTTTGTATTAAAAAATGAGGTTCAATTTATGTTATCTCAATCCATGACAGATGCCCTAAACAAACAAATTAACTGGGAGATGTATTCCTCGAACTTATACTTGCAAATGAGTTCTTGGTGTGCATTTAAGGGCTTAGATGGTTGTGCTGAGTTTCTCAATGAACACGCAAACGAAGAAAGAATGCACATGCAGAAACTCTTAGCTTATGTTAATGAGACAGGAGGTTTAGCAATTTTAGGGCAAATTGATGCCCCACCGACTCAATTTGAATCCGTGAAAGATGTCTTTGAAAAAACCTTCCATCATGAACAGTTAGTGACTGCAAAAATTAATGAGTTAGTCCATCAGGCTTCCACGGAAAAAGATTACGCAACGCTTCAGTTTTTACAGTGGTATGTTGCTGAACAACATCAGGAAGAATTTTTATTCAAGAGTATTCTCGACAAGATTGAAATGATTGGTACCCAAGGACAAGGAATCTTTTTCATTGATCGAGAAGTGGGACAGATGTTGACGCAAAAAACACAAGAATCTACTGCAATGACAACGGCACAAAATGGTGACGTGGGAACGGCTTAATTAAGAATGTCATGACAAATTAGCAATCAAATTTTCCTGTAAGGACAAGGGATTAATCCCTTGTTTTTTTGTGAAACAAGGAGACCAAAAAACAAATATATGTCTATACAGTTAAAATTTGTTACAATTGCAAATTAATATCTTCTATGAATGAGTAAACTTTAATTACAACTAGTTGAGAATCTTTTGTAATAGACAATTCACGATCAATCCGTTAAAACCTATGAAATTTCAACGCCCTCACTTTAAACAGAAGCAGCACCGACACGGGAGAAAACAATCTTTTGGTAACGATCGCGCGGTTGATGGGTCTCAAGGATTTCCTTTAACCGAAGTCCAGTCAGGTCAGCAGGTGCGCTTAATGGGGGTGCGCGATCGTCGAGTCCAACGCTTGCTTAACCGAGGACTCAGTCCAGGGGATGTTTTAACCATTCTCAACGTGCAAAACAGTGGCTCAGTTTTGGTGAGTATGGGAGAAATGCGTCTCAGTATTGGTGCAGGGCTAGCTCAAGATTTAATGGTGATGGAGTTAAACCCATCATTAATGGAAGAAAAAGAGAGTGAGACGAAAATGTCCCTCAATGACTTATCTGTAGGCGCGATGGGGAAAGTGGTGAGTTATACTCAAGCAGCCAGAGAATATAAAGGGAAATTGCTTTCGATGGGGCTAACCCCAGGGGCGCGTTTCACAGTGACCCGAGTTGCGCCTTTAGGCGATCCGATCGCGATTACCGTGCGTGGCTTTCATCTCAGTCTTCGTCGTCAAGAAGCCGCGGGATTGCTGGTTGAGGAAGTTGAGTCATAAAAGGAAGTAAGCATGAGCAAACCAACCATCGGATTAATTGGGAATCCGAACTGTGGGAAAACGACTTTATTTAATGCCTTAACCGGAACCAATCAACGGACGGGAAATTGGCCTGGGGTGACCGTTGATCGGAAAGTGGGAGCTTATCAACATAACGGACAAGAGATTACCATTGTTGACTTACCAGGGGTTTATTCTCTCGATATTACCGAAGCGGATACGGGATTGGATGAACGGGTGGCTCGGGATTATCTGCTCGCTGAAGAAGCAGACTTAATTGTCAATATTGTTGATAGCGCGAATCTCGAACGCAATCTGTATCTCTCTGCACAATTAATGGAAATGGGTGTTCCGTTGATTGTCGTTTTGAATATGATGGATGTGGCAAGGAAGCGGGGGCTGAAGGTGGATGCAACCGCCTTATCGCAACGTCTGGGTTGTTCGGTTGTGCCTTTAGTCGCCACGCAATCCCAAGCTCTCCCCACCCTGAAAGCTGCCATTGAGGAAGCCCTACAAAAACCCCAATCCCTACAGATGATTCCCTATCCCGCAGCCGTAGAAGAGGCGCTGCGAGAACTGGTTCCTTGGGTGGCGGATCATGCAAAGCATCGCGTGGTTAATCCCCGTTGGATTACCCTGAATCTTTTGGCGTATGACGATCAGGTTGCGCCAGAGTTAAGCACTCCAGAATTAGTGACTAAAATAGCTGAACAGCGTCGCCACATTCATCAAAGACTGGGGGAAGATTTAGATATTATTATCGCTGACAGTCGCTATGGTTTTGTTCAGCATATTGTCCAGAGTGCAACCGAGAATCAGCGAGAACTGGCAAAAACGCGATCTGATCAGATTGATCACATTATCCTCAATCGGTGGTTAGGGATTCCGATCTTTTTGGGCGTGATGTATCTGATGTTCCTATTTACGATTAATGTGAGTGGGGCATTTATCGACTTTTTTGATATTGCTGCGGGTACAATTTTTGTCGATGGGATGCGAGTGCTACTGTCAAATGTGAATGCACCCGGTTGGTTGATTGCACTGCTTGCAGATGGGGCTGGCGGTGGAATCCAAACCGTAGCCACTTTTATTCCTGTGATTGGCTTTTTATTCCTGTTTTTATCGGTTTTGGAAGATTCAGGATATATGTCTCGGGCTGCGTTTGTGATGGATCGCTTGATGCGGTTTGTGGGATTGCCAGGGAAATCGTTTGTACCGATGCTGGTGGGGTTTGGTTGTAATGTGCCAGCGATTATGGCAACCCGAACCCTAGATAATGCGCGCGATCGCGTGTTGACAACGGTAATGACCCCGTTTATCTCCTGTGGCGCACGCTTGCCTATTTATGCCCTGTTTGCTGCTGCGTTTTTCCCCGTGGGGGGACAAAATGTTGTCTTTGGATTGTATTTAATCGGGATTTTAGCGGCTGTTTTTACCGGCTTAGTGCTGAAGCAAACCTTGCTACGGGGACAAACTTCTGCCTTTATTATGGAACTTCCCCCGTATCATCTTCCTCGTTTCAGAGGTGTTCTCATTCGCACTTGGGAACGTTTGCAAGCCTTTATTGCCAAAGGCGCAAAAGTCATTGTGCTGATGGTCATGGTCTTAGGCTTATTAAACTCCGTTGGGGTTGATGGTTCTTTTGGCAACCAAAACACGGGTAACTCAGTCTTGAGTGCCACCAGTCAAGCGATTACGCCGATTTTTTCGCCGATGGGCATCACTCAAGAAAATTGGCCCGCAACCGTGGGCATTTTTACGGGAATGTTTGCGAAAGAAGCGATGGTGGGAACGCTAGATAATCTTTATACGCAACTTGCTGCTAATCCCAGTTTGAATGCAGGATCAACTGACTTTGCATTTTGGGGTCAGATGCAAGCAGCGATCGCGACGATTCCCGCTAATCTTGCTGAACTTCCCAGCACTTTACTCGATCCCTTAGGGCTTAATATTAGTAATAGCACCGTTACAGAACCCGCCGTGGCGAGCAGTACTTTTGGGGAAATGGCACAACGGTTTAATGGCAAGGCAGCAGCTTTTGCTTATTTGCTCTTTGTTCTGCTGTATTTCCCCTGTGTGGCAGCAACAGCAGCCATTTATCGAGAAACAAACTGGGGTTGGACACTATTTACGATTAGTTGGACAACCGGACTCGCCTACTGGGTGGCAACGTTATTCTATCAGGTAGCAACCTGGCAACAACATCCTGTTTCTTCTCTGGGTTGGGTGATTTTGCTGACGTTGGTGATGGTCGTGACGATTCAAGGATTAAAGGTGGCGCGTCCCCTGAGACGAAAACACGCCTAACTTTAATCTCCTCGGAAAGATGATGGAGAGACAAGAAAAACAATACTATACTAAGACCGAACTGAAAGAACAGGGCTGGACTGACGGCGCAATTAAAAAATTCTTGGGGAAACCTGATCGGGAGTCCCCAAACCCCTACTCCAAGAAAAAACCCACCGTGAAACTGTTTGATATCGATCGCGTTCGGGAAGTCAGGGAATCTGAGGCTTGTCGCAACTGGTTTCAGAAGATGGAAAAACGCCGTCACCAGCGCCAACAACGAGAAGCAGAAAAAATTAGGCAGCTTCAGGCTTTCAGAGAAGAATATCCCTACCTCAAGCAGACAGAGGTTTCGTTTAGTCGCGAACGATTGATGAATGCTTCCGGGCCCCTTCCCGAAGGTTGGGCAGAAACAGCAGAAGTGATCGTCACTGAAATGTTGCAGCGATCGCGCTGGTATCCTGTGTGTCGATTGATCAGAGAATTTCACCGAGATTTCCCAGTTGGTTGCAACCCAGAACCCAGAATTAAGCAATTAGAAGACAAGATTGCCTCAGAAGGCTGGCAGGGTTATCCTCTCATTGCCAATCAAATACCAGATGAGGACAAGGTCATTCGCCAACAGAAGCAAAAAACTTTTCTTTGGACAGGGGCACATCGCCTAGAAGCCCTCAAACGACTCTACGATCAAGGTCAAATTAGCGACCGATTTCTGGTTCCTGTGTTCTTCTTAGATCCACAATGGACTTGGCTAACCGCAAAGTTACCCCGAGAAGATCAATGGGCGAGATCTTGTGAACCGACACCTTGGATATTGAAGATTCTTTCCAAAGAAGGATCGGGATTTTTTGAACTGATCACTGGTATGGATAATTGGTAAACCATACTTAAGCTCATCCCCCGACCTTCGCTTCGGCAGGGCTGTTTCATTCTCCCCCTTAAATTGACAGGACAAGTCCTGAAAGCGTTTTGAATTATATGAAATACAAAAAAGTGTGCGACATACCTATCCCCCCAACCCCCTTAGAAAGGGGGGCTAATGGGGGATTATTAAACCAGTTTTATGTAGCAACCATAAGTGGATTCCATATTATTTCTGTCTCAATTGAGTGATTTAATAATGTTGTTCGCATCTAATCGCGTTTCAAATTAAGCAATTGTGCTATTGATAATGATATCCTCGTTTATAGTCTTTAGTCCTTAAACAAATAGTGATCAGAAAATGACAGCGAAATCTCTCCCAACAGGCGCGATGGCTTCTCAGGTTTCCGTAGGAAGCATCGCGCAAGTCAGGTCACGCCAATACCTAATCGAAAATGTTGAACCTCCTTCGATTCCAGAAGGGGACACAACGGTGCGCTTGGTTTGTCTCGAAGACGATGCACAAGGAGAGGAACTGGAAGTTTTCTGGGAACGGGAAATCGACGCGCAAGTGATTGGAACAGGGTCTTGGGATGTTCTTGCCCGTCAGGGATTTGATAATCCCCGTTACTTTTCGGCATATCTTCACACCTTACGCTGGAATTGTGTCACTTCCACTCAAGCTGACTTATTTCAAGCCCATATTCCAACAGTTGGGAAGTCAACCGACACCAGAACAACTATTAAACTTAAAAGTATGCGATTTAGCAATGGGAAGCGGGGCGTTTTTAGTTGAGGCTTGTCGTCAAATTGCGGATCGCCTTGTGGAAGCATGGGAACGAAACGACGCAATTTCCCCTGATACGGAAGAACCTGTTGTCATCGCTAGACGCATGGTAGCGCAACAATGTATTTATGGGGTGGATAAAAATCCCTTTGCGGTGAACTTGGCGAAACTCTCCCTCTGGCTGTTTACCTTATCGCGCGATCGCCCCTTTACCTTCCTAGATCATGCGTTAAAGTGCGGAGACTCCCTTGTTGGCTTAACCCGTAGCGAAATCGGAGAATTTGCTAAAGACCCCACCGCCGATTTACCCCTCATGCAAATGTTACAGGAAATCGAGGACGTAAAGAACTATCGCGTAGAAATTCAAGCCTCCGATACCCGCACCGATGAAGACGATACCCGCAAGCGTCAACAGTGGGAAATGGCGGAAACTCAGTTAGCAAAAGCGCGTTTTAGTGCGGATGTGGCTGTAGCTGCGTTCTTTGATGCGGAGAAGAAGACAAAAACGGCGCAGCAGGAGAAAAAAGACGAATATCAAGGAATTTTAAGAAGTGATACCAGCAAGGTAAAAGCAATTTCGCAACAGTTGCGGGAAGGGGAGACGGGAATTAAAGTGTTTAACTGGGAGATTGAGTTTCCAGAGGTTTTTGATCGCGCTAATGGCGGGTTTGATGCAATCCTTGGCAATCCTCCCTTTGCAGGTAAGAATACCACGATCGCGGCTCATGCCGAAGGCTATCCCGACTGGTTAAAAATCGTTCATCCCGAATCCCACGGTAACTCTGATTTAGTCGCCCATTTTTTCCGCCGAGGGTTTACCTTAATTAGAGAGGAAGGCGCATTGGGATTAATTGCAACGAATACCATCGCGCAAGGAGATACGCGCAGCACAGGGTTAAGATTTATTTGTAACAATGGCGGAATAATTTACAACGCCAAACGACGCTATAAATGGCCAGGAATGGCTGCGGTTGTGGTGAGTTTAGTGCATATCTTTAAGCCCAAGAAAGGAGGTTAACTGATGATTACAATGAAATGATTAAAATTGATCAACAGGGGTTTAGTGTAATTTTATAGAATTTGAAAGATGAAAGTTCAATTCACATACTGGCAAGAAAAAGACGGAAAGTTCCTTGGGTATCTCAATGACTATCCCGATCATTGGACTCAAGGAGATTCCTTAGAAGACTTGAAAGAACATCTCAAAGATTTGTATGATATCTTTTCTTCAGAATCTATTCCAGGTATTAGAAAAATTGGAGAATTAGAGGTCGCTTGAAAAGGAAAGAACTAATCAAACGTCTTGAAAAGGAAGGATGCTAGTTGCTTCGGCATGGTAGCAAGCATGACATTTACCATAATCCAAAAACTGGCAGAACACAACCTATTCCTAGACACCGAGAAATTAATGAAATTCTCGCCAAAAAGATTCTTAAAGATTTGACAGAACCTAACTGAGTAAACTTATGACTCCTTTGGCAACAGACCTACAATTAATTTTAAAACAGAGAATGAATGTTTCTGAAGACGACATCAAAGCAGTTTGTCAACGCTGGAAAATTGAGGAAATGGCTTTGTTTGGTTCAGTTTTACGAGAAGATTTTGACAAGGATAGCGATGTTGATGTTTTAGTAGTGTTTCAAGAGAAACATGGCTGGAGTTTATTTGATTTAATGGACTTACAAGCAGAGTTAGAAAATTTGTTTAAGCATCCTGTTGATATTTTGCAGAAGAAAGAATTAATTAATCCTCATCGTCGCCAAGAAATTCTCAAGACATATCAGTTAGTTTATGGAACGAAATAATCGGAATCTTGCCTCAATTTTAGATACGATATACAAAACTATCTAACAATGTAAAATAATTGATATTATGTCCTTAGAATTTACAGTACAATATCCAGAAACCTTTCCTGATGTTTTAGGAGACACCCCAGAAGAATTTGAAACAGAAGCAAAATGGGCGATGGCGGTGAAACTTTTTGAACTCAAACGGTTATCGTCAGGAATGGCTGCAATGTTAGTTGGAGTCGATCGCGTTACCTTTCTTCTTAAGTTAGCTGATTATGGTGTCCCCATGATTGATCTCCCTGATGCTGAACTAATGTCTGACTTCAAAAATAGTTAATAATACCATTTTGAATAATTGACGCTACATACCAACTCATTATTCCCCCCTTTCAAAGGGGGGTTAGGGGGGATAAACTGTAACACCTTTCAAAGGGGGGTTAGGGGGGATAAACTGTAATTAGAAACAAAATATATTCTTGCTTGTATCACTTATCGTGAGGTAGAAGAAAGATGATCAAAGAATTATTACCGCCCAATGTTCCCATTCTCTTAGATGGAAAACCCGTTGAACAAATTACCGCGTTTCTGGTGGATAAAGGGGGAAATGATGACCCCCATCAATTATTAGCCAATGAGGGGAAAAGTTTTCAGGGTAGTTATGTTTTAGGGATGGGGTTTACTTTTGATGATACTAACCCCAATGCAACCCCCATTGCAGAAATGCACCGCTTAATTGAGGAAAATCCGAAGAATCAAGAGTGCATTTTTCCTTATATTGGCGGTGAGGAGGTGAATAAAAGTCCCACTCATGCTTATTATCGCTATGTGATTAATTTTGGTGAGATGAGTGAGGAGGAGGCGAGAGAATATCCTGAGTTAATGGCGATTATTGAGGAAAAAGTTAAGCCATCAAGAATTAACTTAAAAGGTAAACCGTATCGAGAAAAATGGTGGCAATATGCTGAAAAACAACTTAGTTTATACGACGCGATCGCGCAGCGCGATCAAGTTTTAGTTTCAGCTTGCGGTGCAACAAAATATTTAGCATTTGCTTTTTTACCAGCTAATTGTGTTTTTTCTCATGCTTTAGCAGTTTTCCCCCTAGAAACTTATTCCGAATTTGCCATTTTACAATCCCGAATCCATAAACATTGGGCGCGATTTTTCAGTTCATCAATGAAAGATGATCTCCGCTACACACCCTCAGACTGCTTTCAAACCTTCCCCTTCCCAAAAAACTGGGAAACCGACCCCACCCTCGAACAAATTGGCGAAACCTACTACACCTTCCGCGCTAATCTCATGGAACGCAACAACGAAGGATTAACCGACACCTATAACCGCTTCCACAACCCCGACGAAACCGACAGCGACATCCTCCAACTGCGTCAACTCCATGATCAGCTAGATCAAGCGGTTTTCAACGCTTATGGATGGGATGATCTCACCCCCACCTGCGACTTCCTCCTCGACTACGAAGAAGACGACGACACCAGCAACCGTAAAAAACCTTGGCGCTACCGTTGGAATGACGAGTTTCAAGACGAAATCCTCGCCCGTCTTTTAGACTTAAACAAACAGCGCCACGAAGAAGAAGTCCTACGGGGAGAGAAAGGGAAAAAGACTACAAAGTCTCGTGGGAGAAAGAAAAAACAAGAGTCAAGCAATTCTCTTGATTTAGACTATTCTTAAAAGCCTATTACAGTTTAGACTATCTGCTAACGTGGAACTGTAAACATATCGCCAATGCTCAAATTCAGAAGAAGTTAACTGAAATTGGCTTCGATGCTGGATATGAACTGCCAACGATTTGTACCCCTTACGAACTAATGGGAGAATAAAAATGTGGAAAGATGAAATTTTAGAAGAACTCTACAGAATTCGAGAGGAACACGCTAAGGCGTTTAACTATGATCTACAAGCCATTTGCGATGATTTACGCCAAAAACAGAGTAGCAGCGATCGCAAAGTGATTTCACAACCTCTCAAGTGCCCTAAGCAAATCAACAAAACTTCCTAAATTGTAGAAGATGAAGTCAGATGAATCCTGAAGAATTAGACAAAAAATTTGATTCTGGGGAAGATGTGATGGAGTTTTTTGATTTATCTACTCTCAAGCACCCAGGGTTAGAAGTGAAACGAGTTAATGTTGATTTTCCACAGTGGATGGTAGATGAATTGGATAAAGAAGCGCAACGTCTTGGGATTCATCGACAAGCCGTTATTAAAACATGGATCGCGCAACAACTCGATCAGAAAAATAAATCAATCTTAACCCATGAACCAGTTTAATTATTACCCTGTTGACGCGATCATCAAATAATAATGAGCGATATTCTGAAAAGAGGATTAAATCTCGCGATTGGAATTTTTCCATGTTTCGCGATCGCGCCCAATATTAATGACTCTTAAAATGTTAAAGATTTTGAGAAGTTTGCTAGCTTAAAATATAAATATTGGCTCTGCGGTCATTATAATACTTATAAAGTAGCAAAGCATCAATAATGTCTTCCGCCGAAGTCCGCGAACATCTGATCAACAGCTTAAACCTTGACCTCATCGGACCCGAACCTGATGACGAAACCAGAAGCCAAGAAATTCTCATTAACCATACTCCCTCCCAGTGGTATCTCACAGGATTTCTCGTTCCCTATGAAGCGGATTTAGAAAATCGTTCCGATGACACGGCTAATGATGACTTTGATAGTGTAACCGATAACTCTGCTGGCGAAGACAATACCAAACCTGAAACGGCTTCAGCGCGAAAAGCCTATTTTCCTTCTTCCATTGGTCTAAGTTTTTTGCTTCCTTCCTCCGCACAACCGTTAACGGTTCATGTTGACTGGGGAGACTATTATCCCTACAAAACCGAAGAAACGCCAGAAGAAAAGACAAAAGAACTCACATTAGAGGAAAAAGAAAGCAGACTACAAACGCCCAATGACTGGCGACGCATTCCTAAACACGCAACGGTAACTGTTGATCTTGCCAACATTGAAGCCAAAAAGACGATCGCTGTTCCCAATAGCAATGGTTTAGAAATAGTTGTCTATCTGCGTTCAATAACCGCCAATACAGGATTACCTGCAAATACTCAGTCCGTCTCCCTCTTTCTCGTCAATAAACGGAATCCCCTGAAAGCAGAAGAACGGGATATGGGTTACACCTTCCAAACTCGCCTCACCATTGAGAGTAAAACCCCATTGATTCCCCGTGCTGACCGCAGTGGACATCAGCGCGATGATCCTGATTTACGCATTGCTGACCTCCAATATCGAGATGTTTGGGAATATGCAGTGGGACACAATATTTCCGTTAAAGCAATAACCCACAATGGCGCTTGTCACTGTGTCCAAACCACTTGGCTTCCCATCGCAGCCGTTGAAAAAGTCGTTGCGAGGGATATCCCAGAAGTAGAACTGGGGATGGAAACTTTAGCCAATGCGGAAGATGCAGCAGCCATTCGGGAAATGTTAAATCGTCTTCCTGCTGTGTATCAAGAGTGGATTGAACAACAACAGCAGCAGATTGAGGGTTTAGACACTCCAGATCGTCGGGAGATTGCAGAAGCGTTATTGAACAAAGCTAAAGTTGCACGCAGACGGATTCAAGAGGGAATCGACATTTTAGAGAATCCCAACGCCTTGGCAGCCTTCCAGATGGCAAACCGCGCGATCGCGCGATCGCTGCGTCAACGACTCACCCACAACACCGAAAAAGACCCCGATGAAGACATCAAACCTCCGCGCTGGCGACCCTTCCAACTTGCCTTTATTCTGACCAATCTGCGAGGAATTGTTGACCCAACCCACAGCGATTCTCCTTCGGAGACGCTGCGCGAACGCGAAGTGGTCGATTTACTCTTCTTCCCAACAGGAGGCGGGAAAACAGAAGCCTATCTCGGATTAGCAGCGTTTACCCTCGTTTTACGACGCTTAGAAAATCCTAATATTACCTCAGCAGGAATGAGCGTTCTGATGCGCTACACCCTCCGTCTGTTAACCTTAGACCAGTTAGGACGGGCAGCAACGCTGATTTGCGCTTTAGAACTGGAACGACAGCATAATCCTGAAAAATTGGGAGAATGGCCCTTTGAGATCGGGTTATGGGTGGGAATGAGTGCGACTCCTAACCGTATGGGAGAAAAAGGAAATAACAACCCTGATACTGCCCGCGCTAAGACGATCGCGTTTAAAAATGACAGCAACAATAAACCTTCTCCGATTCCCTTAGAAGAATGCCCTTGGTGTGGAGAAAAATTTCAAGCCAACTCTTTCCACCTGCGTCCCCATCCAGATAAACCAACTTCTCTCAGAATCAACTGTGTCAACCGTCAACCGCGCTGCGTCTTTAATGGCGATAATCCTCTCCCCATCATCGCAGTAGATGAGTCCATCTACCGTCGCCTTCCTTGTTTTGTTATTGCAACCGTCGATAAATTCGCTAACTTACCTTGGGTGGCACAAACGGGGGCTTTATTCGGGCGTGTTACCCATTACCATCCAGATGAGGGGTTTTATGGCGCTGCGGATACCTCCCGACAAGGAAAACCCTTACAGACATTTCTTCCCCCTCCCGATTTAATCGTTCAAGATGAGTTGCATCTTATTTCGGGACCCTTGGGGACAATGGTGGGACTCTATGAAACCGCAATCGAAGCCCTATGTAACCGCAAACAGCCAGACGGAACAGTCATTAAACCCAAAATCATTGCTTCTACAGCAACCGTGCGCCGTGCCGATCAGCAGATTCGGAACTTATTCGCCCGACAAACGGTTGATGTCTTTCCCCCACAAGGGCTAAGTCGTAAAGATTCCTTTTTTGCCCAAACCGTTCCCGAAACCGAGAAAAACGCCCGTCTCTATTTGGGAGTAGCTGCCCAAGGTCGCAGTCTGAAAGTAATCTTACTCCGAGTTTATCTCGCTCTGCTTTCCGCAGCACAACAGCAATGGGAAAAGCATAGTGGAGCAAAAAATCCCAATAATCCCGCCGATCCTTACATGACTCTCCTTGGTTATTTTAATTCCCTGCGAGAACTGGGAGGCAGTCGGCGGATTGTGGAAGACGAAGTGAAAGCACGTTTGAAAAACTATAGCGGACGGAAGCGGAAAAATGAAATCGATGTTCCTTTTGCAAATCGCACCATTGGCGATGAACCCTTAGAATTAACCTCTCGCGTTCAAACCAATCAGGTAGCAGAAGCAAAACGGCGTTTGTCTCTCTCCTTTCACGATAAAAATCATGTGGATGTCACCCTCGCCACCAATATGATCTCGGTGGGATTAGATGTAACCCGCTTAGGATTAATGGTGGTATTAGGTCAACCGAAAACGGCTGCGGAGTATATTCAAGCCACCAGTCGGGTAGGACGAGATGATGAACGCCCTGGGTTAGTGGTCACGTTGTTAAATATTCATCGATCGCGCGATCGGTCTCATTATGAACGGTTTGCCAGTTGGCATGAATCATTTTATCGAGATGTGGAAGCCACCAGTGTTACACCATTTTCTTCACGGGCGCGCGATCGGGGTTTAGCAGGAGTTACCGTGGCAATAGCGCGACTCCTCCACTCAAAGCTAACTCCTCCTGATGGTGCAGCAGCAATGGAAACCCATCGCAGTGAAGTTGATTTTGTTGCTGATATTATCGCCCAACGAGCAGAAACCCAAAAAGATAGCGCAGAGATAGCGGAAGAAGAACGCCATCAGTTAAAGGGAGAAGTGAAGGAATTGTTAGATGCTTGGAGTTATTTAGCGGGTGATTTAGGAACATTACAATATCAGCGAGAAATTAGCAGTTCTCCCCCTTTATTACGGGATTTTCTTGATCCAGAACTTGACCAAATCAGCGATCGCGAGAAGAAGTTTCGCGCCCAGCGTAGCTTACGGGATG
This sequence comes from Halothece sp. PCC 7418, assembly GCF_000317635.1. Taxonomy (GTDB): domain Bacteria; phylum Cyanobacteriota; class Cyanobacteriia; order Cyanobacteriales; family Rubidibacteraceae; genus Halothece. Next base: position 1,834,133 of record NC_019779.1, on the reverse strand, counting down.
TCGAACCGAGTGTCAATATCTGGGTACGTACTAATCAAGAAATTGAAGAGGAGAAACAAAGCTAATGCCACAGCGTTCTCGAAAAAAACAGCAAAATACTCGCCCTCATGGGGAACTGCGCCAAAGTCAACTGCTGACCTCTTACGGCGCTGGTGCAATGGTGGATTTACCCCATCAATCCATTATTATCGGGGGATTAAATCAATGGTTTGGCTATCGGGATTATCCCATTGATGAAGAACGTTTAGCACGGCGAGTGAGTGAAATTTTAGAAGTCAATCAGATTGATCTCTATGCTCCCCCTCAGTCTCAAACTGATCCCAGTCAACCTAAAACAGGAATTGGCGCTTTTATTTTTCCGAAATGGTTTGTCGCGCAAATTGAAGAAACTTACTTCTCTCGTTCTGGCAAGCGTTATCAAACTCGTCCCTTAATTCCTGAAAAGCGTCTCCTCAAAGGGAAATACGAAGACGAAAACCGTAAAAAACATTCTGTGGTTCCCGTGCGCTTTGTCCAAGCCTGTCGCAACGGTCATATTAGCGACATCGACTGGTACTTATTTGTTAATCAGGACTGTCGCAGTAATTGTCCCGCCCAACTCTGGTTAGATGAGGGCGGAACAGGAAACGATTTTGCCGATATCTTTGTTCGTTGTTCTAAGTGTAAGAAACGCCGTCCTCTGTCTGATGCCACGATTCCTGATTTTGCTGCGCTGGGATATTGTAAGGGCGAACGTCCTTGGCTAGGAGAGAATGCACAAGAACAGTGTCGTCATCCTGAAAGCAAAAAAGCAGAACGGAATCGGTTATTGGTGCGCTCTGCTAGCAATGCTTATTTCTCTCAGATTCTCAGCGTCATTTCTTTACCTGAATCCGATCAAGCTCTACGAGATGCTGTCAGTCGAGTTTATGAAGAGTATTTGAGAGAGGCTGACCAAGAAGATATCGCTTATTGTCGGCGGAAAATGTACAAGGTAAAAGAGGCTCTAGAAGGATTTACCAATGAGGAAGTTTGGCAGGAAGTCCAACGACGACAGCAAGGAGGCGAACCGCCCAAGAAGACCATTAAACAAGCGGAAATCGAAACCCTTTTATCTGCGGAGACAGTGGGAAAAGATGAACCAGATAGCGATTTCTATGCCTATGTTCGTCCTTTAGAGTCCTTACCTTCTCCCCTAGCAGGAAAGCTCGATCGCGTGATTCTTGTTCCCCGTTTACGAGAAGTGATTGCTCAAGTTGGGTTTACCCGCTTTGAACCAGCCCTCCCTGATATACAGGGGGAATTGCCCGATGAGGAATTGGAAATGACCGTAGGACGAGCGGCCCTTGATCTTGAACCAAAGTGGGTTCCCGCCATTGAACAGCGTGGAGAAGGAATCTTTTTGTCCTTTAGTGAAAATGCGATTAACGAATGGATGGAACAAAGCGCCGTGAAAGAACGGGGAAAACTGTTAAGAAAAGGATTCAAAGCCTGGTGTAAGCGTCGTAACCTTGCCGAAGACAAAGCCGAGTTTCCTGGATTGCCCTATATTATGCTCCATTCCCTCTCTCATTTGTTAATCACCACCGTTTCCCTAAAGTGTGGTTATTCTGCCAGTGCCATTAAAGAGCGCATCTATGCAGGGGAAGGCGGATATGGCATTCTCCTCTATACGGGTTCATCGGGTTCTGAGGGAACATTGGGAGGACTCATTGAAGTGGGGAAGGAGATTGAATATGACTTAATTCAGGCTTTAGAGGAAGGAAGATTATGTTCCAACGATCCCCTATGCGCTCAACATGAACCTGACAATCATCAAGAGGAGCGATTTTTACATGGGGCCGCCTGTCATGGTTGTTTATTGATTGCTGAAACATCCTGCGAACGTCGCAATGAGTTTCTTGATCGCGCTCTTGTTACAGAAACAGTAATGGGACAGGAAACCGCATTTTTTCTTCTTGATCTTGACTGCTTTTATCACCACCTGACAACAAAATGATAATTGTGTCTCCTTCTTGCCCAAAATAAACCCGATAACCAGCGCCAAATCTTATTCTCAGTTCAGTTACTCCCTCCCCGACAGATTTACAATCCCCCAAGTTTCCTAATCGAACACGGTTGATTCTTGCACGAATGATGGCGCGAGTTTTTCTATCTTTGAGGGAGTTTAGCCACTCATTAAAAGGTATGCTTCCATTCGCTCTAACATAAGTGAGAATGGTCTTTTCTTGAGCTTCCATAAGTCGCAGATTACAATGGCACTTTGCAAGGGTAGCGCGATCGTTGAAATCGATTTAATTGACTTTAATCACTCGACAGTTACAGATTTAGCAAGGTTACGAGGTTGATCCACATCTAAACCGCGTCGGGCTGCAATGTGATAAGAAAGCAGTTGTAAGGGAATGACTGTTACTAACGGCGAAATTAATTCCTCTACTTCGGGGACTGGAAGTAAGTTATCAAAGGTTTCTGCTGCTTCAGTGTCATTCATGACAGTAACGCCGATTAACCGCGCATCTCTTGCTTTTGCTTCTTGGGCATTGGATAAGACTTTCTCATAGACACTGCCAGGCATCGCGATCGAGACCACAGGAACTTTACTATCTAACAGCGCGATCGGGCCGTGTTTCATTTCCCCTGCGGGATAGCCTTCGGCATGAATGTAACTAATTTCTTTCAGTTTTAATGCCCCTTCTAGGGCAATGGGAAAGTTAATGCCACGTCCCACAAAAATAAAGTCTTGGGTTTCTAAAAAGTCGTGAGCGAGTTCTTCAATATAACGTTCTTGGCTTTCTAAAATGAGTTCAATTTGTGCGGGAAGATAGCACAAGTGATCTAAGATTTCTTTGATGCGCTCTTCAGATAAGGTTTGACGGCGATAGGCTAAGTCGAGAGCTAAACAATAAAAGCCAATGAGTTGGGCGGTAAAGGTTTTGGTGGCTGCAACCCCAATTTCGATTCCTGCATGAGTATCAATGACTTGATCCACCATTTGCCCTAAAGTGCTTTCAGGACGGTTGGTAATGCCTAATAAACGGGGCTGAAACTTGCTCTCTAGGGTCTCGCGACGACGTTTTTCTAAGTCTAAAGCGGCAAGGGTATCGGCGGTTTCTCCAGACTGAGTTACGCCAATGGTGAGAGTATTGGCTGTGATCGGCATGGGAGCATAACGAAATTCTGAGGCATACTGGACTGTGGTGGGAATGCCAACGAGTTGTTCTAAGAGATATTTTCCAACTAAACTGGCGTGCCAACTGGTGCCACAAGCAAGAATTTGAATCTGTTCTAAGTTATCGGTAAGAGTCGAGGTAAGATTAAGTTCAAGGGGAGAATGATCTGTGCTTTGTCCAGGTTGCCAGTCTTTACTGAGATAGGTTTCTAAGCAAGTGCGGACAACCCCCGGTTGCTCGTAGATTTCTTTGAGCATGAAGTGACGGAAACCCTGTTTTTCAACGACGATGGGATTCCAGTCTAGGGTACGGGGAGCTTTTTTCACGCGATCGCGCTGGGAATTATAAATTTCCACCCCTAAAGGCGTTAACTTCGCAACTTCACCGTTATCTAAAGCTAAAACCGCCCGCGTGTAAGGAATTAACGCAGGTGTATCCGAGGCACAGAAAAATTCACCTTGCCCAAAGCCAATGACCAGAGGCGCTTGTTCTCTGGCAATCACCAGTTCATCGGGATAATCCGCACCGATTACCGCGATCGCGTAAGCCCCTTTTAAGTCTTTAACCGCCTCTTGTACCGCAGCTAACAACGGAGACTCCGCCGTTTGGGTGGTTTTTAAGTATTCTGCAATCAGATGCGGAATGACCTCTGTATCCGTATCAGAGACAAACTCATGTCCTTTTTGCTTTAAGCCTTCCCGCAATTCCCGATAGTTTTCAATGATGCCATTTTGCACCACCGCCACCCGTCTCGCCATATCCAAGTGAGGATGGGCATTATATTCCTCTGGCTTACCATGCGTTGCCCAGCGCGTGTGTCCAATACCAATTTGTAATTCTTGTGGCGAAGCGCCCGCAAAGGTTTGCTCAATTTTTGAACGAAGATTGTGGAGTTTCCCTTTTGCCCGAACGCAGCGTAACTCATCTTCAAAGATGGTGGCAATTCCTGCAGAGTCGTATCCGCGATATTCGAGTTTTTCTAAGCCAGAAATTAAAATCTCTGGTGCGGTTTGGGGGCCAATATAACCGACAATTCCACACATAATTCTTTACCTATCGTTCGGACTTAAGCTATCCCTGACTCGCGATCGCGCTCTCTTGTTCCCAGATTATTGGGTGCTCACTGGTAACTCATAGCTGAGCAGGCTAGCATAGTCGATATTAAGTTAACAGAATACAGTATAGAAATCGTTTAGATGACAAATCAACCTATGGCGTATAACCTTTCTCAATTTGGGGCGCAAATGTCTCAACTCACTGGAGTGCGTGCCATCATGAAAGATATTATTGAAACGCTCCGACAAGCAGGGGAAAGAGAATTTATTAATCTCAGTGCAGGAAACCCAGTAATTATTCCCGAAGTGGAACAACTGTGGCGAGACTGTACAGCAGAGTTAATGGCAAGTTCAGAATATGGTGAGGTGGTCTGTCGCTATGGCTCGTCTCAGGGTTATGATCCCCTTATTGAAGCGATTGCGAATGATTTTAATCAACGTTATGGCTTAAATTTAACAGATCGCAATATTTTAATTACACCAGGGTCACAAGCCCTCTATTTTTATGCTGCCAATGCCTTTGGGGGTTATACCAGCGATGGCAATCTCAAGCGCATTGTTCTCCCTTTAAGTCCAGAATACACGGGCTATGGCGGTGTTAGTTTATTTAAAGAAGCACTCTTAGCCTATAAACCGACTCTTGATGTTGACGAAACAGCGCATCGTTTCAAATATCGCCCAGACTTTAATCAATTGGTTGTCAATGAAGAAAGCGGTTGTGTGATTCTGTCTCGCCCCTGTAATCCCACGGGAAACGTTATTTCTGAAGAAGAATTAACCAAAATTACAGAACTGGCTGCGCCTTACAATGTTCCAGTTATTCTTGATGCTGCTTATGCCCCACCCTATCCCGCCTTGAATTTTACCGACATGAAACCGCAGTTCGGAGGCAATTTACTCCACTGTCTTAGTTTATCAAAAGCGGGACTCCCTGGGGAACGGATTGGGGTTGCCATTGGTGATCCAGACTTGATTCAAGTTTTAGAATCATTCCAGACGAATTTATGTATTCATTCTCCTCGCTATGGACAAGCCATTGCTGCTCGCGCGATCGCGTCTGGACAATTAGGACATATTGCTGAAAATATGATTCGTCCTCACTATCAAAATAAATTCACCGTCCTTGAAGAAACCCTTGATGCTAATATGCCAAAAGATATTCCTTGGTTCCTCCATCGGGGAGAAGGAGCAATTTTCTCTTGGTTATGGCTGAAAGATTTACCCATTACTGATTGGGAGTTATATCAAGAACTGAAAAAACACGATGTAATTGTAGTTCCGGGTAGTACCTTCTTCCCAGGCTTAAAAGAAGACTGGACCCATAAACATCAGTGTATCCGCATTAGTTTAACCGCAACCAATGAAGAAATTGCTACAGGAATGCGTCGTTTAGCCAGTGTGGTTGAGAAGATATATCAGGGATCAGCAGTCGGTGTTGCTTCTAAGTAATGCTCAGACAGCTATTAATCCCCCTAATTATCCCTCATTAATGGTAGGGTGGGCAATGCCCACCTTAATCGGTGTAACTGATCAGACGAAATTTGTTATTTTTGGTGGTTATTTGTTCATCAATATAATCACAATCAACAGTAGGTTGGGTAGAGGGTAGTGAAACCCAACAACAGTAGGTTGGGTAGAGGATAGTGAAACCCAACAACAGTAGGTTGGGTAGAGGGTAATAAATCTCCTGTTTACTGATTAACATATTCAGTGACTTCCCGCAAAAATCGACTGGGTTGGTTGTGATAGCCTTTCGCATTTTGACGATAAGTTGAGAGAAATAAGCGTTTTTTTGCTCTCGTCATCGCCACATAAAATAGGTGTTTTTCTTCTTCTATTGTCTGATCGCGGATACTGTAGTAGCTAGGAAACTCATTCTCACATAACCCTGCTAAAAAAACAGTATCAAACTCTAACCCCTTCGCTTGATGAACTGTGATAATTAAAATTTGGTTGTTATCTTGAGAAACTTTATCTAAGTCTTTCGCTAATGCAATTTCTTCAAGAATATTCCGTAAAGCTGTTTCTGGATGGAACCCGAGGTTATCTTTTTCTTCAAATACCTGAACCAGCCTTTGTAAATTATCTAAACGTTTTTTCTCTTCTTGCTGATAATAAGCATATAAACCAGATTCCTCTAAAATTTGCTCTAATAAATTAGCAGATCGCCTCTCTTGACTCTTCTCTCTCCAATTTTCAACTTGCTGCGCCAGAGTTTCAAAATTATCACCATACCGATATACCAAAGCGCGACGCTCATCAGAATGTTTTTCAATCAAAGGAATTAAATATAATAGGAGTTCAACGGTTGTTCTAGCGTCATCAATCGCCTGATGAGTTGGCGATACAGGTAGATTTAAATTCTTAGCTAAAACTCCCAGACGGTAACTATCTGACTCGATAAAACGGTTAGATAAACTCCACGTATCCGCCCATTGAAACAAAGGGGGATTTAAGCCAATTCTACGAGCATGGGCTGTAATCATTTTAATATCAAATCCCACATTATGCCCAACCAATAAAGCGCCCTGTATAAAATCCAGAAACCCTCGAAGAACTGTAATCGCTGGCTGACCATTTTCTGCTAAAAAATCATCGCTATGATGATGTACATTTTGAGAGTCTCCCACAGAGACTTCGTTAGCAATATAATAATGAAATTCGTCTGTTACTTCACCTTCCACTAATTTAACCCCAGCCACTTCAATCACTTCATCTTCACTAACAGAAAGTCCAGTTGTTTCCACATCAAAAATAACAATTGTTCCTGAATAATAAGCGGTTAGTAAATGACTAAACGGATCACCATCAACAAAAGTTTCCTTAAATATCATATCGGTTAAATGAAACCCATAATCCTGTCCTTCATTAATAATATGATTAACGGTTGCGTTACCAATTCCTCGACGAGGACGTAATAAAATTCGGCGCATTGAAGCGGTATCAAAAGGATTAATAATCAAGCGTAAATAAGCTAAAGCATCTTTCACTTCTTGACGCATAAAAAATTGATACTGTTCAACTGTCACACAAGGAAGATTTAATTTTTCTAAGACATTAGCAATCAGATAAATTCGCTTATGAGTGCGAGTTAGTACAGCGATACGATTATAATCGAAATTGGGATCATGATTAGCTAGGTTTTGAATTTGTTTTCCAATCCATTCGGCTTCCTGATTTTCTTTTTCTGTTGTATAAAATTCAATTGAATCACCGACTTCACAACTTTCTGCTGGTGTAATTTGTGTATGTCTTTTAGTGAAACAATCAGCAAAAGCAGACGCAGCATTTAGTAAAGTTTTAGTAGCACGATAGTTTAAAACTAAAGAATATTCTTGGGGCTGAAAATCTTGCTTAAATTGACCAATCACTTGTTCAGGTTCAGACCCTCGCCATTCATAAATGGTTTGGTCTAAGTCACCAATCATGGCTAGATTACAACGATGAGAGGCTAAACAGTGAACAATCTCATATTCAGATAGATGAGTATCTTGAACTTCATCGACTTGGATCAAGTCAAAACGTTGTTCCCATTTTTGTCGAATGTCTGGATAGAGATTCAACATTAAGCGCACATTAAATATTAAATCCGCAAAGTCTAGAGAATGACGTTCTTGTAGAATTATTTGATATTGACTTGCTAATTCAGATTCATTTTCTCCTAGAGAGAGAAATCGCTGTTGAGGAGAAGCGTGAAAGTGATTAGTTTTAGTTTTACACTCTGCTAACTTAAAAAATATTTTTTGTGCATCTTTATCTTTTGAGACATTAAAAATATCTTTAATTAGTCCAATACAGTCAGCATCATCATAGACAACAAAATCGGCGGGTAAACCAATCTTGCGTGCTTCAATTCTTAGCATAGAAGCACATAAACCATGAAAGGTTTTAATAGTAATCTCACGAACTTCATTAGGACAACTTTGTGCTAATCGTTCTTTCATTTCTTTAGCAGCACGGTTGGTAAAAGTCAAACAAAGAATTTTCTCAGCAGGAATACCAGACTGTATAGCTTTAACGACTCTATCTGATAAAACGCGGGTTTTTCCTGTTCCCACTGGCGCAAGAACTAAAATCGCTCCCTCGATATGATTAATGATATTTTTCTGTTCAGAATTAGGCGGATATTGCGACATAATAAATTAGTTTAGAAGGGTGATAAGTAATCCGATCTATCCTTAGAAGTTGAAGTTTGCTTCGTGTTGTAATATTGTCGGACTCTTGCTGGTTCAGGTTTTTGAAAAATTTCTGACACTCTTCCTTCTTCCGAAAGCCTCAACGCATCTTGAATTAAATAATCATTCTTTTCTTCAGGAGAAAGACTAATATTTTCTAACAAGGTAACATCATACATTCCTAAAATTAGGATGTAGTTTTTCTTCAAACGCGGAAACGGATCACTTTCTAAAGCATTAACAATGGCTTGAAGATGTTTCTTTTGAACAAAAGGTTGAGCGCGGTCTCCCAAATATAACCAAGTTTCGGTAGCTTTCAGTTTTTCAATATCCTGTTTAGCTTCTGTTGATAAGTTAAATATTAAATGAAAATCACTCACTTCTAGTATTGGCAAAAAACGAAATGCTTCAATAATCACAGCACGAAGATATGAGTCTGTTTCTTCTTCGCGATCTTTATAGTAGTCCCATAATTGCTGAATTGCGTCTGTATGTCCTTGATATGCTAGGTGAGTAATTACTTCTAATAGATTCCGAATTACAAATAAACGAGGATTGCAAATTAAATCAACAACTTTTTCCCAGACAATTTTTTTATTGCGAACTTGATCAAAGCCTAATATCATTAGTTTCTTTACCGACCATCGAATACGGCTTTCTAATTGTCTGCGCTTAATATTGATTTGGCGTTTCTCCGTTTCATCTATCAGTTCATTTTGATATGGGATGTTTTTTATTAGTGTTTCTAGTTCTTCTACACTATCTATAAAAATTTTAGTAACATTACTTTTTAATTTTTCCTTTCTCTTAAGCCAATTACTATTTAATTTTTTAAATTGACTGCTCCAGTGCAAAATAACTGTGTATTTACTGGAACTCGGAAAAGTAGGGAAAGATATCTCTTTTCTTTTAGAAATATCTATTTCGACTAATTTTTGATGAATTTTGCGACTTAATTGATCTTCGGTGATAAAAATATCTATAGAGTGTAAGCACTGTTGATATAATTTAACCTTTTTCCACCATAAGTATTCATCTTTACTCAAATTTGCAGCCTCAAACTGAGTGCGATATTCAAAGTTCATCCTCCAAGCATAAACTAGAGCTTTATTAAATTCATCATTTAGCTGATCTAGTGCTTTATCTTGTACAAGTGTTGTCTCAAAGTCAGCAGAATTATAATGTTCTGTTTTCGATTCATTAAGACTTAATCCAAGCTCATCTATTTTATCTCTTAATTCTTGTTCAACTTCTTCTAAATAGACTGGATTACGAACAATGATAATAATATCGTCAACATAGCGATGATATTTAATAATGTCTTTCCATTTGCTACTATTTTGAAAATATTCATCAACTGACTTCAGATATAGATTTGCGTAAAACCCTGATGTTAGCGTTCCTTGTTTAAGCCCTTTACCTGGTTCATGTCCATCTAAATCTTTTTTAAATATTTGATATAGTAACCATTTCAGTCTTGGGCTAATAATTTTTAATTCTCTATTAGTGATGTCAAGTAATTGTTCTTGAATAACTTCTGTATAATATGATTTAATATCAGTTCGGATAACAGCACCATCAGGATAGCTTCTAGCACTATATTTTGAGTCATTTAAGAATTTCTGGTAGCAAGGAAAATAATGCTCATATAAATCTTCTGTTGGTTCTGGTTTTAATTTATAAGCGTAATGCTCAAAGTCGCTTTTTGTTCCAATGGTTTGTAAAATAGCAATCGCTATTATTTCTTCTTCAAGACGAGTCACCTGTTTAGGACGACTTTTAATTTTGTTTTTAACAAATTGGTAACTTATATCTTGATCAAGGTTTAGTAAGTCTTTGGCATAGGGAAGTTCAACTATTTTGTTGGCTAATATCTTTAAGTTATCATCTAAATTTTGTTCAAACAAACGGATTTCTGCTTCATCGTAAAATGATTCACTAAAGACATTACTTCTCGCTTTAGCCCATGCAATTTCCATGTTCTCATCAGTAATAATTTGTTTCTGCTCGTCAATTTCAGAAGTTACAATATTGACAAAACTACTATAAAAGCTATCTTGATTAGATAAGTGTTGAAAATAATACCAGTAACTATCGATAGGATGGTAAAAGTTTACTGTCTGATTTCCTTCTAGGAATATAGATACTTGATCACTTCCGAACAATTGCTTTAAATATAAATGAAGCTCTTGTATTCCTTGACTGATCTCCTTGATTTCAGTCTCATCTTCAAGAAATTGTTCAATGTTCTTAGTACCAATTGTTACTAAGTGAATCTTTTCAGCAGGAATTTCTTCTAGCAATCCCTTTAAGAAGAGTGCTTCATTTTGCCATAAGGATTGATCTGATTCTGTTTCTGGATCAGGTTCTATCCCCAAAGCCTTAAGTTTTTCTTCTCGCTCTTTTCTTAGTTGTTCGTATTGAGTAATAGAACTGGCAACATCAAGTTGTGTTATGAAAAGATGAGGTAAAATCTTGACAGAAGTATTCTCATCATTGAGCTTACTTTGAAAATAGCTAATTGTCCGTAAAGTGGCTTGCGCTAAAGGTTCATTTATTGCTTTGAACTCTAAGTTAATATTATATTCGCTAACATTTTTCTGAATTTCCTCCATCAATTTTTTATAAACAGCATACCCGTACAGATTAGTATCGATCCCAACAGCGATGATTTCAATTGGTTTTGAGGAAAATTCTTCTTTTGAGAGAGTTAAAATCTTTTCAACAAATGCAGCCGTCCCCGCGCCTAATGCACAACCGACATCTACTAAATAAATGCGAGGATTTGATTTAATTCTGTTTAAAAGTCTGGCTGAGTTAATGACGTTATCCAGAACGTGACCTGCTTGAAAATAATGGGAAGGAAAAAGCGTATAAAATTGAAAGGCGATACTTTTTAAGTCTTGTTTTCGCAGCGATCGCGCAATCTCTTGAGAGTAATCTAATTCTTTATAACCTTCAGCTTCTGGTCTTTCTTCTAACCATTGATGAACAGATGAATAAGCAGCAGCGATCGCGGGATGAAAGGAACGATAGATTTTCGGTTCTCCATCAAAGACTAACTCTGTCAGTTTCGTGTGTTTTTGAGTGGGAATACCTGACAACGCTTGAATTAGAAGTTGTCTAGCGACTTCATTAATGCTTTTTCCTTCATTCTCTGCTCTTTGTTTGAGAGCTTCTATGGTTTCATCTTCCAAGCGGATCGTAACGACTTGATCGCTTTCCCAGATGATTCTTAACTCACCGTTGAGGACTTGGACAATATCTTCAATGGTTTCTAGTCGAGACTTTCTGGGATTTTCGATCGCCTTACCAATGGAACTGTGATAACGGGAGGCGGGGGAAACTTCTTCGCCTTGAGAGCGATATTCCGCCATTTCCTTCGCTAATCTGTAGAGCGTCCAGTTTAATCCCTCTAGACGCTGCTCAAACTCTTTTCCCTGTATCATTTTTGCTCTGCTTCCTTTGTTCAGCCTGACAATAAACCCAGTTTATCTCTTTTAATATGTTATAGCAATGATTTATCGCATTTAATTTTATTTAGTAATATAGTGTCTTGACAGTTCTAATTTTGTTGGTCATAATAAAATAAAGCACCCCAGCGACCACTGGAATGCTTTCATCGTAAACTGATCAGACTAATTTTAATTATGAAAACTGCCTCCAATTATAACTCATGGGAACTCATCAAAACGGCTGCATCTGATCCTGATCGTTTAGGAACACCCTTTCTCGAAAAAGCGAATGAGCTATTGCAAAGAGAGGAAGATCAAGAACGTCGGGGCTTTTTGATGCAAGAAATCTATCAGTTAAGTTCTCAACTTAGCATTTCTACGAATGAACTCCCGATATTGAAGGCGATGACGACTTCCGAACTAGAGGCTTATACAGTACAGTTACGCCAACAACATAGCAGTCGCTCACTAAAGAAACTTTCTGCTGCGTGATTTATAGGGTTTCTCCTAAGTAAAGGGACAGTAACGATAGTTAAATTACTTTTGGTGGGCAATGCCCACCCTACTTTTGTTTAGGAGGTGGAGATGACTGAAGACAGTGATTCGTCTTGATAGTTTACTATAGTGATATATTTTAATTGGAAACAATTTTAATCTTCTTCTGGCGGTTGCGCTTGTTGACGATTGGGTTGTTGTTGATTATCTTCAGAAGAATCGAGTTTATCTAATTCTGGCAACTCAACTAAGGGGCGTTCTTCTTGTTCTGCTTCTTTTTCTGGGAAAGAAAGGGGTTGACGTTCTTCTTCCTCTTGCTTCTCTGGAAGTGATAATGGTTGTCGTTCTTCTTCCTCTTGTTTTTGTGGGAGTGATAACGGTTGACGTTCTGTTGTCGTTTCTTTCTGTTTCTCTGGTAAAGATAAGGGTTGTTCTTCGGGTTCTTCTTCTAACCAGTATTTGGCAACGGGGAGGGTATGTTCCAAGTCTTCGAGTAAGCGAGGAATGACCATGACAGCGTGGAGTTCTCCCACTCTTTCTGCTTCTTGCATTCCCACTTCAATCGCCATAGCAACATTGGCTACTGACCCCCGAATAATGGCGGTACAGAGTCCTTCGCCAATAGTTTCATAAGAGGCGAGTTGCACATCTGCTGCTTTTAACATGGCATCAGCGCCCGCAACCATAGCGGGAAAGCCTCGGGTTTCGAGTAAACCAATGGCGCGATTACTGAGACGACTGTAACCCCGATTTTGTTGGGCTAATTCGACTAAACGAGTGCCAATTGGGAAGACGGCTTCTAAATTGGGCATGGGACGCGGGATTACTAATTTTGAGATCAGTTGCCCAAACTGTTTTGCTGTTTTTGCGCCTTCTTCTACGGCTAAGCGCACATCTGCTGTTTTTCCCCGTACAATTGCTGTGCAGTGACCGCTACCAATTTTTTCGTAGCCCACGAGGGTCACTTCTGCTGATTTCAGCATCATGTCTGCTGTCCCCACAATCGCAGGAAAACTTTTGGTAGCGACTAAGCCGAGGGCACTATCGCTGTAGTGTTGCTGCGGTGGTGGTTGTTGTTGATGATCGAACGGTGCGGGTAATTGAGATGGCATTGCTTGATTTGAATAAATAGATCTTCCCCTATATCAACGATAACGGACAAGCGGGGGAATTGATAATTAATCATTGATAATTGATAATTAAGGATTCATTATCGGTCATGATTATAATTTGACTGTTATCAGATGCTTGCTTAAGCGTCTGTTATTCATGAGTCGTTTCAATTTTAAATAACAAATAACAAAATAATTTGTATGTTGAAAAAAACGTTTTATGGTTTATTCAGTTTTATGGTTTTACTCTCTGCTGGTGGGGCTGGGACTTGGCTATGGTGGAAAAGCGCGATCGCGCCCATCTCTTCTAACCCGTCTCAACCGATTACCATCACTATTCCCTCAGGAACGGCTGCTCAAATCATCGGTCAACAACTGGAAGCAGAAGGATTAATTCGCTCAGAATTAGCCTGGAAAATTTGGTTATATCGTCTAAAATTACAGGAAGAAACGTCTCAATTGCAAGCAGGAACGTATCAACTTTCAAAACAGTCTTCTTTGCCAGAAATTGGGAATAAAATTCGTCGGGGAGAGACCATTCAAACTCGCTTCACGATTCCCGAAGGCTGGACACAACGGGAGATGGCGGACTATTTTCAGGAATTAGGTTACTTTTCTCGCTCGGATTTTCTCGCAGCAACCCGCAAGATTGATCGGACTCAATTTTCATGGCTTCCTGACAATTTACCCCATTTGGAAGGTTTTTTATATCCTGATACTTATCAAATTCCGCGCGATCGCGCCACCCCAGAATTTATTATTGAATTAATGCTCAATCAATTTGCCAAGGTAGCACTCCCCCTCTACGAAACCCAAAACAGCCCTTACACCCTACAAGAATGGGTCACGCTGGCGAGTCTGGTGGAAAAAGAAGCCGTGGTCGCCGAAGAACGATCGCGCATTGCAGCGGTTTTTGCCAAACGCTTAGAAAAAGGAATGCGACTCGCTGCCGATCCCACGGTGGAATATGGCTTAAATATCGAACAAACCGAAGAAACCCCCCTCACCCTGAAACAAGTCAACACCCCTTCTCCCTACAATACCTATCTCAACAGCGGTTTACCCCCCACCCCCATCGCCAGTCCAGGCAAACCCGCACTTGAAGCCTCCCTCAACCCCCCAGAAACGGAATATCTTTTTTTCGTCGCCCGCTATGACGGGACTCATGTTTTCAGTAAAACCTTTGCTGAACATCAAGCAGCCCAACAGCGCATTCAAAAATAAAATCAAAATTGAGTTCGTGTCGAGAGCGCGATCGATGCTTCGTTTCACCGAATCTTAGCGATTAAAGTCCTAAATAGGAAAACTAGCAGAAGGGTTCAGTTCGATAGCAATGAGTTAGCCATTTTACTCGGCGTGGATAGCAACGCTTTAACCAATAGCGACTTTGTTTTTATCTAGTCCTTATAGCCCTACTCATTTGGGTGTTTGACAGATGAAAATCCAACTCATTGATAGGAAAAAGGTAACTTTGACATTCCTTTCGCCTTTCCCCTTTACCCAGCGCGTAGCACTATAGGAGGAGAGAGAAGTCCTAAACTTCGGTCTCAGTCTAAGTTTGGGAATTTCCTTATCAGTATCGAAGCCCCACTCACAGGGTAGCTTGAGTGCGGTAGTTCAGTTCTAAATGGACTAACAAAGCATTGACATCTGCTGGGTTAACGCCACCAATGCGACCCGCTTGACCAATGGTTAACGGCTTGACTTTCGCCAATTTTTCCCGTGCTTCCATCGATAACGTATCAATGCTCATATAGTCTAAATCCGCAGGAAGAGGACGATTGGTTTGTTTTGTGATCTGATCAATTTGATGTTGTTGCCGTTGGATATATCCTGAGTATTTAATATCAATTTCCGCCCCTTCTTTTTCTACCCGATGCAGTTGGGAATTCCCCAGTCCATATTGTTCCAGGTTGGCATAGTGGAAACCTGGACGACGCAACAATTCTGCTAAAGTCGCGGAACTTTTAATTTTCTGTCCTGTATCTGCTGCAATTTGTTGTCCAATGTCCTCATGTCCTTTCACGCGAGTGCTATGGAGACGTTCTTTTTCGCCAGTAATATTGGCTTGTTTTTGTTCATAGAGTTCCCAACGGCGATCGTCAATCAGACCAATCTCTCTTCCTAAAGGCGTTAACCGTTGATCGGCATTATCTGACCGTAAAATCAGACGATATTCCGAGCGACTGGTTAACATCCGATAAGGTTCTCTTAAATCTTTCGTACACAAATCATCAATTAACGTTCCCAAATAGCTTCCTTCGCGAGGGAAGACCACCATTTCTTCTCCACGGACAAAGCGCACGGCATTAATTCCCGCAACAATCCCTTGCGCTGCTGCTTCTTCATACCCAGTTGTCCCATTAATTTGTCCCGCACAGAATAACCCTTCAATCTTTTTAGTCATTAATGTGGGGTAACATTGCGTTGCGGGTAAATAGTCATATTCCACAGCATAGGCGGGACGCAACATTTTACAGTTTTCTAAACCGGGAAGGGTATGTAACATCGCCAGTTGTAAGTTTTCGGGTAAGCCCGTAGAAAATCCTTGAATATACAATTCAGGGATATCTCGTCCTTCTGGTTCAATAAAGATTTGATGGCTTTCCTTATCTGCAAAGCGTACAATTTTATCTTCAATACTGGGACAATAACGCGGTCCTTTTGCATCCACCCAACCGCCATAAACCGGAGAGAGATGCAAGTTATCCCGAATCATTTGATGGGTTTCGGCTGTAGTACGGGTGAGATAGCAGCACATTTGTTCCCGTTCTACCCAGGCCTCGGGGTCAAAACTAAACCAACGGACATCTTCATCACCGGGTTGTTCTTCTAGCTGGCTGTAATCCACTGACCGCTTATCCACTCGCGCTGGTGTTCCCGTTTTCAAACGTCCCGTTTCAAAGCCCAGTTGATTCAAAGTATCGGTCAAACCAACTGCAGCAAACTCTCCTGCACGCCCTGCAGCCATTGATTTATTGCCAACCCAAATGCAACCGCCAAGGAAGGTTCCTGTGGTGAGAATAACGGTTTGACACTTAAATGCTGTGCCAAAGTAAGTTTCTACGCCAATCACTTCTTGGTTTTTCCCCAAGACCAAGTCTGTGACCATCCCTTCCCGTAAGGTTAAATTCTCTTGATTTTCGACAATGTGGCGCATCACCCGCGAATATTCCCGTTTATCGGTTTGCGCCCGTAATGCCCACACCGCAGGACCCCGTGAAGCGTTGAGAACTCGCTTTTGCAGATAGGTGCGGTCGGCGCATTTCCCAATTTCACCACCTAAGGCATCTACTTCATGAGCTAACTGTGACTTGGCAGGTGCGCCCACGGCAGGATTACAAGGTTGCCAAGCAATGCGATCTAGGTTGAGGGTTAACATCAGGGTGCGACAGCCTAAACGGGCTGCAGCGAGGGCAGCTTCACAGCCAGAATGCCCAGCACCAACAACAACGACATCAAATTCATCTTGGAATTGTACGGGAGAATCAATCATAATATTCATCGTTCAGTTCTTCTTGTTTACCCTCTCCCCGTCTTCAGAATAGCTTTTGGATTGGGTTGCACTGCATTGGTCTATATTTTAACTAATGAGAAATGCTATGATATTCTTCTGGGAAAAGCCTTCGCCTCATTTCTTCCCTGCATATCATCAGATATCTGTCAACCCTACTTAACAAAGATTCAAACCTAGTTACAAAAATCAATGCAACTCGTTCCAAAAAACTTGACAGCTTAATTGGGTCTAGCGACGAAAGAATCAGGTTTTTTGCTTATTTTTTGAAACTGAGACAAGAAATTCCTCTGGATTATTATTTTCCTTAGCATACCTGAAACGTCGCAATTTCGTCAAGAATTCTCTCTCTATTTTTGTGCTTAAGAAAGATTAAGAGGGTTGATTGAAAGAAAAGTCTTATGAAAAAAAAGTTTTATATAAGCTGCACTGATAGTTAAGTCAAAGCCAACAGAGGATGTTGATATTTTTTTATTGCTAGGTAGGAAAAAAAGAATTTTGATCAAAGTTGTTTTTCGTGGCGTTTCCCAATTTCAGATTCGAGAAAATATCGATCGCGCCCCTGTGTTTTTGCCTGATATAAAGCAAAGTCGGCTTGTGTAACTAACGTTTCCCAAGAGGCTTCGACAGTGGGAATGACACTTGCTATCCCTAAGCTCACCGTTACCTGATCATTAGCAAGATGTGAACCATGAGGGATATTTTGTTGCGCGATCACGCTGGAAGGAAAATGTCCGTTCTATTAATCTTTGAAATCTTAGCAGGATTGCATCAGTCACGAAACTGACCACTTTTTAAACAATTGCCCAATCAATATAACCGTTATTAGATGGCGCGGTGTCGTTTAATTTTGCAGGTTGCGCGATCGGGTTATACTGCTAAATTAAAAGGCTTTAATTGTTTAGCCACCTTTTAGCTTGATCAAGACATCTCAAGTTTGCTAGGAAGTTGGCTTGGAGTAGTATCCTCAGAAGTGTGAGGCACAAAATCTCCTTTGCTTGTTTTGTCAACGCGCACCGTAAAAACCGATGATCTTTTGTTGAAGTCGGAAAATAAGCACTGATCTAAAATTTCTTTTTCTTGAGGATGTATAGGCAACTCTAGACTGGAGAAAACTTCCTTAGAGAGGGAGTCTAACCGATAAAACTCAATCCCTCTCACCCTATCTTCAATATTAAAATCATAAACAACACCGGGCGCCACTTCTTCGGACTCGATTACTTCAGAGTCCAAAAGCCTAATGTAAGCTGCTTTTGATTGCCCATCATATCTAATTAACATAAAAGTTTTCGTCTAGCTGTCCTATCAAAATAGCAGGTAACAACTTTCCAAGGGGTTGTGTTCTTATTATCCTTAGTATGTGTGATTCCACAGCCCAGAAAGTAGTCAATCTTCTTACCCAAGCCAACCTATTCGATAATTCATTGGCATAGGCAACTCTTGTTTATACCAAAAAACTCCCGGTTCTGGGGAATAGGTTAACTTGATTGAAAGAAGAGCGCGATCGCGCATAGATGGAAGTAAAGATAACTCGAAATCTCTGGTATCCGAGGAGTGATTAGGGCTTCAAGATCGGGAAACCGTAATTTTACGATGTAGAATAACTAAACCTAAAACTAAGTTATAATCCTGATCAAGTTGATAAGATTTCAATCATATTATTTTCGATATGAAAGAGTGTATTTATTGCAGAAAAACAAAAAATAAATCTGATTTTAGTCTTGAACATATCATTCCATATTCATTAGGAGGTAGTCAATTACCCGATAACTTAAAAAGTTATGATGTATGCCAACGTTGTAATAACATTCTTGGGTTATTTGTAGATGGTGCATTTGAAAAAAACTTTTTTGTTCATAATTTTCTTATAGAATGTGATTTAGCATTACTGAATCAATCCAAATATTATGCAGAACCATTGTCATGTTTGGGTAAGTCAAAACTATCACCTCCAGAAATAAAAGAGGAAGAAATTTGCGAATACTGGATAGGAACATTAGGACTAGGTGTTTTTTGGATACGTCCTGACGATTCTCGCTTTGAAGCTTACTGTGGAGGCGATCCAATCAAAGTTAAATCTAAAAAAATAGATACAAGAGCATATTTTGTTTTACCGCATAGTTATTCTGAGAGTTCGGATAATGCTAATAAGTTATTAATGACTATAAAAGAAGCATTTCGAGATAAACCAGTTAAGAAAGTTTTATGTCATGATTTTGATAAAGAGTCTGATGCAGCCTATGTTTTACTTGAACAATTAGGATTTTCAGAACCAGATCAATTAGACGAAAAACGAAAAAATTACTTCCATAGTATAGTAAAAAATGGGGAAATAGAAAACAATCTTCAACATGATTTATATCATGATAAAAGGTTTTTAGCTAAAGTAAGTATTGGAATATCACATTGTCTTTTTGGAGATAAGATTCTGAATACAGAATCTATTAATAAACTATACAAAGTCTTATGGGATCGTGATAATAGTGAAGACGCCGAACTCCTTTATAACAATACATTTTTATGTAACAGAACATTTTATTATTCCCATTATTCATTAGAATATTTATTAGGAGTACCATATGCAGTAACAATTAGTATTATACCAGATAATCAGTATATAATTATAAATATCAATATTAAGCAGGAGCTTAATTATGTTGTTGGCTGTGCCAAAATTAACGATATTACTCAAAAAGAGTTAGAAAGTATAACAAATAATGGAGGTGAGGTATTCGTTATTTACAAAAAAATTGATAAGTGTATTCATTTGTATTTTAATGATTTTATACTTCATCAAAATGGTTCTAAAATTAATCCTCAAATAGATTCAATTCAACAGAGAATTAATGAAAACAACTATACAAGTGATAAAAAGCCATAATTTAGTCCCATCTACGATAGTTCCCATTGCTGACACAGGTTGTGTAAAACTCTATTATCACAAGGATAAGAGGGTATGTTTATGAAAACGAAGTGAGAGTAATGATGTTTATAGGATACTTTTATTTAACCACTAACACAAAACTAAACCACCTAACTATATCTAAAATTAGTTTACAAGCTGTGATGTATCTATAGAAATAGAATAATAATTTCCGATTACAGTAGTTGGGGCTAATCAATCCCCAAAGCTGCGATGGGAATTATGGATAAGCTAAGATAGCAATAATTTCCGATAATAGTTTAAAAGCACACATTCAGCAGAATAGACTTGAGTTTTTGACGGTTAACTTACGAAGGCAGAATCAGGAATATTTTACTGTTTTAAGGACGTTCGTGGAGAAACCAGCGTTGCGTTTGCAGTAACGCCCTAGCGTGTTCTCGTAGTGTAATGCCAGGTAGTTCAAGAGTACAAGGGGCAATCATATATTGTTCCCAAGCCAGTTGAAATGCGGTTTCTAAAGTGGAAGGTCGGTATTGCACCACAAACTGAAGTATTGTCCCATAATGCGCGACTAGTTCTGCGCCAAAGCGCTGTTGCCAAGATTGGAGAACGGTCATCATTTTTTCTGCTTCCCCAAAGCCTTCCGCCCCAAAAAAGCTAAGATAAGCAAGGCTTTCCCAATTGTTGAGGGTGGGGAGAAGAATTATTCCCAAACCGCAATTGGGTTCGTACCAGTCTAAATAGTCTAGATAAACAGAGGCTTCTAATTGGCTAGCTTCAATGTGGTTGTTTTCCCAGTGAAATAAGAAAGATTCGATTTGAATCAGGGTTTGTTCTTGATCTTGTAGTGCGTTAACGACTTCCGAAACCGTGGGCGCAATGCCATAATTCTGCTGCGTGAAATCGACTTCTCGTTCAATCTCTTCTTGCAATTGTTCGGAGGAAGAATAGGCTTCTTCTCGTTGCAAATATGACTCCAAAACTGATGCTAAGTCTAGGGTTTTGGCGCGATTAATGATGGCTTGAGGTGATATTTCTTGATCCGTGTGGCGGGAGTTATTAAGCTCAAATTCATAGGGAAATCGTGAGAAAATTTCCGTCTGACTCTTTTTAACCGACTGTTGCCAATTCTTCCCTGTTTCAAATTCTGCTACAAGAACCGGTGCTCGACCAATACTCGTTTTTAAGTCTTGCAGAATCTGCCAAGATTCTAGGGCGTTTGCTGAGTTCACTTCCACAACAAAAGCGTTTTCTCCAGTGTCTAAAATTTCAATTTCTGCTAGTTGTTGGTTAGCCAGTGGCGTAGTTGCTAAAATTTCAGCCAGTTTAGGGAGTGACTCAATCATGGGTTGTCGGGCATAATACAGGCGAAAGCTCTTTTATTTTAGAGCAATTGTTGAATTCAAAATTATAGTTCTATGGTTCGCGCTCATGTTTATATTTCTGGAAAAGTGCAGGGAGTCGGTTATCGACTTTCCACCCAAAGTGAAGCGGTGAAATTAGGCATTAAAGGCTGGGTGAGAAATGTCTTTGATGGCAGTGTGGAAGCGGTTTTTGAAGGGGAACCAAAAGCAGTGGATCAAATGATTCAATGGTGTCATCAGGGACCACCCGCAGCGGTGGTTAGAGATGTTCAGGTGGAGTATGAAACCCCAGAAGGGTTTTCTCAGTTTCAAGTAGCAGCTTGACGAATCATCTCGGCTATTTGTCCCGCGCTATCTTTTACGGCGAGGGTTTTCGCACTCTCTCGCATTTTATTCAGGGTTTCGGGAGAGGCTAGCCATTGTCTAACGGTTTTTTTCAGCAGTTCGGGGGTTAAGTCTGCTTGGCGATAGCACACCGCTGCACCTGCATCGACAAAGGTTTGGGCGTTGTAGGCTTGATGATCTTCGGCTGCGTAGGGATAGGGAATGAGAAGCGACGGGGTTCCCGTAATTGCTAATTCTGTTAATGTCCCTGCACCCGCACGACTAATGGCAAGGGTTGCCCGTTGTAAGAGTCCTGCCATATTATCGTAGAAGGGAAAGGTGTAGTATTGGGGATGTTGAAAACTATTGACCTCGCGATCGCGCTCTCCGGTTAAATGAACAATCACGGCACCCGCATCTAACCACCCCTTAGCACTCTCCCGCACCAGTTGATTCACCGCAACAGCCCCTTGTGACCCACCGAGAACAACAATTAACGGTGCATTTTCTGGAATCGGTAAGTCGAGCGGTTGAGGAGAATGAAAGGCTTTGCGGACTGGCGTACTCACCCAAATGCTGCGCTGACGGGGAAAAAATTGTTCTGCACTGGGAAAGCCTAAAGCAACAGTATGACACCAACTCGCAAACCAACGGGTGACTTTTCCGGGGATGGCGTTTGATTCATGAATAATAACAGGAATGCCCCGAATACGGGCTGCAATAATTGCTGGGGCGGAGATATACCCCCCCGTGGTAAAGACGGCTTTAATCTGGTGTTTTCGCATCAGAGAAAGCACTTTTGTCACCGCAGGGGGAAGCCGAAAAGAAACCCCAATTGTTCCGAGGGCTAAGCGCTTCTTCATCCCTTCAATACTGATCGTTGTCAGGGGATAGCAAGCGGGAACTAGTTTCGTTTCTAAACGATTAGGAACACCCAACCATTGAATATTGTAATCCGTTAATTCTTCGGCAACCGCGAGAGCGGGAAATAAATGTCCGCCCGTACCACTGGCTGCAATTAAAATATTCGGTTTCTTGCTCATGTTTCTAATTCTTCCACCGTTGCACTCCCATCGGCTTTTAACCAAGCAATGCGATTAATTCCCTTTTTTTGAGCATAGTTTCTCATGTTATCCACAGCCCCTTCTGCTAAGGCTAATTCAACTCGTAACGAAGGATCTTCTTTCCGTAATTTTTGGGCGTAATTTAAGGCAGAAACTTGCGCTTTTGTATTTTCAGGAATCACTAACCAATCACTAGCTGGAGTGGTTTCGGGGAGCTTTTTCTGTCGGAGTAAACAAGTTTGTAAGGCTTCTAAATTCAGCGCAAAACCAACCCCAGGGCGGGTTTCCTTTTGGGGATGATAGAGTCCTAACAGTTGGTCGTAACGTCCCCCTTGTCCGATGATACAGGTTTCTCTTTCGGTTTGGGCAACCACTTTAAAAACGATTCCCGTGTAGTAGTCAATGGTTTGTAATAAACTTAAATCTAAGGTGAGGGAAAAAGAGGCGGTTTCCGTTAATAATTCCAGCAGCGATCGCAGCTTCGTGACAATGGTCTTTCCAGTTTCATCTAAATCGAACTGCGAGACTTTTTCTAATACCGTTTCGGGGTTTCCTCTCAAGTCAAATAAGAGTAAGGCTCGTTCTCTTAATTCCTCAGTTAACGGTAACTTTTCTAAACCGACCCGATCTAAATTCGCAATACAATAGCGAACATCGGATCTCACTTGTTCGGGAAAGGGTTCGAGCAGCGATCGCGTTAATCCTGCTTCTCCTAAGACTAAATGCCACTGTTCTATTCCCACCTGTTCCAAACAATCGCGAAGTAATAAAATAATTTCACTGTCGGCGAGAACACCCCTTGCGCCAATGAGTTCGACACCCGCTTGATAGGATTCTACTTGTTCCCCATGATGCCCTTGGGAAGAGCGAAACACATTACCGTTATAAAACAACCGTTGCGGATACGCCGTCCGTTCCATGCGGGTAACAACAGCCCGCGCGATGGAAGCGGTAAACTCTGGACGTAACCCCAAGGGTTCATCGCTTCCATCCTGGAGTTGAATCACTGTTGAGGGTTCAATCGCCCCCCCTGCGGTAAGCATCTCCACCCATTCGAGGGTAGAAGTAATAATTTGTTGATATCCCCACTGGGAAAATACTGCTTCCAGGTTTTGCGAAAGCCATCGCTTTTGGGTTACTTCTACAGGAAGCCAGTCTCTTGCACCAGCAGGAGCTTGATGAAGCATAAATGTTGAGGTCATTGCGCCAACTTAAACCGAGTCCTTTCTCAGTTAATCATAAGTTGGGGCGAGTTCAAACCATCTTTAACCACGATTGAAAAAATTAGTGCGTTGCTGTTTCTTTTTCGTGATGAAAGTATATTAAGCTGCGGGAGTCAAAATGAAAGTTCATCATCTGGATTCCTTGCTGAAAGCAGGTTATACTGTTTTTTGTTTCTCCTCAATTGTTAAGAAAATTATTTTTGGCAACACTTCCCATTATGGTACTACCTTATCAAAACAGGATCAGGAAGTCAAGGGATAATTAAAAACAAAAAAATGCCTGATTGAGGAGTTTCTTAAGCGCGATCGCGCGAGTCATAATTTTTGTTTTTTGATGACTTTCCAAATCAGCAATAATCATCAACCAATAACATCCATCGACTGACATGACGTACCTGAATAAACTAAGAAACGCCATACAATCTTTTTTTTCCCAAGCCGATCCCCCAATGAGAAATCCCACTTGGGAAGATCTTCCCGAGGGAGTCATCAGTGAACTAGAAAAGTTGATGAGTGAGTTACCTCATCCCTCCTCTTATTTAACGGTACTGAAAAAAGAAGTTAGATCGGCTTTAAAAGCATGGAAAGCCAAGGAAGCAGCGAATCATTTAGTCATTTTAGGATCACCCGTTAGCCCCTTAACTGAATTGATAGTCGCGAGTTTATCCCAACAACCATTCCCAGAATTGGAAGTTGTCTATCCCTTTTCTGATTACAACTTTCGTCACGACTCTTATCCCAAGAAACAACATTTAAAAATGGCGATTGAAGGAAGCATACAGAAGAGTGAATCAATAGTTTTTCAGAGCTTATGTCAATCCCATCTTAAAATGATTGTCATTCCTGATTTAGAACAGTATTTTTTACGATGTATTAGTGGCTGGGAAGGAATGATTTGGTTACGAGAAAAGATTGTTCAGACTGATGATTGCTTTTGGTTGTTAGGATGTAATAACTGGTCTTGGATCTTTTTAGATTATGTCTGTCAACTTAATGCTTATCTAGAAACGACCCAAAATCTTCCTAAGTTAAGTAGCGATGAACTCCAGCAATGGTTACAACCGATGGTTGAAAGTTTTATTCCTGAGGAGACAACCAATCCCTCCTCTTTCTTTTGGGAAACCTTAGGCTCTTTATCAAGGGGAGAAAGTGAAATTGCAAAGCAATTATGGTTACAATCTATTCAGATGTCCTTTGACCAAGACCTAACCGAAAATGCAGAGGAAAGACCCCGTTTAAAGTTGATCACTCCTCGTTTACCCAACCTACCAAGTTTATCAGCCGATGATCGGTATCTCTTACATTCTTTATTACTTCATGGGAAAATTACGCGCTCATCTCTTGCACTCAGTTTAGGAGTGAAGGAAGAGAAGATTCAAGGAAGAATTCAACTGTTATTGCGAGATGATTTAATTCAGCAGCGAAACGGTTTATTAAGTGTCACTCCTCTCCACTATCCGAAAATCAAACAGGAATTGAGCCAAAATAACTTTTTAATTGGAGAAGATGAATGATCGTGGAATGGATTCCTTTTGCTCTCATTGCTCAGTCAGTGAGCAATCAGAAATTATCAGAAGATTTATTCACTGATGTGACATGGGGAAAAGTTCTGACAACCGTCTTCACCCTTTTCCTTAGTTATGGGTTATTAGTGTCAATTCAGTTTATAACGACATGGGCATCAGAACAAGTTCCTCGACGGTATCGGCTACTAATTAAGCAATCGGTTCCCTTCTGGAAAGGATTAGTCTTAATTATTACAGTCAGTTATTTAGTGAATTTATTTTTAAACTTGTCTGGACAGAACTTACTCGCCTTAACGGGAACGATCGCGCTTACTTTAGGCTTTGCTTTCAAAGATTATACAACAGCCATTATTGCGGGAATTGTCGCTTTATTTGAAGCCCCTTATCGCGTGGGCGATCGCGTTAAGATTGGAGAAGAGTATGGAGAAGTGACTGACTTTGGTTTAAGAGGGATTCGGATTCAAACGCCCGATGATAATCTGATTACAATCCCCCATAGTAAGATTCTCACAGAAGCGATTTCTAATAGCAATAGCGGACAACTGGAAGCGCAAGTGGTTACAGATTTTTATTGCGACCATAATGTTGATTTAGAGGTAGTCATTAATCTTCTTTATCAAGCAGCTTATAGTAGCAAGTACACGCAACTGAAATTACCGATTACAGTTGTCGTCTCGGAAGCGTTATGGGGAACTCACTTCAAATTAAAATCTTATCCCATGGATGCCAGAGACGAATTTATTTATCAAACTGATTTAATCCGTCGCAGTAAGCAAGCGTTCAAAGAAAAAGGGATTAAATATCCGTCTGGGCTATCTCCAATTGACACAATAGAATGAATCATGAATAATGACCTCATTGTTTGTGTTATAAACAGATAACAATGAAAAATAAAGTGGGTTTAGCCTTAGGAAGTGGTGGTGCGAGAGGTTGGGCACATATTGGTGCAATTCGCGCCTTGGAATCCGCAGGAATTGAGATTGATTATCTTGCAGGAACGAGTATTGGAGCGTTTGTTGGTGGAATTTATGCAGTGAACCAACTCCAAGAATTAGAAGCCTTTGTTAAAGAAATCGACTGGAAGATTATTGTTTCTTTGTTAGATGTCGAGTTTCCGACGCGAGGGTTGTTGGATGGCGATAAAATTTATGAGTTAATTTATAGTCATGTTCTCGATTGTCATTTAGAAGACACGAAGATTCCGTTTCACTGCGTCGCCACTGATTTATTAACCCAAAAAGCAGTAATTTTAAAAACAGGATTGATGGTGGATGCGGTGCGAGCGAGTATTTCGATTCCAGGTGTTTTTACCCCTTTCAATAAAGACGAAACGTATTTAGTCGATGGTGGAGTAATTAATCCAGTTCCCGTGGATGTTGTACGGGAAATGGGAAGTGATATTGTCATTGCAATTAACTTAAATCATCCCCATCCTATTCCCGATTCAGAAAACCCTGAATTTGAAGCAATAGAAGCAGAAGTTGAGGCCAAAAATCAAGAACTCCTGTCTGAGATTAAAACGTCTGAAGAAGAAGAGACAGAAAACAATGCACAAAACCAAGAGCATAGACTAGAGTTTTTAAACAATCTCAAGTTGCGTTATGAAGCAGCCCAAGAAACCTTAGCCGACAAGGTTAATAATTGGCTTCCTGATCAAAGGGAAAGTGAAACTAAAGTTCCTAATATCTTTGATGTCATTGGCAGTGCGATTAATATTATGGAACAGCAAGTGACACAAATTAATTTACAGGTACATCAACCTGATATTTTATTACAACCTCGCTTGTCTCAATACGGTATTTTTGATTTTCATGAAGCAGACGCTTTGATGAAAGAAGGTTACCGATGTGTTCAAGAAATGTTACCAGAGATTAAAGAAAAATTACAGTAAGAGATAGGGGGTAAATCAAGAACAAATATGCAACTTTTAGACTATCTCATTATTACTCTTTACTTGCTGACAATTGTCATTTTTGGCTTTATTTTACAACGGAAAGCCTCCCAAGGAATTGATGCCTATTTCTTAGGAAATCGCCGTTTACCCTGGTGGGCGTTAGGGGCTTCGGGGATGGCTTCTAATACCGATATTGCGGGAACAATGATTATTACCGCTTTGATTTACGCGATCGGAATTAAAGGCTTTTTCATTGAAATTCGAGGCGGAATTGTCTTGATTATGGCATTTTTTATGATCTTCATGGGCAAGTGGACAAGACGCGCCCAAGTGATGACTTTAGCGGAATGGATGCGGTTAAGATTTGGCGAAGGAAGAGAAGGAAATATTGCTCGTTTAATTAGCGCGATCGCGAATTTAATTATTTCGATTTGGATCATTAGTTATTTCGCGGTTGGGGGAGGAAAGTTTTTTGGTCAACTGTTAGGAATTGATGATCGTTTGGCTGCCATTTTAATGATTACGTTAGCCATGATTTACACCGCAGCCAGTGGCTTTTATGGTGTCATTTGGACAGATGTTTTTCAAGGAGTTTTAATCTTTATTGCCATTATCTATGTTTGCGGTTTAACATTATCCACAGTTACCCTTCCTGAAACCTTTTCCATTTCTGTTCCCTTGAGTAGTGATGAGTTTCAAACCATTGCGATGAATCTCACCGATTGGAGTAACTTTCTTCCCCCACCTAACCTCGATTTACCTGGACAATATTCAGCATTTAATCTCTTTGGTGTGACTTTATTTTTCTATCTCCTCAAAACAGGAATTGAAGGATTTAGTGGGGCAGGTGGCTATATGAGTCAACGTTATTTTGCAGCCAGCAGCGATCGCGCAGCAGGTTTATTATCTCTATTTTGGATACTTTTACTGGCTTTCCGTTGGCCCCTTGTCACTGCATTTGCCATTCTCGGGATTCATTATGGACTGACTAACACTGTCATTGCCGATCCAGAATTAGTTTTACCCACCGTGATCGACACATATATTCCAGTAGGAATTAAAGGTTTATTAGTTGCTTGTTTTATTGCTGCTGCTATGTCCACTTTCGATTCTATTATTAACTCTAGCGCAGCCTATTGGGTCAAAGATATCTATCAAGCCTATCTTAATCCTAGTGCCAATAACGAACAACTGATTCTGCAAAGTCGTCTGGCTTCTATCGCTGTGGTTTTAATTGGATTATTGTTTAGTTTTCCTGTTGTGAATATTAATGATATTTGGGGGTGGATCACCTTAGGCTTTGGCTCAGGTTTATTTATTCCTTTACTTCTAAGATGGTACTGGTGGCGCTTTAATGGTTATGGCTTTGCGGTAGGAATGATCGCAGGAATGGTAACAGCAATTATGACGAAACTCAGTGGTATTTCTTTTCCCGAATATGCCAATTTCTTAATTCCTGCCAGTGCATCTTTCCTCGGTTGTATGATTGGGACTCTCGCCACTCCTCCTACTCCAGAAAAAGTGCTAGATCACTTTTATCAAGTCACACAACCGTTTGGTTTCTGGAAGCCCATGCGAGATAAACTTTCTTTCCCTCAACAAGCAAAAATTCAGCAAGAAAATCAACGAGATCTCATTGCCATTTGTATCGCAGTTCCTTGGCAACTGGTATTATTCTTAACGGGCATGATATTAGTGACCAAGCAGTGGGAAGAATTGGGTTTATTATTACTAGTGTTAATTTTACTTTCGATCGCGCTGTATTTTACTTGGTTCCGCCATTTAGGAAAAACTGTGAAGCTCCCAGAGGAAAAATGAATGATAACGAAGAAATTGTCTTAGAAGCCAAGCAAGTGAGTTTAAGTGATCATCTTGGCTTTACGGAGATATTAAAGGATATTTCTGTACAAATTAGGAAGCGCGATCGCGCAGTCATTTTAGGAAAATCAGGGTCGGGTAAAACCTCATTCTTACGCCTTCTGAATCGTTTAAGTGAACCGACAACGGGCAGCCTTTATTTTCATAATACACCTTACGATCAGATTCCTGTTCTGTCTCTGCGCCAACAAATTGTTTTAGTTCCCCAAGAACCCAAATTATTAGGAGTGACTGTCCAAGAAGCCCTCGCGTATCCCTTAATCTTACAACAACTCTCACCAACCGAAATTAATCATCGCATCGCCACTTATTGTGAACAATTACAAATTCCAGAAAGTTGGCTGGATAAAGGAGAATTAGAACTTTCCTTAGGACAACGCCAATTAGTGACGATTGCGCGGGGCTTAGTCATGCAGCCAGAAGTTTTATTATTAGATGAACCAACCTCTGCTTTAGATTTTGGCATAGCAACCAAAGTCATGGCGTTTCTCAAGACCCAAGAAATGACGATTTTAATGGTTAATCATCAACTTGATATTGCCGAACAATGCAGCGATCGCGTTCTTTTCTTTCAAGAAGGGAGACTCGCGAAGAACCTATCAAACGATCCTCTAAATTGGCAACAACTGAAGCAAGAAATTATCTAGCTATATCAATCTTGATGCGCCCCTGGGGGATGATGATAAAGAGAATGCGGTTTTTCCAGTCCGTTACTTTCCATCAAGGTTTGATTCGCCATCACTCGTCGCGGGTCGCCATCAGCAATAATTTGTCCTTCATTAAGAAGTAAAACGCGATCGCAGACTTCTAAAATTAATTCTAAGTCGTGGGAAGAAATAATAATGGTCTGATCAGAAATTTCCAGAAAATCAATCAAACGTCGTCGTGCTGATAAATCTAAATTAGCACTGGGTTCATCATATAGAATGAGTTGGGGGTGCATCGCTAAAACCGTGGCAATGGCAACCATACATTTTTGTCCTCCTGATAAGTGATGGGGGACGCGCTGGGCGAGAGGATAAGTGCGAGTAATGGTTAAGGCTTCTTCGACCCGTTGTTTGATTTCTGAGGGAGACAGTTGTAAGTTTTCTGGACCGAAAGCAACATCTTCCCAAACGGTGGGACAAAAGAGTTGATCATCTGGATTTTGGAAGACTAAACCAATATTAGGATTAAAGTCTCCCGCTTGAATGGGGTCACCAAAAACAAAAATTTCTCCTGCTGTTGGCTTTAAAATCCCGCAAGTGGATAAAAACAGTGTCGTTTTCCCTGCGCCATTGGGACCAATCAATCCCACTCTTTCCCCTGCTTTAATTGTGAAGTTGAGACAATCTAAAACACTGGGTTGGTCGGGATAGGAGAATTCTAGATCATGAATGGCGAGGGCCCTTTCCTCTGAAGTGCGGAGACGAGGGAATTGAGTCAGTTGTTTCATAAAAATTTAAGATAAGAGTTCTGCAATAATCAAGCTCAGCGCGATCGCGCAAGTAAACCAAAACCAAAACTGCATAGAGGGAGTCGCTTCTTTTAACGCCACCCGTAAACCCGTCGGTTGACGAGATAACCCATAGCGATACCCGCGCAAAATCATCGCGTGATACACCTGTTGCGACTGTTCATAACTCCGCACCAGTAAACTTCCCATCAAAGAGGCTAAACGGCTGGTATTGCGTCGGCTAAAATGATGGGAGTCAAATCCACGGAGTTTCATCGCTCGCTGCATCGTGGTTAAAGTATCGCCAAAAGATTCTAAATAGCGATAAGACAATAACGTCATATCCACAATGACAGTGGGTAACCCCAGTGATCGCATTGCTTTGATACTGGTTAAAAATGGCGCAGTTCCGAATAAAATTAAGCTAATCGTAAGAATACAGACAAAACGAGTCACAATCAGCACGACGGACAATAAGCCCTCTTGTCGAAGCGCGATCGCGCCCCATTCCCAAAGCACTGTTTCTCCTGATACTAACGGTAAAACCAACACGACGACAGCAATAAAGATGCCTGGATACTGAAGTCGCGATAAAAGAAAGCGCAGAGGAAGCTGAGATAAGCCAAATAAGATAACAGTAATTAAAAGCATTACGGGGAGTAACGCCAAGGTTTCGATAAAAGCAAAGGCAAAAATTAACCCGCCTAAAGCGATTAACTTTAACTGTTGATTCCAGTGATGAAGGGGGGAATCCAAGTGAGCATACTGATCAAGCGCAAGTTTCATTACCAATCCAAACACATTACTTTCTAGACTAATCCAAGTGAATCACTTGGGCAGTTAACTGCAACAATTAGATCTTTCTATGTCTTTTTTCTCCATATAGCTTTTCAAAATGTAACATCTCTTCATATAATGAGGAGTGTAGTCATAAGTATTTATTCTTATCCATAATGATCGAGTTTCAAATCCCTTGGCTGAGTGCCATTATCCTCTTCCCTCTTCTCGCTGCCAGTGTGATTCCTTTTCTTCCCAATGAAAACGGAAAGACTCTACGCTGGTTCACCTTAAGCGCGAGCTTGATCACTCTTATTCTTACTGTATATGCCTTCGGGACTCACTTTAATCTCGATAACAGTCAATTTCAACTGCAAGAAAGTTATCCTTGGTTGCCTCAACTGGGCTTAAACTGGTCTTTAGCGGTTGATGGTCTATCCATGCCATTAATTGTTCTTTCTGGTTTAATCACCACCCTTTCTGTAGTTGCTGCTTGGAATGTTACCTATAAATCAAAACTATTTTACGCTCTTATCCTTGTTCTCTATAGTGCCCAAGTTGGTGTCTTTGCTGCCCAAGACTTACTTTTATTCTTCTTAATGTGGGAACTGGAATTAGTGCCAGTTTATCTGTTGATTTCCATTTGGGGTGGCAAAAATCGCGGTTACGCAGCCACTAAATTTATTCTCTACACTGCTGCGGGTTCAATTTTTATCCTTGTTGCAGGTTTAGGTTTAGCCTTCTACGGCAATAACGTTACCTTTGACATGATGGAACTGGGAATGAAAAACGTTCCCTTTGCCTTAGAAATGCTCGCTTATGTAGGCTTTTTAATTGCCTTTGGTGTGAAGCTGCCAATTTTCCCGCTACATACTTGGCTTCCTGACGCACACAGTGAAGCATCTGCACCGATTTCGATGATTTTAGCGGGTGTTTTACTGAAAATGGGCGGTTATGGGCTGATTCGGATGAATGTGGAAATGCTGCCCAATGCCCACGTTTATTTTGCCCCTGTGTTAGCGGTTTTAGGTGTGGTCAATATTGTTTACGGTGCATTAACGGCTTTCAGTCAAACCAACCTCAAGCGTCGTCTGGCTTACTCTTCTATTTCCCACATGGGCTTTGTCTTACTCGGAATCGCCTCTTATACGGAATTGGGGTTAAACGGTGCTGTCTTACAGATGGTCTCTCACGGTTTAATTGCTGCTGCAATGTTCTTCCTGTCTGGTGCGACTTACGAACGCACTCACACCCTTGTGATGGAAAAAATGGGGGGTATGGGACAACAAATGCCTAAAATCTTTGCCCTCTTCACGGCTGCAGCAATGGCTTCTTTAGCCCTGCCTGGTATGAGTGGATTTGTCAGTGAGTTAACCGTCTTTCTCGGTATCGCCACCAGTGATGCTTACAGCAGCATTTTCAAAACAGCAATGGTCTTTCTCGCTGCGGTGGGTTTAATTCTCACTCCGATTTATCTCCTTTCCATGTTGCGTCAAGTCTTCTACGGTGCGTCTAACTCAGAAATTGTCATTGAGAAATATCTCGGTGATGCTAAACCTCGGGAAATCTTCATTACTGCTTGCTTACTGCTTCCCATTATTGGTATTGGTTTATATCCTAAGTTAGCAACGAGTACCTATGATGTAAAAACAGTGGAAGTTGCTCTTAAAGCACGGGAAGCGGTAACCCCTGTGATTGCAGAACGAGGAAACACCTTCCGCGCCAGTCTCAACCCTTTCTATTCTCCTGGGTTTGTTGCACCGCGTCTTCCCCAAAGCGGTTCGCAAGCCATGTTAGATCAATAAGATTAGCAAATCTGAACTAAATTAGAGGTTTGAATAGGGGCGATCGCGCGATCGCCCCTCAATTGATTTTTGGGAAATCACAGCGTTCTTGTTAGAATCGAAAACGCAAATTCTAGTAGCTTTGAATGGTATGGAAGTTAGGTTTCGTGAGTTTAACCCGTTTGATATTTGGATTTGGCTTGAATTTGATTCAGTTCCCTCCATTACCGAACGTCAATATGTGGAAGAATTGTTCAATTCTTGGTTTTATTTAGGGAAATTAGGGGGATTTAATGCTGAAAATTTTCAAGTGATGGAAACTGGAATTGACCTCAGTTATATGGAATATGATCATGATCATGCTAGCAATTCTTTGTTATCGGTCATGCACAATATGGGTGAGTTTGAATATAAAGAAACTTGGGGACGCTGTTGGTTTGATTTAGGAACAAGCGATCCCGTTGCGTTGGATGTTTTGATTAATTCGTTAAGACAATTAAGTCAAGATTTTCTCAATGTTAAACAGGTAATTATTGGTGGCGAAAATGCGGATTGGAAGATTAGCGAAAAAAGTCAAGAACGGTTTTATAGCGTTTCCTAGTTGGTTGAGGTACGTAATGCGAGTCGGTGGATGTTCATGGTTCATGGTTCATGGTTCGTGGTTCATTGATTAACAACCAACAAATAACAAAGAACAAAGAACCAAAATTTAGAATGTACCTCATGAGATTGGGAAGTGCTATATCAAAATTAATTATTCATGAAAAAGTGGGCTTCCCAAGATTGGACTTGAGCTTGCGCTTCTGCGGTTCCCTCGTTAGGAAAGAGAGTCAGAAACTCCTTATCGGTTTGGGGAACATAAGGACCCTCTTTCAGTTCAAATAAAGCGGTATTGGCTTCTAACGCCACCAGTGTATGAAACGTCCCTTCTGCAATTTCAAGACCATAATTGTGATCTTCGGAGCTAAGTCTCTCACTTTCAATCACTTTTCCCGACTGATCAAAAAGTAAAATCCCCACCTTTCCTTGTAGCACGAGAAAAAACTCAAAGCCATTGCTATCTTCTGGACGAAGATGGCGATGTGGACGGACATAAGTTCCTGGCTGCATAATATTAATGAAGCGTTGGACTTGCTCCGAGAGTTGATGAAAATTGTGATTTTTCCGCAAGCGCTGACTATTTGCTGCTGCATTCGCTACGGTATCAATTAGAGTTTGATTAAGCAGTTTAAGATTTGTCATTCGTCATTGGTCATTAGTTTTACAATTAAATTATGTCAGATTTTCAACTAGAGTCTTCTTATCAACCGACAGGAGATCAGCCCCGCGCGATCGCGCAATTAACCGAATCTCTACAAAACAATAATCCCTTTCAAACGCTTCTTGGTGCAACAGGAACCGGAAAAACATACAGCGTTGCTCATGTCATTGAAAAAATTGGAAAACCGACATTAGTCTTAGCTCATAATAAAACCTTAGCAGCGCAATTGTGCAACGAATTACGAGAATTTTTCCCGAATAATGCAGTAGAATATTTCATCAGTTATTACGACTATTATCAACCAGAAGCCTATATTCCTGTTTCCGATACCTATATCGAAAAAACGGCTTCCATTAATGATGAAATTGATATGTTACGACATTCTGCAACCCGCTCATTATTTGAACGGCGAGATGTGATTGTGGTTGCTTCTATTAGTTGTATTTATGGCTTAGGAATGCCTAGTGAATATCTGAAAGCAGCGATTCCCTTACGGTTAGGAGAAGAAGTTAATCAGCGTCAACTTTTAAGAGATTTAGTTTCAGTTCAATATGAGCGCAATGATACAGAATTGCAACGAGGAAGATTTCGCTTAAAAGGGGATGTTTTAGAAATTGTTCCTGCGTATGAAGATCGCATTGTTCGGGTCGAATTTTTTGGGGATGAAATTGATGCGCTGCGGTATGTTGATCCCACAACGGGAGAAGTCTTAACCAGCTTAAAGGGACTAAACTTATATCCCGCCCGTCACTTTGTTACGCCAGATGAACAGTTAGAAGCAGCTTGTGAAAATATTGAATTAGAATTAAAACAACGCTTAGAAGAACTCGAAACCGAAGGAAAACTATTAGAAGCCCAACGCTTAGAACAGCGAACAAAATATGATTTAGAACTGTTACGAGAAGTGGGGTATTGTAATGGGGTAGAAAATTATTCGCGTCATTTAGCAGGAAGAAACGCGGGAGATCCACCAGAATGTTTAGTGGATTATTTTCCCGATGATTGGCTATTAGTTGTTGATGAATCTCACGTAACAGTTCCGCAATTGAGAGGAATGTATAACGGCGATCAATCGCGGAAAAAAGTCTTAGTGGAACATGGTTTTCGCCTTCCCAGTGCTGCGGATAATCGCCCGTTAAAAGCGGAAGAATTTTGGCAAAAAGTGAATCAATGTATTTTTGTTTCTGCTACCCCTGGGAATTGGGAAATTGAACAATCAGAGGGGAATGTCATTGAACAAATTATTCGTCCGACAGGAGTGCTTGATCCAGAAATTTTTGTTCGCCCCACTGAAGGACAGATTGATGATTTATTAGGGGAAATTAAAGCCCGTGCGGAAAAAAATCAGCGAGTTTTAGTAACAACATTAACCAAACGGATGGCGGAAGATTTAACAGAATATTGTGAAGAAAGAGAGATTCGCGTTCGTTATTTACACTCTGAAATTCATTCCATTGAACGCATCGAAATTTTACAAGATTTACGACAAGGAAAGTTTGATGTTTTAATTGGCGTGAACTTATTGCGGGAAGGATTAGATTTACCTGAAGTTTCTTTAGTGGCGATTTTAGATGCAGATAAAGAAGGCTTTTTACGCTCTGGACGATCTTTAGTACAAACCATTGGACGGGCTGCGCGTCATGTGGAAGGACAAGCGATTTTATATGCTGACCATCTAACGGATAGCATGGATTACGCGATTCAAGAAACGGAAAGACGGCGGAAAATGCAAATAGAATATAACGAAAAACATGGCATTACCCCGCAACCGATTGTGAAAAAACAAAATAATTCTATTCTGGCGTTTCTTGATATTTCTCGCCGTTTAAACGCGCAACAGTTAGAAATGGTGTATGAACAAGCAGATGATTTACCGTTAGATAAAATTCCGCAACTGGTGGAACAACTGGAAGCAGAAATGAAAGAAGCTGCGGAAAATTTAGAGTTTGAAAAAGCTGCTAATTTGCGCGATCGCGTGAAAAAATTACGAGAAAAGTTACTCCGCAATTAATCCCCTAATTTAATTCTCGGATCAACTTGTTGTAACACCAAATCCGCCAGTAAATTACCGACAATTAGCATTAAGGCCCCCATCATTAAACTTGCCATCACCAGATATAAATCTTGGGCTAAAACGGCTTGCAAAATTAGTCGTCCTAACCCTGGCCAATTAAAGAAAAATTCAGCAATAAATGCCCCACTGAGTAAGTTTGCAAATTCAAATCCTAATAAAGTAATTAGCGGATTCACTGCATTTCGTAAAGCGTGAACATAAATGACTCGATTTTCTGGTAAACCCTTGGCGCGGGCGGTTTGCACGTAATCTTGACGTAAAACATCCAATAATTCCCCCCTTGTAATCCGTTGTAATCCAGCAAAGCCTGTAATACTTAAGGCAATGGTCGGTAAAATTAAATGCCAACCGATGTCTAAAATTTTCCCTGCTAAGGAAAAGCTACTGTGGTTAATACTGGTCATTCCGCCAACAGGAAAAAGTGGGGAAGTGGCTTGGGCAATATAAAGTAGAAAAAGGGCAGTAATGAGACTGGGAAAGCCTTGTCCAAGGTAACTCATCACTCGTAACGCGCGATCGAGCGGACGATTTTGCCGAACTGCGCCAATAATTCCGAGAGGAATAGCAATCAGCCACGTGAAGAAAATTGAGCCAATTGTAAGCAGTAAAGTAGCAGGAATTCGTTCTAAAATTAATTCGGATACAGGACGTGAATAAACAAAGCTCGTGCCAAAATCAAAGCGGGTGATAATACCGCCTAACCAATACCAATACTGAAGAAAAACTGGTTTATCTAAACCAAAGCGTTGTTCCAAATCAGCAATGGTTTCTGGTGAAATTTGGGGATTTTGGCGTAAGGTATCCAGATAGTCACCTGGGGCAAATTGAATAATGGTAAAACTTAGAATAGAAGCGAGAAATAAAGTAAGGAGGGCTTGCAGCGATCGTTTATAAATATATTGTGCTGTATTATTGGTCAGCAGCGATCGCGCTTTAGAAAAAATATTTAAGGGAGAGAAAGAAACTGTTTCAGTCATTGTATTGTATGTTAATGGTATATGCTTTAAATCTAAAATTGAGAAATAAGTTTATCATAATCCCCATGAGAACCAATCCAAAACCAAATCATCGTTTCCCTTGTTTAACGCCAACTGCTCGCCAATTTAAACCAATTCGTACTGAATAAATATCTTGATAGCGATGAATTCGCTTAAATTTTAAACTTGGATGACGTGGATTTTGTTTCCACAGTGCGTAGGCTTTCTTAGCTGAGCGTTTAATCGGTTCTGGAA
The DNA here is from genome assembly GCF_000317635.1 of Halothece sp. PCC 7418. Lineage (GTDB taxonomy): Bacteria > Cyanobacteriota > Cyanobacteriia > Cyanobacteriales > Rubidibacteraceae > Halothece. Next base: position 1,796,458 of record NC_019779.1, on the reverse strand, counting down.
GTTCTCGAAAAGACTTCCGAAAACCTTCAGTTACTTGAGAGTTCATTGTTCAAGTTCACTGTCGAGAGAATGAGTTTTTTTGGCTTGATACTCACTCAATGCTTCCTTTGCTAGGATTGCTAATTGATCTTGTGATTGGTCAAATTGTTCTTGCCAATATTGCTCATCTGCAATTTCTGCTAAGATAATATCCGCGATTGCATTTTGTTCGGATTCTGATAATTGATTTACTTTAGAGATGGCTTCTTCAAGTCGTTTTGTTGTCATTTTTGGCTTTACTAGAATTACTTTAATTTGAAGTCAACTGATCAGATCAAAAAGATAATGCGCTAACTGTAGCTTACTGCATAAGGGAATTGACTGTTCTTGTCCCGCTTTCCCCAGAATAATGCACTGATTGTCATCGCTGCCAAACCCGCCTTCCGTGCGATCAATGGGATTAGCGACAATATAATCTAAGTTTTTCCGCGCCATTTTTTCCCGCGCAGGCTTGACAAAATCTCCTGTTTGTGCTGCAAATCCGACTAAGGTTTGTTGCGGTTGTTTTTCCTTCCCGAGAGTTGCTGCGATATCGCGAACACTGGTTAAGGGTAAACAGTTGGGGATCTCTTTTTTCGGGAGTTTCTTTGTGGAATAATGAGCAGGCTTCACATCTGCCACCGCAGCCGAAAGCATTGTATAATCCGCAGTGGGGAAATGAGCAAGCATCGCTTCATACATCTCATCCGCACTGATAACAGAAATTAAACGGAAACGTGGAGAAGGAATCAGGGGAATTTCTGTATGGCCTCCATGAACTAAAGTCACAGTTGCACCTCGATCTATAGCAGCCTGCGCGATCGCGCTCCCCATTTTTCCCGTCGCAGGATTGCCAATAAATCGGACTGGATCAAGATACTCTTGTGTCCCCCCACCATTAATCAAAATATGTTTTCCGAGAAAATCTCGTTTGCCTTCGGTGTAAAGTAAAGATTGAACACTGCGTAGGAGTTGATCGGGTTCTGTCATCCGTCCTTTTCCCGCGCGATCGCAGGCGAGTAAACCACCCGTTGGCTCTAAAACATGATAGCGCTGGTCTTGCTGTAATAGTTCCCAATTCCGTTGTACTGAAGGTTGTTCCCACATATCGGTATTCATCGCAGGAGCAACTAAAATCGGACAGCCAGAGGCGAGAACCGTATTTGTGAGTAAATTATCAGCGAACCCATAGGCCAGTTTTCCTAAAGTATTCGCCGTTAAAGGAGCAATCAAAAACAAATCTGCCCATTCTCCCAACTCAATATGTAAGGGACGAGCAGAATTTTGCCAAAACTCAAGATCAGTATAAGCGTGATGGCGACTGAGCGTGCTCACCGTCAAAGGTGTAATAAATTGTTGTGCAGCCTCTGTAAGAATGACTTGCACTGAGACACCCGTCTGATAGAGACGAGAAATTAACTGACAGACCTTATAAGCTGCAATTCCACCACCAATACCAATCAGGACATTCTTACCAGTGGTCATTTCAACTAGGCTTCATCAAACGTTTCCACATCAAGGAGATAGCGATAAGGTTCGACTAATTCCCAATTGTGAAATGAAATCGCCCGTAGTAAATGCCAATCTTGTAACGCCTCAAAAGGATTATTGTAGTCATCCTTTTCTAAACGTTCGGCTAATTGGTTGACCTCATCTGGTGTTAACGCTTGAATTTCTTGCTGGGACAGACTTAGCGTAGCCATGACAGCCTCCTTTCACAACCCCTTCAGACATCATCCTAACCCATGACATAGAAAAGCAAAATAATTATTTACTGAAATTATTACAATGACAGAATACTTTAGACTCACAACGAGAGAACTGGGTAATCGAAAGTATAGCACTTCCCAATCTCATGAGGTACATTCTAAATTTTGGTTCTTTGTTCTTTGTTCTTCGTTCTTTGTTATTTCTTGGTTGTTAATCAATGAACCACGAACTATGAACCATGAACATCCACCGACTCGCATTACGTACCTCAACCAACTAGGAAACGCCATATCACCGATGAAACCTTATTTGTTTTCCAAGAACTATCTATTATCAGTAGATACTGCTAAAATTTGGGTCAATTCACCTTAATCATTTATTAACGATTAATTATGAAACCAACAACGAAAAAACCATTGACCCTTTCTCTAGCAGCACTAACCCTTTCCACAGGGCTGTTAACCACTGCTTGTCAAACAGAACCCACGAATGAAAGCCCTGACAATACAACCACTGAAGAACCAACTTCAGGAGGAACTGATTCACCAGAAACACTGAAACTAGGGAGTTTATTTCCCACCACTGGTGACCTTTCCTCCATTGGTCAGAATATGCCCAAAGCGGTTAATCTTGCGGTAGAAACTATTAACGCTTGTGGGGGGGTGAATGGACAACCCGTAGAACTGGTGCAAGAAGATACCCAAACCGATCCTAACGCTGGGGCTGCTGCCATGTCGAAACTGGCGGAAGTGGATCAAGTGGCTGGTGTTGTTGGGGCGTTTGCCAGTAGTGTTTCTGGAGCGACCATTGATATTGCTGTTAGAAATGAAGTGATGCAGATTTCATCAGGAAGCACCAGTCCCGTATTTACCGAGCGTGCAGAAGCAGGGGACTTTGAAGGCTACTGGGCGCGAACTGCTCCCCCTGATACTTATCAAGCGCAAGCCCTGGCGAAACTTGCCAGCGATCGCGGTTTTGAACGGGTTTCGACAGTTGTGATTAACAATGATTATGGGGTTGGTTTTGAACAAGAGTTTGTCAAAGCATTTAAGGGACTCGGTGGAACGGTGATCAACGAAGATGATCCAGTTCGTTACGATCCCAAAGCAACCACCTTTGATAGTGAAGCATCCGCAGTCTTTGGCAATGATCCTGATGCAGTTTTAGGGGTTCTCTATGCAGAAACAGGAAGTTTACTCATGCGCTCTGCTTATCAACAAGGCTTAAGTGAAGGGGTAACCGAACTGCTCACTGACGGCGTTTACTCTCCAGAATTTGTTAGTGATGTGGGTAAAACCCCTGATGGACAATCCGTGATTTCAGGTGCGTTGGGAACAGTTCCAGGTGCGAGTGGGGTTGCTTTAGACAATCTAACTGAGAAATGGGAATCCGAAGTTGGCGGAGAAGTCACCGCATTTGTTCCTCACAGTTGGGATGCTGCAGTGATTATGATGCTCGCTGCCGAAAAAGCAGGTGCAAATACGGGAACAGCGATTAAAAACAACTATCGTGACATTAGCAACTCCCCAGGAACAGAAGTCTCTGATCCTTGTGAAGCGATGGAGTTAATCCGTAATGGAGAAGAAATCAACTATCAAGGCGCAAGCGGTGACATCCAGTTTGATGAAAATGGCGATACCGTTGGCAGTTATGATGTCTGGACAGTCGAGCAAGAAGGAGATCTAGAAGTGATTGATCAAGTTCAACCTGTAACAGAATAATGAATAACAAGATCTTGACCAACGGTCATCCGCAGGCTTCGTCGTCTCACGGCGGAGTACGGATGACTAAGGCAGGGCTGTTCGGTGATGTTATACCACTTTTAACCAAGAAGGACTCCATTGTTGGGTGGGCATTGCCCACCCTACGACTATTGCTTGATCCAGGTCGGATTACCTTATCTGGTAAAGACGGAAATAATGCTAAACCTGATCAAGAAAAGGAAGTTCAAGAAGCAATCAAAGCTATAAACTACCCTAACCCGCTTCGCGCTCGGTTAGGGTTTTCAGTAGCCCTGGAAATTCTACAGGATAGAACTTCCGAGCCTCCAGGCTGGTTTATAGAGCAGCCCCATTTCTTAATCATTAAAGCACCATTTAAGTCGGCATCGCCAATCCAACCACAAAACTGATTAGAACACTTGAAATTTTTGTTGGTTCTAATTCCTATGTGGTTACAACAGTGGCAAGTTTGGCTGGTATAGGCAGGAGGAACTGCTACTACCTTAATTCCTTCTTTAATTCCCTTGTATTCCAAGAACGTTCTTAACTGATAGAAAGCCCAATTGTTAGACCGTCTTCTTTCCGTCTTGTTTCTGGGTTTCTGGTTAGTTCGCTCCCGAATGCCCGTTAAATCTTCAATTGCCACCGTTGAGTTGGTCTGCTTTGCCTCCTCAATGATTTGCTTTGAGATATTGTGGTTTAACCATTTTTGATATCTCTTCTCGCGTCCCGATAACCGTTTCAAGACTTCTCGACATCTGCGTCGAGACGACCTTGTGCCTCCGGCATAAACGCCTGGGGAAACCCCAGGCGACGCGGACTTGCCTTGGGATGCTTTCTTCTGAAGAGATGCTCTTACTCGACTAAACCTATCTCGTTTTTGTTGAATGTTCTTCCCGTCCCAGCCTTGATTGGTTGAGGTTTTAGCAATTTCCCTTCTCCCAAAATCGACCCCAATCACATTAGATGTCTTTTGAGGGGTAGGGGGAATATTTTTAAGCTGAATGTGGACATACCACTGATCGTCTTTATGCTTGCAGATTTGAGCCGAAGTCGGTTTCTGTCCCGTTAACTTTCCGCGATGGTAGTTGCTAGCTCTTAAAGGGAGTCTTAACCGCTTTCCAAGGGTAGTTACGCTAACAGTCCAATCTTTTTCTCGAAAGGAGAACGTTCGACCATCACAATCAAAGCTAGTAGGCTTAAACCCTTTCACTTTTCTACCTTTTGCCTTGGCGGTTGATCGGTTAGCCCCTACTCTGGCGCAAGCACGGACAATATGATTTGCCTTTAATCCAAACCTTTCTTTAACGTCGCTGTAGCAAACAGCTTGGATGGAGTTCCTATTCGTTAAGCGATGGTTGACGTTTTCATTAATCCAAGAGCAAGCATTAGCAAAAGCCTGAGCAGTCTCTTCAAGTTGATCCGCTTGCTCAGGTTCTACATTCAGCTTTACTACTAGGGTTAACGTCTGTTCCATCGTCTTCAAAAGTTCACCATTGTGATTATAACATATCTAGGTTTTGTTTAGCTTCGGGGCATCGAACCCCTCGCGCTTTCGCACTATCCCAAGGGGCTGTGGGGCGAATTCACTTCGCCCCCTTGAAAGCCCCGCTCTACGACCCGCTTCGCGCGGCTTGTCGTAGCCTCACGTGCTTTCGGTGAAACAACAAGCAGGAGATGAAGAATGACGAATCTGCAATATCAAATGGTTATTATGTGGTCAGATGAAGATGATTGTTATTTAGTCCATTTGCCTGACCAACGGTCATCCGCAGGCTCCGTCGTCTCACGGCGGAGTACGGATGACTTTCCAGAACAAACCGATCGCAGTCATGGTAATAGTTATGAGGAAGCAGCTAAGAATGGTGAGGAAGTGCTAAAACTTCTGCTGGAAGAAGATGATTTAACATTACCTAATACTGGTTCAACTGGTTCTCGCGATCACGCTTTCCCCAAATAAAACCACACTTCTTCTTCAGTCAGTCCAGCGTTCTTCATAATACTTTTCAAAGTTCCTCTGGCTCACTCGCAACATCCAGCCAGCCTTGAACTGCATCCTGTAACATTTCTAGGAGATGTTCATAACTCTCTCCCCAAGTATGGCAGTACCTAACTAACTTCTGCCAATTTCAATATCCTGAACGCGCACGGGAACGCAGCCGTGAGTCATTTGTGCAATTTGAATCGGTTCCCCTTTGCCACAGATATTGGTTCCACATTGTTCCCACTCATCAGCACCCCCCAAAGCATCCACTTTTTGCCAAAAGTCAGTGGTCATGGAATGATAGGTTAAATCTTTCACCATGCCCGCAATTTTGCCGTCTTTCACGCGCCAGAAAGCATCTCCGCCAAACTGAAAGTTGCGCCGTTGTTGATCAATGGAAAAACTTCCGACACCATCAATGAGAATGCCATCTTTGGTATCAGCGATCATTGCTTCTAAACTGGCGGTGTGGCTTCCCCCTGCTTCTCCTGGTTCTAAGCCTAAGTTGGGAATGCGAACCATGGGAACACTTGACCAACTATCGGCAAAGGAACTCCCGTTGCTGGTAGCACGTCCGAGACGATGAGCGGTTTCGCGATCGCTGAGATAATCCACTAATACGCCATCTTTGACCACATACCAAGATTGGGCTTTCACTCCTTCATCGTCATAACCCACGGTGCTGCGTCCACCCGCTTGTGTGCGATCGGCTTTAAAGTTAACCCAAGGGGCTGCATAACGCAGTGCTCCCAGTTTATCGGTTGTGGCAAAACTGGTTCCGGCGAAGTTGGCTTCATACCCGAAGACGCGATCTAATTCTGTGGGGTGTCCTACGGATTCGTGAATGGTGAGATAGAGGTTACTGGGTTTGAGGATTAGGGTTGCGCGATCGCGCGTCGGTGCAGGTTCAGCATGGACTTTTTCAATCGCTTCTTCCGCCACTCGCTGGACTTGTGCAAATAGATCCTCGGGATTAATATGTTCATAGCCGATGTTCAAAGGTGGACGTTCATAGCTGCGAGTTTGTGCGTCTCCTTGCGCGATCGCCATACAACCGAAACCGGGATGAGAGCGATAAATCGTTTGTTGAATCTGCGATCCTTCTGTGGAAGCAAAGGTTTTGTCTTCTTGGGAAAAACGAAGGAAGGAGAAGGCTTTTTTCACACCTCGGTTTTCATATCCCAATAATTGCTCATTGAGAGAAAGCAGTAAGTTTGCTTTATCCGTGAGGGGAATCTCAAACGGGTTAATCTGGATGGGAGTGATGTACGTATCCTGATAGGCTTCCACAGGCGCTAACCGCACCGGTTGCTGTTGGGTGAGATGGGTTCCCTTTGCAATTTCAACGGCTAAATTAATGGTACGAGTGAGGGCTGCTGGTGTTTTTTCATGACTGGCTGCAAAGCCCCAAGCCCCATTTAAGAGGACGCGAATGCCATAACCAGAGCTAATATTATCAGCAAGGGTAGTCAAGCTGCGATCGCGCGCCATTAGAGTTTGCGTGCGATACCGACCAAGCCGAATTTCTCCATATTCACAGCCCGTTTGACGGAGTTGTTGGATCGCAAGATTTGCCAGATCAGTGGTGGAATAACTGGTTTCAGTTTGCAGCATCATCACAAAATAGTCTCGTTTTTTCAATTGTACAAGGACTACATTGTCGGGTGGGCAATGCCCACCCGACGACTAGCCTATTAATCTAGCGTGTACTGCAATACTACTTACCCATTCCCAACTGTTGCGCTTTCTGATAAACCTTACCTTCTGTTAACAGGGAAGGTGCAATAACCACTTCCACTTGTTGCATTTCCTTCAGGTTTTTCGCCCCTAACGTTCCCATACTGGTTTTTAATGCACCTAATAAGTTGTGCGTTCCATCATCAAGACGAGCAGGCCCTGTGAGAATTTCTTGCACACTGCCAGTCGTACCAACGCTGATACGAGTGCCACGGGGTAAAACTGGGCTAGGGGTTGCCATTCCCCAGTGGAAGCCTTGTCCAGGGGCTTCTGCTGCACGGGCGAAGGGGGAACCAATCATCACCGCATCTGCACCACAAGCAATACATTTACAAATATCACCCCCTGTGACTAAGCCACCATCGGCAATAATGGGAACATAGCGTCCACTTTCTTGATAATATTGCTCTCTCGCTGCTGCACAATCAGCCACGGCGGTTGCTTGAGGAACCCCCACACCCAACACACCACGAGAGGTACAAGCAGCACCAGGACCAATGCCAACCAGAACTCCCGATGCACCTGCTTTCATTAAGTCATAAGCGACGGCTTCGGTAACACAGTTCCCGAGAATGACGGGCATGGGCATTTTTTGACAGAACTCTCCTAAATCTAAGGGAGTGACTGCATCAGGGGATAAGTGGGCGGTTGAAACGACGGTTGCTTGCACAAAAAAGACATCAGCCCCAACTTCTGCAACAGAGTCCCCAAATTTCGCTGCACCAGCAGGCGTTGCACTAACGGCAGCAATCCCCCCTTGGGATTTAATTTCACTGATACGCTTTTTAATTAATTCGGGTTGGATGGGCGCTGCATATAATTCCTGCATTAAGCCCACAAATTCTGTTTTACCCACAGAGGCAATGCGATCCAAAATGGGTTTTGGGTCTTCGTAGCGGGTTTGAATCCCCTCTAGGTTTAAAACCCCCAACGCGCCTAATTCTGAAAGTAAGACTGCCATTTTAACATCCACCACGCCATCCATTGCACTAGCAATGATCGGAATTTCTCGTTGTAAATCACCCAGTTGCCAAGTGGTGTTCGGTAAACTGGGATCTAGTGTGCGCCGTCCTGGAACTAATGCAATTTCATCAATTCCATAAGCGCGACGTGCGGTTTTTCCTTGACCAATTTGTATATCTACACTCATATCTAACTACCCGTTCCCAAAGCTATTCCCACAGACTAGCAAATTTTTGCCCCAAATCTGTTGGGAGTGAAGAAACTCACCCGATTGATTTGATGCTGAGGTTTGAGATTGAAGTCTATAATTATAGCTTTATTGCTCTCGCTCTTGGCAAGGGTAGAAGAGAGAACACCCATTTAAAAACAACTTAAAGTCAGAATGAAGGGACGAAATTTACTCAGCCTAGCGGACTTAACTGTCAACGAATTAGAAACACTTTTGGATTTAGCTCAAAAGTTGAAAACGGGATATACTCCACGATCTGCTGCAAATCAAGTCTTAGGGCTGTTATTCTATAAGGCTTCGACGCGGACGCGAGTTTCTTTTAGTGTGGCGATGTATCATTTAGGGGGTCAGGTGATTGATTTGAATCCCCAAGCGATGCAGGTGGGGCGAGGTGAGCCAATTCAAGATACAGCAAGGGTTTTAGGGGGCTATTTAGACGCGATCGCGATTCGGACGTTTGCTCAAAAAGAGATTGAACAGTTTGCTGAATATGCTGATATTCCCGTGATTAATGCCTTAAGTGATTTGTCTCATCCCTGCCAGATTTTAGCGGATTTATTGACGATGCAGGAGACGTTTCAGACCTTAGAAGGGTTAACGTTAACTTATCTCGGCGATGGGAATAATGTGGCGCATTCCCTGTTGTTAGGCTGTGCGTTAGCTGGGGTGAATATTCGCATTGCAACGCCACCGACTTATCAGCCTGATTCCGCGATTGTAGAACAAGCGAAACACCTTGCTCAATCTGGAACTGAAATTACGCTTACCGATGATGCAAAAGAGGCTGTGGAAGGCGCAGAAGTCCTTTATACTGATGTTTGGGCAAGTATGGGACAGGAAGATTCCGCAGCGGAACGTTTACCTGTGTTTCAATCGTTTCAGGTGAATGAAGATTTAGTCAATTTAGCCTCTCCTGAAGCGATTATATTACACTGTTTACCGGCTCATCGGGGGGAAGAAATTACAGAAGATGTTTTAGAGTCAGCGCGATCGCGCGTTTGGCAACAAGCGGAAAATCGAATGCACGCCCAGAAAGCATTACTGGCGAGTGTGTTGGGTTTATCCGATTAACAGTAATCAGTGATCAGTGACCAGTGACCAGTGACCTCAACGATAGAATCAAAAGTGTAAAGGAATTTTAAGCTCTCACTCATGTTACTGCAACCTGAACAACGCCAAAAACTCGATGCCAGTCCTGATCATGACTTCTATGCCATCCCGCGCTTAGTGACTCATGTGGATGAGTCTTTTATTGATGAATTAAGTCAACTCTATCAGGAACGACTCCAGCCCAATACTCGTATTCTGGACATGATGAGTAGTTGGGTGTGTCACCTTCCAGATGATATAAAATTTGCTCATGTGGAAGGACACGGGATGAACGAGGAAGAACTTGCCCGTAACCCCCGCTTAGATCATTATTTTGTCCAAAATTTGAATGAAAATGGTACTTTTCCCTTCCCTAATCAAGAATTTGATGCCGTTTTAAATGCCGTTTCGGTGCAGTATCTCCAATACCCTGAAGAGATTTTTCAAGAGATTCATCGCGTCTTAAAACCCAATGGTATCGCCATCATCAGTTTTTCTAATCGGATGTTTTATCAAAAAGCGATTTCGGCTTGGCGCGATAGTAGTGAAGCAATGCGCGTGGAGTTAGTGAAGCGATATTTCAAAGCTGCGGGTGGCTTTAGCGAACCCGAAGTGATTCAAAAACAACCCTCTGTTCCTGCTATTTTCCAGATGTTGGGGATGGGAGGAAGCGATCCATTTTATGCGGTTTTAGCCTATGCCAAACCTTAGCAATTAACTCATCAATTGGGTATTGTAATATTTTCCCCAGTGCTTAGCACTCTACCAAGACACACAAAAATTAAAGAGTTTTTGGCTAAGAAAATCCTGAAAAACTTAAATGCTGAGTAAAATTTTGAGAAAGAACGCATTTTGTTGTATTCAATACATTTTACTGAAATAAAAAAATGTCAAGATAAATTTTGACAGGAAATCTTGTCAAAAATGCAAGCATAATTACTCAATTTTCTGCAACTTTCGATCTAATTTCTCTTGTTTTCAGTGAGGTAAAAAACGTGCCAGAAACTCTTTTTAAAGTCGATTTAACGAAGCCTATGAGTGAACAGGAAATGCCTGGACATAATCGTTGGCATCCTGATATTCCCCCTGTTGCTTCGGTAAAACCGGGGTCGGTCTTTCGGATTGAATGTAAAGATTGGACCGATGGACAGATTAAAAATGATGATAACCCCAATGATATTCGCGATGTTGACTTGAGTGTGGTTCATGTTCTCAGTGGTCCCATTGAAGTGGAAGGGGCAAAACCAGGGGATATTTTAGTGGTTGATATTCTCGATATTGGGGCGTTACCAGGGGATGAATGGGGCTTTACTGGCATTTTTGCCCAAGAAAATGGCGGTGGTTTTTTAACGCAGCATTTCCCGAAAGCAGCAAAAGCAATCTGGGATTTTCAAGGGATTTATACTCAGTCGCGCCATATTCCTGGAGTCCGCTTTGCAGGAATTACCCATCCTGGTTTAATTGGTTGTGCGCCCTCTCACGAATTGTTAGCAAAATGGAATAAACGGGAACGGGAGTTAGTCTCCACTGATCCGAATCGGGTTCCGCCATTGGCAACGTTACCGAATCCCGAAAATGCCGTTTTAGGCGGCTTGAAAGGGTCAGCGTTTGAAGCAGCAGCAGCCGAAGCAGCGCGAACGGTTCCCCCACGGGAACATGGCGGAAACTGCGATATTAAAAACCTGTCTCGCGGATCAAAAATTTATTTCCCTGTGTATGTGGATGGGGGGAAACTTTCGATGGGCGATATTCACTTCTCGCAAGGAGATGGTGAGATTACCTTCTGTGGCGCGATCGAGATGTCAGGCTATATCGATCTCCATGTGGACATTATTAAAGGCGGTGTGGATAAATATGGCATGGTGAACCCCATTTTCAAACCGGGTCCGGTTGAGCCCCGTTACTCCGAATATCTCGTCTTTGAAGGAATTTCTGTGGATGAGTTTGACGGGAAACAGTATTATATGGATGCTCATGTTGCCTATCGTCGCGCTTGTTTAAATGCCATTGAATATCTCAAAAAGTTTGGCTTTACGGGAGAACAGGCTTATCTCTTACTCAGTTGTGCGCCGGTAGAAGGTCGCGTGAGTGGAATTGTGGATATTCCGAATGTCTGTTGTACGGTTGCAATTCCCACTGAGATTTTTGATAAAGATATCGTACCGGTATAAAGGAGATTGAACTAAATGCCGTTATACGAATTTGAATGTAAAACTTGCGGGGTTTTTGAAGCGTGGAGAACGATCGCGCTGCGAGATTCTGCCCCCAATTGTCCCACTTGTGAGGGGGAAAGCCAACGCATTTTTTCGGTTCCTCACTTTAATCTCAGCACCGGGAGTGCTTTCTTGAAAGCCAGACAAACCGATGAACCGAGATTAGAAAAACGGGAGAAAGAACCCACACAACCCAGTTATCAAAGTCACAAGCGCGATCGTCCTTGGATGATCGGTCATTGATTAGGGTTTGCTGAAACAGTCCAATTGTCAGCTTGGCAAGGCAACAGGTCGTAGGGTTTGCCTTGCCCGCCCTGTAATGTAGTCCTTACGCTTTTAAACTATTATCGGAAATTATTGCCATCTTAGCCTATCCCTGATTCCCATCAGAGCGTAAGAGTTAAAGTAAGCCCAACTACTGTAATCGGAAATTATCACCTTATAGATACTTCTCACTTTATAAGTTGACTTTAATCACATAAATATCACACAGTTTTCCATTATAGTTATATATGCATGAAATGTGACCTAGTGGGGTGTGCGATGAAGTTTTTGAAGTATTTAACAGCTTTTTCGGTTTTTGGTATAGTATTAGGCTCTGGAATGCCTGCTGATGCAATTACTTTCAATTTAGATCCTAAAACTACACCTGATGGTAATCTTCGAGGTTTTGGAACAATTGAACTTCAGAATTTAACCAATGATGGCGTTCTAGAAAGTGAAATCGATGGTTGGAATATTACTATCGAAGAGGTTGGAAATGAAAGCAATAATTTTACTTTAACTTCTTCCAACTCTAGTCTTAATTATGGGGATGACAGTGGTTTTCTCACTACTACAGGAGGTGTTACAGAATTTCGACTAGATACAAATAATTCTTATGTATCAATTGGTTTTAACAGTGAGAATGGGGAGAACGATTTCTTTTTTGGTGATTTTTGGAATGATGGTAATCCAGAAGCAGATATAAATCTTCAGGGTAGCTTCAATGGTAAAGATGGTAATAGCGATAGCTCTAGTACACTTATTGCAACTAATTCAACAGCAGTGCCCTTTGAAGCAGAAGGAACAATGGGTTTACTCGCATTAGGTGGATTTTTCGGATATCGGTATTACAAAAAACGTAAACAAGTATTGGTTCAGGAACATAATGATTAGTTATTCATGAGAGGGTAATTGCGAGTATTATCCTCTTTTCTATTTTGAACAATAAGCAAAGAGAACTCCAATTCCTTTTTCCTTCCAGCGCGATCGCGCTGCGAGATTTTGCCCCCAATTGTCCCACTTGTGAGGGGGAAAGCCAACGGATTTTTTCGGTTTCCCACTTTAATCTCAGTACCGGGAGTGCTTTTTGATTAGGCTACGTTCTCAGTTCGCGCTTCACCCATTCCTACTCCGTTGAGGAGGGGGTATTCTCGCTCAATTTCGTTAAATCTCTTTTGCAAACCGTCTGGCTAAAACTGGGGCAAATAATAGCGGACTGGTAAACCCTGAAAACACAGAAAGCCCTTCATAATTTTCCAGTTTACTAACAATAGATTGTTGATGGGGGCTAAACGCAATGAGACAACGGTGCCAGTTTGCTGGAACATCTTTTAAGGCGGGTAATAATGTTCCAATCTCTTCTCGCAACCAAGCCTCACTAGCAGCAGCATCAACAGTTGCATCAGGATCGCTTAAAGTTCGGCTAATTTGACCAATGCACAGGTGTCCATCGCGAAATTGAATTGCCCCTGGATCAAGCACGGGTGCAGCTAATTCTTGTCCCGATTTTTCCCATAATGCTTCTTTGTCGGGTGCAGTTGCTGTGGTTTCTAAGCCCAAGCGTTGGTCATTAGCGGGCATAATTAAGGTTTTTAATTCTAACTCTAATGGGTCTGTTTCTAAGAGTTCGGCGTGGGTAAAGTATAGGGGAATGTGAACACCAATTGAAGTTAATAATTCGCGAGTGAAACCACCTGCACAAATGACAGTATTATCAGCGTAATATGTTTTGTAATTAGTATTAACTCCGATTACTTTGTTGTTATCAAATTGCAGTGATTGAACCGCTTCATAAATAACTTTCCCGCCTAAACGAGTGAAGGCTTTAAGATAGGCTGCATTTGTTTTTTTAGGATTGATATGACCATGAGGAAAACAAATTGACCCCGCGATCGCGCTCGGATTTAATAGGGGCTCAAGTTCACAGCTTTCTTCCACACTTAACACTTGCGGGGGAATTTCACAGTCTTGATATTGCTTGACCGTCTCTGCAACTGACTCATTTTCTCTAACCGTTAATAACAGATTAATTTCACGAAATTCTGTCTCTTGATCTAAGAGGTTTGAGAGATTGCGATGGAGTTTGAGTCCTTCTGCACAAAGTTCTCTTGTTTCTGGGGAACTTCCCGCCCAAAAGGGAAGTCCTCCATAACTATAACAGGTGGCATTATCTAGATCGGGACTGGATTCTAATAATAAAACCGTTGCCCCTTGCGCTTGCAATTCATAAGCAACTGTACTTCCTGTAATCCCACCGCCAATCACTAACCAATCGTAACTAACCATGATTTAGGTAGAGCGAATAAATGCTGACAATTCTTTCATAAATTCTAAACATTGAGTTTGAGTCATTCCTGTCGGATCAAAAGTCGGATAACTGGAATATTTAAGACTCAACTCCTTGAGTTTCTTCGGAAATTGTTCACCCATTTGCACAACTTTCATTGACCAACTTGTAAACAGCCGACTTTCAATTTCAACAAATTCAATAATTTCACTTTTGTAATGACGATCATCTTGAAGAATCCTTTCATAAGTGGAACTGACTTGCGCTCTTTCTCCCTCTAAAATTTGTAAAAATTTATCATTACCAAAGCAAAGCATTCCTGTAATACCGACAGGCGTATTATTTTTCTCAGACTTCTCCATAATGTCTTTTAATTCTGGATAAGCCAAACCCGCTACAGCTTCGCTAGCATAAATCAATCGACATAAAACCATATTATTTTTGATCACAGGAAGGTAATTAACATTACTTAATATAACACTTCCCAATCTCATGAGGTACATTCTAAATTTTGGTTCTTTGTTCTTTGTTCTTTGTTCTTCGTTCTTTGTTGGTTGTTAATCAATGAACCACGAACCATGAACCATGAACATCCACCGACTCGCATTACGTACCTCAACCAACTAGGAAACGCTATATAACATTTTGAATGACTATACTCTACTTTCCTTCATGAAATCACTCTTACCACCGAGCTTATTAATTGCCCTTGCTAGTCATTTGACTACTTCTATAGTCCTCCATGTAGAAGCCCTCCCCATAACCAGTGTTACGCAAGCAGAGATAACAACACTCACTCCAGACATTAGTGCAGCCATTGTGACGTTACAAGGGGTTGGCGGTAAGGGAACTGGGAGTATTATCAAAGCCAGTGGTATTGTTTTAACCAGTGAGCACGTCATTCGTAACGCCAGACGGGGTCAAGTAAGCATTTTAACTTATGATGGCACTCATTATCCTGGAAAAGTCATTGCTGTGGATACCGCACAAGATCTTGCTTTGATTCAAATTCTTGCTAACAAAACTTTTCCCACTCTCCCCCTTGCCGATGCAGAAAATATAGAGGTTGGTGAAACAGTTTATGCCTTAGATAATCCCTCAACTTCTCTAGACAAATTTATCACAGGTCAGTTGCAAAAAATAGAAGCGGAGAGCCACCTTTATACTAATCTTAAACTGAGTCCAGGGGATTCAGGAGGAGCTTTGTTAAATGCAGAAGGAAAACTCATTGGAATTAACCGCGCGATCGTTCGTTTTCAGAGTAGTGAACAATCCCAAACTTTTGGCATGGCAACTCATGTTAATACCATTCGTGAATTTCTTGAAAATCCCTCCCAACCAGCACCGCCCCTTCAAGAAACGGCAAAAGTAAGCGATGTCAATTTAGGAATTACTGTTCAACCTGAAACGTTAGAAATTACGCAAATTGAACCCAACTCTTTAGCCGATCAATGGGGTTTAAAAACAGGCGATCAAATTGTGGGTTATAATTACCGTCGCATTGATAATTTAAACTCTCTCCAAGCATTTTTAGCAACAAATCCAGATGAAATTTTATTATTTATACGCCGAAAGGGCTATTTAGTGCGCTTACGTTTTAACTTGTAGAATGAAAATATAGTAATTCTTAGACTCTTGAGAGACATTTTAAATTTTTGTTCTTTGTTCTTTGTTCTTTGTTCTTTGTTCTTTGTTCTTTGTTCTTTGATATAGCACTACAAACTTGGGTTAGGACATTACTGATCGCTAAAACCCTTTCATAATAAACTCTTGCCTCTTGCCTTTTGCCCAGCGCGTAGCGCTATAACTGGTCACTGCTATACCTGAATCAACCAAAAAAAACTATAGATTGAGCTTGTCATGGAGGGAATTGATAGATGACGATTACTCCAATTAAATTACCCACTCAAGATGAACTACCTTGTGATGATGGAGTTCCTATGGAAACGCAACGCCATAAAATGCAAATGGATTTATTAATTGAAGTCCTTTATCCTTGGCTGGAGCAACGAGATAATGGCTATATTGGGGGCAATATGTTTATTTATTACAGTGCTGCCCAACTTAAAAATGAAGACTTCAAAGGACCTGATTTTTTTGCCGTGTTAGATGTTCCGAAAACGGAACGAAAAAGTTGGGTGGTTTGGGAAGAAGGGAAAACCCCTGATGTCATTATTGAATTATTATCAGCGAGTACCGCCAACTACGATAAAACAACGAAAAAAGAGATTTATCAAAGTCGGATGCGAGTTCCTGAGTATTTCTGGTATGACCCGTTTAATCCTGAAGATTTTGCTGGATTTCGTTTAGCAGGAATGGCTTATGACCCATTGACCCGAGATGAACAAGGGCGTTATTTTTGCCACAGCCTCCAGCTTTATCTCCATCCTTGGCAAGGCACTTATCGCGGAGTCACAACAACTTGGTTGCGATGGTCTGATTTGGAAGGTAACTTGCTACCCAGTGGCGAGGAATTAGCCCAACAGACGCAAACGGAACTCCAACAAGCTCAAACGGAACTCCAACAGACGCAAACAGAACTCCAACAAGCCCAAACCGAAGCTCAGCAAGCACAAGCTGAAAAAGACAAACTGGCTGCTAAACTTCGCGAAATGGGGATTGATCCGAACGCGCTCTAATTTTTCTGCATGGCTTTAGCTAACTCTTGAGCAACCTCTGGACGAGAAAACTCTTCTGGGGGGAGTTGTCCTTCTCGTAACATGGCGCGGACTTTGGTTCCCGAAAGATGGAGTCTTTCTTCTGGTGTACTGGGGCTAGTTTTACTGGTCGCCATTTGCTTAGTGCGTTTGCAGTAGAAGGCGTGTTCAAACCGCATCGGGGTAATGCCTAAGGCTTCGGGATCAAACTCATTGAAAATTTCTTGTGCGTCATACGTGCCATAATAATCGCCAACACCTGCATGATCGCGCCCAACGATGAAATGAGTACAACCGTAGTTTTTCCGTACCAGGGCGTGGAAAATGGCTTCTCTGGGTCCAGCATAACGCATGGCTGCGGGGTAAATGGCAAGAGTTACCCGATCTTTGGGATAGTAATTATTCAGCATAATTTCATAACACCGCATCCGCACATCCGCAGGGATATCATCGCTTTTGGTTGCGCCAACGAGGGGATGTAAGAATAAGCCATCAACGACTTCTAGGGCGCATTTTTGAATGTATTCGTGGGCGCGGTGGATGGGGTTACGGGTTTGGAAGCCAACAATGGTTTTCCAGCCTTTCTCACGGAATAAAGCACGGGATTGAATGGGATCAATCTGATAGTTGGGGAAGAGGGGATGGGGATCGCGCTCTAATAGCCAAACGGGTCCAGCGAGATTGATCGCGCCTTTTTGATAGATCACCGCAACCCCAGGATGTTTTTCTTCATCGGTGCGATAGACGTTGATCGCTTCGTGGGCTTTGTTATAACGATATTTTTGGGTAAGCTCTAAAACACCAACAAAGCGTCCATTGGGATCGTCTAAGCGGATCCAACTTCCTTCTTTGAGGGGTTCGGCTTCTTCTTCACTCACCGAGAGAGTGACGGGAATCGACCAGGGTAAACCGTTTTCGAGGTGCATATCTTCAACGACCCGCTCGTAGTCCCCTTGTTCCATGAAACCGCGCAAGGGGCTAAATCCGCCAATCGCAATCATTTCGAGGTCAGAAAAGGCGCGTTGATCCAGTTGAATACGCGGTAAACTCTCGGCTTGGGCGAGAAATTCTTTTTTTTCTGCTTCATCGGGAATGCAGTTAATGAGTTGTCCGCCGTGGGGCGCGATCGCGTCGTTTTGATTACTCATAAATTTTTCTGAAGAGAGTCTAAATTTAATAAGTTGTTACAAACTCTTATCCTACCAAGGGACGGACTTTCTGCGTCACCCAGTTAGAGAAAGTGCTTTTTAATCCTTCTCAACCGTTAAAAAAAGTTCCTCAGTGAATCAGCGTTATCTTAGAAATAGTTAACTCAACATGGCGTTAAAAGGAACAATGCTAGACTATTCCTTATTACAAAATCTCCCCACCGCCAAAGATTTACCTGATTCTGACGATACTCCTGTGGATAATGAACTACAAAATTATATTCCGAATCTTCTTAAAAGTATCCTCGCCATGATTTGGTCAGATCGCTTTGATTGGTATTTTGGGGTGGATATGGGAATCTATTATGACCCAGACAAAAGCGCGATCGTTCCTGATGGGTTTTTAAGTGTGGGCGTTCCCCGTATTATTGATGAAAACTTGCGTTTAAGTTATGTGTTGTGGGAAGAGAAAAGAGTTCCCATTTTAGTGTTAGAAGTGGTATCCCAAACTCGTCGCGGAGAATACACAGCTAAAAAAGAACTGTATCAAAATTTAGGGATTCAGTATTACGTTATCTATAACCCACAACGGAAAAGAAAGCCCCGTTTAGAGGTGTATTCTCTAGAAAATGAGCAGTATGTGTTATTAGGAAATGAGTCTCCTATTTGGTTAGAAGAAATTGGTTTAGGAATCGGAAAAGAAGTAGGAACGTATGAGCAAATTACGCGAGAATGGTTGTATTGGTATGACGAAAATGGAGAGCGATTTCTAACCCCAGAAGAACGATCGCGCCAAGCTGAATCTAAAGCACAACAAGCTGAATCTAAAGCACAACAAGCTGAATCTAAAGCACAACAAGCTGAAACCAAAGCACAACAAGCTGAATCTAAAGCACAACAAGCTGAAACCAAAGCCGAACGTTATGCGAGAAGACTGCGAGAACTAGGAATTGATCCTGATTCTGTATAATTCAGTTATAAATTAACAAGAACAATGCTAGACTATTCCTTATTACAAAATCTCCCCACCGCCAAAGATTTACCTGATTCTGACGATACTCCTGTGGATAATGAACTACAAAATTATATTCCGAATCTTCTTAAAAGTATCCTCGCCATGATTTGGTCAGATCGCTTTGATTGGTATTTTGGGGTGGATATGGGAATCTATTATGATCCAGACAAAAGCGCGATCGTTCCTGATGGGTTTTTAAGTGTGGGCGTTCCCCGCATTATTGATGAAAACTTACGTTTAAGTTATGTATTGTGGGAAGAGAAAAGAGTTCCCATTTTAGTGTTAGAAGTGGTATCCCAAACTCGTCGCGGAGAATACACAGCTAAAAAAGAACTGTATCAAAATTTAGGGATTCAGTATTACGTTATCTATAATCCACAACGGAAAAGAAAGCCCCGTCTAGAGGTGTATTCTCTAGAAAATGAGCAGTATGTGTTATTAGGAAATGAGTCTCCTATTTGGTTAGAAGAAATTGGCTTAGGAATCGGAAAAGAAGTAGGAACGTATGAACAAATTACGCGAGAATGGTTGTATTGGTATGACGAAAATGGAGAGCGATTTCTAACCCCAGAAGAACGATCGCGCCAAGCCGAATCTAAAGCACAACAAGCCGAATCTAAAGCACAACAAGCTGAATCTAAAGCCGAACGTTATGCGAGAAGACTGCGAGAACTAGGAATTGATCCTGATTCTCTATAATTCAGTTATAAATTAACAAGAACAATGCTAGACTATTCCTTATTACAAAATCTCCCCACCGCCAAAGATTTACCTGATTCTGACGATACTCCTGTGGATAATGAACTACAAAATTATATTCCGAATCTTCTTAAAAGTATCCTCGCCATGGTTTGGTCAGATCGCTTTGATTGGTATTTTGGTGTGGATATGGGAATCTATTATGACCCAGACAAAAGCGCGATCGTTCCTGATGGGTTTTTAAGTGTGGGCGTTCCCCGTATTATTGATGAAAACTTGCGTTTAAGTTATGTATTGTGGGAAGAGAAAAGAGTTCCCATTTTAGTGTTAGAAGTGGTATCCCAAACTCGTCGCGGAGAATACACAGCTAAAAAGAACTGTATCAAAATTTAGGGATTCAGTATTACGTTATCTATAACCCACAACGGAAAAGAAAGCCCCGTCTAGAGGTGTATTCTCTAGAAAATGAGCAGTATGTGTTATTAGGAAATGAGTCTCCTATTTGGTTAGAAGCAATTGGTTTAGGAATCGGAAAAGAAGTAGGAACGTATGAACAAATTACGCGAGAATGGTTGTATTGGTATGACGAAAATAGAGAGCGATTTCTAACCCCAGAAGAACGATCGCGCCAAGCTGAAATGAAAGCCGAACGCTACGCCAAAAGATTACGGGAACTAGGAATTGATCCGAATTCTATTTAAGTCACAATGTTAGAGAAAGTGCTTGTAAGCAAGGGAAATAATCATGAGTTATTTTACTGAGTTGCCGATCCCCTCCTTTTTTAACCCTGAGAAAGTGCGAGAAGTGTGGCAAGTTCCTTATCCCGATCGCGCTGCAAAAGCGGAAAGCTGGGCGCAAGAATTAGAAATTCCCCCTGCGAATACAGATGAGACTAAAATTGGCTTACTGCTAATTGATGTCCAAAATACCTTTTGTTTACCTGGCTTTGAATTGTATGTGGGGGGACGATCGGGGAACGGCGCGATCGATGATAATATCCGTCTGTGTGAGTTCATTTATCGCAATCTCCATCGCCTTAGCCAAATTATTGCAACGATGGATACTCACGTGGCGATGCAAATCTTCCATCCTATTTTTTGGGTCAATGACAAGGGAGAACATCCGACACCCGCAACAACTATTATTTCTCATCAGGAGATCGAAAAAGGGGCTTGGAAAGTCAATCCTGCGGTTGTTCCCAATTTTCCAAACTGGGATTATGCAAGTTTACAAGCCTACGCCCTCCATTATGCCCATCATCTCGATACGATTGGAAAATATCCGTTGATGATTTGGCCCTATCACGGGAAACTGGGAAGCATTGGTCATAGTTTGGTTTCTTCGGTGGAAGAGGCGTTGTTTTTCTATACAGTCGCCCGTAAACAACAAACCCAATATGAAATTAAGGGGAATAACCCGCTAACAGAAAATTATTCAGTGTTACGTCCAGAAGTGATGACAGACCAGAATGGAAATAGCATTGCACAGGAAAATCGAGCATTAATTGAACAATTATTAAACTTTGATCAATTAATTATTGCAGGACAAGCAAAGAGTCATTGTGTGGCTTGGACAATTGATGATTTACTCACAGAAATTCAACACCGCGATCCCAGTTTGGCGAACAAAGTTTACCTCTTAGAAGATTGTACTTCTCCCGTTGTTGTTCCAGGTGGCGCTGATTTTACTGAACAAGCGGATGCTGCGTTTCAACGGTTTCAAGACGCAGGAATGCACTTGGTTCAATCTACAGAATCATTTGATCGCGCTTCTTAATTAGTTCAGTCACAAAAGGAGTCAATTACTGTTATTGGTTATTGGTTATTTGTTCTTTGAAACATCACCAACGAACAAGGAACAAGGAACAAATAACAAAAATTGAGCAAGTATTTATTCTGAGGAAACATGACTGAGCTAATGACTACCTTAATGCCTTTAACATCGCTTGTAATTTTAGTTGCACTTCTGCGAGTTCTTTATCAGGATTTGATCCCGCAACAATCCCCGCACCAGCATATAAACGGGCATGATTTTTATTGATCATAGCAGACCGAATTCCCACCATAAATTCTGCGTTTCCGTTGAGATCCAGCCAACCAATGGGGGCTGCATAAAGACCGCGATCAAAGGTTTCGTAATCCCTAATTTTTTCGAGGGCGATCGCGCTGGGAACACCAGCTACAGCAGGAGTCGGATGCAGTTGGGAAATAATGTCTAAGGGTTGAATCTGACTGGGAACATCGGCTTGAATCAGTGTCCAAAGATGCTGGATATTATTCAGTTTTAAAAGTTGACGGCGCGATCGCTGCGGGGTTAATCCGAGGGCTGTTAATTGTTGACTAATATAATCACTAACCGCTTGATGTTCTCGTCGTTCTTTTTCACTATTGAGAAGGGTTTGAGCTAATTTTTGATCCGCGATCGCGCTTTTCCCTCTCGGTGCTGATCCCGCTAAAGCATCACTAATTAATTGCTGTTTCCTAAGACTAAATAACCGTTCTGGTGTTGCGCCAATAAAGGTTGTTCCCTGATCATTGCCCACAGAAAAAATGTAACAAGCGGGGTGTTTTTGTCGTAAATAATGTAACGATAAAAAAGGATCAAATCTTAAGCTCGAAACCACATCAAGGTGATGGGACAAGACAATTTTACTCAAGTCTTGCTTTTGAATATCTTTTAGCGCACAAGCAACCGCTTTTTTAAACTGATATTTTTGTGCAATTTCTCTTTTTTGTAAGGGTTGGGATGACTGAGAAAAGAAAGGAAATGGGAAACTAATTAGGGACTGAGAGTGTTGTTGAATTTCTGCAATTCTCGATTTAATTTCCGCTTGAATGCGAGCGGGATTCGTTTGCGCGGATAACGTAAAATTGTAAGTTAAAAAACAGGAATCTTTGCTGCGAGTGACTTGCCATTTAGGAATAAAAATGGTGGCGGTCGGAAAGGGAGAAGATGAAGAGGAAAGCGGAAAAAATGTGAAACTGGTTAAAAACTTAACCCCAACTTCTGGACAATTGGTTTCTCCCGTTTCAATAATTCTCTCTCGATATTGATCAATAAAGGCTTGGGTTTGTTCTAAACGATTCGGGCTCGTAATGATTTCTTCTTGACAAGTATCCCATCCCGCGATCGCGCTGTTTTCTTGTTGATTTTCCCAGTAAAAAGTTCGGTTTTGGGGTAAAGCAAATCGTTGTAAAGTAGCAAGGGGATCGATCCGAGAAATCGACTGGGTCACACTCACAATTAACGAATCGTTCTCGATTTCGCATCGGTTCTGACAGTTTTGTAATAAGGAGTACAGGTTTTGATCATCGGCTAATCCTCTAGCGTAGCAGGAAGTCACTGACATGAGGGCAATAATTGTAAATAATTTTATAATCTTGCTGGTCTTATGGGAACAAAGATGATATTTCTAATGGAGATGTTATTTCCGAGTTCAACCATTGCTCGCTATTGATTCATCTTAACAATGATTTTAGCGAGCCCCGAGTTGAGATCGGTCGCGTTACACTGAACGGTAAACTCCCCCTGAGCTTGTTATTTTTATATGCGTTTAACCAGTTCTGAAAAGACAACTGTAAAAAAATTAATACATCCTTGTGGATGGCAGCCATTAAGCCACCGATTTATAGTGTGGCGCTAGTTCCAATTACCATGGGAACACTAGTTGCGTACCGCGAAACAAACCAACTAGATTGGTCGATCTTTTTACTGTTTTTACTGTCTGGAATCTTGATCATTGCTTGGTTAAATTTAAGCAACGATGTTTTTGATTCCGAAACGGGAATTGATATTAATAAAACCACATCAGTTGTTAATATTACTGGGAACAAATCCCTTGTTTTTTGGATGAGTAATATTTGTTTAATGGGAGCGGTTTTCGGGTTAGGCGCGATCGCGTGGTTACAGCAAGATTGGCTTGTTGTGGGCTGTGTCCTCTTGGCTTGTTTCCTAGGCTACACCTATCAAGGGCCCCCCTTTCGCCTCGGCTATCAAGGCTTAGGAGAAATCATCTGTTTTATCTGTTTTGGTCCCCTCGCCATTAGTGCAGCGTATTACTCACAAGCGCAAACGTTTAGTGGATTCGCTTTAGCCATCTCCACCCTGATTGGGATTAGTACCTCGATCATCTTATTTTGTTCCCATTTCCATCAGGTAGAAGACGATTTAGCAGCGGGAAAACGTTCTCCGATTGTGCGCCTCGGAACACAAACTGGTGCAAATGTTCTCCTTGCTTCCACGGCAAGTATCTTCCTTTTAACCTTATTCTGGATTGGTTTGGGGTATTTTCCCATCGCAACACTGCTGATTTTCCTTGCCGTTCCGTGGGCTTACCAACTGGTGCGTCATGTGCAACGATATCACGATCAACCGGAAAAAGTTAGCAATTCTAAGTTTCTCGCGGTCAACTTTTATTTCTGGAGTAGCCTCTTTTTAGGGGCTGGAATGCTAATTGAGTTACAAGTCGCTGCACTGATTAACCCGTCGTAATTTCAAAACATCACTCATTTGCTTAATCTGATTAAAGGAATATTGCATCTGTTGATGATCTTTAACTTCAATGGAGAGACTAATCAGGGCGGGCTTTCCTTTTCCAGTTTTCACGCTGGCATTACTAACATTGATGTGCTGGTCACTCAAACGGGCGAGAATATCTCGAAACACACCAACCCGATCAATCACTTCCACTTCGAGATCGACGGTATAAGTGGGCGTGCGACCATTGCCATTGCCATTAATCGGATTCCAATCCACTGGAATCACGCGATCGCTGTCGATATTTTCAACATTTGAGCAGTCTTGACGGTGAATAGTAACCCCTTTGGTGCGTGTTACCACCCCCACAATCGGTTCTCCGGGGAGGGGACAACAACAGCCCGCCCGATGATACATTAAGCCCTCAACACCAGCAATGGGGGATTTGCTATAACTGTGAGAGGTGCTTTGACGAGAGGTGGTGGTGGGGAGACTATGAACGGTTTCTTCCTCTAAATTACCAATGCCATCTGCTTTCTCAACTTGTTCTTCCTGTAAGGATTCTTCCCGTAACTTGCTAGCAACAGAGTTGGTGGTGATTTCCCCATAGCCAATGGCTGCCAGTAAATCATCCACACTTTGATGATTACACCGTTCGGCAACGCGCTGCATTCGTTCTGATTTCATCAGGGAATCAGAACCAGATTTTCCAATTACTTTTTCCAACATACTGCGCCCACGGGCAATATTTTCTTCTCGATGAGACCGTTTATACCATTGGCGAATGCGGTTACGGGCGCTGGGCGTAACCACAAAGTTTAACCAATCCAAACTGGGATGACAATTTTTACTGGTGATAATCTCAACAATATCGCCATTGTGTAAGGGAGCATCTAAAACCGTCCAACGTCCATTCACTCGCGCCCCTTTCATGTGGTGTCCCACTTCGGTATGGATATGATAGGCAAAATCAACAGGCGTTGCACCGCGAGAGAGGGCGACCACATCCCCTTGGGGGGTAAAGACAAAGACATCATCTTCAAAGAGATTATCACGGATGCTTTCCATGTATTCTTGGGCATCTTTGAGGTCGTTTTGCCATTCCAAGAGTTGTCGTAACCAAGTAAACTTTTCATCTTCTGCGGTGGGCTTAAAGTCGCTTGATCCCCCTGTTTCTTTGTAGAGCCAGTGGGCTGCAATCCCGTATTCAGCAATATGGTGCATTTCCATTGTCCGAATTTGCATTTCAATGGGCTTTCCATAGGTCCCAATCACCGTTGTGTGGAGGGATTGATAGCGGTTGGGTTTCGGTAAGCCAATATAGTCTTTAAAGCGTCCTGGAATCGGCTTAAAGGCATCATGAATGACAGCAAGAGCACGATAACAGTCTTCTCGGGTTTTCAGGATGACCCGCACCCCAGCTAAATCATAGATTTCTTCAAATTCTTTTTGCTGCTGCTGCATTTTTTGGTAAATGCCATAGAGGTGTTTGGGGCGACCTTTCAATTCCTCGATTTCAATTCCTGCTTGATCAAAGCGTTGGTGTAAAATTTGAATGACATTTTCAATGCGGGCTTCCCGATCTGCCCGTCGATCCGCAACCAATTCTCGGATTTCTTGAAAGGCTTCGGGTTCGAGGTATTTGAAGGATAAATCTTCTAATTCCCACTTAAACCGCCCAATCCCTAAGCGGTTCGCCAGAGGGGCAAAAATTTCTCGGGTTTCGAGGGCAATTTGTTTTTGTTTTTCGGGTTTGAGGTGTTCTAACGTCCGCATATTGTGGAGACGATCCGCCAATTTTACGACCACCACCCGAATATCTTTCGCCATCGCTAAAAACATTCGACGGAAGTTCTCAGCTTGGCGTTCAGTTTTACTGGAAAACTTAAATTTTGAGAGTTTTGTTACCCCTTCGACGAGATGACGCACCCCTTCCCCAAATTTTTCTTGAATTTCTTCGCAGGTAATGTCGGTATCTTCTACAATGTCGTGAAGGAAACCAGCTGCGATCATGGCACTCCCCCCACCTAAATCGCGAATTAACCCTGCAACCGCAACAGGGTGGGCAATGTAAGGTTCTCCAGAACGGCGGTATTGACCCTCATGCAAGTTGTAGGCGAATTGGAAGGCTTCCGCAATCAGTTTCGCATCTTGATTGTCTTGACTGGGATCATTGGCAATATCAATGCAATCTGCTAACCACTGTGGGAGTGGTGTGTTATATTCGGTGGGGGCTTTTTGCGCGTAGAGCAAAGCTCGTGTCGAAGACATCGCGTCCATAATTGGTTGGCTATAAGTGTTCTACAATGTTTGACAAGGATTAAAATGGTTTTATTGCCAACATTCCTCTGTAGTCGGTTGCGGAAATGGCAATCTCGCTCGTTTGATTTTCCCTGGATCAAAATAAAGTTAAGGTTTTTTAACATCCCTGTTAATTCCAGAAATTGTAACGCAAACTCAGGTCATCATGTTACCCCTCTCTTATCGAGAACGCTATCAAGTGTTTTTGGAGACTTTAAAGCAGTTACAGGAACATCTGCACACAGATTTCAATCCTAAACAGTTAAAAGCTATTTTTTCCCAGTTACAAGCACAATTCCAAGAGGAAATTATGTCTTTAACGGGAGAAGAACTGACTGGTGAAACGCGATCTCGTTGGCAATCTTCCCAAACAGAAGTACACCGTATGATGCGCTTGTTACAAAACGACATGATGTTCTTGCAAACGTCACGAAGCAGTCAGACTTCTCAACAGCGTTTGACCACAGTGCGCGATCGCGTGGGAAAATTAATTGATTTCGCGGATGCGTTTACAAAAGAATGACCATTAACAAGATGTCTGAGGCTTTGCTGACTCTGAAGCACCTAAAAGTCAACTACCCCACCCGCTCATGTTCTAGTTTAACAACTGCAGTTGATGATGTTTCTCTGGTCTTGCAAGCGGGGGAAAGATTGGGTTTAGTGGGGGAGTCAGGGTGCGGAAAATCCACTTTAGGACGGGCGGTAATGCGTTTGTTGACCAATGCTAGGGTAGAAGGGGAGTTACAGTTTCAGGGAGAATCGATTTTAGAGATGACTCCCCAACGGTTGCGCCAGTTTCGGGGAGAAGTGGTTTCACTGGTGTTTCAAGATCCGATGACACGGTTAAATCCGTTGATGACGATCGGGACGCACTGTTTAGAAACCCTGAAAGCCCATCGTCCTCAATTATCGCAAAAAGAAGCGAAACAAAGCGCGATCGCTGCTTTAGAATCCGTAAAAATTCCAGCCAATCGCTGGTCACAATATCCTCATGAATTTAGTGGCGGAATGCGTCAACGGGTTGCCATTGCTTTAGCTTTATTGTTAGAACCAAAATTAATTATTGCCGATGAACCAACCACCAGTTTAGATGTTACGGTTTCGGCGGAAATTTTACAAGAACTTACCCGTTTGTGTCAGGAAAAAAATGTCGGGTTGCTGTTAATTTCTCATGACTTAGCCTTAGTCGGAGAATACTGCGATCGCGTCGCGGTCATGTATCAAGGAAAGCTGGTAGAAGAAGGCCAAGCAGAACAGGTTTTATCAGACCCCAATCATGATTATACACAGTCTTTATTAAATGCAGCCCTTCACTTGCACGTTAACTCAAAACAAGCCTCGCAAATTTCAGAAGAAACTCCCCTATTACGAGTGGAAAATCTGGTTCAGCACTACACCTTAGAACAAAATTTAATCCAACAGTTACTTAAAAAAGAACCCACGATAATTAAAGCCGTAGATGGGGTGAGTTTTGATTTATTTCCAGGAGAAATTTTAGGCTTAGTGGGAGAATCGGGTTGTGGAAAAAGTACCTTGTCTCGGAGTCTTTTACAGTTGGTGCGTCCCACCTCGGGAAAAGTTGAGTTTTTAGGGAGTGATTTAACGATGTTATCGGAGGTTGCGGTGCGGAAATTTCGTCGTCAAATTCAGATGATTTTTCAAGATCCGTTAGCCTGTTTAAATCCGTTGATGAAAGTGGGAGAAAGTATCGCTGATCCCTTATTGATTCATAACCTAGCCAAGAATCGGGATGCAAAAGAGAAGGTAAAAAGTATTTTAGAAAAAGTGGGATTAACGCCAGTGGATGAATATTATCATCGCTATCCCAAAGATTTATCTGGCGGTCAACAACAACGAGTTTCGATCGCGCGATCGTTAATTACTAATCCCAAATTAATGATCTGTGATGAACCGGTGAGTATGCTAGATGCGACCGTACAAACGCAAGTTTTAGATTTAATGCGATCCCTGAAAGAAGAGTTTAATTTAACCTATTTATTTATTACTCATGATCTTTCTGTTGCTAGGTTTTTGTGTAATCGGATTGCGGTGATGAATCAAGGAAAAATTGTTGAATTAAGAGAAACAGAAGCCCTCTTTAATTCTCCGAAACATCCTTATACCAAAACCTTACTCAATGCAGCACCCCAGTTAAAAGTAAGTTCATCTTAAGAAATCATTGAATATTAAACTGACTCTTCATTACTTACTGTTATCTAGCTTCATCTTATTTCTAACTAATACCAAGATGTTAGCGAAAGAGACTGATTCTGATTTAGAATCCTTTTGTCCACAACAACTCCCTGAAAAAATTGATCCGATTCTGGAAAATAGTGCTGACGGGTCTCGTTGGGGAATCATTATTCAATCGTCGGTTTCGGAAACAATTTTATATCAAAAAAATGCGGATCAGTTTTTTATTCCCGCTTCTAATATCAAGCTATTTACAACAGCAGCAGCTTTAAATCAATTCAGTCCTCAGTTTGAAATTATAACCCCAATTTTTGCCGAAGGAAGCCCTCCTCATCTTCAAACCTTACAGATTATTGGAAAAGGTGATCCGTCTTTAAATCGGAATGATTTGGAAAAACTTGCAGAAACCTTAAGCCAAACTGGAATTCGTTCCATTGCAACTCTTGTCTTAGAAACGGGATATTTTGACACACCAGCCATTAATTCCACTTGGGAATGGGAAGATGTTTATGCAGCGTATGGAACTGCTGTGAACAGTTTAATTTTAGATGAAAATGCTGTCACATTAACCTTACGTCCACAAAAGGTTGGAGAAGTGGTTAAAATTGATTGGGATAATCCAATTGCTGCATCACAATGGACGCTGAAGGGAGAAGCAGTAACCGCACCAGCCAATACAGATTATCAAGTGGAATTAAACCGAAAATTTGGCACGTCAGAACTGAATTTAAGGGGAACATTACCCCAAGATATTAAAACAGATGTTTGGCAATTAGCCATCCCGAATCCCGATTATTATTTCCGAGATGTTTTGCTAACTCAACTTGGGGAAAATGGAATTAAAGTCGATCAAGTTCAATTTTTAGACTCAGATTTGAGTTTAGTTTCAGGTGCACGCGTGAGTGAACTGGTGTCTCCTTCTCTGAGTGAATTAATCACAGAAATTAATCGCAATAGTAATAATTTATATGCAGAAGCCGTGTTAAAAAGTTTAATTGCGGAAAGCGGAGAAAAGGCAATTGAGAAGGAATTAACCGCCTTAGGAGTGTCACCGAATCATTACTCTCTTGCGGATGGATCTGGGCTGTCACGGCGTAATTTAGCCACTCCCCGCGCGATCGCGCAACTTTTACAAGGGATGTTAACTAGCAAAAACTTTGAAATTTTCAAGTCTTCACTGGCTGTCGCAGGGATCAACGGAACATTAAAAAATCGGTTTCAAGAAACCCCATTACAAGGAAACCTACAAGGAAAAACTGGAACCCTCACTGGAATTTCTACGTTATCGGGTTATGTTAATCCACCTCATTATGAAACATTAATTTTTAGTGTGCTTCTCAATCATTCTCAACGTTATTCATCAGAACAACGAGCTATCATTGATGAAATGATCTTATTATTATCAAGATTAAAGGAGTGTTCATAGGAAACATATCGCAGTTCTCAATCATTCGTAAAAAGTTGATTAATCGTTCCCCATTACGAAGGAGGGCTGGGGGAGATTAATTGACAATTTATTTGGGATTGCTATATATAGCGTTTCCTAGTTGGTTGAGGTACGTAATGCGAGTCGGTGGATGTTCATGGTTCATGGTTCATGGTTCGTGGTTCATTGATTAACAACCAACAAAGAACAAAGAACCAAAATTTAGAATGTACCTCATGAGATTGGGAAGTGCTATAGCAATTCTAAATCAGTTGTACCCCCTAGCAATCCCCCCTTTAATTCCCCCCTTAGTAAGTAAGGTTGAGCTAGTTTTTACAAATGAGATCATATTGCTATATCAGGTGATTGACTTTTTTCTGTTCTGATTCCACGATCAGAAAACCACTTGCCATGTTGGTCAAAGTTTTGCTATTCTCAGTAATAATTAATCATTCATTTTCTAACAAATAAGAATTAAAGTAAGAGCAGCGAGACAGGGAATGACAACCGAAAAAACGGATCGCTATGTCAGTTTTGAGGGAATTGACTGCGATGGCAAATCAAAGCGCCTTCTGAGTTATATTGAACAATATTTGGCTTCTCCCCCTCATGAAAGCCCTTGGCTGGATTATTTTCGACAAAAACTGCGCGATCGCGAAGCCCTAGGACAAGACGAACTCTATTTTGTCGGCAGCCAGATTAACCCGATGCGGTCTTTATTCGAGGAGTACAATGATAACGAAGCCCTTGTCCTTCTCCAACAAGTCGAAGAAGAATGCTGCTGAAGCCAAGTTAAGGTGACTCCCCAGCCTTGGCAGATCTGGAGTGGAAGCAACCCTTGAGAAGGGTTAGCGCGATCGCCTTAAACTGCTCATTATCTTTTCTCTTTGTGTTGATTGGTCACTGATTTTTTCGGCTGATCATTGTCCTGTGTTTCCACCTTAGATATATCTTTTGGTTTAGGTTTTCCCTTCTTCTTTTTCTTCATTGGTGGAAAGACTTCTTGAGCCTCTACTAACACGAGTTTATTGCCCTTCCTCACCGCTTCTACTTCCCAAAAAGCCCCTGCTTTGGGACTGACTAATCTGCCCTGAACTTCAATAAAAAAGGGCTTAAATTTACGGATTGCATCTTTATTGGGACGGATACTAATGCCAAAATTCCCCTGATCTTCATTCCAGAATAGTAAATTTCCTCGAATACTAAAGCGATCTTCAAGGATGCTATCTGGGGAAATATTTTCTCCATCTTCGGTTCTATAAGTTCCTTTTAGAATAAAGTGGAGAGAGGGATCTTCTCTGAGGGTTTTTAACCAACAATTCCAAACTAATTCTTTTTGCGGGGGTTGCCACCATCTCCGAAACAATTCTGCGGGAAACATCCCATCTCGGGTGATTAATACACCCTCTGCACTTGCTGTATCACTGGGAAGATAAATCCCACGAACAATACCTGTACTACGATATTGATTTTTAATCGTGGGATCTTGGATATAAATTGTCATATTAATAAGCCAATATAATCTTAAATCTCTCAAATTAACTTATAACAGTCTTTGCACACCGAAAACCGACAAAAATTTGACGAAGATGAGGATAATACCAATTCCGCCAACAACTATCTAAAGCCCAAGGGCGAGTTGCCCAACTTCCCCCCCGTAAAACGCGATGCTGGTTGTCGAAATACACTTCTGAATAACCGCGATAAGGATAGGCTTGAAAATTAGGATAGGGGGAAAACCAATCTGCTGTCCATTCCCAAACATTCCCGATTAAGTCATAACAGCCATAATCACTTTCTCCAGCCAGATAAGCATTAACAGGAGTGGTTTGTCCGATGCGTGTGTCGTAGTTACCATGAGATGAGTTCGGAAAATTGTCTCCCCAAGGATAAGTTGTGGATTGATTTAGATCTTGATGCCAACGGGCTGCTTTTTCCCATTCTGCTTCTGTGGGAAGGCGTTTCCCGACAAAATTGGCGTAGGCTTCGGCTTCATACCAACTGACCCCATAAACGGGATGATCTGCCCATTCTTTCCCGTCTGACCAATAGAGAGGCTTTGCAACAGGATTATTCTGTAGCCATTGCCACCCTGCTGCTGACCACCATTCGCGGGTTTGATAACCTCCAGCTTCTATAAACTGGCGATATTGTCCACAAGTGACAGGATAGCGATCGAGCCAATATTCGTCTAAATAAACTTTATGGGCGGGACGAGCATTATCTTGAGGATGGATATCGCTGCCCATGATAAATTCTCCTGCTGGAATTTTAACCAGATCAGCAATAACTTCGCCGGTACTGGTGGAGGGCGTAACGGGATACAAGGGAAACCCTGCTTGCAATTGTTGCAGTTGTAAAATGAGGTTAATGGTTTCGCTATGTTGGCATTCGTGTTGAATCAACCACCACCAGAGACGGCTTTGATCTTCAACTGGGGCTGTTTCAAGGTAATCTAGCACCGCAGCGCGAATATCATGGAGATAGTCGAGGATGAGGGAGATCGAAGGCAGGTTTTGTCGGTCTTCTTTGGGAAGGGTATCCGCAGCAAACAGTTGGCGATATTGGGGATAAAGCGGTGGACTCCCTTTGAGGTGTTCGAGAATCCATAAGCCTTCGGTAAAGGCAATATGTCCCAAATGCCACCCGACGGGACTAAAATCGGGATGGGCTTGGGTACAAAAAGAATTAAAATCTAGGGTGTCAAAAAATTCGAGGCTGCGATCGCGCATTGCCTCCAATGCGTTATAAATAGCGCTGCGGTGTGACTTGATTGATGTGAACTGTTCCATCCTCTCCCACACAAATCATACTTTGCTCTGGACAACGTTTCCAGTTTCCCTCAAATAACGGTTCTGATGCAATAATAACCGCACCTGCATGGTTGGGGTCATTTTCTAAGCAGTAGAGACTCGGGGCGGGGGAATGACTGGCAAATCGGCTGGCGACTAGCTGTTTGCCATCACTAATCACGATATTGGCGCAAAAATAAATATTGCCTTGATCTTTTGCAATATCATTAAGTTGGTTTAACGCAATTTCTACAGCTTCTGCTAAGGAAAGTTGCGGTTGGGTATAAAGTTGATGGAGAATTAAGGCAAAAATATGTTCGGAGTCAGTTGTTCCCTGAATGTGCAGATAAACCTCATCATGGAGGCTAAGACGCAGGGGACGATAAAGAGTTTTCCGAAACTGATTGATATATCCATTATGGGTGAATAATAAGGTTTCAGAAAGGGATAAGCCTTCACTGCTAAAGGGCTGACAGTTACTTAAATCGACCGCTAAACCAGGAGTGGCGCTGCGAACATAACCCAACCAGCACCCTGCTTCCACATAACGACTAATCTGGGGCAGGTTCAAATCACTCCAAATGGGGCTTGTCTGTTTATAGATATAAGGAGGCGTTGCTTTTTCAGGATGATACCAACCAATCCCAAATCCGTCTGCATTCATCAGCGCTGACTCCATTTCTTTGGGTTGATAGGCTTGGACAACTAGGGAGTGTTGGGGTTGAGATAAGAGTTGGTCTAGCTGTATTGGTGAACCGAGATAACCAAGGAGACGGCACATAATTATTCGTTATTCGTTCTTTGTTCTTTGTTCTTTGTTCTTTGTTATAGCAGTTCTCGAATTCATGAGGTACATTCTAAATTTTTGTTCTTTGTTCTTTGTTCCTTAGACAAGTTCAGGGTAAAACAACCTCAGAAATTTTGCACAGCAGTTCCAGTCATCAACAATGAACCATGAACCATGAACGTCCACCGACTTGCTTTGTACCTCAACAGACTAAGAAACGCTATATTCGTTATTTATTTGTTCTTGGTTACCAGTCTAAGAATTACTATTGTTTGACGCGACGGATGGGTAAGTTAGCAATTAGGGCGGTGATCCCTTCTTCATTTTCGAGGTTAAACTCGGTACTTTCAATGTCAATTTCGACATAACGAGCGACCACTTCTAAAATTTCTTTCCGCATTGCTTCTAAAGTTTCTTCGCTTAACCCCGATCGGTCATGGGCAATAATGAGTTTTAGGCGTTGTTTGGCTTCATCCCGACTACTAGGGGATGGATTACGGTTAAAAATTCGTTCTAGAAGATCCATCATTAGAATTGGTTATTTGTTCTTTGTTCGTTGTTCCTTGTTCTTTGGTCACTGGTCACTAATTACTGGTCACTGATTTAAAGGGGTTCTGTAAACCAACGACGGATGCGCTTGAGCAAGTTGTCTTGACCTTCCATCAAGTTTAAAAAACTGACTTCATCGCCTCTAATCCGTCGCGCAATATTATTAAAGGTTTGTCCAGGAGTTGATAATTTTTCTTCTAATACTAGCGGTTCACCGCGATTACTGGACACAATAATCCGTTCATCATCGGGAATAATTCCAATGAGAGGAATAGCAAGAATATCGAGAATATCTTCCACACTCATCATGTTATTGGCTTGGATCATCTCTGGTTTCACTCGATTGACAATGAGTTTAGTATTAGTAATGCTATTGGCTTCGAGCAATCCAATCACTCGATCCGCATCACGCACCGCAGCCACTTCTGGGGTGGTGATAATCAGGGCTTCGCTCGCGGGCGCGATCGCGTTTTGAAAGCCCATTTCAATCCCGGCGGGACAGTCAATGACCACATAATCATAATCGGGGGCGAGGCGAGTGACTAAATCTTTCATTTGTTCTCGGCTAATCGCTTCTTTCCCCCGACTTTGGGCTGCGGGAAGCAATACCATCCCCGATTGACGTTTATCTTTGACTAAAGCCTGTTCCAGACGACACTCACCATTGATAACATCGATCGCGGTGTAAACGACACGACTTTCTAACCCGAGCAATAAATCTAAGTTACGCAAGCCAAAATCCGCATCAACCAGCGCCACTTTATTGCCTAACTTCGCCAAGGCTGAGCCAAGATTAGCAGTGGTTGTGGTTTTGCCCACACCGCCTTTTCCGGAGGTAATGACGATAATTCGACTCATAATTTCATTAATAATACTGATTTGCTTTTAAGGTCTATTTTTCAATGAGACAAGAGTAGCTTGCAGCAAGGAAAACTACTGTCATCTGGTCTTAAACAGGAAGATCTTCCCAACATTGTTTTTCAGTCACAAAGCGGTGGCTTTTCGCAAAATCGAGTCCTCGTGTAATCCGAATCCCTGCGTCCGCAATATAAGCAATTTCTGGTTGCTGCTGTTGGGGAGGGGTATTAGGAGCACGAGCAACGGTATCCGCAATCCGCAGTTGGGTCGGTTGCAGTTGTAGGGCAAAAATGCGACCAGCGCGATCGCCTTTGATCCCCGCATGAGCTAGTCCTCGCAGTCTCCCCCAGATTATAATATCCCCTTGAGCAAGGATCGCTCCTCCTGGGTTGACATCTCCACAGAGAATAATTGTTCCCTCATGACGGACTTCCATGCCAGAACGAACGGTGGTTTTTAAGTACAGGGGTTCACTGTGTTTAATTTGGCTACTGCTCACGGCTGATTTCTGAGGAGAGACGGGAGGGGGTTGGATGACAGAATAACCCGCAGTTGCTGCAGCAACCGCCGTTTGGCGACGGGTGGTTTCCACAGAAGACAAATGTAAATCCACTTGTTTTAACGCCTGCGCGATCGCGCTGAGTTGTGAGCCGTCCAAAAGTCGATCCCGCGCTTGCATCGCAACTAGAGTTTGCGGTTCCCAAAATTTTTCACTTGCCTTGAGGCGATGGTTCAAATGTTGCCACAACTGGGCCCAATCATTGGTTACATCCAGTGCTGGTGCTGGCGGAAGATAGAGTAACACCTGTTGATCATCCCGTTGCAAACGGACTGGAGATTCTTCAGTGGTGTGACCATTCTGGTTCATAGGTTAAAAAACACTAAAATTTCTGTCAGGAATCGAAGCCGTGTCGGAATCATCGCTATCCTATCACCATTTCTGTTCTGAAAAACTGAGATCAACTTTGCTCAAACAGTGAGGGGTTAAGCTCATCCCCTGCGGGGGGTTTCCCGTCATTAGTCCTTCGCTACTCATTCGGGTGTTTGACCGATCAAAATCCACCTTAATCAAATGCAGTAATTCCAGTTCTGCTTGCCAATATTGCGCGATCGCGCTGCCCAATTCGGTTAAACGAACTACAGCCAGTTCCCAAGAAGCACAAAAGCACTCCAGTAGTAAGGATGACTGAATTTTTCATCGTTTAATAAACTTAATTGAGACTTCCGCAAGGCTTCTGCTTTCGTGGTTGACTTTTGTTCCAATTGCTGATAAAGCTCTCTCATTAGTTGAGAGGTTCCTTGATCGCTTACTTTCCAAAGTGTCCCGAGGGTGCTTCTCCTGATTGTAAGAGTTGAGGAAACTCATTAATCGTAATTCGATCATCCCAAGTGAGAATAAAAGTATCTTCTAAATTGGAACTAAACTGCCCATGAGTAGCTAAATGAACGACAGGAAAGCCTTTCTCTTCTAGGGTTAATTCGAGAGTGTTTTCTTGAAAGCGATCATTGATTGAACCTCTCCCGTTAAATCAAAGATTATAACGGGAGATTCTCGCCTCAAAGGGTGATACTAGACAAAGTCGAAACTTCATCCCCGCAATCATTGCCCTGATCGAGCATTCTTCCCGTCGCACCGACGGTACTTTCTCCACGTTTCTTTACTACCATCGCCGCCGCTACGTCTCTATCTGCTTGGAACCCACAATCTGGACACTTATGCACCCGTTCAGAAAGAGTTTTCTTACCGCAGTTAACCCCACATTCAGAACAAATTTGACTGGTTCCATTAGCGTTAACTTTGGCAAAATAAACATCTCGTTTCCAACAAACATAGGACAGAATGCTAACAAATGTTCCCCAAGCAGCATCAAGGCACGCTTTTCTTAACGCTGATCGTCCTAATGCTTTGAGATTAAGGTCTTCAACAAAGATCATTCCTGCTTGATCACAAAGGTGATGAGCGGTTTTATAGAAGAAATCCTTGCGACAGTTAGTTATCTTTTCATAGAGTCTTGCGATACGACGACTGATGTTTTTCCAGCGACGAGAACCCTTCTTCTTATTCTTGAGTTGACCTTGCAGCAATTTCAGCTTGCCTTCGTACTCCTTCAAGAACTTATGACCTTTAATGAGTTCCCCTTCACTGGTTGCTAGAAATTTCTCTAATCCTAAATCAATGCCAATTGGATATCCATGAGGGGGTACATCAGGAACATCAACATCTAATTGAAGATTGATATTAATGTAGTACCCACTTGCTTTCTTAATTATCCTGACTTGTTTAGGAATAAACCCTTCAGGAATGGGGCGAGAAAGAACTAACGGTAGTTTTCCTAGTTTGGGAAGAGTGATCGTTTTCCCTTGAATACAGTCTGGTTTGACTTGGGGAAGGACAAAAGAACGCATCTTTTTCTTGAATCTAGGAAAACCAAACCCTCTTTTCCACATATTGGCAAAGGCTTCATCCAAAACTTTTAGAGTTTGTTGAAGTACCTGAGATTGTGGAATTTTTAATCGGGGAAACTTTTTCTTCGCCACTCCTAGACTTTTACACTGTCTTGCATAAGTTGGTCTAGGAGCATCGGGAGGAATGATATACTCGGATTCAAGGGAACAGCGATCAATTGGACATTTTCTAGAATTCACCCAGTCTTTACGCTCTCTCAAGGCAAAATTATAAACAGACTTACAAATATCTAGCCATTCATCAATGGTAGAAGCCTGTTGTTTATTGACTTTGAGCTTATACTGGTAGTTAAGACTGAGCATTTTAGAAATCGACCGTTACTTTCTAAAGTTTAGCATAATATGATTGAGGATGTCCTGTCGGAATGAAAGTTTGTTTGGTGACGATTCATCCCTCATTAACCTAACGGTATAATGAGGGCATTCTCGTCACATTCTCGGTAAAACGGTACTGGGAACTTTATTTTCGATGCTTTCCACTTCTTCTCGTACCGCAGGCAGCGAGGAAAACCCCTGACGAGATTCACTGAGTCCTCCGATTAAGGCTTGTAAAGACTGGCGCGGTAAGGCTTGGGGACTCGCTAAACGTAAACTGGGAGAAAGCGCGATCGCGTAGTTTTCTAATAATATTTCCCTATCTATTAATCAACGAGAATTTGTCGTTGTTGCAGGGGTGAGTGGGGGCGGAAAATCAACCTTGATGGATGCCTTGAATGGTTCTCGTCCAGCGACCAGTGGCACGGTTTTGGTGAATGCCATGGATTTATATCAAAACTATAACGCCTATCGCTCTCAAATTGGCTATGTCCCGCAAAAAGATATTGTTCATACTGACTTAACGGTACATGAGGCGTTAGACTTTGCTGCTCAGTTAAGAATGCCCACAGATACCACTGTACAGGAACGGCAACAGCGTCTCGATGAGGTTTTAGAAGAGTTAAGATTAACTCATCGGCGGGATGTTCCCATTAAGGCGCTGAGTGGGGGACAGTTAAAGCGAGTTTCTATTGGCTTGAGTTCTCCATTGATTAAAATTCAATGGATTCACTCTTGTTGTGACTCAATGGATTAAAATCACATTTCGTCACTTCCTTTCCCACACTCAAGAATGGGAGACAGACCTTGACGCTTGGTTAACCTTTTTTCTGGTCACTTGGTCTCTCTGGCGGGACGGATTAAAATGACCGTTCCTGAAAAGCGTTTAGCAACGATCGCGGGGAAGTTATTCTCAAAACTGGTGTCTAAGCTAAAGGAAGGAGATGTCGCTTTGAATGTCGTCAATAAAACAATCACATCACACTCTTTCTCGGTTGCTAATTGTAAGACTTGATTTTCTGTGGTGGGTGTCGGTAAAGTAAGACTCTGCACAGGGGCTTGCAGTTGCTTGCTCAATTGTTGGACAGTCCCTTGGAAAGGATTCTCTTTCTCAGTTGCATTGATGGTGCAGAAAAGGTATTCAGGAGCGTTACCAACAGCACTTAACTGGGGTAATAAACTCATTAAAGGTTTGATATTTGTTTGTTCAACCGCCAGAGGAATCAGCCAGCGTTGAGATGCGGAAGAATCTTTAGCCGTTACTTTGCGACTTCTTTTTAGCAGGACAACATCACAAGGGGCTTTGCGCATCATGTTTCCTGTGAGGTCTCCGAATAAGCGTCCCGTGAAAATGTTTTTTGTCCCCTTCCAACCCATAATTAAGAGAGAAATTTTCCGTTCTTGAATCACCTCTAAAATGGCTTCACTCCGTTGATGAGTGGTGCGGAGTTGGGTATGAACAGGAAGCGCGTACTGATTAGCAATCGCTTCGGCTTGTTGCAAAAGTTGGCGACCGAGAGTGGGATTAACCCAGGCTTGGTTGGGGGCGGAATTGCGAGGCACTTTAATCAAATGCAGTAATTCCAGTTCTGCTTGCCGATATTGCGCGATCGCGCTGCCAAATTCAGTTAAACCAATTACAGTTTCAGGATTGGTAATCGGCAATAAAATCCGTCCTTTTCCCACCGCAGGGGAACGGGTTTGATAAATAGTATAGGACGGTTCCCCAATCACTCGTTGCGCGATCGGTTGTTCTAAGGTATCACTGTCATGGAGTGCTTCCACTTCCGCCCGAATAATATCACTGCGGGTAATAATCCCCACTAGTCGCTCTTGCTTGGTGACGGGAAGATGAGAAAGATGGTAACGATTGAGCAAATACAGCACTTCTTGTAAGGGGGCGGAGGGGCTAACGCTTACAGGTCGCTGGGTCATAATGTCTTTTAAGGTCAGGGGTTGAGAACGCCCCATGATTTTCCCTAAATCCGTTTGAGTAATAATTCCCACTAATTTTCCGTGTTCTACAACTGGAAAGCCCCGATGAGGGGAACGGGAAAAAACCTGAGAAGTTTCATCTAAGGTTAAATCAGTAGAGAGGCTTTCGACCGGATAAGTCATCACCTGTTCCGCACTCACCCGCGCTAAAATCGGATCAACTTGGGTTTCTTCTCGCAGGTTAATGCCTTTGGCAGCTAATAATTCTTGGTAAAGTGATCCACGAGAAAGACTTTCGGCAACGAGATAGGCAGTAGCACAGCTAATCATGAGCGGAAGCACTAACTCAAAGTTAGCGGTCATTTCAAAGATAATCACGATTGCTGTCACTGGAACCCGAACCACCGCCGTAAACATCGCTCCCATCCCCGCGAGGGCATAGGTGTTGATGTTGGCACTGCCCATTCCCACTAGGGCAACTTCTGCCACCCCAATCAGATAGCCGAGCGCCGAACCAATGACAAGTGCTGGGGAAAACAATCCGCCTGGTGCGCCAGAGCCATAGGCAATGAGAGTGAGGAAAAAATAAGCAATGAGCGCGATCGCGGTAATTTGCCAGCCCCCTTCCCCTGTAATTAAAAAGTCCCGTAATCCTGCATTATCTCTGAAAAATGGCGGTAAAGCAGCAACAATCGACCCTGAAATTAATCCTGCTACTGCAATGCGTAAGGGGATCGGCCAAGACAGCCCCTGATAAAAACGCAGACTAAAGAGAATCCCCCGATTAAAAATCACCCCCAGCAGCCCTGCACTAATGCCCAGTAACAGAAAAAAGGGAATCTCCTGCGAGACAAAGGTGACTTCCCATCCTTGTTGAGAGACTAACCCTGAAAGATTCACTTCTGATGACTCCAGCAAGCGTGAGACAACCGCACCTGTAAATGAGGCAAGAATGGCGGTTTCGAGGGTAAACCCAGAAATATCACGCATTAACTCTTCTACCACAAACACAATCCCCGCAATGGGCGTATTAAAGCCCGCAGCCAGACCCGCAGCAGCCCCCGCAGCAATTAACTGACGGCGGTGTTGTGGAGAAGTGGGCAGCCAAAGACTGAGTTGCGCTGCTAAAGTTGCCCCGATATGCACCGTTGGCCCCCGTCTCCCTAACGTAAACCCCGCCCCCAAAATAAAAATTGTTC
The DNA here is from genome assembly GCF_000317635.1 of Halothece sp. PCC 7418. Classification (GTDB taxonomy): domain Bacteria; phylum Cyanobacteriota; class Cyanobacteriia; order Cyanobacteriales; family Rubidibacteraceae; genus Halothece. The sequence goes on along the minus strand of NC_019779.1, from coordinate 1,755,427 downwards.
CCAAAAGTTTCACCAGCGCCGACCGCAGAGAAAGAGACATGGGAAGTTGTGCTAAAACTGCTTTCACTTGTGGGATTCCCCCACCCGCAGCTTCGGGGGCTAACCACTGCAAACAAACCCCCGTTAAGCCACCAAAGAGAAAACCAGCGAGAGGAAGCACAAACCAACCGTGTTCGTTAACAGCAGCCACCCGATAGCCTCCAAGCCAACCAATGCCTTGTTTTAAGGTCAGTGCTGCTAGTGCTGAAATTACCCCAATCAGACAGGCTTCTAAAAGGGCATAACGCTGATCAACGGGTCGTAAGCGCAGAAATTTTAACCAAGAAGAAAACATGAATCAGTCGTGTTTAAAGATTAATGATTATAGCTAACAATTGTTTCATCTTATCCAAATTTCCCCCGAAAAATAATGTATCTTTTGCTGATTCTCTTTCCTTAGCTTTACTGGAATTGCCGATTTTTATGAGCTTTAACAGGGATTTATTTTCGGTATATGCTCGGTTTTCTAGTGTTTTTTAAATGGTTATTATCAGACAATAAAAACTAATGAAGTTAAACAATGGTCAACTTGCCTCCATCTTAGTGGTGGATGATGAACCCAATAACTTTGACGTGGTGGAAGCTGCTTTGATGTCCAAAAACTATCAACTCCACTACGCTAGCAATGCTCATCAGACTTGGCAACAATTAAAAAGCATCCCGATTGATGTTATCCTCCTTGATGTAATGATGCCTGACCAAGATGGGATTAGTCTCTGCCAGGAACTGAAAGCACATCCGCAATGGCAAACGATTTCCATTCTGATGATAACCGCTCTGACGGCAAAAGAAGATTTAGCGCGATCTTTAGATGTCGGGGCTGATGACTTTTTGAGTAAACCCTTTCATCATCTGGAATTGCAAGCAAGAGTTAATTCTTTAATCAGAATTAAAAAACAACAAGATCAATTACGCGAGCTCTTAGAAAGTCGAGGAGAAGAATTACGTTATCGCCAGCAAGTGGAAGTTGCTTTAGCAAGAAGTAATGAACAGTTACAAGCGGTGATTGATGCGGTGCCTGGTTTTATTTCTTGGATTAGTAAAGATTTGCACTATCGTGGTGTGAATCAACGACTGGCTAAAGCAGTGGAGATGACTCCTGAGGCTTTTATCGGTCAACGTTTAGGTTTTTTAAATTCTGCTCAAGAATTTGAAACCTTTGTTGCAGAATTTATTAACCAATCCCAAACAAATACGCTTCAAAAAGTGCTACAGATTAATTCCCAAGGAACAACCCGTGAGTATTTGATTGTTGCTCAAAAATATGAACAAGGAGAGTCGATTGTTACCGTCGGGATTGATATTACGGAATGGAAGCAATCGGAAAGAGAGTTAAAAGTAACAAGCACACAAATGACAACGCTACTGAATACTTTAAAGAGTGGGGTTTTACTTCAAGATAAAGCGGGGAATGTTATTTTACCTAATCAACAATTTTATCAACTTTTTGAGATTAATCTAAAATCAGACAACCTCATTGGAAAAAGTAACTTAGATTTAGAAAAATATTATTATGATTCAGTTTCAAATCCTGAGCAGTTTTGTCAAAGTAATCAGAGGCTTTTGCAAGAAAAACAATTTGTTAATAATGAAGAATGGACGCTTCAAAATGGTCGCATTTTAGAGCGAGATTATGCTCCGATTGTTCTCGATGGTGCTTGTCAAGGTCATTTATGGATGTATCGGGATATCACCGAACGAAAACAGAATGAACAAGAACTAAAAAAATCATTACAGGAAAAAGAATTACTCTTAAAAGAAATTCATCATCGGGTGAAAAATAATCTTTTAGTCGTGTCGAATTTACTCGATTTACAAAGTGATTATGTGGCGGATGAGAAGTTATCTTTTTTATTAAATGAAAGTCGTAATCGAGTGCATACTATGGCATTAGTCCATCAGAAACTCTATCGGAACACAGGATTGAGCAAAATTAATTTTGCTGAGTATTTAGAAGATTTAACAGATACTTTATTAGACTCTTACCTTTCCGATACACAAAAAATTCAATTAGAACTGAGATTAGAACCGATTTGGCTTAATATAGAAACAGCAAATCCTTGTGGACTAATTGTTAATGAGTTAATCTCGAATGCCCTTAAACATGGCTTTCCCGACCTGACTGAAGGCAAAATTGGGATTGAACTATCACAACATAAAGCCGATCAGCAAATTCATTTAAAAGTTAGTGATAATGGAATAGGATTACCGCAAGATTTTGACCCCATGGCGGTTAAGTCATTAGGCATGGAACTCATTTTAACTTTAACTGAGCAAATTCAAGGTCAGTTCACTATTGATCATCAAAAGCAAGGGGTTAGCTTTGAAATTACCTTTCAAGAGGTAAACTATCGTCAACGCTATTAATGAAAGGAGATGGAATGGATAACAGTCAAGGAAAAATTCTAATTGTTGAAGATGAGTTAATTATTGCTAAGTCTTTAGCCCGACAACTGGAGAAGTTTATGTATGAAGTGGTGGGAATCGTTTCAACAGGGGAAAAAGCTCTGGCTAAAATTGAAAGTGATCCGCCAGATTTAGTGCTGATGGATATTGTTATTGCGGGGGAGATGGATGGTATTGAAACTGCCCAAAAGATTCAGGAAAGGTTTCAAATTCCAGTCATTTATTTAACGGCTTATAGTGACGAGGAAACGCTCAAACGGGTGCAAGAAAGTGGGAGCTATGGATATATTTTAAAGCCTTATAAACAGCGAGAAGTTCATGCAGCAATTATGATGGCATTAAGTCGCGATCAAACATTTATTCACCCTGAAGAAACAGAATAAAGCATGGATACACACGCCGAACAAGTCTCGTCTATTTTAATCGTTGATGATGATCCCGATAATTATGATGTCATTGAAAATTTACTCTATGCTCAGGACTATCAACTGTACTATGCTCAAGAGGGAAAAATTGCTTTAGAGCAACTGCGAGAAGTTAAGATTGATCTCATCTTACTGGATTTGATGATGCCAGAAATGGATGGGCTAGAACTGTGCCAGATCATTAAGCGCGATCGCGCTTACCAAGGCGTTCCGATTATTATGGTGACTGCTCTCAACACTACAGTGAACCTCTCTCAGTGCTTAGAAGCAGGGGCAGATGATTTTATTGGCAAACCCTTAAATGGTACAGAATTGCGGTCACGAGTGCGTTCTATGCTTAGGATTAGTGACCAATATCAAAAAGTTCGGGAACTGAAAAATAACTTAGAACAACAAGTCGAAGCGCGATCGCGCCAACTTCAGGATTTAATTTGGTATCATCCGCTGACAGGGTTAGCCAGTCGTTTCTCTCTATTACAGCAGTTGCATGGAATCTTTAATGCGGGTGAACCTTTTGCGCTGTTGTATTTTGATTGTGATGAATTTCAGCTTGTGAATAGTTGTTATGGCTATGATCTTGGCGATCGCGCTTTGTTAGCCATCCGCGATCGCGTTTCTTTGTGTTTAGGGGCAAAAGATATTTTTGCTCACTTTGGAGAAGATGACTTTTGTATTCTCGTCAGTGATCCCAAAAGCCAAGCAACAGTTCAAACAATGATTGATCAGATTTTTGATGCCTTTAGCAGTCCCTTTTTTGTCAGCGACCAAGAAATTTATTTATCAATTTCAATGGGTGTAGTTTATCAAACACCACTGTGGGAAACAGATGCGGAAGCAACCCTCCGTAATGCGGATACCGCTTTAAATTGGGCAAAACGAGAAGGGAAAAATCATTATCAATTATTTCAACCCGAAATGCACCAAATGACAGCCCGAAAGCTGCAATTGGCAAGAGATTTACGTCAGGCTTTAATGGAAGATGAGTTCCAAGTTTACTATCAACCGATTATTGATTTAAGACAAGATTGTTTGCATGGTTTTGAAGCCCTCATGCGTTGGCAACATCCTGAAGAAGGGCTGGTTGCACCAGGAGAGTTTATTTCTTGTTTAGAAGAAACAAGTTTAATTATTCCTGCTGGAATTATGGTTTTAGAAAAAGCCTGTCAACAGTTAAAAATATGGGAAAACCAAGGGAAGACAGGACTACAAATTAGTGTCAATTTATCCCCGTTGCAATTTCGGAATGAAACGCTTTTCCAAGATATAGAATCAGTATTGCAAAAAACGGAGCTTTCTCCCTCCCAATTAAAATTAGAAATTACAGAAACCCTCACGGTCGAAAATCCGCTGCAAACCGTAAAAATCATTGAAGCCTTTCGATCGCGCGGTATTCAAGTCAGTATTGATGATTTTGGGACGGGGTATTCTTCCTTAAGTTATCTCCGACAGTTTCCGGTGAATAATCTCAAAATTGATCGGGCGTTTGTCAATCTTTTGGAAGAAGATCGTAGTAATCTACAAATTACCCGCGCGATCGTTGATTTAGGTAAAGCCTTGGGGATGAGTATTACGGCTGAAGGTATTGAAACCAAGAGTCAATTAGAACAATTAAAACAATTAGGCTGTGAATTAGGACAAGGATATTTTTTTGCTAAGCCCATGAGCGTGGAAGCAGCTTCCGACTACCTATTCCAATAAAACATTTATGATGAGGTTAAATTCTCATTCGGTAACATCCAGCAGCAAATGATTAGCGATCTTCACTTCCAGTCTGTCACTAACCTTCAAGTTGAAGCTGCCATTATTCAATTTCCGTTAACAGTTCCCCTACAAACCTCTGTTCTTGATGCGCTCAGTTTAATCACTCAAACCAAAAATTCCTGTGCTGCTTATGTCTGTTCCCTTCCTAATGAAGACGCAATCTTTGCTGATACTGATACCAGTTGTATTTTAGTGACAGCAAAACAAAAACTATTGGGAATCCTGACTGAACGAGATATTGTTCGCCTCAGTGCTCAAGGGTACGCTTTACAAGGGATTGCAGTGGAAGAGGTGATGACAACAGAGATCTTTACGATTTCAGCTTCAGAATTAACCGATTTTTTTGTCCCTTTGCAACTATTTCGACAGCATCACATTCGCCACTTACCTGTTGTTGATGAAAATGGAAACTTGCAAGGATTGATTACACAAGCCAGTTTGCGTAAGTTACTGCGTCCGGTTCATCTGTTGCGCCTGCGCCAGAATGCAGAAACCATGCTGAAAACTGTCATCTGCGTTGATCTAGAGGTTTCGGTAAGAAAGGTTTCCCAGTTGATGAGCGATCATGAAATTAGCTCAGTGGTGGTTGCGAAAGACGAAGTTCCTTTAGGGATCATTACAGAAGGAGATATTGTTCAATATCAAGCCTTGGAGTTAGATTTAGCGACGCTGACAGCAGAAGCTGTGATGAGTAGCCCTTTGTTTACGCTACAGCCCAAGGATACGCTTTGGCAAACCCTGCAATTAATGCGCGATCGTCGGATTAGTCGAGTCATTGTAACCCATCAGGATGGAAAACTGGCAGGAATTATTACCCAAGGAGATGTCTTAAATCTATTTAATCCCTTGGGGATGTATGAATGGATTGAAACCCTAGAACAGCAAGTGGAAGCACTTTCGGCGGAAAACGAAAAACGAGAACTCCAGCTACAAGATTTTATTGATAATGCTAATGATTTAATTCAGAGCGTTGCTTTAGAAGATGGTCGCTTTCAATACGTGAACCGTGCTTGGTGCGACACTTTAGGCTACACAAAGGAGGAAGTGAGAGCGTTAACGGTGTTTGATCTTTTACCAACAGATGATACTCAGCATTGTCGCCAGATTATGAATGAGATGAGCCAGGGAAAGCGCACGCGGGTGGATGGGGTGGAGTTGCGATTAATCAGCAAAGCAGGAGAAACGATTATTGTCGAAGGAAATATTGATTGTCGTTATGAAGCGGGGAAACCAGTGGCGACAAGGGCAATTTTCCGAGATATCACTGCACGCAAAGCAGCAGAAGAAAAATTAAGAGCATTAAATAAACAACTGACGCGAACCAATCGCCTCAAAGATGAGTTTGTCGCGAATATGAGCCATGAATTACGCTCTCCCCTCAATGGCATTTTATTACTTGCAGAACGGTTACAAGCGCAAACCTACGGGGCGTTGAATGAAAAACAAAGTCAATATTTAGAAGCGATTACTCACAGTGGCGAACATTTACTTGCTTTAATCAACGATATTCTCGACCTCTCCAAAATTGAAGCTGGAAAACTGGAACTGGAACTGGGAGAGGTTAATCTAGAGGGGCTGTGTCAGCATAGTTTACTGTTTATTCGCGAACGTGCGGAAAAAAAGTCGATAACGTTGAAAACAGAGATTTCTGGCAAAACTCCTTTCTACGGCGATGAGCGTCGTTTGCGACAAGCCTTAATTAATTTACTGACGAATGCGGTGAAGTTTACTCCAGAGGGGGGAAGTGTTACGTTAAAAGTAACCACCACCGAGAACCTCAGTGGCGGAGGGAGAGACGTTCATTTTGCTGTGATTGATACAGGGATTGGGATTAGCGAAGAAAGCCAAGCACAACTGTTCCAACCGTTTATGCAGCTCGATACGGATCTCAATCTGCAAGAAGGGGGGACGGGTTTAGGGCTTTCCTTAGTGCGACGAATTGCAGAGTTACATGGCGGAACGGCTACGGTTGAAAGTGAAGTGGGACAAGGCAGCACATTTAAGATTAGCCTACCTGATCTAACTCCCCGTGATGAAACCGTAACAACAGAGGAAAAAAATAGTCCATCAGTTCAGATTCTCTTAGTCGAAGATCAACAAGCCAATTTCCTGACAATCTCTGATTATTGGGAAGCCTTTGGCTTTGAAGTGCTCTGTGCTCAAGATGGAGAAAGCGCGATCGCGCTCGCTAAACAAGAAACCCCTGATGTGATCCTCATCGATATGGAAATGACGGGTCTCGATAGCCTAGAAACCATTCGCCAAATTCGTGCTGATCTTCACCTAACCCATACCCCCATTATTGCTTTAACTCAGGAGCAAGAAGAAGCACAATATCTGGTAGTGGGAGCCGACTATTATCGTTCTAAACCCGTGCGACTGAAGGAACTGCGAACCCTCATCCAAGATTTAACTCACAACTGAAAAGGACTCCAACTGCCATGTAAACCGTAGGGAATATGCTGTTTCAACCCTAAACGGGCAACTTCTGCTAAAGTTTTGCCATCGAGAATGACCAGTTCCGAAGCATGAGTCTGACCATTATAAACGAGCGTTAAGACCCAGCCCTCATCTTCTTCTGCACTGTCTGGCTTAGGGACAAAAATCGGTTCACTGACAAAGCCGTGGGGGGCTGCACTCCAGACGAGACGTTCTTGGGTTTCCCAATCATACTTCAAAATTGCTTGTAACGGGGCATTCCCACGCGGTTGATGGGCAGTTCCCATAAATAAATACCGATAGGGTTGTCCCACTTTGTCTGGATGGGCATAAGGAAACTCACAACACCGAGGTTCAATTAAGTCTTTTTTGACAGTTGCTGCTTCTAAATCGAGCGTAAATCGCCACAGTTGACCAGGATAAAGGGCTTCAAAATCAACCTCACGAAAATCAGAATCAGGATCGACTTCTGGAAAATCTGCGTAACAAATGGAATCCACACAAAGCTGATTCTTGTTGACCTGAAAAGCATTAGCATGATGAAAAATAAATCCAGCATTTACTTCTAATTCTTTGACCTCTTCACCACGATTTTGATCCCGAGGAATCACCCAAATCTTCGTATTTTTTTCGGGCTTAAATTTAATACATTCTCCTGCGCCTCGGATTCCTAAAACAAAGGGAATGGGATTAAACTCTACGGGATTTTGGAAAAAGAGATAGTAGTGAGGGGTAATCGCAAAATCATGAATGAAGGCAAAACCAGGAACACTGGTACTCTGTTTTCTTAAAAGATTAAATTTAGGATCAAATTCATAGACGTGAATGGTGGTTGATAAACCAGGTTCAATCTGAAAATTAATTAAACAGGGTTGATTATCATTAATGACCGATTTCGGTTCGATCCAAGGATGGGCTGCAAAGGCTTCATGATCGCCTAATACCCCATCTAATTGATCAATGCCGATAGTTTCTAAGGTTTTGGGATCTAAACGATGGGGAAGCCCCCCTTCCCAAAGGGCAAGTAATTTATTCCCCCAATAAATTACATTCGTATTCGCAATATTTTTTTGCTTAAAATCAAACGCATTTTTTAGCCAACCCCCAGGTTTCTGCGTTCCAAAAACATTGCGATAAAGAATGGTTCCTGCTTTTTGTTCTTCCACAAAGCCTTGCGTCCGCACAAAGCGATTTTGAAAATGAACGTTTCCGTCCTGAAATGAAAACTGACAAACCATCCCATCGCCATCAAAGGGATGCTGAACAGGAATGCCATTGATATCTAGTAAGCCGGGTCCGTTACGAAATAAAGTCCCGTTTAATTCTTTGGGAACACTCCCCGATAAAGGTTCGAGCCAATAACTGGCTTCTTGTCGCTGGGACTGATATCCCTGTCGCCACTCTTTTTTCGAGTAAGGTTGTTCTTTTTCTGGACTGTGTTTACTGACGAGGGAAGTCATAAGTTTTAAATCGGGATAATTCTTTATAAAAGTTTACATCTATCATAACTGAAGCCTAACCCAATCCCGAAATTAGATGAATCTGCGTTGAGAATGAGGTTATCGACGTTAAGAAATGTTAAAAACGAGACATTAAGATTATTTTTGACTTCACCATGTCTGAGTTTAATAGTAACGCTTTGAAAGTAAAGGCGGTTCTGCTGGGAGCTAGCCCGATTGTCATTTTACCGAGTTCAGCAATTTCCCCAGCACTCCCTGCGATTCAAGATTATTTTGCCGAGGTGAATAATTCTGAGTATTGGGTGCGGTTAGTGTTAACTATGCCTGCCCTTTCAATTATTATCGGTGGGTTACTCGTGGGTCAAATGATTGATCGCGTCGGACGGAAAACTTTACTGGTCACTTCCATGATTATGGCTAGTCTTTCTGGTGTGATGGGGTATGGGTTGGATAGTTTGACCTTACTTCTCCTCACTCGTGTTGTCCTGGGTTTTGCGGTTGCTGCTGCGATTACCAGTGTCACCACCCTCATTGCTGATTATTACGAACCTAAGACCCGCTCTACTTTGATGGGACTGCAATCAACGGTTATCGCCACAGTGGGTGTGGTTGTCTTATCCTTGAGTGGCGTTTTAGCTGATATGAGTTGGCGCACTCCTTTTCTGATTTATCTGTTGCCGTTGAGTCTGGTTCCGTTTATGATGCTGTGGCTGCGAGAACCAATCGAGGATGTGGTCGAGACCGAGCAAAAAGCAACTTTTTCTTGGTCAGAATTGCCCTTACTCACCATTAGCATTATTTATGGGGTGGAACTGCTGCACATGTTCCTGTTTTATCTCACTCCTGTACAGTTGCCTTTCTATTTACGGTCTTCTTTTGATGCCTCTGCATCTCTGAGTGGGGTTGCCATTGCGACGATGACGTTTTGTCAAGCGGGGTCATCTTTAGGATATGGCTGGCTGAAAGCAAGGTTGACCTTTGTTAATATTCTCGCGATCGCGTTCACGTTTGGCTCCATCGGACATATCATTGTTGCAGTTGCCCCGAGTGTTAAGTTTATTGTTTTAGGTTTAGCTGTCAGTGGCTTAGGCTTTGGTTTACTCTTCCCCAACTGCAAAGTCTGGGTGACGCAAACTGTTACACCGAAGATTCGCGGACGAGCCTTAGGGGGGTTAACCACTGCTTTCTATATTGGTGAGTTTCTCTCGCCCTTCGCCAGTCAAACGGCTGTGAAGTGGGTTGGTGCAGGTGGCACTTATGCCCTTGCTAGTGCCATTTTAGGGGTTGTGGCTGTGTTAGCCCTTGCTTCCAGTACCAAAACTGCCCTTACGCCATCAACAGAGTCTTTTTCTCGTAATTCTTAACGGATGGAACGCTCTCCAGATTCCCTTGGGGTTAACCATTTCTCCTTCCTTACAGAAAAATCAGTCATTCATCCTTCGGTTTGAAATCGAAGGATGAATGACTGCTCGGTTTGGTGTTTCTTTTAGCGGGACTCCGATACGGCTTGAACTCTCCACGGATTAAAATCGCGTGGATTCCAATCGAAACCACTCAATGGATTAAAATCACAAATCGAGTGTCAGAAAGGAGTCTCCCGAAGCCGGAGCGAAGGTGAGGATGCGCCCGTTCAAGGATGCCCTACAGACCTTGGCTAAACAAAAAAGTCTAGCTGTATCTCTACTTTTTTAATAAGCCTGACGGGTTTTTCACCATCTTTGGGCTTGTTCGATTCTAGCAGACACAGAGGACTAAAGTCCTCCCTTGTCATTCATGAGGGGCTGTCGTCGGAACGAGGGTGACGACGCTTGTAAGCCCCGTCCATCGGTTTGAAGCCGATGGCTTTCTGACTGAATCGTTGTAATCAGTGCCAGTTTGTTATTTCTAGGCGCGATTGCCTTTGGCACTTTACGTCATTTCGAGCGTCCTCACACTTAAGAATTAACCCTGAATTTTTCAGAAATTAAGTTAAAAATTAATAAAAAATTAGATAAAAATCAGCTAATAATGGCGGTGGAATGATACCACTGCTAGGAATTTTTTGTCTTAACCCCCTTGCTCGTTTCGTCAATAACACCACTGTTAAGGCTTGTTTTAACTGGTTTTCAGAAAATCACTCTTTTTGAAAACACCGAGAAAACCGTCTCTATAGAAAGATAGAAATTCCGACTGGAGGGCTGTTCTAAGATGAGAGGCGTGTTAACTTATATTAAGCAAATTCGCTGCTTTCTGAGTAACACCATCTGTAAATTTGTTCTGAGAACTCAATCATGACGAAAACAACCTCTGCTGTAAAAGCGTTTATCGCCACCTATAACAATGAACCTTTAACCAAGGAAGACTTAAATGAGGCTGTCGAAGCGATTATTGGCACAACTCCTTTTAGGCATCTACTTTTATCACTGATTGATAGTGATGCGTTCTCCCCTGATCTGGGAGAAGAATTTGCTGAAGCAGAAGCGATTGAAGGTTTAGCAGCGTGTCGCCAACTGCGGACTTGTCTGAATCATTCTCTCAGTCACTTCTTTGGGTTATTAGCGCAATTAATCGCAGGTTTTGATGAAAATGCTGCTTCTGAGTGGTATCGCTTTTCCAACCGTATCCATCATTCTGAAATCGCAAAAACCAAACTGCTGGATTGTCTCTTACAAAGCGAAGATGGGAAATTTTATCAAGAACTTTCCTCGCGCCTTGTGGAAACCGATCCTCATGCGGTTTATCCCACATCCAGTTATCGTCAAAGTCGGGGTTATGTCGTCAGTACAGAAGATGACCAAACTGTGGAAGCGGTCATGAGTGCGAGCACTTTCACTTCGATTAAAGTGCTGGAAAATTGTCTTGATCCGCAAGAGACGGTTTTAAGAGATCTATATATTTCTTTAGGTCGCTGTGTCTGTTTGGTGGATCAGAATGTAGAACAATACTATGGCGAGCAGATTAACAATTATTTTGAATATCACGAAATTCAGTTAGATAAACTCGTCTATCGCGCCATGGAAGTGGATAAAGGGATTCATACGGTAGAAAGAATGCTCGGCGACTTTAAACGTCTGGGGGTTTCTCGGAATGAACCCGTTTTAATTGTCGGTGGAGGCGTTTTAACCGATACAGGTGGCTTAGCTTGTGCGTTATACCATCGCAACACGCCTTATGTGATGCTTTCCACGTCTATTGTCGCTGGAATTGATGCGGGTCCGTCTCCTCGCACCTGCTGTGATGGCTTTGGTTATAAAAATCTCTTTGGGGCTTACCACGCACCCATTCTTTCTCTCACAGATCGCTCTTTCTTTAAAACATTACGAGAAGGATGGCTGCGACATGGTATTGCTGAGATTTTGAAGATGGCAGCGGTTAAAGATGCGGAATTATTCAGTGATCTCGAAGAAGCAGGGGAGGACTTAATAACCACTCGCTTTGGGACACTTAACTCCGAACAGAATGACAAAATTAGTGTTCTATCTCAGAAAATTCTCGGTGCAGCGATGCGGAGTTATGTGGAAGCGGAGTATGATAACCTCTACGAAACCCATCAGTGTCGTCCTCATGCTTACGGACATACTTGGTCTCCTGGATTTGAAATTGAAGCAGGATTGTTACACGGACACGCAGTTGCAGTTGGGATGGGCTTTAGCGCGTACTTGAGTTATCGCAATAACTGGCTCAGTCACGAAGATTTCCATCGCATTCTTAAGCTGATTAGTTCCTTTGGTTTGAGTCTGTGGCATGATGTGTTACTGAACGAAGAAACCGTTTGGGCAGCCCAAGAGAAAATGGTGCAGAAACGAGGGGGAAATTTAGCAGCACCGATGCCAAAAGGGGAAATTGGCAAATGTGGCTATCTCAATCAGTTGAGTCGTGAGGAGTTAGGCAGCGCGATCGCGCAATACCAAGCGATTTGTGCAGAATATCCCCGAAAAGGCTTAGGAATTGAAGCCCATTGTCATGAAGTAGGCTTAGAAAATCCTTCTACGGTTGGTCATCATCTTCCTGTGAACACATCTGAAGAACCAGAAGAACTGTTATCTACAGTCTAGAGTGCTTTTGGTTATATGAAAAACGCACCTCATGTTTCCATCAGGTGCGTTTTTGGATCTAATGAGAAGAAAAATTAGACACTAGTGAGGGTTTTTTCTTCTTGGGCTACTTCTGCATTCGCCACAGGGGTTTCCGCTTCGGAAGGAGGAACAATTTGCCAGAATTTTTGGCGATAAGTCTCCCAATGATCCAAAATCATCTGGGCTTTTTTGCTGCCAGTCCGTTGAGCATGAGCTTCAATTAACCCTTTCAGTTGGGCTTCTCCAGCTTGGCTAACCACCCGTTGATAGCTGACAATTTCAGTATTGACTTTGGCGGGGAAATTATCTTCTTCATCAAGGAAATAAGCAATACCGCCCGTCATCCCAGCACCAACGTTGCGTCCCGTTTTACCTAAGACAACGACGACACCACCCGTCATATATTCACAACAGTGGTCGCCTGCACCCATGATAACGGCGTGTCCAAAGGAGTTACGAACCGCAAACCGTTCTCCCGCTTGACCATTGGCGTAGAGATGTCCACCGGTTGCGCCATAGAGGCACGTATTCCCAATAATGGCATTATTTGCAGGTTCATAGTTGGCTTCTGTTGGGGGAACAATGACAATTTCGCCACCGTTCATCCCTTTACCCACGTAGTCATTAGCTTCACCTGTCAGTTTCAGGTTCATTCCCCCAAGGTTAAATGCACCAAAACTTTGTCCTGCTGCGCCGTGGAAGTTGATGTTAATGTGACCTTTAAAGCCAGTATCGCCGTATTGTTTCGCGAGTTTACCCGCAATTCTTGCCCCAACCGCGCGATCGGTATTGACGATTTTAACGGATTTGTTGACCTCGGTTTGGTTATTGATGGCTTGAATCATTTCAGGATCATTCAATAACTCATCATCTAAAACGGGGCCATTGCTGTGAACGTCCTCATGTTGTAACCAACTGCGATCGTCTCGAACATCGGGCAGATTGATGAGACAATCTAAGTTCAGAGATTGGGTTTTGGTGACCTTCATTTGCTCACGATGCTTGAGGAGGTCAGAGCGTCCAATAATTTCATCAAGACGACGATAGCCTAAACGGGCTAATAACATCCGCACTTCTTGGGCGACAAAGTAGAAGAAGTTCACCACATGACCAGGTGTACCACTGAAACGTTTACGGAGTTTTTCTTGTTGTGTGGCGACACCAACGGGACAGTTATTCGTATGACAGATCCGCGCCATAATGCAGCCTTCTGCAATCATAGAAACTGAACCAAAGCCATATTCTTCTGCACCCAATAACGCGCCCATGACAACATCCCAGCCAGTTTTGAAGCCACCATCAGCACGGAGAAGCACCCGATCGCGCAACTGATTGTCTAATAACATCTGATGCACTTCACTCACGCCCAATTCCCAAGGGGTTCCTGCGTGTTTAATGGAAGATAAAGGAGATGCACCCGTTCCGCCATCGTGACCCGAAATTTGAATCACATCTGCGTTTGCTTTTGCCACACCTGCTGCGATCGTACCAATGCCAATCTCTGCAACCAGTTTTACCGAGACTTTCGCTTCGGGATGAATCTGGTGTAAATCGAAGATTAACTGGGATAAATCTTCAATGGAATAGATGTCGTGGTGAGGAGGAGGAGAAATCAGAGGAACACCTGGTTTTGACCGCCGTAACATGGCAATATAAGGACTGACCTTCTTACCAGGGAGTTGTCCGCCTTCCCCAGGTTTTGCCCCTTGCGCCACTTTAATTTCAATTTGGCGACCACTCATCAAATATTCAGGTGTTACCCCAAAGCGACCCGAAGCCACCTGTTTGGTCGCAGAACTGGCGGTATCGCCATTTTGTAAGCCTTTCAGGTGGGGGAACGTTTCCGAATGACCTTCGGCATCGGCATCTTGAACCACTTCGTAACGGGCGGGATCTTCTCCCCCTTCCCCAGAGTTGGATTTACCGCCAATGCGGTTCATGGCAATCGCAAGGGTTTCGTGAGCTTCTCGGGAGAGTGAACCGAGAGACATTGCGCCAGTGCAGAAGCGTTTGACAATCTCTTCAACGGGTTCAACTTCTTCTAAAGGAATGGAAGCGCGATCGCTGCTGAAATCTAATAAATCACGCAGGGCGGTTGCGGGACGCTCTTCGAGGTGCTTCGTATAAACCTCATAATGGTCATAATCTTTCCCAGCAACTGCTTCATGTAAGGCTTTTGCCATTTCGGGGCTATTCATATGATATTCTCCCCGAGGACGATAGTTAAAGAAGCCGAAGTTTTCTAATTTTTTCCCTTGTAACTCAGGGAAAGCGCGATGATGGAAGTTAATGACTTCTTGGGCGACTTCAGAAAGGTTCAATCCACCAACGCGAGAGACTGTCCCAGCAAAGGCAATATCAATGACATCGGCACCGAGACCAATGGCTTCAAAAATCTGTGCGCCGTTATAGCTAGACAGCAGCGAGATTCCCATCTTGGAGAGAATCTTCAGTAACCCCATTTCCACCGCATGGCGATAGTGTTCTTGCGCTTCCACACAAGACATTTTCTCCAAGCGTCCTTTATCCATCAGTTTTTGAGTTTTCTCATCCGCCCACCATTGACGGATACTTTCTAACGCCAAATAGGGGCAAACCGCAGACGCACCGTAACCAATGAGACAAGCAAAATGATGGGTACTCCAGCACTGGGCGGTATCCACCACTAAAGAGGCTTTCATCCGTAGCCCTTCTCGGATCAGGTGATGGTGAACCGTTCCCACTGCCAACAGAGGCGGAATGTAGCTATATTGTTCATTAATGCCATCGCCAGCGCGATCGGACAGCACTAAGATTTTATTCCCCGCTTTGACTGCTTCTGCTGCTTCACGTTGTAAGCGTTTGAGAGCATTTTCCAACGATTCTGGACCATCAGCAACGGAAAACAGTGTCGAAAGTTCCGTTGTAGCAAACTCAGCATTTTTAACTGCATCCAGTTCACTATCATTCAAAACTGGGGTTTTAATGTGCAGCATATGGGCGTGTTCTGGGGTTGCGACTAATAAGTTCTCCCGTTCCCCTAACGACATGTGCAAGGACATGACCAGACTTTCCCGTAAGGGGTCAATGGCGGGGTTTGTCACCTGAGCAAAGCGTTGCTTAAAGTAATCAAATAATAATCGTGGTTTATCCGATAACACCGCTAACGGAATATCATCCCCCATACAGAAGGTAGGTTCTTTCCCTTGGGTTGCCATCGGCTGAATCACCATTTCCACATCTTCTGCGGTGTAGCCAAATGCCGATTGTTTCCGCAACACATCGGTGTTATCCATTTGTGGCGCATCGGGAAAGGTTTTTAACTCGATGGTTTTGCGTCCTTCTCGCAGCCATTGCCCATAAGGGGCTTCTTTTGCCACTTGTTCCTTAATATCCCAATTTTTTAGGATGGAGTGATGTTCTAAATCAACCGCCAACATTTCCCCAGGACCCAAGCGACCTTTTTCGATGATATCTGCTTCAGGAATCGGCAGCACCCCCGCTTCTGAACCCACAATGACATAATCATCTTTGGTAATGCAGTAACGGGCGGGACGTAAACCGTTGCGGTCTAAGTTTGCTCCGACTGTTTTGCCATCACTAAAGACAATCAGCGCTGGGCCATCCCAAGGCTCTTGAATGCCACTATGATATTCATAAAAGTCAATCACTTCTGGACGTTCTGCTAATTCCGGTTGATTCTGATAGGCTTCAGGAATTAGCATCATTAACGCAGCCATCGGGCTTCGTCCTGCTTGGACTAAAAGCTCCATCACGTTATCTAAATTAGCCGAATCACTTTTATGTTGACTGACCAGAGGCAAACTTGCCATTTCCTCTTTGGTTAAGTGGGGGGCTGCTAAATCAGTTAACCGTGCCGACATCCAGTTAATATTGCCCAGTAGAGTATTAATTTCCCCATTATGACCCAGCATCCGCATCGGTTGAGCAAGTCGCCATTTGGGCATGGTATTCGTGCTAAAACGACGATGATAGATGGCAAAAGGACTGGTAAAGTTGGGATCTTTAAAGTCCAGATAAAATTCTCCTAAAACCACTGAGCGCACCATGCCTTTATAGACCACGGTTCGGTTGGAGAAGGAGCAAACATAGAAGTCATCGGGATGATCTAATCCTGCTGAGGAGGTCACTTCTTGTTTGATTTCCGCACTGGTAATGTAGAGAGTTTTTTCTAAATCATCTCCGCGTTGCGTTGGGGAAGCAAAGATTAATTGTTCCACGCGAGGTCGGTTCGCTTGGGCTTGTTCTCCCAAGACATCTGGGTTCACGGGTACAGCACGCCAGCCCACAACGTATAAGCAGTGTTGTTTCAATACCTTTTCAATGCAAGCGCGAACTCGTGCTGCTTGTTCTTCGTCTAACGGTAAGAAGAGCATTCCTACAGCAAGGTGTTCCCGCGAAGGAATAAAGCAATTATTATCTTGTAACCATTTTTTGATTAACTGCCAGGGAATGGCGCTCATAATTCCAGCCCCATCCCCAGAATCACGATCTGCACTGCACGCCCCACGATGTTCTAAACAGCCGAGAGCCGTGACTGCCTGTTGAATTAATTCGTGACTTTCCTTGCCATGTTTGGAAGCAATAAACCCAACGCCACAAGCGTCTCGCTCCTCCAATAGCCAAGGTTGTCCTTGATTCGAGGCTAAATTATTATTTTGGGATTGATGATGATTGGTCACGTTAAATTTGCTTTGCTTCATACTGTCTTTATTCATGATAATTGTTGATTTTTGGGCTACCTAAATAATGACTCAGGTCAGCTTTTTTCGTTCAACCACTCCCCACACTTGGCGATTTTTAATGGAGGCTCTGTAATATCGCCTTGCTACTTAAATGAGGAGAAGGCGTGATCTTTAACCAAGCTAAAATAAATCTTAAGGACGATTCAGTATAGTGGGTTTCTCTATCTTAAACAGTTTGACCCGTTCGGTTCAAATTTTAGGCTAATTTTCCTCTCAGAAAGTAGTCTAGAAACTTGACAATCCCTGCAAATTGTGAGAAGTTTATTATTCGCGCTGTTTAGGTCATACATAAGCGGAACTGGCGGAATTGGTAGACGCGCTAGATTCAGGTTCTAGTGTTCGCAAGGACTTCCGGGTTCAAGTCCCGGGTTCCGCATCCAAGTTTTTCAGACAGTGGTCTCAACTAACATTGTTAGATCCAGATGTCAGGCTTCTGTTCCCAAGACTCTTTAAGTTCTTGGAAACGACCCATACGCTCTTGAATTTTCTGTATTTCTTTAGGGTAAAACTCAAACATAGTTTCGCAAAGAGTTAGCATCCACTGTTTTCTAGAATATCCGTGATTGACTTGAATAAAATTCGAGTTTGAAATTTGTATTTGTCCCCATCCCAGTGCTCCCACAGTTAAGCAATTCCAATCCAGAAATTCAATGGGGCTAAAGCTGACTTCAGTTGCTCTAACTCTATTTTCTTGAACGGTATATTTGACCATAATCAGTGCAAATATATTCATATTGTCTTCATAGAATCTAGTCAACCTTTCTACTGAAGTTAAATTAGGCATATTAAACTTAGTGTCTTCTCTATGAGTTTTAACATCTACAACACAGTAAAAACCTTCTTGATCCTTGAATGCTACATCAGCCATAGCACGACGAGCAAAATTCGACGAGTATTCTTTACACCATTCTCCTAGAAAAGTATCAAAACGTTCAGCAATTAGGGATTCAATAGCATCTCCTGCTGCTCTGGTACTCTTTGATGTTGCCCTAGAAAGAAAATCAGGTGCTGAGTTGATGTAGGTTTTGATCTGTTCAGCTACATCTAAATAATACTCACCATAAAAAAAGTTAGACTTCATTTGAATAATTCCTTCTGTTCAACTTGTTCTAATGCTTTATCAGAAGAGGATTTTTTTTCTTTGGTTTGCTCCGCTAAACTATTCCTCTCCCAGAAAACACCATCAGCGTAGCCTTGAATCGATGAATCTGTCTCTGCCAACTGTAAACGTTTTAATGCCCAGCAGCAATATTCTTGATTAATTTCAATGCCATTAAAGTTCCGTTGCAGTTTTTTAGCAACCACTGCTGATGTACCACTTCCCAAAAACGGATCAAACACCATCTCCCCTTGATTTGAACTGGCAAGAATTAATTTTGCAATTAGTTTTTCAGGCTTCTGGGTGGGATGATCTGTGTTTTCAGGCATTGACCAAAATGGGATACTGATATCTGTCCAGATATTAGAAGGGTGTGTCAATCTAAAATTACCGCTATCTTCTTCACTCCAGTCTTTGGGCTGACCTTTTTGATCTCGATAGGGGGCGATTACTTTGCGTTTTTGTTTCACCGCATCAACATTAAAAGTATATTCATCTGTTACTGTACAAAACCAAATATCTTCTGTATTATTTTTCCAATTCGTTTTCGCCCCTCGTCCTTTGTCTCGCTCCCAGGTAATGCGATTACGAATATAAAACTCTTTTTCTAGAATAGGAGCAATCAGGATAGAGGTTTTCCAATCCGAACAAATGTAGATGGTTGCGGTGGGTTTCAGGAGGGGTTTGATTAAATTTAAAATCAATGAAAACCAATTTTGGTAGTCTCCCTTTTCTTTTTCTTTGAACAGATGCCCATGATAGTTCTTAGAAAGATTATAAGGGGGATCCATAATCAAGAGATCTATAAAAGATTGCGGTAAATAGGGGGCTGTCTTAAAAAAATCTTGATTAATAATTTTCCCTGCTATATCATGCACACTAACTGGGGAATCCACAGACAGTAAACAGGGGCTAAGTCTTGCTTGCTCTTGCTCTGAGCAGGTTAAGGTTCGATTACGAGGGGCGCGTTTTTTCAATTTGAGCTAATTCTAAATGATGAAATTGTATCTTGGGATTGATTTTGGCACATCAGGGGCGAGAGCAGTGGTTATTGATGAGTCTCAACAGATCCAGACACAAAGGGAATGTTCTTTTCAAGGAAAGGATAACTGGGTCAAACAATGGCGAGAGGCTCTGTTTTTTCTTTTAGCGGAAATTCCGATCGCGCTGCGAAAAAATCTAACTAAAATCGCCATTAACGGCACATCAGCAACAGTTTTACTCTGCGATCGCGCTGGCAATCCTCTCACCTCCCCTTTGCTATATAACGATCGCGCTCCCGACTCCGATTTAGAACAACTGCAACCAATTGCACCGACTAATCATTTGGTGCAAAGTGCTTCCTCTAGTTTAGCGAAACTCCTTTATTGGCAACAGCAACCGTTCTTTTCCCAAGCGGAATTTTTCCTCCATCAAGCAGATTGGTTAGGCTTTCTCCTCCATGGCAAACTGGGCATCAGCGACTATCATAACGCCCTCAAACTGGGATATGATGTGGAGAGTCTGTGTTATCCGCAATGGCTGAAAACTTTATCCTGTTTTGGCATTTTACCGCAAGTGTTAGCCCCAGGAACGGTTGTTGCCAAGATCAAACCCGATCTCGCTGAAAAATTCCAGTTACCGCAAGATTGCCAAGTTGGTACGGGAACCACTGATAGTATTGCAGCGTTTATCGCCAGTGGGGCGAAGCAGCCAGGAGAGGCTGTGACTTCTCTCGGTTCAACGTTAGTCTTAAAGCTATTAAGTGAAACCCCTGTGCAAGCGAGTGAATATGGGGTTTATAGCCATCGTTATGGGAATTTATGGTTAACGGGTGGCGCGTCTAATACAGGTGGGGCGGTTTTAAGGAAGTTTTTTAGTGATGAAGACTTAAAACAACTTTCTGAACAAATTGATCCCACACAGCGCACAGATTTAAATTATTATCCCCTTGTGCAAGCTGGGGAACGGTTTCCGATCAATGATCCAAACTTATCTCCTCAGTTAAGTCCTCGTCCTGAAAGTGATGTTACCTTTCTACAAGGCTTGTTAGAAAGTATGGCTCGTATTGAAGCCCAAGGATATCAAAAATTACAAGACTTAGGAGCAACACCGTTACATCAGGTTTATACAGCAGGAGGCGGGGCGAAAAACCCAGTTTGGCAACAAATTCGGGAACAACTGTTGTCAGTGCCAGTTAGGGTTTCACCGTATCAGGATGCTGCTTATGGGACGGCACTTCTCGCCCAAAGTTCGGTTTAGTTTTGATCTTGAAAAAGGACAGCGCGATCGCGCCCTTGTTCTTTCGCTTGCCTCAGCGCGTGATCAGCATTTTGGATTAAAGTTTTGGGGTGTAGCTCATTGCTAGGAATCAGGCTTGCTACGCCACAACTCAAGGTTATAACTCCTCTTCTCCCTGCGCCGTCGTTGGGCAGTTTTGAGTTTGCCAATTCCTGAGAGAGACTCTCCGCCACGGATAAAGCCCCCTCATTTTCGGTATCGGGTAAAATCAGCGCAAACTGCTGACTTTCAAAACGAGCAATCATATCAGCCTGGCGTCGCACAACAGATTGCAAAATTTTTGCCACTTTCTGTAAACATTGATCACCAGCAGCGTAACCATAGGTTTCGTTATATTGTTCAAAATAATCCAAATCGCAGAGAATCAAAGCCAACGATCGCTGCTGACGCTTTAAATGTCGCCATTCTTCATACAAATAGTCCTCAAACGCCTCACGATTCGGGAGCTTGGTTAGCGGGTCTTGCTGATTAACCAAAGCTGCCTGACCTTGTTCTAGGGTTAAGGAGCGATCAAAAGATGGAGTGAAGTTCTCTTCCTCCGAAACGGCTTCTGTTGCCTCAATAATTAAGATCATCAGCATATTTTCACTTTGAGATTCCCCGGGGTCACAGGTAAAATAAAGGTCAAAATAGAGAGGAGTGTTGGCTTCTTGCTCCCGAGAAATTTCTTTCAGTTCTAGGCTTTGTCTTTGACCTTGGCGAATTTCAGCAGCAATTTTTTCTAAACCGACTAATTCAGGAAATCCCCGACGCGCATCCACCCCGACTTGGATTAACTCTGGGGAGGTGGCAAAATACCCAGCATTTTCCGAATGCTCAATAATTTTCAGGGCGCTATTAACTTGAATATCAACGCGAATATAGTCAGGGTCGCGGTCATTTAAAAGTTTTTTTAAGGTAGGGTGAACAGGTTTACGGACGTTTAAGAGTCTTCTCAGGCTGGGGTGAATCTGGTTAATTTCAATAGGGCCGTCTTCTTGGGCATTAGAGACATCAGCATCGGAAAAGAAACTGGTTTCAATCTCGCTGCCTTCAGTCTCATTGGAGGGTGAGATGATTTGTTTTTGATCGGTGAGAAAGCAAAATGCAGCTAAATCCTGTTGATCGGTGGGGTGAGAATGAAGTTCTAGAGGTTGTTCAAGATCATCCTCCTCCTCTAAAAGGTCGAGAGAGGTATTGTCTAAAGCGTGCCAATCGGTTAACACTTCCTCAACTGAGGTATAGCGCTGAGAAAGTGGGAGAGCGAGTAATCGATCTAAAATCCGACTTAAGCCTTCACTAATCGTGTTAACGCCCAATTTTTTACGCCAGATCCATTGATTCTCTAAGTAATCAAACAGATCCCCTGGTTGGATTCCCGTTAATAAATAAATACTGGTTGCACCAACGCTGTAGAGATCACTGGCTACTGTTGCTTTGCCTTGCCATTGTTCGGGGGCTGTATAGCCCGTTGAGCCAATAATCGTTCCCGCTGGGGCAATCCTTAATCCTTTTAGATCTTTCACTGCCCCAAAATCCACTAAGACCAGTTTGCGATCGCGCGATCGGCGAATAATGTTTTCTGGTTTAATATCACGATGAATAATGTGTCTGTTATGAATAAATTCTAAGATTGATAAGATCTCATAGAGAAATTTCAGGAGTTTTTTCTCGTTAAAAACACCGAATGTTTCTTGCTCTTTTCTGAGTTCGAGACCACTAATATATTCTTGAATTAAGTATTTATAATTACCTTCCGTGAAATAAGCGAGTAACTCGGGAATTTGTGGGTGTTTTCCTAGTTCATCAAGCTGCTGGGCTTCCCGTTCAAAAAGTACAGATCCTTTCTCCATAGAAAAGCGATCTTGAGCTTTGGGAAGAAATTGCTTAATCACACAATATGATCGCGATGGTTTATCTTCGTCAATGGCGACAAAGGTTTTACCAAAACTCCCTGCACTGAGTGGCTGAATTGCTCGATACCGTTCTCGTAGTAAAAGTTTTTCACCACACCGTTCACAAAATTGTTCTTTCGGGGGATTTCGATGGAGACAATCGGGATTAATACACTGACTCACGGAACTTAAAAAGATAAATCCTTATATCCTAAATCATAGCGATTTTTGGCAATCAATTCGCTTGACTCACAAAATTGATTGCTTCATCAAATTTAATTTTCATGAATCAGAAAGGTCTCGACCTGACCACTGGGACGAAAAACCAAGCGAATGTTTTGCTGAGTTTGCGTGGGGGAAGCCGAGACAAAATCTTGATTTAATTTTGGAAAAGGAAGAAGTGACACATAGTTTTGTGCAACTGTCCCGAGGGGAATAATTTTTTCCAGAGAGCCATTCGAGTTAATAATCATTTGATATTCGATGTCTTGTTTTAAGTTTTCGGGGGGATTCCATCGAGATTGAAAATACTTTCGGATTTGAGCCACTTGTGGGGTGTGGTCAAATAAGGTTTCTGGCTGAGGTTTGGTGGGAAGGTTGACTTGTTTTCTGGCGGGAATGTCTGACTCTTGAAACTGAGGTTGGGGAGGGGGAGAAATGGGATCAGGGATCGGTTGCGGTGGGGGAAGAGAGGGGCGATCCGTAAGGACGGGGGTCGGAATTGTGATTGAAGCGGGAGGCGAGAGTTGATCCAGCTTGGCAAGGGAGTCAGACAATTTTAGTTTTCGCTTCGGGGAGGGGGGGAGAGGAGAAAGAGTCGGTGGGGTTTCCGAAGCGGTCGCCGAAGAAGAAGCAGTGCTGTTTTCTGGAGGTGAGACAGAAGAAGATTGAACCTCTGTTTTCAACGGTTGAGGATGAATTTTCGCTCTGGCGATGATTCCGCCCATAATGATGAATAAGAGAGCAATCAAACTAATCATATATTTTTGAGTATTCCCATTAAAGCTGGGATTCTTTTCGACATCAGTTTGGTATTGGTCTAAAATTTTGGCTAGATCTGAAAGCTGTCCCCAACTCAGTTGCGTTGAGTAGGATTGATCCTCAATTACCCAATGAACTGGATAAGCAGGTTGTTTGTCCAGTGGTTGATGGCCAGGAGGGTGAACTGATTGTAACTGTTTTTGTACGGTCTGAGCAAGGGATATGAGATGAGCGCGATCGCTGCTGATTTGAAATGTAGGTTCGGAGTTGAGATCAAAACTTTCGATCACCAACCGAAACCGATCTTGACGGAGAATTTCTAGGGTGCAATAGGGTAACTCGTAGCACTTGATCACCTGAGACCGAAACATAATTGTTTCCCTCTCACTCTGGTTTGGCGAGGACTTCTTGCAATAAGGGAGATAGATTATTATTGAGTTTACCCGCCCGAATCAACTCAGCGTAAGTGTCTGCTTCCACTTCTAAAAGTTGTTCCCGCAGTTGTTCTTGTTCTAAAGATCGTAACTGGGGATAAGATTGTTGTAGCTTCGTAATTTCTTGGTTGACGCTTTCGAGTTGTCCTTTGACTAAGCCTCTTTGGTAGTCTTTAAACTCTTCATCAATACTGGGGGAGGGGGGAACCGCATTTAAGTGGGCTAAAACCCGTTCGAGCGCACTGCGACGGGCGATTAATTCGCTATAGGTACGACGTTGAGCGCGATCGCCGATTAAGCCTAGCTTCTCAATAACGGTTTGCATCGTCAATCCTTGGACTAACAAGGTAAAGAGGACAACGCCAAACACCGCTTCAATAATATCTTGTCTCCCATCTAACATGACAGGGACACTTAACGCCAACGCAATGGAAACCGAACCGCGTAAACCGCCCCACCATAAAACCGTTTCTTCTTGCCAACTAATATCCTGTTTCGTGATTAAATTACTAATTGTTCCTAAGCCATAAATACTGATAGCACGAATGATCACTAGGGCGATAATTGTGATTAAAATTAACTGTCCATTATCGGCTAAACCGCGAATATTGATTTGATCGCCAATCAGGAGAAAGACAATTGAATTGACAAAAAAAGCAATGAACTCCCAAAATTCTGAAACTAATAAACGAGTCCGCGGATTCATGCCAATGCGAGAGCCAAAGTTCCCTAAAATTAGCCCGACTGTCACCACACCAATCACACCAGAACCGCCTAATTCTTCAGTGATTAAATAAGTTCCGTAAGCAGAAACTAAAGTCAGAGATTGTTCCACTAAGGGCAAATCAAAACGCTGCGTTAAATAAGAAATTCCAAAGCCAATTAACGCCCCCGCACCGATGCCAATCCCTGTAAAGGTAACAAATTGAATGAGGGTATTAGTGACCGAAAATTCTTGCGTTCCGAGGGGAATTCCCACTAATAGACTAAAAGCAACAACCGCAACACCATCATTAAATAAACTTTCTCCTTCCATGAGAACCGTTAAGCGTTCTCCCACTCCTAGTTCTCGGAATAAAGCAATAACAGAAACAGGATCGGTTGCTGCTAAAATAGCACCGACTAACAAAGCAATGGGGAGGGATAAGCCACTAAAATAGTTGAGACTAAAACCAATCCCAACCACTGATATAACAACCCCAATAATGGCAAGTAAAACAACGGGAAATAAATTTTTTTTGAGATTACGCCAGCGAATATTCCACGCTGCTTCAAATAAGAGTGGGGGTAAAAAGATTTCTAAGATTAATTCGGGAGAAAGATTAACGAGTCGGATGTCAACAAATGCTAATCCTAAGCCAACAATAACCAAAAGTAACGTATAGGGAATTTGGCGAAAGAAACTGGAAATTTGGGAGAGGGTTGCTACGCCTAAAGAAACTGATAGAACAATCAGGAACTGTTCTAAATTTTCCTTAATGGCTTCTTCTCCCATTGCTGCTTCAATAGTCATAGGGATCAGGCTTTCCTGTAACTTTAATCGTGACGTTTATTTGTAATAGTGTACTAAAAATCCCTCCCCAAATTCATGAGGAGGGACACGAGACAGACTTGAGGTCATCAGTTAAGCCTTAGTTATAGACTTTACCGCCACCCCATTGTCTTCCTCGGACTTTCGGTTGAATGAGAATATGAGCCGCGATCGCTTCGAGATCATCGTCCGTTAGGTTTCTCATTTCAGGATAGATATCAGAGCGCACGGTATTGGGGTGAATCTCTTTAATATCAATTTCCCCATCGTAAGTGGTGGGGTTTTTCATATAATCAATTAACCCTGCAATATTATCCCGAGGGGGTTCTGCACGCTCTAAGGCTTCTAAACTCAAGCCAACGTTGGGATTGGTTTTAGTGACACCACCTAAATGACACTGTGCACAGGTGTCGTTAAAGAGACGTTTCCCTCTTTCTGCTTCTTTAATACTAATCACGACTTCATCGCCTTGTTCATTATATTGAACGGTGCGACTTTCTTCATCGAGTTCTAAAGCAGAGACAGGGTTGACAAGCAGTTGACAGGCAAAAAACACAGTCGCCACTGTGATTAAAATAAGTTTTCGCAACATGAATGGTTCTCCTCAGAACGCTTTTTGATTCTTTTATATTGTCTTCTAATTTGGGGAGTGAGTTAAATACCGCTTTGGTATCTTCCAACAGGAGACAGATGTCTGGTTTGTCTTAGAGATTCCGCTTTACTACTGTAGCAAGGGCATACTGATTGTACCAAACAGGGGGAAGAATGCAGAATTCATCGTTCATAATTCATAATTGGTTAGAGTGTCAATCTTTTAGGAAATTAAGAACTGTGGTTTTTTCCTCAATTTCTTCAACGGAACAAGTCACTTGGCAATGGCGAGAAGGACAAGGCTTCAGCTATTTACAGTGTCGATTATTAGAGGAGTTTCCTCATGGTTTTTTTACCCGCCATTTTGGAGACTATTCCTTAGATGAGTTAACCCAAATTCTGACCCCTGATGCAACCGCCTACCGAACCAAACAAGTCCATGGGAAACAGGTGGTTTCTCCTTCTCAAATCATGGCAGCCAAAACTGAATTTTTAGAAGCGGATGGTTTAGGGAGTGATGGGAGAAACCAAGCGTTATGGGTGGCGAGTGCGGATTGTACTCCCGCTTTGATTGCGGATGTCAAAACTCAACAAGTGGCTGCGGTTCATGCAGGATGGCGGGGGACTGCTTTATCTATCTTACCTTGCGCGATCGCGCAGTTTTTAGACCAGAACAGCCAACTGTCGGATTTAAGAGTCGCTTTGGGCCCTGCGATTAGTGGGGAAGTGTATCAAGTGGGTTTAGACGTTGCTGCACAAGTTGGGCGCAGTTTATTTCCTGAAGAAGCGAACCTATCTTCCGATGAAATTCTCAAACAACTGTGGGAATCTGACGTTTCTCCCCTAATTCAAGATCCAGACCCAGCAAAAGTTCGTTTAGATGTCCGTTGCGTTAACCGTTTACAACTGGAAAAAATGGGCTTTCATCCAGAACAAATTGCCATTGCACCCCACTGCACTTATCAAGAATCAGAACATTTCTTTTCCTATCGTCGTAGCCGGGAAAAAGCGGTGCAATGGTCAGGAATTGTTAGTACCGCTTAACCACACGCTGCATTTCTTTTTGATCTTCACGACGTTTAATCGTTTCGCGCTTATCATGTAATTTCTTCCCTTTTCCTAAGCCAATTTGTAACTTGACAATTCCTTTTTTTAAGTACATCTTTAAAGGAACTAAAGTTAATCCTTTCTGTTCGGTTTTCCCAATTAATTTACTAATTTCTTGGCGATGTAGTAACAGTTTTCTGGTTCGTTTCGGCTCATGATTGAAATAAGCACCGCTTCCTTCATAAGGAGAAATATTAACATTAATCAGCCATACTTCTCCTTTACGAATTAAAGCGTAGCCATCTTGTAAATTGACACGCCCCGCACGAATAGATTTCACTTCTGTACCAATGAGTTGAATACCCGCTTCATAGGTTTCTAAAATCTCATACAGAAACCGTGCTTTGCGATTTTGAGCGATAATTTTAATGCCATTAGGTTGATTTTCTTTGCTCATTTGTTCTTTGTTCTTCGTTATTGGTTAAAATCTTCTGTAATTAAACATTGAGTAAATCGGTAAAAGTTGCAGGAAGGGGTAATAAGATTGTTACTAACAAAGTTAACGCTAAAAAGCCTAATAAGTCACGGATATCATCTAATTCTGTTACATCATTAAGGGCTGGTTCATCTATAATTGGCATGAAAAATAAAATAATTGCCCAAATGAGAAAACTGGGTTCAACTAAGGCGAGGATTAACATTAATAAGCGAGAAACTTGACCAATAATAACAGCAGTTCGCTGTCCATAAATGGCGTGTGCAATATGTCCGCCGTCAAGTTGTCCCACTGGCATTAAGTTTAAAGCAGTTACAATTAAACCAATATAACCCGCGATCGCGATCGGATGTAAATCAATGGCAGATTCTGCTCCCAGTTGACTGCCTAAAGCTATTTTACAAAAGACTGTCATTAAAAGGGAAGAACGGGGGTCGAGGGAATTAATATTGAGTAACGCCGATTCTTCGGAAAGGGGAACAATTTCGGACAAAGACAGTCCCCAAAATAAGAGAGGAACAGTCATAATAAATCCGCCTAATGGTCCCGCGATCGCGACATCAAATAAAGCCCGACGATGAGGAATCGGTGACCGCATTTGAATAAACGCCCCAAATGTTCCTAAAAAGAAGGGAACGGGAATAAAATACGGTAACGTTGCTTTAATTTTATAATAAATGGCAGCACAATAATGGCTAAATTCATGACAGCCTAAAATCCACATTAAGGTTAAAGCATAAGGTAATCCTTCCCGCAATAAACTCGGATTGGATTGAAACTCTTCTGAAGAGACACCTGCTAAATTCGCGCCGATAATTGTTGTGGTAAATAAAGTAATCACGGCTAAACTTAGAGCCAGCCAAGGCTTATTTAAGTCCTGATCTTGAGTCGTTTCTTTCTTTTCTTTTTTGGGGTTGGGAACGAGTGCAAAAAAAGGTTCGCCTTGAAAACTTTCTTGGAATAAGATTAAAAAGCGATCCCCAAATTGCTTTTGGACATTAGTTTGAATTTTCTGATAGGCTTTTTCAGGAACAGTGCGTAATTTTCCGCGACACAAAACCGCTTGACCCCCATAGTCAACATTTTGTAAATAATAGACCTCCCAAGGAAAACAAGTTTTTAATTTTTCTTCTTCCGATTGACTTAAAATCCGAGTTGATTGGGAGTTGTTATCTTCTTTTTCAAGAGAGATATCATTTAATTTTTCCTTGAGGGGTTCTTTCTCAACAGACTCAGAAGAATTGGCTGTGGTGGGATCTTGTCTTCCCCGTTGTAACAGCCAAAAATATAAAAGTGGAGAAAGAATAAAGGGAATTAAAATTAATAAAACAGGAATTTCTGCTTCTTCCCCCATAAATAATAGCCAAAGACTCCAGGTAAAAGCAGGAATCATGACAACAAACCATAATAACCAAATGGGAGTCGTTGTCAAGCCACTGGCACTCCGACGCACCAAAAGATAAGTAATTCCTGCTAATAGTAATAAAATAAAGAAAAAATCCATATTGAACTCAGTTGATGGACGAAATTGACCAACGGTCAAAAAGAAATGATTAAATTGAAAACTTTACTAAAATACAAGACGTAATTCCTGAGTTTATGCTACATTAGTTGTCCCGCTTCTATCCTGACACAGATTTCTCAGACAAGACTCTAGACCCATGTGTGCTGATACAAACAACAATTCGTCTTCTGTAACGACGACCTCCCCAAAGCCTCCCCGTGAAATCTTAACAGGAATTTATGCCTTTCCTCCAAATCGAGAGACTTTAGGGGGAACCTCTTATTTCATTCTAGGCAATGAAGGTAATATCTTAGTGGATTGTCCAGTGTGGAATGACCCGCAACAATCTGTTTTTAAGGAATTTTTGCAGCAGCAGGGTGGAGTCCGTTGGCTATTTCTGACCCATCGTGATGGGATGAGTCGAGTTCGTCAACTCCAATCTGATCTAGACTGTGAGGTGATGGTTCAAGAACAGGAAGCCTACTTGCTTCCCGAAGTGAAAGTAACTTCTTTTGCAGAAGAAATTAACCTTGGGGATGCAACAGGAATGTGGACGTGCGGTTATTCTCCAGGCTCTTCTTGTCTCTATGTTCCTTTTCACGGTGGCGTTTTATTTTCGGGTCGTCATTTGTTAATTGACCCGCAAGGAAATTTAACCCCGATTGTGAGTCGTAAAACGTTTCATTGGCGCAGACAGTTAAGAAATGTTGAGAAACTCCAAGCGCGATTTTCCTCTGAAACTTTAAACTATATTTGTCCTGGGGCAAATACAGGCTTTCTCCGTGGAAAAGGGGTTGTTGAGGATGGGTATCAAAAATTAAATGAAAACAGCTTCTAATCTCTCTGTTGTCTCTTGATTTTCTTCTGCAAACGAATCTTGTTAGACAGTTGTACGAAGAAAACGCCCACAATCACGACTCCTAAACCAATGACATCCGTGAGTTGTGGAATATCGCCAAAGGCAAGCCAAGCCATCCCCATGGTAACGGGTGGACCGAGATAAAATAAACTCGCGACTCGTGTGGCATCTAACTCAGAAAGAAGTTTCCACATTAAACCGTAAGCACCAAGGGAAACTCCAAGAATCAGCCAGCTTAAAGTTGCCACGAAGGGCAGATTCCATTGTATCGTTAATTTCTCGACCCCGATCGCGGGGAAAAATAGGATTAAACTTGTGGCAAGACTTTGATAAAATAAGGTTTGGCTCACGGTGAGGGGAGTGTGATCTTCTGGTGAAATTTCTTTTCGGCGTTGTAAAAGGCTGGCAATCGTAATGGCAATCACAGAACCAAAGGGCAGGAAATAACCGATTGTTGAAGCATCATTATTGAGTTGGATTCGAGTTCCCACCGCGATCGCGACCCCAAGAAAGCCAATGGTTAAGCCCAACCACTGCCAAAAATTAACCCGTTCCCCAACGACAATTCCCGAGAAAGCCCCAGTGACAAGGGGTTGTAGGGCAACCACCAGCGCGACAATTCCTGCGGGGACATTTTGTTCTAAAGCGAGGAGGACACAACTCAGCCAAACGCCATGGGCTAAAATGCCGACTAATGCGGTGTGAAAAACAGTTGCGCGATCGGGAATGAAGAAACGTTGACTTGCTTGGAGATAAAGGAACAAGATCAGGCTTAAGACTAGATATCGCCAGAATAACAACGTAAATGTTCCTGCAGAGGGTAAACCGTATTCTGCGCCGATAAAGCCAGAATTCCAGAGTAAAACAAACGCGATCGCGCACCACATTGTTGCCGATTTTAAATTTCCCATTTCACCCAATCCTGATCAAAAAAATCATTAAAATGTCCATTCTACTACCTGCGAAAATCAACAAGACTATCGCTTAAGATGGAACTTTAACGCTTGATCAGTGATTCAATGAAACTTAAGTGGGAACGGGTTCACCAGGACGTAATTTTGCCCATTTCCCCGCTTCTTCAAGGAAACTTTCACAACCGACAACATCCCATTCCACTTCAATGTAGTCTTCTTGGGGACGAATGTTAACGTTAACCGTGGGTTCAACGGGTTCAAAATCAGGATTATCCGTAAGGTGAGGTTGTTCGTGCTGCGTTTCTACCGCATGATAAGTCGTGCAGCGATCGACATAGTGGCAGTTAATACAGATACACATAGTATGCTTTTTCACCCTGCTTACTTTTAGTGCTAGTTTAGCTTAGGAATAGTGGGTGATTCGTTTTTTGTTAACAGTTTTATGAATGATCGCTTATCACATTTAAAGTTACCATTTCCTCAAGCGTGGCTTCCTGCGGATGCGTGTTTAGTGGGGGGAACAGTTCGGGACGCGCTATTAAATCGACAACGAGACCCATTTGATTTTGATTTAATTCTAGAAGATCAGGCGGTGGAACTGGCGCGTGAAATCGCAAACCGTTGTCAGGCGGGGTTTGTGGTCTTGGATGCAGAACGAGATATGGCAAGAATTGTCTTTGCAGAGGGAACGGTTGATTTTGCCAGAATTGAAGGGGAAAGTTTAGAACAAGACTTACACCGTCGAGACTTTACCATCAACGCGATCGCGCATCATCTTCAATCGCAAACCTTAATCGATCCGCTACAGGGAAAACAAGATTTAGAAGCCAGAGTGATCAAAATGGTTTCACCGCAAAACTTGCGAGATGATCCCCTACGCTTACTCCGCGCCTATCGACAAGCGGGTCAACTGACCTTTACCATTGATGAAAGCACCCGTGAAAGCATCCGCGAGATTGCACCCTGTTTACAAGCAGTGGCAGCCGAACGCATTCAAACCGAACTCTCTTATCTTCTCGCGACATCTCAGGGGAGTTTTTATTTACAGCAAGCCTGGGAAGATGGTGTCCTTTCCCCTTGGTTTCCGAATCTAACTCAAGAAAGTGTAGAAAAAGTCCAACAAATCGATACCGCCAAGGAAATCTTAAGCCAACAGTTTCCCTCCCTTCCCCCCACTTGGGACAATAATGTCGGTGGGGAATCAGACTCGTTACAAGCCCTTGCAAAATTAGCCTGTTTCGTCTCCTCCTCTCCAGAAGAAGCAGAAGCCCAACTGATGGCTTTGAAATACTCTCGCGCGGAAATTCGGACGGTTACGAATACTTTAAATCTCCTTCCTCGTCTCTTAGAAGAAAACATTGCAGAAATGACACTGCGCGATCAATATTTTTTCTTCCAAGATGCGGGAAAAGTGTTTCCAGTTGTGCTTTTAACTGCGATCGCGAAAGGGTTAAGCCTTGAGTCTGTTCAACCACTCATTGAACGCTATTTAAACTCAAATGACCCAGTGGCGTATCCGCAGCCTTTGGTAACAGGAAAAGACTTGCTGCGATCGCTTGATCTATCCCCCTCTCCTCAAATTGGGGAACTTCTCACAGAACTACAAATTGCTGTCATTGAAGGGAAAATCAAAACCCCACGGGAAGCTATAGCCTTAGCCCAATCTTGGCTTGAACAAGAGTGTGGGTGAGGGAAAATTTCTTGTTGCCTTTTCCCTAGCACTCTAACATCAGGATTCGCTATAGTAGTTAGTCTCCTGTTGGATACTGTCGTGACGATCTACTTTTCCCAATGCTTGATTGGACTCCGTTTCAACCCGTTCCTAATGCTGAACAACTCGTGGAAGCCCTTGCGGTTTTACCGTCTCACTGGAGTTTAACACCCTTGTGGGAAAAACGCCCTTATCGAGACGGATGGCAAAATGAAGCCTTTATTCCTCATTACCAAATTGCTGATCTCCTGAAGCGGGGAGAAAAACGAATCAGTAAACGCACGGGTCAACCTTATCATGCGTTTTGTTCGGGTTATGGGTTACGTTTGGGGGATGTCTCTGGGGGGTTACTCGCTGTTGATGTAGATGGGAGTAGTGCGGAAGAATTATTAACGAATCTTGCGGAAACGCCACTTCCCGAAACCGTCTCTTGGACATCAGGAAAATCGGGTCGCCGTCAACTGCTATATCAAGTTCCCGCTTCCGAGCAAGAGAAGTTGCAGTTGTTTCGTCGGAAAACTGTTACCCAGTGGGAGAATTTTACGACCCGTGCAGGAGAATTACTCGAATTTCGCTATAATCAGCATCAATCCGTTCTTCCCCCCTCATTTCATCGGGAAACAGGTCATTATCGCTGGCTAGTTGCACCAGAAGCAAAAGCGGTCGCGATCGCGCCAACTTGGCTTTGTGATTTTCTCATCCGCCAGACTCAACCCCAAGCTCAAAAAAGTCATCATGTCATGACATCTGGGATACGTCCATTCCCCAGTGAGGTTAAGGGGAATCATGAGTTGAGTTTTCGACTGCAAGAAGCCACGCAGCGTCTCAGTATTGAACAAATTTACAATTGGTCGGGACACCAGTTTCAGGAATTTGGGGAAACCTGGCGCGGGTATTGTCCCCGTCATCAATCCCAAAGTGGGACAGCGTTTAGTTTAAATCCGAATACAGGAGAGTGGTATTGTTTTGGCTGTGAAGTGGGAGGCGGTGCGGTTCAATATCGACATTTTTTACAGGGAGGAAATGGAACACCCAGAGGAAAAGTCTTTCGTTCCTTAGTGGAGGAGTTAGCAGCAGAAGCGGGACTGGAAACGAAAAATTCTTCTCGACAACATCAAACCTATCAATCAACCCACATTATTAATCAAGAATATTTTGACTGGGAAACGCCAGAGAAAGGAACCATTCTTGCGGTTAAATCCAGTTTAGGGAGTGGGAAAACCACTTGGCTGAGTAAGGTGATTTCTGAGTTGCGAGAGGAAGGATGGCTAGCCTTAGGACATCGTAATTCTTTACTGCTGCAATCTTGTCAACGCTGGGGCTTTATTCATTTACAAACCGAACAAGCGTTTGATTTAATTTCAGTTCCCAGTTCACAACTGGCGTTATGTGTGGATAGTTTGCATCATTTTTCTCCAGAAGACTTTGCGGGGAAAAATATCATCATTGACGAAGCGATTGCTGTGGTGACGCATTTGTTAATGGGAGAAACGTTGAAACAGAAACGAGAGGAAATTATTCAACGGTTTTCTCAAGCCCTACAGCAAGCAAAACGAGTTTTTTGTTTAGATGGAATGCTAACGGATTGGTGTGTGGATTATCTCCATACTTTAGCAGGGAAAGCGCGTCCCTTAGTGAAGGTCGAAAATCGTTATCAAAGTGAACCGTTTACCGTAAAAATTCTCCAAGAAAGTCGCGATGAAAACGGAAAAGGAAAAAGCAGCGATCGCTCTCCATTACTTGAACAATTATCAGAAGTTTCTGCTAAACCCGTTGTTTGTACGGATAGCCAACTGGAAGCAGAAGCCCTAGATCAATTATTATCGCAAACAGGAAAACAAGGACTGCGGATTGATTCTAAAACCATTGCTAATGAGGAAATTCAAACTTTTCTGAAAGATCCGAATTGTTATATTGAAATGGTTTGTCCCGACTATCTGATTTATACCCCCGCAGCAGAAGCTGGGGTTGATATTAGTATCCGAGATTATTTTACCGATCAGTTTTGTCTCTTTTTTGGGATTTTACAAACCAATGCTCAATTACAAATGATGAGTCGGGTGCGCGATCCGAAATTAACCCGTTGGTTGTGGTGTTCTCGTTACGGACAAGTTAAAAATCAGTCCCCCAGTTTTCAGTTTCCAGAATCGTTAATGGAAGCTATGCAAGCCTTGATTGTGCAAACGGGAAATACCTTATTAGAAGGGAAAGAAACCAAAGCCGTTGTTGAACAGTTTATCCAAGATGTAAGGATAGTAACGGAAGACAGTCATTATCAAACTTTTTGTGTTTTGAAAGCGATTCAAGGTTATGAACAATCTCATTTGTGGGACTGTCTTTATCAGGCTTTGATTCATCAGGGTCAGCAGGTGGAGTTAGTTACCCTAGACAGTTGTCCTGCTGCGAAACAACAAGAAAAAACAGCAAAAGAAACTGTCAAATTTACCAATGCAGAAGCGATTTATTGGGGAAGGAGTGACAATAACCAACAAGCGAAAATGATGCACAAGCTGTTAAGAAAACAACTGCCTGGTATTGAGAAAAAATCAGTTTGGAGTCCCCAATTTATCAAGCGAGTTTTATACGACGATCGCGCTTTTATTGCGAAACAAGAACGATTTTGGCTCATTCATCATCCCGACATTGCTCAACAGATGATCCGGTCTGTTTGGTATTCCGCCATGGAACAAAATTTGATCCGCGAAATGCACCAGCAATGGTCAATAATTCAAGGACTCATTAGTCTCAATTTACCGCAATTTCTAGACTTAGAAAAAACTTGGACGAATCAGTCTCTTGATCTCAAACAGTTATCCGAAAAAACTCATGCTTTGGGGATTGATCGCAAGCTCAATTTAAACACAGATGACCAGAAACCGATTTCGTTATTCCGTCAATTGCTGCATCTAATTGGCGTGAAATTGATGCGAAAAAACGGGCGTTATCAGATTAATTCTAGCCTCTGGTATGAGCGCGATCGGCTGGCGATTTTAGAGTGTTTAGAGCGTCGCTTTTGGGCTTTTAGTGAACTAGAATTACTCTCTTAAAACTCTTAAAACACTGGGAATTTCAATTTGATCAATGGCTTCTAATTGCGGAATTTGTGCTAGAGCCTGACGGAAGTTTTCTTCCTTCACGTTATGAGTGACAACTACAATTTCCGCCATACCATTTTGAAAGTCAATTTGAACAATTGATTCTAAACTGACATCATTTTTGCCAAAGCAGGTTCCCAAATTACCAATCACACCAGGTCGATCCACGCAGATAATACGAGCATAAAAACGAGTCACTAATTCTGCAATAGAAACCAGTTCGCTGCTGGGATGTTGAGGAATTTTCATCAGAGGATTGACGCTACCGTTGGTTGTCAGCATTGCAGCAATGTTTAAAACATCAGACACCACGGCGCTTGCAGTTGCGCCACCGCCTGCACCTGGACCATAGAACATCACTTGTCCGATGGGATCTCCTTCCAGTAAAACGGCGTTGTTGACCCCATCAATACTCGCTAGCGGGTGACTTTTGGGAACAAGAGTGGGATGAACTCTGACTTGTAAGCCTTTTTCTTCTTGTTGCGCGATCGCGAGGAGTTTAATTTCAAAGCCTAACTGTTTAGCATATTGGATATCCACCGCACTCACTTGGCGAATCCCTTCACAAGAAACCTGATCTAAATTGACCTGTTGACCAAAGGCTAACGTTGCAAGAATGGTAATTTTATCCGCAGCATCATAGCCATCTACATCCGCACTGGGATCCGCTTCTGCATAACCCAATTCTTGCGCTTCTGTGAGAACATCAGCAAAATCACTTCCTTCTGCTGTCATTTTCGTGAGAATGAAGTTGGTTGTACCGTTAATAATCCCTAAAATGCTTTGAATCTGGTTGACACTGAGGGCTTGTTGTAAGGGACGAATTACGGGAATTCCGCCCCCAACCGCTGCTTCAATGAGAACATAGACCCCTTTAGTGTCTGCAGCGCGATAAATTTCTTCTCCGTAGCGAGAAATCACGGCTTTGTTGGCGGTAACAATATGTTTACCATTTGTAATGGCTTTGAGGATCAGCGATCGCGCCGGTTCTAATCCTCCCATCAATTCCACAACAATATCAATCTCGGGGTCGCTGATAATACCTTCTAAATCAGTTGTTAGCACTCCCTCTGGAAAGTCAACCCCCCGACGTTTATCAACTGTTTTTACGCCAACTTTAGCAATTTCAATTGATTTGAGTAGGGGATGACGGGATTCTGGAGACAGTAAAATACTAGCAGTGGCGGTTCCCACTGTTCCCAAACCTAACAGACCAATTTTAAGCGATTCCACCACGTTGTTCTTCTATCCTCTTCATTAACCAACAGCACCCTTCATCGTGAACTACCCCAACCTGCGTTCATCGAGGTTGGGGCTTCGATACTCGTAGGGGAATGCCCAAACTTGACCTTTCGACCAAGTTTAGGACTTCTATCCCCTCCTATCGCAGCCGTCCCCGTTCCAGAGACGGAAAGCATTCTGATTCCCTCTGCTCTTATATTGGCACTTGCATTCTCGTCACGATCATGATAAGTGCCACATTGAGGACAAGTCCATTCCCTAACATCTAGGGTTAGACTTTCTAATTCATAATGACAGTGAGAGCAGAGTTTAGAACTGGGAAACCATCTGTCAATCTCGACTAGAACTCCACCTTTTTCTTTGAGCTTATAGTCTAAGAAGTTAACAAACATTCCCCAACTCACATCAGAAATGGCTTTTGCTAGTTTGTGGTTACTCTAACCTTAATTGCTCGTAGCATAGCGGTAAATATAACGTAAGCTACGTTTAGGCTAAAGTAACAACCGAAGTTTGTCAAGCCCTAATACTAACTGATCGGGCTTCGTTGTGAAGTTCGCTTTCATGAGGGGCTGTGGGCGGAATCGCATTCCGCCCTTTATAAGCCCCGTCCCCCACCTACTTCGTAGAGGTGGGGGAATTCTCGCTCACGTCTGTTAAAGGATCAATCTCAAACACCACTTGTAAATCCTTGCTTTCCCAAGGGGGAATCACTAACAAATCTTCGCCTGTATTCAGCGCATTGCGAGGGGCTGTCCATGGTTCAATACAAGCAAAGTCTTTTCCTTTTACTGTCCAAAAGACAGCCGTTGTATATTCGGGAGAAAACCTTAATTTAATGGTAAAACCGCGGTCTAATAACGTTAATGCAGTGACTTGACGAGAGAGAGGACGCAGTTGGGCATCAATTTCATCTTGATTGAGATCAAATTTACCCTCGTAATCATAAGTTCCTTGACTGACGTTATCTTTATATTGACTGGCTGGGATATCCAGTTGCATTTGATTTTTATCCGTTACCCAGAAATAAGGATGTAACCCTGTGGAAAAGGGCATGGGTTGACTCGAATAGTTGCGATAGGTTTGATCAAGGGTAAGTGTGTTGTCTTGGAGACGATAGGTAAAAGTTAGTTCAAAATCAAAGGGATAAACCGCTCTGGTTTCATCGTTACTTTTGAGAACAAAGGTTAACGCTGCATCATTTTCGGTTTCTTGTGCGGTGACTTCCCACGGTAAATCCCGGGCGAAACCATGGCGTTTCAGACTATATTCTTTTCCCTCATGGGTGTAACGATCTTCAGGTAAATCGCCACAAATGGGGAAGAGAATGGGAATCCCGCCCCGCACACTTTTTTCTGGATCTTGGAAACGATCCCAATCCATATAAAAAATTTCTTGTCCTTGAATGCGCCAACTGGTGACAACACCGCCTCTTTCGGGGACAATTTCTAAGCGGGTTTGTTGCTCTTCATCAGATAAGATGTAGGTGCGGTACTGTTCCTCTTGCTTCAGCGCGATCGCGTAACTCATGGGAATAATCTTCTCAGCCTCGATACGGTTAATTTATCACTATTCAAAGAACCAATAACAAACCTAAATTGCAGCTTTGAGACTCCGACAAAACGTTTCTAACTCGTCTAACCCAGCTTCTGGAGACTCTGCATCGGCTAACCGACGCACAAACGCACTTCCCGCAATCACGCCATCTGCGCCCCATTCTCGAATCTGTTGAGCGTGTTGCGGTTGCGATACCCCAAAGCCCACACAAACTGGTTTATCGGTCACACTGCGTAACAGAGGTAATAATTCCTTCACGCGCCACCCCACTTCCGTGCGAGTCCCCGTTACCCCAGTCACACTGACTAAATAAATAAACCCTTGGGATTGTTGCGCGATCGCGCTGATACGTTCTTTGGGAGAAGTGGGCGCAACCAATAAGGTGACTTCAATCCCGTAATCTTGGGCAGGATTGAAAACCGTTTCCGCTTCTTCTACAGGAATATCTGGAATCACTAATCCTTTCACTCCCGCTTGCGCCACCCGTGAAAGAAAAGCATCCACCCCCTGATGGTAAATGGGATTATAGTAAGAGAACAAGACAATTGGTGCTTGCACCTGATCACGCACGGTTTCCACCACTTCCAAAACATTTCCCAACTTTACCCCTTGTTTTAACGCGCGAGTGGCTGCTGCTTGAATCACGGGACCATCGGCTAAGGGATCGGAATAGGGAACTCCTAACTCAATTAAATCCGCACCTGCGCGATCTAATCGTTCGAGGGCTTTCACCGTTGTGTCTAAATCGGGATCACCCGCAGTGAGAAACGGGATTAAGGCACATTTTCCTTCTTGACGGAGAGTCTGGAAACATTGGGAAACGGTTTTCATGATGGCTTGTTATCTTCAGATTTTTCACTGGCGGAAGATTCTGCTGCTTTTTCCGCTTCCACCTCTTTTTGCAGTTGTGCTAACTCTTCAGGGGTCATTTCCTCTAATCGTTTTTGCAGCACTGCATCTTCATAGTCTTGGAGTTGTTTATTATAAGTCATCTCTTGGGTGAATACCCGAAATAAATAGGTACTCACCCAACCAACTAAGCCCGCCACGAGTAAGGCTTGACTCCATACCCCTGCATTTTGGGAACTCAAGCCAAACACGCGCAGTAGCAGATAGGCGACACCGCCTGCGATAAAAACACCAACTGTAATCGCGATCGCGTCTATTCGTCGCATTAATAATTCCTCAAGATGTCTTAGCTTTTCACTTCTCGGCGTTTGGGACGGAAGTTGAGAAACGGACTCAGTAGCAGTAAGCCTGGAAAGAAGAAAAACACCAGAAAATACATAAAAGTCCGTTCCCAAGATCCAGCAACATACCAACGTTGCTGGAGATAAAAGTAAGTCATCAGGGGAATAATCAGGAGATAGAGTCCGCCTAAAGCTAAATATAATCCGGCAATAAACATAAATTGTTACGAGATGAGGGTTTACTCCCCCTATCTTACCGTGCTATTTGCTAGATTTGGCTCAAAAAGATGACCTAGGTTGTTCGAGAAAAGCAATTTCTTCGGGAGTGCTTTCTCGCCCTAAAATCGCATTCCGATGGGGAAAGCGTCCAAATTTTTCAATCACTTTCAGATGGCGTTCCGCATAGTCGATGGTACTTTCACTGTCGGGATCATCTTTTAATCGCGAAAAAAGACTAATCGCTCGATATTGCATTTCCAAATCTTCGCTATGTTCAAAGGGAAGATAAATAAACCAACGCTGCACATTTAAAAGTTGTCGATCATAGTCTTGTTTCAGTGCATATTTTGCGAATGATAAGGCTTTTTGATCAGTTTCAAACATTCTCGGATCGCCTCGGAATAAGTTACGGGGAAATTGATCCAAGAGAATAATTAAGGCTAAACAAGTTTCTGGTGTGTGTTTCCAAGCGTCGAGTTTTCCTTGGGCTGCTTGTTCATAAAGAGACCAAAAGCGCGATCGCACTTGTTGGTCAAACTCTGGATTTTTAATAAACCATTCTTGACGAGGTTTGCCATAATGGTCATCGTCTGGCGAACCAAACCAGAAGTCTAAAACCGTTTGTGCTTGTTTTTGATCCTCGACAGAAAGGGTAGATTGGGAATTATTCATTATCATGTTTGGTTTGGTTTTTCTTCTAAAGCAGCAACTTTTTCTTCTAGGGTTTGTACTCTTTCTTTTAATTCGATCACGAGAGTGGCTAGGCGATCAAACATTTCTGGAGAAGGAGGAATAGTTGGTTGGCGAGGAGTAGGCGGTTGTGGGGTGGGTGAAGGAGAAGTTGGGGGAGAGGGTTGATCGACCCGAGAAACTTGTGATTCTAAGTTAGAAAGGCGCGATCGCACTTGGAAAAGTTCCGTTTCGATGCGAGAAATGCGAGACTCTAAACCGATACTTTGGGCGTTACTGAAATGAGGAATCAAAACCAGTAATAATAGTAACAGCAGACACAGTAACCAGACCGGTTGAGTAATGCGGAAAATCATCATTGGCATCATGGGACCAGGAAACGGTGCAACAACAGCAGACAAAGAATGCGCTTATGAACTCGCCCGCGCGATCGCGCAACAAGGTTGGGTTTTACTCACGGGAGGACGAAACCAAGGTGTGATGGAAGCTGCCAACCAAGGGGCAAAAGCTGCCCATGGGTTAACCCTTGGCATTCTCCCCACTGCTGATGACACTAGCATATCGGATGCTGTGGATTTGGCAATTTTTACACAAATGGGAAATGCGCGGAATAATATTAATGTCCTCTCCAGCGCCGTGGTTGTCGCTTGTGGCATGGGAATGGGAACAGCTTCCGAAGTTGCCCTTGCTTTGAAAAACGGTAAACCTGTTATTTTACTCAATCATTCTGAGACAGGAATCCAATTTTTTCAATCCTTAAGTCCGCAACAGGTTTATTGTGCCCATGATGCTGATGGCGCAATTAAAATCATTCAATCTTTGCTTTAACGTTTTCATCCAGTGCGGTTCAATTATTCCAGCGACGTTGAAGCGATTGACGAACGCCGTCAAAGAATGGGTGAGGCGTTTGCAAGACAGGCTCATCAAAAAGCCCCTGAAATCAGGTTACATTATAAATTAATTGAACTGATTTAACTATCAAATGACTAACACAAACGTTTTAGTAACTGGAGCAACTGGAAGAACTGGCTCGATCGTCCTGAAAAAATTACGCCAAAATCCAGACTTAAATGCTTTTGGTTTTGCCCGATCAGAAGCAAAAATCAAAGAAATATTTGGTTCGTCGGAAGGCGTTTATATTGGTGATATTAGAGATAAAAATTCTCTTGAACCTGCGATTCAAAATTGCCACGTCCTAATTATTGTTACCAGTGCAGTCCCGCAAATGAAAGAACCGCCCAAAGAGGGAGAGCGTCCTGAGTTTATGTATCCTGAAGATGCAACCCCAGAAATCATTGATTATCAAGGACAAGTCAATCAAATTGATCTCGCGCAAGAAGCTGGCGTTGACCATATTATTTTAATGGGGTCGATGGGGGGAACCAACGAAAATCATCCCCTGAATAAACTGGGCAATGGCAATATTTTAATCTGGAAAAGAACAGCAGAAGAATACCTGATTGATTCGGGAATTGATTATACGATTGTTCGTGCTGGGGGATTAATTAATGAACCTGGTGGACAACGGAAATTATTAGTGGGAAAACATGATACGCTGCTTAACCGTGAGTCTCCAACCATTCCCCGAGAAGATGTTGCAGAGTTGATTGTGCAAGCCCTAATGATTCCAGAAGCCCGAAATAAGGCGTTTGATGTGGTTTCGGAAGCAGCCTCTCCAGAAGAAGTAACCACTGATTTCACTGCTTTATTTACCCAAACCACACCTGGGTTGTAATCAGATCTCGCTGGGTGGGTCAAGCCCACCCGATAACCCCCTAGAAGCTAAACAGTGTCCGTAAACGACCGACATAAACCGTGTCATTATCCTCATTGTGGTCAGGGTTAAATAAAACATTCACCCCAGGCACAATGCTGATATTGTCATTGATCGGATATTGGTATTCTGCATTCAACAAATATCCTGTATCAGGATCTTCTGGAACGGCTGATCCCTCAGAATCGGTGAGTTTCGGGGGTTGACCAAAGGCAAGAATGAAGACGCTGCCTTCTTTTCCTAAGTCTGGAAAAGAGGTGTTGACCAGCCAATTGACCAGTTGCGCCTCACCATCGGGTCCTTGTTCAGTTTGGGCATCGACTAAGCCAAA
The DNA here is from genome assembly GCF_000317635.1 of Halothece sp. PCC 7418. Lineage (GTDB taxonomy): Bacteria > Cyanobacteriota > Cyanobacteriia > Cyanobacteriales > Rubidibacteraceae > Halothece. The sequence goes on along the minus strand of NC_019779.1, from coordinate 1,712,681 downwards.
ATAGCCACCGATGCTAAAGCCGTCACTAACCCGCCAATTTGCTTGTACACCGAAATGATCAGCAGAGTTAGCCCGTCTTGTGTCTCGCAAGCCATCCCCATCAGTATCCACTAAAAAGGGAAATGCTGCAGCAGGGCTACCAACAAACCCAGAAAGATCAAAGAATCTTCTTCCAGACTGATAACTATGCAGGTAAGCCAAAGACAGGTCAAGGTCACCAAAATCAAATCCTAATTGCGCCCCTGCGGAATAGTCACCTCCAAAAATCCCTTCGTCTGGATTACTGGTTACACCTCCTGGGGTGAAGTACCCTAAATCGACTTGTATCAGGTCGTTTAAGGTAATGTTTGCCCCAAAACCGGCTCCGTCAGAAGCGCTCACATCATAGATGAGGTTGTTGTATGCAGTAAAGAGGTTGATCGAGCCGTAAGCAAAGGAAGCAGTAGAACCCGCATCAAAGATATCATCAACTAAAACGCCAGTTGCGCCCACATGACCAACAATATTATCGCCAATGGGAAAACTATACATTAATTGGTCGATTTCAATGCTATCTCTGTTCCCTGCGGTGAGGTTACGAGCTGCTGCTTGTGCTCCTGTCGCACTCCCAAGAGTAAAGTTATTAGAGAATTCTAACCGCGTTCGCAAACGGTCTCGTCCTGTAAAACTGCTATCAAAGTTCATGCGGACACGGTTGGTGAACTGCACGCCTTCATCAACATCGCCTCCTTCTTCTCCAAAGATGCTCGGAGAAATGTTTTGTTCAGGTGCAGCAACGGCTTTTTCGTCACCGCCTGCTACAGCTAAGTCAAAAACGACACTGCCATTCAGTTTAGTGGTTGTGGAAAATTGATTATCTTCTAAGAAACCAACCCTGCCTTCTAGGTTATCCACCCGAGTGCCTAAAGTGGCAAGTTCGGCTTCAAATTCTTGGGTTAACCGTTGTAGGGTCGCTAAGTCTTCACGAGTCACGTCACCGCCACTATTGGCAGCAATCAGACGTTCAATTTGTTGTAAACAAGCATTTAATCCCGCAGCAAATTCATAACGAGTGAGTGCTCGGTTTCCGCGATACGTGCCATCGGGATAACCCGCAATACAACCATAACGTTCCACTAAGTTTCGCAGGGCCTCAAATGCCCAATCGCCAGGGGAGACATCTCGCAGTTGGAATACGCTATTAACTTGATTCAAACTTGCCCCACCGTTGTGATAGGTTTCCACTTGATCCAAAAGTTGTGTTTGGGATGGGGTTTCATTGGCAAGAGCGGTTTGCCCCATGGCAAATACTCCCAAAATTGAGGGAGCAGCGATGAAAAATTTTCTCCAAGATTGAGTCACAATTAAAAATCCTCACACGACATAAACTATAAAAGCAGATATCACGATGTACCTGCAACAAATTAGCCAGAAGGACTGGCTAGAGCAATCAAGTTAATTTTGATTTAGCTTAAAATTGTTTAGCTGATCACATTGTAAGCTAAATTACAAACTTTCCTGAAAATTAACTGGATTTTAATCTGATTTTCAGCTTTGTTCTTTTTGCTGTTGATAGCGTTGCTTGAATGCTCGTTGCTGTTGTTTATGATCGACGATGGGCTGAACATAACCGAGGTTTTCTCGTTCGAGGGGAGAGATGTTTCCTGTGAGTAAGTCGCCTGTATCTAGCGCATTTAACTCGGGTAGCCAATAGCGAATATATTCCCCATCAGGATCAAATTTTTGTGCTTGAGAGGCTGGATTAAAAATGCGTAAGGGTTTGGGATCCATGCCACTAGACGCACTCCATTGCCAACCGCCATTATTGGCAGCTAAGTCGCCATCAAAGAGGGTTTGCATGAAATATTTTTCTCCCCATTGCCAATTGATAATTAAGTCTTTCGTGAGGAAACTTGCTACAATCATGCGACAACGGTTGTGCATCCAGCCTGTTGTATTCAGTTGGCGCATCGCTGCATCAACGATGGGATAGCCCGTTTTGCCGTCACACCAGGCTTGGAAATGATCAGGATTATTATCCCACGGGAAATCTTTAAATTGATCACGATCGGGCCCGTCTGCTAATTCTGGGAAAAAATACAGCGCGTGTTGATAAAACTCTCGCCACGCCAGTTCTTGTCGCCAAGCGGTAATATTGTCTCGTGCCTCATCACTACGGGTATCTTCCCAGAGAGTAACGGTGGTTTGCCAGATTTCTCGGATGCTAATTGCGCCAAACTTTAAAGCTGCACTGAGGACAGATGTGCCATCGATTGCGGGATAATTGCGATTTTGATCGTAATCTAAAATTGCGCGATCGCAGAATTGTTCGAGTCTTTCTCTGGCTGCGGTTTCTCCTGGTAGAAGCGGGAGGTCGTTGTCCCAAGTCAAGCCTAAATCGTTTAGGGTAGGCAGAGAAATTTTTCCTACAGTTGCACTTTTTGCCTGTTCTGAGTCGGTTAAACCCGTTAAATGTCGAATTTGCCCAACGGGTTCGGCTTTGGGCTGTTTTTGCCAATTTTTCCAGAAGGGCGTGTAAACTTTATAGGGATCTTCTCCTTTCGTTAGGATCTCACCGGGGGCGTGGAGGAGTTGATCCCAAACGGTATGGACAGGAATGTTTTTTGCCTCTAATGCTGATTGTACTGCGCGATCGCGCTTTCTCCCATAAGGCTCAACATCATGATTCCAGAAGACAGCACTGGCGTTTAAAGTTTCTGCTAATTTAGGAATTGCTGTTACTGGATCAGCTTGTAAAAATAATAATTCGCTTCCTGCTTTTTTATAGCCTGCTGCTAATTCTTTTAAGCATCCGAGTAGATATTTTATTCTAGCAGGTGCAACTTGATCGGACTGCAAAAGTTTCGGATCAAAACAGAACACACCAACAATTTTGTTTGAGTGTTGTTGCGCTTCATTCAGTCCAATATTATCATCAAGGCGTAAGTCTCGGCGATGCCAAAATAAGATTAAGTTAGTCATTGGTCATTAGTCATTAGTCATTAGTCATTGGTCATTAGTCATTGGTCATTAGTCATTAGTCATTGGTCATTGGTCATTAGTCATTAGTCATTAGTCTTATATTATTTGGTAACTGGTCACTGGTAACTGGTCACTGGTAACTGGTCACTGGTGGACTTATGAAATTAGCATAACTTCTACTGTTTCTTGTGCAGAAATAAATTTTGTTCCAATAGGAAGAATAGCTAACGCATTGGTTTGAGCCAGATTAATTAAATTACCAGAACTATAACTTCCGCCAGCAACGTGAAATTCATACTCTCCTGCAATGGCTTCTATTTTTCCCCATAAATAAGTCTCTCGTTTCCCCCCTGATCGTAATTCTTGTTGTGTTTTTGCTTTGACAAATGTTGGTGTTAAATTACTTTTTTGTCCACTCAATTTTTTAATTGCAGGGGCAACAAACCGCCAGAATGTTACCAGCGCAGAAACAGGATTACCGGGTAAGCCAAAGTAATAACAATTAGGAAATGTCGCAAACGTTAACGGTTTTCCTGGTTTAATGGCAACGGAATTAATCTGAATTGTTCCCCCTAATTCAGTTAAAATGTTTTCGATGTAATCATAGTCGCCAACGGAAACGCCACCTGTTGAAATGACGATATCAGAAGAAGAAATGGCTTGCGCGATCGCGCTTTTTATTAAGTCTGGTTCATCTTTAATAATCCCTAACGGAATTGCAACCGCCCCTTGTGCTTTCACTAATTCTTTTAAAGCAGATTGATTCGAGTCCACCAGTTGTCCGCGCTGTAATTTATCTTCGGGATTAACTAACTCATTTCCACTGGAAAAAATGCTCACTCTTGGCGGACAATAGACTGATATTTCTCGACATTGCATCGCTGCTAAAACCGCAATTTCTGGCGCACTAATCTTAATTCCAGAGGGTAATAAAGGCTGTTTTGACTGATAGAAACTTCCCTGCTTCCGAATAAATTGTCCCACAGTTGCAGCCGAGAAAATTTTAACCTGATTCCCGTCTTTCTGGGTATCTTCTTGCATGACAATCGTATCCGCACCAAGGGGTAAAATACCACCCGTAAAAATGCGGGCTGCTTGTCCAGTTTGTAACGGGTGACGGGGGGAAACACCTGCTGGGATTTCTTCTATAATTTCTAAAGTGACGGGTTGATCAGGGCTTGCGGAAGAGAGATCGCGCGATCGCGCTGCATAGCCATCCATCGCCGAATTATCCTCATGGGGGTAGTCTAACTCACTGGTAACAGCTTGAGCGAGAATCCTCCCCGCAACTGCATCAAGCGTAACTGGTTCAGTTTCTGTTAAGGGTTCGATTGTGTTTAAAATAAGATTTTCTGCGTCTTTAACAGGTAGCATCGTTAATAAATAGACCATCAATTATTATAGTTTTAGTTAGGATCAATTCAACCTAACTCCATGAAAGAGACTTAGGAAATGAGGTATGTTATATTTAAACACCTTATCTTAAAATTGTAGCAATGTTTCAACAACTTTCACTATTTCAAACAAATATCGATCAGACTCAAAGAGATTTTTATGAGACGATTCGAGAGTCTGGCTTTGAATATGAAGAAGTAGATATCGGTGATATTACCTTTAAAGCAGGACAACAAGAATCAATTCATCGATGGTATCGTCTTACTCCTAGCTATTCTCCTGCTTTAGTGAGATATTTAATTCAAAAATGGAACATTACAAGAGAACATTTTGTTATTGATCCATTTAGTGGGAAAGGAACAACCTCCATCGAATGTCAAAAGCACGGAATCAAAACCCTTGGTCTTGAAATTAATCCTTTATTGCAACAAGTTACGGATAAATCTCTCAGATGGGATCTGAATAGTCTTGATCAGTTTGATAACTATTTCAATGAAGTTTCTAATTTAATCACCCAATATCAAGAAGAATCAATTGAAACTGTAGTCAGTCTTTTGAAAACAAACCTCCCAATTATTCACAATGTTTTTCGCTGGTGGAAAAAAGATGTTCTCAAAAATTTGCTAATTTGTCGTGAAGTAATGTTAGATTCAAAATACTTATCTATTCAAGATTATTTATGGGTTGCTGTCAATAATACCTGTTTAGATTGTGCAAATATTCATAGAAATCATCCGACAATTACCTTCGATGATAATCATACTAGAAAAATCAATGTTTTAGATGAACTTAATAAAAACCTAAGGGTAGTCTTAGAAGATTTGAGCAGTTTAAACCGAGAAGAAATTTCATATTCAGAACTTGGACAAGTTAAATTAGGAAATGCAACGAATAATTTAAGGCAACAAATTGATACTTGCGCTGATTTTGTCATTACATCACCTCCTTATCCTAATCGTTATAGCTATGTTCATCAAACCAGACCACAACTTTATTTTATGGAAGTTTTAAGCCGAGTTCAAGAAGCGACTGAAATTGATTTAAATGCAGTTGGTGGGACTTGGGGAAAAGCCACTTCTAACTTACAAAGTGAATTAATTACTGTTCCCCCTGAGCTTCAAACATATCTTTGTTATTATGAAGAATTGAAGGATAAAAGTATTTTAATGTGTAACTATGCAACGAAATATTTTATTGATATGTGGAAACATATTAAAAGTTTAAAGGAAGTTAAAGCCGAGGAGTTTCGGGGAGCTTATGTTGTGGGAAATTCTCGACTTTCAGGAGTGGAAATTTTTACCGAATCTATTTTAGGGAAACTTTTCAGACATGAAGGATTTGAAGTAGAAAAAATTGTTTCTTTTCGCAAGCGAGGCGGAAGAAAACGTCTTTACGAAACTGCAATTTTGATTAGAGGTTAGATAAAATTTGATCTACTTCTTGCTGAAAAAGAGAAGAATTATTCTCTAAGAAGTTATAGAGATTAAAACCAGTGATTATTTCCACTAAGTCAAAGCTACTCATTCCTTCATATAGTTCCCAGCTTTTGGATAATCTTGTTATTGGACTTTTTAGTGAAGTATCGCAGAAAATTAACATAATCGGGAGAATTTTGTAAGACTTTAAAGCAAGGGACATATCGTAATCTGCTTGAATTCTTTTTGAATCACCGATTTGATAACAAGAGCGAACTTCAAAACCAATTCCTTGATAGTTTCTCCAGGTTTGAGGAATCCGTGGATTAAATTTATTTTTCGGAATGAGTCCATCAGTAGAGCGAATTTGAGCGCGATCGCCAATTTGAACTTCTACACTAAAATGTAGATCATTTTCATTCAAATCAAATGTTTCTTTCAAAAGGTAACTAAATAGAGCTTGATACATATCGCCCAGTTTACGATGTAAAGAAGTAACTAAATTACCTCCAACTCTAGCGATAATATATCTTTCATCATCTAATCCTAAGATTCCAAATGCAGGATCTGATGCTATTAAATTTTGAAAATCTTCTCGACTATTAACATTTGGATAACTTTTGTAGGGATTAAATGCTAAAACTTTTCTAAGATTATTAAGTGCTATATTAAGTAATTCTGTTTCATCTATCACGCTAACTTTTCCTTTTCCACTAATCCTTCAGAATAGAGAATCATTCCACATCAGTATCATCCCACATTAAAACATCCCTCCACGTTGAATGAAGTGGAATAATTGAGATAATCTTTTCTGCTTCGAGGACAAGTAATATCATGAGATGACTGGTTACTGCTTGGCTTCCATCTGACGGACAGCAGTTAACGCAGAATAACTCACCCCTGCGGTTCCCTCTCCAGGATGAGTACAGTCTCCCACTAACCAGAGATTCTCAATCGGAGTCCGATTCGCAAACCCAAACGGACCAAAGGTAGAAACTCTCTGTCCTAATCCTCCCACATATCCTGATTCCCGCGCTGTAAAACGTGCAAATGTTCTCGGGGTTGCAGCTTCTTGATGGATAATCGTTTCTGGAGTGAGATGGAAATATTGACTGAGGCGTTGTATTGCGGTTTTCACATAATCTTCCTTTAAGGCTTCATATTCTTCAGGGGTTTTTGTCCACCATTGCGTCACATCTGTAAAAGAAGACGCTGTAATCGTGGCTTGTCCTTCGGGTGCGCGTCCATCCGTTGGTTTACTCACTGAAACAAATAACGAGTTTTTCTCACCGACAACGCCTTCATAGTCATAGAGAAATTGTAAATGAGGAGGACAGTTTTTGGGAATTGCACGGCGATCCACCCCTAAATAAAGCACAAACGCCCCATTTGCAGACGGTAAGTTTTCCACTCGCTTTTGATATCGCCGTAAGAAAAGATCAGCACTCCCAAAGGAATTATCCCGATTAGCTAATAACTTTAATAAATTTTGTACTGTCACATTTGCTATCACCGCATCTGCTTGGTCTCGCCACGTTTCCCCCGTTTGATCATTGCAAACAGTAACTCCAGTAATACATCCTTTCTCACAATGCACTCTTTGCACCGAATGACGCAGTTTAATTTGTCCGCCGTGTTTTCTTAAGCCTTTAACCAGACGCGTGCTTAAAACCTGCATACTCCCTTGTAAATGCCATAATCCTTGTGGGGCTTGAGAAACCCCTAAAGCGGTCGCAGCATATAGCAAAGCCGTTTCATCCGCATTCACTTGGGAATAGAGTTTTAACTGCATATCGAGAAAGGTTCGTAACCGTTTATCGTCATACAGTCGGAAGAGTCGTAACAAGTCGCCAACGGTTAGCAACGCAAACGGTAATGTAATCAGCGTATCAGGTCGCACCGCAGAAATCAGTTGCCAAAGATCCCAGAAGTTACGCGGAGGAAGGACAGGGTCACGCGCTTGAAACCGCCAACTCGCTGCAAATAAGGTTTCCATTACACGCCAAAACGGTTCGCTCCCTGGAAACTGTCGATTTCGTTCTTCGCGCCATTTTTTGGGATCGCGCCAAATATTAATGGGAGTGGTTTCTCCAGGAAGATAAACCGCACAAGCAGGGTCACAAGGAGTTGCAGGAGGAACATCCATTCCTAATTCTGTAAAGATTTGTTCATGAATCCCGTCTTTTTCTAAGCCCGCCACTTGCGTCGCCCCGACATCAAAAGTAAAACCGTGACGTTTAAACGTAGAAGCACATCCCCCCGCAATATACGCCTGATCATAGACAGTGACGGAATAACCGCGCTTAGCGAGTAATGCACCTGCGGTCAAGCCACCAATTCCAGCACCAATAACAACGACTGAGTTTGACATAGCAATATGAGAAAAGACTGTCTCTATTGTAAACTTTTGTATCTTTTTCCGTCTCAACTGTGGCTGGTCAGAATCGGCACAATCAATCGGCTTCGCTAAGATTTTAAAGAGCAAGCAATGGCGCAAGTCCGTCGTTTCTGAAAGGGGAAAGCATGACAAAAACGCTGAGTAATAAAGTCGCACTGGTAACGGGTGCAACTCGCGGGATCGGGAAAGGAATCGCCATTGGGTTAGCAGAAGCTGGCGCAACGGTTTATCTAACGGGTCGTACCTTAAACACGACAGGCGATCAAGCGGGAAGTTTGACCGAGACTCAAGCTGCAGTAGAAGCAGCAGGGGGAACTTGTATTCCAGTACAGGTGGATCATAGTGATGATGAACAAGTTAGACAGTTATTTGAACAGATTGAACAAGAACAAAATGGACAGCTTGACCTTTTAGTCAATAATGTTTTTGCGGGGGTTAAAGCCTTAGCAGAAGCCTCAGGAGAACCGTTTTGGAAAAATGACCCGACTCTGTGGGATGCGATCGCAGATGTGGGGTTGCGGAGTCATTATGTGGCGAGTCTCTATGCTGCGCGGTTGATGAGTAAACGGAAACAGGGCTTGATTTGTACTATTTCTTCTTGGGGGGGAATGTCTTACATTTTTGGGGCAGCCTATGGGGTAGGAAAAGCTGCCTGTGATCGTCTTGCAGCAGATATGGCAGTGGAATTAAAATCAGAAAATATTACCTCGGTTGCCCTTTGGCCCGGCATTGTCGGTACAGAACTATTTAGCGAGTTTGCGGAACAGATGCAGGGAGAAGAGAATCTTGATCCGCAACAATCGGTTCTGCGCGATCGCTATAATTGGGAAACGCCCCTTTTCACAGGTCGTGTCATTGCTGCCCTAGCTGGCGATCCAAATCCACAACGCTATACAGGGAAAGTGCAGGTTGTAGCGGAACTGGCTCAACGGTATAAAATTAAAGATCAAGCGGGGAATTGTCCAGCGTCTCTGCGGTCTCTGAAGTTTATTCTTCCTTCTGCTGTCCCTGCTTTGAGAAGCTATTCTTGGTTGCTTCCTGATCTCAAAGTGCCTTGGTTTATCCTGCTATTAGGAATTTTGCCCTCACCGAAGATTTAGATGATGACAGAATTAAAAAACAGCGCGATCGCGCTGACTGGTGCAGCTGGAGGCTTTGGTCAACAATTTACCCGCCAACTCCTGCAAGCAGGCAGTCACTTGATTTTGACTGATCTCAATGAAAGCATCCTGCAAGAGAAAGTGGCAGCGATTCAAAAGGAAGTTCAAACGGGCAAAGTGATCGCCTGTCTAGGACTCGATTTATCCACTCCCGATGGCGCACAAAGATTCTATGAAGCCGTCAAAGCCTTGAATATTCCCATTGATATCTTAATTAATAACGCGGGCATTGGTTTATATGGTCGCATGGATGAAGTCCCTTCTGCAAAGTGGGAACAGTTAATGCAAGTGAATCTACTCGCCCCCATGCGCTTAAGTTCCCTGTTTATGGCTGATATGGTTAGCCGTCAACACGGTCATATTGTCAATATTTCCTCTCTTGCTGGACACATTGCGCCTGCGGGAATGGCACACTATGGCGCAAGTAAATTTGGCTTAAGGGGCTTTACAGAAGGACTCTTTAATGAAGTCAAACGGTACAACGTGAAAGTAACAGGGGTTTATCCTTTTTTTAGTCGGACTCCCCTTTTACAATCAGAACAATATGGCACTCTTGCTCAAGAAACCAGTGGTATTTCTGATGAGATGGCAACGGATCCCGAAAAAGTCATTGCAGCAGCGATCAAAGCGATCAAACGCAACCAACTGCACGTTTTTCCCGATCAAACTGCGAAAACCCTCTCCTTACTGAAACGATATTTTCCTCGTATCGTAGATTGGGGAAGTGAAGCCTTGAAACCCAAACAATGATCATGAAGAACACCAAAGATAAACAATTAATCATCGGTGCTGGCTTTGTCGGTTTAGGAATTGCCCAAGCCCTGAAAGCAGCAAACATTCCCTACGATCAAGTGGATGCAAGTGATGAGATTGGTGGCAATTGGTATCACGGCGTTTATGAAACGGCTCACATTATTTCCTCGAAAAAAGTCACTCAATTTTCCCATTTCCCGATGCCGAAACATTATCCCGATTTTCCCAGTGCACAACAAATGTGGGATTACCTTTGTAGCTTTGCTGACTATTTCCAGTTACGCCCTCATATCGAACTGAATCAAAAAGTTTCCGATGTGCGACCGATTGAAAATAATCTTTGGCAAGTCACTTTTGCTAACCAAGAAGAGTGGTAGATTTAATTCGCGGTTGGATGCCAGAATGGCTACAACGTCTCATGGCTTATGGAATCATTCGCGTGACTTTTGGCAAATATGAGGATTATGGGATGCCGAAACCGCAACATCGGATTTTTGAGAAACATCCCACCTTAAATAGTGAAGTTCCCTATTATATCAAACACGGTCGAATCACTTATCAACCGCAAGTGAAGCAACTGGAGGGGGAATGGGTGGAATTTGTCGATGGGACGCGAGAAGCCTTTGATCTCATTGTCTGTGCCACAGGTTATTATGTTGCCTATCCGTTTTTACCGCCAGAATTACAACGAGTACGAGGGTCAGTTGTTGAATGTTATGGTGGCTCTTTTTTAGCTGACTATAAAGGCTTAGCTTATATCGGTTGGGGACAAGCGAGAGGGGGTGTAGGGTCTCTCATTTCCGCTTTTGGACCCGTTTTTGCTCGTTGCTTACAGCTTCAAGATGAAATTAATGTTCCCCTTGGTCAGGTTTTTAAGGCGATGGGACAATCTTTACCTAAAACCCATCTTTCTGATCCACATCAAGTGTTTCGGCAATTAAAGTTACTGAATCTTGGTTTTAAGTTCGTAGAGAGAAAAGCTCATCAGGTTGATCGCGAAAATCCCGATTTTCGGAATGTGCCTGTTGCCTCCTAATAGGTTATTTATCTCAGTGCGACGAGAAGACCCCTTCCGTGACACTGAAACCTTCAGCCTCGGTGATGAGTTAATGTTGCCTGATGATCATACAAAGTTAACCCTGAACTCACATTGGCTCACTTGAGATCGGATTTTGTGATGCGATCGCGCCCAAAGCAAGATATCATCTATTTATCGTTCTCTATATTTGAGAAACGATCATCGAATTCCCCTCTTCTGTTATAGCATTACTCATTCGGGTGTTTGACAGATGAAAATCCACAAACCCACTCATGGCTTACCTTTACCCCTTCCCCAGCGCGTAGCGCTATATCAGATATTTGTCGAGAGTTCTGGGCGAAAATCACATACAAGTTGAATGAATACAAACGAAACCTATCTCAATCACCCTACTTTTGGCTTACTGTATCGAGTTTGCATCATTGAGCCGAATCGAGAAATTTTTACAACGCTCTATGCGCAACGTCTGTTTTTTCTGGTAACAGTGAATGAGGAAGGGTTAGCCTTTGAGCCCAAAAGTCGGTCGGAAGCCCGTTTACTCATCGAAAATCGGTTACGGAAACTGCGTCGCCTTGGTGCTAAGGAAGACCATTCCGCCTTGAGTGAGACTTATAAACGTATTTTTCAATGACTGTCGATCTAACCAAACGCATTCAAGACCTTCGTGAAACTATTCCTCCCCATGTCAGATTAATCGCTGTTACCAAAACGGTTTCAGTAGAAAAAATCCGAGAAGCCTATGCTGCTGGCGTTCGCGATTTTGGTGAAAATAAAATTCAAGAAGCCCTTGCCAAACAAGAAGAATTACAAGATTTAGATGATATTTGTTGGCATTTTATTGGTCATCTTCAAAGTAATAAAGTCAAACTGGCTTTGACCCATTTTGATTGGATTCATACCTGCGATCGCGCGAAAATTGCCGAACGTCTGGATCGTCTCAGCGCAGAATTAAAGATGACACCTCCTAATGTTCTCCTGCAAGTGAAGCCTCTCCCTGATCCCAACAAATATGGTTGGACGATCCCTGACTTATTAACTGCACTGCCGACTCTTGATCAATATCAAAACTTGAAAATTCAAGGATTAATGACGATTCTACCCTTTACGGAATCTCCTGATGAAATGCGGACGGGATTTGAAAAAGTTCGTGATTTAGCCCAAGAAATTGCCGAAAAAAAATACTCTCATCTGGTGATGAAAGAACTTTCCATGGGGATGTCAGCCGATTACGCGATCGCCATTGAAGCGGGAGCAACCATGATTCGACTCGGGCGCACCATTTTCGGTGAACGCCCTGCTTAATAAATAAAAACACAAAAGATTTTTCAATTTTAGAAATTAAGAGTAAAATTAGCGTGAACTTCGCTATCAAATTTGAGGTTAGCAATCGCATTATAAAAATCGGGAATGATTTTCTCATCCCACTTGCTAAGTCTGACCTCAATTAGAATTAATCTACTATCAGTTTGTGAGGGAGAAAAACAATGACCAGCGTATTTAACAGATTTAAAGATTTTATTGGTGTTAATGAACCCGATGATCTCGAAGACGAGTATTATGATGAGGAGGAAATGGATGAGCCCAATTATTCCACTCAACATCACGCCAGTGGAGAAACCGAACAACGCCCTCGTCCCCAACGACGGCCCCACTTTACAACAGAAACTCAAGACCCTAAACCCACATCATCTAAAAGTAACGTCATTGGTATGCCTGGTGCAAATAACGGATTGAATGAAATTGTTGTTCTTGAACCCCAATCCTTTGAGAAAATGGCTGAGGTGATTCAAGTTTTACGTGAACGGAAAACAGTGCTCCTCAATCTCAATATGATGGAACCGGATGATGCGCAACGTGCAGTTGATTTTGTCGCCGGTGGAACTTATGCCATTGATGGTCATCAAGAGCGGGTGGGAGAGAGTATTTTTCTCTTTACTCCCAGTTGCGTGCAAGTAACCAGTCGCTCCCATACGACTCAGGGGACGGCTACACCGCAAACCAGTAGTCAAGGAAACATCCATCAAATGGTTCCCCCGACGGGGAATTGGCAAAAAGAACAAAACCCGATCGCGCAATAGGATAAAATTAAACCGCATAGTACCGACAAAGAAAAACGTCAATAATAGTGTCTATACGGTTTGGAATGATTGGTGGCGGGGTGATGGGAGAAGCCATCCTCTCCCGCCTGATCGCTCAAGAAATGTACACTCCAGACTCGGTTTTGGTGAGTGACCCTTCACCGCAAAGACGAGAGGAGTTAGCCCAACGGTATCAAGTAGAAGTAACCGACAGTAATCGCAAAGTGATGCAAGAGACCTCAGAAGTCTTGTTACTGGCGGTGAAACCCCAAGTGTTGCCTCGTATCGAATCTGATTGGGATGGGGCACAAGAAAATCTTGAACATCGACCTTTATTAATTTCAATTTTGGCAGGGATTCCCATTTTGCGCCTCAAAGCTGGGTTAGATCCGTTGCCTGTGGTGCGCGTAATGCCCAATACCAATGCCACTGTGGGAGCAAGTATGAGCGCGATCGCGGCGGGATCTGGTTTACGACCCGAACAGATGACTTTGGCGAAAACCATTCTCAGCGCGATCGGTGAAGTGGTAGAAGTTCCTGAATCTGCTATGGATGCGGTGACAGGGGTTGCCGGTTCAGGACCAGCTTATGTGGCTCTTCTCATTGAATCCTTAGCTGATGGCGGTGTGGCTGCGGGATTACCACGTCCCACGGCGTTGCAGTTAGCCATTCAGACAGTTTTGGGAACAGCCACTCTTTTACAAGAAGAAAACCTTCATCCTGCACAACTCAAAGATCGGGTCACCAGTCCTGCAGGAACAACCATTGCTGCAGTCGCTGAGTTAGAATCGGCAGGCTTCCGATCTGCCGTCATTAAAGCCGTCCAAGCTGCTACAGCGCGATCTAAGGAATTGGGCAACGGTTGATTATTGGCATTAACCAGTAATCAGTGACCAGTTACCAATGACGAATGACAAATGACCCATTCCACTACTCAAAATCGTTATGACTATGATATAGTTGTAACAGTTAGTAAACTTTGTTACTAAGGAGTATTTCCCATGACAGAAGGATGCCTCAGAGTCGGACAACAAGCCCCTGATTTTTCCGCAACTGCGGTTGAAAACCAAGAATTTAAAACCCTTAGCCTGTCTGATTTCCGCGGACAGTATGTTGTTTTATTCTTCTATCCCTTAGACTTTACCTTCGTTTGCCCCACTGAAATTACCTCCTTCAGCGATCGCGCTCAAGAATTCAAAGACATCAACACCCAAATCTTAGGGGTTTCCGTTGATAGCGAATTTTCTCACCTCGCTTGGATTCAAACCGATCGCAAAAATGGTGGTGTCGGCGACCTGAATATCCCTCTCGTCTCCGATATTAAAAAAGAAATTAGCAACGCTTACAACGTCCTCGATCCCGATGCTGGCGTTGCTCTCAGAGGACTCTTTATCATTGATAAAGAAGGCACGATCCAACACGCGACTGTAAACAACCTTGCCTTTGGTCGTAATGTTGATGAAGTCTTACGAACTCTGCAAGCGATCCAATATGTCCAAGCCAACCCCGACGAAGTTTGTCCTGAAGGTTGGAAGCCAGGCGAAAAAACGATGAATCCCGATCCCGTCAAATCCAAAGTTTACTTCGCTTCTGTATAAGCGCGTTTATCTCCCATCCATTCAGGGTGGGAGAAATTTTTAAATGGTTGTTGCGTTTACAAAATCTCTGTGTTATCTTAATAAAGGTCTGGGCGGTTAGCTCAGCGGTAGAGCGCCTGCCTTACAAGCAGGATGCCATTGGTTCAAATCCAATACCGCCCATAATTCTTAAATCATTATTTTCTTCAGTTACTTTACAGACAGCGCCGTAAAGGTAAGTGGCTTTAGCCCTTGGATATAAGGCGCGTTAACTGAGAGATTCGAGATCTCAAAGTTAACAAACCTAAGAAATTCTGCTACAATCAAACAACTCAACTAGAGGCGCGATAGACCTCGAAGAACCAATCCTGAAAAAGTAGCCTTGATTCAGAAAATCCGTAATTCTCCTTGTTATCAATTTCGCGCATTTAGGGAATGATTGAACTGTGTGGCACTTGGTGACGGGAATAATTATGGATGGCACTGCTCCAGAAAACTTCTTCCGAGGAAAAAAGTCAGATATCCGCGCTCCAGAAAAGTTTCGACTTTCTCAGGTCTTAGACTGGTCTTGGCATCGTATCCTCATCCTTTTCGGCAGTGATTTCTTAGCTCTGGCCCTAGCATGGCAATTTTCCCGTTACCTCAACCAGTTTTATTCCCCGATTCCTCCCCAGCTTGTATGGTGGACATGGTTCGGCGTTCCCAGTTTGTTTTGGGTCTTTGCTGGTATTATTCTGATTATCTTTTCCCAAGCTGGACTTTATAGCTCTGCTACCCAATGGAAAAACTATCTGCAAGTGGGAAAACTGACGAGCTTTGTCTATCTAGGCTCGTTACTAATCAGCTATTTTTATGACCCAAAATTAGATCCACCGCGATCGCTGTTTTTTACGGCTTGGTTTAGCAGTGTCTTTCTGTTGATTGGCTTTCGCTTAATGGCAACCCTCATCCTCGAACAAGCCACGAGCAGACAATCTCCAATTCCCGTTTTCATTATCGGCGATCGCGCTCAAATCGAACACCTCCGCACCACCTTACAAAAACGCTCTCATTATCAAGTTGTTGGGAGCGCCCACACCAGCAGTGTCAACTGTCCCGACCTCCTCAGAAGCATTATTAAAGCCCAACCCCAAGAAGTGTTAGTGGCTAACTTACCCCCCACTGAGTTGGCTTCTGCTTTATATTGGCAACTGCGACAAAGGGGAATTCCGTTACGTCTCATTCCTTCGAGTCGGGAATTGTTATATCGGCGGGGCGTACCAGAAATCTTTGCGGGTGTCGCCACTCTCGCCGTTGAACCGCCAACCTTTGGCGGGTGGGAGTATCGGTTAAAACGTTGGTTGGATGTGGTTGCTTCCCTATTGGGTTTGATTGTGCTTTCTCCTTTCTTAATCGGTATCGCGATCGCGATTTATGTGTGTTCTCCAGGGAATCCTTTTTTCTGCCAAAAACGAGTCGGCTTAAACGGTAAGATGTTCCGAATGTGGAAATTCCGCACCATGGTTCCCAACGCAGAAACCCTACAACGCAAGCTCGAAAACCAAAATCAAACCGACGGTGTCCTCTTCAAAATTCAAGATGACCCCCGCATCATCCCCATTGGCAAGTTTCTCCGTCGTACCAGCCTCGATGAACTACCACAACTGTTTAATGTTCTTGTGGGAGAAATGAGTTTAGTCGGACCGCGTCCCCTTCCCCTGAGAGATATCCAAAAATTTGATAGTTGGCATCACACCCGTCATTCCGTTCTTCCTGGCATTACTGGTGTTTGGCAAATTTCTGGACGATCTGAGCTAGACGATTTTAATGATGTTGCTCGCCTCGACCTTTACTATATTGATAACTGGTCGTTAAATCTCGACTTAGAAATTCTAATCAAAACCTTTCGCATCGTTGTTCTTAGTAAAGGGGCGTACTAATTTGACTGCTGAATGTGTTCTGGGACTTTCTTGACTTTTTGCAGCTTCTGTAAGGGTTTCCCAGACTTAATTTCCCACTTTTGCCAACACTGATGACGTTGCAGGGTTTGCATACTTTCTAACAAGCCCTGACGTAAAATGGGTTCTGTTTCCACCGCAAATAATAAGCTGAACGATTCGCTAATTTCTTGTAACTGTGAGGCGTGTAAATTGTCTTTGATGGCAAGTTGGGTTAATTGTCGAATCGCTCTTAATCGTTTCAGGGGATGTTCGGCACTTAATTCGTCAATGAGTTGAGAAAAGTGATGCTGGGGATGGTTGTCATCGGAAGCAGTGATTAGTTTTGAGACTTGTAAGCCAAATAAGCCCGTGAGTAAGATTCCTTGCGCGATCGCGCTTCCAGCAAGCCAATGATTATCCAGATGATCCCACAATTGCAACGCCCAATAACTGCCCACCCCAATTAAACTACTTCCCCCCAACGCCATCAGTAACCGTTGTTGCGATTCATCAAGGGTTTGCTGCCATTTGCGCCAATATCCCGACCAACGATTCACTGGGAAGCGAAAGAGTACAATCAACATTCCCATTGCGATCACTGTCGCCAGCAATAATTGCCAATTCCAAACCAGCATAATCGCGAAAATCACAACTCCCCATAACCAGAATGAGGACAAAAGGGATTGTAACTGCGATAAAAACTCACGTCCTCTCACCGCCCTAGAAGACCGTTGACGGGAAGACTTTTGGCGACGGTGTAAAGAAACGGACTGTCGGCGACGTGACGAGGATTTGGAAAAGCCCAGCACGATTTTCAAGAATAATTTACTCTGGAAGTGTAGTTGATGGAGAAATTGCGCCATGCTTGAACCCATTGGAGTGAAACGCGACTCGATTGTGACTTCTCTTGGACGAATGGTTTATTACACCCCGAGCGAACATCCTTGGCTCGATGAAACAACCCGAACAGAAGAAGGTCAATCCAGTATAGTATTTTTACATGGTTTTGGCGGTGGATCGTCCGCTTACGAGTGGTCACAGGTTTATCCTGCTTTTGCCAGCGATTACCGTGTCCTCGCCCCTGATTTAATCGGTTGGGGACGCTCTGAACATCCCAAACGCAATTATCAGATCGAAGATTACCTTACCATAATCCGAGAGTTTTTAACCGCAACTTGTTCTGAACCCGTAACGGTTGTCGCTTCCTCTCTCACCGCAGCGTTTACGATTCGCGTGGCGGTGGAACATCCTGAATTATTTAAATCATTAATTTTAGTAACACCTGCAGGATTATCAGATTTTGGCGAAGATTATACCCGCAGTATTATCGCCCGAGTGATTAGTTTACCTGTAGTGGATAATTTACTCTATTGGAGCGCGATCGCGACCCCTGACGGCATCCGAAATTTCTTAGAAAATCGCCAATTTGCTCGCCCTGAGCGCATTTATCCGGAAATTGTCGATGCTTATCTCGAATCCGCCAAACAAGAGAATGGGGAGTATGCTGCATTATCTTTTGTCCGTGGCGATTTATCTTTTGATTTATCCCTCTACCTTCCTCAGTTAACCATTCCCACCGCCATGATTTGGGGAGAAAAAACCCAGTTTACCTCCGTTGATTTAGGAAAGCGTTTAGCAGCCCTTAACCCCACAGCAGTTCAACACCTAGAAATTTTAAAAGACGTGGGTTTAACGCCACAACTCGAACTCCCAGCCGTAACCATTGGCTTGATCCATCGTTATCTGAAACTATTCACCGAAGACGAATCTCGATAATACTGCCCCGGAAGTTGTAACTGAATCCCTCTAGCTCTACCGTTGTGCCGATTTTAACCTTATTACTCCCCAACACTGCCCCATCATTGGTTATTGTTGCCTCTCCTGCAAGCGTCAGTAACCAATCGGTAATAAATTGCTCATCAGGACGGGGATCGGGCTTGGCAACTACTGATCCATCTGGTTGGGGAACCGCCACCGTCTTCGGAATCAATTCTACCGAGGTGACTTGTACTTGACCATGAGGTTGGTTACGAATAATCAATTCCGTGGTTTTCTCTTCTTCCAGTGTATTTTTTAAAGTCTGGGGATTTTCAATTCTTAATCCTTGAATCAGAACATCCATTTCAATGGGTTTCGTGCGGGTAACTTGTGCGACAGATCCAGACGTGCCTGGAAAGATAAAAATCCCAATGATTACCAACAAAATAACAAGGGCTGCCCCTAAGTCGAGGATACTGATGGTATTAAAGAGTCGTCCTTTAGCGTCAATAAGTTTCATGATTACGCAATTGCCTCTAACAGCGAATCGAAGGTTATTCGTGCTTCGGCGATAATTGATCAAATTCGATTTTATAAGAAACGGTGGTTACAAACAATGAACTGACAGGTAAAGACGTAGGAGAAAAACAAGATATGGTTGCCGAATCACAAAGCAGACAAACAAATCTATATGAAGCTGACTATAATCTTTGGGTATTAGAAACGGTTAAACAGTTAGAGAATAAAGAATTTAATGCCGTTGACTGGGACAATTTACTTGAGGAATTATCCGATTTGAGTCGTCGTGAAAAAAGAAAGTTAGAAAGTTTATTGATGCGTTTATTTGAACATCTCCTGAAACTTCAATATTGGGAGGACGAAATTGAAAATAATCGCGGTCATTGGGAAGCAGAAATTCTCAACTTTCGCAAACAGATTAAAAAAGAATTGAAAGCGAGTCCCAGTCTGAAACCCTATTTACTTGAAATCTGGGAAGAATGTTATCAAGATGGGAGAGAAATTGCTGCAGCGCGATCGCGCCTTCCTGTTGAAACCTTTCCTGAACAGCCTATTGCCACCTTAGAACAAGTCTTAGACGAAAACTGATTCTCTAAAAATCTTCTGTCAAAGTAATCACTTTAAAGAAACCATGTTTACAGAATCGCAATCAACCCCAAAAAGTTTATACGACACTGACTATAATCTTTGGGTTTTAGAAACCATTAAACAGTTAGAAAATAAGCAGTTTAAAGCCATTGATTGGGAAAACTTACTTGAGGAATTATCCGATTTGAGTCGTCGTGAAAAAAGGAAACTAAAGAACCTTCTCAGAAGATTATTGGAACATTTGCTGAAATTAAACTATTGGCAAGCTGAAATTGAAAACAATCGGGGTCATTGGGAAGCAGAAATTGCCAGCTTCCGTAAACAAATTACAGATCAACTCGAAGACAGTCCCAGCTTAAAACCATATTTAGAAGAAATTTTTGCTGAATGTTATCAAGACGGACGAGAACTTGCAGCAGCGCGATCGCGCCTTCCTCTTGAAACTTTTCCTGAACAGCCCATTGCCACCTTAGAACAAGTCTTAGACAAACACTGGCTTCCCTAAAAATCGTAAACTTTTATTGCAGAGTGTCACATCCTATGATATTCTAGCTCTGTCTAAAGGTTTTTTTAAGAAAATCAGTCACCAGTGCCAAACCATGCAGCACAGCAATCTCTTTCCTAAAGCTACAAACCATGGAAATTGTCCCCCATAAGGTGGATTGAGGATTGCGTTGGTCTGAAAAATATTACCGATCTCTTCAAATATAAAGAGTAATTTGTAAGTCATTCCAGTGAGTAATTCAATGACTTATAGCACTTCCCAATCTCATGAGGTACATTCTAAATTTTGGTTCTTCGTTCTTTGTTATTTCTTGGTTGTTAATCAATGAACCACGAACTATGAACCATGAACATCCACCGACTCGCATTACGTACCTCAACCAACTAGGAAACGCCATATACTTGGGATTATTTTACTTTTTTATGAACGTTGTTATTAAGATTAAGGAGAAAATTTGGATTTAAATTTATTAAGACGAGAATGGTTTTCTAATACACAAAAAGATATTCTGGCTGGTGCAGTTGTCGCATTAGCCTTAATTCCAGAAGCGATCGCGTTTTCTTTAATTGCTGGCGTTGACCCCAAAGTGGGGTTATATGCTTCTTTTGTTATTGCGATCATTACTGCCATTTTTGGTGGGCGCACAGGCTTAATCTCTGGTGCAACGGGGGCAATGGCACTGTTAATGTCAGATTTAGTGAAAGAGCATGGCTTAGAATATCTCTTTGCTGCCAGTGTCCTAACAGGTATTTTACAAATCGTCTTTGGGATTCTCAAACTGGATCAGCAAATGAAATTTGTTCCCCGCGCAGTCATGATCGGCTTTGTCAATGCCCTTGCGATTCTCATCTTTATGGCGCAACTGCCTCAATTAACCGATAAACCATGGGAAGTCTATGTCATGGTTGTAGTGGGTTTAGGCATTATTTATCTATTTCCAAGGCTTACCCAGTCAGTTCCGTCCCCCTTAGTTGCTATTATTGTCCTGACCGCAGTTTCCATTGCTTTTGATGTCGATGTCCCCACTGTTGGCGATATGGGGGAACTTCCCAGCACCTTTCCCATCTTTCACTTCCCTGATGTTCCCTTTAATTTAGAGACATTACAAATCATTTTCCCCGTTGCGCTGACATTAACCATTGTTGGTTTATTAGAAACCTTGCTGACCGCAGCCCTCCTTGATGAGTTAACTGACACACCTAGCGATAAAAATCGTGAAGCCAAAGGTCAAGGCATTGCCAATATTATTACGGGTTTCTTTGGCGGAATGGCAGGGTGCGCCATGATTGGTCAATCGGTGATTAATATCCAATCGGGAGGACGCAAGCGCATTTCTACCTTTACCTCTGGGATTTTATTACTGTTTTTCATTCTTGTGCTGGGAAATTGGGTGCAGCAGATTCCCATGGCTTCCCTCGTTGCAGTGATGATTATGGTGTCAATTGGAACCTTTAGTTGGTCTTCGATTCGGAATCTTCCTCGCGTTCCTCGCACTGAAACAGCGGTGATGATCACAACCGTTGTCATTACCGTTTTGAGTCATAACTTAGCGATTGGGGTTTTAGTGGGAATTGCCCTCAGCGCCATTTTCTTCTCCCGTGAGATCGCGCAAGTCGTCTTTGTCGATAAAACCGTCAGTCCGGATGGGATGCACTGTACTTATCATGTCGCTGGACAAATCTTTTTTGTTTCCGTGGAGCAATTTATCAATGCCTTTGACTTAAAAGAAGATATTGAGCGCGTGACGATTAACCTCACTCATGCTCATATTTGGGATCAGGCTGCGGTTGCTGCTATTGATAAGGTTGTCATTCAATTCCGTCGTCATGGCGCAGAAGTGGAACTGGTGGGATTGAATGAAGACAGTGCCAAAATGCTCGATCGCCTTGCCATTCATGATAAACCCGATGCCCTCGAAAAAGTTGCTAGTCACTAATTAATTCAAATCGATGAAACACATTCTCTTATGCACCGATGGCTCTGCTTTTGCCCAAGAAAGCTATCATTATGCAGCTTGGCTAGCCCCCCGCCTAGATGCTGGTGTTGATGTTCTATATGTTACCGATGTTCGCTCTCAAAAATCCATTGAAACGGGAAATTTAAGCGGTAGCATTGGCATTGATGCAGCTAAAGATCTCCTGAGTAAGTTAGTGGAGATTGAACATGAAAAAGCAAAAATTAATCACGAACGGGCAAAACTGATCCTCGAAGAGGCAAAACAACGGTTGATTTCGGAAGGAGTAAAACAGGTCAAAACCATCCACGAAACAGGCTTTCTGGTGGATTGTTTTCACGAATTTGAAACCAACGCCGATTTAATTATTTTGGGCAAGCGTGGCGAAAATGCCCCCTTTGCGTCCAATCATTTGGGCGGGAACACAGAGCGCATTTTGCGGGGGAGTCATAAACCGTGCTTAGTTACTTCCCGTCAGTTTAAACCCATTCAGCGCTTACTCTTTGCTTACGATGGGGGGAAAAGTTCTCAGAAGATGTTGCGATTTCTAGTGGAGTCGCCAGCTTTCAAAGGACTACAACTCCATATCCTCACAGTGGCACGAACCGCTCAAGATAAAAAAGCCCAAAAACGGAATCAGGAAGCAGAAGAACAAACACGAGCAGCGGGGTTTGAGCCGATTTGTCAGATTTTAGAAGGTGCTCCCGAAAAGATTATTGCTAGTTACGCCGATGGTCACGATATCAGCCTGATTGTGATGGGGGCTTACGGACATAGTCGCATTCGTCCTCTTGTTATTGGGAGTACAACCGCGCAGGTGCTGAGAAGTACCCAACTTCCTGTATTGTTATTTCGGTGAATCAATTAAACTAATTTTGGGTTATTATTGGAAACCTTTATATGAATATTACAAACACGATTCATTTTCGGAATCTCCAAGGGGATATCCTTGGGGGAATCACAACTGCAGTTGTTGCGCTCCCGATGGCGTTAGCGTTCGGTATTGCTTCTGGTGCTGGGGCTGCTGCTGGCTTATGGGGAGCGGTTTTAATTGGCTTTTTTGCAGCGTTATTCGGTGGCACGCCGAGCCTGATTTCTGAGCCAACGGGTCCGATGACGGTCATTGTCACCGCAGTGATTACCGAACTCACAGCCAATAACCCAGAACAAGGGTTAGCCATGGCATTTACTGTCATTATGATGGCGGGCGGATTTCAAATTCTGTTTGGCGTGCTTCGCTTGGGACGCTATATTACGATGCTTCCCTATAATGTCATTTCTGGTTTTATGACTGGGATTGGGGTGATTTTAATCTTCGTCCAACTTGCCCCCTTTTTAGGACAAGAAACGCCAAAAGGAGGGGTGCTTGGGGTACTCAGCAATCTCCCGATGCTGATCGCCAATCTTGACCCTTGGGAGACTTTGTTAGGAATCATTACCTTAGCCATTTTATTTTTATATCCCTCGCGCTGGAAACGAGTGGTTCCGCCACAGTTAATTGCTCTGATGATTGGGACAGCCATTTCCATGATTTTCTTCAGTGGGATGGAGATTCGGACGATTGGCACCATTGGCGAAATCACCCCTGGTTTACCCGACTTACAGCTGCCAACGTTTACGGCTGGTAATTTACGCTTGATGTTTGTCAATGCGATTATTTTGGCAACCGTTGGCTCGATTGACTGTTTGCTGACTTGTGTCGTTTCTGAGGGCTTAACTCGTCAAGACTACAAAGCCAATAAGGAGTTAATTGGTCAAGGAATTGCTAATTTAATCACGGGTTTAGGCGGTGGAATTGCTGGATCTGGCGCAACAACACCCACGGTTGTTAATATCCAAGCGGGGGGACGGACTGCGGTATCGGGCTTAACTCGCGCCCTAGTGTTATTGGTCATTGTACTCTGGGCTGCACCGTTAACCACTGGCATTCCTCTGGCGGTATTAGCGGGAATTGTCTTAAAAGTCGGGATTAATATTATTGATTGGGGCTTCTTAAAACGGGTTCACAAAATTTCTTGGAAGGCTGCGGGAATTGTTTATGGTGTTGTCCTGCTGACAGTATTTGTAGATCTAATGGTCGCTGTTGCGGTGGGAGTCTTTATTGCTAATATTCTCACCATTGATCGCCTCTCGCAAGTGCAAAATAATGCGGTGAAAGCCGTGACTGACGCGGATGATCAAATTGTTCTCAGTCCTGAGGAAAAAGAAATTCTAGATGTTGCTAATGGACGGGTTTTACTGTTTCATCTCAGTGGTCCGATGATTTTTGGGGTGGCGAAGGCGATCGCGCGGGAACATCGGGCAATTAGCAATTATGATGTTTTAATTGTTGACTTAAGTGAAGTTCCCGTTTTAGGAGTCACCTCTTCCTTATCCTTAGAAAATGCTATTCAAGAAGCACTCAACGCCAAACGCGAAGTGATGATTGTTGGTGCTACAGGAAAGGTCAAAAGCCGTTTAGAAAATTTAGGCATTGCAGGCTTGATTCCTGATGAACACTGGATGGATGATCGTTTAGAGGCTCTAAAAGAAGGTCTCGCGATCGCGCAATCAGAAGAAAAAATGAATGTCAGCTAGTTATAGGATGAGCAGAGACATCTGTAAATTTTTGTTCTTGGTTATTCGTTCCTTGTTCTTTGGTCACCGTTTATACTCTGAAAAACCTTGATCCCTTGGAGATTATGTCCACAGCCACCCTCACTCAAAATACAACCCTTAACATTGGTTCAGTTACCGTCAACAGTCGCGTCTTACAATCCCCGTTATCGGGGGTGACCGATCAGGTGTTTCGGCGTTTAGTGCGTCGTTACGCCCCCGAATCCATGCTTTATACCGAAATGGTCAGTGCAAAGGAAATTCATCATTTAAAAGAGCTTCCACAAGTGATGAATATTGCACCCGATGAAACCCTGATCAGTATTCAACTGTTTGACTGTCGTCCAGACTTTATGGGGGAAGCTGCTAAGAAAGCCGTTGCAGAGGGAGCGCAAACGGTTGATATTAATATGGGTTGTCCCGTTAATAAAATTACGAAAAAAGGGGGTGGCTCGTCTTTATTGCGTCAACCCGAAGTTGCAGAAGCGATTGTGAAAGCGGTGGTGGATGCGGTGGATGTTCCCGTTTCTGTCAAAACTCGTCTCGGTTGGAGTGAAGAAGAAATCAATATCCTTGAGTTTGCGAAACGCATGGAAACCGCAGGGGCGCAAATGCTCACCTTACACGGTCGGACTCGGGCGCAGGGCTACAATGGGAAGGCGCAATGGCATTGGATTAAACAAGTCAAAGCTCATTTAACCATTCCTGTGATTGCCAATGGCGATATTTTTTCCGTTGATGATGCCATTCGTTGTTTAGAAGAAACTGGCGCAGATGGAGTCATGTGTTCGCGGGGAACACTGGGTTATCCCTTTTTAGTGGGCGAAATTGATCATTACTTAAAAACAGGAAAAAAACGTCCACAACCGACTCCGATCGAGCTTTTAACTTGTGCCAAAGAACATTTGCAAGGCTTATGGGAATATCGCGGCGATCGCGGGATTTATCAATCGCGGAAACATCTGGCGTGGTATGCGAAAGGCTTTCCTGGAGCTTCTCAACTGCGAGAACAGCTTTCACAAATTAAGAGTTTAGAGGAAGGACTGATGCTTTTAGATGCTGTCATTACTCAGCAATTGAATTAGAAATAATTAAAAATTAAGGGGTTAGTCTTTCTCTTTTGTTGATAGAGAGAATTACTTATTTATTCTTGAATCCTTGTAAACAAATTCAGGAAAATTGCCCAAAAGCAGGTAAAATTAATCGCACTGTTGAAAGTTAATAAAAAAAATACTATGGCTGAACGTCGAATTATTCTTGGAATTGTCGGTGATAGCGCAGCGGGAAAAACAACTTTAACAAAAGGAATTGCCCAGATTTTGGGAGAAGACAATGTGACAGTCATTTGCACGGACGATTATCACCGCTACGATCGCGCTCAACGCAAAGAAAACGGTCTCAGCGCCCTCCACCCAGACTGTAACTATCTTGATGTCATGCAGCAGCATATTGCGCTCCTAAGAGGCGGACAACCGATTCTCAAGCCGATTTATAACCACGATACGGGTCAGTTTGACCCACCCGAATATATTCAACCGAAAAAGTTTGTTATTTTAGAGGGCTTACTGGGCTATTACACTCGCGCTTGTCGCGATGCCTTTGATGTTAAGGTGTATCTTGCCCCACCCGAATCGCTGCGAGCCACTTGGAAAGTGAAACGGGATACTCGCAAGCGGGGTTATACGGAACAACAAGTTTTAGAAGCCTTGCAAAAACGAGAACCCGACTCAGAAGCCTTTATTCGTCCGCAACGGGAATGGGCGGATGTCATCGTCAGTTTTTATCCCCCGAAAGAGCATCGCGAAGAAAGCAATGGTCATCTCAATGTGCGCCTAGTTTTAAGACCAACGATTCCTCACCCAGATTTAGTGCGATTATTTGAATCCAAACCAGAAAATGGTGCAGTGGGGTTAGAGCTCGATCGCGATATGGGAAAACCGGTGGATGTTTTAGAAGTGCAGGGAAATGCAACGAAAGAACAAGTGATTGATATGGAAAAAGTGCTTTGTTCGGATGTGCCCTATCTCTCGAACTTCTGTGAAGTGGATAGTGATGTCAAAATTGGAAAAGTGGTGGGGACAACGGGTGAAACCCTCCAAAGTTATCCTCTTGCCTTGACACAATTGCTTGTGACTTATCATATGCTGAAGGCATCCTATAGTTATCAAGTGAAGTGAGGAGATTGGTGAGAGTATTTGTTTACGGAACACTCAAACCTGGAGAAGTCAACTTTCAGCGTTACTGCCAGGGAAAAGTCAGTGAGATGACTCCCGCTTATACCTATGGTCATCTGTATGCTTTAAGTGTTGGCTATCCTGCAATGACCGTTGGCGATACCCAAGTCAGTGGGGTATTGCTAACCTTTCCTGATGACAGCGTCTTGGCGGACATGGATGATTTAGAAGATTACGATCCCCATCGTCCAGCAAGCGAAAATTTATATCAACGAGAATCGGTCACCCTTTACACTCCTTCGGGAGAATCTTTAGGTGCTGCTTGGGGCTACCGCATGACATTTTGGCGTGTCCAACAACTGGGGGGAGTCTTTTTATCATCGGGATGTTGGCGAAGTCGATGAAGACCCCTCTGCTTCTGATGAAGAGCGATCTTCGGGAATTTCCATAATCGGTCGATCCAAAGCGATCATGAGACCATTACTAGAGATTTGAGCCTCATTGGATCGCGCAAAACGGGGAATTGGAACATCGCTTGCGGAAAAAACCCCAGTCATAATCGCAGCGAAGAGAGCAGCAATTGTCCCCCCACCCCAAACTACAACCTGTCTTAAGGTTTGATTACGAGCTTGGGTGGTGACTTTCTCAGTTAAAACTTCTGGGGAAAGTTGTGAGGAGGGAACTGGCATTTCCCGCAAACGATATCGCAAATTTAAGAGCCTTTGATAGGTTTGTCGTGCTTCCTCGTCCTCCTTTAACCACTGTTCAACCTTTTTTGTTTCTTCTGGAGAAAGTTCTTGATCAAGGTAAGCACTTAACAACTCAAAGCGTTGCTGGTTGTCCATCTTTTTCCTCGTTATTGCTTTGTGAGTAATGTCGCTTCTTAGTCATTACTTTACGCCCACTTCCAAAGCAATACTCGAATAGAAAGGCGTGGTGAGTGATTGGAGTCAAAACTAAGAAGTTGCTAGCAGCATTTTCTCTTAGTCTAACTCAAAATAGGGTTGCAAGACATCTTGCAATTTGGCTCGGGCTCTGGCAATTCTTGATTTGACTGTTCCTAGAGAGACTCCTGTGATCTCAGCAATTTCTTCATAGGACAGTCCTTCAATTTCTCGTAAAACAATGGTGCTTCGGAAAGATTCGGGTAATTCCGCGATCGCGCGATTGAGTTGGTCATAAAATTCTTGACTGCTCAAATCTTGATCGGGACTCGGAAAATCTGTTGGCACTTCTAAGGTTAATTCCCCATCATCAATTTGACGGGGCGCGTCTAAGGAAATTGGGCTTTTAAAGCGTTTCCGTTTCCGTAGCTCATCATAAAATAAATTAGTGGTAATCCGACTGAGCCAACCGCGAAACTTCATGGGATCTTTGAGACGTTGGATATTACGATAAACTCGAATCCAGACTTCTTGCACCAAATCCGCTCGATCTGACCAGTCTGGGGCGAGATGATACAGCATTTTTTCCACATGAGATTGATGTCGCCGTAGTAACTCGGAAAACGCAGCGCGATCGGGTTTAACCCCTTGTTGACAGCGTAAAATCAGTTGTTGATTGGAAAGCTGTGCTGGAGCGAGGTCAGCATCTGGGGTGGCTGTTCCATCTGGCGTTAACCAAGAGCGAGCAAAGGAAGGATTCATGGAGTGATTGCTTGCAGTCATTTTCTTTCTGTTCTCTCTTGTCCGAGGACTGAATAGGAGAAAAAGTTTCTAAAGAGCTATGAACAGGACTCTTAAAATTGAGTCTTGTTTGTCTCTTATTTTGCCAGAAAGTTATCGCAGAATTTCTTCCCTAATGGGGGGTTAAGCCTTATCCATTTGAAAAAGCGTCACATTACCAATTAAACGGTCACTAGATTTGAGCGAGACCACAACCGCCCCTAATTTCAGCGAATGAGTTGATTACTTTTGATGGGTCGCCTGGGATTCGAACCCAGAGCTAATCGGTTAAAAGCCGAGTACTCTACCGTTGAGTTAGCGACCCGTGGCAAGTAAGCCTTACCCGCGCACATTTACTAATAGTAGCACGATAAAAATGAGGGTGACAAGTCCCAACCTAAAAATTTTTAACAGCGCGATCGCTGCTGGGTTAAACGCTCATAAGCAGATTGGAAATCTTCAGGTGTAATCCGACAGCCGTTCAGATTTTGAATCCCCTGCGTTGTTGCATTTCTCACCGCAGACAAAGCAGCTTGATTGCTCAGTAATTCTAAATCAGCCCCATTCCAACCCTCTGTTGTTTGCGCCCACTGTTCTAGGTTCACATCGGCTAAAGGACGATCGCGATTATGAATGTTTAAAATGGCAAGACGGCTGTCATAATCGGGTAATGCTACCTGAAGCTGGAGGTCTAAGCGTCCAGAGCGCAATAAAGCAGGATCAAGACTCTCATAACGGTTGGTTGCTGCGACCACTAGAACATTGCTTGCTTCAACAATCCCATCGATTTCTGTTAAGATTTGTCCCACCACGCGATCGCTGACTCCAGAATCTCCCTGATAACGTCCTCGCGCTGGAGCTAAGGTATCGATTTCATCAATAAACAACACACAAGGCGCAACTTGTCGCGCTTTACTAAACACTTCGCGCACCGCTTCTTCACTGGCTCCCACCCAACGATTGAGCAGTTCCGCCCCTTTAATACTAATAAAATTTGCCCTGGCTTGGGAAGCGAGGGCTTTGGCTAAAAGCGTTTTTCCGGTTCCAGGTTCTCCCCATAATAAAATCCCTCGTGGTGCTTTCGCCCCTGTCTGTTGATACAATTCGGGATACAGTAACGCCCCTTCTACGGCTTCTCGTAGGGTGCGTTTAATTTCAACTAACCCGCCAATCTCATCCCAACTTACCACTGGCGTTTCTACAGAAACGGTACGTAAGACGCTCGGTTTTACCTCTTTTAACGCTTCTAAAAAGTCTCCTTGAGTGAGGTTAACAGTTTCGGGTAAATCAATGGCTTCAAAACTGGTATTTTCCGTGGAAATTGCGTTTCTTAAAACGGTATAGGCTGCTTTTTGGGTTAATGCTTTGAGATCCGCCCCCACAAACCCCACTGCAAACTGAGCAATTTGTTTTAAATCGACGGTTTCCGCCAGAGGCATCTTCCGGGTCAACACCCTTAAAATTTCTTCCCGTTCCGTAACATCAGGAACACCAAACACCACCTCGCGATCAAATCGTCCAGGACGGCGCAGGGCGGGATCCAGATGATTGGGACGGTTCGTTGCGCCGAGGAGAACCACCCCTGATGTTGTGGTAAAGCCATCCATCAGGCTGAGGAGTTGTCCGACAACGCGCTTTTCTACCTCTCCTTCCACTTTAGCGCGATCGGGCGCGATACTATCTAATTCATCAATAAATAAAATACAGGGGGCGTGACGGGCTGCTTTTTCAAAAATTCCTCGCATCCGTGCTTCTGCTTCCCCATAATATTTACTCATAATTTCTGAACCAACTAACGCAATATAATTCACCCCTAAACTTTGGGCGAGTGCTTTTGCGGTGAGGGTTTTTCCAGTTCCAGGGGGTCCTACTAACAGCACGCCCGTTGTCGGTTCAAGCCCTAATTGTTCTAGCCATTGGGGACGTTTGAGGGGAATACCCACTAATTCTGTTAACTCTTGAATAATCGGTTTGAGTCCGCCAATTTCACTGAAAGAGGTGCTGGGAGGGGTTTCTTCTGTTTCTGAAGTTGAAGCATTGTTTAAGTTTTCGACTCCCATTCCCCCTTGATCTCGGTTTTGAGTACGGGGGATGTTTCCTTGAGAAGGAATATTAGTTAAGGGGCGAGAGTTTACTCGGATGTCGGTTTTCAGTTCCCCTGTTTCGACTTTTTCTTCGAGAGTTTTGGCTAATTCAATTAAGTCTTCAAACCCTTTAAAAAATTTTTCCATACCGCGCGATCGTTTTTACTGGCTTGCTGTGTTACTCCCGATCATAACGCTTACGGTTTCTCTAAATCTAAAACAGGACCTTTGGGAACAATTCCACTAGGATTAATGTGGGGATGAATTTGATAATATAGCACTTCCCAATCTCATGAGGTACATTCTAAACTTTGGTTCTTTGTTCTTTGTTCTTTGTTCTTCGTTCTTTGTTGGTTGTTAATCAATGAACCACGAACCATGAACCATGAACATCCACCGACTCGCTTTGTACCTCAACCAACTAGGAAACGCTATAAGGTCGTAAACAAACACCAGTCTGCTTCTGTTATTTGTTCACCACACAAATAAGGTTGTTGTCCTAAAACCCCCTCCCAATAATCTAAAGCTGAAAATAGTTCGCTCACTGCTTCTTCATAAGCGGTTTGAGACTGAGCAAACCCAGCCCGATAAACACCATTATTAATTGGGTTATAAATTTGAGCAATGGCTTCTTCAATTTTTGCTCTTAAATCTGGCGGACAATAATCGGTTTTATTTTCTGCAATGTCTTGAAACTCATGGTTAAACATTCGCAAGAGTTCTCGCGATTCATTATTCACAATTGTTGCTGTTTTTTTATCCCATAAAACGGGAACAGTAACGCGCCCTGTGTAGTGTGGGTCAGCCTTAACATAAACTTCTCGCAGATATTGCGCCCCGTGAATGCTATCAGGAATCGTACCAGAGGCGTTAGAAAATTGCCATCCCTCTTCTCCCATATAAGGGTCAACAATAGAGAGAGTAATTGCATTTTCTAATCCTTTTAGTTTACGCATAATTAAAGTCCGATGCGCCCAAGGACAAGCTAAAGAAACATAAAGATGATATCGTCCGCTTTCTGGAAGAAAACCCTCTTGACTGTCTTTAGAAATCCAATTTCTGAAGGTCGTCGGATTCCGCAAAAAACGACCGTCTTCGTCTTTTTCGTACCCTTCTTTACGCCATTCACCGTTGATTAGTTTTCCAGTTGCCATAGTTTCCAAAAGTTGTTAGGGTTTGGGATTGATGATGCCATTACTGCCATCTTCTTGATCTTGGTCGATGGCTTCAAAGAACTTGTAACGTTGCAGAAAATTCATGTTTTCTGAATTGATGACATGATGGAGGTTCGAGGCTTTGTCAAGCAGTTGACTTTTCCATTTTAATTCTTCTTCTAATACCTCTAAATACTGGTTTCGTTTATCCTCAGCAGTTTCAGTTTTGAGTAAATAAATCGCTAAAGTTAGTTTACTGAAGTTACCCCGTAAATCTTCGACCAATGTCTTCAACATCTCTTCTTGAATCTGTTTCCGTTGCTGAAGCTGATGGTTTGTTTTTTTCAGTTTTTTGATTTCTTCATGATAGGAATGAACCTGAGTTTGCAAGAGTGATTTTTTACGAAGCTGAGTTTTAACAGCACGAAGCAGTTCGTCTTGGGTAAAAGGCTTCACTAAATAATCATCCGCTCCCAGTTCCATTCCTTCCCGATAAGCCTGATGAGAGGCTTTAGCCGTTAAAAAGATAAATGGAATGAAACGAGTTTCCGCTTGCTTCCTCAACTGCTCTAACACTTGATAACCACTGAGATCAGCCATTACAATATCACAAATGATTAGGTGAGGTTGCTCACGAATTGCGATGTCAATGCCTTCTTCGCCATTATCCGTTGCAATGGGAGCAAATTGATCAGCAGCCAAGAGTTCAACAATCGTTTCTCGAATTACGTCTTCGTCTTCTATTACTAAGATTTGATACGCCATGAATAATTTACAAGTTATCCAAATTCCAAGAGGTTAAATATGGACAATGGACAATGGACAGTTAAGAATAGACAATGGGGAAAATCACTAACACTGAAGTTTATGGTTAGAGACCGTTTAATCAGTGACACGCTGCCACTGAGAATTGAGACCGAGTGTGAATAACAGCAGTGTCATTATGGATTTGCCGTCCTTTTTAGGATTTTAACCCCTAGTGAGGAAAGTCAACAAATACTTAAGAAAAAATTATTAATGATAAATGTAAGAGTGTCAATCACTGCATCGGCTATGTTATTCTACCCACGGGAAGCTGTCTTATGTTCGGCATCTGGAATTACTAATTGTTCTTGATTCAGAATCGTGTAACTAAAAATGAGCTATAGCGAAGATTATAATCAACCCCTCAATAATGAAGATAATTTTGAACAAGAAGCCGAATCAGCTTTGGGCGAGTTAATGACAGATGCTGAAGACGCTCCCACTATGGCGTTTGCAATGCAGTTAGACCGTATCGATCATGCTGGGGGAACGGATATTGGTCGCCGTCGCCATAATGAAGATTATTTTGGGATTCAAACCCAGATGCGTCAAGAGGAATCTCCCCAAGAAACAACGACACAAGTGCGGGGATTGTATATTGTGTGTGATGGTATGGGGGGACATTCTGCGGGAGAAGTCGCTAGTGCGATGGCGGTAGAAACGTTACAGCGTTATTTTGAAAGCCACTGGAGAGAAGACCTCCCTGATGAAGATATAATTCGAGAAGGGATTCTCTTGGCAAATGAGAAAATTCATGAGGTAAACCAGGATAAAGCGCGATCCGGTGCAGGACGCATGGGAACTACTTTGGTGATGGCGTTAGTGCAAGATACCCAGGTTGCGATCGCGCACGTGGGAGATTCTCGCGCCTATCAAGTCAATCGCTATGGGGATGTTTTTCAGTTGACGGTGGATCATGAAGTGGGTCAACGGGAAATTGCCAAAGGAATGTCTCCAGAAGATGCTTATAATCTTGCTAATGCCTATCAATTAACCCAAGCGTTAGGTCCGCGCAAAAATAGTAAAGTGAATCCAGACATCCAATATTTAGAGATACAAGAGGATACTTTATTGATTTTGTGTAGTGATGGTTTATCGGATGGGGATTTCCTGGAAACTTATGCTGAAGACCATCTCAGTTCTTGGTTGCAATCGAAGACGAATCTCGAAAGCAGTTTGTTAGATTTTATTAATTTTGCTAGGGAAAAACAAGGTCATGATAATATTACCGCGATCGCGATCCGCTTTAAACTTCGTCCTGGTGGATGACAAGGTGAGGGGGTGACCAGATGATTAAACAAAAGCAGCGATCGCGCTTAGCCCTGACATTAGGAGATCCCGCAGGAATTGGACCAGAAATTGTCTTGAAAGCCTTGGCTGATCCGACTGTGAGCGAAGGCTGTGAGGTGACAGTGGTGGGAACCCGATCGCTGCTGGAAAAAACAGCACAACAGTTAAACGATGTTTCTGATTTAGTCTCAGTTGATCAGATTCCTTTACTAGAAGTTCCCCTTTCCGTGAAAACACTCGATGAGATTACCGTGGGGTCGGGAAATGCTGCTAGTGGGGAAGCCAGTTTTGCTTATCTGAAGACAGCGATTGAAGAAACCTTGGCGGGAAACTTTGATGGGATCGTCACGTCTCCTATTGCTAAATCTTGTTGGACGTTAGCGGGACACGATTATCCTGGACAAACCGAAGTCTTAGCCCAATTTGCACAAGTCGAACAGTTTGGAATGCTATTTGTGGCGCGATCGCCGCGTACGGGTTGGACATTACGAACACTGCTGGCGACCACTCACATTCCTCTCAAAGCAGTCCCAGAAACGTTAACTCCAGCTTTGATGACGCAAAAGCTAGACTTACTGATTCGGACTTTAAAACAAGACTTTGGCATTGAACAACCGCAAATCGCGATCGCGGGTTTAAATCCTCACAGTGGAGAAGCGGGACAACTGGGGACAGAAGAACAAGATTGGTTATTCTCTTGGCTAGAACAAGCCCGTAAAAGCTATCCTGAAGTCGATTTAGTGGGATTAGTCCCCCCAGATACTTTATGGGTCAAACCTGGATTCGCTTGGTTTCAGGATGCAAATGCTACGGCTGCGGATGCGTATCTCGCGTTATATCATGACCAAGGGTTAATTCCTGTGAAGTTAATGGCGTTTGATGAAGCAATTAATACCACGATTGGTTTACCCTTTATTCGCACTTCTCCCGACCACGGAACCGCCTTTGATATTGCGGGGAAAGGAGTCGCCAATTGTCAGAGTTTAAAAGCTGCAATTAATCTGGCTTCTGAGTTATCAGCACGGCACTCCAAATTATCGTTCACTGAGGATCAACACAGCAACGGTAGTTAAAAATTAGTCAAACCCTTTCTGCAATTTCTCCCCTTCAATGTTGATCCCTAGGATGACATCCTGACCTGAAAAGTTTACAAAAACTCAGAAATGAAAAACAACGCAAAAGGGCTGCGTTTAAGCTACGATGGGAACTCAAGTCGAGAAAGTTATGGTTGCACTTCTGAGCAGAGAAGAGTTTTCAAATTACTCAAAGTGCTGGTTAATGGACTCACTTAAATCACATTTTCTGTCCACTTCCGCTCTCTCAACCCTCAAACCCTTCAATGATCAATCAGTTTGTGGAACAACGCTTCAACCTCTCCACTTGGAAAGTGAACCGTCTCACGCAATTTTTAATGCTTGCGGTGACGATGCTCACTTTTTGCATTATGGCGATGAACATTGCAAACTCGCTTTTTCTCAGTAATGCGGGTGCTGAGTATCTTCCCC
Organism: Halothece sp. PCC 7418; assembly: GCF_000317635.1. Lineage (GTDB taxonomy): Bacteria > Cyanobacteriota > Cyanobacteriia > Cyanobacteriales > Rubidibacteraceae > Halothece. Next base: position 1,677,392 of record NC_019779.1, on the reverse strand, counting down.
TTTCTTTTATTTTATTAGGGCTTTTCTCCACAGTTGCTTATGGTGGAGTGTCCCAAGTTATTGATCGCTTTAGTCGAGTTCGTCTTTTTCAATATACCCTTTTTGGCTCTGTTATTCTCTTCTCGGTTTTTTCTCTCGTCCTCCATTTCAATACCCTCCCTCTGTATTTTTGTATCAGCATTACGGCGTTTTTTCAGTTTGATTTATTCATTAATATTCTGTATCCCAACCTGATTACAGATTACTTTACTACCCTCGAATATAAACGTTACGCGCCTTTTTTTGGGATTGCACAAGCGGTGGGAATCTTGTTAGGAGGACTGTTGACCACGTTGTTGGCGCAGTATTTGAATAACCGACAATTACTGGGTTGTGTGGTGTTAGTTTTTGGAATCGCGATCGCGCAAGTGATTTATTTGGAAAATTCGCAACCCCGTTTAGAAAGTAGTAGTACCAAGAAACGCATTGGTTTATTTGAATCTTTAAGGACATTTCCCGATTTAGTGCAACGTTATCCTTTAGTGTTCTATCTCGCCAGCAGCAGTTTCTTATTTATTCTGATTTATGTAATGTCAGAGTTTCTCTGGTTTAGCACTTATGCTAATCACTTTACAGACTCTGAATTAACGGGTTTTTTAGGACAGATTCGCATTATTACCAGTACCACACAAATTGTAACCTTGTTTTGTATCACTCGTCCGTTACTGCGCTGGTTAGGAGTGACACGGATGAATGTTGCGTATCCCATGGTGACCCTTGCTGCTTTATTGGGATTTGCGTTAAGAGGAGACCTGAAAAGCGCGATCGCGCTCAATATTAATGGCGATTCAATTAATAAAGGGTTAGCCACTCCCGTTCACCAACTCAACTATAACGCCATCCCCCCCGAATTTTCAGGACGAGTGCGAACCTTGACAGATGGGATTTTTTATGCTGTGGGGTTAACCCTAGCTGGGGTTTCCTTACTAATTGCTCAATCTTTTCTCAGTGCGATGCAAATTGGTGGGATTGCCATTATTCTGACAACAGTGGGGTTACTAGCGCGACTGCCCATGGGAAGACTCTATGCAGAAGGGCTAGAAAGCATGATTCGCTCCAATACCTTGGAGTTAGATGAGTTTAATTATCGCACCCAACTTCCCGCAGGATCGAGCACAGCAATCCAAGATTTGATTATTAATGGTGATCCCTACACCAAGGTCAAAGGGCTAGAATTTGCCCGTCGTCTGGGAAAACCGAGTCAGTTTTTACCCGAAGTGAAAGTGTTACTGGAAGAAAATGGCAATGACGCAGCGATTCGCTTAGCTGTTGTCGATGTCTTTGGTACAGATGCGGATACTGAGGCTTTAGACAAGTTTAAAGAATTTCTGGACAGCGATCGCGTTGCCTTGAAAACAACCGCATTAGAAATTTTAATCGCCAATCAAGACTCCCTTTCTCTCCTGAAAATACAGCAACTGTTGCAAGCAGAAAGCCAAAAAATTCGCTTATTGGCAGCCCTAGTGGTAAAAATGTCTCTGACTCCTACGAATCGGGAAATTGAGGCGATGAGTGAACAAGTGTGGGATTCTCCTTGGGAAGAACAGGCAGCGATCGCGATCGCGCGAGTGATTGGAAAAACGGAAAATCGAGATTTGATCTACCTCCTAGAACCGATTTTAAGCAACGATAACGCAACCCTAAAAAAAGCAGGCTTAGAAGCACTCGCCAAAGTTTCAGATCGCGGAGATATTGAAATTGCAGAAATGGCGAGTCGAGACTTGAAACATCCTAATTCGGAAGTACGGGCTGCTGCTTTCCACCTGTTGGGGGTTACGCGCTGTGAAGGAATGCTTCATAATGTGGGCATGGGATTAGGAGATGCCGATCCGCGAGTGCGACAAGAAGCAGCCCAAGTGTTAGCCACCTATGGTGAACAGGGATTAGCCTTAGCCAAAGACAGTCTCTCTTCTCGTAACTCAGAAGTGGTTAATGCTGCGATCACGGCGATTACACAAGTACGGACGAAAAAAGCCAATGAAATTTTATTAGACTATCTCGCCCCTGATTTTCGGGAATTGAATAAAACCCAAGCCTGGCAAAAACAGATTCCTCAGTCTGACCCGAACTGGCGACCTTTAGCGATCGCGATTTCTGATTATCATAACCGAGTAGTCCAGAAAGTGTTATACATTCTATCTTGTTTAGGACACTCGCGCACCGTTAACACAGTCAGCCGAGCGTTTAACTCCACCAATCCTCGGGAAGTTGCCAACGCGGTGGAAGTGCTTGCTACTTTACCCCAGCGACGGTTTGCCCTGCCGTTGATGCCAATTTTAGAACAGATGGGTCAACCGCAGCCGAAACCCACGGCTCGATCGCGCACCACCTCACCTGCTTGGTTACGGTCAAAAGGGTATAAATTACTGTTAGAAGCCCTAGAAGCGCGCGATCGTTGGATTCGCATTGGGGCTTTAATTGTGATGGCAACTGTGCCCTTTGCCTTGATGAAAGACCCCGATCCGTTGGTGAAAAATACCGCCCAACAACTGTTTCTCCCGATCCTTCATCGTCCCTCTTTACAAAATGTGCTTATGAATCGTTTACTCTTACTCAAAAACGTTGCTCTATTTAAAAACTTATCTTTAGAGGAATTATTATTAATTGATAAAGCCCTCGAACAGGAACAAGTTTTAGCCGATCAGACCATCTTTAGTGAAGGGAAATGGGGAACGCATCTTTATATTATTGCGGAAGGAAGCGTCCGCATTGTCAAAGATTTTGACGGTGAATCTCAAGATTTACGCCATCTCTCGGTTGGTGAGTATTTCGGGGAAGTTTCTTTATTTGATGAAGCCCCCCATTGGGAAAGCGCGATCGCGCTGCAAGATTGCACTCTCCTGAAACTGGAAAAAAGCCGTTTTATCAGCGTCATCAGTCAGCGCCCCCATATTATTCTCGAAATCTGTCGTTTTCTCAGTCAGCGTCTGCGAGAAACCGATAAGTTTCGCCCCTCTTCTAAACGGTTACTCCCGCCCTCTGAAGAAATGGAAGTTGCACAATCTCAGTAACTATTTCCTCATCTGAGACCGTTCTTCGTTCGTTGTTCGTTGCATTAAGATAAAAGAATCGAAAAAAAAGGGGCGAACTACTGTCCAACCCCCTTCTGATGAAGGATTTGATATTAATTAGCGCATGGTGACAAATTCTTCAGCAACGGAGGGATGAATCGCAACTGTGGCATCAAAATCCGCTTTGGTTGCACCCATTTTAATAGGAATAGCAACCCCTTGCATGATTTCTGCTGCTGCTTCACCGACCATGTGCGCCCCTAACACGCGATCGCTGCTTTTTTGAACCACTAATTTTAACATGGCTTTTTCTTTCCGTTGCGTGACGCTAAAGTAAGTCGAACCAAAGCGGGCGCGATAAATTTGAATATCATCTTCTCCAAATTGTTCTTTAGCTTCAGCTTCCGTAAAGCCCACCGTTGCTGCTTCGGGGCTAGTGAAGACCGCAGAGGGAACATTTTCATGACTCATGATGCGATCTTTCCCGCCAAACTCGGTATCCGCAAAAGCGCGTCCTTCTTGAATCGCCACAGGTGTCAGATTGATGCGATCCGTACAGTCACCGACGGCGAAGATATTGGGAACAGTCGTGCAACTATAATCATTCACCGCGATCGCGCCGTTGTTCACTTCCACGCTGGTGTTTTCCAGTCCTAATTTTTCTAAACGAGGAATCCGTCCAGTTGCAGCTAAGACGACATCTGCGGTGATGGTTTCCGCGCGATCGCCAGTTGTGGTTAACTTGAAGCCCTCTTTCGTTTTTTCAATGGATGTAATTTCTGTATTTCCCCAAACATTAACCCCTTGCTCAATGAGACTATTTTGGAGATGTTCGCGAATATCGTGGTCAAACCCGCGTAAAATATAAGGACGGCGAATAATCTGAGTGACTTGCGACCCTAAAGCATTCAGAATACAACCAAACTCAACCCCAATATAACCGCCACCGAGAACCACAAACCGTTTCGGTTGTTGGGGTAAGGTAAACATCGCATCGGAGATGATCGCGTGTTCAATTCCAGGAACATCTGCTTTTTCGGGAATCCCACCCACGGCAATTAAAATTTTATCAGCAGTGACTTTTTCTTCTCCGATTTTCAGGGTATGGGCATCTATAAACTGAGCATAGCCTCGATAAACGGTGACATCGGCTTTATCCAGCATCCGTTGATAGACCCCATTGAGGCGATCCACCTCCCCATTCACCACTTTGGTCATTTTTGTCCAATCGAGAGTTGCTTCTCCCACAGACCAACCATAATCTTTGGCATCTTCAAACCAATGGGGAAAATGAGACCCATAGACCATTAACTTTTTCGGGATGCAACCGCGATTCACGCAAGTTCCCCCTAAGCGATCAAATTCGGCAAGTCCCACTTTTGCCCCGTATTCCGTGGCGCGACGGGCTGCAGCAATGCCACCCGAACCCCCACCAATAACGAATAAGTCATAATCATAACTCATAAAATACTCCTATTATTTGTTCTTTGTTCTTTGGTCTAAGGGCGAACAACCGTTCGCCCCTACTGGTTTCCTCCTCACCCTACATCCTGTCTCCCCCTCTCCCCTTCACTCCTTTGCAGGATTTTTTCGGCTATTCTTCTACAGGGTTATCGCGTTGAGCAAACTCAGACGGGGGACGATCATTACTCCAAGCCCACCAGACTTCTCCACAGTCACATTGATAAAATTCTTGCCATTTGCGCTCATAATCATCGCCAATAACGGGCGCACGACGATTAATCCAAACCCGTTGTGCTTTTCGGGGTTCATTTCCGCACTGGGGACAATAAAAGTCGAGAGAATGAACTGCATCATTAGTCCATTTGGGGGGAATCGGGCTGAAGGCTTCCATCTTGCTCATTCTTGGGCTAACAACAATTTGCGTCGTAATTGGTCGAGAGCATGGCACGCGCTGATATGACGAATGGTCTCTCGTAAGCGTTGTTCTCCTAGCCGTAATTCTAGCTGATCCGTGCTTTGATTGGGATCAGCAATACCAACATAAACTAAGCCCACAGGTTTCTCGGCGGTTCCGCCCGTGGGGCCAGCAATTCCTGTAATGCTCAAACCCCAATCACTATGGAATTGTTTTTTAACGCCTAATGCCATTTGTTGAGCAACCGTCCCACTGACTGCGCCTTCTTGGTTGAGAGATTCTGCTTTGACGCCTAATTGCCCCTGTTTCACCTCATTACTGTAAGCGACGGTTCCGCCGAGGAAATAACCCGAACTGCCAGAAACAGAAGTCAGCATTGCCCCTAACCCCCCCCCAGTGCAAGATTCAGCAACAGCAACGGTTTGTTTGGCTTCTAAGAGGAGTTTCCCGACGACACTGGCTAAGGTGTCGTCATCCGCACCAAAGTAGTCTTGTCCAGCAATGGCTTGAATTTGTTCTTCTAAAGGCTGAATCAGCGCGATCGCGCTTTCTTGAGATTCGGCACGGGCTGAAACTCGCAAGCGCACTTCCCCTTTGGAGGCATAGGGCGCGACAGTGGGGTTATCCATTTCTAACAAAGCACTGACTTTTTCCGCCAGATTCGATTCCCCAATCCCCCAAAACCGTAAGGTACGACTGAGAATGACATTTGCGCCCCAGCCTTGGGCTTTCAGGTAGGGAACGGCGGTTTCTTCCCACATCCGTTGCATTTCCGCAGGAACACCAGGAAAGGTCATCATCGTTAAACTTTCACGGGGTTGCCAAATCATCCCCGAAGCACTGCCCATAGGATTCGGGAGAATTGTTGCGCCTACGGGCATCAGCGCTTGTTTGCGATTACTAGGAGACATTTTTCGTCCCCGTTTGGCAAACTTTTCTTGAATATCGGTGATTAATTCGGGTCTTTCTTCGAGAGGGGTTTCAAAAAAGCTGGCAATGGTTTCCGTGGTCAGATCATCAGGCGTGGGTCCTAATCCTCCTGTAAAAATTAAAATCTCAGCGCGATCGCTGGCGATTTTCAAAACCTGTTTAATTCGTTCTGGGTTATCGCCAACAACCGTCTGGAAGTAGTGAGGGATGCCTAAATCCGCTAATTGTCGCCCTAAATATTGAGTATTGCTGTTTAAGATATCTCCTAAGAGGAGTTCCGTTCCCACACAAATAATTTCCGCGCTCATCATTCCTCTTTTTGTACCTTACGGCTTCGTTGCAATTGCCAAATCATTATTAACAGTAATATGGTAGCGGGAAGAAAATAAAGCCACGGTTGTTCAATTCCGCCAAACATTAAGCCAATTGTTCCCGTCCAGAGGGTCACACTGTAAATCAATAGTGCGGTCATGGTTTGAGACAGCCCTTTCGCTAGGAGGCGATGATGAACATGAATATTATCAGCGACAAAGGGAGACATTCCTTTCCGCAGGCGAGCATTAATCACAATAATCATATCGCCAATGGGAACGGCTAAAAAGACAAAAGGAGCGAGGGTATTGCCCCAACCCGATTCATTAGCAATTCCCACTAGACTTGCCCCAGCAAGCATGAAGCCAAGAAAATTCGAGCCCCCATCGCCCATAAAAATGGTTGCGGGATGGAAGTTATACCACAGAAACGCGATCGCGCTTCCCGCCATAATTGCCATCAGCAGAGCCATGCCGTTGTTGCCATTTTCTAAGGTAACAAACAGAATCCCTAGGGCAATAATTCCCGTTACCCCTGATGCTAAGCCGTCCATGCCATCAATCCAATTTAAAGCATTCGCCACTCCAGCAAGCCACAGAAAGGTAATGAGAAAACTTAAGCTATTGACCACCAGAGCATTGTCCCAAGGAATAAAACTTAAATCAATCCTCAACCCTTGCCACCACAAACCGCCAATGGCGAGAAATTGGAGTCCTAATCGTTTGAAAGGAGACAGATCAAAGATATCATCAGCCAATCCCATTAAAAAAAAGACGCAACCCCCAAGAGTAACGCCGATCACATTTTTGATTTCCTGTGGAGATAAGAGATCCCACCCTTTTGTCAAGTAAAGGGCAACCACAGTCAAGACAGTTGCTGAAAAAATACTGATCCCCCCAATGCGAACAATGGGGGCGTTATGGATCTTGCGGGAATCGGGTTTATCCACTTGTCCTGTCGCGATACCAACCCTTTTTACAATTGGGGTCAGCATAATAACAAGGATTGTCCCGAGTAAAAAGGAAAGAAGGTAATATGACTCAGCAGACATGGTTGTTTTGATTTGCCATGAACACATCTATCATGACATTACCTTATGACAGGAAACAAGTGCTGACCCTGAAGATTATGCCATTGCGGGAACAGGGGCATTTAAGTGCGGATAGAGAGGGAACCGCTCACACAATGCAGCAACTCGCTGTACGCAGGCTTGTTTGACTTGCTCATCTTCTGGGTTTTGTAAGCGATCAGCAATAATATTGGCAATCTCAGCAAAGTCTTCTGTGCCCAGACCCCGTGTGGTCATAGCAGGAGAACCTAAACGTAAGCCACTGGTGACAAACGGAGATTCAGGATCAAAGGGAACGGTATTTTTATTAGCAGTAATATTGACATCACTGACTAATTGATCCGCTTGTTTTCCAGTGAGGTTAACCGAGCGCAGATCGACCAACATCAGGTGATTATCCGTGCCACCAGAAACAATTTTGAAGCCTCGGTTTTGCAGTTGTTGCGCCATGGCTTGGGCATTGGCAATCACTTGTCCAGAATAAGCCTTAAATTCGGGTTTGAGGGCTTCCCCAAAGGCAACCGCTTTACCTGCGATCACGTGCTCTAAAGGACCGCCTTGGGTACCAGGGAAGACAGATTTATTGAATTTTTTCCCGAGTTCAGGATCGCGCGTGAGAATTAAACCGCCACGGGGACCGCGTAGGGTTTTGTGGGTGGTGGTGGTGACTACATCGCAGTGAGGAACGGGGTTTGGATGATGACCACTGGCGACTAAGCCGGCAATATGAGCAATATCCGCTAACAGATAAGCCCCGACTTCATCCGCGATCGCGCGGAATTTTTCAAAATTAATAATCCGAGGGTAAGCAGAGTAGCCACAGATAATTAACTTTGGACGCTCTTGGCGTGCAACTTCTAAAATGTGGTCATAGTCGAGTTGTTCGGTTTCTTGGCTTACGCCGTAGTGAACTGCTTCAAACCACTTTCCAGAAACGTTCGCAGGAGATCCGTGGGTGAGGTGTCCACCGTGAGACAAGTCCATCCCCATGATTTTATCCCCTGGTTTGAGCAGGGTTAAGAAAACGGCAAAGTTCGCTTGCGCCCCCGAATGAGGCTGAACATTGGCACTAGCAGCCCCAAATAATTCTTTAGCGCGGTCAATCGCGACTTGCTCGATTTCATCAATAAATTCACAACCGCCGTAATAGCGTTTTTTCGGCAGTCCTTCTGCATATTTATTGGTGAGAACAGACCCTTGAGTTGCCATAACTGCAGGAGAAGTAAAGTTTTCGCTGGCAATCAGTTCTAGGTGTTCTCTTTGGCGTTGCAGTTCTTTCTGCATCATTCCCGAAATGGTCGGGTCGGTTTGGAGAAGAAAATCTAAGTTTGTTTGCGTCACTTGTCTTTGAGTCCTATTTTGTAGTTCTCTACTTTAGCTACTTTAACGTGAGTCCCACTTTTCATTGATATATTACAGCGAATGTAGCAAAAACGACAAATTACCCCAGAGGGATGAGGCAGAGATAGGAATTCACTAATGACTAATGACTAATGACTGCAAGGTCTGGAATAACTCCGCGACTAAATCCAGATTTTTATCTCCAGGTGAGTTTTCTACGCCACTGGAGAGGTCAATGCCGTCAGGTTGTGCTATGTTAAGGGCTTGTTGAATATTGTTAGGGGTGAGTCCGCCAGCGAGAAACCAAGGGCGTTGAGGATGAAAATCTTGGAGATAATCCCAATTAAAGGATTTTCCCGTTCCCCCTAGCTGTTGAGGGGCGTAAGCATCAAGGAGAAAGGTATCAACCCAATCTGCATAATATTCGGTTTCTGTAAGGGAGTCTGGGGTTTTAACCGCAATGGCTTTAATTAGTTCTGTATTGGGAAGTTGCGAACGCAGTTGTTGACAAAATGCAGGGGACTCTTTCCCATGCAGTTGGACGGCGGTTAAGTGGCTTTGTTTGACAGTTGAGCAAATGTCTGATAAGTCTGCATTGGCAAAAACGCCAATTAAGCCCATAGTTGAGGGGAGATGAGAGGTAATGTCAGCAAGGTTGTGTGGGGGGAGATAGCGGGGAGATTTCTGGACACAAATAAATCCTAAATCTGTTGATCCGAGTTGCGCGATCGCGCTGGCTTGTTCTAAGTTGGTAATCCCGCAAATTTTTACTCGCATTTGTTCAGAAATATAAATTAGTGTAAATATATCGTTACGTCAGAAAGAAAAATTACAGTGACATTAAAAAATCTTTTTATAATGCCTTTAGTCTTTAGCTTGCTTTAAGGAGAAAATTTTATAAATGATGTTAAGTTTAATCGTTGCTGTTCAATCTAGCACACCGACCACTATTGCTTGGGGTCCCTCTGTGGCTATGGTGATGATTCTCTGTAATATTTTTAGTATTGCCATTGGTCGGTTTGCGATTAAAAATTATGGGGGCGGTCCTGAATTACCTTTCCCAAAACCTGCGATTTTAGAAGGCTTTGGCGTTCCTGAATTATTAGCAACCCTGAGTTTTGGTCATGTCCTGGGTGCAGGAGTGATTCTCGGCTTAGCTAATGCGGGCGCACTTTAAACAGTGGCGGTAGGGCGAACGGTGGTTCGCCCGTGTACAGATTGTGATTATTGTTGAGGGCTAGCTGCAAGGTGAATGATGCCATCTCCTTGATTGACTAAGGGGTTTTGCGTGTGTCCAATGACGAGTCCATTGAGGGGAGAGCGGATTTTAAGCTCTTGTTTGCCAAAAGGATTCGCGATCGCGCCAAGAATTTGTTTTTTCACCACTGATTCTCCTAGACGCACTTGTAGCCGTAAAATTCCTCCGCGAGAAGCCCGCACCCACTTGGTCTTTTCCACTTCCACAGAACTAAAGGGGGTAATCACTGGAAATGTTGTCATCCCTAAAATCCTCATCACCCCTAAAATGCCTTGCGTTCCCACACGAATCGCTTCTGAGTCAAATCGTAAGGCTTCTCCTCCTTCATAGAGTAAGATGGGAATCCCCTTTTTTGCTGCTGCTTGTCGCAAAGACCCATCGCGAGTTGTGGCGTGAATCATCACGGGTGCGCCAAAGGCTTTGGCACAACGATAAGTTTCTTCATCTTTGAGATTGGCTCGAATCTGAGGAAAATTAGTACGATGATCGGAAGCAGTATGCAAATCAATGCCGTGAGTACATCTGCTGACAATTTCCTGCATAAATAGATTCGCCAGACGAGAGGCGAGAGATCCTTCAGGGGAACCAGGAAAACAACGATTGAGATCGCGACGATCAGGTAAATATCGCGATTGTTCTAAGAAGCCAAAAACATTGACAATGGGAACAGCAATTAATGTTCCTCGTAGGGTTTGAGGATTCAATTGTTCTAAAACTCGGCGAATAATTTCCACCCCATTGATTTCATCTCCATGAATCGCTGCACTGATCCAGAGACAAGGACCCGATTCGATTCCATTTAAAATCGTTACGGGGAGGGATAAGAGGGTATGGGTAATTAATCGCGCGACAGGAATTTCCAGTTCACGCCGTTTCCCAGGGGGAATGGTTTCGCCCACAATTTTAATATCGGTCATTCTTGGTTAGTCATTGGTCATTAGTCATTAGTCATTAGTCATTGGTCATTAGGAAGTTGCTAACTGGTAACTGTCTAATACGGGATACGATCGCTGAGTTTGTTGGGAATGGCATTTTTCTGGATATATTCGATGATTTTTCCCGCAACATCCATTCCAGTGGCTTTTTCAATCCCTTCTAAACCTGGAGAAGAATTGACCTCCATAACCACCGGACCATGATTGGATCGTAAGAGATCCACCCCAGCGACTCGTAATCCCATGGCTTTTACGGAACGCACGGCGGTGCTTCTTTCTTCTGGGGTGAGTTTAACTTTTTCCGCTTTTCCCCCACGATGCAGATTAGACCGAAACTCTCCTTCTGCGCCTTGACGCTTCATCGCTGCAATCACTTTTCCACCGATAACAAAACAACGCACGTCAGCCCCTTTTGCTTCTTTAATGTATTCTTGCACGAGAATATTTGCCTCTAGTCCGCGAAACGCCTCAATAACTGATTTTGCTGCTTGATGGGTTTCTGCTAAGACAACGCCAATGCCTTGTGTGCCTTCTAATAATTTAATCACCAAGGGAGCACCGCCAACGGTTTCAATGAGTCCATCAATGTCTTGGGTGGCGTGGGCGAAACCTGTGACGGGAAGTCCGATCCCTTCACGGGCGAGAATTTGTAAACAGCGTAGTTTGTCGCGCGATCGCGAGATGGCTTGCGATTCATTGGCACTAAAGACTCCCATCAGTTCAAATTGTCTCACTACTGCTGTGCCATAGAAGGTTCGAGAAGCACCAATTCTCGGAATCACTGCGTCGTATTCTTCTAATGGTTTTCCTTGATACACCACACTCGGTTTGTGGGAGGTAATATTCATATAGCAGCGAAGATAGTTAATGACTTGCACATCATGTTCTCGTTCGGTTGCTGCTTCTTGTAATCTGCGTGTGGAATAGAGAGACGCATCTTGTGACAGAATGGCTAGTTTCATTTGCGTTTTATGGCTTGGCTTTGCAGATAAGATTGTCCTGGATCTACTAAAAAGTGGTTTCGCACGGCTTGACGACCTAAAAGCATCCGAAACCCCATGACATCGCGGTTGGTTAAGGTGAGTTCAATTGACCATTGCTTCTCGCCTAATTCTACTATGGTCTCAACAACTGGACGCAATTGAGCAATCCCCCCAGAATTACGAACCTCTCGCATTTCAATCAGTTTGGCTTCTGCTTCAATGCTGTATTGCGTATTTTTTTGATAGGGATGAACCCAAAACCGAATCATGGCTTCCCCTTGATCATGATAATGCGCGATCGCGTAAGCATGGAGTGCCGATGATCGCGCCCCCGTATCAATTTTGGCTTTAACTTCTGGGATGTTAAGTTTGGGAAGAGCAATCACCTCACGCCAACCAATTAATGGTAGTTTTCTAGATGAACTCATTGGCAATTCTTATCCTCTGGCTAGAGATTAAGTAATCATACTCCGATTATTATTAGGCAAGTTGGCAAAAAGTTGCTTTCAAAATTAGTAAAATTTGTTTTAATATTGTTTTAATAGTAGTGAGAGCTTGATAAAACTGATCATGCTCTTGCACTTTCTCTCTTTTGTTAGGTGACACAGCGAGTCTCCTACTTTATAGTGCTGAACTGAGGAGACGATTGATTGATGCAGTTGGAAAGCCAAGGGGTTTGCACCTGGCATTTCTAACTGAAACCTCACCATAAAAGATTCACCTCCGCTTAGAAAAGAAATTAAGGAATTCATGATTTCAACTTCATTTAAGTTGAGGTTTAATTTTCCTTAATCTGAAGAAGTTGCCAATAATGAATTGTCAATTCTTACCTTTTTTAGTTGCATTCCCGTTCTTACTCCTTAACTCCACCCTAATCTTATGGCACTCGAAAATGTAGTGGGCGAAGCTCCCTTACAGGAACATTTGAAACAGTTTTTACTGGTTCTTTCTGTTTCGTTAGCGGTAGCAACTTTGTCTCGTTCTTTTCCACGCTTCCGCGATATTCCTTACACACTTCTTCTCGTCATTGTCGGGTTAATTTTAGCCTTACTTGACGTGCGTTTAATTAATGTTCCGCCAGAAGTGACTCTGTTTATTTTCCTCCCTCCCTTATTGCTGAAAACGGCTCTAGATTTAAATTGGTCTTTAGTCAAACATGATATTAACATCGTTTTTCTCTGTGCAGCAATTGGGGTTTTCCTCACCATTACTGGGGTGACAATTACTCTGACCACTTTCACTAATATTTCTCCTTTAATTGCTCTTCTCACAGGAGCAAGTTTATCCGCAACAGCACCCGCTCCAATTACAGCTTTATTTGGACGTTTAGGAGTGAATCAGCGTTTAGTTGCCCTGACAGATGGGGAAAATTTATTTAACGTCGCGATCGCGATTGGGGCATTTGTTTTATTAATGGATTTGCCCACCGATTTAGATTTAACCCAAGTTAATCTCATTGCTTTGCTGGGAAATGTTGCGACTTTAGCTGGCATTGGTTTACTCATGGGCGGAATGATTGGACTCATTTTTTCCTATCTAATTCACCGTTCTGATTTAAGATTTTTAGGACGTTCCTTACTACTGATTGCTTCTTATGGGACATATTTGTTTACAGAAGAACTCGGTGGATCAGGTGTGGTTGCAGTGATTGTCACTGGCTTAATCCTTGGTACTTACGGTGTTTCCGAGATGAATCCTCATAAAAAACAAGTGCTTTCTGAGTTTTTAGCCTTTGTTGCTTTCCTCGTCAATTCCATTGTTTTCTTACTCATTGGTGACAAGATCAACTTTAGTAATCTTGGGGCAAATATTTATCCCATTGGCATTGCGATTATTACTGTAGTCGCCATGCGCGCGATCGCGATTTATGGCACGAGCTACTTCGGTAATAAATTCCAGTACAGTAATATCAGTTTAGATGAGCAAACCGTTTTATGGTGGTCGGGTTTACGGGGGTCAATTTCCATCGCGTTAGCCTTAAGTGTTCCCATTGTTTTAGTGCAAAGCCAAACCTTAGAAGCGGTTGTTTTTGGGGTGGTTTTATTCACCCTGCTGGTGCAAGGTTTAAGTAGTAAATGGTTACTCAAACAACTTGGCTTTTTATACGAAGAACATTTGCAAGAAAAGTATTTACAACTGATTGCGCGGACGGTTGCTCTAAAACAAATTTTGACCCATCTCAAGGAAGAAGAAATAACCCAACGGTGGGAAGTTGATCCTCGATTTCATAAATATCGAGATTGCGTACAGGAAGAATTAGAACGATTAGAACAACAAATTGAAGATTACGCTAACAAGAATCCTTCTCTGAAAAAAGTCGCTAACGAACAACTGAAACGAGAACTGATTGCGATGGAAACAGGGATTTATTCTGCGTTTGTGCAGAGCGGATTTTTAAGTGATCCACCGCCTTTATTATTACCAGAAGTCTTACAAGACCAAAATTAGCCAAGATGCTTAAAAGCAGCGCGATCGGCACTTGGGCTGGCTTCACCTGATTCTCTGCAGGAATGATAGAAGTTCACTCCAGCAGAGGCTAAAACAAGAAATACCTTTGCGCCATCGGTAAAGTGGTAGCGGGTTCACAGGTTAAAAGTTCTCCATCTGCTCGCACTTCATAGGTTTCGGAATCTACTTCAATGTGAGGGAGTGCATTATTACATTTCATCTCCGCTTTGCCAATAGTACGGGTATTTCGGACAGGGACTAAAGTTTTTTCTAAACCCAGTTGTTGTCCAATGTTGGCTTCCATTCCCGCTTGAGAAACAAAGGTGAGAGAGGTTGTCGCAAGTGCTTTCCCATAACTGGCGAACATGGGTCGCATCTCGATGGGCTGTGGGGTGGGGATACTGGCGTTTGCGTCTCCCATTTGGGCATACGCGATCGCGCCCCCTTTCATAATGATCTCAGGTTTGACTCCAAAACAACTGGGCTTCCAGAGACACAAGTCGGCGAGTTTCCCTTCTTCAATCGAACCCACTTCATGGGCGATTCCGTGCATAATGGCGGAGTTAATCGTATATTTGGCAACGTATCGCTTGGCGCGGAAGTTGTCATGGGTTTCGCTGCTATTGTCTGGTGAGGGAAGTAAACCCCGTTGTAGTTTCATTTTGTGGGCGGTTTGCCAAGTGCGAATAATGGTTTCCCCGACACGCCCCATGGCTTGGGAATCGGACGCGATCGCGCTGAATGCGCCTAAATCATGTAAGATATCTTCGGCTGCAATGGTTTCTCTGCGAATCCGTGATTCAGCAAACGCCACATCTTCGGGAATATTGGGATCGAGGTGATGACACACCATCAACATATCCAAATGTTCTTCTAGGGTGTTGGTGGTGTAAGGGCGGGTGGGATTGGTAGAAGAGGGTAAAACATTACTTTGACCGCAAACTTTGATAATATCTGGCGCATGACCGCCACCCGCGCCTTCGGTGTGATAGGTGTGGATAGCGCGATTTTTGAAGGCGTTAATGGTATCTTCCACAAACCCCGCTTCGTTGAGGGTGTCGGTATGGATGGCAACTTGCACATCGTAGCGATCCGCCACCGAGAGACAGGTATCAATCGAGGATGGTGTGGTTCCCCAGTCTTCATGGAGTTTTAAGCCCATTGCGCCTGCAATGATCTGTTCTTCAATCCCTTGCGGTTGGGCGCTATTTCCTTTCCCGAAAAAGCCTAAATTCACGGGGAAGGCTTCTGCTGCTTGTAACATCCAGCCCAGATTCCATGATCCAGGGGTGCAAGTGGTTGCATTCGTTCCCGTTGCGGGTCCAGTTCCACCGCCAAACATCGTCGTTATTCCAGACGCGATCGCGGTTTCAATCAGTTGCGGACAAATAAAGTGAATATGACTGTCAATTCCGCCAGCCGTGAGGATCAGTCCTTCTCCCGCCACTGCTTCGGTACTGGGACCGATAATAATATCGACATTATCTTGAATGTAGGGATTTCCTGCTTTCCCAATTTTGAAAATGCGACCATCTTTAATCCCCACATCTGCTTTCACAATCCCCCACCAATCGAGAATGAGGGCGTTAGTAATCACTACATCTACTGCACCATCAGCACGAGAAATTGGCGATTGTCCCATGCCATCGCGGATGACTTTTCCGCCCCCAAACTTCACTTCTTCGCCATAGGTGGTAAGATCTTGTTCCACTTCAATGAATAATTCCGTATCCGCCAAACGCACGCGATCGCCCACTGTCGGACCAAAAGTTTCAGCGTAAGCACGGCGATCCATTCGGTAACTCATATTTTTCTCCTTATTTATAGCGTTTCCTAGTTGGTTGAGGTACGTAATGCGAGTTGGTGGATGTTCATGGTTCATTGATTAACAACCAACAAATAACGAAGAACAAAGAACCAAAATTTAGAATGTACCTCATGAGATTGGGAAGTGCTATAAGCAATTAAAGTTTGCCGTTAATACGATTATTAAAACCATAAACTTCTCTGCGTCCCGCTAAAGCCACTAATTGCACTTCTTTTTCATCCCCTGGTTCAAAACGAACCGCAGTCCCTGCTGGAATATCTAACCGCATTCCTTTGGCTTGTTCACGGTCAAAATTAAGCGCAGAATTCACTTCATAAAAATGGAAATGTGATCCGACTTGAATCGGTCGATCCCCGCTATTCCCTACTTTTATTTTAACACTGGGGCGACCCGCATTGAGTTCAATTTCTCCTGATTGAATTTGCATTTCTCCTGGTATCATGATTCCCTGCTCTTTTAAATAATTGGATTGTGAACCGTTACTAATTTTGTGCCATCAGGAAAGGTTGCTTCAACTTGTACTTCATCCACCATTTCGGGAATTCCTTCCATGACATCATCACGGGTAAGCAATGTTTTGCCATAACTCATTAAATCTGCAACAGAACGCCCTTCTCGCGCTCCTTCTAACAGTCCTGCGGAAATGTAAGCCACCGCTTCGGGATAGTTGAGTTTGAGTCCTTTTTCCTTTCGTCTTTCTGCAAGAAGTGCAGCCGTGAAAATGGATAATTTATCTTTTTCTTGAGGTGAAAGTTGCATAGAAAAATTAATGAAAAAACTGCATCGTTAAACCTGCCAAACCCGAGGCGTAACAGGTGGTTCTTTTCCGTCGAATTGACGCATTAATCGCCAAATATTTGTAAACCAGTTTATCACCTCAGCGCGAGAATTTCCCCGATATCGACACAATAATCCAGACATTAAAGCGGTTGTTCCTGCTTCTCCAAGGTTACCGCTTTCATCCCATAAATTTCGGACGGCTGCGATGATTTCTGGAGGGACAGGTTTTCCGAACCAGACAAGTGTTCCCACTAAGGGATAGCCTCCTAAACCGTGAGGACTGTCTAAAATATTTTTGTCTCCTGATAGCCACGGACAATCGACCCAGAGTAATTGTCCATTTTGCCAGATTTCGGTGCGCGATCGCGCTTCTCCTTGCAAAAACTGTTCTCCTCTGGCGGAACGACCAAAGCGGACAATTTCCCAGCCTAACCAAGTGGCGGTAGAAGCAAGATTAACGTTTAACTGTTGCTGATATTGTGCGCCCTTAAAAACAATTGTTTCTCGGGGGAGATATTCTAAGCAAGCGTTTTCCCCGACCTCAATATCGACGGTTTGAGAGGCGGTTAAACCATTACTCCGATAAATTTTACTTGCTGCTGCGGTGGTAATGACAGCATGAGTTTTAGGTTGTAACTGAATCGACTGAGAAAGTTGATCCCCACCCACCATTCCCCCCGCCGTGTGAAGAATTGTGGTATAACAAGTTTGTTCCCCTTGCGGATAAAACGGACGCTGGAGTTTATAAGGGGCTTGGGCGTAAGTTTCTCGGGGCTGTGTCTTGTTGTCTCGCTGTTGATAGACAAGTTTTAGCTGACCATGCCATCTGGAAGCTGTTTTGACAGGAGTTGCTAGCATTAATTTCTGATCTGAAGTGTACTGTAAATGTTTTAAATCAGGTGAGAACGAAGAAAATCTTGTACTGTTTTTAATCCTTGCTGTATTTTTAAGTTAGTAAAAACAAACGGTTTATCTCCGCGCATCTTTTTCGCATCTCGTTCCATCACCGAGAGATCCGCACCAACATAAGGGGCTAAATCAATTTTATTAATCACTAACAGATCCGATTTCGTAATCCCCGGTCCACCTTTGCGAGGAATTTTATCACCCGCAGCCACATCAATCACATAGATTGTTAGATCGACTAATTCTGGGCTAAAGGTTGCAGCCAGATTATCCCCGCCACTTTCCACAAACAGTAACTCAAGGGGGTTAAACTGTTGTTCTAATTGTTCAATAGCTGATAAATTAAGGCTGGCATCTTCTCGGATGGCAGTATGGGGACAGCCACCGGTTTCCACTCCCAAAACGCGATCGCGCGGTAAAGCCTCTGATCTCACTAAAAACTGAGCATCTTCTTGAGTATAAATATCATTGGTCACAACTGCCACCTGATACGTATCGCGCAGGGTTTTACATAACGCATCTAACAAAGCCGTTTTCCCTGATCCCACGGGTCCTGCAATTCCTACTCGTAAGGTATTCATCTGGAGATTTTTCAAAACGTCAGTTTTACATTACCCTTGTTTATGTTAATGCAACGAGAAGACCCCCGTTCTACCAGAGGTTAACGGGGGATGAATCGTTGGCTGTTTTGGCGAAACCTGACAACAATGGCTAAACTAATCATCAAGCCTAATCGAGAATAGAAAATTTAAACTATGGGGAAATCAACGCAAGCACATCTCGAACGTACCATCAACAAAGACCAACCTCTCGAAGCAAGACAACAAGAATTAAAGAAAATGAATTACTATATGGGGGCGAAACTCCTAGAGGTGGGAGTTGATCCGCAATCCCCAGAGATTCTCTATCGTTGGTCAATTAAAACGCAAGGAAATCAGCAATTTTGCACTCTCAGCGCATTTTGGGGAGATTCCAAAGCAAAACTTTTATCTGGGGAACATCCCCTCACAGGTGAAGAATTAATTGATTGCGCTAAAGCGAATGTCTCCAAAGGAGTGGCTACTGCTGCCCAACTTTGTGGCTTTGCTTCTGATTTGGATCGCTTTCGCACGGCTTTAAAAGACACAATGGCGGAAATGGGAATCGAAGACGAATCCCTGCAAAAGTTATTGAGTTCATAAATGACAGTTGATCACACTTGCTTACCCACAGGATGCGTCATGCGTCGCGCCACTCAGCAAGATCAATGGCGTATCCGCAAATTAGTTTTTAGTGCAAAACTTGATCCCACTCAGTTACGCTGGGAACAATTCTGGGTGATTGACTATCAGGGAGAAGTGATTGCTTGTGGACAGTTACGCAATTTTGGAGATGCCCAAGAATTAGGAAGTTTGGTGGTGGCGAAACCTTGGCGCGATCGCGCTTTAGGAACTGCTTTAACTCAGCATCTGATTGCACAAGCTAACCAGCCTCTTTATCTAGAATGTTTGGGAAAAAGACTGGCTGAATTTTATGCTCGTTTTGGCTTTGTATCAGTGAATTGGCAAAACTTACCACGATCGCTGCAATTTAAATTTGGTCTGTCTCAACTGGCAAAAACACTCTTGAGACTTCCCGTTACAATCATGGTTTATCGTCCTCAGCATTAACTGCGAAACAAACGACTATACTGGGTTTCATGCTGCATACTAGCTAATCCTAAGCCCCAGCTACAGGTGTAAAGTTCATCATCAGCCAGATTCAACACCGTTGTTGCTGTGGTTTCAATATTAGCGTGAAGTTGCAATAATAACTGTTGTCCTGTGGTTTGACCGAGAGGAATTAATTTCACACCAGCATTAATCAAATTGGTTGCCCAACTGTGAAGATAACCCAAAACAGTGGAATATTCGTCAATTTCCCAGTTGGCTGCACCGATTCCAAACGCGATCGCGCTGTTACAAGGTTTTCCAACTGCTGTCAAGCTCTCTTTTAACTTAGGATTGCTATCTAACGCCAGTAGTAAGCGGGTGAGGGTATTTCCCATTTGCCAACTTTGTTCTCGCAGTTCCGCAGTTTCTTTAACCGCACTTCCCCACTGATTCCAGTATTGTAAGCCTTCTAAATCTTTTTTTTGCCAACAGCGATATCCCCGCAACATCAACGCTGTTTCTAAGCGAATCGCCCCGTGAGAGAGTTCATCTTGCAGCCATTGTTTGAATCCTTCCTCTCCCTGAATCATTTGCGTTTCAATGGCAGTTTCTAGCCCTTCTGAGTAACTATAAGCCCCCAAAGGTAAGGCAGAACTAGACAGTTGTAAAAGTTTAAGAATCACTCTTCTCCGTTATTTATTCTTCGTTATTTGTTCTTGGTTCTCCCCCTCGCCCTAACTCCCCCTCACCTCATCCCCACAACTAATTGGTCACTGGTCACTGATCGCTGGTCATTGCTGTAGAGCAAAGTTCTTGAGCAATTTCTTCCCATTCTGCGGTTAAGCTAATTTGAGTGGGTTGTCTTCCTGCGCGTCTGTACCAGTAACGAGCATTACTGAGATCCCCTTCTTCTCGATGCAGATAGGCGTGAACCCATGCACTATCTTGATCAGTTGCATCTTGGACAATTTCATGGGCTTGATCCCAGTTCCCTTGTCGATCAATCCATAACCCCTGTAAGGCGGGGGGTAAAGAACTTGGACAAGGTTTTCCTTGCGCGATCGCGCTGGTGAAGTCTTCAAACCTCATAGTCATTAACTATCCTGTGCTTCAATCCCATTTTACCGATTAGTGAGCATGATGATAAGCCCCTAATTCTGGGAAGAAAGGAGTCATTTCTGCAATCACAGTTAATCCCATTTGTTGTAGCATCTTTTCCAACACTGGATCAGGAGATAAGCGCAAGTAATCAATAGTAATTTCTAAAGGGACATGACGATTCCCCAAATGATATGCTGCTTTGAGTAAGTCTTCAGTTTGTGTTGCTTTCACCGTAAGGACAGATTCGGGTTTTGCCACAATACGGATGATTTTCTCGCCATTTTCTGATGTTAAACAGTCATTTTCTTGTAAAACTGTTCCTCGGGGTAAACGTAAATAACAGAGTTCTCCACTGTCTAATTTAAGATGTTGACGGGGGCGCGATCGCGCTTCGGCATCCAGAGAAAGGGTCTTCTCTGCTTCTAGGGTCTTGTCACAACGCTGAGTCAAAATTAGCATTCTCCTTGTTCCTGTTTGGAAAGAAGTGAAATGATTGCCATGAGCCATCAGTTGCTAAGATAACGGATGTTGTTTGTAAGTTGGTCTCAGTTATGGAAGCGGAAGTGTGGTATCGCCCTTTGGTCTGGATGGACTATCGGTTGGCGGTTTTATTTACAGTGGTCATGCCTCTGATTTTATTACTCTGGGCATTTATCCAAAAAGCACAGACGATGCAGCGCTTACTAATCATTTATTGGCGGGTAGCAAGTCTGTTAATGATTACGGTTTATCTGATGATTCCAGGATGGGCGTTTGGGTATCTCTCAGGGGTTTTCGCACGGATCTTAATTCCGATTTCCCTTTGGTTTTGGGCAGATATTAATGAAGACCTCGTTGATCAACCGCAACGCCCTTTAAAGTTGGTGTTTACCGCTTGGCGTTGGGCGGTGACGGTTTATTCCAGTTTAGGCGCGATCGCGAACCTTCCCTTTTTTGCCTGCGCTTTTTCCGACGAATTTCAACAACAGCCCTATTGTCAAGTGTGGCGGGAAGCCCCGCAACTGTATAAAGCGTGGTTTCATCCCAATTCTACCGCCAGTTTTCTCGGCATTTTGGGCATGATCGGGTTAACTGCTTATGTTGCCTCTTTAGCTTACTTTGTGATTGTTCGTTTGGCGAAAGAAGGACGTACCGCCATGCAGGAGGACTCATGACTACCCCAGAGAAACGTTTAGAACAATATACTCTCAAACATCCTCAAGAAGTGCTGCTGCTAGAGGTGGAAACCGAAGGAGAAACGGATCAGATTTTAATTTTCAAAGGCTTTTCTAGTTCTCTAACGGGGGCGACTGCTTATGATCCTGATGTTCCCCTGTTAGCGGAAGAGGCAACCATCCTCAGCATCGATCGCGCTCAAAGTCCCTACTCTCCCGAGAATCCCCAATATCTTGAACAAGGGATTAGTTGGGAAACCATGGAACAACGGTTAAACGCTCTTGGTCTTTAGAGATCTTCTGAGAACGCCAAGATCGTGCTATCCTCCAAAGTAAATCATTTGGTTTTGTGTGAGGAGTGAGTGTCATGGTCGTTGCAACGGCTAACAATGCGTTTTTGAATTTACCAGAACTTCCTAAGAGTAAACTCTTTGGCACGGATGGCATTCGCGGGCAAGCGGGACATTTGTTAACTGCACCCTTGGCGTTGGCTGTGGGGTTTTGGGCGGGACAAATCTATAAAGAACAATCGGGAGTGGGCGCGATCGCGATTGGGCAAGATTCTCGTAACTCCAGTGATATGTTGGCGATGTCTCTCACGGCAGGATTAACGGCTGCGGGATTAGAAGTGTGGAATCTGGGTTTGTGTCCGACTCCCTGTGTCGCTTATCTGACAGCGAATACCGAGGCGATCGGTGGGATCATGATTTCGGCAAGCCATAACCCCCCTGAAGATAATGGGATTAAGTTGTTTACAGCCAAGGGGACAAAAATCGGAAAAGCCGAAGCCAGCGCGATCGAAGCGGGGGTTAGAGGGAATCGCGACATATTTTTATCGGATGTGAACTGGGGACAACATTATCCCCGTCAGGGGTTAGTGCAACAATATACCACCGCCCTAGAGGAGTCTTTACCGCGCGATCGTCCTTTAGCTGGCTTAAAGATTGTTCTCGATTTAGCATGGGGCGCATCAGTCAAGGTTGCACCCACCTTATTCCAAAGTTTAGGGGCAGAGGTGATCGCGATTCATGAGTCTCCGAATGGGGATCGGATTAATGTGGATTGCGGTTCAACCAATCTTCACAGTTTACAGAAAACAGTTTGCGAAACCCAAGCTGATCTGGGCTTTGCTTTTGATGGCGATGCTGATCGCGTGTTAGCCGTGGATAGTCAAGGAAGAATTGTCGATGGGGATTATATTCTCTATTTTTGGGGCAAACTCCTGAAAAATAAAGCAAAACTCCCCAATAATCTCCTCATTGCAACGGTTATGGCAAACTTAGGATTTGAACGGGCTTGGGAAGACATCGGCGGTCGCTTAATTCGCACCGCAGTCGGCGATCAGCACGTACAAGCCCAAATGTGGGAAACTGGGGCAATGTTAGGCGGTGAACAGTCGGGTCATGTCATTTGTCATCATTATAGTTGCAGTGGCGACGGCGTACAAACTGCCTTACATTTAGCTTGTTTAACCCGTCAGTTAGGACTCTCTTTATGGGAAATGCGAGATGAAAGTTTTGAGACTTATCCTCAGTTGTTGAAAAATGTCCGCGTTGCAGATGCGGAAAAACGGTGTGCTTGGGCTGAGTGTGATCCCTTACAAAGCGCGATCGCGCAAGCCGAACAAGCCATGGGAGACCAAGGGCGGGTCTTAGTCCGCGCCTCAGGAACTGAACCCGTCATTCGCGTCATGGTGGAAGCATCACAATTAGAAACCGCACATCATTGGAGTAATTATTTGGTTGATCAGGTGCAGGAACACTTGGCTTAACCGAACTGAACAACGGTCGCGTGCCGAGCCCCTTCCGTGACAGAAGGTGTAATCTGCGACTTGAAATGAGTAAGGAGACAAACGAGAGTGAAAACTGTTTTGCACGTTGGCTGTGGTCCCTATAATCCGAAAAAATTGCACGCTACCTTTCGAGGAGAAGAATGGCAAGAAATCCGCTTAGATATTAATGAAACGGTACAACCCGATATTGTTGCCTCTCTCACGGATCTGAGCGCAGTGGAAGATGATTCTGTGGATGCTGTCTGGTCATCACATAATGTGGAACACCTCTACCCGCATGAAGTCGCGATCGCGCTCAGAGAATTTCGACGAGTCCTGAAAGCGGATGGATTTGCCTTGATTACGCTCCCCGATTTACAACAAGTTGCTGAGCTTGTCGCACAAGATAAGTTAGAAGATCCAGCTTATCAGTCTCCAGCAGGAGCGATCGCGCCTCTGGATATGATTTACGGTCATCGAGCATCGATCGCCCGAGGCAATTATTTTATGGCTCACAAAACTGGATTTACCGCCAAAACTCTTGGTAATGCTCTCCTGAAAGCGGGTTTTGCTCAAGTGAGGCTGAAACGGGGGAACAATTTTGATTTGTGGGCGATCGCCCATAAAACCACCCCACCTTCGGAGGAAACTTAAAGCCGTGAAGATTTTATTTGTTCATCAAAACTTTCCGGGTCAATATAAACATCTTGCCCCAGCAATGGCAAAAAAAGGACATACCGTCGTTGCCCTAGGAGAAAAGAAAAACCTAAAACAACAGTCCATTGATGCCCTCTCCCAAGCGGGAATCAAGTTAATCACTTATGAAACCCCTCAAGGAGCGTCTCCCTCCACTCACCACTATATCCGAGGGTTAGAAGCTGCAGTGCGTCGCGGTCAAGCCGTCGTTCGCACCGCACTATCCTTAAAAAAACAAGGGTTGATGCCAGATGTCGTTTGTGCTCATCCGGGTTGGGGAGAAGCCCTTTACTTAAAAGATGTCTTTCCCGAAGCCAGACATCTCTACTTTTTAGAATTTTTCTATCGTTCCCGAGGCAGTGATGTCGGTTTTGATCCAGAATTTCCGAATCAATTGGATGACTTATTTCGCGTGCGTACCAAAAATACGACCCTCTTACTGAGTTTGGATGCAATGGATTGGGGCGTTTCGCCAACGGCTTGGCAACGAGACCAACATCCGGCAGCTTTTCATCATCAAATTTCTCTCATTCATGATGGGATTAATACCAAAGCCGTCCGACCGAATCCAGAAGCAAGTGTCACCCTGAAAGATCAAGATCTGACCCTAAGCGCTCAAGATGAAGTCATTACTTATGTGGCGCGGAATTTAGAGCCCTATCGAGGGTTTCATACCTTTGCGCGATCGCTGCCAGAAATTCACCGTCGTCATCCTAATGCTCATGTCCTCATTTTAGGCGGGGATGAGGTTAGTTATGGGCGACGACCTCCCGAAGGACAAACCTATCGGCAAAAATATCTTGCTGAAATTAAAGATCAAATTGATTTGAATCGAGTTCACTTCCTAGGCAAACTCCCTTATCAATCTTACTTATCCGTTTTGCAAGTTTCCTCCGCTCATGTTTACCTTACTTATCCTTTTGTCCTCTCATGGTCAATGTTAGAAGCAATGGCAGCAGGCTGTCTGGTGATTGGATCAGCAACCCCTCCCGTCAAAGAAGTCTTACGCCATGAAGAAAATGGTCTCTTAGTGGACTTTTTCAACACCGAAGATCTTGCCAACGCCGTTACCCGTGTCTTGGAAAATCCCAATCGGATGCAGCCCTTACGAGAGAAGGCGCGACAAACTGTCGTCGAAACCTTTGATCTCGAAACCATCTGTCTTCCTAAACATATAGAATTGATCGAAAAACTAGCAGCAGGAAAACTAGATTTTTAGTTTGTTTCGGATACGGGTGACGAGAATTGCAAGTTCAGGTAAGCGTAACCAACTGGCAACCGTAAAAAAGATGACAAAGGCAATCAGAGACGGAAACAAAATCTGCCCCGTTTCTAATAAGAGGTTGCTATAGCCAAGCCATTGTTCCCAAAGCTGATTACTGCCCCAACTGCCCAATCCTGCAAGAAATGTACCACCGATTAAAATCGAAAGGATTTTTCCCCACTCCCACAATGGTAATCCATTTAATTTTCGATTCAACAGCCATAACATTACAGCCATTGATGTGATATTAACCCCAATCGTAGAAAGAATTAAGCCTGGTGTTTGAAACGCATTCATCAGAATATAATCTAAGATGGCATTGAGAAAAATGTTAACAATACTAATCCGAAAAGGTGTTTGCCCATCTCCCAACGCATAAAACACTCGCACTAAAACATCCCGTCCTAAGTAAAAAAACATTCCTAAGCCATAAGCCATTAAAACTGGCGCAACCACTTCTAACGCTGCGTGGTCGAAGGCATACCTTTGATAAATAAACCGCACCACTGGAAACGCTAACGGCACTAAAATCGCTGTGAGAGGAAGCATCGTTAATGCCGACAGTAACAAGCCTTGGCGAATTCTTTCTTTTAATTCTTCCCAATTTTCAGGGGCTGCTAAGCGTGAAAAAACGGGCAACATCGGCACTAAAATCATATTCGAGATAATGCCCAAGGGAGTTAAAGCAATAAGGTTAGCGTACTTCATTGCTGCTGCTGCATTATTAATATAAGATGCAAAAAATAAGTCTGTATAAACATTAATATGCAGCATTCCTGAAGATAGGGTTGCTGGGGCCATCACTCTGAGAACTTCTTTCACCCCCGGATGAGAAAACTGAAACCGAAGGCGAAACTTGCCTAAGCCCGATCGCGCTTGTGCATACAATTGAACCAACCACTGTAAAATTGCCCCCAGTAACGTCCCTTCCGCTAAAACCATGCCCCCTAAGCGAGCATATTCCGGATTAAGCAAATCATTGCCTAAAAATAGGGCTAACCCCCCTAAGCCAGCAATCACCGCTAAGCTCGAAAATAAAGGACTAATCCCTGGTAACCAATACTGATCCGAGGCATTAAGCGTTCCAAACCCAATCCCAATCAGTCCCGCTAAAACTGCCATCGGAGCCATAATTTGTAGCTGACGAATCGCGATCAAGCGGACTTCTTCCCCATTTGGGGTTGCTGACAAGCCCGGTGCGACTAAATCAATTAAAACTGGGGCAAAGATAACCAGAAAAATGGCAACTAACAGCAAAATCCCACTGACTAAGGTGGTTACTGTTTCCACTAACGGTGCAGCTTCCGACTTGTCTCGCTTCGACAACACACTGACTAACGCACTATGAAACGGTCCATTAATTCCGCCTAACAGAATGAGCAGAAAGCCTGGAATAATATAAGCATAAGCATAGGCATTGACCACCGGACCCACGCCAAAAGCAGCAGCAATGACTTGTTCTCGAACTAAGCCAAAAACCTTACTAATGAGCGTCGCGATCGCGACAATACCAGCAATACTAGCTAAGGAACGATGAGAAGTATGTTTTTCCGACACGATGGATAATTAACAATTAATAATGAACAAGGTAGGGTGGGCATTGCCCACCTGAAACCATTACTGTGCAATTGCTTCTTTCTTCTCTTCAACAACCGCTTCTTGTTCTTCAGGAGAAGTTTCCGCCTCTTCTGTTTTCTCAGTTGCAGTGCTGTCTTCACTTTCCTCGGCTTGAGGTTCATCAGTCATAGTTGGAGTTTCTTCAACAGCAGTCTCTTGAGAAGACATTTCTGAATCTTCAGTGACGGCTTCTTCCTCTGGAGTTTCTGGCTGTTCAGGAACTATTTCTTCCTCAGGAGTTTCTTCTGCAGTTCCCTCCTCAGGAGTGATTTCTTCTTCCTCAGGAGTTTCTTCTGCAGTTCCCTCCTCAGGAGTGATTTCTTCTTCCTCAGGAGTTTCTTCTGCAGTTCCCTCCTCAGGAGTGATTTCTTCTTCCTCAGGAGTTTCTTCTGCAGTTCCTTCCTCAGGAGTGATTTCTTCTTCCTCAGGAGTTTCTTCTGCAGTTCCTTCCTCAGGAGTTTCTAGCTGTTCAGGAACTATTTCTTCCTCAGGAGTTTCTTCTGCAGTTCCTTCCTCAGGAGTGATTTCTTCTTCTGCTTCGGGTTGAGGAACTTCATATTCAGCATCAACAATCACCCGCGCTTCTTCTGCGGTTAATTCTCCCCGAACCAGTTTCGAGAGTGTATCCTCTCCTTGGGGTTGATAACTAAACAATCTTGCTGCTGTGTTAAAGTCATTGTTAATGAGATTGCCATCCCCATCAAGAAGTTCTAGCTTAATCCAGTTTTGTCCCACTTCAAAGCCTTCTAAGTAAACGGGTAGCCAACTATCCATAATGAAACTTTCACCATTGATAGTCGCCCGCACTCGCCAATTTCTCTGAGACGCAGGGTTAATGGCAGAACTATCTTCGTCATCCAGTCGGATCGGCGCGTTAGTGAGATAATAATCCAGTAAAATTGGCTCTGCACCGTAAGTTCCTTTCGGGCGACTGTAAGTTAACAGAGGCTGTTCGGAATCAGGTGCATTTTCCGCCGTTTCTGTAAATAAATGAAAGGTAACTTGGGCATAAGCTCCCTCATTTTTGAAACTTTCATGCCAAGGACGAGACGCAAACATCCGAATCGTGTGGGTGCCAGGAGTCAAATCTTCAAAAACAATCGGCTCTTCTGCGGTGTAAACAGCACGATAGGGTTGATTATCCAAAATGACATGAAGATGGGGGCCCATTCCCAATTCTTCATTCTTGAATAGAGGATAATCTTTGACATCGACTTCGATGCTAACGCGAGTATCTTCAATCACTTCCCCATTTTGAGGACGAAGAATGGAAACTTGGGGTTGGTAATTATCAATAGTTTGTCTTAATTCTTCAAAAACTGCTGGGGGAGCAACTTCGGTTAAGGCTGCTTTGGGAGCAGGTGCTTCTTCCACTTCTTCTGCTTGCGGAGTCTCCTCCCCACCACAACTGACCAGTCCAATACTTAATAAGCCAATCAGAAGACCAGAGCAAAGCAGTTTTGCCAATTGTGTGATTTTCATTTGATGAAACACGATGTAATCTTTCCTCACTCAATACATCTTTTCTGTGCTTAACTGTATCAGACTTGGTTGCCCATCATAGTGAGGCGGAGACAAGGTGAAAATTGCTATAGTTATATGAAATCCCAAAAATCCTGCTACCGTAGATCTGCCCTTCACCCAGGGTCGTTTCATTCTATTTTTTGTCTGTTCGGTGATGTTGTACCACTTTTAACAAAGAAGGACGTACCTTGTCGGGTGGGTAATCCATAAATGCGGGCGCAGAAGGAAGTAATAAGACTAATGAAGTCTTGCATTATATCTTCTGTTTCTTTTCCTACCTAAGACAGGGAGGATGTCAGGGTATATTGCAAAGAGTACAATTGACTTGACAGTTAGCTCACGATTAGGAATTTTATATGGTCAGCATCGAAGAACAACGGTTAACTTGTAACCGCATTTTTCGCTACTTAACCTATCATAGCCAGAAACAATTTACTGGTCGTTTAGATGTGCAAGCAGCCAGTGGTCAGTCTTGGCAGGTTTATCTAAATTTGGGTCAATTGGGTTGGGTAGCGGGAGGGCTTCATCCTCATCGGCGGTTTATTAGACAACTTCAAATTGCAGGTTTAGAGGATGCTGTCCTCCAAAAAGTTTCTCAATATTCTCTCTCCGCATCAGAGCAACCAGAGTGTATTGAGTATCATCTGTTGGCCAAACTTGCCCAAGAAAAATATCTGAGTGCTGACCAAGTGATTAAAGTGATTAAAGGGGCGTTAATTGAAGGCTTATTTGATGTGGTACAAGCAACAGAACTCGCCTCTCCCACTTTGCAAGAATTTTTTACGCAACAAGCTGAACAGAAGTTAACCACTGTTGCTGATTTGGAAGGGGCTGGGGATAGTTTTTATGTGCAAGTGAAAGAAAACTCTCGTCCTTCTCAACAAGCGCGTTTACCCTATACTTGGATGCAACCAGTGATGGACATTCAACGAGAAGTGCAAAAGAGTTGGGAACATTGGCTGGGGATGGGACTACAAAAATATTCTCCTAATGCAGCGCCAATTGTTAAATCGCCAGAAGGGTTACAAGCCCAAACCTCAGAGAAAATTTATAAGAACTTGATGAGTTTGATGCAAGGGAAAGAGACGCTGCGAGACCTTGCTGCCCGCATGAAACGGGATATTTGGGCAATGACACAAGTTCTACAACCCTTGATTCATCAGCAGATTATTGGATTTGTTGAAATTGAAGATCTTTCTCTGTTTTCTGAGAGTGAAGGAATCAGTGAACGCAGAACGAGGAATCCTTCCGATCAAACATCAACCGAGAAGAAAGGATTAATTGCTTGTGTGGATGATAGTCCACAAACGCAGAAGATGATTGAAACGATCGCGCAAGCCTTGGGTTATAAGTTTCTTCCGATCTACGAAAGTGTCGAAGCCCTACCGACGCTCATTGAGAAAAAACCTCGTCTCATTTTCCTTGATCTAGTGATGCCAGTGGTTAATGGTTATGAGTTAGCCCACCAGATCCGCCGTGTGGAATCCTTGAAGGATACGCCAGTGATCATTCTAACTGGTAATATGGTGGATCGAGTCCGAGCACGGATGTCAGGGGCGAGTGAATGTATTACCAAGCCTGTAGAGGTCGATAAAGTCCGCGCTGTGTTGAATCGTTATATCATTAATCAGGAAGTGCCAACTCAATGATAGACAAATTCACAGCGTTTCTTAGTCTCTTGAGGGACAAACCGATCAGTGACCAGTGACCAAAGAACCAAGAACAAGGAACAAAAACTTAGAATGTACCTCATGAGAATGAAAACTGCTATACAAATTAAGTGAATTCTTGAATGAAACGATCTGTTCTCAAGCAAATTCCCCAGTGGCGCGATTTCAAAAATACGCAACCCTTACCTCTAATTCCTGCTCTTGTCATCATTTTTAGTCTCTGTACTATTACTTTTTTATGGCGTTTAGGCAGTATTGGACTCATTGATGAAACAGAACCCCTTTTTGCCGAAGCTGCCCGACAGATGGTAGAAACGGGTAACTGGGTGACTCCCTATTATAACGGTGAAACTCGCTTTGATAAACCCCCTTTAATTTACTGGTTGATGGCGATGGGGTATCAAGTTTTAGGAGTCAATGAATGGGCGGTGCGCCTTCCTTCTGCTTTGAGTGCTTTGGGGCTAACGGGCTTTGTTTTTTTTGTCCTTGATCGCGTTGGCGTTTCCCCTTTTAATTCTGCTTCTAATACCGTACAAAAACGCTGGGGAAGTTTCATTGCTGCAGCCACTCTCGCCCTAACACCAGAGTTTATTATTTGGGCGCGAACTGGGGTTTCTGATTTATTATTAACGGGCTGTATGGGGAGTGCTTTGTTATGTTTTTTTATGGGCTATATTAACTCAGAAACAGAAAGTCCTCCTCCTTTTTTTAGTCTGGGGAAACCGTCTAATTGGTATATTAGTTTTTATATTTTTACCGCACTGGCTGTTTTAGCCAAGGGGCCTGTTGGCTTAGTTTTACCAGGATTAATTATGATTGCTTTTTTAGTTTATCAAGGCAATTTGTGGCAAGTTTTCAGGGAAATGCGGGTGATGTCTGGCTGGATTATTTTCCTGGTCTTAACTGTTCCTTGGTATATTTTAGTCATTCTCGAAAATGGACAAAGTTATATTGACTCTTTCTTTGGCTATCATAATTTTCAACGGTTTACAGGTGTTGTGAATGATCATGATGCACCTTGGTATTTTTATTTTTTAGTGGTGTTGATTGGGTTTGCTCCGTTATCGGTTTATTTACCGAGCGCGATCGCGCAACTACAAGTTTGGCGGAGACGAGTTTGGAAGCAACAACCCCGAGAAAAACAGTTAGGATTATTTGCTTTTTTCTGGTTCATAACCATCTTTCTATTTTTTACAATTGCGGTGACAAAACTACCCAGTTATGTGATTCCTTTACTGCCTGCTGCAGCGATTTTAATGGGGTTATTTTGGAGCAATGATCAACCCGAAAATTTCAGCACTGCCTTGAAAGTGAATATCTTATTCAATTTGATTTTTGTGTTCGCTTTAGGAGCAGCATTTTACTATAGCCCCAACTTAATTGGCTATGATCCAGCAGCACCGAATTTATCAGAAATTTATTCGCAAGCAGGTTTACATTTAGCAGCAAGTGTCATTTGGTTGGGGGCGGGCCTTTTAATTTCCCTTACTTTAAGGGCGCAACAAGACATCCGTTGGCTGTGGGGAATTAACTTATTGGCGATGTTATTAACCTTTGTCTTTGTGTTGCAACCGGCTATATTTTTAGTGGATCAATTTCGACAAAAACCATTAAGAGAATTATCTAAGTTAGAGCAACAGGTGAGACAGCCAGAAGAAGAATTAATTATGATTGGGATGGAAAAACCCAGTGTTGCGTTTTATACCCAACATCAGGTGACGTTTTTAGATGAAACCGAATACGCGATCGCGCACCTCAAAGCTCAACCCGAAACTGAATCTGTCTTGCTATTAAGTCATCCTCGTAAACTGAACAGCCTGATTTCTCAAGCTGAACAAGTGACGTTTTTAGGTCGCCAAGGGGAATATCAACTGCTTCGGATACAGATGACCAATGACCCATGAGTTCGGATATCCCTACCCAGCCCAGACTTAGCACTCCAGCAAAGAGAGTGCTAAATTGGCTATTGATGGATGACGACAATACTGAAACATTAAAACGATGCCTAAAATCGTATCTTTTAACGAAAAAGCAAGACGTTCTCTAGAACGAGGCGTTGATGCCCTTGCTAATGCTATTCGGATTACCCTTGGCCCAAAAGGGCGTAATGTCTTATTAGAAAAACAATATGGTGCTCCCCAAATTGTAAATGATGGGATTACTGCAGCTAAAGAAATTGAATTAGAAGACCCTCTCGAAAATACTGGCGCACGGTTAATTCAAGAAGTCGCCTCGAAAACCAATGATGTTGCTGGGGATGGAACAACCACCGCTACAGTTCTCGCCCAAGCAATGATCAGGGAAGGATTAAAGAACGTGGCTGCGGGATCTAACCCGGTTGCAGTGCGTCGTGGGATTGAAAAAACCGTTAACTATTTAGTTGAAGAAATTGCCAACGTGGCCAAACCCGTTGAAGGAGACGCGATCGCGCAAGTCGCCACCGTTTCTGCGGGTAACGACGAAGAAATTGGTCAGATGATCGCTGATGCGATGGAAAAAGTGACCAAAGATGGGGTCATCACCGTAGAAGAATCCAAATCTCTCGCCACTGAACTCGATGTGGTGGAAGGGATGGAAATTGATCGCGGTTATCTTTCCCCTTATTTCATCACTGACCAAGAACGGCAAATTGTCGAGTTTGAAAATCCTCGGATCTTAATCACCGACAAGAAAATCAGCGCGATTCAAGACTTAGTGCCGATCCTAGAACAAGTCTCCCGTCAAGGACAGCCCCTGTTGATCATTGCAGAAGACATTGAAGGGGAAGCCCTTGCGACTCTCGTTGTGAATAAAGCACGAGGCGTTCTCAACGTTTCCGCGATTAAAGCCCCTGGTTTTGGCGATCGCCGTAAGCAAATGTTACAAGACATTGCGGTTCTTACAGGCGGACAACTGATCTCCGAAGATGTGGGTTTAACTCTTGATTCAGTTTCCGTTGATATGCTCGGAACTGCTCGTCGAGTTACCATTGATAAAGACAGCAGCGTGATTGTCTCCAATGGTGAAAATAAAGGCGATGTGGATAAGCGCGTGAACCAAATTCGGAAACAACTTGCAGAAACTGATTCCGAATACGACAAAGAAAAACTGCAAGAACGCATTGCTAAACTTGCTGGCGGTGTTGCTGTGATTAAAGTTGGTGCTGCGACCGAAACCGAACTCAAAGAACGGAAACTCCGCATTGAAGACGCACTCAACGCCACCCAAGCAGCCGTAGAAGAAGGAATTGTTCCTGGTGGCGGTACAACCTTAATTCACCTTGCTGCGAAAGTTGCTGAATTCAAAAATACCCTTACTCACCCCGAAGAAAAAATTGGTGCAACCTTAGTGGGTAAAGCCTTAGAAGCACCTCTCTCGCAAATGGCAGATAATGCGGGTGCAGAAGGCTCTGTTGTTGTGGAAAATGTCCGTGACACCGAATTTAACGTTGGCTATAATGCCCTCACTGGTGAGTATGAAGACATGATTGCTGCCGGAATCATTGACCCAGCGAAAGTGGTTCGTTCTGCGGTACAAAATGCAGGCTCGATCGCGGGGATGATTATTACCACCGAAGCCTTAGTTGTGGAAGAACCGCAAGAAGAGGAAGCCGGTGCTGATCCATCCGCTGCTATGGGCGGTATGGGCGGTATGGGCGGTATGGGAGGTATGGGAGGCATGGGAATGATGTAATTCCCTCCCCCCTGTCTTCTCATCGTCCGAACCTAAAATAGTAGAGGTGTTCCTGTTGCTGAGTGTGTCGAAGCATGGAACGTCTCTACTATTTAATCTATTGAACACTTCCCGCCAGGGAAATAACAAAAAAATCAAACCTATGCAACAACCTCATCCAAGACTGATGGAAAAAGTAACAATGAAAAATCATGAATACTGATCTCGAACTCTGGCAAGCAATTAGCAAAATGCCTGAACATTTAAAGACTGAATTTTTGAATTATGCAGAATATTTAATGGAGAAAAAAGCAAACACAACTCACTCGGATCAAAACTTAGAAAAAAAACGGCGATCTGGAATTTTGAAAGGAACTTTTGTCTTACCATTACCAAAAGACTTTGATGAACCATTAGAAGATTTTCAGGATTATATGGAATGAGTGCTTTTCTATTAGACACTCACGCTTTTATTTGGCTGTCGGAAGATGACCCAAATTTACCAGAATCCCTCAGAGAGAAGATTGATAAAGCTGATGTTGTATATGTTAGCATCGCAAGTTTATGGGAGATTGCGATTAAGTTAAACTTGGGAAAGTTATCTCTAAAACGAAATTATGAAATCATTGGTATTGAAGTTGAATCTTCTGACATTATTTTACTTCCTATTTCATTTCGTGATACAGCTTTAATTCGCCACTTACCTTTACACCATCGAGATCCATTTGATCGAATGTTAGTTGCACAAGCAATGAATCATTCTTTAATTATAGCTAGTCGCGATCGAGCGAAGCTCGCTGGCAGAGCCAATCGCGCTTTTGATGCTTATTCAATAGAAAGAATTTGGTAATTATAAAACCGCACTTCTAAGGAGAAATAAGAATGACCGAACGACAATGGTGGGCGCTACAATGGCTGGATTTATTAGAAAAATATCGGTTTAAGAAACGACTCGAACGCGGTAGAAATTATGCCCGAGAGGGGAATATTCTCAGAATTGATTTTGAAGGGGCGAAAGTAACTGCAGACGTACAAGGAACAGCCGATGAACCCTATCATCTTTGGATTAAATTAGACCGCTTTAGCAATGAAGATTGGAATTATATCATTCAAAGTTTAGCGGAAAAAGCGATCTTCTCCGCGCAATTATTAGCTGGAGAAATGCCCGAGAATATTGAAGAGGTTTTTATTGCCAATGGCTTAAGTTTATTTCCCTTTTCTCTGTCTGATGTTCATTCTCATTGTAATTGTCCCGACCCCAAAAATCCTTGCAAACATATCGCTGCGGTGTATTACGAATTAGCTGATCGTTTTAGTGAAGATCCCTTCGTTTTATTTCAGTTGCGAGGACGAACCCGTTCCGAAATTTTAGAACAAATTCGGGAAATTCGTCAGCAAAATGCAGCAGAAACAACAGCACAACTCCAAGCAGAAGAAGAAGCCGTTACAGAAACAACAAGTGAGGAGACATCAGACAAGAGTTCGGAGTGGGATTTAGAAACTTTTTGGGAGTATAATCAACCGTTAGATTCGGCACTCATGCAAATGAATATAGAAACCGATCAAACGGTTTTAGAAGTGTTAGGGAGTTTTCCCCTACCTGGAACAGAAGCGCAAGCCGTACAGCAATATTTAGAACAAGTACAAAAGCAAGTTCATTCGGAAATTGTCCACCAAGCTAACCCATAAGGTTGAATCGAATGATTTGCTTGTTCGGCAAATTGAACGCGAATTTTGTAACGTCCCGTTTCTGGAACTTTGCAAAAAATGTGTTCTACACTATCGACTTCACTCACGGAAGCACATTGGCTGATGACTTTTGAGTCGTTTGCCGTGGAAACTAAAAAGAGATTGAGGTTATTTAAACCGCGATCGCGAAAGGTTTCTCCCAGATCATAGCGCTCATTGTTGTTTTTATCATCAAGTTCCACCAACCGATCCCAAGCTAAAGTTACTGTCGCATAACTCCCCGCAGCAAGAGGCTGCGCGATCTGATAGTCTTGATGAGAATTGGCAGAAACTTCATTATAATCCCAGCCGATCCTGGGTACATTGTTTCGAGGATGCCACTGTCCTGCACTAAACTGTTGATAGGCGCGAAAAGTGTTGAGATGACCTGCTCCCATTTCTAAATCAAGTGGAATCTTGGCGTTTTCATAGGCTTTTGATTGCAGCCAAGTCTGATTTTGTTTACTATAAAGCGTGCGTGTCATCCTTTTGGTTGGCTCTTGGATTTTATCCGCAGCATTAAGTAACACGGCTTTCATGACCTCATGATTCCGCGCCTCCAGACTCCAACGGGGGGGGAAGGGAGAAGGTTCGCGATTGGCAAAACGATACAACACGCGATCGCTGTATTCTTGTAAGAGAGCAACGCTACCCGTAACATGAGGTGCAGCAAAACTGCTTCCACTGACGCTAATCATTTCTCGTTCGGGATGATAGACGCTGATATCATCTCCAGGGGCAACTAAACTGACTCCTGAGCGTCCTTTGGTGTTGATTTCTTTGATGACTAAGCGCCGACCAATTCCGATGGGGTCACCTCCGAGATTGGGAAAACCCACCTTGGTATATTTTTGATCGCGCTGGGTGCTGTAAGCCACAGTAATTCCGTTATACTGATCCGTGGGAATGGGAATGCCCCCTTCTCCCTGATTCCCTGCAATAACATACAAGGTATTGTGGACTCGTGCTGACCAATCCACACATTTTGTTAGTAAAGCATCCCCATCCAAAACGGCATTCTCTCGGGGATCGCGCTCTAAAGAATCACCAAAACTGAAATTAATTGCTCTGACATCGCTACTATTTTGGAGAGCGGTATATTGCGCCGTGAGACATTCTTCGGGTTGTCCTGCTTGGCGTAGTGATCCCACCGCGCTGCTGTAGAGTTTTGCTTCTGGTGCAACCCCTCGTAATCCTTTTTCTTGAGACACCATGACCGTTGCCACCATCATCGCATGGGGATCAATATGTTGATTGGGATTTGCAGCGCGATCGCGATAAAAAACGTCAGCAAGGGTAAAAGGATAATTCCCCACAGTAGCCTTATCCCACCCGAATTTTCCTGCTCTGCCGATTTCAACTTGTCCAATGGCAATTTTTCGTCCCAGTAAATTATAAGGGGCTTGGTGAAGCCGACGGGCATTAATTCCCAGTTCACCAACGGAATAATCGAGGGCAAGCAAAGGACTAATTAAACTTAAACCACCGAGACTCCCCAATAATCCCACTACTGTTTTTTTCATTAATACTTTCCCAGATTTCCGAAGAAATGTTAAATTTTTTGTTAAAATTGACACCAAATATAAGAAATAATTGAGGACTGCTCAAAATGAGCCAAAAACAAACCGTTATTGCTCCTTCTATTTTATCTGCTGATTTCAGTCGTTTAGGAGAAGAAATTAAAGCTGTTGACCAAGCGGGTGCAGATTGGATTCATGTGGATGTCATGGATGGACGCTTTGTTCCGAATATCACCATTGGTCCGTTAATCGTTGATGCAATTCGTCCCATTACCCAAAAGCCTCTTGATGTTCACTTGATGATTGTTGAACCCGAAAAATATGTTGCTGATTTTGCGAAAGCAGGGGCTGATATTATTTCTGTTCATGCTGAACATAATGCTTCCCCTCACCTCCACCGCACTTTACAATTAATTAAGGATCAAGGGAAACAAGCGGGCGTTGTTCTCAATCCAGGGACCCCTTTAGAATTAATTGATTACACCCTTGAACTTTGCGATTTAGTTCTGATTATGAGTGTTAATCCTGGGTTTGGCGGACAGAAATTTATCCCTGCGATTCTCCCCAAAATTCGTCAGTTACGGAAAATGTGTGATGAACGGGGACTCGATCCTTGGATTGAAGTGGATGGCGGTTTGAAAGGAAACAACACTTGGCAAGTTTTAGAAGCGGGTGCAAATGCGATTGTTGCTGGATCGGCAGTCTTTAAAGCGGATGATTATGCCAGCGCGATCGAAGGAATCCGCAATAGCAAACGTCCCGAACCCGAATTAGCGAGTGTCTAAAATTACGCTACTTTGTTTTTTTCAGGGCGAATGACTGTTCGCCCCTATTTTTTTCTCATGATTCAATCAGAAGACGCAGTTAATCTTAAACAGTTACAACCCGGAGATTCTCTCACGGTTACGATCAAGCGCTTTAATCATAAGTATTTGGGAGAAACAACCATCCAAGGAAAAACCGTGTTGGTGCCTGGTACTATCCCTGGGGAAACGATACGGGGAGAAGTGATTCGTAACTGGAAACGTCGTCTTTTGCTGAAGCCAGTGGAGATTCTTGAAGCCAGCAGCGATCGCGCAACGCCAAAATGTCAACATTTCACCACCTGCGCGGGTTGCCAATTCCAACATATTAACTACGAAGCCCAGTTAGCAATCAAAGAATCTCGCCTCAGAAGTTATTTCGATGAAGACCATCCCGCCCAACCCTTACCCTTACGCGGTGTGATTGGGTCGCCCAACCCTTACCGTTATCGCAACAGCATTAAAGTCCATGGCCCTGGTGAACCTGGTTTTTGGCAAGTTTTAGGGGTGGACATGATGCGAAATGAAGAATGCCCCATTTGCGTCGAAACTGTCGATCAAGCCCTGCAAAAAGAACGTCAAGACCACTTTCAACGCTTTACCCGTCAAGGAATTCTCAATGTTCTCATTCGCGGAACAAAGATCGGGGAAACTTACGTCGGACCAGAAAACCCTGATCCAGAAGAAGTGGCTTGGTTAAATGAAGAATTGACCCATCCCCTCACCGGAGAAACCTATAAATTAGTCGTTCCCGCCCATGCGTTTTGGCAAGGAAGTACCCCCATGTTACCCACTTTAGTAGAACAAGTGGTGCGTCCGATTCGAGACTTTCAACCCGAAATGTTGATTGAAAGTTATTGCGGGATGGGGTTATTTGGGTTAATGAGTGCGCCCTTTGCCAAAGAAGTGATTGGAATTGAAGAACATCCTTTAGCCATTGAAGCAGCCAAACAAAATCAAGAGAATTTAGGAGTCGCAAATCTCCGAATTTTCCGCAGTAAAACGGAAGATTGTCTTTTGGAATATCTAAATATACTTCCTGAAGAAAAATCGAGTTTAATTGTTGATCCCCCCCGCAGTGGACTCCCGAAAAAAGTCCTGAAACAAATTCTTAAATCACCTCCTCAGCAATTGGTTTATGTGAGTTGCAGTCCTGAAAGTTTTGCTCGTAATCTCAACGCTTTGTGCAAACAAACCTATCACCTGAAAGATATGGTCGGGTTAGATTTATTTCCTCAAACCAAACATTTAGAATGTGTGGGCGTACTGGAAAGAGTCTGAGATCCAAAAATACAGGGTTTCTTATTCTGTTGAGGGACACGAGTGACCAGTTACCCAATAACCAAGGATCAAATTTTATAATTTGTTAATATTTAGCTGTAATGTATTTAATGGATTATTCAGGAATGCTCGACACAATTAGCCCTTTTGCCGACTTTGAATCCGCTGCACGGAGTATTTTATCTTATCTTCATCAACGTCTGGGGTTTCAGTTGTGGATGGTGACCCGTACTCAAGAAGAAGATTGGATTATGCTGCAAGTGGAGGATCATGGTTATGGGGTGCAAGAAGGGGCGGTTTTTTGTTGGTCAGATTCCTTTTGTTCTCGGATGATTAACGGAGAAGGACCCTGTATTGCCCCTCGGGTGAGTACCGTTCCCGCTTATGTGGAAGCCCCTATTGGGAGGCAAGTGTCGATTGGGGCTTATATTGGGATTCCCATTGTTTTAAGTAATGGGTCTTTGTTTGGTACACTTTGCGCGATCGATCCTGATTCACAATCAGAAAGCATTACAGAAGAACTCTCTACTATCGAATTACTCGCCAAACTCTTATCCACGATTTTAGAAAACGAACTGAAATATAATGAACAAGCGCGTCACTTAGAACGTCTGGAAGCGGAAGTAATGAGTGATGTTCTCACTGAATTATATAATCGACGGGGATGGGAAAAACTACTTTTAGCAGAAGAA
Source organism: Halothece sp. PCC 7418 (assembly GCF_000317635.1). Lineage (GTDB taxonomy): Bacteria > Cyanobacteriota > Cyanobacteriia > Cyanobacteriales > Rubidibacteraceae > Halothece. The sequence goes on along the minus strand of NC_019779.1, from coordinate 1,637,570 downwards.
AAACGGTGTCAACGCTACGGACATCCTGCAGGAGTCATTTATATTGATCTCGATGGCTTAAAGCCTGTTAATGATACAAAAGGACATGCAGCCGGAGATAAGCTTATTTATGAAGCTGCACAAATCATTCATTCCGCGGTGCGAGAACAAGATATTACAGCACGAGTCGGGGGTGATGAGTTTGCTGTCTTGGGGATCGAATGTAATGCGACACAAATTCAGGCTTTGGCGGAACGGGTACAAACGTCATTAATGGAAGCTGGAATTTCCGCGTCAGTGGGTTTTGCATCTCGTCATCCCAGCCAAGGGTTAAGCGTTGCTGTTGAGGAAGCGGATCAAAAAATGTATGAATGCAAACTTGAGTTCTCCATTGATTAAAATTCAATGGATTCAATCTTGTGGTGACTCAATGGATTAAAATCGCATTTCGTCACTTCCTTTCCCACACTCAAGAATGGGAGACAGACCTTGACTAGGTTTCGCCCTAGCTGTATCCTTACCTGTTAAATTAGCCCGTTTGGGTTTTTCACCATTAAGTTTAGGGCTGTTTGGAATGATAACATAAAATGACACAAAAGGCTAAAGCCTTGGAAGGCTCATTCATGAGGGGCTGTCGTCGGAACTTGGTTCCGACGCTTGTAAGCCCCGTCCATCGGTGTAAAAAATGCACCTCTCTGACCCAGCTTAAATGCGGTTAGATCATGCGCTAGGAGTCAAAAATAGTTGCTAATTGTTCCTTTTGTTTAGGAATGAGCTCATTTAAATCGAGGCTGAAAAATTATTTAGCAACCTTGCGCTTTTGGTGAAGATAAGGCTAAGACAGAAATTGACAAGCTCCGAAGGCGTAATCTTTGACTCGAAACCCAACAAGACCCTTACTGGTGTTGGGTTTCGTAATCTCAACCCAACCTACGTTATAAACTGCTTTAAATAAACTGCTTTAAGAATCTTAGATCGCTATTGTAGAGGCGACGAATATCGTCCATTTGGTGTAATACCATGGCGAAACGTTCCACCCCTAAACCCGCAGCAAAACCCGTGTAGCGTTCGGGATCATAACCGACGGCTTTTAAGACATTGGGATCAACCATTCCGCAGCCTAATACTTCCAGCCATTTGCCATTCCACTGCACATCCACTTCCGCAGAAGGTTCGGTAAACGGAAAATAACTCGCCCGAAACCGCACTTCTAGGTCATCTCCAAACATTTGTCGTAAAAACTCTTTAATTGTTCCTCGCAGATCGGTAAATCTTAACCCTTCTTCAATGGCTAACAATTCCAGTTGATGGAAAACCGCCGAGTGTGTTGCATCAACCGTATCTCGACGATAAACTCGCCCTGGCGCAATCACCCGAATGGGGGGATCATGTTTTTCCATGTAGCGAATTTGCACGGATGAGGTATGAGTCCGCAATAAGTTACCATCAGGAAGATAAAATGTGTCCTGCATATCCCGTGCGGGGTGGTCTTGAGGCGTGTTGAGGGCTTCAAAATTGTAGTAATCGCTTTCTACCTCAAAGCCTTCAGCAACGGTGTATCCTAAGCCTACAAAAATATCCAGCATTTGGTCAATCATGCCGTTGAGGGGATGCACTTGTCCGAGTGGACGCATCACACTAGGCATCGTTACATCAAGGGTTTCCGCAGCCAGTTGAGCTTCGAGTTGGGCGCGTTGTAAATTTTGATGACTTTCCTCGATCGCGCTTTGAATTTCTTCTTTGATTTCATTGGCGAGAGAACCAATACGGGGACGTTCTTCTGCGGAGAGTTTGCCCATTCCCCGCAACACTTGTGACAGTTGTCCTTTTTTCCCGAGATATTGCACGCGCAGTTGTTCGAGGCTTTCTAAATTACTAGATTGCGCGATCGCGCTCATTGCCTCGGTTTTTAACTCAGTAAGTTGGGTTTCTAGATCCAAAGAAGAAGAGGTCATGCTGGCTGGAAGTAAGACATTTTGCGTTATCAACCTATATCAGTTTAGCAAGATGTCCGTCAAGCGCGATCGGTTATCGTCGGGTAGAGACATTCCATGGAACGTCTGTTCTGTACAGTTCATCATCTCCAATACCACCTTCCACAAGCCAAGTTACAGTAAATAGCCTGAAGTGGTCGTAGGGTTTGCCTTGCCCATCCTACAAGGTGGTCTTTCTTTGTTAAAAGTGGTATAACATCACCGATAAAATTCCGTGACTACTATATTTGTTTTTCCACCTCCGCAATACTCAAAATTGTTTTCAAAACCGAATCAGGATTGAGACTCATGGAATCAATACCCGCTTCCACTAAAAATTGGGCAAACTCAGGATAATCACTGGGGGCTTGACCACAGATACCAATCTTACGACCGTTTTTCTTCGCCGTTTCAATGGCAAGTTTAACCATCCGTTTTACTGCTTCATTCCGTTCATCAAACAGATGCGCCACTAATGCCGAGTCTCGATCTAAACCCAAGGTTAACTGAGTTAAATCATTCGACCCAATGGAGAAGCCATCAAAAACTTCACTAAACTCATCGGCGAGGATGACATTACTAGGTAACTCACACATAACATAAACTTCTAAGCCATTAACGCCTTGTTCTAAGCCATGTTTTGCCATTTCTGCAATCACTTTTCGTCCTTCGTCTGGTGTGCGACAGAAAGGAATCATTGGGATAAGGTTGGTTAAACCCATTTCATCCCGAACTTTTTTCAAGGCGCGACATTCCAAAGCAAAGGCTTCACAATAATTGGGATCAGAGTAACGAGACGCACCGCGCCAGCCTAACATCGGGTTTTCTTCTTTCGGTTCAAACTGTTGACCGCCAATGAGGTTAGCGTATTCATTGGTTTTGAAGTCAGACATCCGCACAATGACGGGTTTAGGATAAAAGGCTGCACTAATCATCCCCACGCCACGAGCGAGTTGATCCACAAAGAAATCGGGTTTGTAATCGTAGTCGGCGGTAATGTCTGCAATTTGATCTTGGATGCGTTCATCTTGGAGTTGATCAAAATAAAGTAAGGCGAGGGGATGGACTTTAATATGGTTGGTAATGATGAACTCTAAACGGGCTAAACCGACTCCATCAGCAGGAATGTTTGCAAGAGAGAACACTTGATCGGGATTCCCAATATTCATCAAGATTTGGGTGCGAGTTTGGGGTAAGTCATCTAAGGTTGCTTGTTCCACATCAAAGGGAAGTAAGCCTTCATAAACTTTTCCTTCTTCCCCTTCACTACAACAAACCGTTACCTCTTGTCCAGACGCAATCATTTGTGTTGCATCGCCACAACCGACAATCGCGGGAATTCCCATTTCTCGGGCAATAATCGCTGCGTGACAAGTGCGTCCTCCTTGGTCAGTCACGATCGCGCTGGCTTGTTTCATAATCGGTTCCCAGTCGGGATCAGTTCGTTTGGTCACTAACACTTCTCCAGGTTTGAAGCGATCCAAGTTTTTCGCATTAACAATCACCCGTGCTTTTCCTTGTCCAATACTTGCGCCCACACTCCGTCCTGTGGCTAAAACCGTGCTGTGGTCTTGCAGGTGATAGGTTTCAAGGAGATTTCCCGCTTTCTGGGATTGTACGGTTTCAGGACGGGCTTGGACAATAAATAATTCACCTGTGAGACCATCTTTTGCCCATTCAATGTCCATGGGGGTATTTTGTCCCCGCAAGTTGGAATAATGATCTTCAATTGCAATCGCCCAGCGACTTAACTGTAAAACTTCTTCGTCTGTGAGACAATATTGAGCGCGATCGCGCTGAGGAACAGAGACATTGCGAGTCTGTTTTGACCCTTCCATGTCATAAACCATCTTCATCCCTTTTGTTCCCAGGCGTTTTTCTAAAATGGGCTGATAGCCTTCTTTCAGCGTCGGTTTAAAGACCAAATACTCATCAGGATTCACCGATCCTTGCACGACATTTTCCCCTAAACCGTAAGATGCAGTAATCAAGGCAGCATTTTTAAACCCTGTTTCTGTATCAATGGAGAACATCACCCCTGCACTGGCTAAGTCGGAACGCACCATTTTCTGTACACCCACCGAAAGCGCAACGGCAAGGTGATCAAAACCATGATTTTCTCGATAAGAAATGGCCCGATTCGTAAATAAAGAAGCAAAACATTTATGACAGGCTTCTAACACCCCTTTCACCCCATGAATATTGAGATAGGTTTCTTGTTGTCCTGCAAAACTCGCTTCTGGTAAATCTTCAGCCGTTGCACTCGACCGCACCGCCACATCAGTTTCTTCTCCGTAGCGGTCGCAAAGTTCTTGATAGGCTTCTGTAATCGCAACCTTTAAATTGTCTGGAAATGGGGTATGTAAAATCAGCGATCGCGCTTTCTTCCCTGTCTTCTGTAAACTATTGACATCATTAATATCCATCCGAGAAAACAGTTCTCGCAGTTTCTCTTCAATCCCTGCATTCGCAATGAAGTGGCGGAACGCATTCGCAGTGGTCGCAAACCCATTGGGAACATTCACCCCTTTGGCTTTTAACTGTTGGATCATCTCCCCTAAAGAGGCATTTTTTCCACCAACAATTCCCACATCTTGATTATTCACCTGTTCATACCAAAGGACAAGGGCTGTTTCTTTCCTCACATTTTTGGCAGCTTTCGATAAAGTATTAACCATTCCTTTACCCTCCGTTTCTTATATTTTTATTTTATTAAGTTCCTCCCAATATTTCTTCATTTCTTATCATTTTTTGATAAATATTTCTTTACATTTTAGTTTCTATAGCAGTTTTCACGCTTCTTGAGGTACATTCTAAATTTTTGTTCTTTGTTCTTTGTTATTTGTTGGTTGTTAATCAATGAACCACGAACTATGTAGGGCATAGCCCGCGCGAAGCACCACGAACCATGAACCATGAACATCCATCGACTCGCTTTGTACCTCAACAGACTAATACCATTTCGATAAACTAGTGCTACACAACGATCCCCCCAAGGGTTCCCCCCTTATTGAAGGGGGGTTAGGGGGGATTCCCCTTACTAAGGGGGGCGAAGGGGGGATCTACTGTAACTTGACTTTTTAGAAATGGTATAAGAAAGGCTATAATCGCTGGAAAACCAGAGCAACTGGTCAATCCTCTTAGTTTAACAGTCATTAATGATTGAGTTCATCCTGAACATTATGAAAGTTAATTTATTACCAAGAAAGATTGTCAAATTTAAGGTTTTAAAAATTTTATAAGAGATCTCAAATCAGCACCAACTATTGTATAATTATTAGGGATTAGTTGTTAGTTGAAAATCGAGTCAGAAAACTAAATTGTGACTGTAATTTTTCCGCGCCTCAAAATTTGCTTTGGCTCACTCGGATTAATTTTTGGCAAACATTGATGAAATACTAAGGATTGTTATGTCTCTTAATGCCTTTCCCCACCGCACTAAAATTGTCGCCACTATTGGCCCTGCGAGCCAGTCGGAAGCTGTGATGCGACAGTTGATTCAAGCTGGAATGAATGTCGCCCGCTTAAACTTTTCTCACGGAAGCTATGATGATCACGCCGTCATCATTGAACGGCTCAGACATATTTCCGAAGAGATGGACACCCCAGTTACCCTCCTCCAAGACTTACAGGGTCCAAAAATTCGGGTGGGATGGCTTCCACAAGGGGAAGTGCTACTAGAAGCGGGAAAAACTGTAATACTAACTCCCAACCTCGAAACCAGCGATAGCCCAGAAATGATTCCCATTGACTATCCTCATCTTGCAGAAGAAGCCCGTCCTGGGGCGCAAGTGTTACTCGATGATGGACTGTTGGAATTAGAAGTAGAAGCCATTAACAATTCTCAGGTAGAGTGTCGCGTCATTAATGGGGGACTGCTCAAAAACCGTAAAGGGGTTAACTTTCCCAACTTAAACTTAAGCCTTCCTTCCCTCACCATTAAAGATCAACAAGACTTAGAATTTGGCATTCAACAAGGAATCGACTGGGTTTGTTTAAGTTTTGTTCGCGGAGTGGAAGATATCCATCACCTGAAAGGATTTCTCCATTCTCGGGAAGCCCAGATTCCCGTCATTGCAAAAATTGAAAAACCGCAAGCCGTAGAACATCTCGATGAATTAGTTTCTGCTTGTGATGGCTTGATGGTGGCGCGAGGAGATTTAGGAGTAGAAATCCGTCCTGAAAAAGTCCCCTTATTGCAAAAGAAAATTATTCAAACTTGTAATCGCAAGGGAATCCCCGTCATTACCGCCACGCAAATGTTAGAAAGCATGATTCATTCTCCGCGTCCCACTCGTGCTGAAGCCTCTGATGTCGCCAATGCAATCATTGATGGGACAGATGCGGTCATGTTGTCAGGGGAATCGGCGGTTGGGAAATATCCTGTCCAAGCGGTTGAGATGATGGCTCGCATCGCGGAACAAGTTGAACCCCAAATTGAATTTACCAATCATCCCCCAACAGAAAATACAGAAACCCATGCTTTGAGTGAAGCGTTGAATACCATTGATAACATGATGGATCTGCGCTGCATTGCTTCTTTTACCACCACAGGATACACCGCACGGATTGCATCAGATGAGCGTCCGAAAGCCCCGATTGTTGCTTTTACGCCAACCTTAGAAGTGTATCATCGCTTAAATTTAATTTGGGGGGTGAAACCGTTGTTACTGCAACCCCAGGAGGAAGGGTTAGAACCTTTGATTAAGGAAATGGAGACTTGTTTATTAGAACGGGAGTTAGTGACATCAGGGGATAAAATATTAATTCTTGGTGGCTCTCCTGTGCAACGAGCCAAGGGTACTAATTTCTTGAAAATTCATTCTATTCCTTAGTTATGCTTGATCTGAAAGCCAACTTTTTGTAACGCTTTGATACACTCTTTCCCTGAAATTTGAGGTAATTTGCTCATAAAGTAAGGGAAACGGTTTCGACTCGGTCTTCTGGAATCTCACGACCCTCTTCTTGAAGAACCTCAAGATAAAGTTCAATGGCTTCGGTAATATTGGCAATTGCCTCTTCTTTGGTTTTTCCTTGACTGATACAAGGAGGCAAACTGGGACATTGAGCAACCCAATAACCATCTTCTCCAGGAGAAAGTATTATTTGTCTCATAAGTGGATATAGTTACTTTAGTTAGTCCACTTTTATCTTATCATTCAGGTAAGACACGATGCCTGGGGAGCGGGCTACGCCTACTCATTTTGGTGGAGAAGGAGGGAAAGGCGCGATCGGGCTTTTTTCAGCAAACCCTAATTATTAATAACTCGGGAGTGTTATGAAAGACAAACTGTTGCAATGGATAGACCGCATTTTAATGTTTGATTTATTTCTGGTGTTGGGGAGTTTTTTTTGGTTCGCGATCGCGCTGGTGGGACGATCAACAGATGTTCCCCTGGGCTTGGATTTATGGTATAAACTCTGGGAGCCTGTTTTTACCCCTGCAATCGGGATTTTAATGTTGGGAGCGATTAGTAACGGGATTATTCGTCAGATTTCTAAGCGGTTGGGTTCTAATTCTTGATTACTGCTGCTAACTGTTGCGCGATCGCGCTCCGTTGTTCTTGATCATACCCCCAGCGTTCAAAAAAGGCGACTTCTGCTTCTCCTTTTCCTGTCAGCGCACTGTCTCGCATTTGTTGGGCTTTTTCCTGTAATAACTCGTGGTTCAGTTGTTTAATGAGATCAATACTGCGTCGTTGCACGCGATCCGATCCCTGTGCCATACTTTCATGATCTTGACGGCGATGAGTAATTGCCATTGCAGTGGACATGGCGACGTTTTTGACTAATAGTTCACTCACTAACTCAGGAGAGGTTTTTAAGCCTTCTAATACCGCTTTTGGTGGTTGATCAGCAACGGGAGAGTCTGCAGTGAGGTAAGTGACAAAAAAGCCTCGTGCGCCGTTGGATGTGGCGACTAAATCGCTAACTAGAGACTGAATCTGGGTGGCGTTGATCGTCTCACTTTCGATTTTTGGGATTAAGTTTTGGGTTAGCGCGATCGCGCCTTCAAAGGTTATGTTCTCTGGAACATTTAACTCAGTTTGACTCATTGTTTTCTCTTTTGATTCACCATCGCGATCATAACAAAGCAGCAATCACCGAGGAGGCAAAAGAAACCAGAGAATTAGCCAACACAATTTTTGTTCTTTGGTTGCTGCATGAATGAGAGAAGCAGCCAAGCGTTTTCAAAGCTGACTACAACTCTCAAAATTAACTTATTCAAGGGTTGCGACTTGTTCCGATTCTGATTCTATTCGGCGCGAAACGGGTGGCATTAATCCCACACTAATCAATAAGACTGTGATCGCGAGGGGATTAAAGAAAAACCAAATCAGTTTAATACCGAGGGGGGCTGGATTCCCTAAAATAGGATTATCAGGTCTAGCAATTGTGGCAATACTGGCAACAAGATTAACCACAGAGAAAATCACAGCCAACCAAGCAGCAGGCTTGCGATAAAACTCAAAAATAATCGCCAGCGCGATCGCGATTTGAATGATGCCGAGGATATAAACTAATAGTGTTGCATTAAACGGCAATGAACCATAGAAGGCATTTTCATAAGGACCAATCCAATTATTAACAAATAGTAATTTGGATAAGCCCCAAAAACCAACCGCTAAACCAGCAGCAAGACGTAGTGTAATGATAAAAGCTCGTTCCATAAATTCAGTTCCTTGTTCAAACAATTTAATACCTTCATCCTGCAAGAAATTGATTAATTTTTCCTGAGAATTTGTCGAAACTAAATAACCCATTTTGGAGTTAACAAAACTTGCTTAAAGTCTGCATTTTTATTAGTAAGAAAATGTAATAGGAGTCACCCTTTCTACTTTTTTTTGCAGGGTTTGGCATCATTGAAAAGAAGTAGAATCAACAGGGAAAGGGGTTATGACACAAACCGATATCATCGTCATTGGAAGTGGCATTGGTGGTTTAAGTGCAGCAGCGTTATTGGCTCGCTATGGCTATCAGGTCACCGTTTGCGAGAGTCATACGATTGCTGGGGGAGCAGCCCATGCTTTTGAACGGCAAGGCTATATTTTTGATTCGGGTCCTTCTTTATATTCAGGCTTATCTAGTCCTTCTCCGAATCCTTTGCGACAGGTTTTAGAGGCAATAGGAGAGCAAGTGCCGTGTGTTCAATATGATACATGGGGCTGTTGGCTACCTGAAGGACAGTTTGATACCTCCGTTGGGGCGGATCAATTTTGTGACGTTTTAAGGGAGTTGCGCGGTGAACAAGCGGTGAGAGAATGGCGAAACTTGCAAGCCCTGATGCAACCCCTCGGAAAAGCTGCAGTTGCCCTTCCTCCGACTGCGGTGCGGGCGGATTGGGGAATTTTGCGGACAGTATTGCCTTTTATCCCTGCTTTGATGCAACAGGGGGGTCAAACGATGCAGTTAATGGGATCTTTTGAACGATTGCGCGATCGCGCGATCAGTGATCCGTTCTTAAAAAACTGGCTCGATCTCCTCTGTTATCTCCTTTCTGGCTTACCTGCTAATGGCACCAGCGCAGCAGAAATGGCGTTTATGTTTGCCGATTGGTATCGTCCAAATGTGAAGCTCGATTACCCGATTGGCGGAAGTGGGGCGTTAGTGGATGCGTTAGTGCGGGGGTTAGAAAAATATGGCGGTCAGTTACGCTTAGGGGCAACCGTAGCAGAGATTTTATTAGAAAGGAAACGTGCGGTAGGGGTACGCCTCAATAATGGGGAGACCCTCCACGCAACAGAAGCAGTGGTCTCCAATGCGTCGATTTGGGATACCTTAAAACTTTTGCCAGATGAGAAGATTCCGCAAAGGTTTCGTCAGGAAAAAGAATCGCTTCCCCAATGTCCCAGTTTTATGCACTTGCATTTGGGAATTAATGGGCAAGATTTACCCGAGAATCTCCCCTGTCATCATATTATTGTCAATGATTGGGAAAAGGGAGTCACCGCCGAGCAAAATGTGGTTTTGGTGTCGATTCCCTCTTTACTCGATCCGTCTCTTGCACCAGAAGGCAAGCACGTGATTCATGCCTACACCCCAGCTAGTGAACCTTATGAATTGTGGGCTGGATTAGATCGGCGTAGCGAAACGTATCAACAACAGAAAGAAGAAAGATCGCAAGTCTTGTGGAATGCTATGACTCGTATTATTCCTGATATTCGCGATCGCTGCGAGGTAAAGTTGATCGGTACTCCTCTCACCCACGAACGGTTTTTAAGACGGCATCGAGGAACGTATGGCCCTGCGATTAATGCTGAAAACGGCTTTTTCCCCAGTGCTAACACCCCGTGGGAGGGCTTACTCTGTTGTGGAGATTCCACTTTTCCAGGGATTGGTTTACCTGCGGTTGCAGCCAGTGGCGCGATCGCTGCGAATACCATTGCTTCTGTTGAACAACATCTGCAATTGCTGAGAGAGTTGAAGTGATCAGTGATCAGTAATCAGTGATCAGTTACCAGTTACCAGTAATCAGTGATCAGTTACCAATGACTAATGACTAATGACTAATGACTAATGACCAATGACCAATGACTAATGACCAATGACCAATGACTAATGACCAATGACTAATGACTAATGACCAATGACTAATGACTAATGACCAATGACTAATGACCAATGACTAATGACTCTTGAAAGCAGAGGTGATTTCTACAAGCTGATCCACTAATTCAGCAAGGCGGGTTTTAATCGTTTCATCGACCAATCTTCCCTCGACAAAAGCATCCCCTGTGGCATAAACAAAGCGAGGAATAATTAAACAGCGAAAGTCTAACATCAAGCTGTTAGCAAAGGGCATGACCGACATATAACTTCCTTGACCCCCCGCAGCACAGAGAAAACCGACTGTTTTTTCTTGCCAAGATTTCCCTGTTAATTCCAAAAAGTTTTTAATCGCTGCATTGACATCATAATTATAAATGGGGGTCGCTACTAAAATGCCTTCTGCTTGCGCAACTGTTTCCGCTAGTGGGGGAATACTGGGGTCGCTATAGGCTGTACTGCCATCACAGAAAGGAAGGCTAATTTCTCTTAAATCAAGCCATTCCGCTTCTTTCCCTTGGGCTTGCAAGAGTTGTTGCGCTTGTTCGGCTAAAACTTGGCTGTGACTTTTCGGGTGGAGACTTGCCCCAATAATTAAATAACTCATAGTTAGGATTAGATTTTATTTTAATATCAAGACACGCGATCGCGCTTTCCCGTACAATTTAAATAGAGACATCGCCTCGACTCCATCAATCTGTGGGGAGGCACAAGCCCTATCGCTAGGCTGAGATCGCAAGTTTTCATTCATGATTAATCTTCCCACAAAAATTACGTTATCCCGCCTCTTGGGGATTCCGTTTATTTTCTATTTTCTCGCTCAGCCATCTCAAACGTCTCAGTGGCTGGGGTTAGGGGTTTTCTTACTCGTCGCTGCAACGGATTGGCTAGATGGTTATTTAGCCCGTAAGTTAGACCAAGTAACAGATTTGGGCAAATTTTTAGATCCGTTGGTGGATAAGCTCTTGATTTTTGCGCCACTTTTGATATTAGTTGAGGGGGGGACAGTTCCTGCTTGGGGCGTTTTCTTGATTTTAGGGCGAGAACTCGCGATCGCGGGGTGGCGAGTGAATCCCTCGCTTGCGGGTCAAGATGTTCCTGGGGCAAATGTCTTAGGAAAAGCAAAAACGGTTTTACAAATTAGCGCGATCGCTGCGTTAATTTCTCCGATTCCTGATCAGAATTGGCTAACTTTTTCTCAAGTTTTATTTTGGCTGGCTGTCCTCTTAACGTTAGTGTCTGGTTTCATTTATCTAATTAGCCCGTTTATGGTTCGCCCTCAAAAAGAAGGTGAATCAAGGAATGATTAGTGCTTTTGTTTGCTTAAAGATCATTTTTTGTGATTCTTAAAAATAAGAACTATAGGTGTCAATCAAATGTTTTCTAATTTAGTTTTCATTAATGCAGTTTTACTTCTCGCTGCCTATTTATTAGGCTCAATTCCCACAGGGTTTCTAGCAGGTTACTGGCTACAAAAAATTGATATTCGCGAATATGGATCGGGTTCGACGGGTGCAACCAATGTCTTGCGCGTTTTAGGGGCAAAAGCTGCAGTGGCTGTGTTGTTGATTGATTTGCTCAAAGGCGCGATCGCGGTGGGAATTGCTAAGATGGCAGTAGTACAGTTGCCCGCCCTTGCGCTCTCGGAAAACTGGACGGCTTGGCTGATTATCCTAACTGCTTTAACGGCTGTATTTGGTCACAGTAAGTCCGTTTGGTTGAACTTTAGCGGTGGTAAGTCTGTTGCCACCAGTTTAGGCACATTACTGATTATGACCCCAGGGGTTGCTTTAGCGGGCGTTGCTGCTTTTGGCGTGACCTTAGCTGCATCGCGGATGGTCTCTTTAAGTTCCTTAGTCAGCGCGATCGCGATTAATATTTTTATGGTCAGCTTGGGCGAGCCCTTCCCCTATATCATCTTTGCCATTTGTGCAGGCTTGTATGTCTTCTGGCGACACCGCAGTAATGTTGAGCGCATTCTCGCGGGAACTGAACCCAAAATCGGACAAAAAGTTTCTAATTAACTGCCAATGAAGTATCACGTCATCTATGACGGCAACTGCAATCTCTGTGTATCCTTGGTACAACAGATGGAAAATTTGGATCAAGGAGCGCAGTTTGATTATATTCCCATGCAAGACGAAGCGGTTCTCAACCGTTTCCAAATCACAGCCAAAGATTGCGAACTGGGGATGATTCTGATTGATGCAAACAACCCCGAACACCGTTGGCAAGGAAGCGACGCAGCGGAAGAAATCGCCCGTAAAATTCCTTTTGCAGAGGGTTTAGTGAGTCTCTATCGAAAAATTCCAGGCTTAAAATCTTTAGGAGATAAAGCCTATGAGGAGATACGCGATAATCGGTATCAATGGTTTGGGAAGCGCGATCGAACCTATCATTCCCCCTATCCCATCGGTTGTATAGCGCTAGGCGCTGGGGAGAGGGAAAAAGGGAAAGGGACAAGGTAGTTGTCATGTCATAACTGGTAACGTTTCAGAAACCGAAAACCCTTGCATTTTTTGAAACTGATACGGTGCGATTAACGCTCCCCAAATGGGCTTTTGAGTTTCTGGATCAATCCCCTTATCAGAACTGAAAAACTCTTGTGAGGTTACTGCAAAGCCTAACTCAATCTGACAAAGATTTCCTTGAATATAAAACTGACACACCGAGTTAGGAAAAGGCTGTGCAGAAAACTTATTTTCTGTGGTTATCACTTCTAAAGCACAACCTGGCAGTTTTTCTATATCCTGTAACCTCAAACTGTCTAATATTTGAGGATTCATTCCTGCGCCCCGCCATTTTTGATGCTCTTTAAACGCATAATATTGCACTGTCATCGGTTTAGTTTCTGTTGCAGGTTGAATAACAAATATCCGTTGACGATAGGCTTGCTCTAATTTCAAAGCAGGGGCTTGTTCAGCAAATAAAGCATAATTCCCATCAATTGAAACTGGAAGGGGACGATGCCACAATTTAAGATTAACAAACCAAGCTGGTTGGGAAAGAGCTTGGCTTTCATTACTAAATTCTCCTGCTAGCCATTGGGCGAGTTTGAATTCCATTTTAAGTCACTCTCGCGTTGAATAAATATCTATATTTTTATGGGCGCGTTGAAATGCAGGACGTTCGATCAGTTGCATCAGATAATTTTTCACGGGGGTTTCTTTTTTAGTAATCCTATTTTGAACGCCCAAAACAAAACACCACCTGTAATAACATCAGCAGCCGTAAATTGATTTTCAACGAGATATTGATTCTCTTTTAAGTGGTCATTGAGGGGTTGACAGACTTTTCCAAACCAGTGTAATGTTTCGTCCTTAGAAAGGTTTTCATATTCACTATCAGGTAATACTTTCTCTGACAAATGAGGGAAAACATGAAAAAGATATCGTTCCACAGGAGGTTCTAACGTCACCGCAGCATAAAACAACCATTGATAATAATAGCCTCTTGCGGGACTCATAAGAGAGGGAGCAAGTTGTTTATCAGGATATTGATCGGCTAAATAAGCACAAATTCCAGCAGATTCATGAATTGTGATATTATCATCAACTAAAACTGGAATCTTACCATGAGGATGGAGTCCTTTATATTCTGGTTTCTCCGACATTTCATCAGGGGTCACTTGAATTAATTCATAGGAAATTTCCAGTTCTTCTAATAGCCAATGAGGGCGACTGGCTCGGGTTAACGGAAGATAATAAAGTTTCATTACCATTGGTCTCGATGGGTTAAAATTTCTCTTTCCTTAATCCTATCAAATCATGAAAAGCGACGACGAAAACGCTGATCAAAATGATGTTTTTTCTTTTAGGTTGAGTAGAATGAAATGAAACCCAACTCTTCATTTTCTCACTTATGATTTTAGGGGTGTTGGGTTACGTTAGCACTTCACCCAACCTACCGTTGTATGTTAGTGCCGAAAATCGTTTAATAATTTAACACAGGTCAAAGGTGGGAAAAAGATACCCACCCCAGATTTTTAGTGTGGTAAACTGATTTTACTCAGTTGGCTTTCGTATAACTCTAGCTGCTGTAAACAAGAATTAATCCCTTGTACAGCCTCGTTATATTGCTTGACTTTTGCTAAAACTTCGCTCTGCATTTGTAAATTTTTAGCAATCTTTCCTTCTGCTTCTTCGGCGAGGGTTTCTTCTAAATTAGTTCGTGCTTTTTCGTATTGTTGAAGAATCGCTTCTTCTTGTTGTTCCGCCATCGGTAGCAAATTCTTTTTCAATGTATTGTTAATGCTTTGTCGGAAGTTACTACGGATGGTTTGATGCACTTTTGGTTCAAAGTCGAGTTTTAATAACTCACGAATTGAAGGTAATGTTCAACTAGTGGAATGCAAAGTTCTTCTAAATCATCCGCAAGGTTAACAAAAAGCTGAGGACGTTTTTCTGCGGTTAAATAACGCGCGATCGCTTTCTTTTTCTACTCGTACCTCAGTTTGTTTAAAACGTCGATCAAAATTAAATTTAAAGCCATCAAATTGCAACTTGTAGTAACTGAAATCACTTTTTTATAACATTAAACGAAAAAGGACAAAGCCAACGCAATCTCGATTTCGCACCAGAAAGAGAGCAAATCTTGCTAACATAAGCATTAACCCGATCCGATTTATTCTCTATGAGGCTATGCTAGTTCCGATTACACGCGAGAAATTTGAGCAATTAATTCCGTTTACTGCTACCATTGAACAATATCGTTACTATGCGGGTGATTGGCCAGACTTCCTTCGTAAACTCTTAATTTCCTTTGTGGGTGTAGTGGTGATCTGGCTCTTGGGAGAAATCACTAACAGTTCTGGGGCGACAATCTCTTTATTTTGTGTAATTGCTGGACTGTACTGGCTATGGTCTCCCGTGTATTGGGCGACGCGACGCAATAGCACTTATCGTCGCTTTCCTTACAGTGGCTTTTGGCGGGGACGAGTCTTAGAAGTGTTTGTCAGTGAAGAGTTAGTCAGTACAGAAGAAAGTGTTGATGAAAAAGGGGAACTGATTATTATTGAAAACCGCGAACGACGAATTAATTTGCAAGTGGGGGACAAAACGGGTTTTGAAGTGCAGATCCAAGCCCCCCTGCGTCGTCTCCACCGTAATCTCAAAACAGGTCAAGTGGTGGAGTTATTGCTATTATCAAAAGATCCTGATCTGGCTCGTATTAGCAAAATCAGTGATGCTTATCTTCCCCAGCTTGACCTGTGGGTGAGTAATTATCCTGTACTCAGACGAGATGTGTTTGTGGAAGTGAGTCAGGAGTTAAGGAGAAGCAACCGAACCCAAAAAGCCCGTGCTTCTCGCCAATCTTATGCACGCTACTGATGTCTTAAGCCGTTGCTGTTTCGTCTTCTGGTGCTGCTGCAGCTTCCTCTGTTTCCTCTTCAGTGGCTGCGGTTTCTGGTGCAGGTTCAGGTTCGGTTTGCGGGGTGACAGTGGGCGTTGAGGGGATTTCTGCGGTGGATTCTGGGATCTCATCAACGGTTAGAGTCAGGAAACGAATGACATTTTCGCTGAGTCGCATTTGACGCTGTAACTGCGAAATGACATCACCCTCAATTTGGTAGTTCATTTGCACATAGATGCCATCTTGATGCTTACCAATATTGTAAGCTAGACGCTTTTTACCATGATTACGGATGGTTAAGTTTTCAACATTCCGTTCTTGCAGAAACGCTTCATATTTTTTGGTTTCTTGCGTTACCTGATCTTCAGTCAGATCAGGGCGAATAATATACATGGTTTCGTATTTATTGGACATTGATGATGCTCCTTGTGGACGATATGGCTTGCCTTCATGAACAAGCAAGGATCTCTCATTGTACTATGCTATGTGCAACAACGACGATAGGTGTTGCCAATGGATCAGCGCGATCGCGCTATGATTCTGTTTCCGTTTCTTCCGTTTGCAGATCAGGAGTGATCGACTCAATTTCGGTTTCTAGATCAGGGGTTGCGGGAATCTCTTCTAAGGGGCGAATAATCGCAGGTTCTTCAGTCGTATCCCCTTTGAAAATAGCATCGATCGCGCCTTGTAATGTTTTCGCCATCACAATCCGATTTTCATAAACAACAATCACTCGAATCAAGGTGGGTAAACTATTGCGTTCCGCCTCTAAATACACCGGTTCGACATATAATAACGATTGTTCAATGGGAATCACCAGTAAGTTTCCTTGGATCGCCCGTGATCCTTGTCGATTCCATAACGAAATTTGTTGTGAAATCACAGGCTCTTGGTTAATTAAAGCCTCGATTTGTTCAGGGCCATAAACCAAACGTTGTTTCGGGAACTGATATAATAATTGTCTCCCGTAAAACCGACCGTCAGACCGTGCAGCCATCCATGCAATCAAGTTATTCCGTTCGGTGGGGGTAAACGGTAGCAATAAGATAAACTCCTCACTTTCGGCTGTGGGAAGTTTCATCGTTAAGTAATAAGGTTCAATGGCTTGCGCTTCGTTGGCGTAGATTTCTTGGGGGATTTGCCATTGGTCTTCTCGATTATAGAAAACTTGGGCATCCGTCATGTGATAAGTTAAAAGTCGTTCCGATTGCACTTTAAATAAATCAACGGGATAGCGAATATGACTCTTGAGGGGGAGAGGCATATCATCGAGGGACTTAAATAACTGAGGAAATACTTTTGACCAAGTTTGGATAATGGGATCGTCATCATTTGCGACATAAAATTCCACGTTCCCGTTATAGGCATCAACCACAACTTTTACAGAGTTGCGAATATAGTTGAAGCCATAACCCCCTGGATCGGAATAGGGATAATGATCGCTGATGGTATAAGCATCAATAATCCAGTGTAGATAATTTTCGCCACTGCCAAGGCGTGAGGTTTGCGTATTTGCTGTCACCAGATAGGGATCGTCATCAAACTGAAGAAACGGCGCGATCGCGCTGACTCTTTCTTTAATATCTCTCCGCATCAGTAACGTTGTTTCAGGGGTAAAATTCTGAGTGAACAACATCTGCCAATCTTTCAAATATTCCGCAAAGATCCCCCGTCGCCACCAACTGCCAATATCAATTCCTCCTCTGCCATCATAGGTATTATAGGCATTATCTTCTCCCGTGGGATAGTCTAACTCTGGCTGTTTGGTTCGCGTCATGACATAATTATCGGTCAGTTCCCCGTAATAAATTCTGGGTTTACCAATGGGGATACTGTCTCGAATTTGCGGACTGGCGACACTTAAATTCCCTGGTGCTTCTTCTTCTCCTGTGCCAATATCTTTAATAAAGTATTTTGGTAATCCCCCTTCTCCTACTTGATTCACAGGGGAAAGGGTGAAGCCATAGCCATGAGTATAAACTAAATGTTGGTTTACCCATGTTTGCGCCTGTTCAGGAACGGAACTATAATCTAATTCACGGGGAGCAATAATCACTTGTTGTCGTTCGGTTTGGCGACTGGTTGCATTGGGATCTTCAATATTCACCCGTAGGGTGTAGCGGTCAATATCCGCATCCGCAAATTCATAATACAAGCGAATTTGCTGTAGTTGGCGATTGGTTTGTAGGAGAGGACGGGCATCCCATAAGCGAATATTATCAATGGTTTGCCGATTATTTTCGATATCTTGAAAACTTAACTCTCCTTGGGGAGCAAAGGGTTTTTCTTCAATTTGATCTAAGCCAAATGCAGCCCGTGTCATACGAATTGTCCGTTCTAAATAGGGCTTTTCTCGTTCCAGTTCATTAGGAAGCACTTCCAACCGTTGCACCGTGGGGCTTAAAATAGAACCCGCAGCCACTGCAGCCAGATATATCATCAGTCCGTACCACGGCGATCGTCCTTTAATCCGAAACCGAATTGAATGCGCGATCGCGCGCCAAAATAGCCAAACGGCTGTTACCGCAGCAACAATGGTTAAAAAGGTTTCTAGAGGAAGTTGAACTTGGACATCCGTGTAACTTGCTCCATAAGTGACTCCTCGGTCTGAATATAATAGCTCATAGCGGGCTAAACCGTGGCGTAAGGATAAGGTTAATAAAACCATACCCCCTAAAGCGTACAAATGACGCAGTTGCGGATAGGAAAAGCCTTGAAATTGACCGTCAGCAATACTATTTCCAGAACACAGATAAATCAAACTCACAGCGAATAACGCATACAAAAACAGTCCCCCTAACCAAAAATCCAGAAGTTCCCAAACGGGTAAGGTAAAAATATAAAAGCTGACATCTTTTTGAAAAAGAGGATCAACTGTATCGAAGGTAGTGGCGTTGAGAAACTGTAAAATTTGCGCCCAATTTAAGGCAATAATGAGGGTGAAAAAGAAACTAATAATGACCGCAAAGGTTTTTAACCAAAAGCGGAGTTTAAATAGCAAGACAGCAAAGATTCCAATGAGAATAAAAACTTCCCATTTTGATTCCCAAAGACTTCCCCAAAGCGGTTTAATCAGTTGCAATTGAAACGGAGAGGGGAGAAAGGGGTTTAAGTTAGACACTTCATAATTTTCTGAGATCCCTGGCACTTGGTAAATATCACCCAAAAAGGGCAATTGCAGTCCTTCTAAAAAGAATAAGCTAACTTGTAAATAGTGCAGCAACATGAAGCTGATTAACAGGGAAATAATTGCAATGACTGTTAGTAACCGACGCAATTTCATTTTCCCAAGAATTGGCGGTGCGCTGGGGAAATTTTGGCGGGAAGGATGAGGAAAACGAAGTCCTTGCGCGATCGCGAAATTAACTCCTAAAAACAGCCCTGAAATACTAAAAACAGCGACTCCTAGTCCGATTTGTGTCGTTAAGCCTGTCCACCAAACCTCGATATAATTAACTTCTTCAAACCACAACCAATTCACCACTAAACGACTGATTATTTCTCCCAGTACAATTACAATCACTATTAAACTGGGTAAGATTAACCAGAAGTTTTGACCCCTCAAAAAATTCGATTTTTTTTCAGTCGCAGATGTTTTTGGAAATTTTTCAAGAGAGTCTGATGTAAATTGAACGTTTTTGTTTTGAGTCATTAGTCATTTGTTCACTGGTCACTGGTCACTGGTCAAAGAGGTTTCTCATCTTTATTTCATCTTACCTTAAATCGCTTTTCAGGAAATTGAATAAGAATAAAAACCAGAAAAATATGAAATCTGTCGTCACTTTGACCATGAAACGAATTGTAAAAATTGCTTTAGGTAGTGTTTCTCTATTCACCCTCACGTTAGGGGGAATGGTTGTCCAAGCTGGGGGATGGGATAACTTTAAGCTGCAATATTTTCACCTCACCTCTGTTTTTCATGACCAAAGTAAAGAATTAGATGATATTCAAAAACAGAATAGCAAACCAGTGACAGAAACCGCCCGTATTGACCTTGATAATTTATTTAATGGCGGTCCACCGAAAGATGGGATTCCGAGTATAGATAATCCCCAATTTGAGACAGCAAGCACAACCCCTTTCAACGAAGAAGAAACGGTTATCGGCGTTTTCATCAATGGGGAAGCGAAAGCCTATCCCTATAAAATTATGAATTGGCACGAAATTGTTAATGATACCATTGGCGGAATTAATGTTAGTGTCACCTATTGTCCTTTATGCGATACCATTGCAGCATTTACAAGAGGAAATAGTACCTTTGGCGTTTCTGGAAAATTATATCAAAGTTGTTTAGTCATGTACGATCGCGCAGACGATACCCTCTACGCGCAACCGTGGACATTAGGAATTGTTGGTTCAAGAGTCAATCACAGTTTAGAAACGATTCCTGCTGTAAAAACTACTTTAGGAAATTGGCTAGAAAAACACCCCAACAGCAAAATTCTCTCTACAGATACAGGCTACAATCGCAACTATCAACGCTATCCTTACGGCAGTTATTATACCGACAATCGAATCATTTTTTCCGTTCGTAATCAAGACCAGCGAGACTTACATCCGAAAGCAATTGTTAGTTATATTTGGGAAAGCAGCCATGAAACTCCACAAGGAGAATTTGGGGGTGCAAGTCAACAGTTTGCTCACGAAAAAATGGAGGAAATTGGAGAGAAAACGGTTCAGTTTAATGGGCGTAAAGTCAAGGCTTATTGGGATGAAGAACTAGAAACCGTTATTGTAGAAGAAATGGATGGAACACCCATTCCCAGTTCCACTGCTTTTGCATTTGTTTATCCTGCTTTTTTTGGAGAAAGTTGATATTAGGGTTTGCCTTGCACACCCTACGACTTCTTCAAGTTTAATACAAATCCCCCATTCAAAATCTTGAACAGGGGACAAATTCTCTATTTCATTCCTGATGCCAAGTTAAGCATTCACTTTCACTTTCACTGCTTTTTGTTTTGCTTCTTCTACTTTGGGAAGGGTTAATTCTAAAACCCCATTTTTATATTCAGCTTCAACTTCATTATGGTTAATACGAGTGGATAACGGAATCACTCGTTGGAAACTTCCATAACGAAATTCAGTGCGTTTAATTCCTTTTTCTTCTGTTCTCGATTCTGACTTGCGTTCGCCACGAATAGAAACCGATTCTGCACTGGCTTGAATATCAATATCTTCAGGATGAATGCCTGGAACTTCTAAGCGAATGTGAACCGCTTCTTCTGTTTCTTCCATTTCAGCAGGGGGAACAAAATTGGTTAAACCATCCTCTTTACGAGCTAAAGGGCTATAACCTAAATTATCAAAAACACGATTCATTTCTTGTTGCAGTTCATCGAGTTCACGGAACGGTTGCCAACGAATTAAAGCCATGGCTATTGCCTCCAAATCTGGATAACAAATTTTGTAGAAACTCTCAGTAAGAATTCATTTCTACATCTCTAATATAAGCAACCTTGAACAGAAGGAAGTACGGCTCTATCTCCTGTGATTACCGCAATATCCGAACGATTTTGAAAGTTTAAGGAAGTTAACTTTCGGAAAGGATTCGTTGAACAAAAATGGTAAACTAAAATACAGTGAAAACAAGAGAGATCACCGTGGAAACTAAGCAAAAATACGTTCTTGCCCTCGACTTAGGAACAACTGGAAATCGTGCCATTCTCTTTGATGGGAATGGGGAAGTGGTCGGACAATCTTATGGGGAATTGACTCAATATTATCCTCATCCTGGTTGGCTCGAACATGATCCGATGGAAATTTGGCATGATACTCGTAGCTGTATGGAACAGGTTTTTAGAAGTACGGGAGTGTCTCCCCAAGGGGTCGCAGCAGCAGGGTTAACGGTACAACGAGAAACTTGTTTACTCTGGAATAAAACAACAGGAGAACCGTTACATAAAGCAATTGTTTGGCAAGATCGGCGAACGGCTCACAACTGTCGAGAATTAACGGAAAAAGGCTATGCGGAAAAAATCCAAGAAAGTACAGGTTTAGTTTTAGATGCTTATTTTTCCGCCAGTAAGTTGGCGTGGTTACTTGATTGGGTGAAACAGAATCAGCCAGAAGTGGATTTAGATAAGGTGTTAGCGGGGACGGTTGACACTTGGATTCTTTGGAATTTAACGGGAAGACGAGTTCATGGTACAGACCATAGTAACGCCAGTCGGACGATGTTGATGAATTTGGGGACAGATGAGTGGGATTCGGAGTTATTAGACTTATTTGGCATTCCAGCCCATTTAATGCCCGAAATTCGTCCAAGTTTAGGAGATTTTGGCGTAATTGATGAAGAGATTTTAGGGACAGAAATTCCGATTCGCGCTGTGTTTGGCGACCAACAAGCAGCCCTCTTCGCTCACGGTTGTAATCAAAAAGGAATGCTGAAATGTACTTATGGGACAGGCTCTTTCTTAATTGCTCAGAGTGGACAAGAGCTAACGCGATCGCGCAATCAACTCCTCTCCACTGTCGCCTGGAGTGAAGCCAATGGCGGAAAACCTGTCACGAACTACGCTTTAGAAGGGGCGATGTTTACCACAGGGGCTTGTATTCAGTGGCTGCGCGATGGACTGAAACTGATTAAATCCGCACCAGAAACGGATACTTTAGCCCGTAGTGTCAATGATACTGATGGGGTTTACTTTGTTCCAGCGTTGAGTGGTTTGGGTGCGCCTCACTGGGATATGAGCGCCAGAGGTGGTTTTTTAGGGATTACAGGCGGTGTGCAGCGTGAACATATCGTCAGAGCGGTTTTAGAGTCCATTGCTTACCAAGTCAAAGAAGTTGTGGATGCGATGAATCAAGATGGCGATACCCCAATCTCTCTTCTCAAGGTGGATGGGGGGGCTTCCCAAAATAATTTCTTGATGGAGTTTCAAGCGGATGTGTTGGGGATTCCTGTGGAGCGTCCTGCGATTTTAGATGCAACGGCGCAAGGGGCTGCATTTGGGGCGGGTCTAGCCATTGGTTTCTGGAATGATTATGATGAATTAGTCGCCAAACGGAAGCGCGATCGTAGCTTTATTCCCAGTAAAAACCAACATCAAGCCCAAGATAACTTCCAAATGTGGCAAAAAGCAGTAGGACGAGCCAAAAACTGGACAGAATAAGCATCAGGACAAATCAGCAAGAACCTGTTATTCTCAATAGGGAATCGTGATTTAGAAAGTCATCATGTCCCGTCGCCATTTACTCACAATTGTCCTTACTCTGTGTTTCGCCTTCCTCTTACACATTCCCACCGCCCATGCTTTAGGGGGTAAACAGCCCCCACTCAATGAGCCAGCCCCCACATTCAGCCTTCCCACCAACACAGGAGATGGTGAAATTTCCTTGTCGGATTACAACGGAAAATGGGTCGTCTTATATTTCTATCCCGAAGACTTTACTTCTGGTTGCACCCTAGAAGCGAAACGATTCCAGCAAGATCTGTCTAAATATCAAGCCCGCAATACTCAAATCATTGGTGTCAGTGCAGATGATGTACAATCTCATGAAGAGTTTTGTGATGAATTAGGTGTCGAGTTTCCCTTGCTTGCTGATACGGATGGTAGTGTGAGTAAAGCCTATGGCTCATGGTTAGGCATTCGATCGCTGCGTCATACTTATCTCATTGATCCCAATGGCATCTTACGGGAAAGATTCATTGGCGTTAAACCACCCATTCACAGCAGACAAGTCTTAGCCCGTCTGGATGAATTGCAATCCTAGTGATTCTCTCTCCCCCTCGGCTCGATTTAGAAAAAATATTAGTGCCTCATGGTAATAACTGTGAGGTTATTTTTGTGATTAATTATGTAATTAAGTTCCGTTTCTCCTCACCTCAAGGACTTTGTAGTAAACACTGCTTTAATTTGATCATCACGGCGATTGCTCACACTTTTCTCTCTCTTTTGTAACTTTCAATACAGTTTCACGATTAAGAAAGCCTTAACCTAGTCATCAGCTTTTAACAAATGGCACAAAAGTTTAGACTTTTATGATTGGCAATTCGCCGAAGCAAAGGCGGGTTACGTGGGGCTTAATTTTGTGTTTTCAACGAATAGAGCATTACAAATGGTCTCGATTATGTATCAGAAAAAACAATAAAATAAATTCAACAAATATAATCTGTTTTGAAGTGAATTAAACTCTCTAAGTCTGGGTAATTCTGCCTAAAAAAAGCAGAGTTGTTAACGCTAATATTTGGGATCAATTTTGAAGGAAATGCTATGACTAAAAAGCGCTCGTATTTTGATTTAGGTCGGACATCGCGCCGTAAATTTATTAAATATAGTTCTCTGGCGGTTGGTGCAGGTGTCCTTGCAGCTTGCGGTAACAGAGCAGGATCAGGTGGGGCTTCTCAAGAAGATTTAGGAGAAAATCCCATTAAAGTTGGGGTCATGTATTCGACAACGGGCAGCATTGCAATTGTGGAAAAATCCCTACAAGATTCCACATTTCTGGCGATTGATCAGATCAATAATGGCACGGGTCCTTGGAAAGATAATGGCCCTGGAATTGCGGGTCGAAAAATTCAGAGAGTTGTGGTTAACCCTGATTCCAATTGGGATTTATACAACCAAATGTCCAAGCGTTTAATTGATGAAGACAAGGTCAGTTGTGTTTTAGGGTGTTACACTTCGGCGAGTCGTAAATCCGTTTTACCTGTTTTTGAAGAAAAGGATTCAATTCTTTACTATCCCGTTTATTATGAAGGGAATGAGTGCAGTTCTAATGTTTTTTACACAGGGGCAGCACCGAACCAACAAATTACCGATTCCATCCCCTATTGTTACGAAAACTTTGGTCCAAAAGGCTTCTTTATTGGGTCTGATTACATTTATCCCAAAGAGAGTAATCGCATTGCCAAAGCAGAATTAGAAAAACTCGGCGGAGAGGTTGTCGGGGATGAATATGCTGCTCTCGGGACAACAGAATTTATCACTATTATCAATAAAATTAAACAGGCGCAACCCGACTTTGTTTTAAGTAACTTAGTGGGTGATAGTATTCCCGCGTTTTATCGTCAATATCAAAATGCTGGGATTAGCGCCGATGATATTCCGATCATGGCGTATCCCACTACAGAAGAAGAAATTCAAGCCATGGGCCCCGAATATGCTGCGGGACACTATACCAGTTTCAACTATTTCCAAAGCGTTGATACTCCTGAAAACGAACAATTTGTGCGTGAATTTAAAGAAATGTTCGGGGATAACCGTGTGACAAATGGGGTTATGGAAGCAGCGTATTTACAAACCTTCTTCATGGCGCAAGCGATGAAAGACGTTTTAGAAGCGGGAGACGAAATTAATACTAAGACGCTACGAGAAGCCACTCGCGGACAAGAATTTAACGCACCGCAAGGGAAAGTGAAGATGGATCCCGACAACTATCACACTTATCTCTATGCTCGGATTGGACGCTGGAAAGACGACGGACAAGCAGAAATTGTCTTCTCCAGCCCTTCTGCGATTAAACCCATTCCCTGGAGTCAAACTTTATATCCTGGACGGATGTGTGTCCATCCTAGCCCTGATGATCGCAGCGACCCGACCAAAGAAACAGGTAAAGAAAACTTGGAAACCAAGTATTTATAGCACTACGCGCTGGGGAAAGGGACAAGGGTAAAGGTAAAAGGATATTGGAATTTTTTTATCCCTTAACCTTTCTCTTTTACGCAACCTTCTTGAAAAAAGACGAGTCTTTGTGGTTCGCATCAAAAAGGAGATGAAAGATTGTTAAACCAATACGCATTGACCTATTTATTTGCTCAAGAGAATTCTGGGTTTGATTTCATTCCTCTCCTCAATCAGTTGATTAGTGGGGTGGGAATTGTCGGAATTCTTTTGCTGACAGCGTTAGGGCTTGCCATTACCTTTGGGGTGATGGGGATTATTAACTTAGCCCATGGTGAGTTTATTATGCTGGGGGCTTATACAACATTTCTAATGCAAGAATTGTTTCAGATGGATTTGCTGTTAACCATTCCCTTTGCATTTATCGTGACAGGTATCATTGGGGGATTAGTGGAGTTAACGATTATCCGTCGCCTTTACGGTCGTCCTTTGGAAACGTTGTTGGCAACTTGGGGGCTGAGTATTGTCATCCGTGGGGTGATTAAGCTCATTTTTACCGCACAGTTGAAGTATGTTCGCGCTCCTTCTTATATTTCTGGGAATTTAAGCCTGATTACTAATTCTGAGGGAGTTGCAACTGTTTCCATTTCTTATTACCGTCTTTTAATTATTGGCATCGCGATCGCGCTCCTTCTCCTGACTGCCTATCTCCTCTATGGCACCAGCTTAGGGCGACAAATGCGTGCGGTAACTCAAAACCGTGATATGGCAAAATGCCTCGGCATTAATACCAACTTAGTGGATATGGCAACCTTTGCCTATGGTTGTGGCTTAGCTGGTGTTGCGGGAACGGTGATTTCAGCGATTAAAACCGTTTCTCCGCCCATGGGTCAAGATTACTTAGTGGATGCCTGGATGGTCGTTGTAACCGGTGGTGTGGATAAACTGATTGGGACATTAGCGGGTGCAGTGGTGATTGGAGAATCCAATGCCGCGATCGCGTTTTTCCTCAATGATCCGATTGCACGGGTGATTGTATTGACAGCAGTGATCATTATTATCCGTTATCGCCCAGAAGGACTCTTCACCGTCCAGAAACGCGGTTAACCGTTGTTGAGAAAGGAGAATTTATTATGACACAAGCCTTGTCTGGAATCCAAGAATCAACCTTTCCCAAAAAACGCGCGATCGCGATCGGGATTGGTTTTATTATTTTCGCCATTTTACCCTTCTTGATGGGAGAGTTTCAGACCTCTTTAATGGCAAAACTCCTGCTATTTGGCGCACTTGCCATTTCCCTAGACTTAGTTTGGGGCTTTACAGGAATTCTCAGTTTTGCCCAAGGGGTATTTTTCACCCTTGGCGGTTACGCGATGGCGTATTTTCTAAAACTGAATCTATCTGCGGAAGCCAATACCTATGGCGTGGCTTTACCCGACTTTATGGTTTGGAATGGTTTAGAAACACTACCTTGGTTTATCGCCCCCTTACAATTCTTCCCCATTGCGATGGTTGCGATGGTCGCCCTTCCCGCAGGATTTGCTTATATCATTGGTTGGTTTATCTTCCACTCTCGCGTCAGTGGGGTTTATATCACGATTATCACCCTTGCTATTTCTTCAGCACTGACCACCTTTTTTGTCAGTCAACAAGCCTATACAGGAGGCACAAACGGCATTACAGACGTTGCCCCCTTAAGTTTCTTTGGCGCGGAAATTCCCTTAATAGGGCTGTATTGGATGAGTTTAGTCTTCACCACTGCGGTTTTAGTGGGTTCCTGGTGGCTGACACAATCGAACTTTGGCTTAATTCTCCGTTCCATTAAAGAAAACGAGCGTCGGATTTCTTTCTTAGGTTACGACATCGCCAGTTATAAAATTTTCATCTGGACATTATCCGCAGGGATTGCGGGGATTGCAGGGGGGTTATTTGTTTCTCTCAATCAATTTATTTCTCCTGTGTATCTTGCCGTTGCTTTTGGCACACAAGTGGTGATCTGGGTTGCCATTGGCGGGCGCGGAACACTGATTGGCCCCTTTGCTGCGACGCTGATTCTGGGACAAGTTCAAAATTACGCGGAACAAGTGACTCAAGATTGGCAATTAATCATTGGGGTTTTACTGCTGGTTGTCGTGTTATTTATTCCCAACGGTTTAATGAGTTTAGTTCCCAAAAATTTATCCTTGGCTCAAACCACAACTAAAACGGCTTCTGCGGACTCTTCTGCGGGGTATCTACAAGCCCAACTCATTGATTGGCTAACTCCGTTACAGAAATTAACCAAAGCAAGCCTGAATATCTTACGCAAGAAACGCTCTCGTTATTAAGGACTAAAACTTTATGAATTCTATTCTTTCGGTTAAAGACTTACAAGTTGAATTTTCTGGCTTTAAAGCCCTCAAAGGCGTTAACTTAAGTGTTGCTGACCGTGAAATTGTCACGATTATTGGGCCCAACGGTGCGGGAAAAAGTACCCTCCTCGATGCGATTGTTGGGAAATCTCCTGTTGCGAGTGGTCATGTGGAATATCAAGGGAAAGAGATTACCAACCATCGACCCCATGAAATTGCGCGGATGGGAATTGGACGAAAATTCCAAAATCCTAATGTTTACAACGAATTAACCGTTTTTGAAAATCTTTTACTTGCTCTTAAAGGCTCACACGGTATTTTTGACGCAATCACTGCAAAATTAACCCGTATGAAACGCCATAAAATCACTTCGGTTTTAGAGCGGATTGGGTTAATGGACTATGCAGGAACAAAAGTTTCTTCCCTCTCTCACGGACAAAAACAGTGGGTGGAAATTGGTATGGTTTTAGCGCAAGATCCCGCCGTGGTTTTATTGGATGAACCGACCGCAGGAATGACCCCAGAAGAAACTCATTCCACGGGAGAAATTATCAAAGCCATGTCTGAATTTCATGCTGTGGTTGTTATTGAACATGACATGGAATTTGTCAAACAAATTGCTGAGCGCATTGTTGTCCTCCACCAAGGACAAACCTTAGCCGAAGGAAGCGTAGAAGAAGTACAAAATAATCCCAAAGTTGTGGAGGTTTATCTCGGTCGTGAAAGAATCGATGTCGCTGCTTGAACTCTCTAATGTTACCGCAGGCTATGGACAAACCCCGGTTTTATTTGATATTTCTATGAGTATTAATAAAGGGGATTTAGTCTGCTTACTCGGTCGCAACGGTGTGGGGAAAACCACTCTTTTACGCAGTATTATCGGCTTAAATTCTCTTAGTAAGGGGAGTATGGTTTTTGATGCCGATGATATTAGTAAAGCCCCCACCTATAAACGCGCTCAATATGGGATTGCTTATATCCCACAAGGACGAGAAATTATTCCTTATTTGTCGGTTTTAGATAATCTGAAATTAGGCTTTGCGGCAAGTAAGGCAAAAAACAAGAAAATTCCTGATGAAATCTTTGAGTTTTTCCCGATGTTAAAGGAACATTTATCCCGTCAAGGGGGATTACTCAGTGGGGGACAACAACAGCAACTTGCCATTGCGAGGGGTTTAATGTGTAACCCGCAATTGATGCTATTAGATGAACCAACGGAGGGAATTCAACCTTCCATTGTCCAAGAAATTGAAGATACCTTGAAACGAATTAATAAAGAAAAAGGGATTACGGTTTTAGTGGTAGAACAAAAAATTGATTTTGCCCGCCAGCTTGCTCAAAAGTTTTTTATTATGGATAAGGGCGCGATCGTGGCAAGAGGACAAACAGCAGATTTAACGGATTCTTTAGTGCATCAATATTTAGCCGTTTAATTCCTCTAAGTGTTTGGGTTTGCTGTTTATCTGGTGGGCATTGCCCACCCTACCCTTAATTTAGTTACCATAATAAAGGAATTATCTGAGGGAATGGTTATGAAAGGAGAGTTCACCGCCATTATTGAGGAAGCAAAAGAAGGAGGATACTGGGCGATTTGTCCTGAAATACCAGGTGCAAATGGTCAAGGTGAAACGATTGAAGAAGCTAAGGAAAGTTTGAAGGGTGCGATTCAATTAATTTTTGAAGATCGTTTAGCAGATATTCGTCAAGGACTCTCCCAAAGCGCGATCGAGGAAACAATTTCCATAAGTAAGAAAAGGAACAAAGAACAAATAACAAATATTGAGGATGTATTTCACGAGAGTGAAAACTGCTATAACAAGCAACTTTTTACAAATGATTTGGGACAAAAGCGAGTATCCTAGCAAACTACTGCTCTCCCCAACTCCCCCTCACCCAATTTTCGCCGATCAAGTGACACTTCGGAGCTAAAAGTGATTCTCCCTCCCCCTCACCTCGATTCATCTGTAGCAAACATTGATCAATTTGAGATTACAGGGGTTTCAAGGGTTAAGCAAAAGTTATCAACTATCAAGGATTTTGATATTAAAATCAATTGCCATATTAAAAACTCTATGGATAAACTGTAGTTATAGAATTTCAGGAACAGTTAACTATGGTTTATTTTCTATCTCACCAACAACAAGCCACCCACCCCGCCAGAGATTGGCTTTTTCCCCTGCGAGAACAGTTAAATCGGCTAAAAATCCACAACGAATCAACAGCGCATTTCATCTGTCGATTCATCCCGATGCAATGTCCTTTTGAACAGGATATTTATCTGTTTGGACGCAAAATTGGTCATATTCCCCCCCTGTGTAAACTCAATCCCCTCTACGAAGAGTTAATCGGGTTAAGATTTCGCGCTTTGTGCTACTTAGCGGATGAATGCGGACAAGATGTCAGTTGCTATTGCTAAATGACATTGACTCAGTACAGCGTTAAGGATTGAACAAGGAGTGATTTATGGTTGGAGTTATTAATTCTCAGCAATCTTCTGCATCGACTCAGCGATTGACGTTACAAACGACGGAAATTGCACCAGAAACCACTGCAATTCGTTGTCTGGATTGGGATCGCGCTCGTTTTGATATTGAGTTCCCCCTTGAAAATGGAACCACCTATAATTCTTTTATTATTCGAGGGGAAAAACTGGCGTTAGTTGATACGTCTCATGTCAAATTTCGCCAACTGTATCTTGATTTAATTAATCATTTAATTGATCCAGAACAACTTGACTATCTCATTATTAGTCATACGGAACCCGATCATAGTGGTTTAGTCGCAGATATTTTAGCCTTAGCCCCCCATGTAACGGTTATTGGGGCGAAAGTTGCGATTCAGTTTCTGGAAAATATGGTGCATCAGCCGTTTAATTCTCAAATCGTGAAAAACGGCGATCGCGTGGATTTAGGAAATGGACACGAGTTGGAGTTTGTCTCTGCACCAAACTTACATTGGCCCGATACCATTTTCACTTATGATTATAAAACCCAAGTCCTTTACACCTGCGATGCGTTTGGGATGCACTATTGTGACGAACCCATCTATGATGAGAACTTAGAACTAATTGAGGCGGACTTTCAATATTATTATGATTGCTTGATGAAGCCAAACGCCCGTTCAGTTTTAGCAGCGATCAAACGGATGGGGAAACTCGATGTTGGTCAAATTGCCACGGGACATGGCCCCTTATTACAATACCATCGTTCCGAATTAGTCAATCGCTATCACGACTGGAGTGAAGCGCAAACTAAAACGGATACTTTAGTTGCCCTGTTTTATTCTGAATATGGTTATAGTGATGAAATGGGTCGCGCGATCGCGCAGGGAATTACTAAAACTGGGGTTGCGGTGGAACTGATTAATTGGAAAGATACCGAACCGCAAGAAGTGCGAGAGATCGTGGAACAAGCGAAAGGGTTAGTGTTGGGGATGCCAGCGCAATCGGATTCAGAAGCGCATCAAATCCTCAGCACCATCTTAGCAGCAGCCCACAGTAAACAGACCATTGGTCTTTTTGAAGCGGGTGGCGGTGAAGATGAACCGATTTACCCGTTACGGAATCAGTTTCAAGAAATTGGACTGAGTGAAGCCTTTGCGCCGATTTTAGTCAAGGAAGCCCCTAATCGCGGAACTTATCAATTGTGCGAGGAAGCAGGAACGGATTTAGGACAAGGGCTAACGCGCGATCGCGCCGTAAAAGAAATCAAGTCAATTGACAACAGCTTACAGAAAGCCCTCGGTCGCATCAGTAACGGGTTATACATTATCACCGCTCAAAAAGGGGAAATTAACAGTGCGATGATTGCTTCATGGGTAATGCAAGCCAGTCTAAATCCATTGGGGGTCGCCATTGCAGTGGCAAAAGATCGCGCTATTGAATCCTTTTTACAAAGCAGCGATCGCTTTGTTTTGAATGTTTTAGAAGAAGGGAATTATCAACATTTAATTAAACATTTTCTGAAACGATTTCCCCCAGGTGCGGATCGTTTTGAAGGGATTAAAACGGTTCCTGCAAATAATGGTTCACCGATTATTGCTGAGTCTTTAGCTTATATAGAATGTCAAGTGACAAGCCGTTTAGAATGCAGCGATCACTGGATTATTTATAGCAAAGTTGAAGGGGGAAGAGTCTCAAAATTCGAGGGATTAACAGCCGTTCATCATCGAAAAGTGGGAAATTATTATTAAGCTAAACCTTCAGATAGCAATCCCATAATAATTATCAATTAATCCCCCCTTCGCCCCCCTTCGTAAGGTTATCAATTAATCCCCCCTTTGCCCCCCTTCGTAAGGTTATCAATTAATCCCCCCTTTGCCCCCCTTCGTAAGGTTATCAATTAATCCCCCCTTCGCCCCCCTTCGTAAGGTTATCAATTAATCCCCCCTTCGCCCCCCTTCGTAAGGGGGGAAGAGTTAATCAAATTTTACGAATGATTTAGAACTGCTATACTTCAACTCCCAATAAAAAACAACTAAATACAATGCAAAAATTAATTAATTCTTCCCCAATTCCTTGGCATAAATCGCTCAATAACAGTGGAGTCATTCAATTTTTAGAATTTGTCCAAGACTTGATTATTATCTCTCTTTGTATTGGCTTATTTAGCTTTATGGCGATTCAGTTGCGGGAGATGTTTGTCTCTCTGCTACCGCCTTTAAATTTTCCAAGAGTGACATCTGATATTTTATTTGTCCTCATCTTAGTCGAACTGTTTCGCCTCCTCATTATTTACTTACAGGAAAGACGAGTTTCTATTGGCGTTGCTGTGGAAGTTTCCATTGTTTCAGTCTTAAGAGAAATCATTGTTAAAGGAATTCTCGATATTCCTTGGAGTCAAGTTTTAGCCACTTGTTCTTTCTTATTAGTGTTAGCTGTTTTATTAGTGGTTCGAGTTTGGCTACCGCCGACGTTTGAAGGGGTTGATCCAGAACAAAAAATATCGGAACGACACAAACAAAGATCTGTCAATGTGACAAATGGGAATGGTCATTAGTTATTTGTAATCTAGCCATTTTCACTCTCATGAAGTACATTGGTAAATTTTTGTTCTTTGTTCTTTGTTCTTCGTTAACTGGTAACTGATCACTGATCACTATTCTCAACAGATCAAAAAACATCACAATATAATTTAGGAGTCATTAATCATGGGACAAACTGCTACACCTATCAAGCCCAGAGATGTGCAAGTTGCAGACATTGGAATGAATACAAAAGTGCTACGATCGCGCACATGGGAACAATTAAAATTTGAAGTGGAGTATTCTCGGCAAAAAGGTACGACCTCCAATTCCTATTTAATTCAAGCGGAAAAAATCGCTCTCATTGATCCCCCAGGGCAATCGTTTACTAATATTTATTTAGAAACTCTAGATAATCATTTGGATTGGCAACAGTTAGATTACATCATCTTACAGCACGTTAACCCCAATCGTTTAGCAACCCTAAAAGTTTTAATTGAAAAAGCCTCACAAGCAACAATTATTTGTTCTAAATCTGCCCTCAATGCCCTGAAAGATAGTTTAGAAACCACTCAAATTCAAATTATAAAAGATCAAGATACGTTAGATTTAGGACAAGGACATCAGTTAAAATTTCTGAGTGTTCCTACCCCGCGTTGGGTCGATGGTTTATGCACTTATGATCCGCAAACGCAAATTGTTTACACCGATAAATTTTTTGGGGCGCATTGTTGTGGTGAAGCCATTTTTGATGAGAATTGGAAACAACTGGATCAAGATCGTCGTTTCTATTTTGACTGTCTTCATGCAGCCCAAAGCAAACAATTAGAAACGGCTTTAGCGAAAATTACACCCCTTCCCAGCAAGATTTATGCTCCTGCTCATGGTAGCTTAATTAAATATAGCCTCAGTCGGTTTCGCTATGACTATCAGCAGTGGTGTCAAGAACAAAGCCAGCAAGAACTAAAAGTTGCCCTCCTCTATGCTTCAGCGTATGGGAATACCGCAATCATGGCAAGCGCGATCGCGCATGGCTTAATGCACTCAGGAGTTGCAGTAGAATCAATTAATTGTGAATTTGCCTCTTCTGAAGAAATTACCGAAGCGATTCAAACCTGTGATGGCTTTATTATTGGTTCGCCCACGTTAGGCGGTCATCCCCCTACCCAAATTCAAACCGCACTAGGAATCATCCTCGCCCATGCAACTAAAACCAAATTAGCTGGGGTGTTTGGGTCTTACGGCTGGAGTGGAGAAGCCATTGATATTTTAGAAAATAAACTGCGCGATGCCCATTACAGCTTTGGTTTTGAACCGATTCGCGTTCGCTTTAGTCCCACTGCTGCCATGTTAGAACAAGGGAAACAAGCAGGAAAAATCTTTACCCAAACCCTGAAAAAGACGAAAAAACTGCGGACTCCTCGCCAAGGGATTACCGAAACAAAAATTGATCGCACGGAACAAGCTGTGGGAAGAATTGTCGGGTCATTATGCGTTCTCACCACTTGTCAGAATCATCAGCATCGCGGAGTTTTAATCTCTTGGGTATCACAAGCAACGTTTAATCCGCCTGGTATCATGCTTGCCATTTCTCAAGAACAAAGTCATCAATTAATCGCTCAACCTGGGGATCAATTCGTGTTAAATATTCTCAAAGAAGGGCGAACGATCAGAAGACTTTTTTCAGAACAAGTTAGTCATTCTTTTGACTCAGTAACAACTCAAAGCGCAAGTAATGGCTGTTTAGTCATTGAAGAGGGTTTAGCGTATTTAGAATGTACCGTTCAAAACCGTTTAACCTTTGCGGAAACGCCCGCCCAACACAGCAGTGATCATATTTTATTGTATGCCACAGTTGATCGCGGGGAACTATTAGAAAACCAAGGGATGACGGCGAT
The DNA here is from genome assembly GCF_000317635.1 of Halothece sp. PCC 7418. Classification (GTDB taxonomy): domain Bacteria; phylum Cyanobacteriota; class Cyanobacteriia; order Cyanobacteriales; family Rubidibacteraceae; genus Halothece. Next base: position 1,602,945 of record NC_019779.1, on the reverse strand, counting down.
TCAGTATCGTAAATCGGGCAGTCATTATTAATATAAGGAGAAAAAGCAGATGAAGTATTCTATTCAAAACAAGATTGATGAAGGCTGGTCTATTCAAATTTATGGGCGCGATCGGCGTTTACTTTGTTCATTTGACCCGTCTCATGGTTGGACATTTTTCACTGGATTTCTCGTTGGTTTGCTACTGGCTTTGATGATGGTGAGTCAGCAACCGACGCAGACTTCTTCTGTTTCTTCGCCACCCCATCCCTCACCTAATCCTCATGAACCCCTGTTGCAAGTGGATTGAACGGTTATTGTTGATAGAGAAAATTAATTGCGCGATCGCGCCCCCAGCCTTTGGCTGCATACAACGCCTGATCCGCACGACGAATTAATTCCTTACGGCTGTTTTCCGCACTAGGAACTAATGCGCCGACCCCTAAACTGAGAGTGATATAAGGAGCAGTGGAGGACTTCAGATGAGGAATCTTTAAACGAGAGACCGCTTTTCGTGCTCTTTCCGCGACCACCATTGCTTTGTCCCCGGGGGTATTCGGTAAGATAATGGCAAACTCTTCGCCACCGTATCGCGCCACCAGATCATCAGGACGCTTCGCAACATTTTGTAACGCCTGAGCGACTTGTACAAGACATTGATCGCCCATTTGATGACCGTAGTAGTCATTGTAGGGCTTAAAATCATCAATATCGCATAAAATTAAGGCTAAGGGTCGTTTTTCTCGTTGCAGGCGTTGCCATTGGCGATCAAGGGTATCATCAAACCAGCGACGGTTGGCAATTTTGGTCAAACCATCCTTAATCGCAAGTTCTTCGAGTTTGTGATTGGCTTGTTGCAGTTTTTGATAAAGTTCTGCCTGATAGATCGCAACCCCCACTTGTGTTGCTAATTGTTTTAATAAACTGACTTCTGTGGGATGCCAATTCCGACTACTGCGACAGTGATGGGCGATCAGCAATCCCCATAAATTGTCTTGATTAAGAATCGGAATCACTAAATTGGCTCGCACTTGAAACGATCGCAGCATATCGCGATAACAGTCAGTCATCTCTGCTGTTTCAATATCCTGAATCGCCAATACTCGCCCATTGCTATATAAAGGTGCGGATTTAACCTGAAAACAAGGATCATCAATTTCACGATTAAATAAGGCTTCCCAATTGTCAGCAACAGATTCAATGACAACTCTTCCATTCCAATTTTCATCAAACCGATAGAGAAGCACCCGATCCGTTTGTAAAAAGTCCCGAATTTCTTCAACAGTGACCTGAAAAATTTCCTCTAGATCGAGAGACCCATGAACTTGTTGCGTAATTTGAGCGACCAATTGTTCCCGTCGAGTTTGATTCAATAGTTGTTGCAGTTGAGAATTACCCACCTGAGAAAACTGAGTCTGGTTTTCCGCCTCTGGTGAAAGGGTTACAGTCCTGTGATCGTCTAGGGTCTGACTCGTTTTTTGCGAAGGGAAATGTAGTCTCTTGGATAAACTATTCTGTAAAAACTCCGTGATTTCTTCCGCAGAGAGAGGCTCACTGAGAAAATAGCCTTGTATCTCTTGGCTGGTTTCTGGACTGGTGGAGGGGAAAGGAATATTGCTTAAAGTTTGCAGTTGTTGTAAGGTTTCCACCCCTTCTGCAACAACACGCAAGTTTAAACCTTGAGCTAAGGTGATGATGCTATTAACGATCGCGCTGTCAACGGTATTGATATTAAGATCTTTAATAAAATTGCGATCAATCTTAATCGTATTCAAAGGGAAAGTTTTAATGGCATTGAGGGAAGAATAGCCCATGCCAAAATCATCAAGAGCAACGCTCACTCCCATGTCCTGCAACTGTTTGAGAATCCAGTGGGTCAGATCGATATTTTGGGCTGCGGTGGTTTCGGTAATTTCAATTTCGAGGGCGGATGGGGGAATTCCCGTCTCTACTAAAATTTGCTGAATGGTTTCCACAAATTCGGCTTGTTGAAACTGACGACCCGAAACATTGACTGCAACTCGGATTTCCTTAATTCCTTCCTCTCGCCACTGCGCCAGTTGCTCACAGGCGGTTTTTAAGACCCAATCTCCTAGTTCGCAAATCAGATCGCTTTCTTCGGCAAAGGGAATAAAATGGACTGGACTGAGCAATCCGCGCTGAGGATGTTGCCAACGCATGAGAGCTTCTACAGCAGTAATTTCTCCTGTCTGTAAGTTCATTTGCGGTTGATAATAGAGAAAGAAATCGTTATTTTGCAGAGAGTTACGAATTTCTGTTTCTAGGGTTAAGGGATTCAGCGGCGATCGCAGCGAAGGGCTATAAACTTGGTAACGATTGCGCCCTTGTTGTTTCGCGCTATACATAGCAGTTTCCGCATTGAGCAACAAGGTTTCTGCTTCATCACCATCATAGGGACTAATGGCGACCCCCCAACTGGCTTTCACATACACTTCATGTCCTAAGAGGGGAAAAGGAGCTTGCAAACAATCACCAATTAAACTGATGGCTGCTTCCAATTCCGCGCTATCTAATTGATTGACTTCTCGTAGCACGATGACAAATTTATCACCATGCCAGTGAGCGAGAATCGTATTCTTAGGGGTGAAATGGGTTTTGAGACGTTCGGCAACCTGTTGCAGCAGTTGATCCCCTGCGGTATGACCGAGGGTATTATTCACTTGTTGAAAGCGATCTAAATCCAGAAAGATAATTGCAAATAGTTCATTCGTTCTTGTCTGTTCAGAGATGAGTAAATTCAGTTGTTCTGTAAAGAAAGCCCGATTGGGGAGTTGAGTAACGGCATGATAGTTTTCTTGAAAATTTACCGCAGTGCTTAGCTCTTGTTGCTGAAAGTGATCCGTTAACAGTTGCGCGATCGCGCAGCCTAGATTCACCTCTTCTGTTGTCCAGTTTTGCCAAGCAGACAACTGCACCTCTTGTTTCCAAGGCGCAAAAGAGGGTCGTAGTTGTTTCCTCTCTTCAGCAGTTTGGGGCGGACGACCCGCCCACCATACTGTTTGCGGTTGATTGTGGCGAAAAATGGTTAAATAGCCTTCCCGATGCGATCGCGAAGATAACGGAAGGACTAAACCAACATAAGGTTCATCGGGAGTTAAATCAAAGTGATAAACCGATAAAGAATAATCCACTTCTTCTAAATCAACTTGTTCACAAGAAAGTAAATTTTTTTGCCACGCCAGTGTCTCTTCCAGAGTCACCTCACACTCACTGACCTGCTGCAAGGCTTTGATATCAGGCTGTTCTCCAGTTTCATAAACCTTGGTTTCTCCAGAGAGCCGTTGTAAAAAGATTCTTCCACCACAGCCATTATAAGCAGCAACCACTTTTTCCAAAACCTGCTGTAGGGAAGCATCATTTTCTGTGCTTTTTAGTAACTCCCGCAAAGTTGTCAAAGTTTCTTCTCGATATAATAGGGTGCTTTCGCATTGTGACAACTGTTCGGTTGTAATCAGTAACGTTAACCGTTCACTTAACAACTCCAACATTGATAATTGACTTTTTTGCCAAAGGCGATTATTACGATGATGAATTAACAGCAAGCCCCACAATTCCCCCCGAATAATAATGGGATAAGTCAAACTTGCTTGAATCTCTAACTTTTTTAAATATTGCAAATGACAAGGGGAAGCGTCAGTATAGGTAACCTGATCTTGACCATAAGGAAACTGTTGAAATTGTTTTCCGAAACCAACATCAACCGCAATGCGAACTCGTTGCTTTAAAAATCGATCGCGCGCTACCTGTGGAATATCAGACGCTGGAAACCGCAAGTGTAGCAAGGAAGGAAGGGGGGTTTGAGCAGACAAGACCTCTGCAATCACTTTACCACTACCATCGGCTAAGAATTGATAAAGGTCAACGCGATCAACGTCTAAAAACTCCTGAATGTCTTGTAGTGTGCCTTGAATCCGTTGTGATACTGATTTAAAGTCACTTGTCATCTTCCAATTCTTCATCACCCTTGCCATCACTGGGTTGCGCCGTTAATTCCGTTGCCAAAATGTGTTATTAGACACCTTCCCCCATTTTAGCGATCCCTTGGGATCACTGTCAGATATTTGTTTCCTAGGACGATGACAAATCCAGCTATAACTTTTCTCCACTCAAAACAAAGATTGGATCAACCGCAGCAAAAACTTGTGTTGTTCCTCGGGTTTCTAAACGGTTCACCGACGACTGCACCACTTCAATATTACGGGCTTGAAGTTTCGCAAACCCTTCCGAGAGGCGATATAAACTTTCTAAATTATTGGCGACTGCGACCACACGCCCTTGCGGTTGGACATAATCCCACACTTGCTCTAATATATGATGAACCTCTCGCCCCCCTTCCAAACAGACGCGATGGGGAAGCTCAGGTAACTGATCCAAACAAGTCGGCGCAACCCCTTGAATCACCTGTACATTTTTGACTCCGAAACGAGTACAATTATGTTGAATCAAATCAACCACTTCTTCATCGCGTTCTACAGCAAAAATGCGGGCTTCTGGACAAAGTAACCCCGACTCAACGGGAATCGTTCCCGTCCCCGCCCCCACATCCCACAAGACAGAATTGGGTTCTAAGCGTAAATAAGAAATTAATAATAACCTCACCTCTCGCTTCGTGAGGGGAATCCCAGGAAGCCTTTCAAAAAGGTGATCAGGAATGCCAGGACTTTTGTAGGGCCAAATGGAAGAAGCCATATTGATCATTAATAATAAATAATTGATACTTGATTTGTCATTACTGGATATTATTCCCCGAAATCCCTTCCCCTCCCTAATTATTGTCTATTGTGCCTTCACCGTTGTCAATTGGCTAAGGATGGTTGCTCAGGCTAAAATGAGAGTCTATGATCGGGTGCAATTCTTCAATTATTGACTAGATTTATGAACTGGTGGCGCAAACTCAAAAAGAATTCCTTAGCCCGTTTAGGGGCTTCTCTTCTCCTGCTCTTTTATTTAGTCGTCATTGCTGCTGATTTTGTTGCGCCTTACGACCCCTATACCTCACAAGCCAATGGGTCTTTACTCCCTCCGACAGAAATTTATTGGCGTAATCAGCAAACCCAAGAATGGATCGGTCCTCATGTCTATCCCACTGAACAAGGGCCCGTTAATTTAGAGACGGGAGAACGGGAACTCAATGTTAATTTTAACCAGCCTTCACCCTTGCGGTTATTTGTTTCTGGATCTTCTTATCAGATCCTACCGATTCGGATTCCCTTTCCGCCAAATTTTGAACCAGTAGAACTGTTTTCAGGTTGGGGAGTTAACCGTCACCTATTTGGAACAACTGGCTCGGCTAAATTTCATCTTTTAGGAACAGATGAACAAGGGCGCGATCAATTTTCTCGTCTCGTTCATGGGGGAAGAATTAGTTTATTTATTGGCTTATTTGGCATTGCTATTTCTTTTCCCCTTGGGATGATTTTTGGCGGAATTTCGGGTTACTTTGGGGGCATCATTGATGCGGTTGTCATGCGCTTTGTGGAAGTGTTAATGACCATTCCCACCATTTATTTATTAGTCGCTCTCGCTGCTGTTTTACCCGCTAGTTTAACCAGTTCCCAACGGTTTTTACTAATTATTGTGATTACCTCTTTTGTTAGTTGGTCAGGGTTGGCGAGGGTCATTCGAGGACAAGTTTTATCAATTAAAGAACGAGAATTTGTCGAAGCAGCACGGGCGTTAGGGGGAAATTCATTTTATATTATTGTGCGTCATGTTTTACCTCAGACCGCCACTTATATTATTATTTCAGCTACCTTGGCTGTTCCCAGTTTTATCTTAGCAGAATCGGTTTTAAGTTTAATTGGCTTAGGGATTCAACAACCCGATCCCTCTTGGGGAAACTTACTCTCAGTTGCCACCAATGCTTCGGTCTTAGTGTTACAACCTTGGCTGGTCTGGCCCCCTGCAATTATGATCATTTTAACGGTTTTAGCCTTTAATTTACTCGGTGATGGTTTAAGAGATGCTCTCGATCCACGTTAGAATGTAAGCTGCTTACTATTTCATACCATTTCGATCAACTAGCCCTACATAACGATCCCCCCAAGGGTTCCCCCCTTGCGAAGCCGGAGCCAAGCGTGAGGAGGTTAGGGGGGATTCCCTTAATAAGGGGGGCTAAGGGGGGATAAACTGTAACTTAACTTTTTAGAAACGGTATCAATTATAGATAACGATTTATTATGCGTAATTTTTTTAAGCAACTTGTCGCTACCCTCGTGGGAAGTTTTCTCGGATTAGTTTTATTTTCTATTGTTGGAACAACCAGTTTATTTGTTCTCTTATTACTGGTAGGAAACCGAGCCCAAGAACCACAACTTACTTCTGATTCTATCCTCGTTTTTGATCTGTCTAAACCGATTCAAGATACGAATCCGCCTCTCAGTTTTGCTGAAAGTTTATTAGAAGATGAAGTTCGTCCTTTGACTGTACAAAAAGTTTTAGATTCCTTAGACAAAGCAGAAACAGATAATAAAATTAAAGGCATTTTACTCGATGGAAGCAAAGGACAAAATGCAACAGGTTATGCAGTGTTAAAAGAAATTCGTCAGGGATTGGCTGATTTTAAGGCGAGTGGGAAAAAGGTAATTGCTTATGATCTTACCTTAAGTGAAAGAGAATATTATCTTGCCTCAGTTGCGGATGAAATTATTTTAAATCCACTGGGAAATTTAGAAATTAATGGGTTACGGTCTGAACAAACGTTTTTTGCTGGTGCGTTTGAAAAATATGGGATTGGTATTCAGATTGTTCGCGTGGGAGAATATAAGTCAGCCGTTGAACCTTTTATTCGTCAAGATTTTAGTCAAGAAAATAGAGAACAAACAACCGCCCTTTTAGAGGATCTTTGGGGTGAATTTTTAAGCAGTGTTGGAGAAGCCAGAAATATCAGCGTTGCTGATTTACAACAAATTGTTGATCAAGAAGGATTGTTATTAGCAAAACAAGCGCAAGAATTGGGATTAGTGGATCGGATTGCTCATGAAGATGAGGTGAACAAACAACTGGAATCTTTAAGCGGAAATGCAGAAGAGGAAGAGGCTTTTCCCAATATTTCGATCGCGCGGTATAGTGAGGTCAAAAAAGAGGATGCAGCAGAAACCATTTCTGATAATAAAATAGCTGTTCTTTATGCCCAAGGCAGTATTGTTAATGGCGAAGGAGCGTTAGATAATATTGGCAGCGATCGCGTGAGTCAACAAATCCGAAAACTACGAGAAGATGAGGAGGTAAAAGCGGTTGTTTTACGCATTAATAGTCCTGGGGGAAGTGCAACCGCATCCGATGTCATTTTACGAGAATTAAAATTAACGCGAGACAAAAAACCCGTGATTATCTCTATGGGAAATGTTGCTGCATCAGGGGGGTATTGGATTGCTTTAGGAGGAAATCGGATTTTTGCCCAACCGAATACAATAACAGGTTCAATTGGTGTGTTTGGCGTGTTACCCAATATTCAAGAAATTGCTAATGAAAATGGTATTACATGGGATGATGTTGCAACAGGAGATTTAGCGGGATTAAATACCATTTCTCGCCCGAAAACTGAGCAAGAATTAGCAGTTTATCAAGATGTCGTTGATCAGATTTATGACGAGTTTTTGGCAAAAGTATCAACCGCTAGAGATCTCCCGAAAGAAGAAGTGGCAAAAATTGCACAAGGTCGCGTTTGGTCAGGAGAAGATGCAAAAGAGATCGGGTTAGTGGATGAATTAGGGGGTTTAGAAAGCGCGATCGCGCACGCAGCCCAAGCATCAGAATTAGGGGATGACTGGGAACTGCAACAATATCCAAAAACCAATCTTTTTGAGGAACAATTCTTAAAACGTTTCACAGGAAACACGCGCCTAACTCCCAGTTCAGATCACATCTTTAATAGCCGTTTAGACAAACTCCGTGCTGCCTGGGAAGAGTTTCGTCTCCTTAATGACCCCAACCAAGCCTATGCTCGCCTTCCCTTTGAATTTTGGGTAGAGTGACATCCTCCCCCGCTATAACGAAGTTTAGCGGGGGCTTCCTAGTTATTCCCATGAATGGGATTACACCACTGATCTAAGACTGGGATTCCAGTCTCCCGACAGCCCGATTGCCTAGGCCTTTTGATTCCCATCTGTCCGACGGTACTATTTATCTTTTCGATTCCTCGATTTCGTAGCACACAAGCAGCAGCCACATCCCTGTCCGCGACTAAGTTACACTCAGGACATTCATGAATCCTTACACTGAGATCTTTCCCAACATGAGTGCTGCATCTTGGACAAGTTTGGGTGCTTCCTTTTGCCTCCACTTCTGCGAAATACTTTCCCCGCTTCCAACACACTTCTTTGAGAATTTGTCGGAATTGTCCAAACCCTGCATCTAGCATCTGCTTGCCAAACATCCCTTTGGCAGTCATGCGAAAATCTAAGTCTTCGACAAAAATCATCTCTGCTTGATTGCACAGTCGGTGTGCGGTTTGGTAGTGGAAGTTTTTTCTGGCGTTATCAATTTTGTGGTGCAGTCGTGCTACTTTAAGTCTCTGCTTATGGTAGTTTTTAGACCCTCTCTTTTTCCGACTCAATCTGCGTTGGAGCAATCCCAGCTTCCTTTGCATGGTCTTGAAAAAAAGTGAGTCGGTGGATGTTCATGGTTCATGGTTCATGGTTCATGGTTCGTGGTTCGTGGTTCGTGGTTCATGGTTCATTGATTAACAGCCAACAAAGAACAAAATAACAAAGAACGAAGAACAAAGAACAAAGAACAAATGCTCTATGTAGCTGCTTGATTGTTTGCTGCAAGACTTGAGATGGGACTTTCTTTAATTTTGGGAATTGTTTCTTCGCTTTGGGAAGTGCGTTGAGTTGCTTTAACTCACTGGGAAATTTTTCATCGGCGGGAATGATATATTCTGAGACTAAGCTGCATCGGTCAATACTACATTTTCGACTACCACACCAATCTTTAATCTCCCGCAAAGCATAGTTATACGCACTACGGCAGATTTCAAGAATCTCCGTGAGAGTTTCTTCCTGCTGTTTGTTGGGATAGATACGGTATCGGTAGTTTAGTGTGAGCATTGACCAAGTTGTTCAAGCATAGCCTTATTATAGGTTGCTTAGTAGAATGTGACAAGGTGCTAAGTTATGGATGCGCTTTCGCGCTTTTTTAATTTGGCTACGATTCATGAGGGGCTGTCATCTGAGGTCTCCTCAGATGTTTATACGTCTTCCCGTTAACCTCTGGTATAACGGGGGTCTTCTCGTCGCATTAAGATAAGAGATTTCTGGATTGCTAGCAATTCGGGAGTTTTTTCTACATGAATATAAATAACTCGCGGGGGAAATGCACCGAAGCCCGATAGAGTAATTGGAATTGGTGCTTGGTTATGGGAAAATGTTTCTAATGTGGTTTTAAGGGCTGTTAATTGGTCAATTTCCCACTTAAAAGGGGGTTGCAATGTAATGTGGGGCGGGGATTTTTTGGCGTGAGAACTCTCATAAACGTCTGCAAAATGATCTTTAATTGCATTGGCTTCGGTTTGTATATTTTCAGGAGGAAGGAGGGCGACGAAACACAGTTTTTTTTGACTCACAATTTTCTCTTTTTCTATTCTACAACGACACTAAAAAATTGCGGATCGCTTCTCCAGTTAACTCAGGTTTTTCTAAATGAGGAACATGACCCGATTCTGGAATCCAAACCAGTTGACTATTTTCAATGGTCTCTTCAAAACGTTTGGCATCTTTTGTTCCCAAGATCTTATCTTGTTCACCCCAAATGATTAAAGTCGGTTGTCTAATCTCCTTAATTCTGTTGCTTAAAAAATTATAACCACCACTTTTCGTAAATGAAATTAACGCCCGTGACCAATTAGGATGAGCCAGATGTAACATGGAACAAGTCAACGCATCTTCACTGGCAAAGCTGCGATCGTAATACGCATTCTCACTAATTTTTTGTCGCACTGTCGTATTACTTAAAAAGCCAGTCGCTAAGCGATCTAAAGGGGGAATCATTAACTTTCCCATCGCCGGTCCCCCCGCAAAACCTGCACTATCCAGTAAAATTAATTGTTCAACCGTTTCCGGATAGGTAAGCGCGAAATCAATCGCAACTGCACCCCCCATAGAAGCCCCCGATAAAACCATCGGACGTTGAATAACTTGCTTCCAAAACGCATATAAATGGCTTTTAATCGCTTCTGGTGTCACTGCAATCTCTTGAGGACGATCCGTTAAACCAAACCCAAAAAAATCCACCGCCCAAGTTTCTGTCGTCGGAGACACTTGAAGAAGAATGCGACGAAATTCCATCAAAGAACTATCAAAGCCATGGAGAAACAAGAGGGGTAATTCTCCTTCTCCTTGTCGTACATAAGTGGTCTGAATCGGATGGTAAGCCAAATCCGTGTCTAAAGCGATCTGTTGGATGTTTGCAACCAGATTAGAAGAGGTGTCTTCCGTGAGTTTTTCCGCAAGAGAGGGAATAAAAGGAGATAACTTACGAGAGGTCATTGATGATGATGAATAACTTCAACTTGTATTTTAACCCTCAGCCCCCTTTCTCTCGCAGGAGTGTTGTGTTTTCAGACTCCTCTGCTGGAAAATTGCTAGTAAACAAGCAGTGTTATCTTAAAAAGGACTGGGAAAATCAAGAATCATAATGACCGCATCTGCAAGTATTGAAGACCATAAGCGCCCAAAAGAAAATGACTGGCGACTCCTGTTACGCCTTGCACCTTATGCAACGCGGAATAAAGTCCTCCTCATGACTTCATTTAGTCTCCTGATTCCGTTAGCAATTGCAGGAGCAATCCAACCTTTAATTATCGGACAAGCTGTTTCCTTTTTAAAGGATGAAAAAACTTGGTCATTTTTAGAAGGAATGTCATTAACTCAAGGCTTAAATCTTCTAACAGGACTCTTGTTTGTAACGATTGTCATTCGACTCGCTTTTAACTCCTTGCAAGGTTATTTAGTTCAACGAGTCGGACAGGAAATGACGGCTAACATTCGCAATGATTTATTTAATCATTTCACTGCCCTTTCCGCTAAATTTTTTGATCGGACTCCTGTCGGACGTTTGGTAACTCGTCTGACCAGTGATGTGGAAGCAATTGGTAATGTTTTTTCCACTGGTGCGGTGGGAATTATTAGCGATATTGTTTATATTATTGTCATTACAATTACCATTTTTACAATCCAGTGGCAGTTAGCAACGCTACTGGTTATCATGTTTTTCCCGATTACAGGGTTAATTATTTATTTCCAACGACAATATCGGAACGCAAACTATCGCTCTCGGGAAGAATTATCAAGCCTGAATTCCATGTTACAGGAAAATGTAGCAGGAATTAATATTGTTCAATTATTCCGTAGAGAACGGTTTAATAATGATCTGTTTCGGAAAATTAATCAGCGTTATCTCAAAGAAATTCAGCAAACCATTTTTTATGAATCAGCGGTTTCTGCAACTTTAGAATGGATTGCTCTGATCGCGATCGCGGGAGTTTTAGGATTAGGCGGAGTCTTAGTTTTAGGAGATAATTTAAACTTTGGTACGCTGTCTGCATTTATTCTATACGCCCAACGGTTATTTGAACCCCTGAGACAATTTGCTGAGAAATTTACCCTGCTGCAAACGGGTTTTACTGGCGTAGAACGGGTGATTGAGTTATTAAATGAACCCATTGAAATTCAAGATCCAGAACAACATCAACAAAAACAACTATCAACAGCGAATCAATCAGAAAGTGTGAAAGGAGAAATTCGCTTTGAGAAGGTTTCCTTTGCCTATAAAAAAGATGAGCCAGTGTTGAAAGATCTCGATTTTGTTATTAAACCAGGGGAAAAAGTTGCGCTAGTGGGGCCAACGGGTGCGGGAAAAAGCTCAATTATTCGTTTACTTTGTCGCCTTTATGAACCCACGGCAGGTCGCATTCTTGTGGATGGTATTGATATTAGAGAATTACCCCAAAAAGAATTACGTCGTCATATTGGTGTGATTTTGCAAGAAAATTTTCTCTTTGCTGGCGATGTCAAAGATAATATTACCCTCGGTGAAGATTATCCTTTTGAAACGGTCAAAAAAGCAGCAGAAATGACCAATTTTAATCGCTTTATTGAGGAACTTCCTCAAGGTTACAGCACCGCTTTAAGAGAACGAGGAAATAATCTATCTGGTGGTCAGAGACAATTATTAGCATTTGCGCGAGTAGCAATTCGCGATCCGAGGGTTTTAGTGTTAGATGAAGCTACCGCAAGTTTAGACGTGGGAACAGAAGCATTAGTGCAAACTGCCCTTAGTCATTTATTAGAAGAACGGACTGCGATTATTATCGCCCATCGTCTCTCCACGATTCGCGATGTTGATCGAATTTTAGTCTTAAAACAAGGAGAATTAGTGGAGTCGGGAACTCATGATGAATTGATTGCAGAAGGGGGATTGTATTCGAGTTTATATGAGTTACAAATGATGGGACAAGCCTAAGGTGAGAAAAAAAGCTCTAATCCCCCACAAGCCCTGCTTTAGAAAAGTGGCATGAGATCATTAACTTTGCGATAAGCGCATCCAGATGGGAAGGTAATGCAATTGCATTGTCTTGTCATTAGACTGTTGGCGACCGTCCACGGGGTTCAAACCCAACGCTCTCTCATTATTTCCCTGTAGGATGAGATTAGCAACATCATTTCCGGTCAATCCGAAGGGAGGCTTAGGTTGGATATTGAGAGAAAACCCCGTCAAGCCAGTGCTCAAGCGATCAAAGAAGTTTTAGCAAGCCTCTCTGTGGATGCTAACCAAGGATTGACGATCGCGCAAGTGGAAAAACGGCAACAAACCTACGGTCTCAATCAACTGCAAAAAGTCAAGGGAAGAACCTCTTGGCAAATTTTTGTCGATCAATTTAAAAGCCCCATTATCGGACTGTTAGGGATTGCAGCAATTCTCTCCTTTGCCTTTCGCGAATGGATCGAAGGGATTGCCATTCTGATCGCGATCGCGCTGAATGCAGGCATTGGCTTTATCACTGAAATCAAAGCCGTACGCTCCATGGAAGCTCTCCAGAAGCTCAGTCAAACCTATACCACAGTGCGACGCAATGGTCGCGTCTCATCCGTGAAGACAGAGGAACTGGTTCCAGGAGATATTATTTTACTGGAAGGGGGGGATCTAGTTCCTGCTGATTTGCGCGTCTTGGAATGCTCAAAACTGCAAGCAGATGAATCGGCATTGACTGGGGAATCGGTTCCCGTGAGTAAAAGCATTGCCCCTCTTGAAGCCAATTTACCCTTAGCCGAACAAAAAAATCTCTTGTTCAAAGGGAGCGCCGTGACTCGTGGGAGTGGAACAGGCGTGGTGATTGCCACTGGGATGGGCACGGAATTGGGGAAAATCTCCAAATTGATGGCAGAAGCGGAAGCGGAGGTGACTCCCTTAGAAAAACGCCTCGAACAGCTTAGTCAGCGATTAATTGGGTTAACCTTAGTGTTAGCGGTTTTTGTCGCCGTTTCTGGTATTTTAGGGGGACAAGAATTATTACTGATGGTGGAAACCGCGATCGCGCTGGCTGTAGCTGTCATCCCAGAAGGGCTACCCATTGTGGCGACAGTGGCGTTGGCGCGAGGAATGTGGCGCATGGCAAAACGCAACGCTCTCATGAATCGCCTCTCTGCGGTAGAAACCCTTGGCGCAACGAACATTATCTGTACTGACAAAACGGGGACACTGACAGAAAACCGCATGACTTTGACTCAAATCGCCTTAGCCGATCGGGATGTTGAACTCACCGGTCAAGGACTCTCTTTGGAAGGAGAGTTTTTTTCTGACCAGAATCAAATTGATCCCCATCAGCAAAACACTCTGCAAGCCTTACTCATGGTTGCGGTTCTTTGTAATAATGCAACGTTACCAGATGGAACTGACAAAGAAACGCTGATTGGTGACCCCACTGAAATTGCTCTTTTAGTTGCCGGGGCAAAAGCAGGGCTCGATCGACATCAATTATTGCAGGATTTGCCGGAAGTGCGCGAGGTGGCCTTCGATTCTGAGAGTAAGCGTATGGCAACTATTCATCAAGCCGATGATTGGGCTCATCCATTCGCTAGCGAAAGTTTAGAAGGGTCTTATTTAGTTGCCGTCAAAGGCGCGTTAGAAACTGTGCTTCCCTTGTGTTCTCATTACTTGATGGATCAAGAACAACAGCCTCTGAGCCATAAAATTCGCAAACAGTGGCGCGATCGGTGTCATGACATGGCAGCAGACGGATTACGGGTTTTAGGGTTTGCCTACAAAATCGTTGATGAGGCAGAGAGTGATCCTTATGAAAATTTGGTTTGGCTCGGGCTCGGGGGGTTACTTGATCCACCGCGACTTGCTGTCAAACAAGCGATTCAAGATTGTCATCAAGCGGGCATTCGGGTCATTATGTTAACTGGAGACCAACCCGTAACCGCGCGGAAGATTGGTCTTGCTGTGGGGCTAATTTCTGAGGAAACCACCCAAGTTCGACAAGGAGAAGCACTAGACCATCTTGACCAACTTTCGGCATCGGAGCAACAACAGTTGCTGCAAGTGCCCATTTTTGCCCGTGTTACTCCCGAACAAAAGCTAAACCTGATTGCTTTGCATCAAAGACATCAAGCCATCATTGCTATGACAGGAGACGGGATCAACGATGCACCCGCCCTTAAAAAAGCCGATATTGGCATTGCTATGGGCAATCGCGGGACACAAGTAGCAAAAGAATCGGCCGACATGGTACTGCAAGATGATGCGTTTTCTACGATTGTGATTGCCATCGCCCAAGGGCGCACGATCTTTAATAATATTCGTAAATTTACCCTGTATCTCCTCTCTGGTAACGTGGGGGAAATTATCGCCGTTGCCATTGCCTCCTTCCTGGGCGCACCTCTCCCGATTCTCCCTCTACAGATTCTTTTTCTCAACGCCGTGAATGATGTTTTTCCGGCTCTTGCTTTAGGGGCGGGAGAAGGGGATGCGAAGATTATGCAGCGTCCACCTCGGGATCCGAGAGAACCCCTTTTGACTCATCACTACTGGGTAATGATTGGCTGGTATGGCCTGATTATTGCCAGTACACTTTTAGGCATTTTCGCGATCGCGCTGCAAGTTTTAGCACTTCCCCGAGAGCAAGCGGTGACCATCTCCTTTCTCACCTTAGCCTTTGGTCGCTTGTGGCACGTTTTCAATATGCGCGATGCGGACTCGGGCTTATTCCAGAATGAAATCACGGTCAATCCTTATATTTGGGCTGCTTTGGGACTTTGTACTGGCTTATTACTGCTCGCTACTTATACTCCTGGCATTTCGACAGTGCTGGGACTGGTTAATCCAGGTTTACAAGGCTGGGGATTAATTCTCGGTGGCAGCTTAATTCCCCTTGTGCTGGGTCAACTTCGTCACCGAGGAGGCGGTCGGGAAGCCCATCACGTTTCAGATGAGGCTTCGCGCTGGGGAAAAGAGAAAAATTAGAGTGTCTCCTTGCAATGAGAAATATTGACCAACGGACAAAGGTCTCATCCTCGGAAGCGAAGGTGGGGGAATGAGCTTAAGTTAAAATAAGTTGCTGTACATCAATACTTGGCTTTTCTGAGTAAAAACCATAATGGCAACCAGCGATCTCAATCTTTCTTCCACACCAGAATCGCCTTCACCTCAGCCTCAAGTGAAACTCAGGACAATGTTTCGCTTAGGACTGTTTCAAATGGGGTTGGGTGTGATGTCTATTCTCACCCTTGGCGTTCTCAATCGAGTAATGATCAGTGAGTTAGGGATTCCAGCAACCGTTGCAGCAGGAACCTTAGCCCTTCATCAATTTGTCGCACCAGCAAGAGTCTGGTTCGGACAGTTATCGGATGCGAAACCCATTTTTAATCTCCATCGCAGTGGTTATGTTTGGGTGGGAACAGTGTTGTTTACTTTGACGGCCTTTGTAGCGGTGCAAGTCATGTGGCAATTGGGGGACACAGTCCGAGACGCAGGAGGCTGGGTTGCCAATGGGGACACCCTCATTTTTACTATTTTACTGGGGTTAATTTTTATCTTTTATGGCTTGGCTTTAAGTTTCAGTTCTACCCCCTTCGCTGCGCTGCTAGTGGATGTGTCCGAAGAAGAGAATCGTTCTAAGCTGGTGGGAACAGTTTGGTCAATGTTAATGGTAGGAATTGTTATTGGCGGGGTTAGTGGTGGCATTCTCCTGCAAAGTCTCCAGCAAGAAGGCGTGATTTGGAGTGCGAATGTCGGTAGTTTGTTACTGAGTAACGAAAAGGTCATTCAAACGCCACTAGAAACCCTAAAAGGAGGGATTAATCGCTTGTTTATTATTGTTCCCTTAGTCGTTCTCGGTTTAGCTTTTTTAGCCACTTGGGGCGTTGAAAAAAAATATTCTCGCTACACCAGTCGTTCCACAGTGGCTGATCGAGAAGATAGTGTAACCTTAGGACGAGCAATTCGGGTTTTAACCGCGAGCCGACAAACAGGGTTATTTTTTAGCTTTCTGATTATCATGACGATTAGTTTATTCATGCAGGAAGCGGTGTTAGAACCCTATGGCGGAGAAGTATTTGATTTACCCATTTCGCAAACCACCCAATTAAATGCCTTTTGGGGATTGGGAACCTTAATTGGTGTTAGTAGTACCGGTTTTACCATTGCACCGCGTCTGGGAAAACAAAACACCACGCGCTTGGGATGTGTGTTAGTGGCTGGAAGTTTTGTACTGATCATTTTATCGGGATTTACTCAAGAAGCACTATTGCTGAAATCAGCAGTTTTCCTCTTTGGCTTAGCAGCAGGCTTGACAACCACAGGTGCGATTAGTTTAATGTTAGACTTGACCGCTGCGGAAACGGCAGGAACATTTATTGGTGCTTGGGGTTTAGCGCAAGCCCTCGCGCGAGCGTTAGCTACCGTGATCGGCGGTGTGGTCTTGGATCTTGGTAAGGTGTTGTTTAGTACACCCGTGCTGGCTTATGGGTTAGTATTTGGATTGCAGGCTTTGGGAATGTTGGGCGCGATCGCGCTTTTAAATCGTGTCAATGTTTCCGAGTTTCAAACCTCAACCAATCAAGCCATTGCAACAGTTATGGAAGGGGATTTAGACGGGTAACATGGAACAAATTTTAAAAGATGCTTTAGTGTTTAGCCAAACTCTCACTCAAGAGATGGGAGAGACACTGATCAAACAGTTTGGGAAAGTGCAAGCGCAACAAAAACCCGATGGTTCGTTACTCACCAGTTCGGATCAGTGGGCAGATGAAAAAATTCGCAGCGCGATCGCGCATCAGTTTCCCGATCATGGGGTACTGACGGAAGAAACTGTACATATTTTTCCAGATCGGGAATGGTGTTGGGTGATCGATCCCATTGATGGCACAACGAACTTTACCCGTGGGATTCCCGTTTGGGGAATTTCAATGGGACTTCTCTATCGCGGAATGCCCGTATTTGGTTATGTTCATTTTCCAGTGCTGCAACAATCGTTTCATGGGTTTTGGCTAACGGGATCAGGGTTAGCTGGAGAAAATGGGGCTTATCGCAACGGTGAACGGATTCAAACCAGTCCAGATGAGTTGAGTCAAAGCCATCTCTTTAGCTTATGTGTTCGCAGTATGCCTTTTTTACAGCAACCTTTACCTTGCAAAACCCGCATTGTTGGTGTTTGTACCTATAGCTTTCTCCTTGTGGCGAGTGGTGCTGCTTTAGCAGCAGTGGAGGCGATTCCGAAAGTTTGGGATTTAGCTGCGGTGTGGGCGATTGTGCAAGGGGCTGGTGGCAAATTTGTTCCCTTGACCCATTCTGCTTTTCCGTTACAGGCTGGCGTTAATTACGGCACAACCCCGTTACCAACATTAGTCCTTGGACAAAGTGAACTCGCTTCCGTATTCCAACCTGCAGTCAAACCAATAGCAGAAGACGTGATCGCTTCCCAAAAGTAAAGGAAGTAAGTTATAATCATTAGTTGGCAATTCTTTCAGCCTGCCAGCATAGCTCAGCGGTAGAGCAACTCACTCGTAATGAGTAGGTCAGGAGTTCAAATCTCCTTGCTGGCTTTCATTTCCTCACTGTACATTCACAATCAAAGGTAGCGAAACCCAACCTTAATCAATCAATTGTGGTTGAGAAGGCGCTCGCAAAAAACTAAAGAAAACCTGAGAAAACCCCCCTCCCTCCCCAATTCATCATTCACAATGAAACTGAATCGCAACCTCTATCACCTCAAACAACTATGACAGTTGCCACTATTGCTCAAAACAAACCCCTCTCCGAGGAACAATTGGAGAAGATGCACGCTTACTGGCGTGCTGCGAACTACCTTTCCGTCGGGCAAATTTATCTCTATGATAATCCCCTGCTGAAAGAACCCTTAAAGTTAGAGCAGATCAAACCTCGTCTCCTCGGTCACTGGGGAACGACACCAGGCTTAAACTTTCTTTACGTTCATCTCAATCGGGTGATTAAACAGCAGGATCTCGACATGATTTACATTGCAGGTCCTGGTCATGGCGGTCCTGGCTTAGTGGCAAACACCTATCTCGAAGGAACGTACAGTGAAGTTTATCCCAACATCTCCGCAGATGAAGCAGGAATGAAAAAACTCTTCACTCAATTCTCGTTTCCAGGTGGTGTTCCCTCTCACGTTGCACCAGAAACCCCTGGTTCGATTCATGAAGGAGGAGAACTCGGTTACGCTTTAGCCCACGCTTATGGTGCAGTATTTGATAATCCAGACTTAATCACTGCTTGTGTCGTTGGCGACGGAGAAGCTGAAACTGGACCCCTTGCGACAAGTTGGCATTCCAATAAATTTCT
The DNA here is from genome assembly GCF_000317635.1 of Halothece sp. PCC 7418. Classification (GTDB taxonomy): domain Bacteria; phylum Cyanobacteriota; class Cyanobacteriia; order Cyanobacteriales; family Rubidibacteraceae; genus Halothece. The sequence goes on along the minus strand of NC_019779.1, from coordinate 1,584,138 downwards.
CAACCCTGTTCATGATGGGGCAGTTCTACCAATCTTACACCTCAACGGTTATAAAATTGCCAATCCAACAGTTCTTTCCCGCCTCGATGATAAAGAACTGGAAAGCCTATTTGTGGGATATGGTTACAAACCTTACTTTGTAGAAGGGTCTGATCCTGAAACCATGCACCAGTTAATGGCGGGAACTCTCGACACAATCTTAGGAGAAATCAAAAGCATTCAATCAGAAGCCCGTACCAATGGCTTTACAAAACGTCCCCAATGGCCAATGATTATTCTGCGGACTCCCAAAGGCTGGACAGGACCCAAGGAAGTCAATGGTAAGAAAACAGAAGGCTTTTGGCGATCGCACCAAGTTCCCTTTTCGGATATGGCGAATAACCCAGACCATATCACGATGCTAGAAGAGTGGATGAAAAGTTATAAGCCAGAAGAACTCTTTGATGAAAATGGCACATTTCGCCAAGATTTAGCGGAACTTGCGCCAGAAGGAGACCGACGGATGGGGGCAAATCCTCACGCCAATGGGGGGATTCTCCTGAAAGAGTTAAAAATGCCTGATTTCCGCGATTATGCTGTGGATGTCAGTAATCCTGGAACGACTTATGCCCAAGCAACTCGTATTTCTGGCGAGTTTCTGCGGGATGTGATGAAAAATAACCCCCACACTTTCCGCGTCATGGGACCCGATGAAACCGCGTCTAATCGTTTAAGTGCTTTATTTGACGTGACGGATCGGACTTGGATGGCCCAACGTCTCCCTGAAGATGAAAGTTTATCTCCAGATGGGCGTGTGATGGAAGTTTTAAGTGAACACCTTTGTCAAGGTTGGTTAGAAGGGTATCTTTTAACGGGACGACATGGTTTCTTCTCTTGTTATGAGGCGTTTATCCATATTATTGATTCCATGTTTAACCAACACGCCAAATGGTTAAAAACAACCCGTAATGAAATTCCTTGGCGACAGCCGATCGCGTCTCTTAATTATCTCCTGACCTCTCACGTTTGGCGACAAGACCATAATGGCTTCTCTCACCAAGACCCAGGTTTTATTGACCATGTTGTGAACAAAAAAGCAGACGTGGTTCGCATCTATCTTCCCCCTGATGCGAATACATTGTTATCAGTTACCGATCATTGTCTGCGTAGCCGAGATTACGTAAACGTAATTGTTGCAGGGAAACAGCCCGAATTACAATATCTGGATATGGATGCAGCAATTAAACATTGTACGGCTGGCATTGGCATTTGGGAATGGGCAAGTAATGATAAAGGCAGTGAACCTGATGTGGTGATGGCTTGTGCGGGTGATGTTCCTACTCTTGAAACTCTGGCTGCAGTCGATATTTTGCGTCAACAGTTCCCCGACTTAAAAGTACGGGTGGTGAATGTGGTGGACTTAATGACTCTACAACCAGAAAAAGAACACCCCCACGGACTATCTGATAGCGAGTTCAATACGATCTTCACGACAGATAAACCCATTATCTTCGCTTATCATGGTTATCCTTGGTTGATTCACCGTCTCACCTATCGTCGTACTAATCATCATAATCTTCATGTGCGAGGATACAAAGAAGAAGGGACAACTACAACCCCCTTTGATATGGTCGTCCGAAATGATTTAGATCGTTTCCATTTAGTTGAAGATGTGATCGATCGTGTTCCTAAGTTAGGCTATGCTGCTGCTTATGCTAAACAAGCCCTGCGAGATCAATTAATCGAACATCATCAATATGTGACCAAACACGGGATTGATATGCCAGAAATCCGTAATTGGAAATGGCCCTATTAAGATTTAGGGCTTTTAACAGAAAGTTAAAAGTTAACCATTTCTTAACTTAGTTGGTCAAATTAAATACTATAATCGTGGGGTGGCTAAGTTTAACTGATCGATAACCAAGACAGTTAAAGAATAAGTCATTTTTAGCGGTGAGTTACATCGTGTTAGCCTGTGGACTAGATAACGCCGACGTTGCTAGGAAAGATCCAATGGAAAGGAAGCAGGAAGTGGACATCAGACTCTATCAGGCTTTTAGAAGCTATGGTCAAGTTTGAGTAAGTTCCTCATAACGGTCTGTTGAAACAGTGAGTAGTAGGGTAGGCATTGCCTACCCTCTCATGAAGGCATCAAAAGCAAAACCATTGCTGCGAGTTTAACCTTATTTTTCTAAAAAATATGAACTTCATTCATGCTACACATAAATGACGCATGATTGATTTCCCCTCCTCTCCCCCTCACCTCGATTAATCTGTAGCAAACATTGATCAAGAAAGAGATTACAAAGGAGGGGGGATTGAAGCGGGGTACAGTCTTTCAGATCACAACCAATTTAGGCTTTGTTCAGAAGATCTGACCTGAAATTAATCAGCAGCACCGTTATTATCACTTTCTTTATTGCTACTGCTAGAATTATTATTTCCGCCAGAGAAGCGACGACCTCTTTGGAAATTTCCACTGGATTTTTTGCGAAACTGTCGCGCATAAGCAAGATTACGAGCTGCTTTTTCTTTTTTCTGATTCCGACGTTTGGCCATTCTTACTCCTCCTAATTCAAATTAAAAGACGCTCTGAGAAAGCCTGATTACATCTCATCGGCTCTCTAAAAGCGTCGTTGCTATAATGCAATATTTTAGAAACGTCTGTTTCTACGACCACCGCCAAATGAGCCTTTATTTTCGCGGGGGCGAGCAGGATTAACTTTGAGCTCCCGACCCATCCATTCTGCACCATCAAGTTCAGAAATCGCATTGGATTCTTCGCTTTCTGATGACATTTCAACAAAACCAAACCCTCTCATGCGACCTGTTTCACGGTCAGTGGGGAGATAGACACGCTTAACTGTGCCGTATTCAGCAAAAACTTCGCCTAGGTCTTCTTGTGTAACTGAATAGTCGAGATTACCGACATAAATTGACATGGATGAAGATTCTCCTCAATCAGATATTAGTGTAGTGAGGCAAGATCTTGGAGAGAGTCTGTCAATACGAAGCTGGAAAAAAACTATCAATACTGAAACCAAACGTAGTCACCGATCTATATACTCGAATCTAATTTTAGCAGTCTCTTGTGAAAACAGCAATAAGTTTTATCCTTTCAAGAAAAGGTTCGGTCTCAATTCTTCTTGGGAAGTGCAATCTCATCAATGTAAAGATAACCTTAAGTTTTTTCAGGGGATAACTTTGGGAATTGTTAATAAATTGTTACCTTAATAGAGATGATAATGAATTTTATACTGATCAGATGACCGCTTCTCAATCTATCCTGACCTTTCGCATTTCTCCGTTAATTCGGATGACACTACTCAGTCTCTATATCGCTTTAACAGTTCCCCTTCCCTTTTTAGCAAGGATTACTCCCGTTTCTATTCCTGTTTCTCTATTCGTTATCGGTTTAGGGGTGGGATGGATTTTATTATACGGGGCCTTGAGTCAAAGGGTTGTTCTCGATGACAAACAAATTGCAGTTACCTACCCTCGCTGGTTTCCTTCTTTTCTGCAAAAAGGATGGTCACTCCCTTGGGAAGACATTGAACAACTGAAACTTCGCACCACTGGACAAGGCGGATTAGTGTATTATTTTGTAACATCGGGGCGCGATCGCGCTTACCTTCTCCCGATGCGAGTAGCTGGTTTTAATCGCTTAGTGCAAGTGGTAGAAGAAAAAACTGGAATTGATACCCGTGATGTTCGCCCTTTAGCACAACCTTGGATGTATTTAATTTTATTAGGATTTACCCTGTTATTACTATTAGTTGATGCTTGGACAATTTGGACAGCAACAAATATTAGTCATTAGGGAGAGACGTTCCATAAAACCTCTGTCATTCGTTATTTGTTATTGGGAAAATCAATCAGATGAAGGCAGCCCAACCTACTTTTGAATATATCATTCAAAAAATTCCTTTCTATACCATCCAAGACATATTTCAGGATGATGATTTTAAGAGACTCGCTAATCGAACTTTAGACATTTATTCTCAAGTTCCTCAAGGATCAACTGTTCTTGTAAAGACTAGTCATTCAGAGCAGTTTTTAGCGAATTTTCTGGCTGCTTTGGCAAAAAACTGTACTATTTATTTAGGAAATAGTCAATGGCAAGCACAAGAATGGAATCAGGTTTTAGAGTTAGTAAAGCCTGATCTCATTATTCAAGAAACAGGTTTAGAATTTAGGTCTTCTTTCCGAGATCGGAAAAGACAAGGAACAATTATGATTCCCACAGGCGGATCGTCAGGAGAGATTCGTTTTGTTGAACATACTTGGGAAACATTAAGTGCTTCTGTGAAAGGATTTTGTCACTATTTTCAGCAAGAAACAGTGAATTGTTTTTGCATACTCCCTCTCCATCATGTTAGTGGCTTGATGCAATTTATGCGAACCTTTCTCACAGGAGGAGATTTAATTCTATCTTCCTATAAAACATTAGAAACGGCTTGGCGAAATCAAGATTCAGTGATCCTGCGTCAATTAGAAAGAATTCCACCAAACGATTATTTTATTTCTTTAGTTCCCACTCAACTGCAACGATTACTGAATTTTGGGGCTGGAAACTGGTTATCTCAATTTAAAGTGGTTTTGCTGGGTGGTGCGCCGTCTTGGGAGAGTCTTTTAGAGACAGCAAGACAAGATCAAATTCCCATTGCATTAACTTATGGGATGACGGAAACCGCTTCGCAAGTTGTCACCTTACAACCCGATGATTTTCGGGCGGGAAATAACAGTGTTGGACAGGTATTACCTCACGCTAAAATTACCATTCAAGGGGAGTTTGGAGAAGCATTAGCAGCAGGAAAAGTGGGTAAGATTATGATCGAAAGTGAATCTTTAGGATTAGGTTATCATCCTAATTCTAACTGGAATCGAAAGCAATTTATAACGGATGATTTGGGTTATTTTGACGAAGCGGGTTATCTTTATATTGTCGGTCGCAATAGTCGGAAAATTATCACAGGTGGCGAAAATGTCTTTCCTGATGAAGTGGAAGCTGCGATTTTAGCAACGGGTTTGGTAACAGATGTTTATGTGATGGGAGTGACGGATCAAAATTGGGGAGAAGTTGTCAGTGCAATTTATGTTCCTAAAGATCAATCCCTTGTTCCTGATCTGATTCAAGAACAATTAAAACAAAATCTTAGTCCTTATAAAATTCCTAAGCAATGGTCTGCGCTTTCTTCTATTCCTCGGAATGAACAAGGTAAAATTAATTCAATCCTACTCAAAAATCTGATCAATAGTTATTAGTAGTAATCACTTTTCTTGTCCGCCTAAAATCGCGATCGCGCTGCCGATTAATAATATAATTGCACCAATTAAAACTAATAAACTTGGCACTTCTCCAAATATAAAAAAACCTAAACCACTGGCACTAACGGGTTCAAATAAAATTGCTAAAGTGACAAATGTCGGTGAAATAAATCGGACTGCCCAATTAAAGCTAGTGTGTCCTAAAATCTGGGAAAACAAAGCCATTCCTAATAAATAGAAATAGACGGGTGTTGGATATCCCCAATAATAAATTCCGAAGAAAAAGGGCAAAGGAAATAAAAAAATTGCTGCGATGGTATAAGCGATCGCGCTATAGTGACCAACAGATAAGCCCTCTGCTTGTGCCTGTTTTCCCAGTAATAAATAAAGACTCGCTGACCAAGCCCCCAATAACGCTAAAGCATCTCCCAGTAAAGGATTGCTTCCCCCAGTTAAACTCCCCGCATCACCAAGGGCAATACAAAATCCACCGCCCAAAGCAATAATAATTCCCAAAATTGTTAATGGCTTCGGTTTTTCTTTTAACCATAACCAAGATAAAATAGTAACCCAAATCGGGTTAGTGGTAACGATCGTTGTGGAAGCAGCAATGGATGTAAAAGAGAGGGAAGTAATCCAAGTGGCAAAATGGAAACTTAAAGTGATTCCAGCAGCGATCGACCATTGCAAGGCTTGGCGAGAAATAACAGGGGGTTTCTGATGGCTTCTAACAAAAGGAACAAGAATAACTGACGCAATGATTAATCGCGATGCAGCAATAAATAAACTAAAACCCAACCCACTTTCTCCCGCCGTTTGTAAACAAAGGCGAATAAAAATGGCTGCGGTGGAAACCCCCACCACACCCAATAATAAAACGGCTAAAACTTGTCCCTTATTAGTCATTGGTCACTGGCTACTAATTACTGACAACGGTCTTGGGAGCAATGTTTTTGTTCCATGATTGTTTTCAGGTCGGGTCGTCCTGTTAGGGCTAAACGACGATCTGCCCATAGACCATACACCCAATCCGCGATCGCGCCAACAACGGGTAATTTCGTAATTGCATACACCCAACCCATCCCTAACGCTTCATACACGCGACGGAAGACTTCAACATCCTTAACCACTGTTCCATCAGGTAAAACGCCATGAATGCGACCCATAGCCGTTTCAAAATCAACCCCACCATTGGCTTCTGGTTGGTAGTTATCATCAGCGATATCAATGAATTTGACGAGACCGCGACCCGCATCCCGCTTCTGCAAGAAATTGACCTCCCGCAGACACAAAGGGCATTCCCCGTCATAAAGAAGTTTTATTTGCCACTGAACTTGTTTGGTTTGAGACATCACAATTAGGCTTAAGTATGAGTAGTCTGTTTCCTTCTATTTTAAAAAATGTTAAGTTAACTGAGTGCAGTCACTGATGGAAGAGGATTATTTTTTTTGAGCGTAGGTTAATGGCTAAGTATTTCCTCAATATTCTATTGTTAACACTGGTTATTTTTCTAGCAGCAAGACTGGGCTTACAAGTCTCTATTGCTAAAGATAATATTTCCTTACTTTGGCCCCCAACTGGAATTAGTATTGCTGTTTTATTACTTCAAGGGAGAAAACTTTGGCCCAGTATCTTCCTCGGAATTGCCTTTGCGACTGCTGCTACTGGTATTAAGTGGGGATTTATTTTTGCAGCAGCCTTAACGAATACAGTTGAGGCTTTACTTGCAACTCAGTTAATTCATTATTGGCAAGTTGACTACAAGTTAGAGCGTATTTATGATGTTTTAAAGCTCCTAGTCATTATTCTTATTATTACACCGCTCATGGCTGGTTTGATGGGAGCAACAGGATTTTGCCTTAATTTTACCTGTTCCCCAGAAATGTTTTTTGACATTAGCTGGAAGTGGTGGGTTGGGAATGCGATGGGAGCATTAGTCATTACCCCCCTTCTTCTCACTTGGAGTCATCCTCAATTCCATCATTCACCACCTTCAAAGCAAGCGATCGTATTCATCATTACTGGCTTTGCTTTACTCATTTCTACGAATCTTCTCGTGTTTGGTCGTTTTCCAATTACACCATTAAATTTAAATTATTATCCCTTACAGTATCTTTGCTTTCCCTTTTTAATCTGGGCTGCATTTTCTTTAAAGGAAAAAGGAGCAACACTTGCTATCTTTTTAACCGTTATTATTGCGATTGAGGGAACACTACAGGGTGATCAACCTTTTGGAGTCAGTGAATCAGTTCATAGTAACTTATTGATCCTGTGGTCATTTATGCTTGTTGTATCTATCCCCACTTTAATTCTTGCGTCTGCTGTTTCTGAACGTGACTTTGCGGAAGAACAATTATCGATCCTAGCCTATCAAGATCCTCTCACCCATTTGCCTAATCGGTCGGCTTTTTATCGAGAAGTTTCTAATTTTTTAAGTAGTTGTCAAGTAGGAAACACTGATCAAGCCTGTGCTATTTTATTTATTGATTTAAACCGATTTAAAGAAATTAACGATAGTTTTGGACATACCTTAGGTGATCAATTGCTGTGTCAAGTTTCACAAAAAGTAAAAGGATCGATTCCACAAGCCTACATAATGGCACGTTTAGGAGGAGATGAATTTGCAGTTTTAGTTCCGAGTTTTAAGGGATATAAAGAGATTGAAATTCTAACTCAGGACATTCTCAAACAATTTGAAAGCTCTTTTGTTATTGAAAGTTGTGAGTTTATCATCGGGGCAACTATTGGTATTGTTATTGGTAATTGTAGTTATACTAAAGCGGAAGATATAATTCGAGATGCAGATATTGCGATGTATCATGCGAAAACGAGTAATCGTAAATCTTGCTATTTTGACCCACTAATGAGGCAAAAAGTTATCTCACGATTAAAACTAGAACAAGAGTTACGGCGAGGAATTGATAATAATGAATTAAATTTAGTTTATCAGCCCATTGTCAATATTTTAAATCAAAAAATAATGGGTTTTGAAGCCCTATTACGTTGGTATCATCCTGAACGAGGTTGGGTTTCCCCAGGTCGTTTTATTCCTATTGCAGAAGAAACGGAATTAATTGTTGAGATTGGCGATTGGGTCTTAACACAAGCCTGTCAGCAGCTTCAACAATGGCAAGAGAACTTTTCAACAGAAATATCAATGAGTTTGAGTGTTAATGTTTCTCCCAAACAACTTCGAGAAAATGATTTAGTGGCTCATGTCAATCAAATGATTAAACTCTATGATATTGATCCCGAAAATCTCAATCTAGAAATTACAGAAACAGCAATTTTAGAATCGAACTCGAAACAAGTTTTAGACGAACTAAAGGCATTAGGTGTGAGGCTTTATTTAGATGATTTTGGGATTGGTGAATCTTCTTTAAGTCGGTTATATCAACTGCCGTTGGATGTGATTAAAATTGATCGGAGTTTTGTGCAAGGAATTCCTGAAAACCGAAGGAAAAGCGCGATCGCGCAAACGATTATTAATCTGGCGGATAATATGGATTTAGGGGTGATTGCAGAAGGGATTGAAACGGAAGCGCAAAAGAAAGAACTTTTGAAATGGGGTTGTCTTCGTGGACAAGGTTTTTTCTTCTCGAAACCTGTTTCAGCAGAGGTTGCAACAGACCTCATTGCCAACAATCATCTAAGTTAAAATAATCAACTGATGCAGCGAAAAAAAAAGAATTAATTAGGCTAATTATTGGCTTTAACCCTTGATTTTCTGTGAACAAAGTCTAAATAATTCCCATGAAACTGCTCACTTGAAAAGCCAGTTGCGTGCTGATAAATTTTTTCTGGAATAAACATCTCTTGTTTCGCTTCAAAGGCTTCTACCGCTTCTACTAATGCAGCAGGCGTTTGAGGAGAAAATAGTAACCCTGTTGCATGACTTGAACTTTCTCGAAGATCTTTAACCGTCTCCTTAGCCCCTCCCGCACCATAAGCAATAACAGGTGTTCCACAGGCTTGGGCTTCCACAAGGGCAATGCCAAAATCTTCACAGGCTGCATAAACAAACGCTTTGGCTTTTGCTAAATAATCTTCTACCACTGCATTAGGTTGTGTTCCCAAAAAGGTAATATTGGGTTTCGCTTTTTTTTGTAATTCCGAAAATTGTGGACCATTACCAATAATTACTAATGGACGTTCGAGTTGGTTGAAGGCTTCAATAATGAGAGAAATTTGTTTATAACTCACCAGACGAGAAACCGTCAGATAAAAATCTTCTTTTTGGGCTTGATAAGAAAACCGTTCGATATCAACGGGCGGATAAATCACTTTTGCAGAACGACGATAGCACCGCCAGATCCGTTTTGCCGTGTGATGGGAGTTGGCGATAAAGTAATCAACACGGTTCGCACTAATGACATCCCACTGGCGCAATTGATGAAGCAGATAGCGGGTGAAAATACCTGGAACTCCTCTACCAATTTTACTTTGTTGCAGATACTCAAAAGTCAGTTCCCACGCATAACGCATCGGCGTGTGACAGTAGCAAATATGGGTTTGATACGGACTTGTAATAACTCCTTTTGCAACCGCATGAGAGGAAGACAGAATGACATCATAGTCTCTCAGATCCAATTGTTCAATGGCAAAAGGCAACAATGGTAAATATTTTTGTACACCATTACGGGCAAAAGGGAAATTTTGCAGAAATGTTGTCCCAATTTGACGACCATAGAGATAACTCTCAGGGTTGCTTGATTCAAAATCAATCAGCGCATACAGATCCGCATCAATGGTTTGCAGAATTTCTTTCACGACTAATTCTGATCCGCCAGTTGCTTTTGGTGTCAGCCATTCGTGAACTAGAGCATATTGGGGAGACTGAGACATGAGTTGATGAAACTGCAAGTGCTTTCGCATTTAAGCACAAAACGACCAATCCTTGCAAAAAATTACAGTAGTAGGGCATTGCCCACCCTACAATGTGTAAGTAAAACTCTGGAACTATTTTGAATTAAAGCGCGATCGCGCACTCTTAGTTTGTCCTAACATCATTTCTCATTATTCCTGATACACTTGCAGCGCTGGGAAGATATCGTTATACAATAATGGTAAGGAATGTAAGGAAAAATTATGGAACTCGCTAAAGTTACTTCTAAAGGACAAATTACGATACCCGTTGAGATTCGCAAGCAACTGAATCTTAAACCAGGCGACAAAGTTTTATTTATCGAAGAAAATGGCAAAATTACCCTTGCTAACTCATCAGAGGGAGTAAATTCTAAAACAAGTAATAATCCAGTTGCTGATACCTCTTTTTTGCAACAAAAACTTAAAGAAATGGCAAATGATTCCGATATTCAAAAAGAAATCATTGCAATTAATCAAGAATTTGAAAGTACGGAAATTGATGGATTAGAAAAAGAGTGAGTATTCAAAGAGGAGATATTTACTTTGTTAATCTCAACCCAATTCAGGGAAAAGAGCAAGCAGGAAACCGACCCGTTTTAGTCTTGTCTATTGATGCTTTAAATCAATTACCCTTAGTAGTGACTGTAATTGTAGGAACTAAAGGGACAAATGTTAGAAAAGATTTTCCAACGAATGTAAGAGTATCATCGGAAGAAAGTGGACTTCCTTTGGAAACTGTTTTTCTATGTTTTCAAATCCGTTCTTTAGATCACCATCGATTTTCTAAGCGACCTATGGGTCAATTATCTCCTCAGAAAATGTTGGAAGTTGAAGAAACTGTTCGCTATTGTTTGGGTTTGTAATTATCAAAGCGCGATCGCGCTCCTTTGGTTTAATAATAGGGTTGTTTCTTAGCTATAAACAGAATCGAGTAACTCAGTCCATATACACAATTAAACGATGAGATAATACTGGAGAGCAAATAGAGCGTAGATTTTTTTACTATATCCGTGTATTACATGGTATAATCCAAGTAACTATTGTTTATGTTAAAAAAGCTGTAGTATGGTTCAAGTCACTGGAAACTACATACAAAAAGAATTATTTGATTTCACGAATAGAAAATATAGAGCGATAGATCTATTTGCGGGGATTGGAGGAATTAGACTTGGTTTTCAGCAAGCCTTTGCAAACAATATAGAGTTTGTTTTTTCTTCTGAGATAGATCGCTTTGCCAGAATGACTTATCAGGCTAATTTTTCGGAAGAGCCACAGGGCGACTTGACTACAATTTCTCCCTTAGACATTCCTCCTTTTGATATTTTATTAGCGGGATTTCCTTGCCAGCCTTTCTCAAATGCAGGCTTAAAAAAAGGGTTTGAAGATGCCAGAGGAACTTTATTTTTTGATATTGCCAAAATTATAGAAGCACATCAACCAGAAATCATTTTTCTAGAAAATGTTAAAAACTTCCGAACTCATGATCAAGGGAACACTTTCAAGGTTGTCAAAGAAATTATGGAAAAACTAGGTTATCAAGTCTATGCTCAAGTTTTTAATGCCAAACATTTTGGAGTTCCACAAAATAGAGAAAGAATTTATATTGTTGCTTTTTCTGATCAAAGCATTCATTTTGAATTTCCTGTTCCTCCTAACTCTTCAGTGAAAGTGGGTGATATCTTAGAAAAAAATGTTGCGTCTAAATACACTATATCTGATCGATTATGGCAAGGTCATCAGAAAAGAAAAAGAGAGCATAAACGGAAAGGGAATGGGTTTGGATATTCATTATTTAATAATCACTCACCCTATACCAGTACAATCAGTGCGAGATATTATAAAGACGGATCAGAAATTTTAATTGAACAAGAGGGAAAAAATCCCAGAAAACTAACTCCTAAAGAAGCTGCAAGACTACAAGGATTTCCGGATACATTTGAGATTCCTGTCAGTGACACTCAGGCGTATAAACAATTTGGTAATAGTGTTGCGGTTCCTGTTATTCATTCAATTGCTAGCCAAATAATGTCTTATTTACCTATTCAGAGACAAACTCATAAATACTAATATGTTTCCTTAATAAGATCATCCCAGACTTTTGTAATCGCTCTCCACTGTGAATAGAATCTTTGATTTGGTTTATTCGGATCTGCATACATTCCACTATCAAAGAAGATTTTTCCCTCTTTTAAAAGTTTAATCCATATTTCAAAAGTTATAGGATTCCCAAATCCAATTGATGTATATTGACCTTCTTCATTAATGAAACATTTAAACCAGCCCTTTTGGTTAAATTTCTTCTCCACTTTTTTCCTTAATGATTTAGCATCCCACTTAGCTAAAATTAAATTATCTTTTTGAAAATAAGAAGGGATCTCGTTATCATTTCTAAAATCTTCAGAGTGGTTGTACTCTATTAATACATCATTTGTTGGAGATATATTAATCATTTGTCCTGAATTAGTTCTCCTATTATAATAAGTCGGACATACTTCACCTGACCAAGAGTAACGATTTTTTGTTTGGTTAAATTTTCCAAAAACTTTTATAAATTGGTCTCTTCTTACAATTCTTGTCTCTGAAACATCAAAAAAATCTTCATTATCAAAAATGTAATAATCAGCAGCCCAATCTCCAAAACTTATTTTGCCAGAGCTTGTTCCTGTTTTCATTTCATATCCCAACAAATCAGCTTTATTGGTATTATTGTGTGAAATTCCCATTTGAGTTTCTAACCAATGTCCTTTAGCTCCATCATGTTTTTGATTAATATTAGTAGTTGTTGCTTTAAGACCACGCACATTTTTATTAAAAAGTTGAATTATTTTTCCTTATCATTGTCCATCTTATTAAGTTCCTATAAAACTGAAAACAATCAATGTTTGAACTCAGCGTAATCAATAAACAAAGTTAAGTTGTATCGCGTAACACTAATCTTATATGGATTGTTATTGATCGCTATTTACCCACTCTTCAATAATGTCTGCGCGAGTAACATTCTGTTGATTAGCCCACTCACCTAACTTTTTCCAAGTAGAATCAGTTAATCTAATACTCCTAACTTTTCGAGGTATATCTCCTTTTAGAATAAATCTGCCTTTGTTTCCACGTTTATAGTCAGCCATAAAACTACCCTATGTAATAAACGATTGGATTTTAAAGTTTACTATTGCTAGTGGATCTAAGATAACTTACAAGACCTGAGACTCTGGAATTATGTTGAATTAAAGCGCGATCGCGCTCCTTTGGTTTGTCCTAACATCATCTCTAAAACATCCCAATTTTCTTCTTCAATCACTTGCTTGATCGTTTCTAATTGTTCCTGATACAGTTGCAGCGATCGCTGCACAGCTTCCTTATTATATTTCGCCATCATCACCCCTAATTCTGGGTTTCCGCCCCCAACACGACTGGTATCCCGAAACCCTGAACTCGCTAATTTTTGCGCTAATTCCGCCACTTCAGCATCCGTTTCTTGGAGACAAGCAGCAATTAGACTGCTACTGACAAAGACGGGTAAATGAGAAATCCATGCGACGGCTTGATCATGGGCTTCTGGAGGACAGAGGATGACTTCAGTTTCTAACGACTGAACTAACTCAGAGACGGTTTTTTGCGCCTCTGGGGGCGTTTGTTCCGTGGGGGTCAAAACATACCGTGTCCCCGGAAATAAGTCTGATTTCGCTGCGGTAATCCCTTGTTCTGCGGTTCCCGCCATGGGGTGTCCGCCGATAAAATTTGACCATAAGGGTGTAACTGCATCCACAACCGCACTTTTCACTGATCCCACATCGGTCAGAATGGTTTCAGGGGAGAGAATGGGTTTTAATTGTTCGACCGTGGGAACGATCGCGCCAATGGGGGTACAAATAAACACCACCTCTGCAGCTTGGAGAAGAGAGAAATCAACACTCGCCTCATCCGCGATTCCTTTTTTACAAGCGAGAGTGCAAGTTTCCTCATGGCGGGAAATTCCGAGGATATGATGACCGCGCGATCGTAACGCCAAGCCCAAAGAACCGCCAATTAAACCTAAACCAATAATTCCGACCTTCATAAAGACTTTTTTATAATGATGAGGGTGACTCTATATTAAACAAGCGTGTTCCCGTGACAGTTATCGAAGCAGAAGTCCATACCTATCTCCGTAGCTTTCTTCGCAATCAACCCGATCTCAATTGGCCCCATCATCTCACTATGGCGCGATTGGTCGCAAGGGCGTTGCGCCTCAGACGATCAGCATTGATGCAAACGGGAACTGCATCTGGCTACTGTTTTAGTTATCTGACTCCTGCACTTTTATTTGCTCGTCCTGTCATTGTAGTTGTCCCCAAAACAAAACAAAAGCAACTTTTGGATCGCGCGATTCCCCAACTGAAAGAATGGCTGGATACGAAAACACCAGTTCTGGTTTACGATGAGTTATCAAATCTCTCTCCTGACACACTGCAAAATCATGCGGGTGTCATTCTGATTTCTCCTCAAGATTGGTTTGCTGATCGCTTATGGGAACGGGGAATCCTTCCCGAGGGGATACCGACGATTTTTGATGAAGCGGATGATTTAGAAGATTGGGCGCGAGACGCACTGACACTTAGGATTTCCACTCAGCATTGGAATGAATTACTGAATCAGTATCCTCAACACGCGGATGTCATTCGGGATGTGAGGGTAGAACTCACGAAACTCCTCTTTAGTCGCCCGCAAAATCCTTATGAATGCTTGTTACTGAATGAACCCGAAACCGAAATTCTGCACAAGTTATTTGTGGTGTTAAAGGAGACTGCGCCGAATCATCCCTTTTGTCAGTTTTTCCAGCAAGCGCAACAAGAAAACCAACTCCTCTGGGCGGATATGTATCGGGAACGAGGAGAATTTACAATCGCGTGTTGTCCGGTTTCTGTCTCTGAACAGTTAACCCCACTTTGGGAACAACAGCCAACGGTTTTCATTGGGAGTTTTCTCGATTGGGAAAAAGAAGCCCCCGTCTATCGCCAAAAGTTGGGACTTCCAGAGATGACCTGTTTACGATTTTCGCGCGATCGCGCATCGGATACCCTTAATTTATATATTCCTGATGGCTTTCCAATGCCCAACACAAGGGAATTTCAACCCGTTTTGCTGGAAAAAATACGACATCTGATCACCGAAAGCGATTCTTATAACAATTTAGTCGTGATTTTAGTGAGCGATGTTCCCCTAAAAAGACAAGTTGCAACGGCTTTAGCGGGAGAATTCGGATCGCGGGTTCGCTTAGAAAATACGCAACTGCGAGAAAACGGAATTTTAGTCTGTAGCTGGGAATTTTGGCGGAATCACCAACCCCAGTTAGCGACCCCGCAGTTACTCATTATGACAACCATTCCGTTACCCTCTCTAGAAAATCCGATTGTTTCAGGACAAACCGCTTATTACAAACAAAAACGCCAAGATTGGTTTCGGCTATACTTGTTACCGACAGCGTTAAGAGAACTACAACGGGCGGTAGTTCCCTTACGAGAACACCAAGGAATGATTGCATTGCTCGATAGTCGAGTCAATCATCGCAGTTACGGAAAAACCGTTCTCTCGGCGTTAGAACCTTATGCGCGAGTGGGAAATTGGAATTTTGTCCGCCAACTACTTCGGTTCGACTTGGACGACTCCATCGGGGTTGAATCGGACTTCTAATTCTGCAACCTCACTAATTTGACGATTATTGAGATCCATCGGTAAGGTTAGCAAGTCGGGAAGGGCTGGGGTTTCCGTAATATTGAGACCAGGACCAGCGAGTTGTTCATAACCAATCACATCGCCATTACCTGTGACCCAAACTCGATATTCTAAACCCGCTTGGGGGATTTCTTGTTCTAGATTTTCCGTCAGCTTAGTTTGTAAGTCACTCCCTAAACTCGCGAGTTGATCAGAATCGGTAATTTTGGACGTATTCTCAACTGTTGCTTTAATTCCAGGGGGAACAATGCTTCCTGTCTCACTGGGAAGGGTTTCTTCACGGCGTGATCCCGTATTTTCTCTCGGTTCAGGTTCGCGCATTTCGGGGATGGGAACAAAGAATAGCGCGATCGCTGCGACGGCTAAACTGGCGACCCCTGTTATCGCGGGTTGGGCTTTTTTGACAAAAGGCTCATTGCGGGTGCGAATCTTGCGAGAGTGGGGATGGAGGCTTAAGCTGAGTTCAGGGAGAGTGCTTCCATCAGTTAACAGTTGGTCAATAGCTTCTACCAGATCAAATAATTCAACCGTGGTTAAGTCAACTTTGATGACTTCTTCAGGTTTTCCGTCTTCAGTTTGAATCAATTGCAACTGGTGTCGATTATTTTCGGGAAGGGGCTTAATCTGAACGGATTCTCCCACCCAGTCTTGTGGCGGATCGGGATTTAAACCACTGAGAATCGATTGCGTGTAGTTATTGACGACTCGCACTAAACTTTCTAAGAAATCGCGATCGCCTTTTAACACCGAGGAATTATGGTCTTGGGCGAGAAAACGACATTCAGCATTGACTAAGATGGACATGAGGGGTCGTCCATTTCCCCCGTCATTGAAAGTTGCATCTCCAGCCCAACCGTCTAGAATGAGGGAACAGTTCGGTAAACTGTACTGACGGCGAATTGTCATTTTACTTCTCCATCAAATAAACTACACCATAACCGTTGCGCCCCGGCGGTTCCTGTGGCGAATAATAATTTTTTCAGCAGCGCGATCGCGAGTTCATCCAATTGGTCAGGAGAGGCTAAATATTCCGCAATTCTGGCGCGACGGGGATTCATCCGACTGCGAAAATGAGCTTGAAATCGTCCTAAATACCATCCGAGACGGAAGTTTTGGCGCAGGGGTAATTCTTTGCTGCGGAGTTGTTGTTCGACTAGTAGCAGTTGACGGATTAAAAAAGTCAGTTGGCGCGATCGCGCAGCAGCAATCATGGTTAGGGCTTTTGCTTGGTCTAACTCCAAATACCGTCGCATATAAGATCTTCGCCAAGGGTTTGTACAGCGCAATCGCCACAAGACGATTCGATTCGGAACAATATCCGTTAAATTAAACTCTTTTGCTGTCGCTAGCATCCGTTCCGAACTACCCAATTCTAGAGCTTCGAGGGCGAGCAACAACAAATCAATCTCTTGTGCAGTCCGAGGAGAACAGCCCCGCACAGAAATTGGATAATTAGGGAGATTGTCCCACAACCATGGCTTCGGTGGTGTTGAGGGACTGTCATTCGTCATTACGTTTGCCGAGGATTGGCTCATAAATCGTGGGAAAGGATACCAAACGTTTCGATTTTCTCATCTAATGTAACGCGAAACGAGTGCGAAATAAATTTTCTCTCAGCACTTGTCAGCGCAAAAATGATTTGCTATATTAATAAAGCGCTTGAGAAAAAAGCGCCAAACCCAAACACAAATTGCCGGGATAGCTCAGTTGGTAGAGCAGGGGACTGAAAATCCCCGTGTCCGCAGTTCAAATCTGCGTCCTGGCATTTTTCGCGTATTAAAAACTACCTGTACAGTGACAAATTATTTGTCATCTGTGACAGATTAGTGTCGTTGGTGACAAATTGGTGTCATTAGTGACAAATTAGTGTCGTCGATACTAAATCTAAAATTCATCTTGACGAATTAAAGGTTAACTCTTGAGGTGACGATAAAGAGACCAGAGTTTTTCAATGCACTTCAAGGTAAGAACTCTATCGCAACCAAACAGATTTGAACTGCGGACTTTCAATCCACTTTAAGGAGAAAATTCCATTACAAAAGCGGATTCCTTCTTGCTCGAAGGTGATTCAGCAACCATTACTATAGTACATCTATCCCCATCTTGCTGGGAGCGCACCGACCTCGTAGAATAAAAAGTACAGGACTTTATCTTCTAACGAGTTAATCATCTCTACTCAAAGGTAAAGATCAGCATCAGGGTGGACAGCGACTAGGGTCAGAAAGCACATCTACTTCTAGCAGATAAACTAACCCACATTTTTCGCAGTTCAGAGGCTTAAATTTAAGCATAAGCTACGGCGCGATTAACTTAATAATTACATTTTATTATAAAGGTTCAGAAAATGACAATAGTTTCCGTTCATTTTTTAAGAAAATTAACGAGACTTATAAGCTATTGTAGCTAATTCTTTTGCCTCTTCTTGAGAGCTATCACGAATTGGTTGCTTGGCTTGTTCGATGACGATTTCTTTTTGATTAGCTTTAGCTTTGATACTTTCAATTAGTCGGTTATAACTCCATTGATGAACTTGGATTCTATTTGGTTGCTTGGCTTGTTCGATGACGATTTCTTTTTGATTAGCTTTAGCTTTGATACTTTCAATTAGTCGGTTATAACTCCATTGATGAACTTGGATTCTATGCTGTTTAGCATATTCCTTTTGTTTCTCTACAACACCAGGAATTTTTTGTTCTGCTCGCATTTGAACTTCGCTTTGAATAACTTCACGGATATTGTCAAGTTTAGGCAGAACAATACTTCCCACTTTATACTTTTGAGCAATGTTAACAATTGCTTTTGCAATTAAATGATCAATATATTCTCCTAGCTCAGAATTTCTTAACTGATTAGGGGCAAACTTTTTCTGGTTTTTATGCCGTTGATGGGATTGAACTTGTTTCTGTTTTCGATGACGGTTGAGCAGTTTATAGTTTTCCCCAAGGAGTTGTTTGATACTGCGATAAGTGATTGCTTTTCCTGTGGTACCATCCACAATCGCGATCGTAGCAGGTTTCTCTAATCCAAATGCAATCCCAAGAAGAAGATGAGATTGACCTTGATAAAGAGGTTTACTAGGACGAGGATAAGAATTATTCAATCTATCAAGCGTTGTTTGTTTACGCTTAATAAAGGCTTCTTGGGTTTGACTTAAATCGCCTTTCTCCTCCATATTCGTGAGAATTTTAGTAATTTCATCAGTTTTTTCCTGTCTGACTTGTTCGGTTCCTTCTGCTGTCCATAAGCGAGTATCAACGGTACAGTAAAGACTAAGATAATTCCTATGCCAAGCCTGACCTTTAGCTGTGCCTTCTTGCCATAAAATACGTGCAGAACGAAGAGTAAATAAACTACTAGAATGCTGGTTTTTGCTGGCTCGTTTTGTCTCCTGATCTTCGTAAAATCTTTGAAACCACTTGAGTTGTCTTTGGTCACAATAAATTTGGAGAGTATGGTCACTTAAGCCACTAAAGCGAACACAAAGACGACCTTTTTCGTTTTTACTCCAAGTTAAATCCTCATTGGTTTCGTAACTAATGGGAAAGGGAACAGATTTGGGTTTAGTGAGTAAGATATTTTGCCAAGATTTGAACTCCTCTATATTTTGAGGAACTTTATTAGCTGCGGTGATTAAGGTTTCTAACCACCGTTCTCCAGTCAAGTCTCGTCCTTTGGGTAAACTGCTATCAATTTGCCGAGTTAATCGTTCAACTTTGATTTCTGCTTTACGTCGTCGTTGAGTGAATTTTTCAGGGTCTTCTTGCTGTTCGGGAATTTTACAATTGTTTTTAAGGAGGTACGCGATCGCGCTCCGAGTTAAACTATCTTCAGCACTATCATAAGCATCAAACAGACTTTTCCGAGAACTATTTTTTTGCTTTTTCGATTTCTTTTTGCTCTTAGTTGTAGAAGACTGAAAAGAGGCAAGGATTTCGCTGGCTTTATGGCAAAGTGTTTCTAACGAGCAGTCTGCTTGTTGACAGAGTTCTTGATCACTTTTAAGAATCTCTAACCAGCGTTTTTGACCGTTGAGCCTCCATTGCAAGCGTTTTTGTAGAGCCAGCCAAGATTGATAAATATATTCCACCAACTTAGTCGCGCTCGTATAAAATCGTCCAGGTTGACCACTGAAGCGAGAGTCCTCTTTCAATGGCTTACAGAGTTTGCTAACGATTCCCGCAGGGAGTTTTCCTTTCTGTTGCCAAGTTTCAAATTCAGGATGTTCCGCTACTTGTTTGAGCAGTTCGTTAACTAACGGTGTGTTTTGTTCCGCCATCAATTCCCATACGTGCTGGCGAGTTTCTGCGCTGGCAACAAGACGGCATTGAATCGTTATTTGACTCATCTAAATTAGCAAACATTCATTTTATAAAAACACATATGTATTATATTTTATCTTTTTAAAATTGATGCTATGAGAAAAGATTTTTTTACAAGTAAAGAAGTAGCTCAAATTACAGGGTGCACTCTTCGCCAATTACAGTATTGGCGAGAGAAAGAGGTTGTGGTTCCGACAATTAGTGCTACAGGAACAGGACGTAGTATTTACTACTCCCATTCGGAGTTAATCGAACTGGGCATAATGGAGTATTGCCTAGCAATGGGGTTTACGTTTGATGTTGCAAGTTGGATCTTGGAACAATTGCGAGAAGCACAATGGGATTATCTAAATCCTGAGACAACAGAAAAATTGATGCTTCATTGGAAACGGGATTTCACGGATTTTAAGATCGAGTTATTTGATACTGATCGCGCGATCGCGCTTCTAAACGAAAATAGGCTTGTCACTCCCTTTTCCTTTCATCAAATTCATCAGCAGATCAAAACGACAGTGAATCAGACAAGAAATCAAGGAGTAAAAACGTTAGGGGAAATTATTGAGGAAAAACTGGAACTTGCAGGATGGAAAATCGCTCCTCATGATTTCATCAAGGGGGATTCCCTCGTTAAAGACAAGTCATCAAAAAAACCTCAATTGATTGACTATATTCTGCTCTATGAAAGTCAAGTCCCAATTGCTGTTATTGAGGCTAAACGAAAATATCGTAATCCTGATAAAGGACTTTCAGAAGCCATAAAAAAGGCAAATCAGGTAGGAGTCAAGTTCGCTTATTCGAGCAATGGGAAATTCGTTGTGGAATATGATTTAACCACGAGTCTGCAATCAGAAGCGATGAAAAATTTTCCCACACCGAAAGAACTTTGGCATCGTTTAACCGTGGGCAGTGAAACACCGCAACTGAGAGAGAAATCTCTTCATAATTACCAACAAGCTGCCATTCGGACTGCTTTAATCAATATTTTGCAGCAAGAAAAACGACTTTTATTGAATTTAGCAACAGAGAGTGGGACAACTCAGGTCGCTTTACGAATTTGCTGGTACCTTTTCCAGATTAATTGGAACCTTAAAGAGGAAAAACGTCCACCCAAAATTTTATTTCTCGCCAATCGTCAAATTTACTTGGCTCATTTAATTAGTCAGGCGATAAACTTCTTTCCAAGAGATAAGATGGCTCAGATTCAAGGTGAAGTGATTAAAGGACAAGAACTTTACTTTACTACAACTGATGATTTGAAGTGTGATCCTTGGCTTCCAAACTTATACCAAGCCTATAATCGTGATTATTTTGACTTCATTCTTGTTGATGAATGCGAAGAGCAAGACATGAGGGTATGGCGTGAAATTGCCGAGTATTTTGCTTCTGCCTCTCAGATTGGATTGGCGATTGCCGCTTCTGCTGATAATCTTGTAGCGGTTCAAGATTACTTTGGTGATCCAATTTATCAGTATTCTCGCGAACAGGGAATGGCAGAGGGAGTTATTGCCCCCTATCAAATTCATCTGGTTCAGGCACGCTCTGATCTGGAAAATTGGCAAGCTATGCAGAATAATCCTTTCCCCTCTCCAGTTCCTCCAGAAGCGTATCAAAGTCACGAGTGGCAACAAAAGCTCGTTAGTGAATCGCGAACCACAGCGATCGCGCAACATATTAGTGAATTTCTCCAAGCCCAAGATAATCCCGGAAAAACCCTTGTCATTTGTGCTAATGAAGAGCACGGTAAAAAAATGGTTGAAAAATTGCAACTTTTCAATCGTCAGCAATTAGCGAGTCGTCGCGATTATATTGTTCCACTGATGGACTGTAATGAAGAGAAATTAACTCAATTTCAAAATCTAGAACCGATAACTCCTATCATTGGTATTATCTCAGCAGAAATGGAGACTGGTATTGATTTGAATTGTCAAACTCTGTTTATTGCTTCTGCGGTGTCTTCTCCAAAAAATATGTTTCAAAGAGTCGGGCGAGCCAGTCGAGTTGTCGAACAATCTAAAACTTTATAGCTAAATAATCTTGTTGATTACACCAACAGTACAGCTTTATTGAGAGAGGATGATTTTGATGGTGAATTAGCGATCAGCAATTTTTCTGAAATCAATGATTAAAAGGAAAAACCCAGACAAACACCCTGATCAGATGGCACAATAAACTCACTGTAGTTCGGTGGGATTCCTCATGACGCAATTTGAATACATCAGTGGAATTGAAAAAGACCTCTGGTCAGCAGCCGATACACTGCGATCAAACTCTAACTATGCGAGTAACGAATATTTTTTGCCTGTGATGGGGCTAATTTTCCTGCGTCATGCTTACAGTCGCTTTTTACAGGTGAAGAAGGAGATTGAGAAGGATTTACCGAAACGAAGCGGAAAAACAAGGGCGTTAAAAAAGGAAGATTTTTCCCAGAAAGGGGCGATATTCCTCAAGCCAGAGGCGCAGTTTGATTATTTGGTGTCCTTACCTGATGGGAATGAACGGGCAAATGCTATTTTTCAGGCGATGGAGTCCATTGAAAAGGATTATGAGACGTTAAGCGGAATTTTGCCCAAGTCTGAATACCAAAATATTGAAGATGATGTTCTAGGACAGCTTTTGCGGTTACTAGACCCAAAGGAGTTAAAACAGTTAGAGTCCGAAAGTTCTAAGCAAGTTTCAGGGGACGTTTTCGGACGGATTTATGAGTATTTTTTGATGAAGTTTGCTGATATGCAAGCCCATGATGGCGGTGAGTTCTTTACGCCATTGTCTTTAGTTTCTCTTATTGTGAATGTGATTGAACCTGATGAGGGAACTGTTTTTGATCCTGCTTGTGGGTCGGGAGGGATGTTTGTTCAAAGTGCGAAGTTGGTTGAAGAGTCGAATAAAAGTCTTGGCAAGATCACGTTTCGAGGATTGGAAAAGAACCAGACGACCATTCGCTTGGCAAAGATGAATTTGGCGGTTCATGGATTAGAAGGAAATATTCAACAGGCAATTACTTATTATGATGATCCGTTAAATTTGACGGGAAAAGCTGATTATGTCATGGCTAATCCGCCGTTTAATGTTGACGAAGTAGATGCGGAAAAGGTAGAAAATGATTCCCGTTTAAAGTTTGGTCTTCCTGGAGTCAATAAGAATAAAAAGGTTTCTAATGGAAACTATCTCTGGATTAGTTATTTTTATAGTTATTTGAACAAACAAGGACGGGCTGGCTTTGTCATGTCGTCTCAGGCTTCCAGTGCGGGGGGTGATGAAGCAAAGGTTAGAGAAGCCCTAATTAAAACGGGGGCTGTGGAGTTAATTATTGCAATTCGGGGTGGCTTTTTCTATTCGCGATCGGTTCCCTGTGAGTTATGGTTTTTGAATCGCGCTAAACCTGAAGCAATGCAGGATAAAGTCTTGATGATTGATGCGCGTCAAGTTTACCGCCAAGTCACACGGAGAATTTACGATTTTTCCCCTGAACAGTTAAAGAATCTTGTGTCGATTGTTCGGCTTTATCGGGGAGAATCCGATCGCTTTCTGGGTTTAGTTCAAGGCTATTTTAAGCAGATGTTGCAGGAAGGAAAAACCTGTGCTGATGTTTTCCTGAATTTCCAAGAAGCAATTTCTCACTTTCAAGCACAAATCCCCCCCTTTCAAACCGGAGCTTTAGTGAGGAGGGCTAGGGGGGATAACAATTTAGGAGAGATATGGACAGAATTTTGCAATGGATACGAAACGCTTAAAAGTGATTGTGATGAGTTCACGGATAAATTCTTAAGTCATTTAACACCGCCCGAAGCAGAGGCGACTGCCTTAAATAATTTTATTGAACAAGTGCAAGCCTTAGCGGAAACCAGCCGTGATTTAGTTAAACAAGTAGATTTAGTTTATAAATTAGCAGGTCGTGTGGTTGAACATGGCGAGGAAAACTTAAAGGCGAAGGAAAGCGAAGTTTGGGACACAAAAAAGGTTAAAAGTTCTCTGAAAAATGTTGATGCTTCCCGTCAAGAATTTGTAAAACAATTAAAGCAAGTTCGCTATTTCTTCCAACAGGGACAATGGTTGATGGTGCGGTTTCCAGAAGGAACATTACAAGATGTGGATGGGTTAGTAAAACTGGTTGATTTGGAGGAGTTAAAAGCGAATGATTGGAGTTTAACCCCTGGGCGTTATGTAGGAGTTGCGCCAGAGGAGGAAGAAGAAGATTTTGATTTTGAAGAGGCGTTAAGAAGCATTCATGTTGAGTTAAAAGATTTGAATGAGGAGGCGGTTAATTTAGCAAAAGAAATTGAAAAGAATTTTGAGGAGTTGGGGATATAATCCTCTTTGTCCCCCCTTTCAAAGTTCCCCTCTTTCCAAATTCCCCCCTTTCAAAGCCGGAGCTTTAGTGAGGAGGTTAGGGGGGATAAACAACCCAAAGAAAAGTAAAAATGTCCAACATCAAACAAGGTAAATACTTTCTACCTTACAACGAAAACCTAACCGAAAAAGCCAAAGCAATGCGGAAAAATCCCACCCCCGCCGAACGAAAACTCTGGCAATTTTTAAGAACATTTCCTCTAAAAATGTGGCGACAAAAACCCATTGATAATTTTATTGTTGATTTTTATTGTCCGAAATTAAAATTAGTGATCGAGGTTGATGGTGAGGGTCATTTTACACGAGATGGGATGGCTTATGATGCTGAAAGAACGAAGGTTTTAGAGGGGTATGGTTTGCGGGTGGTTCGCTTTACGAATGATCAGGTGTTGCGTGAGTTTGAGGCGGTTTGTGAGGAGATTATGGGGTTTATCCCCCCTAGCCCCCCTTCGGAAGGGGGGAATAAGAATGATCGGGAGGTGTTGGGAATATGAAGCAGTCTGAAAAGAGATTAGATGAACTTGGAATTGTTGGTCGTGGTAGATCAAGACATAGACCTCGTGATGCTGAACATCTTTATGGTGGAAAATATCCCTTTATTCAAACAGGAGATGTAAAGCATTCAAATCTCTATATTACTCAGTATTCTCAAACATATAGTGAAGCTGGACTGGCACAAAGTAAACTATGGAAAGCTGGAACTCTTTGTATTACGATCGCTGCTAATATTGCTGAAACTGGAATTTTAGGAATAGATGCTTGTTTCCCTGATAGTATTATAGGTTTTACTCCTGATCCTGAAAAAGCAAACGTTAAGTTCATAAAATATCTTTTTGATGCGTTACTAAAGAAAAGATATAAGTTATTTACACAAGGAGCAGCGCAAGATAATTTAAGTCAGTCAAAATTACTCTCTATCAAATTTCCAGTTCCAGATATTAAAACTCAGAATAAAATCGCAGATATTCTATCAAAATATGATGATTTAATCGAAAATAATCGCCGTCGCATTGAGTTATTAGAGGAGTCGGCGCGTCTGCTGTATCGGGAATGGTTTGTTCATCTGCGCTTCCCTGGTCACGAACACTCTCCCATTATTGATGGTATTCCTGAAGGTTGGGAAAAAGTTAGTGTGCCAGAAATAATCGAAATTAACCCAAAAGAAACTATAGAAAAAGAAAAAGAAGTTTGGTATATCCCAATGAGTGCTTTATCAGAAACTGGTATGACATTAAATATGTCTGAGTTTGAAAGAAGAAATAGGCACACTACTACTAAATTTAGAAATAGCGATGTTTTATTTGCTCGTATCACTCCCTGTTTAGAAAATGGAAAAACTGCTTTTGTTAATTGTTTAGCAGAAGATGAAATCGCCTGTGGTTCTACTGAATTTATGATCCTAAGAGGAAAAAAAGTAAGTCCTTACTTTACCTATTGTTTATCACGCGATCGCGATTTTAGAGAAAATGCGATTAAAAGTATGATTGGTTCTTCTGGAAGACAAAGAGTACAAAAAAGCTGTTTTAATGAGTTTTACCTTGGATTGCCTTCTCAAGTTTTGATGTCACAGTTTAATGAATTTGCTTCTGCTTGCTTTACACAAATTCAAAATCTTATAGAACAAAATCAAAAACTATCTCAAGCCCGTGATCTTCTTTTACCACGTCTAATGAATGGAGAAATAACCGTATGAGTTATAGCGAAGAAACCCTCGTTCAAACCACCACCGCCAACTATTTACATGATGAACTCAAATGGGAATCGATCTACGCTTATAATCAAGAAGACTATGGCGAGAATAGCCTTCTCGGACGGGAAAATCGCAAACAAATTATCCTCACTCGCTACTTAGAAAGAAAACTGCGAGAATTGAATCCCAATCATCCCGACGAAGCCTATCAAGAAGCAATTCGCACTTTAACCGATTATAGCGTTAGCCAAAGTTTACCTAAGATTAACCAAGAAAAACACAACCTCCTCAGAGATGGAATACAAGTTAGTTATCGCAACGAAAAAGGGGAAACCGTTAAACCAATTCTGAATGTTTTTGATTTCGAGACTCCCACAAATAATCATTTTTTAGCAGTGCGGGAACTTTGGATCGAGGGTAGATTATACCTGAGAAGAGCCGATCTCGTTTGTTTTGTAAATGGGATTCCGCTAATTTTTATGGAATTAAAAAACATTTGGCGTTCCCTTCGCGCTGCTTACGAGGAAAATTATCTAGATTATCTGGAAACTATCCCTCAATTATTTTATTACAATGCCATTGTTGTTTTCGGAAATGGCTATGATGCAAAGATGGGAACAATTGGTTCTCTCTTTGAATACTTCCAAGACTGGAAACGCTTACAAGAAAGCGATGCTGGTGTCGTGAATATGGAAACGTTACTCAAAGGAGTCTGCAATGAAAATAATCTTCTTGATCTGTTTGAAAACTTTATTCTCTTTGATGATTCTTCCCAAGAGACGGTTAAAATTATCGCTCGCAATCATCAGTATTTGGGAGTCAATAACGCGATCGAAGCTGTAAAAAACCGTCAAGCACTCGCAGGCAAACTAGGAGTATTTTGGCATACTCAAGGCTCTGGAAAAAGTTATTCGATGGTCTTTTTTGTGCGGAAAGTTCGGCGCAAGTTAGGCGGAAACTTTAGCTTTGTGGTCTGTACTGACCGTGAAGACCTCGACAATCAAATTTATAATACCTTTGCAGGCTGTGGATTGGCAAACAACGATTGCGATCCTTGTCGCGCTACCAGTTCCAATAACTTAAAACAATTACTGCAAGAACGCAAAGCCTGTATTTTCACTCTGATCCAAAAGTTTAAGCAAGCGGTTGATCCCAATGAACCCTACAATGAACGAGATGACATCATTATTATCAGTGATGAAGCACACCGAAGCCAATATGGAAACCTTGCATTAAATCAACGTAACACTTTACCCAACGCCAGCTTTATCGGGTTTACAGGAACGCCTCTTTTCCAAAATGATGAAATCACCAGCCGTTATTTTGGGGATTATGTCTCCACTTACGACTTCCAACGGGCGGTGGAAGATAACGCCACTGTTCCCCTTTATTACGACGCACGAGGGGATAAACTGGAAATTGCGACTAATGATGTTAATGAACGCATCGCAGAAAAACTCGAAGCATTAGAAGTTGAGGGAGATGTGGAGAGACGCATTCAGCAAGCGTTAAAGAGTTCTTATGGTGTGATTACAGCAGAACCGAGACTGGACGCGATCGCGCAGGATTTTGTGAGACATTACGCCAACGGTTGGGAAATGGGAAAAGCGATGTTTGTCTGCATCGACAAAATAACTTGTGTGCGGATGTATGAGAAAATAACCCATTATTGGCAAGAGGAAATTAACCGACTCCAACAACAATTAAACAGCATCACCGACCAACAAGAAGCAGTTTACAAACAACGTCAAATCGAATGGATGGAAGAAACCATCGCCTCTGTTGTCGTCAGTCAAGATCAGGGAGAAGTGCAAAAGTTTCGGGAGTGGGGATTAGAAGAAGAACTCAACTTTCATCGTAACCGCATTAATAACGGATTTGAACTCACAGACGGAAAACTAATTAGTCTCGAAACGGCGTTTAAGGATGCTAATCATCCCTTTCGGATCGCGATCGTTTGTGCAATGTGGTTAACTGGTTTTGATGTTCCCTGCCTTTCTACACTCTATCTCGATAAACCGCTAAAAGCCCATACTTTAATGCAAGCGATCGCACGGGCGAATCGGGTTTATGAAGGAAAAATAACGGTTTAATTGTTGATTATTGCGGGATTCTGCAAAACTTAAGAGAAGCCCTCGCCACATTTGCAGGAACAGGAGATGAAGGAAGAGAAGAAGAGGATCAAAGAGTGAATCCTGCAAAGTCACAGGAACATCTTTTAGAGGAATTACAAAGCGCGATCGATGAAGTAAGGGAATTTTTGCGCGATCGAAATGCGTCTTTAGATGCCATTCTAGAAGAAACAGGTTTTGCCCGTAATGCTGCGATTATAACGGCAAAAGAAGCGATTAATGAAGATAGCGAAACTCGTAAACGCTTTAGAATTTTATGTCGCCACGTCTTTCGGAAGTTCACCGCAAGTACGAATATTACTGGAATTAATGACTATCGTAAAGTCTATGATGCAATTAAATTACTGGATAAGGAATTAGAAACCGACGAACAAGTTACTGACATTAATCAAGTGTTGAGGGAACTGTATCAAACCGTTGGCGAAACCATTGAAGTTAGGAACACCAACACAGAAGATGGCGAACTTTATGATATCAGTCAGATTAATTTTGAACGTCTTAAAGAAGAGTTTCGCAAAAGTTCTCAACCGCGAACTACTGTCCAAAATCTCAAACAAGCGGTTGAAAACCGACTCAGCCAGATGATTAATCGCAATAGTTCCCGCATTGATTATCAAAGACGTTATGAAGAAATCATCGATCATTATAACCAAGAAAAAGACCGTTTAACGATTGAACAAACCTTTGAAGAACTCTTTAATTTTATCCAAGACTTAAACGAAGAAGAACAGCGATCGACCCGTGAAGGCTTAAGTGAAGAAGCCCTTGCTATTTTTGATTTACTGAAAAAGCCAAATCTCGAACAATCAGAACTTAAACATATTAAACAAGTGGCGAGTAACTTGTTGCAATTATTAAAAGAAGAAATCAGCCAATTAGATCAATGGTATGAGAAAGAATCAACGCGCGATCGGATTAATGGCAAAATTTATGATTTTCTTTACAACGAAGAAACGGGTTTACCTGTAGAGAGTTATGAAGAAGAAGACATTGCAGATAAGACAAAAGTTATTTTCCTTCATGCCATGCAAGTTTATAAGACAGTTCCTTCTCCTTGTTATCAAGATGCTGCCTAAGCGCGATCGTTAAATATTTTCATAAAATATACATTTACATATCAAAATTGATTATTTATGAACTTAGAAACTCTCACCGACATACTTCATCTTAATGAAGACTGCGATCTAGAATTTAAGGCTTCTCAAGATAAATTATCTAAAGATATTTGGGAAACTATCTCTGCCTTTGCTAATACCAAAGGAGGATATATTATTCTAGGGATATCAGAGAAAAAACAGGGTTTTATTGTTACTGGAGTCAAGAACCCAATCCAGCAAAAAAAAGATTTTTTTAATGGTCATAATAATCCTCAAAAGCTAAGCTCTCCCATTTGTGGAGAATCCAATTTTAGAATCTGTCAGCTTGAAGAAAAAGATATCATCATAATAGAAGTCCCTCCAGCAGAAAGGTCTAAACGTCCCGTTTACATTAATAACAACCCGATGACGGGAACATATAAGCGTAACTTTGAGGGAGATTATCATTGCTCAGAAAATGAAGTACGCCAAATGTTACGGGATGCAAGTAGAGAGGCTCAAGATTCCCACATCTTAGAGAATTTCAATTTAGATGACCTTGATAGAGGGACTATAAAAATTTATCGTCAACGCTTTAGTAATAGAGAGCCTGATCACCCTTGGTTATCATTAGATGATCAACAACTACTTTATAAATTAGGTGGCTATAGGCGAGATCGAGAAACAGGTCAAGCAGGCTTAACACTTGCCGGCTTATTAATGTTTGGGAAAGAAGACAGTATATTAGAAGCCTATAATTATTATGATCTAGACTATCAAGAAAAACTTTCTGCTAATCCAGAAGATCGTTGGACAGATCGAGTTAATATAGATGGCACATGGGAAGGAAACTTATTAAATTTCTACTATCGTGTTTATCGAAAATTAGTAAATGACTTGAATGTTCCATTTCAATTGGATGAATATTCAACTCGACAAGGAGAAACTCATGTTCATGAGGCATTGCGAGAAGCTTTAGTAAATAGTTTAATTCATGCTGATTACTCTTCTACAAGAGGTTTAAAGATTCTGCAATTTAAAAATATGTTTGTGTTTACCAATCCGGGTCGTCTTAGAATTCCCATTGATAAACTCTATGAAGGTGGATTAAGTGAGCCACGTAACCCAAGTTTACAAAAAATGTTTCAGATGATTGGTTTAGGCGAAAAAGCTGGCTCAGGTTTTCCGAAAATTTTAAGAGCATGGCAAGAACAGCAATGGGCATATCCAATGGTAAAAGAGGATTTATCTCTAGAGATGACACATGTTTTTTTGCCAATGATTAGCCTCATTCCTGAAAAAGTTGAGAAAGAGCTACGGAAAATTGTTGGCAATAATTACTGTCAATTAAAAGAGCTAGATCGAATCGCTTTAGTCTTGGCTCATGAATTTGGAAAAGTTAGCAACCGTGATATTCAATGGTACAGTTCTCAACATCCTAGAGATATTGGTGATTGTCTCAAGCAACTTGCAAATAACGGATGGCTACAAAAATCAGGGCAGGGAAAAGGTACATACTACAGTTTACCCAAGCAACGTCAAACTGATCTCTTACCTATTCAACCTTATTCTGATCATTTAGAGCCTAGCTCCGATCATTTAGAGCCTAGCTCCGATCATTTAGAGCCTAGCTCCGATCATTTAGAGCCTAGCTCCGATCATTTAGAGCTTAGCTCCGATCATTGGACAAAACTAATGAGCATTGCACAACCGATCAGAGAGAAAGGTAAGGTTCCCAGAGAGTTGATGGAACAAGCTATTCAGGAACTTTGCCAAGATCAATTTTTAACCCAAAAGCAATTGGCGCAATTATTAAACCGCTCTCCTCATACCTTAAGGACAGGCTATTTGACCAAAATGGTTCAGAATGGGATTTTACAGTTAAGATATCCTGGAAAAGCTACTCATCCCGATCAAGGTTATCGAACATCCAATTTTTCTAATTCACTAAGTTCAGATTAATTTCTGAAACTCAGACATATTCTCAAACGGCGTAAAGCAGCGATCGCACCACCCATCAACCCAAAGCGATGGAATCTTAAATCTTGCGCCACAATTGGGGCATTCCGACAACAGCGTTAACCGATGCTCAGAGCAAAACTCAGTTGTCTTCAACTGCCACTCAATCTTATGATAAGGAGTTTTCCCATAACACGCCCCACACAAGCGAGTCCGCTCTAATTTCATTCCAACGCCCTTGGGTGGTAACATTTCTCTTAATCAAGAAACATCCACCTGCACAACACTGGCGAGAGCGGATAACTCTTTTTGCGAAGGCGGTGGATTAAATCGAAACTTTTCCCAACGGGAGATGATCGCACCCAGACCAGTCTCCTTACCTAACATTTACGGCGTTGTTATAAAACATTTATGTTTTATAACAATAACATTGCGTTTTTGTTTTGAGTCAGTGTTTTATATGCCTTGATGTAAGGTCAAAGTATCAGGTGTAAAGTTCTCTTTGTTAGCCAAGCTGGTAATTAAATAGTTGCAGACAATTTAATACATTACAGACAGCCTAATAGATTCTAGTAGAATCAGATTTTTTTACCAGCAAAGAAGTAGCGAAAATTACAAGATGTACCCTTCGCCAGTTACAATACTGGTGTAAAAAAAGTGATTGTTCCTACAGTTGATGCAACGGGGAAAGGGCCTAGCATTTTCTATACGAGGGATGATTGAGTCACTTTGATGGTGATGGAACATTTCTTAAATAAACTCATGGCGCACGTCTGCTTTTGCTTCAAACGCCAAATATTCCTCTGGGGTGTAAATCTTTTGCGTTAACGGTGTCATCCCTATCATCTCCCTTGGTTCGTCTCCTGCTAATTCAATATCTTAAACAGGCTTTTGATAGTCCGCCATCGCAGAAAAGAATAAACCACAGCGATCACACCGACCAAACTCCCACAAAGAAGGACGCTTAAAGGGTTTCTCGCATTGGGGACATTTACACAACAAGGCTAACTGATGGGTTTCACACTTCCAAACCGACTGGAACTGCCATTCTAAACGATGATAAAGCGACTCCCCACAACAAGCCCCACACAAGCGAATCGGTTCCATTTTTATCGGCTCTCCCTGTGGCGGTAACATTAACCGTAAGCGAGTTGCATCTACCCCTGTTAACTCACCTAAAGCCGTTAACTCAGCATCAGACGGGAACGGATTATGACGAAACTTTTCCCAACGATTGATTTCTCCCCCCAATCCTGCTAAATTTGCTAAAGCAGCACAACTTAAATGGTTACGCCGTCGAAATCGACCTGAAAAATGACTTAAACTCTCCCCCTCTAACGGCTCAACCTGAAATAACCAAGGCTTGAGATTTGTATCTAAACTCATCCTTGTTTTTCTTTCACCACTTCTTGTAGCGTTTCTTTTTCAATCTTTTGGTAGCCTCTGGACAAAGACCTCATTGCTGCTAACCGCAAAATATCATCCAAGCGACCGATATAACCCTCAGTTGCTTTAGTTAGTATCTTGAGCGTCTCTGTCCTCGTTAAGTTAGAAGGAACAGGCAACTTTAAGACCTTTTCCTCCCAAATCTTCACCGTGCGCTTAAAATCCTCCCCTGTTAACTTCCCAAAGTGACGACGAGAACTAAAACGATTGAGAACCTGTTCATCCCGCTTAATTACCGCATCCAGTCGATCAGTTCCTACTAAGACTACAGAGATTTTCAGCTTGTCATTAATATCCCTTACATCTGGAAAGGTTTCGGGTTCTAATCTGTCCGCTTCATCCAAGATTAACATTTCCACCTTGCAAGCCTTCAGAACTTCCATTGTTCTTGCATAGAAATCAGAAATAGTCCCTTTGACGGCTCGATAGCGCAAGGCTTCAATAATTGCCTTGAAAAGTTTTTTATCCGTACACTTCTTTGGCAGCCTAATATAAATGACAGGGACAATTGGAGTCTGTTGTTTATTTTGAATGGGTTTATTCCTTAAGGCATAAGATTCACAAGCAACGGTTTTCCCTGTATGAGAGTCACCCACAACCCGACAAGATTGTTTTATTTTTTTCTTTTCATCTAACCATTGATGTAAGTCTATTAAATGTTCTAAGAGGACAATAATATCCTTACGATGAAGACGATCAATTTCCTGCTCTAACCATTTTTCATCTTTAGGTAAATCTCCTAATTGTTTAGCAATTGAATTCGCTTTCGTCATGATTACCACCTATAATCCTTTTTCATTTCTTCTAAGTCCCAAACTTCAATGTCATTGATTTCAGAAGTTAAATTCGTTTCCTCTTCCTGAGTTTCTATTAAGTCTTCTTCTTCAGGTTTTGGTAAAGTGGGAACTGGCTTATAAGTTTGCTCTTCTTTTTGGCGTTGCTTACGAGTTTTCTTCTTAACTGTTGCTTCCCGTTCAATAAATTCTTGTAAGATAGACTCGTTAGTTAAGGCTTTTCCTTTTTCTTTAAGTTTTTTCGCACTGGCTTTTGCTTCATCCAAGGATAACTGTTCTGTCTCTAATCCTTGAGCATGAGCGCGAGTTAGAAACTCTTCTTTAGAGCGATTATATTGATAAATCCAAACCGTAGTAATGTCTCTGGGATTATATCTCAAACTAACTGTTTTCCCTGCATATCCTTGAAGATATTCTCCTTTATACATAATATTTTCAAACTGGATATAACCGCTTCTTTGGACTTGTCTGCGAGCTTGTTTCATCAAGCAAATATCTAAATTTCGCTCTGAAATTACTTCTGGAATCGATGGTAAACCCGATTCCCAACGTTGATAACGAGTTTGATCGCTACGAGCATCAAGACTCTGATTATATTTGTCCACAACAAAACGCACAATCAAGCGTTCTAAGTCTCTTAGTGTTAATTGCGCCTCTTTTTCGGCTTCTTTTGGTCTTTCTTTAACATTTGATCCTGTATATCCAGGCAAGGTTGAAAAGAGACTTTGATTAAAGGTTTTGAAAGGACGTTCGACAATCCCTCCTTCAGAGGGACGATCCCTTAATTTCAGAACAAATCCTAATTCAGTGGCAATTTCTTGGAGATGATTCGATCGAAAATCTTTCCCCCCGTCAGTAAAGAGATATTTTGGTAAACCATAGGCATCCCATTCACAATTTAGCTTGTATTCTTGTTCATACTTTTTCGGAAGAATTGCCTGGCGTAAAGCGAGAGCAACCACTTGAGAACTGGGGGCATCATAACCTAAGTTAATGCC
Source organism: Halothece sp. PCC 7418 (assembly GCF_000317635.1). Classification (GTDB taxonomy): domain Bacteria; phylum Cyanobacteriota; class Cyanobacteriia; order Cyanobacteriales; family Rubidibacteraceae; genus Halothece. The sequence continues at coordinate 1,549,552 of NC_019779.1, read as the reverse complement.
TACAATACAGCGAGAATAACTATCAATAACGGTTGTCAACCAAGGACGACCGATTAAATTGTTATCTTGATCTACTAATAAAATATCAGCGCGAGTATGATCGCACTGCCAAACTTGATTACTGTAATTAATCTCTAAATCAAAACCGTCACGAGTCTTCACTGATAAGGATGAACCTTGCCACCCTGGAGAGCGAATACTCTTCTTTTTTTCCTCCCTGATTGGTTTTAATATCCTCAAAATTGTGCGATAACTGGGCGGTTTTTCATCTCCAATTTCAGTTGCTTTCGCTTGTACTTTCAAAGCAACTTGTTTGGGATTCATCCGTTTACTACCTTTATTCCCTTGTTGGTAAGTCTTGATAATAAACTCTTCCCAAAAGTCACCAACTCGATGGCTTCCGTGATCGCTTCGTTCCCCAACCCTTAAAGCGGATAATCCTTCTTCTTGATAACGCTTAAAGAGTCTTTGCAGAGAACGAACGGAAATAGTTCGGATTTTATGGACAAATATCCAACATCTTTCTTTAGACGTAACAAGGAGTTACTCTAAAAGGTCTGTTCCATTTCATGAAAATTATAAGTTCAATGAAAACATAATGTTATCCTAGCAAGGATAACAAAAAAGTGCCACTTAATTTGGCATTGGTTTTGAAGGAGCGCGATCGGGCACAATTCCTTCTTAGAAAAACGACAGTGAGTTTGTCACTCTGAAAATAAACGACACGAATTTGTCAGCGTTACTTATTTATACTAAAATCAATTAATTTTCTGGAATCCCCATGAAAACTTGAGTTTTACCGATGACACGAATTTGTAATCACGTCATTTAATTTGTCACTGTACAACATTTCGAGCTACTAAAGCCAGTTAATTTTTTTCATCAAACCTTGACCAAGCCTTGTAACTAAGTCCCCAGCTTATGAGTAAAAATTCAGACCCAACAAGGTCAGGGCTTCCCACTGTTGGAAAAAGTATCAGAAACAAAAATTACTCCCAAGTATTGAATTTTGCTAACCAATGCTCCATCAAGGTTCTAATATTTTCGCGACGTGTTTCAAAAGTGGCAGCTAACCAAATTAATCCCATACCCACGAATAAACCAATGATCCACTTAGAAAAAGGATACTGAAAGATTAAAAAGCCCAATTGATAAGTAGCATTGAGTAAGAAAGTAATTGTTCCCACATACAAAAAGGCTCGCACTTTCATGGCTAATCCCATCAAGGTAATAATTAAGGTAATTCCCCCTGCGATTAATCCTGTTTCCAAGTCGCTTAAAAACGCCACTAAACAAATCATTCCCGCCCCAGTAGTACGCCATAAATGACGGAGAGAGCGATTATTTTGATGACGAAACATCGGATCAAATTGGGCAATGTAGAGAAGACTACCGCTAAAAGCAATTGCATACCAAAGGGGGGTAACTATTCCAAATTCCCATCCTAACCTGATACTGAAAAGAAGGAGAATAATAATCGTTAAATAACTATAACGGATTTGTTTTTTTAAGAGAGTGGGCAATAGATAAAAAGCAGCGACAAATAGATAATTCAGGACATTTTGATTCAGGGGATTTGCCAAGATGACAGTGATCGGGAGAAGGAGAGAAAGATTTTGCCAAGGACGGTTTAACCATCCCCAATTAGACCAAGGGAAAACATATAAGAAATATGCGATCGCGCTAATAATTGCTCCCTTCCAAGTGACAAAAGATTCTTTCAAGAAGGGAACTAAGGGAATATTAACCCAATACAAATACATTCCAGCGCCCAAGATAAAGGCTGCATAAATCCAAATTTCTTTCCAGGGTGTCGAAGACACATTACGTCCTTGTTTAATCGCATATTGAACTAATAAAATTCCAGTTCCCAATCCCAGCATATTGTCTGGCGAAGCTAAGCTGGCTGGGAGAAGGGCTAGACTACTAATTAGCCAATGGGAGTCAGTGAAACGATTTAATTCTTGGCTACTAAAATTGAGATAGGTTTTTAAGGGCTTAAAGAGTAAACGATAGCTATAAATAATCGTTATTCCTAAAGCTGAGATTAAAATTAAACGATTGCCAATTGTCCCCTCATAAAATACAGCAAATTGATAAAACAGGGTTTCATAAGCAGAAACAGAAATGCCAACCAAAGCGAGATAAGATAAAGGCTTCAATTGCTTCCGTTGTCGTCCAATTCCTAGTAAAATAATGGCTAATAAAAGGGTGAGTAAGCCAGTGCCACGACTAAAAGTTTCCCAACGTAGTGCAGTTCCGAACCCACCATATAATAATGGAATTAAATGCCAATGCCAAGAGAGTGAAATATTCTTATTTTTTTGTCGCCAATTGCCAAGTTGCTGAAAAATAATTCCTAAGACTAAATTGACAATAGCAAGATTAATTAAATCAGCATCAATTAAACCAACCATTTCTGCAAGGATAATCTCTAAATTCCACGCTAACGCATAAAGGGCAACAACAGAATAGGAAGCAAAATAACGAAGCGCGATCGCGCTAAAAACAATTCCTTCCGCGATTAAAATACGACTAGAGAAAGCAGCTAAATTAGAATACACCTGAAAAGAATGCCAGGTCAAAAATAAGAGTAAAACACCTGCTAACAGTATTCCCCAATAATCAACTGCTTTCGTATATATTTTTTTCCAAGTTGTTTCTTGATGTTGAAAAAAATAATAAACCCCCCAAAGACACCCAAGGATGATTCCTCCACTAATGAGCCAACTACTAACTGGCAAAGAGATTAATTGTAAAATAACGCCTGCTAACCCGAGATAAAAACCAACCGTAATTAGAGCAGATGCTGTATTTTTGAGATAGAACGTATTAACGCTCATGACTCCCCCAGCAATTGCAAAACTCACTAAAAGAGGAATAACTATTCCCAAGGTCAGCGTTATCTTAATCATTAAAAGTTGAGCAATTAGTAAACTTACACTGCTAAATTTGGCAAGTTGTTGCTTATTTGTACTTTGATTAGCAAGGAGAGTTAAAGTAATAGGAGTAACGAGCCAAACCAGAACCAGTGATGAAGAATTCCACCAAAAGAAAGCATAACTTAATCCGGCTAATCCCCAACCAAAATACCAAGCACTTTCACTAAAAATTAGAAATTGATTTTGCTTTTGAGTGATCAACATGAATCCCCACTCGATTACCATCAAAGCAATCATAATTTCTCCCCAACTTAATAAAGACAGTTGAGGGAATAACCAATTTAAACCACTTGCAAGTGTTGCTAATGCTGTAAAGTGAGTGAAGTTAACTAAATTTTTCAGGGTTAAAAAATTGGGAGAGGGTAAAAGAGACTTCCGTCTTCGAGTCATCACGCCCAAACTAAGACTTGTGTTGAAGAGTGTGATCGTTCGTAAACTCGGATCAATTAGGCTAATCGTTACTAAAAATAATGCACCTATTAGCGCGATCGCGTCACCAAGAAACCCTAACTCCTCTTTTTCCTGCTGATGTAACCAATCACTAAAAGCAATAATCACAATAATATAAGGAAATAAAAAGAGACTAAAGAGGGAATAAAAGGGTTGATCAAATAAGCGATTGATTCCAGCTAGCAACTGGGTTTGGAAACTGTAAGGAATTAGAAACCAGATCGAACTAATAGAAAATAATCCTAGACCTAAAATGGCAAGAAAATCAACTTTTTGCCAATCTCGAAGGAGACGTTTCCAGAAAATCACTAATCCGATCCCTCCGATTCCTAAACTCACCTGAGAGAAAGGAATACCAGCAACAAATAAGGCTCGACCGAAAATGACTCCCCAAGTATAAATAATTAAAAGAAAAGGAAACTGAAATTCGAGTGGAGCATAAATCAATACTCCCATCACAATGGCAATACTACAATAAATCAGTACTAGAGGAGATAAAATCCAAGCTAAATGGATGTAATTTAAAGCAAAGTACGCCGTTAATAGCAATGGGAACTGTTGAAAAGACTGGTTAGCCTTAAAACCAATCAAAGTCAATCCAATTGCTATGAAAAAGCTAAGGAAAAAGTTGAAGTTAAATTCATTAATTGCCCAAAAATTAAGCGGTAATAACAAATAAGTAATCAGACGTAATGTTCTTGCTGTGAGCGGTAAATTCCCCTGACGGCTAACCCAAACACTTATACCCCAAAAAACAAGTGTATAAGTGAATAAAACACTATATTGCGCTAGTGGCGAAAAGTTTTCCCATTGACTCCCTACCAACACTCCCGAAGAGGCGATGACCATAAAAACGCCTAAAAAGAGTAACCATTGCACACTGAATTCTGCTTGTAAAGAGTGCCAAAGTTGTTGTAAGGGATTGGGAGGAGAAAGAGGTTTGGGAGAAGGAGAGGGTTGAGGAGAAACAGAAAGGACTTCAGGGAGTTGACAAGTTAACGACTTTCTAGCAAGTTTTTTGACAGTTATATCATCAATTAAGTCTCGTTCTAATAAAATTTCTAAGCCAGATAAAAAGTCCAGAGAATCAATTTTCCCACGAATAGTGAGAGTAATTTGAGTGTTAGATAATAATCCTAATTGGAACCAGTCTTGTAAACCCGCAATGAGTTGAGAATGTCGTCGAGGGGAACTAATTTGAAGGCTAAAATCGTTTTCATCGGAAGGGGACACAAGATAACCTCCTGCTTTTTTGAGTGAGCCGGAATCAGTCCATACCAATTTGAGCTAGTTCTGGATTTAACATGAATCTTGATCTGAAATTCAAAATTGATGAACACCCATAATAACTGACTCTCACTGCTTTTCTTCTCATCCTACGCTGAATTATTAACTTTTTCTCGGTGAATTTAATTGCGTCTTGTTACTTTATAAGTCTGATTTACTTTGATCTGGTGCTGGCTCCAGATAGGAGAGAGCTAATGATCCAACGATATTACTACAGCGCGATCGTCAGTAAACCATGTCATATCCAAAAAGCCTTTTTCATCACAAGGAAGTTCCTTGCAACTCTTTTAATTTTTCAGCAACCGCACCGCCTGTAATTAACTCTTCTGCTGTGGCTAAGCCTGTTTCCAAGTCGGATGTTACCCCACATAACCAGAGATAAATTCCCCCATTCCAAAGAGCAGCAGACATGAATTCTCCTGGTTTACCCGCGATAATGGTTTGTAATTGCTCAATTAATTTTTCGGGAGATTCGAGTAAGACATCCCGTCCAGCAAAACCATAACTTTCGGGATGTAAGGCGAGTCTTTGAAACTCTTGGTTTCGTTGATTGAGTCCAATAATTGCGGTGCGATTTCGCGCTAAATCACAGCTTCCTTCTAGCCCTTTTACGGTGATTAATTGCTGCATTTCCCGTAAGGTAAACACTTCTCGAAAGCGATTTTCAGTGGGAGGATGGACAAAACCCGAAATCAAGTTTGCGTTTCCAGCGTAGGGCGACCAAATCAGTTCAATGGTTGCAAACGGCGGACGTTTCCCGATTTCTTCCCGATATGGAATCAGCTTGTCGGCTTCGGGGAAGTGTTGGGGAAGGTAATAGAAACCGATTCCAGTTTCCCTGAGGAGTTGTTGGCTATCGCGGAGGGAGAAAGACTGATAGTTTACGCCTAGGGCTTCCCAGATTTTGGCAAAAGGAACCCCGTATTTTGTGGGCATACAAGCACCGCCGTGAGAGATGACGGGAACACCAACACTGGCGAGTAAGAGGAGGGTGATGGGGAAAACCGTTGCCGTGCGCGATCGCGCGTCATAAGGGACACCAAAAACCGTAACTGGAGACTCCATTTCGAGAGCAGGAATTCTGCCCCCAATTTCATCATAAGCATCTAACATTCCCGCCAATTCTTCAGCCGTGGGACGTTTCATGCGGTGAGCAATCATAAACGCGCCTATTTGGGCGGGAGTGGCTTCTTGTTGCAGCATCAGGCGGGTTGCTGTAGCAGCTTCTGCACGGGTTAAATTTTTGCCAGTATGGGGACCACTACCGACTTTTTTCAGAAGTTCTCGGAAAGATGCGCTCATGATTTTAGTTCGAGGGAGGGACAAGGATCGAGGTTAAGGGGAGAAGGAGTCGAAAGTTGTTGCACCAGTTGACGGAAGGTTTTAATGGGCGGGATTTCTGCGCGATCGCGCGTGGTTGCAAACATCACTTCTCGGGTCAAAGTCGCTTTTTGATCACCATTTTCGCTGGTTTGATTGCCAATAGCACGAATGGCAAGGGTAGGATCTTCATGGACTTCGATTAAGGCTGAACTGGGAAGCAAGGCAATTAATTCTCCTTGGCGAATCACGCCCCGAAATGCGTCTAAAGTATTTAATTCCATCGCGGTTTGAATCGTTGCATTTTGCTGAGAAAACCAATTTTGCACCAAACGTTGCATTCCATACCCATCCTTAAACACCACATGAGGATAAGCGGTCAATTCTGACCAAGCCAGTTGATTATACTTAGCTAAGGGATGATTCGCTGCCATCAATACCTCAATCGGTTCTTCAAATAGTCTATCAACTAACATTTCTGGGCTCGCCATAAACGCAGGATTATTCATCACCACCGCCACATCCACTAACCCATCCCGCAAGACTTTTAACGCGCGATCGCTACCTAAAGCAGTCACTCGTAATTGCACATGGGGATATTGACGGCAAAAGGTTCGTAAAATTGGGGGTAAATGATAAGAACAAACCGAATGAATGGCAGCCACACACAATTCTGGCTGTTTTCCAGCCATCAGATCATCCAGTTCTTTCATTCCCATTGACCATTCTTGGCATATTTTACGAGCGCGAGGTAAAAAACGTTCTCCCGCAACGGTCAGTTTTGCCTGGTGAGAACGATGAAATAATGGGACACCGAGGGCAGTTTCTAATCCTTGAACTTGCCGACTGATCGTCGATTGGGTCACGCCACATTTTTTGGCAGCTTGTCCAAAGTTACCCGTTTCTGTGATAGCTAAAAAGGCTTGCAGTTGCTCGATCCGCATTTGTGTAGTTTTAGTCACACTTTATGATGAGAGTAACGGATTTTTCTCTTACGTTTCGTGCATTTTGATACAGCTAGGGGAGTTTTTTTAGGGCTGCTTCAGCGTGGATGCGAACACTTGCTGTTTCATCATGGCTTAACTGTGACAATAATTTTTTCCCCGTTGTCATACCTAAATGACCGAGGGCGAGGGCTAAACCTTGTTTTAGCTTCGGATTGCTTTGCGCTTCAGGGCTTTGTTCAAAGAACTGCATCAAGGTTTCAGCAATGGTGGTTTTGAATGCTGTTGTTTTCCAACGCCCTAAATTCATGATAATTTCCTCTTGAATCGTTTCTGGTTGTTCGCGGAGGCTGGTTGTGAGAAGAGAAAGGGTTTGTGGATTTTCCAGTTGAGTGAGACTGCGAACAATTTGTTGCTTCAAAGCAGTCGGAGTAACCGCAGAATTGAGACATTTAGCGAGGGCTTCAATCGCAGTAGAAGTTCCCAGTTTTCCCAGCGCGATCGCGCTTTTCAGACAAATCTCTAAGTTAATATCATACAAAAGCGGAATCAGTGCCGAAACCACTTGCTCGGAATCTTGATCTCTTCCTCTGACCCCACAAGCAATCACCGCTTCTTGACGCACTTGCGGATGAGTGTCTTCCAAGGCTGAAATTAAAACGGGAATCACTTGCGAATTACGAAACGTGCTGAGGGCTTCAATGGCTATGCTACGGATTTCTGGTGCGGGATCATCAATGACTTTCATCAACGGCGTGATCATTTCAGGTTCACGGAGATAAGCGAGAGCCTGTACTGCTGAATACCGTGTTTCTGCATGGGCTAAGGCTGCGGTGAGAATAGGAATTGCAGTTTTCCCTTTTTTCGCCAGAGCATGGGTACAAGCAGCGATCACTTCAGGCTCACTCTCACGATTGAGAATTTCAGTGAGTGTCAAAATAGCATTGGTGTCATCAAACTGACCTAAGATTCCAGCAGCTTCACACCGTAAATCAAGATCGGCGGTTTCATCTTCGAGGAGATGACTTAAGGGCGCGATCGCGCTGTCTCCAAATTTCGGTAAATATTTTGCCACTTCCCAACGCTGTTGAAAGTCTCCGTTTAAAAAAGCCTCCCAAACTCGATTGAATGCTGCTTCTTTTTCCTTCGGCGGTAGCTCAATCAGTTTTTTTGGATCAGAAGATAACGGCAATTGTTGTAAATATTGATACAGTTCCATTGGTTATTGGTTATTGGTTATTGGGTCACTAGTTATATTTCTAATCACTACGCTGACCAGTTTAAAGTTACTATTTTTAATGGAAATTAATAACAAAAAAATTAAAATAGTGGTATCATAAGACAATTGATGAGAGAACAGACTCATAGGTTTATGTTTATTCAAACAAGAACAACAACAGTGATCATTGCTACGACTCTTATTTTAGGTATTTTTGCACCGATTAAGTCAGACGCACAAAACACCCTGACCCAAGAAGATTTTAAACACGTTCCTCAAGGTCTGGTAACAGGGGGTCACATTAACAACGATTCGGAAAATCTTACCTCTCCTGATTCTGATAATGATATGAATCATGGAAGGAGCACATACTATCCCCATAAAGATGGTTACTCATCTGATCCTTACCGCTATAACAGTAATTATTACCCTTACCGCTACAATCGCAGTCCGAATCGTTATGCTCCCACGGATCGCCACCATCCTGATACGGATTGGGTCGAGATAACCTATTAAATAGGGCTGACTGACAACTTCACCAGCCAGGGCGTGACTTTTTTAGCAGACCCTAAATAGAAGATTCATTTAGCTAAATATCTTCCCATAAAGGGTAAACCCGCAACAGCAGGAATAAAATAACGAGAAGTGCAAAGTAGCCCTAACGCAGCAGCCGTGGGTCCGTCTAAATAGCTATGGTAGAAAAAGACTAAAGCAGCATCCCGAGTGCCAATCCCAGCAAAGGTTAAAGGGAGTAATCCTGCTAAAATGGCAAGGGGTGCTAGGGCTAAGTTGGTTAAAAAGGGAGTCCATGCTTTGAGAGCAAGAATAAATAACCAGATTTGAAACAGGTGTAAAAACCAAAGGAAAATGGAGGTGCTTGTGATGAGGAAAAGTTGTGCGCGATCGCGCCAAAAATAATCGTGCATTTCTCCCCAAGTTGTTCGTAAGGTTTCTAGCTTTTCCTTCAGACTTTTCGGTGCAACTGTTCGTCCAAGATTAAAACAAAAACTAGCAAAGGATCGCGAAGCCAGTAAAAAAATTCCTAAGCAAAAACCAAAAGAAATAATCACCGTCATCCCCCAAAATAAAGCATCCTTTTCTGGATATAAAAGTAAGCCCAAGCCACACCACAAAAGTAGAGATAAAACATCACAAGTTTTTTCAAATACGACTAAAGATAAGGCTAATGATCCGCTAAGTGCGCCCCGTTTCTGGATAAAATAAGCCTTGGCAAGATCTCCCATTTTTGAGGGTAAAACCATATTTAAAACACAGGCTGCTAAAATTAAACGGTTTCCCTCAGCAAAACTGAGTTTGGTTTGGGGAGGAGCAAGCTGTTGCAAACGCCAGGCCGTTAACATTGTAATGGGAATGACTAGACCTAATCCGACTATCATCCAACCGCGATGACTGGTTTCAAAAACCGTTAATAAGCCCACAAAATCAATTTGGATATAGAGAATGATCAGAAGAGTTAGACTCAGCGCGATCGAAATGAGTTTTTTCATTAGGAATTTATCTAAAATTGGAATGAAAGAGAGCAGTTTTCGCAGGGTGGGCAATGCCCACCTACAAAGCTAAGAAACGCTATAATGCCCCCGAAACTGCCTAAAAGCAATTGTATGAATGATTGGCAACGCTTTCAACGAGACGTAATTGACCCCAAAAATTGTACCCATTGCGGGGCTTGCGTCGGCTTAAATCCCGACCTGCTAACCTTTCAGGAAACCAAACATGGCCCCCTCCCTCAACCCCTTCCTTCTGTCAGCAGTGACGATCTCAATCAAAATTTATCCTTAGCATGGGCCGTGTGTTCCGGTCGTGGTGTCCCTTATCCTGAACTGTATCGCAGATTTAATCAAGACCCAGAGAATTGGTTAATCGGTCCTTATCGCCGTTTGTGGACAGGGTTTGCTAATCAACCCGATATTCGCCAACGTGGGGCATCAGGCGGGGTGATTAGTCGGACATTAATTTATTTATTGGAAACAGGACGCATTGATGGGGCAGTGGTTTTAAGGCAAGGCAGTCCCACGCCCGATCGCGCTCAACCGCTTATCGCCACCACCGCAGAAGAAATCCTAGCTGCTGCACAAAGTGTTTACGCAGTCACTCCCATGTTGACGATTCTTCCCGAAATAGCAACCTTTGACGGTCGTCTCGCTTTCGTGGGTTTACCCGAACAAGTGGCAGCCTTGCGAATGTTACAAGCTGCTGGGCATCCGACGGCGCAAAAAGTGGTTTTCGTGGCGGGTCCCTATACGGGAACAAATATGTATTTGGGGGCCGTGCGTGCCTTTTTACGATCGCGCGGTGTTAGCGATCAGATTGCGATTACAAAGTTGCAGTGGCGGGCGGGAGAATGGCCCGGTTATTTGCAAGTGGAAACCGCAGATGGTCAAGTCTTTCGGGCGAAAAAGTTTTACTATAATTATTTGATTCCGTTTTATATTTCCCGCAACTGTCAGATTACCCCCGATTTCACGAACGAATTAACGGATTTGTCAGTAGGGGATGCTTGGTCGCCTCAGTTTGAAGCTGCAGGAGGGGGACATTCTGTTATTGTTGCTCGCACTCAGCAAGCGCAAAACTTATTACAAGAAATGAGCGAGGCAAAAGTCTTAACCTTAGAGACCATTCCCCGAGATCGCGCTTTAGCAATGCACGGTCATATGTTGGACTTTAAAAAACGGGGAACATTTATTCGCTTGCAATGGCAAAACCAACAAGGTAAACCCATTCCTCAATTCGGTTACAGACCAGAATCAATTCCTCTGATGCGACAATTCGTAGAAGTGGTGATTAGTGGATCTTTCGCCATTGGGAAATTATCGATCGCGCGTTGGTTGGTCACAAAACTACCCCTTTCTGTCGTGGGACCAGCGTTTAATTGGCTACGCCAAACTTGGAAATCTCTCTCGAAACCCACCAAGCGGAAAGGATTGGGCAAAACTTCCTTTATCGTGACAGGCGACAGTGAACGCTGGACGGAAATTAAAAATACACAATATGATTAGCGAGAAACTCTATAATTACGCCAACTCTCAACTACCACGGGTCTTAACCCAAATGGATCGCGATCCAGATTCCCCCACCTATGGCTGTTTTGATCGCAATTACTGGCACTACAAAATTCGGGATTTTCCCTCGGCAATTTTGCAACAAGGGGGATTGACCCTAGAAGCCATTCGCACAGGTCTCCTGACTTGGAAAGCCCCTCAATCTATAATTGAATCCTGGTGTGTAGCTGCGGTGAATGCGTTCGGGCGACAAATTGACTCCCAAGGAAGAGTGGAAGAATATTACCCCTTTGAAGGGAGTTATCCTGCTGCTGCCTTTGGACTGTATGCAGTGGGTCGCCTCGTTTATGACTGGCAAACCAATGCGAGTCATTTACCGTCTCAAGTGGATCAGACTCCTTTGCAACGATTAGCAAAAGCACTTGCCAAACGGGTGGAATCTCGCGCCAGTAATCAACAAGCTGCGGGATTAGCGGGGTTAGCTTTGGCCGTGAAATTAGACCTGATTTCCACTGAAGAAGCAAGACTGAATCTCTTGGCGGATCAGTTATTTACCTCGCAACATGAGGAAGGATGGTTTGAGGAATACGGAGGCGCAGATTTTGGTTATTTAACCGTCACTTTAGATGCCTTAGCGGATTATTATGACGTAACAGGAGACGATCGCGCCCTCAAAGCCAGCGATCGCGCAATTGAGTTTCTAGCAACCGTCATGGGCGTTGATGGGGCGTTACCGTGGACATTAAACAGCCGAAATACGGATTATATTGTTCCTTATGGCTTGGCAAAAGCAGGACAACGCAATCCTTATGCAGCATGGATACTCAATCATTTGTTCCAAAATTTAGATTCTCCAACTCACTTTCTGCGAGCAACGGATGATCGCTATCATTGTCATTATATTTTCGCCAGTGTGGTGCGCTGTCTCCCTCATTTAGCAACGATGCTTCCCCCACAACCGTTTTCGTGGAAACCATCGATCTGGCTTTCGGGGTGTGGGTTTTGGCGATATCAATCTCCCGATGACCATTGGAGTGCTTGTGTGGGAACAAAAAAAGGCGGACTGGTGCGGATTCATCGTCAATCCTTGTCTCCTGTTACCGATAACGGGTGGCGGGTGTATCAATCGGGTCAGATTTGGACAAATAATTGGCATGATCAGCGATGGGAGGTAACAAGAGAAGGAAGCGCGATCGCGATCGGGGGACAATTACAACGGGGGAAGTTTCAAGTCCCTAATCCTTACAAGCATTTCGTTTTGAGATTATTTGCCCGCCTTTTAGGAGAGAGATTAATTCCCTTGTTAAAACGGGCTTTAATTTTCCAACCGCGAGGGGGAAGTGGCGCAGTGTTTGAGAGAGTAATAACGATTGATGAAACAGGCGTATCCATTAAAGATACCTTCACTGGTGTAACAGAAGAAGAGGTAATGGCAAGTCCCCGTCAAAATTTGCGCCATGTGGCCAGTGCTGATAGTTTTAGTCTGGAGGAATGGTCTGAGTCGTTAGCTGAGGTGGAACGGCATTTTTCCCACAATCAGTTAACGATTCGATCGCGCTGGGAAAGTAACTAATTTTTTAATCTCCACAAATAAACCTCATCTCGATGCCGATGCACCGATTCAAACTGATAGTTTCCTTCTGCTTCTAAATCTTTGACAAGATCATCTTCGGAGCGCAAAATAAAAACATTTGGAAAGGACTCTGGAATCTCTGGCAATTGATTTTTTGGTAGTAGTTGCAGGTGTATATCTGGAGCTAATTCACGACTAAGGGCGAGGGTGCCAATGGCTTGTCCCGCATGACTAATTAATAAGGCGCGATCGCTTTGTCCAAGAATTTCTGCTACGGGTTTATAAGCACCACTTCTGGAAACACTTTTTGTCCACCAAACATCCGCTTGTGAACTCACACTACCGCCAATAATTCCAGCAGAAAGAATGAAAGCGGTTAACCCTTTTCCCATTCTGCGCGATCGCGCTTTTTCCGCAGTTAATAAATGGGCAAGCCAATAGGCAACAGCAATTTCAATGCCAATACAACAGGGGGCTAAATAGCGCATAATCGTCGATCTTCGCCCCGCCAAAAGCAGATCTGGGATGACTAAAGTGAGGGCGGTTACCCCAATTAAAATCACAATAAAAGACCAGACCTTTTGCGGTGTTTTTCGTGTCAGAAAATATAGAGCGTAAAGAGAAATTAAGACCCAAATAAAATTATATCCGCCCAATTCCACGTCAAGAAAAATACGATTAAAATTAAGAAACCATTTGTCAATTAAAGTCGAGAGAGACAACGGTTCTCTTGATCCGCCAATTGTCTCATGAATTTCCATAAAATTATTAATAATAATCCAAACCCAAGGAAAAAAGGCAAGAATCCCTCCCAGAGAAGAAATGATATAATTTAAAATAATTTTACCTTGATTTGTCTGTTCTTCAGCAATGACATAAATGCCGTGAGCAATACTGACTAAAACCGCTAGTAAATGCGTATAAAAATCTAAGGCAACGGTGATTCCATAAAGCGCCCAATTTACTTTATTATTCACTCGAATTGCTCTCAGTAAAGCAGCACTAGAAACAATGATAATCGTAGTCCATAAACTATATTCTCTGGCTTCTTGGGCATAGAGAAAATGAAACGGAGAAACGGTAATTAACATCATGGCAATTCCGCCCACTAGGGGAGATTGAAATAACTCCCAACATAGCCAATAAATTGCGGGAATTGCGAATAAACTAATCATCGCGGGAAGAGCTCGCATCGCAGCAGCAGAAGACCCAAATAAAGCAGCCCACCCTCGGGCTAATAAATAATAAAGGGGAGGATGTTCGGCATTGCCACTTAAGGCGTTAAAGGTATCTCCTAAGTCTTTTTCTGGACTGGGACGCTGATATTGTAATAACTCATCAACCGTCATAATTTTTCCCGTAAAGGCTTCTGCCACTAATTCGGTTTTGGTATAGCCAAAGATACGTAAAGAAGTGAGAGTTTCATCATGCCAATAAACTTTTTCCCCTAAATTAATAAATCGAAAAAATAGCCCTAAAATTAAAATGGTTAGAAATAAAACTTCCAGTCCGTTTTTTTGCAGCGCTTTCATCATCGGTTACAATTAGAATTCAGTTGGCAATGGATAGAGACAAGTAACAGCACCAGGTTTTCGGTAGCAGTTAATCGGTTGACTAAATTGACTCAAATAAGAAAAAATAGTTTCTTCTTCTAGTGCAGAGACATCAGATAAAATCAACCAAACTCGTTGTCCTTGCAGTTGACTGAGTTCTGATTTAAATCCTTGTAAATCATGGGGATCGAGCTTTTCACGTCCTGCTTTCTTGATATCCCACTGACCAATCCTATAATGACTTGAAGAGAACTGATACTGAGCAGCATAGTAGCGAAATGGATTCACCCCAGAGGGATAAATATATAACATATCTTGCGGTTCTTTCTGTTTTTGAATATATTGCAGAACGGGTCTAATTTCAGCAACGGTATTCGGTTCAATAAAAACTTCACTGGCACTAATGGCGCGTGGTATCAATAAAATGGTGAATAGAGAAACCCCGAAAATACTAATTCCCCGAAACTGAAGAAAGCCCGATTCAAGCATCCAGCTAATCCCTTTTGCAATAATGATAATGGCAAAGGGGGCAAGAAATAAAATCAATCGTTCTCGAAACGGATATTTCTGTAAATAAGCTGCCAGTAAGGTGGTAATAAACGGAGAAATGAGGGTGAGTAAAAACATTTTATTTTGGCGATAAAAGGCAATACAGCCAAGGATAAACGCTAAAATAGCAATGCCGTCAGTAAATCCAAAGAAGCCTAATGGTCGGTAAAAAAATCGACCCAAAGCATCAAAAAGCCACAGCAGATCAAACCAAGATTCGGGATAGCGACCCTCGAAAGAAGCAGTGAGAACATCATTTTTTAATGTCGGACGAATGGTTAGCCAATAAAGTAAAATAAAGCTGGTTAACCAACTCAAATAGACAGGGAAACGACGGATTAACCATGACAGGCGACGAGATCTGGGTAAAATGACCAGCGAGCTCAGTTCTACACCTGAGAGAATAAAAATAGAGGGATGAGAAAACCAAATGGCAATACTTCCTAAAAGAGAGAGTAAAATGATTTGGTTTCGATTTAAAAGTTCAGTGCGGAAAGAGAGTAAGAGAATAAATAAAAGTAGCGCGATCGCGACATCACTGGAATATTGTTTGACTTCTGTTGCATAATAAACTAAATAAGGCAAACAAGCAAAAAAAGCGATCGCGATCGGGGCAGTGATTTTTGAGGTATAATACGTGACCAGCCAAACCAAGGCACAAAGCGCGATCGCGCTACTAATTAAAGGAAAAAGTCTTAAGGAATATTCGCTATTACCGAATAATTGCACGGCTAACTTTTCTACTGTTAAAAATCCTGGCGGTGCTGCTTGATTGTGACTTAAAGGTGTTAGTAACTCAGAATAAGAGCGATTAATAATATTGAGGGAAATTGACGCTTCATCTCCCCACAGTGATCGATTACTTAAATATTGAACCAAGCGAACCGCGAAGCCAAAGACAACAGCAATTATGGAAAGTATGAGAGAGGGGGTCATCTGTTTGATAAACTGATTTCTCATCGGATTGAGCAGACAAGCATGATCGACAATGCTAATATAAATGACACGAAATTCGAGTTTAGTTGCTTCATGTCTCTCCAGTCGTTATCTTCTCTTTTCGGGAGTTCAAAGTTATCAGCCAATCAGCGCGCGATCGCGTTTTGGTTTGGGCTAAGTCTTAGCATTGCTCTAGTTTACAGTATTTTAGGGCTAAAACAAGCCTTTAGCAGTGAATATGTGGTTCAAGATGATGCCCGACAGCACGTTTTTTGGATGCAACAATTTGTTGATCCAGAACTTTTTCCCAATGATATGATTGCGGATTATTTCCAGTCTGTCGCAACCTTAGGCTATACTTCTATTTATAAGTTGGGAGTCTTTTTTGGGATTGAACCCCTTGTCTTTAATAAGTTACTTCCCCTCCCTTTAGCCTTAATTGTGGTGGGGTTTTCTTTTGCGATCTCAATGCAGATTTTACCGATTCCGTTTACTGCATTTTTAACCAGCACTCTTCTCCAACAAAATCTATGGTATGCCGATGATTTACCTTCAGGAACACCGCGAGCCTTTTTTTATCCCCTATTATTAGCTTTTATTTATGTCTTATTGCGTAAAAATCTCGTTGCTTGTTTAATCGTTCTTGTTTTACAAGCATTATTTTACCCACCGACCGTCTTATTATCGGCAGGACTATTCGTGATCAGACTGATCTATTGGCAACAGAGAAAACTTCATATTTCTTGGCAAAAAAAAGAGTATATTTTTTCAGGAATCGGGTTACTGGTATCTGTTGTTGTTTTACTTCCCTTTGTTCTGATTCCTTCTCCCTTTGACCCCACGATTTCCTTTGAACAAGCCCGTCAAATGCCAGCATTTTTTCCTGATGGGCGAACTACTTTTTTCTCCGATGATAACTTCTGGAAATATTGGTTAGGTGGACGCAGTGGACTCTTTCCAGATCATATTTTAGTCCCTTTGACACTCGTTTTTGCAGTTTTTTTACCGTTTTTTCTTCCCTTTCAACGCTTGCCTTTAGTAGCAAAAATTAAACCCGAAGTGGGAATCCTTGGTCAACTGACTGCTGTTTCCTTAGGATTATTTTTTCTCGCTCATGCCATTCTTTTTACCCTATATCTTCCCAGTCGTTATACTCAGCACAGTATTCGCATTATCCTCGCGTTTGCAGCAGCAATTACCATAACAATTATTATTGATATGTTACTACATTGGGGACAAAACCGATCGCGCTCAAAACAGCTTTGGAAACCCCCAATTGTTTTGAGTTTTGTTACCATGATTGCCATGGCAGTGCTGTTCTATCCTAGCTTTTTAGATCAGTTTCCAGACCCCAATTATAAAATGGGTCAAGAACCCCAAATTTATGAGTTTCTCAATCAACAACCGAAAGATACCCTTGTGGTTTCCCTCGGCGGAGAAGCGGATAATATTCCCTCTTTTGCTAGGCGATCTGTTTTAATTAGTAAAGAACTAGCGATTCCTTATCATTTAGGTTATTATCTTCCTTTGCGCGATCGCGTTATGGCAACCATTAAAGCCCACTATAGCCCAGATCAAAAACAAGTGACAGCTTTTGTTGAACGTTACGGTGTTGATTTTTGGTTATTGGAACGAAATGCGTTTACCCTCAAATATATTGACGATCATCGCTGGATGCAACAATTTCAACCCGTTACAAATCACGCTCGTTCTCAACTTGAAAATGGAATTGTTCCCTTCCTTTCAACTCAGATAGAAACTTGTTCCGTTTTGGAAACAACAGGTTACTTTGTACTTGATTCTAAATGTTTAGCCGACCCTTAAAAACCCTTCGCTCTCTTGCACCTTGGTTAAGAAATACCATCTTAATTTTGTTAGCCTGTGGGACTTTTTTTCGCTTCTATCATCTTGATCATAAAGTATATTGGGGAGATGAAGTTTTCACGTCGATCCGCATTTCGGGTTATACCGCCAGTGAAGTTACAGAAAGCATTTATACGGGCGAATCTCTAACTATTCCAGAAATTACTTTTTATCAACGCCCTAATTCCGACCGAGGATTTAAGGAAACAATGAATGCTTTAGTGGGTAGCCCAGAACACACCCCATTCTATTATTTATTAGCTCGATATTGGGTCAAAACGTTTGGGAATGAGGCGATTTATCAGCAATCAAACGCTTATATTTTTCTAATTAGAAGTCTCTCTGCTATGATCAGTTTACTGGCGTTTCCTTTACTGTATTGGTTATGTTGGGAACTGTTTCAATCTCATCAGGTTAGCGCGATCGCGCTGGGACTTTTTGCCATTTCTCCCTTTCAAGTGTTGTACGCCCAAGAAGCTAGAGAATATAGTTTATGGACGGTTACGATTTTACTCAGTTGTGTGACATTTTTACAAGCAATTCAGAGAAATCATCTGCGAAATTGGTTGATTTATACAGTTAGCTTGACGCTCTCTCTTTATACTTGTTTATTTTCTATTTTCAGCGCGATCGCGCACGGAATTTATATGGTAATCCTCTGGAAAAAACAGCCTCAACTTCCGTTCCGATCTTATTTAATCGCCTCTGTCACCAGTATTATTTTCTTTTCTCCTTGGTTATTTGTGATCTATCAAAACTTTAACCAACTGGAACAAAATGTTGCTCATCTCTCTCAAGAAAAATCAGAATTACCCTTATTTTGGATGCTCAATCTCAGTCGTAGTTTCTTTGATTTTAATCATGGCGCAAGTGCAATTAATCCCTTAACTTATGCCGTTGTTGGAATCAGTTGTTATGCCCTTTATTATCTTTGTCGTTACACGAAAGCCAAAATTTGGTTATTTATATTAACCTTGATTGGAGTCATCGGATCGAGTCTAATTTTAAGTGATTTAATTCTAGGAGGAATTCGCTCAACAATTGCACGTTATCCGATTCCTTGTTATCTCGGAATTTTAATTGCCATTGCTTATTTATTAGCCACTCAACTGGAAAAAGCAACTCCTAAAAAACAATATTATCGCTGGCGTAGAATTACTCTAGCCTTTTTCGCCTTTGGATTATTATCTTGTATGATTAGTTCGCAAATGGAAGTTTGGTGGAATAAAAGCCCTTTCAAAACCCGTTATAATCCTGAAATTGCTCATATTATTAATCAGAGTACCGATCCGCTTCTCATCAGTGATGCCTCGGTAGAAAGAGTCCTCTCTCTCGGTTATCGTTTAGAAAATAAGGTGACCCTCAAATTAATTTCATCGCAACAACCCATACAAATTAGTCAACAAAGAGGAGAGATTTTCTTATATCAACCTTCCCCCCAATTGCGAGACACTATTCCAACAAAACTGAATCGTGAAGTCATCCCCACCGAAACAAATTGGCTTTGGAAAGTCACTAAAAATGAGTTCAGTTCGCAGAATGTTTCTGAAAACTAGGGATGATAAAAGATTTCGATGTAGGTTGGGTTGAAAGTAGTGAAACCCAACACCAACCAGATTTCGTTGGCTTGCTAAACCAACCTACTTCGCCCCCCTTCGTAACAAGGACATTTCATGGAACGTCTCTACTTTTAAATCTAATTCTCGCTGAAAGATTTCTTCAATAGGCAACATTTCCCCTGATTCTGTCATCATTTTATGGTCTTTTGTCGCGCGAATTTTTCTGCCATCTTCTAAGGTATATTCAATAATTTCTTGTTGACCACGAGGATGCCATTGCGCGATCGGTTGGGTGTAAACAAAGCCATTTTCATCAACAGTATAAACGCTACATTCAATTTTTTCTTCTACAATTTTGCCAATAGGCATCGCCCCATATTCCACTGTCCAAATTTCCGTATCATAGCTAAGGCAATACTCAGCAAATTTAATCATCTGATCAAATAAGTGTTCAGCAGTCTCTTGTTTCACGCCATTTTTTGTCGCCCCATCAATAAAAATTTCGCGATGTTTCTGCATTTCTTTCACTTTCTTTTTCCCCATCGCACGACGCAATAAGTCCGCCTGACCCAGAGAATAACCTGCCATATCTTGGGCAATTTTCATGATCTGTTCTTGATAGACCATGACCGCATAAGTTTCATCTAAAATCGGTTCTAAAATAGGATGTTCATAGATAATTTCTTCTCGTCCATGTTTGCGATCAATAAACTTAGGAATTAGTCCCGCATCTAAGGGGCCAGGACGATAGAGAGCTAAAATGGAAGAAAGATCTTCAATACTGGAGGGTTTTAAGTCTTGAACCACTTTTAACATTCCCGATGATTCAAGCTGAAAAACCCCTTCTAGCCAACCTTTTTCAATGAGGTTATAGGTCTTTTGAATATCAGGGGGCTTAGTATTTTTGATTTCTCCTTTGGCTAAAATTTTTCGGGAATGAATTTCATCCAGAGGCAGTTCATCTAAATCCAACTTTGTCCCTTTATTTTTCTCAATTAAATCTGCTGTTCGCTGAATTGTTGTCAGATTTTTAAGCCCGAGAAAGTCCATTTTTAACAAGCCCAGGGCTTCTAAATCTTCCATATAATATTGTGTAATTACTGCCCCATCATTATTCTTTTGTAAAGGGACAACTTCATCTAAGGGTTCTTTAGAAATTACCACTCCCGCAGCGTGAACGCCAAAGGTTTTATTCGTCCCTTCAATCCGAATTGCCATATCCACCCAACGCCGAACTTTCTCATCAGAATCATAGAGTTTCTTAAACTCAGGTTCGGGGGTATCATCGGAGATCATTTTAGTTAGTTCAGCAGGTTTTCCTCGCGCAACAGGAATCATTTTTGCAAGGCGATCTGATTCAGAATAAGGAATATCTAAAACGCGGGCAACATCTTTTAATACTGCTTTCGATGTCATGCGGTTAAAGGTAATAATTTGCGCGACTTTATCATCTCCATAACGGCGGGTAACATACTCAATCACCTCATCTCTTCTTTCAATACAAAAGTCGGTATCAATATCAGGCATTGACTTCCGTTCTGGATTTAAGAAACGCTCAAATAATAAGCCATGATGAACGGGATCAATATTGGTAATTTTTAAGGCATAAGCCACTAAAGAACCGGCAGCAGAACCGCGCCCAGGTCCTACTGGAATATTATGATCTCTAGCGTATTTAATATAATCCCAAACCACTAAAAAGTAAGTAGAAAACCCCCGTTCCTGCATAATGGTTAATTCGCGTTCTAAACGGGTTTTATACGTCTCACTAATTTCAGAACGACTCCGACAACCAAGGCGTTCCATTAATCCATTCCAAGTTAATTCTTCGAGATAAGTATCGGCATTATGTCCACTCGGAACTGGATAATCGGGAATGCGGGGTTCTCCTAAAATGTTGTAAGGCTTCACTTTTTCGGCAACTTCTACTGTATTCGCGATCGCGCTTTCAATCACATCATCGGATAAATGATCACGGAATAACTGTCGCATTTCATCAGCAGATTTCAGATATTCCGTACCGCTATACCGCAACCGTTTATCTTCAGTAATTAATTTATTGGTTTGAATACAAATCAGTGCGTCATGGGCTTCCACATCATTACAAGAAATAAAATGGGAATCATTCGTGGCGACAATTTTAATATCTAATTCTTGACTAATTTTTACTATTTCTGTGTTAACAATGCGATCTTCAGGTGAGCCGTGATCTTGAATTTCTAAATAATAGTCATCTCCAAAAACTTTTTTATACCATTTTGCAACGCGACGAGCTTCTTTGCGGTCTCCTCTTAAGATCGCTTGGGGAACTTCTCCCCCTAAACAACCACTGGTAACAATTAATCCTTCTTTGTACTGTTCGAGATAATATTTACTAATACAAGGACGAGCAAAAATTCCTTTCCCGTGAATCCCTTTTAAATTAGAAACAGTGGTTAATTTAACTAAATTTTTATAGCCTTGAGTATCCTTGGCGAGAACAACTTGGTGATATTTTTTATATTTGGCAGGCTTTTCTAAATCATCGGTATTAATCACATACATTTCATTCCCGATGATCGGTTTAATATTTTTGGAGCGACAAATTTTGATTAACTCGATCGCGCCATACATCACCCCGTGATCCGTCAGCGCGATCGCGCTCATCCCCAATTCTAAAGCACGGTCAACCAAAGGAGGCAACTGAGATGCCCCATCTAACAAACTGTAATCGCTATGAATGTGCAAACCAACGAATGACGACATATTTCCCTTTTTCTGATGCAAGTCCTCTCCCTAAAATAACAATTAAAAAGTTCGATCTTGAACGCAATCAGATTTGCGAGGAGAGGTAGTAACAAGTAACGAAATACATACCTAAACCTTGCTATACCTTATGAAATCTCGGTATAATGTGTTTAAGTATGTAAACACAAAAAAGATACAAATGTCCTATGTCAGCCCCCAAGAAGCCTCCAAACAACTTGGAGTCTCAGTCTCTACCCTTAGAAGATGGGATAAAGAAGGAAAGATCAAATCCATCCGCACCCCAGGAGGACAACGACGATTCTCAATCTCGGAGTATGAAGACCAGACAGAGAAACCCACTGTTTGCTATGCAAGAGTCTCTACTCATTCCCAAAGAGATGACCTTGAACGACAAATTGACTTTCTGCGTCAAGCATACCCAAGAGCAGAACTGGTCAAAGAAGTTGGATCAGGACTCAATTTTAGGCGGCGAAAGTTCCTCTCCTTACTGGAGCGAATTTACCAAGGTGATGTCGGATGTCTTGTCTGCGCTTACTCCGACCGACTCGTTAGATTTGGCTTCCCCCTCATTGAGTGGCTCTGTAGTCAAGCAGAATGTAAACTCGTGGTTCTCAATGAAAGAAATCTCTCTCCAGAACAAGAACTCGTTGAAGATATCTTGTCCATCCTCCACTGTTTCTCTGCTCGGTTATACGGACTCAGAAAGTACCGAAAACAAGTCGAACTTGCCCTACAAGAAAAAACCGAGAAACCAAACTCAGAAGTCAACTCCCAACGCTGTCAGGAAGATCAGGGTATATCCATCTAAAGACTTGCATCGGGTTTGGAAACGCTGGCTAGCTGCTTACAGATGGATATATAACTGGACTATCGAAAAATTAAAGAAAGAAGGGTATATCAGTGCATACACTCTTCAACCCTTAGCTAGAAAGGCAAATCGCCCTGACTGGGTAAAAGAACTTCCAGGACATCAATTACAGGAAGCGGTGTCTGATGCTGTTGATGCTTTTGCCCAAGCGAAAGCGAATGGTGGTCAGGCTAAGTTTAAGTCGGTTAAAGCCCCAAGTCAAGTTATAAAATTCAAAGCTGGCAACTATAAGCAAGGATGTTGGTATCCAAAGAAAACTAAAGGCTTAACCTTCTACTCTCCTGAATCATTTCCTAACGAATGCCTTTATGCAACGCAGCTAGTCTATCAAAAAGGGAAGTGGTACGGTATCTTTCCAGAATGTCGAGAGGAAAGCTGCACTGAAACTGATTCTGTAATCGCACTTGACCCAGGTGTCAGAACTTTTTTAACGGGTTACGACGGCAATAGAGTCCTAGAGGTTGGCGAGAGAGATCTTGGACGAGTTAACCGACTCTGTACACATCTCGACGACTTACTAAGCCGAATTGCCAAATGTAATTCTAAGAGAAAGCGGTTTAAGATGCGAAAAGCAGCCACACAGATACGTCATCGGATTCAAAACCTAGTTAAAGACCTTCATAACAAAGTGGCTAAGTTCTTAGTCTCTTACTACAAGGTAATCTTTCTACCAACTTTTGATACCTCCGAAATGGTATTGAAAAGCAAGAGAAAGATTAACTCAAAGGTAGCTCGTAATATGATGACTTTGAGTCACCATAAGTTCGCTGAACATCTTTTACATAAGGCGAAACGTAAAGGAGTCTTGGTAGTCCGATGCAATGAGTCTTATACCTCTAAAACTTGCCCAGAGTGCGGTCACATTCATGATCGCTTAGGAGGAAGTAAGAAGTTTAAGTGTCCTAGTTGTGGCTACACCGTACACCGAGATTGGAATGGCGCCCGTAACATTATGCTACGGGCTTTGGCGGCAACGCCCTTTACTCTTACGAGTAATGCTATACCTAGCTTAAGTTTACTTAACTATGAGTAGATTTAAGAAGGTTAAATGTTGCACAGTGGAATTGGTCTAATGGAAAATAGATAAGTTGATCATGTTAAAACAGAATGGACGTTAAACAAGGCTTTGTTGGTACAGTTGGGAATACCCCCCTCATCCGTCTTAACCGCTTAAGTGACGAGACAGGTTGCGAAATTTTAGGAAAAGCAGAATTCCTCAATCCTGGTGGATCGGTTAAAGATCGCGCAGCCCTCTACATTATTAAAGATGCAGAAGAAAAAGGCTTACTCAAACCAGGGGGAACGGTAGTAGAAGGAACTGCTGGCAATACAGGGATTGGTTTAGCCCATATCTGCAACGCCAAGGGTTATAAATGTCTGATTATTATTCCCGAAACCCAATCTCAAGAAAAAATTGATGCACTGCGAACCCTCGGTGCAGAAGTACAGACGGTTCCAGCTGTTCCCTATCGCGACCCTAATAACTATATTAAAGTCTCAGGACGACTTGCCGAAGAAACGGAAAATGCAATTTGGGCCAATCAATTTGATAATGTTGCCAATCGACGGGCGCATTATGAAACCACAGGTCCTGAAATTTGGCGACAAACCGACGGTCAAGTTAATGTTTGGGTGGCAGCCACAGGAACTGGAGGCACTTATGCAGGCGCTTCCATGTTCTTTAAGGAAGTGAACCCTGATATCAAATGTGTAGTTGCTGATCCCATGGGTAGCGGTTTGTATAGTTATGTCAAAACTGGCGAGATTCACACCGAAGGGGGATCAATCACAGAAGGAATTGGCAATAGTCGCATTACCGCTAATATGCAGGGCGCACCCGCAGATGATGCCATTCAAATTGATGACCCCACCTGTGTCGAAATGATTTATGAGTTGCTGCACAAAGAAGGACTGTTTATGGGCGGTTCTGTGGGGATCAATGTCGGTGCTGCTTATGCCTTAGCAAAACAAATCGGTCCCGGGCAAACCATTGTTACGGTATTGTGTGATAGTGGAACTCGCTACCAATCTCGTTTGTATAATAAGCAATGGCTCGCGGAAAAAGGCTTGTTATCTGGAGTCGAACAATATTTTTAATGAATTATCAGGTTGGGTCAAAGAACACAGCCCAACCCGATTTTGCTGATTATGGGTGATAGGGAATCAGTCGCTATCAACAAACCAAGAACCAAGAACCAAGAACCAAGAACCAAGAACAAATAATGACTGATTCTAATCCTCGGAAAGTTGCGTTCAACGCACTGCGAGATGTGGTTTTAAAGGGGGCTTATGCAGAAGTTGCGCTCGATCGCGCGTTTTCTCAGGCGACCCTCTCTCCTCAAAATTATGGCTTAGTGAGTGAGTTAGTCTATGGTATTGTCCGCCGACAACGCACCCTAGACGCACTTATTGATCAATTTGCCAGTAAACCCGCTTCTGAGCAACCACCGAAACTGCGCTTAATCTTGCAACTGGGATTCTATCAACTGCGCTATCTGACACAAGTTCCCCCTTCTGCTGCGGTGGATACCAGTGTCGAACTAGCAAAAAGCAATCATTTAGGGAAACTCTCAAGAGTCGTCAATGGAATTTTACGCCAATACATTCGTCAACGAGAAAAAGAAGGCGATCCCTTACACCTACCCAATGACCCTATTCAGAAACTGGGAATTCAACATAGCTTTCCCGATTGGTTGATTCAACTCTGGTGTGATGAATTTGGCGAAGCAACAGCCGATCAATTGGGAATTTGGTTTAATCAATCCCCAAACCTTGATTTAAGAATTAATCCCTTAAAAACGACCCCAGAAGCCCTGGAAAAAGCCCTTACCGAAGCGAATATTGCTTATTCTCCTCTTCCTTTTGTTCCTTTAGGGTTAAGACTCTCCTCTGGTGTGGGAAAAATAGAACAACTGCCAGGGTTTACAGAAGGCTGGTGGACGGTTCAAGATTTTAGTGCACAATTGGTCAGTTATTTATTGTCTCCGCAAGCGGGAGAAACCATTATTGATGCTTGTGCTGCGCCAGGGGGGAAAACCACTCACATTGCAGAATTAATGGGGGATGAGGGGAAAATTTGGGCGTGCGATCGCGCTGAAAGTCGTCTCAAAAAAGTCACGAACAATGCTCAACGTCTGCAATTAAAATCTATAGAAACCCGTGTTGGAGATGCGCGAGAACTGTCTCAGTTTCAAAATACCGCAGATCGGGTGTTAATTGATGCCCCTTGTTCGGGTTTAGGAACATTGCACCGACGCACCGATTTACGGTGGCGACAAACGCCAGAAAATCTCGTTCAGTTGGCGAAGCTACAGCAGGAAATCTTAACTGCAACTGCAACTTGGGTCAAACCGAATGGGATTTTAGTCTATGCCACTTGTACCATTAATCCTTTAGAAAATGAAGATGTCATTCAAGCCTTTTTAAGCCATCATCCTGAATGGAAAATTGAAGCCCCTCCAGAAACATTTCCCGCCCAATCTTTGGTTTCCTCTTCTGGTTGGTTAAAAGTGATTCCAACTGAACACAACAGCGATGGTTTTTTTATGGTCAGATTGAGACGATAAGGATCAACTACTTTGTTCCGTAATGGTATGAATTTCTTCATCAATGGCTTCGATCATCGGGTAAGATTTTTGTGCAGAATAGAGTTTTTTCGCTTTTTCTAGAGAACTCAAGGCTGCTTTCGTCTCTCCTTTTTCTTTTAAGGCTAACCCAAGCACCCGATGGGGTTCTGCAAATTTATTCGGTTTGATTTTTGCAGCTTGTTCAAACTGCGCGATCGCGCTGTCAATTTTCCCCTGCTGCATATACACTTTCCCCAACTCAATGTAAGCATCAACATTTTTGGGAGAACTTTGGGTTAAGGTTTCAAAGGTGGAAATGGCTTCCGTTAAGTTTCCTTGTCCCACAAAACATTTTCCTAATAACAATTGCGCTAAATCATTACTCTTTTGGCGAGCAATGATTTTCTGAAACAGGGGAATTGCCTCGCCATATTTTTCATCTTCGTAGAGTTGACAGGCTTTCTGAAATCGTTTTGATAAAATGAAACTTCTGCCCAAGGTAATTAACACAATCAGGAGAAGAATTGAAACAGTTACTAAAGCAATAATCTTAGTTGTATGCGGAGCAAGTTCTGGCATAATAATTTAAGCTAAAAAACAACTAATGGGAAATAATAAGTATTCCAGATAAAATAACTTCCAAATCAATTGATAGAATTGCGCGATCGCGCTTTTATTTTCTAAATCAACCTTTTGACTACGCCACCACAGTAGCAAGAGAAGTCCGCCATGTGTCATCCCCACAAAGATAGGATTCACATCTGGTAACCATCGCCACGCTGCAATCATTACCCCGAAATAACAAACGCTGATAATAATGCGGGTGAGATTAAGAATCGTAGATTTCCCTAATAAAATAGTAAAGGTGGTGATGTTATATTGTTGGTCTCCTTCTAAGTCTGGAACATCTTTAAAGATCGCGATCGCGATCGTAAATACTAAAATAAATAAGGTTAACGCCCAAATTGCAGGAGGAATTAAGGCTTCTTGTTTCAAAGTTTGATTGAAATGTAAAAACAAGCCAATATTAACAATGACCCCACGAACGGTAAAGATGCACAATGCAGCCCAAAAGGGGAATCGTTTCAAACGAATCGGGGGTAGAGAATAAGCCGTTCCGATGGTTAAACTCACTGCGATCGTTAAGAATAACCATTGACTTGTTATTAAACCAAGAATAATGGCTAAAGTTCCCGTAAGACCAACAATCCATTGTCCTTGCTTTAAAGAAAATTCTCCTGCAGCGATCGGTAAGGTCGGCTTATTAATTTTATCAATGGAAACATCTTCCAGTTGATTCAACCCAACAATATACACATTTCCAGCCAAACAAGCAATCCAAGCGGAAAATAAAGGAACTAAATTTGTTCCACTGATCGTAACTGTATAAATAGCAAGGGTAATAAAATATAACGCAAAAACACTTAACGTTGTCCCAATCATCGTATGAGGACGAGAAAATTTCCAGAGGCTTTTTAACCAACCCATTGGATCATGCAAAACAGTTTTTTCAAGATTAGAAGTCATGAGTCATTAGTCATTGGGTAGAGACGTTCCATGGAACGTCTGTACATTAGTCATTTGTTCTTTGTTATTCGTTACTTGGTCGCTAGTCACTGCTACGCACTGCTTGTAAGATAGCAAAACGAATTAACCCGCGACGATATCCACGACTCATTAATCCCAAAGATAAAGCAGCTTCCACTGTTTTCCAACCACTTTCAATCAATCCCATAATCGCCTCTGGCGTAAAAGCAGAATCAATAACAATATTCCAAAACGGATCGACCGCTTGTGACCAATCATCACATTTAATCTCTTGGAAACCGACTTCTTGCGCGATCGCGCGATATTCTGGTAAAGAAATCACGTAAGGTAAACAATACACCCGATAAATCTCTGCTAAATGTTGCTTTTCATCTGTTGTCAACTCCCCCGCTAAAGAATCAGTGGGACGATGACACCACGTCGCCATCAACAGTTTTCCCCCTGGCTTTAAGACTCGATACGCTTCTTGGAGAAACTTCGCTTTGTCGGGGAAGTGTTCCCCACTTTCCAACGACCACAGGAAATCAAATGTCTGATCAGCAAAGGGTAAGTCCAAAGCATTCGCCACCTGAAATCGCGCCCTATCCGCTAAATTTGCTTCTGTGGCGCGTTCTGTTCCTCGTTTGGCTTGTTCTGGGGAAAGAGTGACCCCTTGCGCTGTAGCGTTAAATTTTTGGGCTAAATAGAGGGTACTCCCACCAATTCCACAGCCCACATCTAAAATATTTTGAGGAGGCGTTTCCGACTGACTCAGATTTCCCCAAGCCAGCAATTCTTCAATAAGATCAATTTGGGCTTGACGACGAGAGACTTTATTCTTTCCACTGCGACCATAATAGCCATGGTGCATATGTTCTCCCCAAATATTTTCCCAGAGAGAACTGGATGCGTCATAGAAGTCTTTGATTTCTTTTTCGAGATTACGGGGCATATTTGATCATTCATTAATTGTTGAAGATTAGTTATTCACTTTATATCATTTCTGAGTCTGTTGAGGGACAAAGCTATAGCAGTTCTAGTTCCTTTGTAAAAACTTGATTTCCCCCCTTACAAAGGCAGGGCTGTTTCATTCTCGGGGTAAAAATTGACATTAAATCATTCTTCTTAGTATATTTTTCCTCAAGTGAGTGCCATCAATAAGCAACCTCAAAAAATATGCAGAATAACCAAACAAGTCGTTTTCCCCGTTGGTTTGTTCGTCAAGACATCGACGGTTTTTTTGGTCTGGGTTTAGACAATTTAATTCAGATTTTGGTCATTGTTAGTTTAACCCAAGGGGTCTTAAATTTTCCCCCAGAAATTGTTTATGGACGGATTTTACCCAGTCTTGCCATTTGAAAGCGGAATGGCAATTGTTTTATGGATTGGCAGCGCGATCGCGATTCAAAGTGTCACCGCCACAACCCAACCTCATCTCCCTGCGGTCATCATCGGGATTATGATTGGTATTGCAGGCTGGGCTGCAGGAATTGCGAAAAATGGACTAAGAGCAGCAGGAATAGGCAATCCAGAGCGTCCTTTCTCAGAAGAAGTGGTTGCCTCCTTCCAACAAAATGATACCTATATCACTGGTGCATTTGCCCTTGAACAGGGGTTAGTGTTTTCCGCGATGATTTTGGCAACGATGGTGGTTTACATTGTGGAACGCCAATTTGGAAAAGCAGCGATTTGGTCACTGATTGCAGCAGCACTGGCTTGGGTAGGCTTAATCCATAGCTATCAATGGACTATTGGCGATACCGTGATTCAACTCGGTTGGGGCGTAGGCGCACAATGGACAATTGGTTATATTTTGGTTGCCATCATCTTATTTTATGTGCAATGGCAGCACCGCTCTCATCTTTAAAAATGTGTAATTATCCCTAGGGAATGAAGGATTACTAACCGCGCATTAAGATACGATAGAAAGTAGAAAGTAAAGAAACATAACAAAGTTTGTACTTAACAAGAGGAAAAAAAGCGCGTGTTTGCACTAACTGGCTATGAATACTTTTTGGGATTTTTGTTGATCTGCTCATTAATCCCTGTCATTGCCCTCGCTGCTGCTAAATTATTACGACCCAGTGGCGGGGGACCCGAGACACGCACCAGCTATGAGTCTGGGATGGAGCCCATGGGCGGAGCCTGGATTCAATTTAATATTCGTTACTATATGTTTGCGCTGGTGTTCGTGGTCTTTGATGTCGAAACGGTCTTTTTGTATCCGTGGGCAGTTGCCTTTAACCAATTGGGATTACTCGCGTTTGTAGAAGCCCTAATCTTCATTGCCATTCTGGTAGTGGCATTAGTGTACGCATGGCGCAAAGGAGCATTAGAATGGTCATGAATTCTGAATCAACCATGAATCAAGGAACTTTAGAACAACAACAGAAAGAGAAAATCCTCAATCCAGCAAGCCGAACTGGGGTGACCCAAGATCTGTCGGAAAATGTGATTCTAACCACTGTGGATGACCTCTACAATTGGTCACGATTATCCAGTCTTTGGCCCATGATGTACGGGACTGCTTGCTGCTTTATTGAGTTTGCAGCCCTGATTGGCTCTCGCTTTGACTTTGACCGTTTTGGCTTGTTACCCCGTTGTAGTCCTCGGCAAGCGGATTTAATCATTACCTCTGGTACAATCACCATGAAGATGGCACCAGCGTTAGTGCGTCTTTATGAAGAAATGCCAGCTCCGAAATATGTGATTGCTATGGGGGCTTGCACCATTACTGGCGGGATGTTTAGTGTTGATTCTCCCACTGCTGTCCGTGGGGTAGATAAACTAATTCCAGTGGACGCTTATATTCCCGGTTGTCCTCCCCGTCCCGAAGCAATTATTGACGCAATTGTCAAACTTCGCAAGAAAATTGCCAATGAGTCAATTCAAGAACGAGCCGGTTCCATTGAACAAACCCACCGCTATTACAGTACCACTCACAATATGAAAGTGGTTGATCCGATCCATGATGGAAAATATCTTGGTAAAGGCACTTGGGATGCACCGCCCAAAGAGTTAGCCGAAGCAATGGAATCTCCGGTTTCGCCTGCACTGAGTGAATCCCAAACTCAAAAAGAGGAGGCTTAAGGTGGCTGAAGAAGAAAAACAAACTCAAAACGAAGAAGCCAACCAAGAAGAATCACAACTGGTTGAACCAGGTGCGGTTTCCTCTTGGCTTGCGAATAACGGGCTAGAAAATCAACCCCTTCCTCGGGATCATCAAGGTATTGAAATGATCCGCGTGGAAGCAGATGCGCTGCTACCCGTCGCAACTGCTCTGTATCAGAACGGATTTAATTATCTGCAATGTCAGGGCGGTTATGATGCTGGTCCTGGGAAAGAGTTAGTGAGCTTTTATCATCTAGTAAAGGTGTCTGATGATGCTGACTCGACTGAAGAAGTTCGGATTAAAGTTTTCTTACCCCGTGACAATCCTCATCTTCCTTCTGTTTATTGGATCTGGAAAGCTGCGGACTGGCAAGAACGAGAAACTTATGATATGTTCGGCATTGTTTATGACGGACATCCGAATTTGAAACGGTTATTGATGAATGAAGATTGGGTGGGTTGGCCCCTGCGCAAAGATTACGTTTCTCCTGAATTTTACGAAATTCAACACGCTTACTAAGACGATTGCTAAATTACTTCATCCCCTGGCTTTCTACAGTCAGGGGAGTTTTATATTAAATTTTTACCATCAGCTTTTATTGAATTTACTAACCAGCGCTCATGTTCTCCAGTTTTTGTAGTTGATCTAAAATTTATATAAATGTTATCTTAAATACAAATAAAATGTGCTTAAATCATGAAAACAAAGGAAATTAAACTCCTCCTTAAACTTTTAGGAGAAGACGGATACGAAGCAAAAGTCAATTCTGTTAAACCGACCGTCAAGACCCCAATATCGGAATGTAATCGCATTTGTTATCAGTTGCGCGATCAAAACTTAATAGAAATTCTAGAAAGTGAAATCGCTAAAATCAAAATTACTGCTTCTGGAAAAGCACTTCTAAACATTAACTCTTCAGAATTACCCATTACAAAAAAAGAATTCAAGATTCTTAATGCTTGCGCTGAAAAAAGTATCTTCTTAAAAGAAATACAGGTATCTCCTAAAATTAAATTAGCTCAAAGTCTAGTTGAACGAGGATTCATTACTGTTACACAGTCAATCCCGAAAAAAATTGCTTTATGTGAAAACGGAAAAACTTTTCTTGCTCAAGAATTTAACCCCAGTGGAACAGCTTCTGTCTTAAGTTTAGATATGTTGGGTAACTATTTGAATTTTCTTCGGAATTACAAACTAACCCCGACTATAGATCAACAAAGTCCCGTTAATGAAAATGAAAAGCTGTATCATAACTTATCAGATGAAGAGGTATTAGAAGTCATTATCCAATTAGATGAGGAATATAAAATGAATAATTTTTTACCTATTTTTTATCTCCGCAAGCAATTACAACCGCCCTTGACACGAGAAGAATTAGACCAAGTGTTATATCGTTTACAAGCTAACAATCAAATTCAGTTAAGTTCCATCACCGAGACAGAAGGTTATACGTCAGAACAATTAAAAGCAGGGATTTCCCAACGAATTGGGGGATCTTTATTTTTTATCCAAGTGAATCATGAAAGAGCTTAGGTATGTCAGATTTAGAAACGATTATTAAACAATCTATCAATCCTTTTGACACCGCCAATTTTAAGAAAGGAAATTTTTGGGAAGAAGAGCAACCAGAAGACTTAAATATTAACTCGATTCATCAAGATATTTTAGAGACGGTTGAAAAAACTTTAAAGCAAATTTATCAAG
The DNA here is from genome assembly GCF_000317635.1 of Halothece sp. PCC 7418. Taxonomy (GTDB): domain Bacteria; phylum Cyanobacteriota; class Cyanobacteriia; order Cyanobacteriales; family Rubidibacteraceae; genus Halothece. The sequence goes on along the minus strand of NC_019779.1, from coordinate 1,516,812 downwards.
ATAAAAAAAGCCGTACTATTCGCTTAGAAGGGGATAGTGGATCGGGAAAAACTCATCTTTTAGGTCGCATTAAAAAGAGTCTGAATCGAAAAGCATTCTTTGCTCATATTATTGCTTCCATTCAAACTGAGTACATTTGTCAATATACCCTTCGGAAAACAATAGAGAGTTTAATGTTTATTCCTGAAGGAGAAACTGAATCACAACTCTTACTATGGTTAAAACGCATTATTAATCAGCAAAGTGGAATAATATCTCAAAAAATACTGGGAAAGAAAAAAACATTCATCAATAATATGAAAGCAGCCTATCCCAGTGGAATTTGGAAACCCAATTCATTTTTTAGTGTCTTATATGCGCTCACTCAACCTGATTTATATTATTTAGCTTGTGGATGGTTAAAAGGAGATGATCTAGATGATGAAGACTTAACAAGCCTCGGTGTAAAAGTAACGATTCAGACAGAAGATGATGCGATGAATATGTTGACTAACTTTAGTCGCATTTCTAAATCAACTTTACCCATTGTTTTATGTTTTGATGAAATAGATATTAGTCATAACCGTCAGGATTTATTAGAATCGATCTTAAAATTAAATATGATCATTCACAGCCAGAAACTTAAAAACTTTCTGGTTATCTTGAGTGTCATTACTGATACTTGGAAAAAATATGAAGACTCGCTGACAGGTTCACTGAAAGCACCAATCAATCAAACTCTTTCCTTAAAACCCATTACAACTGAACAAATTGAAGCCCTGTGGTCAATTCATCTTAGACCCTTACATCAGCAACTTCAAAAACTTCCTGAATCTAGGATTGCACCCTTAAATAGAAAAGACTTAAAATCATATTTTCCTAGTGGTAAAGCTGATCCGAGAAACGCCCTAAAAGCAGGTCATGAATTAATCCAATATTATAAAACTGGTCGTGTTGATCCACCTGATTCCATTGCAGCATTTCAGTTAGTTTGGCGTGAAGAACTCAAAATAATACAAGAAAAAATTAATACAATCTACGAATTTTCTTCAGCAGAATTGGCAAAAATGTTACAAGAGTCAATTGAGGTTTTTGATTATCAAACTCAGTTCAATATTTTTAATAAAAAGAGTTCCTTTGCTGTCAAAAGTTTTATTTATAATCGAAATAGTGATCAAAAGAATGCGCTGATTTGGTATGACCAGCCTAATTTAGGAAGTTTTTGTAGTTTAATGAAAGCATTAGATGATCTCTCTCAATCTAAAATCTATGAGAAAATCATCTTAATTCGTTCCCAAAGTATGGGTAAACCTCAAAATCAAGGTTATAAATTATTCCAAAAAATCTTTCAAAATTCTCTCAATCTTCATCTAAAACCTGATTTAAACTCAATTCATATCTTAGCTACTTATCATAGGCTTTATAGTTTTACAACCAATCAGAATTTAACCATTGGCTATGAAACTCCAGATATAAAGCGATTACAAGAATTAACTCGTGAATCTGCTGTCTTCAATGACTGTCAACTTCTTAATCAGTTAGAAATCTTAGAAAGTCAAGAAAGTGATCCGAGTAAAGTTACTCCCCCTCAACCTCAGCTACAACTTAAAGAATATATTCTGAACCTTGTTAAAACAACTTCACTTATTGGAAGACAAGCATTAACAGATAAAGTGATAACAGAATTTAAAGATCAAACGACAGCAGCAGATATTAACCTTTGTCTTGAAACACTCATTAATGAAAAAGAAATTTTAATTGTTAATCCTAATCTAAAAATAGAAGCACAAATTATTTCAATCAACTCATCAAAAAAAAGAAAATAAATGTCTCTCAATGACTCCATTACAATTAAGCAGATTATACAAGAACTATCTCAATATTCAATACTGTGGATAGACACAGAAATTGCAGATTGGAAAACAAAAAATCCTCAACTTTCTCTGATTCAAGTATTGACTGATCCCAAAGCAGCTTCAGTAAAAGCGGTTTATGTTTTAGATGTGTTGAAGCAACCTGAATTAATTGCGCTGTTTATTGACCAAGTGATGAGAGATGAGAAAATTGAAAAAGTCTTTCATAACGCCTCCTTTGATTTAAGATATTTAGGTAAAGAAAAGGCTAAAAACATCACTTGCACTTATAAACTAGCTCAGAAAATTTCTAAACAGTATTTAAGAACTTCTAACTTAAAACTAAAAACTCTCGCAGTCGAACTTTGCAATTTTTCTGAAAATGAAGTTGATACTCAACAACAAAGTAGTAATTGGAAACAGCGTCCTCTTGATGCAAAACAATTAGATTATGCTGCAATGGATGTGATTTATTTAGCCCATGTTCATCATTATTTATTAAACTTCCAGCCCATGACTCAAACCAACTTTTCTAAATTTAGTGTCACTGACGTTCGAGTTGCATTTGAATGTCCACGCTTATTTTATTTGAGTAAACATTTTGGCGGAAAAACTTTATTTATTCCCTCTGATCAACCAAAAGGAATTGGACAACCATTTCATAAATTTGCCTTTAAGTTTATTGAATTTGCAAAAACCGACCCTGAGTTTAAAGAAATTTTTAAGCCCAAACCTCACCAACTGGAGTCCGAGACAGTTGCATATAAAATGCAAAGGAGATTTTATGATCAAATCTTTTTCCAAGGGTTACAAAAAGTGGCTCAATCTAAACCAGAAAACGTTCCGATTTTACAACAAATTTGGGAAGGTTTAAGAGGTTTAATCCAACATTGGGCTAGACTCCTCATTCGCAATCGTTACTACGTTAATTATCATAATGTCATTAGTCAAACCTTTGTTTCCCAAGAAGTTGCTGTCTCTTGTGACTATCCACTTCCGAATCAGAAAATGCAGAAAATTGAAGGGAAGTTTGATAGTTTAATTCGTGATCTCGAAAAAAATCGCTTATGTATGGTAGAGTATAAAACTTATGCGCCTCTTGATCCTTCCGCACAACTGGCTCAAGTCGCATTATATAGTTATATTTTACATTTGAATAAACAAGAGCGTGTTGATAGTGCTGTTTATTGCGTTTTACCTGAGTTTAAAAGTTATTTCTACACTTGGGAACAATTAAAAGATACTGTTCATGAATTAACCCCCTTAAAACTCCAACAAATGCGAGACTGGTTAAGTTGGAAACCATCGCAACCTGATCCGCCACCAGAAACCCATCAAACGGAACAACTTTGTCCAATTTGTCCGCAACAAGAAACTTGTCAAACTTATTTTAAAACAGACTCTTCTCAGCCCCAAAAACAAACTATAGAGTTATCACACAAGGAAGAAAAACCTAAACTAAAAAAGGAAAAAATAAATAAAGAAGCAGAAAACTTAGGACAGCAACTCGCAGAAATATTACAGGCGTATGGGGTTAATGCAGATTATCAAGGCGCAACGGTTAGCGCATCATTTATTCGGATTCGATTAAAGCCTCAACTGGGTGTAAAAGTTGTTTCTATTCTTAATCGCGCTACTGATATGCAAGTGCAAATGGGTCTTTCTAGCCCTCCTTTGATTTCTCCCCAAGCAGGATATATTAGTGTGGATTTACCCCGATCGCGCCGAGAAATTGTTCAATTTAATGATTATATTGAAGCCTCAAATAATCACTCAGACATTAAAATTGCAATGGGGGTTGATTTAGATAGTAATTTAGTTGATGCGGACTTATCTGATCCCAACAGTTGTCACTTTTTAGTCGGTGGAACAACCGGAAGTGGAAAAAGCGAATTTCTGAAAAGTTTAGTCTTAAGTTTAATTCGTCGTTATCCGAAAGAAGTGGTCAAAATTGTTTTAATTGATCCGAAACGAGTGACCTTTCCTGAGTTTGAAAATAGTCCTTGGTTAATGTCTCCTGTGATTAAAGAGCGCGATCGCGCCATCCAATTTATGGAACAATTAGTCTCAGAAATGGAACAACGATATCAACAATTTGAGCAAGCCCAATGTTCTGATCTAAAAAGCTATAACCACAAGCTAATAGAAAAAGAGAAAACACCTGTTCCTCATATTATATGTGTGTTTGATGAATACGCCGATTTTATGGTTGAAAAAGACGATCGCGAAGCGTTAGAATATAGCATCAAACGCTTAGGCGCAATGGCAAGAGCAGCAGGAATTCATTTAATCATTTCTACCCAACGCCCAGAAGCCAAAATTGTCACTCCCATCATCCGTTCTAACCTTCCTGGAAGAGTTGCGCTAAAAACCAGTACCGAAGCCGATTCTAAAATCATTTTAGGCGGAAATCAAACCCAAGCTGCACACTTATTAGGAAAAGGCGATCTCCTGTATCTGAGTAGCGGACAACTGATGCGTTTACAAAGTTTACTGATCTAGCCTTGACCAGTTACCAGTTACCAAATAACAAGGAACGATTAATAACGAACCAAGAACAATGAATAAAATTTTTCCTGAACCATTGAACCTTTTTCGCATCCCTCTTGTCTAAACGGTTGAATCCAATTGGTTTGGGGAGACAGAAAGTGTGTTAACTGAGCCAGAGACAAACTTAAATGATATAGAACTCGTTAAATCCTGTCAAAAGGGAGATCAGGGAAAATTTCGGATCTTGTACCGTCGTTATCAAAGGCGGGTTCGTTCCACACTCTATCAACTGTGTGGCGAGTCGATGCTTGATGATTTAGTGCAAGAAGTCTTTTTTCGGGCTTGGAAAGGACTACCGAAACTCCGAAAACCGAAAACCTTTTCTACTTGGCTCTATCGCATTTGTTGGAATACCGCTTGTGACCAAAGACGGGCGTTTGCTCAGTTGCGGGAACAAAATCAAATCCTCGCTCAACAAGAGCTTTCCCTGAACAGTACAGATCTTAATGAAATGCACTATCAAGATTTAGTTCAACAAGGATTACAAGCTCTTACCTTAGAACAACGAGCGGTGATTGTTCTCCATGATTTAGAGGATGTTCCCCAAAAAGAAGTTGCTCACATTCTCGATATCCCTACCGGAACAGTGAAATCCCGTTTATTTCATGGGCGTAAGGCTCTACGGGAGTTTTTAGAAAAGCAAGGAGTGGTTTTATGAGTCATCATGCTTCAGATGAACGCCTCGTTCAATTTTTGCGAAAATATTCCCCTCCTCCACCCTCGCCGAAAGGAGATGTGGAAGGCGCATTAATGGATCAAATAGAAGCAGAAGCCCCACCTACTAATGTCACTGCTTTCCCCAAGATCCGTTATCAAGGATGGGTTTTCGGTAGCGCGATCGCTGCGAGTGTCTTACTGCTGTTTACCAGTGTTCGTCTCTTACCGCCTAAATCTTTGTCTCCTCAAGAAACGGCGGAGTTAGAAACCTTTCTCATTGAAAACTGGGAAGCCGTCACCACTCCTGCGGAAACAGAAACCAGTTGGTTCATTCCAGAACAACCATAATCACAGAATCGGAGGTAAATCTTATGTCTTTACGTCGTATTTCTCTCTTTACCCTTGTATTTCTCTCTCTCAGTGCAACTAGCGCCTTTGCGGGAGCTAATTCTTATTTCCAAACCTCAGAAACGGCTCAAGTAATTGCTCAATCTTTCGAGGATGAATCCGATTTTAGTCCCCGTCGTCGCGGGAGAAGAGGAGGACAGTTTATGGATGCGCTGGATCTCAGTGATGCTCAAAAAAATGATCTCCAACGGATTCGCAATGAGTATCAACCTCGATTCATGGAACAACGAGAAGCCCTATTTGAGGCGCGACAAGCCCTCCGCAACATGATGGTGGATGATAACACTTCTAGCAGTGAGTTACGCCGTCAACACGATAAAATCCTTAATCTCCGACAAGAAATGGGGAATTTACGCTTTGAAAGTATGCTAGAAATGCGAGACGTTTTAACCCCTGAACAACGGGAAGACTTTGCGGAGTTAATGGACGAACGTCGTGAAAATCGGGGACGCGGTCGTCGTGGTCGCGGTCGTGGCTTCCGAGGCGGACGCTTTGATGATTAATTCTAATTTTTTCTAAGCAAATAGTTCTTGCACTGCTATTGTTATCTTTGGAAACGCCAAGAGAGAAACAGTAGCAGTTTTTTTCGAGTTTTCTTTCTTTTTGATATTGTCCTTGATGCGGTTGACGGAAGATATACATTTGCTGGGTATTCATGTCCTCTACAATTAAGAAATAGGAAAGCGCGATCGCGGACATTGATTCAAAACTACAGAAACGCAATAAACTCATCAACACTCAATCCAATCTCTCGAATAATTGATCTGAGTGTCCCTTTGGCAATTTCTGAATGATTGGGAACAACAACTTGGGTAAAGGGTTCATCTCTTCGCATGATAATATGGCTACCTGCTTGTCGCTTTTGATAAAAACCAATCTTTTCCAGAGCCTTAATACATTCTTGACCTGAAATACTTGGTAACTTAGTCACACCACCACTAAAAATGTTTCAAAATCATCTTCTGGAACCTGGAGACCGTCCTCTTCCAAAGCAGCAATATAGCCCACAATGGCTTCCTTAATATTCGAGAGAGCTTCCTCTTTTGTCCTTCCTTGACTATGACATCCTTTCAGGCTGGGACACTCGACAATCCAATAACCGTCTTCATCCTTGTATAAAATAACTTGTCTTGTGTGCTGACTCATCAGTGCAAATTCTTTGTCTATAACTTACTAATCATTATGGACTAACTACCAGCGCGATCGCGCACGCTTCATCAAGCTGCACCATAATCAGTGTACTGGCGTTTGAGAGGAGGTTGTAACCCTAACACAATATCTTCTTTCGGAACTCCCATGACAACTAAATCATCTGCAGGATTTTGGTCGGTTAGATTTTGTTGAAGCCAAATCTTATCATTTTTAATGTCAAAGTGAATGATGCAACGATAAATTCGATGTAATTGTTGCCAACCAACATTCATCCACTGATAATGATCTCGTTCTGTATCAAAGATGAGTTGGACTTCCACTTCATCAGTGGAGACATCATCAGCAGCATACTCGCTGAGTAATGTCTGAACATATTCTCGATAGCGATCTACTTTTCCCATTGCATAATCACCTCATTTGCTGGATCATAGACAATAATGGAGACTTGATACTGTTTTACTGCAAGCTGAGTAAATTCATACTGGAAGAATGTTTCGTAATAAGGTACAACTTGCTAATAGAATACTTCTGTTGAGTATTCTATACTGCTTGCAATGGCTTAAATAAATGTGAGGATGAAGATGATGAGTAGGGGTTCTGTTTACATTATGCAAAATCCTGCTTTTAGCTCAGATATGCTCAAAATTGGACGTACAGAACGTGAAGTTTTCCAAAGAGCAAAAGAATTATCTACTACAGGCTTACCAGATGACTTTAATGTTTGCTACGAAAGAGATGTTCCTGACTGTTTTCTTGCTGAAAAACGATTACACCAAAAACTGAAAAGATATCGCTATCGAGCTAATCGAGAATTTTTTATTCTACCTTTAGATCAGGCAATATCAACAGTTGAAGAAGTAATTTACAATGAATTTGAAAACAATTCACCTCAGCCACCTAGAGGAATTCATAAGTTAAATAAAGAGACTACTTTTAGATGGAACTTCTACTCTAAGAGTATTCTTCTTCTATTTAGATATAAAAATTGGCTTACAGACAAACCTAATCTGGAAAACTTTTGGGGGTGTAAACTAGGAGATCATGTGCTTCTAACAACTAGACCAGAAGATGATCCTTCTAAATTAATTAAATTAGCTAAAGATCATGGAATACAAGATTCTTCTTTAAGTGAAATCATCAATATTTATCCAGGGGATAGATTTGTTGTTATTGGATCTTTAACTGCTTCTCAACAACTATCTCTTTTTGAACCAGAACTTTCAATTATCAGTATTATTGATTGTTGCGAATATGCAAAGATGATAGGTTTTATGGAAAATATAGAAATACATCGCGAAGGTTTTCCCATTCCTTTTGGTGATACTTTTGATGATAATCCTCCACCAGTAGTTCATGAAGCCTTTAATAGAGTCCTAGAAATGGGTCCACCTGATGTTTATCCAACCTCTGAGTATATTAAAAACCTCCATTCAGGTTTTATAACTTAGTGAAATAAGCTGTCCATGCCAGAAAATGTAAAAAAGTAACCAGCAACCAACAGATTCATTGGTCACTGGCTACTGCTTAATCAATCAGTGATTGTTACTCGGTGTACGCTTCCATCCCCACACAGGAACAGACTAAATTACGATCGCCGAACGCATTGTCAATCCGTCCCACACTGGGCCAGAATTTATAATCCCGTAACCAGTCACTGGGATATGCTGCTTTTTCCCGAGAGTAAGGACGTTGCCAATCATCCCCAATCACCATTTCATGAGTATGAGGAGCGTTTTTGAGAACATTATTCTCAGGATCGACTTCTCCCATTTCAATGGCAGAAATTTCCTTGCGAATGGCAATCATTGCATCACAGAAGCGGTCTAACTCTTCTTTCGACTCACTTTCTGTCGGTTCAATCATCATCGTTCCCGCAACGGGCCAAGACACCGTTGGTGCATGGAAACCAAAGTCCATTAACCGTTTTGCAATGTCATCGACACCGATATTCGCGCTCTTCTTCACGAGGCGCAAGTCAATGATACATTCGTGGGCGACTAAATCGGCATTCCCTTTATATAACACAGGATAGTGTTCATCCAAACGGTGCGCCATATAGTTTGCGTTGAGAATGGCAACTTTGCTGGCGTGAGTGAGTCCTTTTGCGCCCATCATGGCGATAAACATCCAAGAAATGGGTAAAATACTCGGACTTCCCCAAGGCGCAGCAGCAACCGCACCAATGGCTTGTTCTCCGCCCGTTTCAATGACAGGATGACGGGGGAGGAAGGGTTTTAAGTGGTCTTGAACCCCAATGGGACCCATACCAGGACCACCGCCCCCATGCGGGATACAGAAGGTTTTGTGCAAGTTGAGGTGACAAACATCTGCGCCATAATCTCCAGGACGACATAAGCCCAGTTGCGCGTTCATATTTGCCCCATCGAGATAAACTTGTCCGCCGTGTTGGTGAACGGTTTCGCAGATGGTTTGAATTTCGGTTTCAAATACCCCGTGTGTGGAGGGATAGGTAACCATTAACGCAGCGAGATTTTCACTGTGTTTTTCCGCTTTCGTGCGTAAGTCATCGAGGTCAATGTCTCCCCGTTCATTGCACTGAATAGGAACGACTTTCATCCCACACATGACTGCACTTGCAGGGTTGGTTCCGTGTGCAGATTCAGGAATTAAGCAAATATTGCGATGACCTTCTCCACGGGTTTGATGGTACTGACGGATCACCAGTAGTCCTGTATATTCTCCTTGTGCGCCTGCATTAGGCTGTAGAGAAATATCAGCAAAGCCTGTAATCTCCGATAACCACGTTTCTAGCTGCTCAAATAGGGTTTGATAGCCTTTGGTTTGCGATTTCGGGGCAAAAGGATGAATTTTGCCAAATTCTGCCCAGGTCACCGGATACATCTCAGCAGCAGCGTTGAGCTTCATCGTACAAGATCCCAAGGGAATCATGGATGTGGTCAACGATAAATCTTTGCTTTGGAGATGGTTGAGATAACGAACCAGTTTCGTTTCCGAGTGATAGCGGTTAAAGACGGCTTCTGTGAGATAGCTACTGGTGCGATTAAAGGTTTCGGGAAACTCAAACGTTAATTCAGGAACTAATTCTTCCAACGAGAAAGGAAGGGTTTCTGTTCCTGCAAATAACTGTAAAAGAATTTTTACTTCTTCTACTGTTGTCGCTTCATCCAGACTGACACCCAATGCACCATCAGCATAGCTACGCAAGTTAATTTGTTGTTCTTCTGCTGCTTGCAGAATGGCTTGCTGAGTTTGTGGTGCGTTATTGGTTTCAATTTTTAAGGTGTCAAAGTACGGTTCAGATGCAATGGTATAACCAATGCGTTTTAAACCTTCGGCTAAGGTGACGGTCAAACGATGCACTTTTTCAGCAATGCGTTTGATGCCCCCGGGACCATGATAGACCCCATACATAGAAGCAATCACGGCGAGTAACACTTGCGCGGTGCAAATATTACTGGTTGCGCGATCGCGCCGAATGTGCTGCTCTCGCGTCTGTAACGCGAGGCGGAGCGCTGGTTTTCCTTGTGTATCTTTGGAAACACCGACTAATCTGCCAGGTAATTGACGTTTGTATTTTTCTTTCGTTGCGAAGTACGCTGCGTGTGGTCCACCATACCCTAACGGTACCCCAAACCGTTGGGTAGAGCCAACCGCGATATCAGCCCCCCATTCTCCAGGCGGAGTCAATAACGCTAGACTCAGAGGATCGGCTGCAACTGTGACTAACGCTTTTTGTTCATGGGCTTTTTCCACAAATTCCCGATAATCACAGATTTTGCCTTCTGTGGTCGGATACTGTAGTAATGCCCCGAAAATAGGCGTACTAAAATCAAATTCGCGGTGATTGCCCACGATGACTTCTAATCCCAGTGGTTGCGCCCTTGTTTGTAACACTTCAATCGTCTGCGGATGGCATTCCTCCGAAACAAAGAAAGCGGTTGCTTTACTCTTAGAAACGCCAACACTCATACTCATGGCTTCTGCTGCTGCGGTGGCTTCATCCAACAGCGAAGAGTTAGCAATTTCCAACCCTGTTAAATCACTAATCATGGTTTGGAAATTCAGCAACGCTTCTAAGCGCCCTTGGGCAATTTCTGGTTGATAGGGCGTGTAAGCGGTGTACCAGCCTGGATTTTCTAAGATGTTCCGTTGAATGGCAGCCGGGGTAATACAGTCGTAATATCCCATGCCAATAAAAGAGCGAAACACCTGATTATCTGACGCGATCGCGCGCAGTTGTTTCAGGGCTTCATATTCGCTTTTTTGCTTTGGTAGATCTAATTCCTTTTGTAAGCGAATGGAACTGGGAACGGTTTCATCAATCAGGGCATCTAAAGACGAAAAGCCTAACGCCTTCAGCATCTGATCAATTTCTTCGGATGTGGGATCAACGTGACGATTCACAAATTGATCCTCTAATCCCAGAACTTCCTCAACGGGGGAACTCTGTTGTTTTGTTGTCGTTTGTTTGGTTTTTGAATCTAAACTAACCATAGAAAATGGATGTGTTTACTACACTAAAGAACTTAGCGAGTCCTCCTGTATCAATTTGTAACAAATTTGGCGGGGAAAATTAATTTTTCTCCCTATTCTCCTTCCACTTTCGCCCGATATTCATCTGCCGAAAGAGCATCATTTGCCTCATCAGGGTTACTGAGTTGGATTTTTAATAACCAACCTGCCCCATAAGGATCTTCAACAATCGTTTCTGGGGCATCAACCACCGCAGTATTTTGCTCAATGACTGTCCCAGAAACAGGGGCATACATATCTTCCACGGCTTTCACCGATTCCACCGTGCCAAAGGTTTCCCCTTTTTCTAGGGTTTCATCAACATCAGGGAGTTCTACAAAAACAATATCTCCCAATTGATCCACCGCAAAGGCACTAATGCCAATGGTTGCCGTCTCCCCTTCTACCCGCACATATTCGTGAGAGTCAAGGTATTTCAAATCATTAGGATATTCAAGCGCCATATCGTCTCCTCAGTACAATTGCTATTATGCTAGAGGGTTGTCTTACCCTACCCTGCTTAGTTTACAACGTCATCGGGACGAGGGGGAGAGGGAGTGACCAGTTCCCAGTTCCCAAAGAACAAATAACGAAGAACAAATAACAAAATTAATATGGCAGGACATAGTAAATGGGCAAATATTAAACGGCAAAAAGCGCGAGTGGATGCGAAAAAAGGGAAAACCTTTACTCAACTCTCTCGCGCCATCATTGTTGCAGCCCGCAACGGGGGACCCGATCCCGAGGCAAATTTTCAACTGCGTACCGCCATTGATAAGGCAAAAGCAGCGAGTATTCCGAATGATAATATTGAACGCGCGATCGCGAAAGGGGCAGGAACGGCTGGTGGTGATGAGGATCAACTCGAAGCCATCCGCTATGAAGGTTATGGTCCAGGCGGTGTCGCCATTCTCATTGAAGCCCTCACCGATAATCGCAATCGCACGGCTGCTGATTTACGCTCGGCTTTCTCCAAAAATGGCGGAAACTTGGGGGAAACGGGCTGTGTTAGTTGGATGTTTGAACAAAAAGGTGTTGTCCGTTTAGAAGGCGAAATTGATGAAGAGGCGTTATTAGAAGCCTCAGTGGAAGGTGGGGCGGAAACCTATGAAATGAATGATGATCCGGGGGCGGAAGTGTTTACGGAAGTCACTGCACTGGAACAACTCAATCAGACGCTAATTGACCAAGGCTTTCCAGTAAAAGAAGCCGAGTTACGGTGGATTGCCAATAATGAGGTAGAAGTGAGTGATCCCGACCAAGCGCGATCGCTGCTCAAACTCATGGATGCCCTAGAAGAACTGGATGATGTGCAAAATGTCACTGCAAACTTTGATATGGCGGATGATTTAGTTTTTGAAAATAGTAAATAGGGGTTGCTGAAAAAGTTTATCGGTCGGTGTGGTTCGGGAATCGGGAATCGGGAGTTGGGATACTGTAAAACTTAGCTTTTTTATAGAAGATCTGTGGGAATATTAGAAATTAGAGGGACGAGATGAAACTTCTTTCAAATTGTTTACGTCCTTTTTCCAGAACGATTTATTGTTTAAAATTTTTGTATCAATTGTTACTTGAGAGAAAGCATTATGTCTAACGTAGAAGCCCTTACAATTCCCTCATCCATCCAATTTTCTACAGCGACCGAAACTGAATCTCGTCCTTGGGGATCGTTTAGTACCCTCGAAGAAGGACAAGGCTATAAAATTAAACGGATTGAGGTGAAACCTGGACATCGCCTCAGTTTGCAGATGCACCATCATCGCAGTGAACACTGGATTGTGGTTTCAGGAACAGCAAAAGTGGTTTGCGGCGATCGCGAAGAAATTTTAACGACAAATCAATCCACCTATGTTCCTCAGTGTACTTCTCACCGTCTTGAAAATCCTGGGGTGATTAACTTGGTACTGATTGAAGTGCAAAACGGAGAATATTTAGGAGAAGATGATATTATTCGTTTTCAGGATGATTATGCTCGCAGTTCCAAGTAATGATTGAAATTAGTGACGTTGCGCAAAAAGAAATTAAGCGGTTGCAAACGACCCGCAAGCAAGAAAAGAGTTATTTGCGGATTGGCGTTGCTGAAGGCGGTTGCTCTGGACTTTACTATACCCTAGATTGGTCAATAGAAATTGCCAGCAGCGATCGCGTTTATCCCCAAACTGAGTTTTCCGTGGTCATTGATGAAAAAAGTCTTCCCTATCTTCATCAATTGAAACTCGACTACACTGAAGATCTTATGGGGGGCGGATTTCGTTTCAATAATCCGCAAGCGGTTAAGGCTTGTAGTTGTGGTCTCTCTTTCTCTTTAGATTAAGTTGATGGTGTCCAAAGCCAAGAAACTCCCCTTTGTTAGAGGGGAAATAGTCTTGACAAGTTTCTAAAAATAGGGATACAATGGGGTGCTGTTGACCAACGGTCAAAGCAGGCGCCTTCCGTTTAGGAAGGCGTAATCTTTGACTCAAAAATAGACGACAGTAAATACAGCATTCAACAAGGAATTGTCCAAGGCTAACTCATGCCCACAATCCAACAACTGATCAGAAACGAGCGATCAAAACTCACTCAAAAAACCAAATCCCCCGCATTAAAAGAATGCCCCCAACGGCGAGGGGTCTGCACGCGGGTATATACCGCAACGCCCAAAAAACCCAACTCCGCCCTACGGAAAGTGGCAAGGGTACGCCTGACCTCGGGGTATGAAGTGACCGCCTATATTCCTGGGATCGGTCATAACTTACAAGAACACTCAGTGGTTCTCATTCGCGGTGGACGGGTCAAAGATTTACCTGGTGTCCGCTATCATATTGTCCGTGGAACTCTCGATACAACCGGAGTTAAAGATCGTCGTCAAGGACGGTCGAAATACGGCACTAAACGCCCAAAAGAATAAGCTAAATTTTAGGAAGCTCGCTTATGTCTCGTCGGAGTAACGTCAAAAAAAGTCCAGTCCCCCCCGATCCTGTCTATAATAGCCGTCTCGTCAGCATGATGATTCGGCGGTTGATGATGGACGGGAAAAAATCAGTAGCCTCAAGAATTCTCTATGATGCGTTTAAGCTCGTAGAAGAAAAAACCAATAGTGACCCCCTAGAAACCTTTGAACAAGCAGTACGCAATGTCACCCCGTTGGTGCAAGTGAAAGCGAGACGGGTGGGGGGAGCAACGTATCAAGTTCCCATGGAAGTACGCCCCGAAAGAGGAACCAGCCTCGCTCTGCGTTGGCTCTCTCAATATAGTCGCAGTCGCTCAGGAAAAACGATGGCGATTCGGTTTGCGAACGAGATCATTGACGCAGCAAACGAAACGGGAAGCACCATTCGGAAACGGGAAGAAACCCATAAGATGGCAGAAGCGAATAAAGCCTTCGCCCATTACCGCTATTAATAACGAAAACAGCAGTGAAACGGCTCGACCTGCGGTGGAAATGTAAAAAAAGTTATAAAATTGTAAACAGCCAAGAAATGTATATAAAAAGCAGCACTGCTCACAAAAGGAGGTCGCTATGGCACGTACTATTCCCCTAGAACGAGTCCGTAATATCGGAATCGCTGCCCATATTGATGCGGGGAAAACCACAACCACCGAACGGATTTTATATTATTCAGGGGTGGCGCATAAACTGGGGGAAGTTCATGATGGAAACGCCGTGATGGACTGGATGTCTCAAGAAAGAGAACGAGGCATCACCATTACTGCAGCAGCAATTAGTACCAGTTGGCTCGATAATAAAATCAATATTATCGATACCCCAGGTCACGTGGATTTCACAATCGAAGTGGAACGTTCGATGCGGGTGTTAGATGGGGTGATTACTGTTTTGTGTTCGGTTGGCGGGGTCCAACCTCAAACCGAAACGGTCTGGCGACAAGCGGAACGCTACAGCGTCCCCAGAATTGTCTTTGTCAATAAGATGGATCGCACCGGTGCTAACTTCTATAAAGTCTATGAGCAATTGCGCGATCGGCTCCGTTGCAATGCGGTTCCGATTCAATTGCCCATTGGTGCTGAGAGTGACTTTTTGGGACTCGTTGATCTAGTGGGAATGAAGGCTTACATCTACAACAATGACTTGGGAACAGATATCGAAATCACTGAAATTCCCGAGGAGATGATGGAGCTTGCTCAAAAGTATCGTGCTGAGTTAATAGAAGCAGTCGCCGAAACCGATGAGGAACTTCTGGAAAAGTATCTGGCTGAAGAAACCTTGAGCGAGGAAGAAATTCGGAGTGGGTTGCGTAAAGGGACTTTAAACCGAGAAATTGTTCCTATGTTATGCGGGTCAGCCTTTAAAAATAAAGGGGTACAATTATTGCTCAATGCAGTGGTTGATTATCTGCCTGCACCCACGGAAGTGCCTCCCATTGAAGGGATTCTTCCTGATGGGACAGAAGCCACTCGCCCCTCTAGTGATGA
Organism: Halothece sp. PCC 7418; assembly: GCF_000317635.1. Lineage (GTDB taxonomy): Bacteria > Cyanobacteriota > Cyanobacteriia > Cyanobacteriales > Rubidibacteraceae > Halothece. The sequence continues at coordinate 1,501,306 of NC_019779.1, read as the reverse complement.
TGAGCCTTTAGCAGCATTAGCATTTAAAGTGGCTGCGGATCCTTATGGACGACTGACCTTTGTGCGGATTTACTCTGGTGTTCTGGAAAAAGGCAGTTATATTTACAATGCCACTAAGGATAAGAAAGAACGGCTCTCGCGCTTGATTGTGATGAAATCCAATGATCGCATTGAGGTGGATGAACTCCGGGCTGGAGAACTTGGCGCGATCGTGGGCTTGAAAAACACCACCACTGGCGATACCCTTTGTGATGAGAATAACCCCATTATTCTAGAGTCCATCTTCATTCCTGAACCGGTTATTTCTGTAGCGGTCGAGCCAAAAACCAAAGCAGATATGGAGAAACTCTCCAAAGCACTGCAAGCGTTAGCGGATGAAGATCCCACCTTCCGAGTCACCACTGATGCGGAAACCAATCAAACCGTAATTGCGGGTATGGGAGAACTCCATCTCGAAATTCTAGTGGATCGGATGCTGCGGGAATACAAAGTGGAAGCGAATATTGGTCAACCGCAAGTTGCCTATCGTGAAACCATTCGTCAACCCGGAAATGCAGAAGGGAAATTCATTCGTCAAAGTGGCGGTAAAGGACAATATGGTCACGTGGTTTTAGAAGTAGAACCAGGAGAAGCGGGAACTGGTTTTGAATTTACGTCTAAAATTGTCGGTGGGGTCATCCCCAAAGAATATATTCCTTCTGTGGAAGAAGGGATCAAAGAAACCTGTGAATCTGGTATATTAGCAGGTTATCCCATGATTGATTTGAAAGTCACCTTAGTGGATGGGTCTTATCATGATGTGGACTCTTCAGAAATGGCTTTCAAAATTGCTGGCTCTATGGGCATCCGTGAAGCGGTTAAAAAAGCAAGTCCAGCCCTATTAGAGCCAATGATGAAAGTGGAAGTCGAAGTTCCCGAAGATTTCTTAGGGGATGTAATGGGTGACCTGAACTCTCGTCGCGGTCAAATTGGTAATATGAATACCGACGATGGGATCGCGAAGATTTCAGCGGAAGTCCCGCTTGCTGAGATGTTTGGCTATGCCACTGACATCCGCTCAAAAACACAAGGTCGAGGCATCTTCACCATGGAATTCAGCCATTATGCTGAAGTTCCGAATCACGTTGCTGAAGCCGTCATTGCCAAAACTCAAGGGAACGCATAATTAGGATATTTAAGGAAGAATTGACTCATGGCACGCGAAAAATTTGAACGTACAAAAGATCACGCGAATATTGGCACTGTTGGTCACGTTGACCACGGTAAAACCACATTAACTGCAGCTTTGACAATGACCTTGTCCTCCTCTGGTCGGGCAAAAGCACGTCAATATGAAGATATTGATGCTGCCCCAGAAGAAAAAGCGCGGGGAATTACCATTAACACGGCTCACGTGGAATATGAGACCGATAAGCGTCACTATGCCCACGTGGACTGCCCAGGACACGCGGACTATGTAAAAAACATGATTACAGGTGCAGCACAGATGGATGGTGCAATCCTCGTCTGTTCTGCTGCAGATGGTCCGATGCCCCAAACCCGTGAGCATATTTTGCTAGCCCGTCAGGTGGGAATTTCTAGCCTCGTGGTTTTCTTGAATAAAGTTGATCAAGTGGATGACGAAGAACTTTTAGAGTTAGTAGAACTTGAAGTTCGGGAATTGCTGAGTGAGTATGATTTCCCAGGCGATGATATCCCCATTATTTCTGGTTCTGCTTTAATGGCTGTAGAAGAACTCACCAAAAATCCTCAAATTAGCAAAGGAGAAAACGAGTGGGTTGATAAAATCTACGAACTCATGGATGCAGTGGATGACTATATTCCCACACCAGAGCGGGATATTGATAAGCCTTTCTTAATGGCGGTGGAAGATGTATTCTCCATTACAGGTCGGGGAACGGTTGCCACAGGTCGGATTGAACGCGGTAAAGTTAAAGTGGGCGAAGAAGTCGAAATCGTCGGGATTCAAGATACCCGTAAAAGCACTGTCACTGGCGTTGAAATGTTCCAGAAAACCCTTGATGAAGGGATGGCTGGTGACAACGTTGGGATTCTTCTCCGTGGGATTCAAAAAGATGATATTGAGCGCGGAATGGTACTGGCGAAACCTGGCTCCATCACCCCTCATACCCAGTTTGAAGCTGAGGTTTATGTGTTGAAAAAAGAAGAAGGGGGTCGTCATACACCTTTCTTCCCCAACTATCGTCCTCAGTTCTTTGTCCGCACAACTGATGTCACTGGTACCATCACCGCTTTTACAGCAGATGATGGCAGTGAAGCAGAAATGGTGATGCCAGGTGACCGTGTCAAAATGACCGTACAACTCATCAGCCCTGTTGCAATTGAACAAGGAATGCGCTTTGCGATTCGTGAGGGCGGTCGCACTATTGGTGCTGGTGTTGTGTCCAAAATTGTGGCATAGCTCACTAAGATAACTTCTTAAGAGCAGCAGTGGATATTTCCCTGTTGCTCTTTTATTCGCTTTTACGGTTTTCATTATTCTGAACCTCGACAACTGAATTAACTCATTTCAACTATGGCAACTATCCAACAGCAAAAAATTCGGATCCGTCTCAAAGGATTTGATCGACGTTTACTTGATACTTCCTGCGATAAAATTGTAGAAACGGCAAAGCGTACCGATGCCAATGCTGTGGGTCCGATTCCTCTACCCACGAAACGGAAAATTTATTGTGTTTTGCGTTCCCCTCACGTCAATAAAGATTCTCGGGAACACTTTGAGACACGCACCCATCGCCGAATTATTGATATCTATCAGCCCTCTTCTAAGACTATTGATGCTTTGATGAAACTCGATTTACCCGCAGGGGTTGATATTGAAGTAAAACTATAATCCTAGTTTACTGTCGCCCCTTTTGGGGGTGACTTAATCCATGCAAGGAAAAAGTTGGCCAATTAACAAGTTACCCCGTTTGGATGAGACAACACGATCGCGCCTTGAATCTTTAGGAATTCAGACAACAGAAGATTTATTAAAAAAAGGGCAAACGGCTGCGGGAAAAAGCGCGATCGCGCACCATTTACAGCAAAAACCGCAACAGATTAATAAATGGCTGATCATGGCGGATTTAGCCCGAGTTGAAAGTGTTGGTTGTGACTATTGTGGCTTATTACTTCATGGGGGAATCGCTTCAATTGAGCAGTTAAGTCAAATGCACCCGCAAAAACTCCATCGTCAAATTCTAAAATTACAGGTGTCTCTTTTCAAACGCAAAGACTATTGTCCTCCTGTGGAAACTGTTCAAAAATGGATTCAGGAGGCAAAGCAACTAATAATTAACAATTAATATAGCGTTCCTTAGCGGATCGAGGTACAGCAGTTACCAGTTACCAAACAACCATGAACCAACAACAAACAACAAACAACCATGAACCAACAACGAACTACAAATAACCATTTATTAGTCACTGGCGGTGCTGGCTTTATTGGATCTAATTTTGTTCACTATTGGCTCAATGAACACCCCGAAGATGCAGTAGTTGTCCTCGATGCTCTCACCTATGCGGGAAATCTTGATAACTTAAAAGAATTAGAATCCAACCCTAATTTTCATTTTAGTCAAGGGAATATTACCGATCGCGCTCTAGTTGACCGTCTCTTGCGAGACTATCAAATTAATACGATTGCTCATTTTGCAGCAGAATCCCATGTGGATCGCTCAATTTTAGCCCCAGATGCGTTTATTCAAACCAACGTCATCGGGACATTTACCCTCCTTGAAGCCTTCCGCAATTATTACCCGCAGCTAGAGGGAAACGGACGCTTTCTCCATGTTTCCACAGACGAAGTTTATGGCACATTAGAGCCCGACGATCCCCCATTCCGAGAAACAACCCCTTACGCCCCAAATAGCCCTTATTCAGCATCAAAAGCAGGGAGTGATCACTTAGTTCGCGCCTACTACCACACCTATGAACTCCCCACCCTCATTACCAACTGTTCCAATAACTACGGCCCCTATCATTATCCTGAAAAACTAATTCCGTTGATGTGTATTAACATCCTCCTTGGAAAACCGTTACCAGTTTACGGAGATGGTCAAAATGTTCGTGATTGGTTGTATGTTCTGGATCATTGTCGGGCGTTAGATACTGTTATTCGCAAAGGGAAACCTGGAGAAACTTATAATATTGGCGGAAACAATGAAGTGAAAAATATTGACTTGGTGCGAATGTTATGTGATTTGATGGATGAACTCGCACCGAGTCTTCCTGTGTCTCCTGCACAAGAGTTAATTACCTTTGTTAAAGATCGCCCTGGACATGACCGCCGTTATGCCATTGATGCCGATAAAATTAAAACAGAATTGGGTTGGCAACCGTCTGTCACTGTAGAAGAAGGATTACGCCAGACAGTAAGCTGGTATTTAGAAAACCGCCACTGGTGGGAACCTTTGTTATCAGAAGAATATCAAGCCTATTATCAACAGGTCTATCAAACCTCGGCTTAGTTTGGACTGAGCAATGGTTCGGGAGAATAAGGTAAGCAGATTAAATTGTCTTCTACAATTAGAATTTTACCTTGCTGTCGTAATTTTCCCATCAGACGAGTGACGGTGACGCGAGTTGAACCAATGGCACTGCTAATTTGAGCATGAGTGAGGGGAAAAGGTAAGTAATATCCCTCTTCAATGGGTTTTCCGTGTTCTTCCACAAGAAGGGTGAGAAAACCAAGTAAGCGGTCGATGGTTTGCCGTTGTCCGAGGGTACTCAGCCAGATTAATTTCCGTTGGTGTTGAGTGCGAAAGGCTTCTAAGATTTCCCCACGAAAATGGGGCCAATTGTCGATATCTTTCCAATATAACCAAATCACAGAAGTTGATTCCACATGGGCGTAGGCTTGTAGGGTGTAGGGAGATTGCGCGACAATTTCAAAGGGTTGACCCGCCCCAATAAAACCTAAAAAAGTTTCTGCTTCTTCCCCAAGACTAGAGGGTTTGAGCCCTTCATTTTGGGAGAGACCTGCTAAACGAATGACCCCTCGTTCAACAAGATACAATAATCCAGGACGGGCGGGAATGCGCTCCTCTTTGCCAAAGGTTCGTGCTCGATAATGACTATGGGCCCAATCAGCAACTCTTTGCCAAATTACAAAAGGACGATTCGTTTCAGAAGCAGAAGAAGGATACATTATATTTACAGGTGCTGACGCTTAATTTTACAGTACAGTAATTTGTGGTACGAGTATAAAAAGATACAGTGAAAGGGAAAGATTCGTCAAGGGAAATAGAATTTTTAATCTCAATTGAGGAGAGACTCCAAAATAGTATTGAATTTGTTTTAGATCAACTGGAGGTTCAACCCTTGACGCTGAGAACTGATCAGTGTCATCCTCCGCCGTTGACACTGCGCTGGCAAGACAACAAACTTAACTATCGTAGCGCGATCGCGCTCTTTTTAGCCAGAAAACACTCCTCTTTGGCCTCTCAAGTTGCAGCAGCGATCACAGAGAAGTTACAAGAGACAATCCCTCCTGATTTCGCTGACATTCGCTGCTCTCCTCCCGCTTGGATTGAATTCACCCTCACCGAAAAGACGATTCAAAACTGGCTTGAGGAGGGATTGCAGGGGATTTCTTCCTTGAGTTACTCGCTCACACCACCAGAGACCATTGATTCTTTTCCCAAATATGTGCGCGATCGATGTTGGCAGCTTTTGCAATTGGGGATTCAAGAAAACTTCATCTCTCTGCTTCATCCTATTCAACAGTGGAAGACAATTTCTTTTTCCACTCCTAGTCTTTTAATAGATGAAGATTGGCAATTTCTCTATCAACTCATTTTGACTCGGGATGGTTTAGAAAAAGTCTCTTCTGTGCAGCAGCGAGAAAAACTTGCTGATCACCTCAGTGCTGCTTTTCTAGAGTTTCATCGCCACTGTCAACTCTTTAACCGCCAACAACCTCATTTTCATCAACTTGCAGTCATTCGGTTTACTGCCATTGCTATTACAGAAAGACTACTCTTTGACTTGGAAGATTAGTTAGTCCTGCTTTAATTCTAAGTTATTTTTTTCAGCAATTGCCAATTGTTGTTCTAAGTCTTGAGTGGAAGAGAGTAAGTCACTTAATCCTTTAATTAAATCTTCCAAATCTTGTCGAAATTCAGGATTTCCTGTTAATTCATCGAGATCAGAAGTAATTTTCTGCGTATTTTCAAAGGTTGCCCGTGCTGAGTCTAAGGTTTGTTGAAGTAAAACTAAATTTTCAGAACTACTGAGGGTTGCTGAGGCTTTTTTTAAGTTTTCTGAGGTAGCTGCTGCATTCGCCGTTAAGGTTTCTAAATTACGAATCAATTCTTGAGTATCCGTTGCTTCTAAATTGCTATTAAGACTTTGTAAGGTTGCTGCTAGAGTATCAACTAGTTGATTCAATTGTTGACTGGTCGCACTAATTTCGGCGAGAGTTGTTTCTACATTTTTTTGATTCGCGACCACAACCCGATTCACATTTCCTATTAATTCTTCTGCTTCCGCTGCGGTGGCTATCACCTGTTCTCCCGTTTTTTCTGTCGTTTTGCTTAACACTCTAAGTTGTTGAGATGTGGTTGTTGTTAATACTTTTAATTGTTGACTCACATCTCCAGAAATCTCTGATAATTCTCGACTCACTTCTGCAATTCCATCCGCAGCATCAGTTGCACTTTGAGCAACATTTTTCAAGTTATTAAACAACTCGGGATCGCTTATTAATTCCGCAGCTTCTGCTGTATTCCGAATTAAAACATCAATACTTGCGCCAACTTTTCCGTCAATCGTGTCATTTTCACACACGACAATTTGGGAATTACAATCTTCACTAAGGGGATTGATTCCTGCTTGATCTGAAGCTAATTGCACTTGAGGGTAAATATCAATAGAGGTTTCTCCGATCAGCCCAGATTGATTCGCTTCCACTAATAAATTTTCTCTGGGAATACTCAGATCGACCCGATTAATTTTAACTTCAATATTAACCCCGTTTGCATTGGGATTAATGCTAACCACTTCTCCCACATTAACCCCTCGATAACGGACAGGTGAACCCGCAATCACTCGATTTGCATCCCGAAAAGCGATGGTAATATTATAACTTTGTTGCCCGAGTTTAAACCCTCTTAACCAGATAAAAAGCCCGCCAAATAAAATAAAACCGAATAGAATCAATAAACCGACAGAACCTTCTCGAATTGTGCGCGATCGCATATTTATATCCTTAATTGCATTGCAATTGTTTTAACTACCAATCACCCGAATCGGTCCTTCAACACTAGCACTAAAAAATTGTCGTACCATGGGATGGGTGGTGGTATCAATTTCATGAACATTGCCTTCCCACTGTACTTTACCACCATATAGAAAAATAACCCGATCCGCAGTACGACGAATGGTGCTATCTTGGTGGCTAACCATAATATAAGTCCCACATCCGGTATTGGTATCTTGGAGTTGACGAACTAAATCTTCAATGACTGTTGAAGCAATGGGATCGAGTCCTGCGGTGGGTTCATCATATAGAATTGCAGCAGGACAACTTGCGGGATCATCAGGGTTTGACATAATCGCCCGCGCAAAACTGACTCGTTTTTTCATCCCCCCAGAAAGTTGTGCAGGGGAGAGATCAGCCGTTCCAGGTAAGCCTACCATTTCCAGTTTTTCTTCTACTAATTTGCGAATTTTGTCCCGAGGTAAGCGCGAGTTTTGATATAAATAAAAGCCGACATTCTCATCAACAGTAAGAGAGTCAAACAGGGCTGCGTGTTGGAAAACCATGCTAATATTCATCGCATCATCATGTTCTTCAATTAATCCGTCTCGCCGTTTCCCTTTCACATAAATTTCACCACTATCTGGGGCGAGTAAACCCGCTATAATGCGGAGAATTGTTGATTTTCCTGTACCAGAAGGACCGATAATAACAAGGGCTTCTCCTTCATAAATTGTTAAATCAACTTCATCTAGAATGGGTTTTGTCCCGAAGGTTTTAGAAATCCCTTTCAGTTCAATTAATGGTGTTTTTGTTAAGGGCTGGGATGGAACAGGAACGATTTGACTCATGATATTATAGTGTTTGTTAGTCTTTTGAGGGACAAAGAATCAAAATTTAGAATAGACCTCGCTAGTCCGAAAACTGCTATAATTGCCAGTTTAAATGAAATGAAAGTATTGTAACCCTTCTTGAATTCCTGCTGCATAATTTTGGTCGGCAAAATAACGATAGTTTGTTTGATTATTTTGATACCATTCTCGCAGTTCAATTTGAGCATTACCGACTAAAATTCCATGAGGTTGACCTGTGCTAAAAAGTGCAATATCATTTCCTGAGTCACCACAAACAACCGTTTTTAGATCATTGAAATCCCACTTATTTTGTAAGAAATTAACCGCTAAGCCTTTGTCCGCTTGCTGGGGAATCAAATCTAAATCTTTACTTCCACTGTAAATGAGTTTAATTTCTAAACCATTCTCTTTGAGCCTATTTTCTAGCTGCTCAATGTTCTGTTTAGCTGTATCAGCAGAAAGATGAAAACTGATCTTAAATTGTCCTTGTTCTGATTCAGGTTGCAGAACCAGTTCGGGAAAGGTTTGAGTAATTTCTAAAATTTTATCTCGTTGCCAATTGTTAGATAATAATTTTACCCAATCTTGATCGATTTGTTGACTTTCTGGGTTAAGATAAATTTCTGTTCCTACCGCAGCAATGAGGGCATCAGGAGGGATTAAGGGCTTTTCTGTGGTCAGTTTTTTATATAAAAATAGAGAACGTCCAGTTGCATAAACGATTTTTGTTCCGTCTGCTTCTCGCTTTTTCTGTAAAATTTTATTGAGTTGTTCGAGGGCAATGTCATCGCCGATTAAAGTATTATCGAGGTCGCTAATAAATAAGAATTGACTCATTTTTTTACAAATTTAATCATATTGCTATATCGCAAAAGTTATCAAAACGTTATGGTTGGAATAGGAGTTGGTTAAATGGAGAACATGAGAATTTGATGATTAACAGTGATTTGTTATATTAAATTTACACTTGATTCTAAAGTTCTGGGTTGTCAACTATTCGTTCAACACTGAAAATAATCTCATTTAAGGAGAAGTGGGACAATGAAAAATTGGTGGGAAAATACATTTCCAGAGGGGCAAAAAAAGTTACCTGTGTATAATTCTCAAGGTGAAGTTCATCACCTTGCTTATGGCGAAAGAGGTGAGGGACCGCCGATTATTTTTTTACATGGGATTGGGAGTTGGAGTTATAGTTGGCGACGACTGATTCCGATTTTAGCTCAACACTATCGAGTCATTGCTTTTGATGCGACAGGACATGGCTTTTCGGATAAGCCTTTTCAGTGGAAAATTACCCAATTACAGCAAGAGTTACCGCAAGTGATTTCCGCGTTATGTGATGAACCCGCGACGGTGATTGCTCAATCTTTAGGGGGCTTGGTTACGTTAGCCTCAGTGATCGACTATCCCCAATATTTTGAGCGATTGGTGTTAGTTAATGCTGCGATTTTCCCTGAAGCCTTACCGAGTGCGAGTATGCGTTTTCTGTCAAAAATTCCTTTAGCGGTGGTGAGAGAGTTTGATCAGTCTCGTTTAGTTAAACCTTTAGCCCCTTTGGTGCGGGAAGCGGTGCGGTTTGCGCGGAGAGAGGTGGTTACGACACCCGCCATGAGTCGCTATGAGGATGTGTATGCGTTGACATATCCGTTTATTGAAAATCCAGGCGCGATCGCGCACTTTACCCAAACCTTACAACAAGCTGCTCAAGAAATTGAATGCTTAGAACGCCAACAACCGAATTTAATTAGTTATGTCCAAGAGAATCTAGCAGAAATTCTTTGTCCAACCCTGATTTTATGGGGCGATCGCGATCGTTGGTTTCCCCTCGAACATGGCAAAATCTTACAGCAAAAAATGTCTAATTCCCGTTTAGAAATTCTTGAAAATTGCGGACATGACGCGATCGCCTGTGCATCAGAACAAATTGAACAACAAGTAATGCAGTTTTTACAAGAGCAAGTAACTCCCCCTGCAAGTCTTGCAACTTAAACCATTTCACCCGTCAAACTAAAGGCGCGTACTTCTGTAATTTTCACAGGGACTTGTTTTCCCCGCAGTTGATTAATGTCACCCGCAAAGAAGGTTAAGCGGTTGGTGCGGGTGCGTCCCATCACTTGCGAGGGGTCTTTGGGATTTTGTCCTTCCACCAAGACTTCTTCAGTGCGATCCAAATAACGGCGCGATCGCGCTGCAGCTTTCGTTGAAACCAGATGATTTAACCGTTGCAGGCGATCACTTTTCACCTCATCACTGAGTTGATTTTCCCATTTTGCAGAAGGAGTTCCAGGACGGGGAGAATAAGCAGCCGTATTTAACTGGTCAAACTCAACATCTTCGACCAAGCGCAAAGTATTCTGAAACTGTTCTTCTGTTTCTCCTGGAAAACCGACAATCGCATCTGCACTAATCGCAGCATCAGGGAGATAGTGACGAATCTTATCCACAATCCGCCGATATTTCTCATGAGTATAACCGCGAGACATTGCTTTTAAGACTTCATTATCCCCAGACTGAAACGGAATATGAAAATGTTCGCACACCTTCGGTAACTCCGCACAAGCGCGAATCAAACGTTCTGTAAAGTAGCGGGGATGACTGGTTGCAAAGCGAATCCGTTCAATTCCAGGCACATCATGGACATAATAGAGTAAATCCGTAAAGGTGTGCTTATGTCGTCCTTCTGGAGTCGAACCAGGGAGATCACGCCCATAAGCATCAATATTTTGTCCTAACAGCGTGACTTCTTGATAGCCTTGTTCGGCGAGGATTTCCATTTCTTCCCGAATCGCTTCGGGAGTTCGGGATTGTTCTACCCCCCGCACATTGGGAACAACACAATAACTGCAACGCTCATTACACCCATAAATAACATTCACCCACGCCGTAATATCACTATCTCGTCGCGGTTTAGTGATATCTTCCATAATGTAAATGGGTTCTGTGGCAACAATTTGATTTCCTTCTTGTACTTGTTCCAAGAGATCCCCAAGGCGGTTGGCGTGCTGCGGACCCATCACTAAATCTAATTCGGGAACACGCCGTAATAACTTTTCCCCTTCTTGTTGTGCGACACAGCCAGCAACAATCAACGTGACATCAGCACTCTTTTGTTTCCGTTTTGCTTGTCGTCCCAGATAAGAATAAACTTTTTGTTCTGCATTATCCCGAATTGTGCAGGTATTGTAAACTACAACATCAGCCAGATAAGGATCATCTTCTGCTTGATAGCCCATCGCGTCCAAAATACCCGCCATCCGTTCCGAGTCAGCTTTATTCATCTGACAGCCAAAGGTAGTAATGTGATAACGACGAGAAGTAATTGAAGTCATAATTGAAAGCAGAGGGGGTGAAAACACAACAAAAAGAGCAGAACATGATCTGCATATCGTATATTAGCGCAGATGAAAATTCTCCGCAGCAAATAGTTATAGCGTTTCGATCAACTAGCACTACATAACGATCCCCCCAAGGGTTCCCCCCTTATTGAAGGGGGGTTAGGGGGGATTCCCCTTACTAAGGGGGGTTTCAGCCTACGTTGTGTAGCACTAATTGATCGAGATGGTATTATTAGTTATTTGTGGTGATTTCAAAACGACCCAAAAAAATCCCCCAGTTTGGGGGGACTGAGGGGAAATCCCCCAAGAAAGATTTTCAGTTAGTTTACGATTCAGAACTGCGAGGCACTTCTCCGCCTTGACTCATGGACATACTGCGACCACCACTTAAAACATCAGCTTCTTTGACAAAGCCACTGTAGGCTTCCATCGCGTGTTCGCCAATATCGAGACCTTGCACTTCTTCTTCCATGGAAACCCGAACGCCAAGGGTTGCTTTTAAAATTCCCCAAACAATACTACTAGAGAGAACTGTAAAGCCACCAATGGTGAGAATACCCAGGATTTGAGCGACAAAGTTTGCTCCTCCGAATAGAGCAACGGCGATTGTTCCCCAAACACCACAGACAAGGTGAACAGAGATTGCACCAACAGGGTCATCAATTTTGATGCTATCAAAGAAAGACACAGCGAAAACAACAATAATTCCCGCGATCGCGCCAGTGAGAACAGCAAACGGATAAGGAATCGCATCACAGCCTGCTGTAATCCCGACTAAACCAGCAAGAATGCCATTAACAATCATGGATAAATCGGGATAACCATCCTTAAACCAAGAGGTAAAGGTCGAAGCAATGCCCCCTGCTGCTGCTGCGAGAGTGGTCGTCATGGCAATATAAGTGATATTGGGGGTTGCTGCTAATTCTGACCCAGGGTTAAAGCCATACCAGCCAATCCAGAGAATTAAGCAGCCGAGAGTGGCAAGACTCATATTATGACCTGGAATCGCGCTACTGCTACCGTCTTCGCGATATTTACCTGTGCGCGGACCGACAAAAGCAGCCCCCATCAACGCAGCCCAACCGCCAACAGAGTGAACCACAGTAGAACCAGCGAAGTCATGGAAACCAGCCCCGCCTAAGAAAGGAATGGAAGAGAGTAAACCACCCCCCCAAACCCAGTGTCCGCTAATGGGGTAGGAAATGGCAGTTAATAAGAAAGAGAAGATTAAGAAATCCACAAACTTAATCCGTTCTGCAACCGCCCCAGAAACAATGGTGGCTGCAGTCGCAGCAAAAGCAACTTGGAACAAGAAAGACACAGAAATCGGTAAGCCAGCAGGGAATGGATCTAAGCCATAGGTTGCGGGGTCACTACTGGAGAGGAAAAAGCCCGCAAAGCCCATAAACGCACTACCAGAGCCATACATAAACGCAAAACCCAATGCCCAGTATCCAATCACCGCAATCCCAAAGACAATTAAGTTTTTGGAGAGAATATTAACGGCGTTTTTCTGGCGACAGAAGCCTGTTTCGAGCATTCCAAAGCCCGCATTCATGAAAATGACAAGCACCGCACAAACGAAGACAAAGACGGTATCGAGGATTCCTTTGATCACTGCGGGGTCACTCATATCGACCGTTTCGAGATCAAAGGCGTGTTGGGCTTGTGCTGCACTTTGGGTAACAATCAAAATTAGCGCAACGAGAGGAATGCAAGCGAACCAATAGGGAGAGAAAGAACGAGCAATTATGCGTAAGGGTTGTAATAAAGGTGAGTTCCAAAGGGAATACTGCCCAGAAACAGTTTCCTTCTTTTTTTGTTTAGCGTGAGACATCATCAGTCAAATTTTCCTGCTTTAACGATTGGCGAATCTAAACTTATGCAACCAAGGTTTGAAAAATGAACCCAAGTTGGCACGTAACTGTAATTATTCAATTTAATCATCGGAATCGGTCAAATTTTGTATTTTTTGCGTCATCTTTTCTGTATCGAAAAATACATATAGTAATCATAAGCAGTATCAACTCAGCCCTTCAAGGCTTTCCTTTTCGTTCCTTTTTGTGATTGAAGTCAATTCTATACAGCGCGTTTTATTAGTCACTAGTGATAAGTGACCAGTAGAGGCTTAATAGTGAAAAAGAAAAAACTACCCACTAGCAAATGACTGATCATCAAACTTACCTTTCCTTTTCAAGTAGCGCTAGATCATCAATTTCAAAATATTGATAAAACGTATTGGTCACCTCTAACCAATAGGATCGTCCTTCTCTGCGTTTTTGAATTAACCCTAATTCGACTAATTCTTGCACTTGTTGATAGGCACTGCTGCCTCGTAAATCAATTAATTCTGTTTGTAAAATGGGATTTTTCAGCGCGATCGCGGCGAGGGTTCTTAACGCCCCAACACCTAATTCGGCTGGGACTAAATGATGGAGGAGTTTCTGATAAGTAGATCGCAGTTGCAAACTATACCCATTAGGCGTTTCTACCACCTCTAACGCACTATCACGATGGGCATAATCAGACATTAATTCGAGGATAGCATCTTCAACATCAGCGCGATCGCGCTGAGCATATTCGCTAATTTCTTTAAGAGAAAGGGGTTGTGCTTTTAAGTATAAAATTGCTTCGATCTGAGTAGCTAAACGAGGCTCATTCATAAGTCTTGCAGGGGAGTCCAACCCGGTTTCCACAAATCTCGATCTTTGAGTTGCTGAGCATTAATCCAAAAACGCACATTGGCATCACAAGAGGCGACCATTTCTGCAAAAACCCACTTTCCTTGATTTTTACGATTAACGACTTCAAAATGTCGCCAGCCCCAGGTTTTTTTCTGCGCTGTCCATTTTGAGCCAACAAGATGAGGAAATTTCTGTTTTTTTGTCATTTGATTGCCAGTTATCAACCCAAAAACCCTGCCTTGAACAAGCAGGGTACAAAACCGAAACAGTAGGGCGGACAAAGCCAACCCTACTTCTAATTTTCTTCGGCGTTAGTGTTTAGTAATCAAAGTCATCCGCGCCTGCGCCAGCACCTGCTTTTTCTTTCTCAGGTTTATCCGCAACAATGCACTCAGTGGTTAAGACCATCGATGCAATAGAAGCTGCATTTTGTAGTGCAGAACGGGTTACTTTAGCAGGGTCAACGATTCCCGCTTCTAATAAGTCGGTGAAAGTATCTTCCGCAGCATTATAACCAACGTTAAAGTCTTTTTCTTTCACGCGCTCAGCAATGACAGCCCCATTAGCACCCGCATTTTCAGCAATCCGTTTTAGCGGTGCAGTTAAGGAACGCATGACAATCATTGCGCCCGTGAGGGCTTCACCCGTGAGATTCTCATTTGCCCATTTTTCTAAGTCTGGAGCAAGGTGCGCTAAGGTTGTCCCACCACCAGGAACAATCCCTTCTTCCACTGCAGCTTTAGTGGCGTTGATTGCGTCCTCTAAACGGAGTTTACGGTCTTTCATTTCCGTTTCCGTTGCAGCACCGACTTTAATCACAGCAACACCGCCAGAGAGCTTACCGAGACGCTCTTGCAGTTTTTCTTTGTCGTAGCTGGATTCAGTTTCTTCGATTTGACGACGAATCTGATCACAACGGGTTTTAACCGCTTCTTCATTCCCTTCCGCAACAACAGTGGTGTTGTCTTTGGTGATGGTAACGCGACGCGCCGTTCCCAGCATATCTTGGGTTGCGTTTTCCAGTTTCAAGCCTGCATCTTCAGTGATGACACGACCGCCTGTTAACACGGCAATGTCTTCTAACATTTGTTTACGACGATCGCCGAATCCAGGTGCTTTCACCGCAGCAACATTTAAGACACCACGAAGACGGTTTACCACCAGCGTCGCAAGGGCTTCTTTCTCGATATCTTCTGCGATGATGAGTAAGGGTTTACCAGAACGAGACACTTGTTCTAAAACGGGAACAATGTCTTGAACCACAGTAATTTTCTTATCGGTGAGCAGGATGTAAGGATCATCTAGTACCGCTTCCATGCGCTCAGTATCAGTGGCAAAGTAAGGGGAGATATAGCCCTTATCAAAGCGCATCCCTTCGGTGATTTCTAATTCAGTGGTCATGGATTTCCCTTCTTCAAGGGAGATGACTCCTTCTTTGCCCACTTTTTCCATTGCTTGGGCAATCATATCACCGACTTCAGGATCGTTACCCGCAGAAATCGTTCCTACTTGCGCGATCGCTTTCGGGTCGCTAATATCAGTGGAGTGTTCTTTGATTTTTTCCACCAAGAAAGCAACTGCTTTGTCAATTCCACGTTTTAGGGAAATTGCGTTTGCCCCAGCAGCAACGTTTCTCAAGCCTTCTTTAACTAACGCATGAGCGAGGATAATGGAAGTGGTTGTTCCATCCCCTGCTGCATCATTGGTTTTAGAAGCAGCTTGGCGGATTAAAGAAACACCAGTATTTTCGATGTGATCTTCGAGTTCAATTTCTTTGGCAATGGTAACACCGTCGTTAATGATTTGAGGTGCGCCAAATTTCTTTTCCAGAACAACGTTGCGTCCTTTCGGTCCGAGAGTAACCGCAACCGATTCAGCGAGGAGGTCAATACCGCGTTCCAAAGCGCGACGGGCTTGCTCGTTATAAATGATCGATTTAGCCATAGTAATTTTCCTTTTTTAATCCTTTATATGGTTGACTTAGTTAACAATGGCAAGAATGTCTTTTTCAGAAAGAAGAACATAGTCATCTTGACCAAGTTTGATATCAGTTCCCGCGTATTTGGAGTAGAGAACTTGATCGCCAACTTTCACTTCTGGTTCAGTACGGCTTCCGTCATCATTGCGTTTGCCAGGACCGACTTGAACGACTTCTCCCACCTGGGGTTTTTCTTTTGCCGTATCAGGGAGAAGGATTCCGCCTGCGGTTTTTTCTTCCTGGGGACTAATCTTGACAAAAACGCGGTCTGCAAGGGGTTTGACAGTGGATACACTAAGGGATACAGTTGCCATAAGTTAAGTTCCTCTTTTTTTAGCACTCTCTTGTTCTGAGTGCTAATTTAGCCGAATTAACAACGGCTTGGCAACTGACGGATAAGTGTGGGTTTCCGTACCTGTTTTTCGAGTCTTGAGGTGGGGTCAGAATGGAAGAAACAACCGCAGTGAATGAACCATGTCCAGAAACGCTACAAGCAACAGTGGAGCGTTTAGGATTACAGAAAATTCAACGACATCTTTTTTTATGTGCGGATCAAACGAAGCCAAAGTGCTGTTCTCATGAGGCGGGGTTAGAATCTTGGAACTATTTGAAGCGACGACTGCAAGAATTGGGACTGGATGACCCAAGCAATGATCCCTCTTGTTTGGTGTTTCGGACGAAAGCCAATTGTTTACGGGTGTGTTGCTCGGGTCCTATCTTGTTGGTGTATCCTGACGGGGTTTGGTATCATCAGGTGACTCCCAGCGCGATCGAGCGGATTATTCAAGAACATTTACTCAACAATCAAGTGGTTACAGATTATTTGTTAGTAACTCATCCTTTGGTAGGAATAACAGAAAATAGTGAATCACAAGATAGTAATGATAGGTGATTTGCGGTAAAATACTTAAGTGCGTTGCCAACCCTTTTAATTTTGCACGAAAAGACTTTCTCTCACTTATTGAATACCTACAGATGAAAGATAACCCAGTCGATAACGAAACCAAAAAATTACTTCTCGTTGATGATGATCCCAATTTGATCCTATTAGTACAAGACTATTTGGAATTTCAAGGGTATCAAGTCACAACTGCTGATAACGGACGAGATGCACTGGAAATCTTAGAACATGAAGTTCCAGATCTCATTATTTGCGATATTATGATGCCAGAAATGGATGGCTATGAATTGGTGAAGCAGGTTCGCCAAGATAGCCGAATTAGTTGGATTCCCGTTCTGTTTTTATCTGCTAAAGGACAAACGACGGATCGCGTCAAAGGCTTAAATACTGGGGCTGATGTTTATTTGGTGAAACCTTTTGAACCAGAAGAGTTAGTCGCTCAGGTGGAATCTTCCCTCAAGCAAGCCCAACGGTTGATCGATAAAAGTGGGGGTAGTGTTGATGGGGCGCAACAAGGTGAAAAAATCCATGTCCCTGCGGATGTGACGCTGACTCGGACGGAAACAAAAGTTGTCCAGTTTGTTGCTCAAGGATTAGCCAATCGCGAGATTGCGGAAAAACTCAATGTTAGTCAGCGCACGGTTGAGTCTCATGTTTCCAATATGTTGAATAAAACTCGTCTTCATAATCGGACAGAATTAGCTCGTTGGGCGATTCAAAACCGTCTAGCGCATTAGTTTGAAGCCTAATTGTAAGTGACGGTAATGATGACTCACGCCATTGATTCCAGCTAGCAATAGCCAAGCAAGAAGGTTAAGACGGAGGTCAAAAAGGGTGATATCAAGGAGATTAAACAGGCTGAGGGCGCAAAAGGCAATGATAAAGCTCAAGAAAATAAGTTGATTTTGTTTCCATTCTTGAGAGTTTGGAGTTGGCATCAGATGTGACCAAATGCTGACTAAAATACTCCCTCGAACGATCGCGCTGCCGATTAATCCCAACAACAACAACAGCCCAGGAATGCCAATTTCTGCACTCAACATCAGGGGGAAGTTATGGGGATGTCCCAGCCAAATGCCCATTTGGTCTTGATAAAGCGGAGTAAAGTTCCGTAAGCCCCAGCCGAGAAAAGGACGATCTTGCATTAAATCCCATGTAAATTGCCATTGGGTGGTGCGAAGCGTTTCTGTTGCGCGATCGCGGTACATTTGATCATTGAGACGCGCCCAAATCGAACGCGGAATCATCACACGCAACCCTTGATTGAGAGGAGGCGGGGCAAAAGCAGCACCAAGAATCGCAGTTAAGATCACAGCAGCTACGGCTAATAACCAGTACCAGCAGAGATAAATGACATAAACGACGGTGACTAAAAAGCCAACCGCCCAAGCATTGCGAGAACTGGTGAGAAACAGCGCGATCGCGATTAAAATGAGACTGACAGTTAATCCTAGCCAACGCCAGACCTGTTGACGATGGAAACGATAGCACTCCACCCACAATCCCAAAGCAAGCGTAAACATGATTAATAAGTAAGCCCCCGCAATATTGGCATACATAAACACCGATGCTAACCGCCCTGAAGGATTTCCCCTCGGGTCTAAAACCCAGCCCAAAAGGGGTTGTAAGGCTTCTGGCGTTTGCCAACTCAAGGCAATTTGTCCAATTCCGATGACCGCGACCATGACAGCACTGATCACCCCTAATTCTGCTAATCGTCGCAACTGACGGGGGGTTTCGATTAGGAGATTGAATCCGACAAAGATCAGAAAAAAAGGGATAAAATTCGCGAGTCCTAACCAGGCTTCGGTTTGATATTCTGCGGTTGTTGCGGTGAGTAAAAGCCAAGCGGTGAGGGCAAATAACCCCCAATTAAAAGGACGTTTGAGGAGTTCTCTGGGGGCGGTTTGAATCGCAAGCAGCGCGATCGCGAGAAGCCCTAAAGAGCCGATCGTGGGCTGGAGAGGCAAAATAAAAAAGAATCTCTGTCCCCACAACCACAAGCGGGGATACTGTTGCGAAAAGAGCATTTATGCTAATTGCCAGTCTGCGTCATCTTCACGGAGGAGTCGAATTTGGGCTAAAGCAAACACCGTGGGAATAATCCGTCCATAATTAGTCGCGATCGTTTTCCACCCCAGATCCGCCGCTAAACAGCCCCATAAAATCGGCCCCAGAAAAGAAAAGACAGTTCGCACTGCGCCATAACGGGCTGCACTCAACGCCATACCCTGTTGAGCACTTTTGAGGGCAATTTGACCTTGCAGTTGTGCAGCAGCAGCAGTTCCCCCACGAATCACCGCACTTTTTGCCACTTGATACTGAGCAAAATGGAAAGCAAACTGACGGGCGATTTGTTGCAGTAACCACGGGCGCAACACCGAACTGACGGCGACCACACTTCCTCCTTTGAGAAGAAAACTCATCGGATTATTTTGAATCTGGGGGGGAAGCGGTGCAGGGGATTTTGCTTCAGCGAGAGAATTTTGCACTTTTGCCGTGATTGAGGCTTTTTCTGAGTCGGGAAGTTCTTTCCAAGCCCGACTCATTAAGTTGAGGAAAATTTCTGCTTCGAGATCGGTGGTTGAAAGTTCACGGGAAAAAGACAATTTTAAGTAGCTGCAAACCCGAATTAAAATTTGCCGATAGCTTAAGTCTTGGCTACGTTGACGTAATACCGTAAAGCCATCTGCAGCCAGAAACCGAAAGCGATGCTCGATCGCGTCTAAGCAAGCGGAATGTTCCTTACTCAGAATTTCTGCGGGTTCAGGCGTGCCCAAATAATCAAGGGGATTAAATCGGCGACAAAATAAAATTTCAACAATCTGCTGTAGTTCCTCTTCTGTGGTTAGTTCCAAAGCAGTTCTCAATTCATCCAATGCTATAACCCTCCGCGACCAAGCAACCTCAGTGCAACTCAATTCTAATCGATTTTTTCCAGTCTTGCGGTTTTCATGTTGCTGAGATCTCAAATGATTTTTAGATCCCAATTTTCGGACGGGGGAAAGACCTTATCTATTTCTTAAGATTCTTAAGATATTTCATCTAGATTAGTAAATAATCGTTAAATTCAGACAGTAACTCTGAAAAACAGAAAGAATTGCTTGCTATGCTAAAAGCATCAACAAAAGTGAGGACAAAATTATGTCAGTTACTTATCGCCTCAAAGTTAGTGAACTTGATGAGAATTTGCTTGCAGCCTTAAAAGCAAAATATGGAGAGCAAGAAATAGAAATTACCATTGATGACCTGAAGGAAGTCGATCATTTATTGTCATCGAAACTCAGTGGGAAGCGAATCGTGAATGCAATCCGATCAGGTAAGCAACATGACCATAAAGGTGATTTTTCTTGGGCAGATTTGGAGTCATACTATTATTTGTAATTCCCTGAAGGGAATTCCGATATCGCAATCATCATTCTCGCAAGATGAATTCTTAATTTTTGTTGAGATGTTTCATCAATTGTCTTTAAATTATTAAAATTTTTATCTAAATGCGGGGAGAAGACTCCCATGAGACCGCTCTTGTTAATGGGAGACGGGGCGTATAAACAAATCCTCACTCTCCTCACTTCCTCACTTTGGATTGCTCACCGCATTCGTGAGGAAGTTAAGTTCAGGGAAAGTCTGCAACTTGGTCGTCAGGTCAAATTTGGGCATTCGTGCCCCTGTGAATATCGAAGCCTCGCCCTCAACGAAGTAGGACGGGGTAGCTCACCAACGGTCACGCGCAGGCCCCTTCCATTTTCCGAAGGCGTAATCTTTAACTCAACCGCCACTCACTGGAGGAATTAAAACCACTTCATCGCCATCATTTAAAGGGGTTTCTGGGGGAACAAAATTAAGATTCACTCCAAAACGAGTTACCTCTCGCCATTGTTCGAGTTGCGGTTGTTCCTCTAAAATGCGATCTAACACAGCGTAAACTGGAGTTGCTGAGGGAAATTGTTGCTCAATTTCTTCGACTCCATAAGCCTCTTGATAGGCAGCAAAAAGTTTGACAGTAATTGTAATTTGCGTTGACATAACATTTAAATTCCCGCCTAGAAGGATGACAAAAGGCTTTCACGGCTTACCCTGCCAATTTGAACCCCAAGAATGAAACAGCCCTGCCCGATCGGGGGGAAGAAGGGGCGAACTTAGTTCACCCCTTTAAGAGCCCATTTGATGACTAATTGCAACGCACAATGGGGTCGCAGGATGCTCAGCCCCTTCGCTAAAACGGTCAATATCGAGCCCAGTTATCAGTCCCGACTTCAGTTAGACTTGGCACTGTTTCTTACTTATTCTCCGATTCTTCTTCTTGTTTGGTATCGACTTCTGGCACCCAGTCTGGACGCTCTTGTCCTTCCCAACCTGCGGGGCGTTTCGAGTTATACCAAGCAATAGAACCAATGGTCACCGCAGCAATAAACCCAATAATATAAACAGCGGTGAAAGAAATGGGAAGACCATTACTTGCTTCTGCTGCTGCCTCGGCTTGCATTAAAATAGTCATAACTTTAATTATCTCCAAATTCTATAGGCAGAATCTTATCAAATCTTGAGCAGAGATTAGTCTATCCTCAGTGCAGTTTCTCCGACCTAAGTTTGTAGTTTGACTAAGATATCTTTCATCGTTGGCGGTAAACTACGCATGATTTTTCCTTTTTCTCGATCAACAGCAACCAGTGTCACTTCTGCGGTGAGATACTTGGTTTCGCGATCGAGCGATTGTAGTTGATAAGTCCAATGGATGCGTACCCCCGACATTTGATTCATGCGATTGCGGAGCACTGCTTGATCCCCAAGACGGAGGGGATAATGATAGCGGATCGACAAGTCAACGACTGGTAACTCGCAACCCAGAGCCATTAATTCACTATAATCCAAGCCCAGCGATCGCAAATATTCAATTCTGGCTTCTTCTAGCCATTGTAGATAAGTTCCATGCCACACAATTCCCGCACAATCCGTGTGATGCGGATAAACTCGGATCGGATACTCAAACCAATTTTCAGATGTGGCATGGAGGGATTTATCTTTTTCAATTGCTTGTGATGGTGGAATTTGAGAAGGATTATTTGTTGCTGACACGACGATGCTCCTAATCGGCAATTGCTGCTAGCTGATTTTATCGCAGGATTGATCAGCTTGCTGAAGATTGTGCATCTGGTGAAAGAGTTGCCAACGATAGTCTTCGGGAAGCCCGCAAGTGGTCGCCCCACGAAGGACAACATGGAAATACCATTCATTAGGCGGAATTTCTCGGGGTAATTTATTGACAACTGTATAAGTCCGAACCCCGTGATACCATTTCCCCTGCACTTGAACACTCACTTCTTCGCGCCGATAACCTTGAGTGGGGACTTCTTCGCGAAGATCAAGGGCTTCGCTAAACCGCCACGGGAGGTGGTAAAGGACTCCCATGACGGATGCACTGGGGTCGGGAACAACATCTAAAACCCCACATTGGCGACGGGGAGAGCGATGATAGAACCCCAGACGATAATGAGGGAGAGTAGCCGGACCAACAACGTAAGGATAAGCCTTTTCCTGTAAAGTCCGCTTGAGATCAACGGGACACATACAAGAGCCATAGGCAAAATAGTAGAAGGATTCGGGCTGAGAGGGCGACTGCTCCATAATTCGAGACTCCACTTGAATTTTGTCAAATTAATTTAATATTTCTTAACTCTAACTGACGGTATGTCCCGCGGAGTTAATCATCTCTCTGACTGCAGTTTCTTGAACGGTGGTTTCTACCTTAACAATTTTATTTTCGACATCGACATCAATCTTGGCATTGGGGTCATGGCTTTTAATTTCATTGGTAATGGCTTCAGCGCAGCCGTCACATTTGATGCTGGGAACATTAAGCTGGATCATTAGTTAAAACCTCTTGTCTTTCAGTTGACCTCTAGTACGATTCCATCCTACCAAGGCAGTTCAGGGAATTTCTAAGAATTCTTGCGAGGTTAACTCAATTAGAAAGAAATTGTTAAACTTAATAAAGAAACTGAAAACTTAAATTTAATAAACAATACTTATTATGGGTCGAGTCGGGGTTTTACTTCTAAACTTAGGTGGACCGGACGAACTAGAGGATGTTCGTCCCTTTTTATACAATCTATTTTCTGACCCAGAAATTATCCGTTTACCCGTGTCTTGGTTGCAGAAACCATTGGCTTGGTTCATTTCCACAGCGCGATCGCGCAAATCCCAAGAAAACTATAAAGAAATCGGGGGCGGATCGCCACTGCGTCGGATTACAGAAGAACAAGCAGATGCCCTACAAGCACAATTAAAAGCAGAAGGGAAAGAGGCGAAGGTGTATGTAGGAATGCGTTACTGGCATCCCTTCACCGAAGAAGCAGTTGTTCGGATCAAGCGCGATCGACTGGATAAACTGGTCATTTTGCCCCTCTATCCGCAATTTTCCATCAGTACCAGTGGTTCCAGCTTTCGGATTTTAGAACGAATCTGGCAAGAAGACCCTGCACTGCAAAAACTTCCCTATACCGTGATTCCGTCTTGGTACGACGAACCCGCCTATTTACAGGCAATGGCAAACTTGATTGCCCAAGAACTCGATAAATTTTCTAACCCAGACCAAGTGCATATTTTCTTCAGTGCTCATGGGGTTCCCCTCAGTTATGTGGAAGAAGCAGGAGATCCCTATCAATACGAGATTGAAGAATGCACCCGCTTAATCATGAAAACTTTAAACCGTCCCAATGAGCATACTCTTGCCTATCAGAGTCGAGTTGGACCAGTGGAATGGTTGAAACCTTATACAGAAGAAGCGATTGTGGAACTGGGCGAAAAAGGGGTGAAAGACTTGTTGGTCGTTCCCATTAGTTTCGTGTCTGAACACATTGAAACCTTGCAAGAAATTGATATTGAGTACCGCGAACTCGCCGAAGAAGCAGGGGTAGAAAACTTCCAACGGGTTCCCGCTTTAAATACTGATGCTACCTTTATCCAAGCCCTGACCAACTGTGTCGATCAGGCCTTGAACTCACCGAATCGAGGATTTGCCGAAGTCACGCCTTTAAAGGAAGACCTCAAAATGTATCCTCAAGAACGCTGGGAGTGGGGAATGACAACCACTGCAGAAGTTTGGAATGGTCGTTTAGCGATGTTAGGATTTCTTGCGCTAATGATTGAATTAATTAGTGGGGCTGGTCCATTGCACTTTGTTGGACTACTTTGATCTGAGAGGATCAAGCGTCATTAACTCAGCAAGGGCAACTTTTGTTTCCCTAAGTGAAGCAAAGATCTGATCCGCAATAATGAATTTTGGATCACAATGAGGTCAAAAAGAATATGTTATTCGACTGAGAACAGTCAAACCAGTTATAGGAGTCGCCGTCAAACCAATCCGCTTTAGCCCTTGCATATAAGGCGAGTCGCAGATTACGCCTTCTTAAACAGAAGGCACCTGCTGCGACCGTTGGTCAAGCGAATGGTTCGATATCCTCACGCTTTGGTCCAGTTGAGCTTGACAAACTCAATTGAGCCTTCGGCTCACTGAATCGAAGATTCAATCAATTTGCGACAATAGCCTCAGCTACTGAAATCAGCTTAATCCATGATGGTCATTGAGTATAAGGTCCAAGCCCCTTCACTGACTTGAATCGATCTCAAATTGTTTCAGTCACAAGATTGGTTTTGTCCCCAATTGGGGACAGTTTGAGGAAAAATGAGACAATTTTGATTTTACCGTTGCCAAGGTTGGCTTACACGGTCTAACGCCTGAGCATCTTCAGCATTGAGTTGCCAACCCAAAGCCCCTGCATTTTGTCGCGCCTGATCCGCATTTTTCGCCCCTGGGATGGGAATTGTCCCTTGGGTGATGAGCCAGTTTAAGGCAATCTGAGCGGGCGTTTTTTGGTATTTTTCCGCTAATTGTCGCAAACTGTTAATCACGGGAGAGACTTCATTGATCCCAGAGGATTTAAACTTAGGATCTAAGCGACGTGCACCACTGGGTTGTTCTTGACCCGTATATTTTCCAGTGAGCAACCCTTGAGCAAGGGGACTGTAAGCAATAATCGTCACCCCTAAGTCTTGAGCCGTTTGCCAAACCCCATTCCTCTCAATTTTACGATTCAGCAGAGAATACGGCACTTGATTACTGGCGAGAGTCACACCATGTTTAGCGAGTTGTTCCTGTGCTTCGCGCATTTGGTTGGCGGAATAATTACTGACTCCAACAGCTTGGATCCGTCCTCGTTGAACTTCTTGGGCGAGAGTGTCCATCAGAGTTTCTTGACTCATGAAGAAGGTAAAGGGAGTATGCACTTGATAGAGAGGGATACTGTCAACTTGCAGGCGTTGAAGGCTTTCACTGAGAGCATCTTCTACCGCTTGCGGAAAAATTCGCCAAGGTAAAGGAAAATATTTGGTGGCGATCGCGCAAGGCGTTGTCTTCTCTTGAGCAAATGTCCCTAATAAACGTTCCGATTCTCCTAAGCCATAGACTTCCGCCGTATCAAACAGAGTCACCCCTGCATCAATCGAGGCTTGAAACGCATCTCGCACTTGAGTCTGGTCGTATTCTTTGCCGTAATCCCAAAACAAGCGATCTCCCCAAGACCAAGTTCCCACTCCCAGAGCAGTCACTTGCGGACCATTTTTTCCTAGAGATACAGTGGAAGGTGTATTCATTATTTTTTTCTTGAATGATTGATCCCGAATTGGTTACAATACTTTCTAATTTTAAGAGTCCTACTACTTTAAATCAGTGTAGTCCGATGGCGAGTGATTGATTAGCGTTTTAGAGATCAAGAAAAATAGAGAATTAACCTTGTCCCTTTAACCTTTGACCTTGCTCTCGCGCGTAGTGTTATGAACAAAACTTCTTAGCTACAATCAAAAGCGATGTCTTACCTAGGAACTTGGACGTGATGAACAACTCCATAGAACCGATCCTTCTTGATTCGACTGATCAGCAGGCGGTACAAGATTTGGTGATGTCTCTCATTCAGAGTGATTCCACAGAGTACACCGTTCTGAATGAGCATGGAGAGGACATTACCCATGAGATTAAAAAGCTCGTATCACTCAACGCCAGAATGATCCAAGGTCAGTAACCTGAGAACTTTGCCTTCTCTTTCTATCTTACGTGGCGCGATGGCTTCGCTTCCGTAGGGGACATCGCGTATCTTTTTGCGTATCGAAACAAGTTGATTTGGATTTAGTGATTTGACTCTTGGTTATAAAGTTGGGCAATCGCTGTTCCTTTTTGTTGAATAATTGTTTTCAGAGAGTCTGGCGTGATGACCTTAACTTGTCCCCCAAAGCCTAAAATCCAGCGATGAAAATCATAATCATCAACACACCAGCAAGGCAATTTCACTTGATAACGATGAGGGAAATGGGGATCATTGCTTTTCTTCAAAATAAATAATGTTTTATTGCTTCGGTTTAAGTCAGCATTGAACGATTTTGACATTTTCATTTGTTTGAGGGGAAATCGTTTCGTTCCCTCACTAATAAAGCGAAACATGGCATCATTAAACCATAATTCAACCCTCACCTCAGCCAATTTTCGCTGGGAAGTGTCACGGCTGAGATAGCATTGTTGTTGCTTAACATCTTTCCCTAAATAAATTCCGCCACTGCATTCATAGAGTTTGCGGAGTCGTTTGAGAGCCGACCATTGTTCAGCAAGAGGACGCTTTTGATAGGGGGTGTGTCCTAGAAATAACCGATCTACGCGCTCAAATTGAAGTAATCCTTGATTCTCTCCGTCATACCGTTCTAAACCTAAATACCAACCAATATTATGAAAAACCAATTGCAAAGGATAAGCGAAAAAATAATTATCTTTTCCAGACTGATAGCGAACACTCCCCGCAATACGTCCTAATTCTAATAACTGTCCCTGTGCAATTGCTGCTTCCAGTTTCTTCATATTTCGAGCTAAGGCGGAAGGAGACAATTTTTCTAAATTAACAATATTGCGATTATGAATCGCCCGCACAGGATAAGATTGAGTATCTGCTAATTGCGACCATTGCATTCGTTCTTGAAATAATTCATAAACCTCTAATGATTCAGGATCTTCAAGACTTTTGGCTTGGCTTTCTAATAACCGAAATACTTTCACTAAATCGGGAAATGATAAAATTGCAGTCCCCGTGAAATAGCCCCGTCTCATGGAAAAATGAGGCAAAATTTCGTAGGGTTTCAGCACTTTTTCAATATCTTTGCGGAGATTGGAAATTTGTTTGTCTTCAGCTTGATGTTTGATTAATCCTTCTGTGTGGAGACGAGCCACAAAACTTTTTAATGTCGTTGAACCCGATTCACGAATGAAGGGGTCATGAAGAATTAAACGAATGGTATTGATTAAGCGAGAAAAAGGTTCGATATCAGAATACTGATGAGTGGGATCATTTTGATCTTGATAAACAGAGAGAGCCAACGGCTGCTTAATGTCTTTTCCGCCCAATAAACCATTTTGTTCTAACCATTGTAAATCTTGAGCAACAGCTTGTGGATTCGCATAGAGAGGATCGGCAATTTTGGCTAAAAAGGCACAAATTTCTTCAATTTCATCTGGAAACTCTTGCTGCTGACCAAAGACTTCTTGAATGACTTCAGGGGCGGTTGTCTGTAAGTTCCCTAAACCAGGATACTGAATCAATAAGCGGATTAAATACATTAAACGCTCGAAATCGAGTAAGCGAGAATAGGAATGAAAGGTTAAAGGACGATTGCGGTTATTACGATTAATCTTGGTTTTCGGGAGTTGGCTAATTCTTTCATTGACTTGTTGTAACCAAGAATCGGGAGTGTCTGGCTTGAGAGTATGCAGCGCCGTAAATCCTTCCCCATCATCAGGAGGAAACTGCTTTAACCCGTGGCTCATTTGCTCAATGACAGATTCGGGAACCTGACGATCGCGCTGTTGGTTCCACTGCAAGCAAGTTTCCAAGGGCGTTTTCAAATACCAACCCATCCAATCCACATCAGCATATTGACGAAGTTTTTGCAGTAATCCCATGCGCCACACCCGCTTGGCGTTCGTTGCATCATAAATAATCGGAATCCCTGCTTGCAGTGCTTGATCAATGGCTGCATAGACTTGAGCTTCTACCTGTGACCAGTTTCCCTGAATGGTTTCATCGCCAAATAGTTTGGCGCGAATCTGATCTGTAGAAATGATCTGATATTGGGGGTTTTCTTGCTGAATCTGACGAGCAAGGGTCGATTTGCCACTACTAGGGCAACCAATCAAAATATGACACAACAAACTCATTTTTTGGCTGAATATCACTGAATTAAATCTTAATTCTACTGTAAGAGGAGTTTTTCGTCCTGCCTATCCTTTCTACGCGAATGACCAACTTTTTTGTGTCTTGGTTGTTCGCGTGGGACGATCAAACAAAACCAAAGAAAGGGGGAATAATACAGTTATGCCGTTAAAAATAAACGCACATGAACGATAGCAATTTCTCAAACCAAAGTGAAGCATTCCCCCCAGAGTTTTATAATGATTTAGCTTTGATTCAATGGATTGAAACCAATCCTGACTATGCTGATTTAGTGAAAGAAGTTGATGGCATTGCGGTTGAAGAGACTCAGGAGAAAAATAAATTGCAACCAATTCTGTCTGGAATTAAAGACTTATTTATTGCCGATTCTAAAGAGTATTACGGAACTGCTTATGTCACGCCTAAAGTAAAAGGGGATGCCAAAGTGACGGCGTTAACTGTTACTGCTAGTAATAACTTTGATTTTTTAGGGAATGCCCCTCTGTTCTTTTTTGCTTGTCAAAATCTAGGGAATTTCCCAGCATTATTTCTCAGCTTTGCCATTAATTTAGCAATTTTGAAGTTTGGAAATCTCATTGCTAGTAGTGTAGTGCGGGGAAGCCAAAATGCTTATCAATGGTCAACTTGGGCAGCGATTATGGGGTTAATTCCTCTCAATATTTTACAATCTTTTGCCACAGGGGCGGGAGTTGAACTGTTAAATAATCGGAGTCAACTCAATCAAATTCATGCTCAAACTTTAATTGCAGAACAAGTGGCGGAAGAGACAGAAAATTTAGAGAACTTAAAAAGTGTAGAACATCCTCGTTATCAAGCCGTGAAAGAGCGTTGTGAGAAAGGAGAAGCCGTATTAAATCGGCTGGAGCGAACTAATCCCCGTTGGGATTCTCTCTATGTTTCTTTATATGGCTCTTGGGCGGATCGCGCTCAAAATTGGCAACAATTGGCGTTAGAAAAATTACCAGTTTGTCGTCAAGTATCCCGTTTAGAAGAACAGGCTTTTATGAATTATGAACAGGCAAAAAATCGCTTTGAAGCCAAGCAGTTATTAAAAACTGAAATCAGTAATGATCTAATCTTTTTACAACGAGCCTATCCTCAAACCTATGAGCAAGCATTTACAGAATCAGGAGAAATTCGTTCTAGTTTAGTGCTAAGTCAACTCGCCCTTGAAAACTTTGTAGGGAAATTATTGCGCTTAGATATTTCTAGTATGGGCTTATCGTTATTTTTCTTCTTATTATCGGTGATTACCAGTTTGGTTTCTTGTGGGAAATTAATGCTTTATTCTCGCCGTAGTGATGTTCAAATGTCCTGGAATGATGAAATTCGGACCGAGCGCGATCGTTGGTTAGAAGAACAATTCCGCGCTTATGCTCGACGCTATTATAATCAACAACATAACAATGATCAATAACGCACAGCGAGAACTACACTTACTTCAATTATTTGCTCAAGAGGTGAAACGGACGGGAGTTTATGACTATCCAGAATTAGTTGATTTAGCAGAACAAACTCATTATTATGGGAAGCCTAGTCGAAGCATTAATTCCCCTGCTGGTGAACCTGAATCGGCGGAAGAAATAGAAGATTCTTTATCCACAGATGACATTGCATCACCTGAAGAGACAGAAGATCCTTCATTAGTCGATCAATCTGAGATTGAAGAGACTGATTCTAGTGCATCTCCTGTAGAGGAAAGAGACACAATCTCTGCTACGGAAGTGACTCAGCCATTTTTCTGTCCTTTAGCTTCTAAGCCAGAGTCTGCGGAAACGCCTGCTGTTGAGAGCAGTTCCAGTGAAGTGAGTGTCACTGAGGAAACTCCTGTTGTTGAGCAGCCAGAAGAGGTTAAACCTTATCCTCGTCAAATGCGACTTCTACAATTATTTATTGACGAAGTGAGAACAACAGGAGAATGTAGGTATCCTGAATTAGAGCGATATTTGCGTCGTTGTTTTGAACAGCATCAGAGAAAGAATGAACTTTAAAACTGATACTGAGGTTATACCAACTGTGATTACTCATGCTACATCTAATAAGGGCGAACTGCCGTTTACCTCTACGTTATTTCTTGCAAATGGTATTACTTGAATTTTAATTGATACGGAGAGGAACGAATGCAATCTAATATTTTAACGATCGCGCAACGGATATCTAATCTTCAAACTTTTTCGGCGCGATCGCGCTTAGGAAATCGAGGAGATTTAATTGAAGTGGAGAATAACCAAATTATAAAAGCCGATAAAGTGGGTGAAGACAGCACTCATTGGGAATTTCAAGTATTAGTAGAATTAGAGGATTTAAAGATTACTCCTCAACCGAATTTAGAAGAAGGAGTTTTTGGGCATCCGAATGCTTTTCAAATGGAAAAAATTGATGAAGGAACCACTTTAGAAGAATATCTAGAAGAGTTTATCCTAGGGAGTTATCCAGACAATTTTTATTTAGAGTTATGTCAAGCTGTTGGTCAGATGTTAAATCAATTTTGGGAAGCGGGATGGATTCATGGCGACCTTCATGCTAAGAATATTGTCATTGACATTGACAAAAATAAACAAGGTTGGCAACCCTATATTATTGATTTTGGGACAACGTTTCATAACGAAGCTGATCATCCTTTAGGACGAAATGCTTTTGCTGAAAAAGAGAGAGCCATTGTTGAAGAATTACCAGATGCAGAGGATGACTTAAATTTCCTCGACTCTGCATTTACCACTCTTTTCGACAGTATGGGACTGGGAGATAATTCAACTTATTGGTCTGGACTTCGTATGCTGAAGAATCAAGTCCAAGCCTTTTAAAGAGATCAAATTCCATAAAAATATGAGAAACTGGTGAATAGGTTATGAGAACAAATTTCACTAGAATTAAATTGAGACTTCTATGGAACTTTTAACATTCTTAGGAACGGGGAATTACAACACGACCAATTACACTTGGCAAGATCAGACTAAAGAAACTCCTTATGTCGCAGAAGCCTTGGCTGAGTTTTTGAAACCGAACAAGATTAAAATATTTGTCACTTCTGAAGCAAGGGAGAAGCATAGTCAAGCATTTTTAAAGCGGATCGACTCAAGTTATGATTGTACTTTTGTAGATATTCCGTCAGGTCAATCAGAAACTGAAATTTGGCAAATTTTTGAAGCTGTTGTTAATGCAGTTAATTCTGATACAGAAATTAGTTTTGATATTACTCATGCTTTTCGGTCTCTCCCTTTGCTGGTGTTATTAGCAGGTGCTTTTCTACAAAAAGCTAAGAATGTGAACATTCAAGGAGTCTATTATGGTGCATTTGAAGTCAATCGCGATCAGCCCCCGATTTTTGACCTTACTTCGGCGATCAAGCTATTAGATTGGTTGACTGCAACTGATAAATTTTTAACAACAGGATCAGCGGTTGAATTAGGAAATTTGTTAACAACGATTCAGGGAGATTTTTATAAACAAAATCAACCTCAAAAAGGAGAAGCGCGACCAACTCAATTAAAAGGCTTTGGGGATAAAATTCTTAAATTTTCTCAATCTTTGGAGTATGCACGGGCAATGGATACCCTTGACGATGCTGGGAAAATACAACAATTCTCTACGGAACGCTTGAGTGATGAAATTGGAGTTTTTGCTAAACCGTTTGAGCTTTTACTGAATCCCATTCAAGAACAATATGGACAGTTTGCTGTGGCTAATAGTCGTGAATCAGATCTAAAATTAGTTCTAGAAAAACAGTTTTTACTTTTACGGTGGTATGTTTCTAAGCAATTAGGGACGCAAGCAATTTTATTAGCGAGAGAGTGGATCGTTTCTGCTTTTTGCTATCTGGAAAAAGTTGATTATTTAAGCCGTGATGAGAGAGGGAAAATAGAACAGCAGTTGGGAAAAATGATCGGTCTAAATAGAAACTTTGAACAACCAATTATCACATTCGTTCAAGATGCAGAAGTTTTAAGTAGCACTTGGTCAAAGTTAACAGAATATCGTAATGATATCGCTCATTGTCAAATGCGAGAAACGGGAATTGCAGCAGATAACTTAGGTCGATATGTTAAAAATAATCTCCTTGATGATTTGAGTCAATTATTTCCAGAATTAGTGATTTAATCCAGTATTAAGTGGACTGGGTAAATTTCTCAGCGAGATAAATCGCAATGGTGTTCGTTTCAGCAAGGTTACGCCCTGTGGTTTGTAAGCAAATTCCCAGTCCGCGATCTGTCCAGGTTAAAACAAATTCAACTTTCCCATCGGGATAAGTTCGGCGGATGGGGTTATTTTGATGAGGATTAAAGGGAAGAGAATTAATGACTTTTGTAATATAAGGAGATTGAACTAATTTTTGGCTAAATGCGATGAGTTTATCTTTACCATGATCCTCTCTAAGGCTAATCTGTTTGTTTTCTGGTAAGGTCTGATCTTCGGGGATTAAATCTAGAATAGCGGTCTGTTTTTTCCGAAATTGTAAGCGCGATCGCGCATGGAATAACATTCCTGTTGCAGAGAGACTAATTACAGGAGTTTGTTCAATGATTTCCTCATCAATGAGGGTATTGAAATAAGCAGCATTAAAATCATGGGCGAGATCCGATTTCACCAGCGTTTCTTCGGCTTCGAGTTGTTCAAATACCACATAATGATCAATCCAAAATCCTAAATCAAGCGCGATCGGTTGCGGAGGAAGTTCAATCACTTCCGAGAAGCGTTCAAATAAATAATAAACAGGAATCCCTAATGCTTGTCCAATCATTCCTGCAAAAGAAATTTGGGCTTTATAGCCTCCTGTGGCGTTAATGGCAATATATTCTGGAGAAGAATGTTGAACTTGGGTACTAATTTCTCGGACTAAGTTTTTTAATCCCTCTTGGCGAAAGGCTTTAATGTTATCATCTCTCAATCCCGTTAAAACGTTAACTTCAACCGTTTCAAATTGAATAGGATTTTTGTGATTTCCATAGTACAGCTTTAGGAGTTGTCCGGTGTGTTTTCCATCTTCTGTATCAGAGACTAGAAAAACTAATTTTAAGTAGTGACTGAGTAAGTTTTTTTGGCAAATTCGGGCAATAGAATTAATTTCAGCCCCACAAGCGCGATCGGTATTTTCTAACTGATTGAGGAGTAACGCCACTTGCTTCCAGTTTTGCTGAGAAAAGGCTTGATGAATTTCTCCTTCAGCCCGTTTGAGGTTATTAAATAAGCTGGTTCCGACAGTACAAATGAGTGTATTTCGCATTGATTGGTGTGAATGGATTTTTAAGCTGAGAAAACTTATTTTCTAGATTACAGGTAAATGCGAAAAAAATCGCCTCCTCATCATAGGGGCGATTCATCGTTTCCATTCAAGTGTGTTCACCCGTTAAGAGTGAGAGTTCGTCTCAGAAGCCTTATCCCATAAGGGATTCAGAAGCCAAATCGACGTACATCTAAATCAACCATAGCAGACCTGAGCAAACATCGCTAATTAAAAGCCTGAAATCCTTACTTGGTCGGAAATAGACGCACCTTTACGAAAAATCAAGCCATTTTGGGGATGCTTGGAGGTGCATCGATCATGAAGTTTAAAATAGGCTACACCCCTTTTCCAAGTTGATCGAAATGGTATTACATTAGTAAACTCTGAATTAACGGTAGGGTGGGCATTGCCCACCCTACAAAGTGTAACTCCCCCTAAAAAGATTGGGGGATTAGAGGACTATTTTAGAGGGAATATGGGAAGGTATTCAGCAGATTGATTATGCAATTCTTTTAAATACTTTTCACGCGGATCAGCCGTTGCACCAAATACTGTTACTACTTGGAAATCACCTGTATCAGCGATCCAAACAGGAGACGGTTTTACCCCACCACGAACTTTTCCACAGAGAAACCCATCGTAATCGCCATTATGATAAAAAGCGCGATCGTGAAGGACAGATAATGCAAAGGGTTTATTAGAATTACTCTTCCCAGAACAAACAACAATGCGACAATTTCCATCAACTGCTTCTTGCCAATTTCGTTGATTGACTTGACCAACTTCTCTTAAAGTTTTAGGGTTAATTGACTGTCCAGTTAACTGAGATAACGCAGAATAAAAGCCTTTTAATTTCTGACAGAACAACCGATGAAATTCTTTAATATCTTCAGGAATCTCCCAAAAATCTTCGTCTCCAGCGAGAAATGTTGACCCCCGAAACCAAGGAGCGCGATCGCTAGTTTTACGTGAATAACAAGGTCGTCTTGCCCCTTGACCAATTCCACCTAATTGAAACATCATCCAAGTTAGATTTTTAACTAATGATTGAACTGTCTTACGTTCGGATTCCTGAGTTTCTGAAGATAAGCCCAGAATTAGCACTCCTGATTGTTCACCACATTTATCTTGTTTTCCATTATGATTCGGTCGAGGTTCTCTTTGTTCTAGTTTACCCTGATGAATTCTGACCTCTAAAAAGCCTCGTTTTTGTGGACTAATACCACCGAAAATAGCAGCTTCCCAGTCTTGGACTTGTTGAGGAGATAAAACCCCTAAAGCAAACGCTCGAAACCAATAACGAAGCATGGACTTAAAAGCAACTGGACGCACCTCTGCTTGAGGATTTCCTCGCATTTGCCATTCATTTCTATTGTTATTCCAGTTCCACTGGGTAAAATGTTGACAGCCGTGAATGAGTTGTCCTTCTAAACCAAAACTCACTCTTAAAAACTCATTAGCACTTTTCTTATTTTTCTCTGTAGTGAGTTGACCGTAACCCGAATTAATTTGTGAACCCACACCAGCATTTAAACCTTCAATCAGCCATTGCTTGACTTGTTTGAGAACTTGTTGATCTTGACAGTTACTCGCAAGGCGTAAACCAACCAGAAATTCCACATCTTTTAAGGAGAAAAAGGAATTGGGATTAGGACTATAAGCTAACTGATTATTATCCCAATTCCAGATATTATTCGTCATATCCATTGTGATTCCTGCATTTTTGCAAGCCACAGGATACGCATCGAGAAAGACGACTTTTCCTGCTTTATCTGGGTTGTTATTAGTATTAATTGAACCGAAATAGGGCGCAATCTTTTCTTCTGCACTTTTCCAGTTTATGTTCTCTTTAGCCATGATTTCTCGGATGGCTTGGGTTCGGGCGACTCCTCGTAAGGTGCTAGAAGGGAGATAAGGAACGCCTAAATGGTCGAATGCAGGGAGAAGAATGCTTTCGGGTCCGCGATGTCCTCCCACGCGGATGCGCCATGTTGTTTTGGCGGTAAAATATTCTTGAGCAATAGCGCGAGCGCGATCGTTAAGTTGTTGCAGTCGCTGGCGATAGTCGGGGTTATCTTGGGCTTTATTTAATATCTCAACCTTTGTCCCGTCTTTTTGCGGATGTTCAGGCGGACGCATCCAGCGCAAGTATTCGATAAAACTGGCATTATGACTCGTTGGCGGTTGGTGATCAGGGTCTAGCCAGGGAGAGGGTTGAGGATTATTATTACCCCCGCCGTTTCCATGATGATTTCCCCCACCACCGCCTCGGTTACGGTTTCCGCCACCACCATTTCCACCACTGGAAATTACTTTCTTGGGCTTTTTCTCAATCACCTTTTTTTGGGGGTTAGCAGGTTTA
The DNA here is from genome assembly GCF_000317635.1 of Halothece sp. PCC 7418. Taxonomy (GTDB): domain Bacteria; phylum Cyanobacteriota; class Cyanobacteriia; order Cyanobacteriales; family Rubidibacteraceae; genus Halothece. The sequence goes on along the minus strand of NC_019779.1, from coordinate 1,465,500 downwards.
TTGGGTTTTTCTAATGCTTTACTGTGTGTCATGATTCTATTGTTCTCCTGTAATATCGTGATAGATGGCATTTGCCCAAAAGCTAAATTCTTGGGCAATTTCGAGTCCTAAGCCTGTTAAACCCAAATAGTCATCAGTGGATAGGTTTTTGATCGTTTCTAAACCTTGGACTGTCGTTAATTCTTCAATTCCTGTCAGACTTTTGAGACATTGAAAATACTTTTTAACGACATCTTTTTTCCCGTCTTGAGAGAGGGCTTGTTCTTCAGCTTTTAGGCGCATCATTCCCCAAGTGGCGAGGTAAGTGTAAAGTTCAACCGCTTGGCTTTTTTGTTCTTTTAAGCGTGACTCGTTTTTGTTATGTTGAATCCGTAAGTCTTGTAAGGCTTCGTAAACGGGTGTTGCAATGGTTCTGGGGTCAAAAGTCATAATTTCTCCTTTCTCAGTCAAAAAGTAGGTTGGGTAGAATGAAGTGAAACCCAACATAATCGTTAATTAATCATGGTGGGTAATGGTGGGCAGTGCCCACCCTACTGAGATTGTTGAACAAAACCGCGACCGAGGCTTTCTTGTCCGCCGATTTGGATGATGTCGTGACTTTGAATTAAAGTTTGGAAGTCGTTTTGTGATTGTTGTCCAGTTCCGTTAGCTTGGTTGGTGAGTCCCCAAGTAAAATACATGAGAGTATCAGGGGGAATGGCTTCTTCATAGCGGAAACCGCCATCGACCACTTTATGTTCATCCAGTTTGATCTTGACTTGTCGCCACAAACTCATTTGAATGAGAGTCGCACAATGTTGGTCGGGAAGCACTAAAACTTTGTCGATACTGCTGGCTTGTTTGGGAACAAAAGATTGCCAGTTGTCAAACGCTTTCAGTTCATCAGATTTGATAATCGCATCTTTAAGATAAACTTTGCTATTTTGATTAAAGTTACAGCTATAGGGGTCAGGAATTGCGGTTTGATGTGCAGATTGTGGTTGACGGCTTTGCCAACGGCGTAATAAAAAGGGAGAACTAATCCACACAACACCATGACTGAGAGAGGGAACGGGAACCCAGAGTAATGATCCATCCCCGACCCAAATATCCCCTTGTTCAAGTTGTTGGGCGTTATCTAATTCTGTGCCAAATAAACGAAAAGATTTTCTTTTTGGCTTTTCCTTTCCTTCATCTTTTTTTTGTTGATTTTGGGCTTTTTCTTGTTCTTCCTGTTTTGCATCTTCAGCCTTCGCCATTGCCCGCAAACGACCACGAATGGTGCTAGAAGGGATATAGGGGAGATTGGTGTGAGATTCTCTGGCGATACCGACGAGGTTGCCTTCTTGGGTGGTTCCGCCAGTATGGAGAGGAGAGAGGAGGTAAAAATAGATTGTGTTCATGATCTGTCCTTGATTTTAATTTTTAGAAAGGGGAATCCCCCCTAGCCCCCCTTTGAAAGGGGGGAACTGGAATGAGTTAGCCCCCTAGCTCCTAACTTTGAGGGAACTAGATAAGTTAATCCAGAGGAGTTGCGAGTAACCGAGTTTCCGCCAGCGTTTGACTTTAGCGGGCGCTTGCGGTTGGTCTTGAAAGAGGGTTTGCGGTTGATTCAGGTAATATTGACTCCCTGGTGGGGCTGCAAACACTTGTGGGGCGGGAATGCTTTTATCAGAATCATTTTGATCCCGTAAGCGGGTGCTGATGGGAATTGCGCGATCGCTGCTGACACTGACTAATTCCCCAGGGGTTTGATTCGGGTTACTGGTATGGGCAAGTTTCCATTCCCAGGGCCAAGACCGACATTTGGCTTGTTGGTTATTTTGCATCCGTTCAAATACTCCAGGAGTCACCAGATAGCCCACGGAACGATCGGGGTTTTGAAAGTTTGCATCCGATCGCGCTTGAATAGAATCCCACTGTTGTCCGAGAGAGGGACAGGCTTCGATTAACACCTGATGTCCTTCCCCACCCAGTCTGAGGGTAGTTGGCGTTGATAGCTGTTGATCCAGCGCGATCGCGAGACTCCAATTCGGTAACATCCGAATCGCATTTTCCACAAAATACCCATCGGCATCTTTAACTTGTCGTGTGCCATCCTTCATGGCGTTATGAGGGCGGGTTTCTACTTGCCAGGGGCTTTTTTCTCCTTCATGCTGACAAGCCCAGTCTTGGGGTGGAATTTGACCTGTCTTTAAGTAATTCAGAATCACATCACTGGGCAGATATTGACGAGTATTGGGATTTTTGATGTCAACTTGAGTCAAATCATCTAAATTGGCAGGAACAAGGGGACAAGGGCGAGTGCGATCCCACAAGGCATGATTGAGGCTGTTGTCATTCAGCCAATCTAGTGGAAATAAGGGAATTGAACCGAGGAAGCCCAGAGGACGGGGAAAATAAAGGGTGGTTTCATAACATAAGAAAGGTCCTTTGAGGGTTAAGGTTGCTTTTTCACCGAGTAACCCACGAATTGCCCCAGCAAGGGTGTGTCCATTAGGCGGAAAGACACTGCCAGCCCACGCCCGTTCCCCTGGGGTAAAGGGTTTCGCATCTCGAAATAAGAGAATATCGAGGGGAGTGAGTCGATACCAGTACATGATGTTTCCTCCTCACAGTTTAATCGTGCGCGATCGCTGCACAAAGGCAGCCAGTTTTAACCAGTTGGTGACCGCTTCTTCCAGTTTTGATTCCGGATGATGCTGCCACAGAGTATCTAGAAATTGAGAGAAAGACTGTTGAAAGTTCGCTTGTACCTCAGGGGTGTTGAGACTTTCACGGCGGGAAACAAAGAAACTCACCCAAGGATCAATGGCTTCCCGTGTGGGAATGGGATGTTGATTCCACAAAGTTGCAGCTTGTTCATAGAGACTGCTTTCTAAATCTGGATACTGTTGCAGTAATTGTTGCCACTGGTGAAACACAGGGAATTTTGCGGTTGCCTTCAAAATATTGCCATTGCCGTATAACACACGCACTTGCACAGCATCTTTCGTCTTCCCATTTGCATCCTCATGGGCTTTGGCTTCTGATTCAGCTTCCCAGAGATTTTCTAAAGTAATCGCGAGGGGGACAGAATGATGGGCAAGGGTAATGCCAAAACTAAGGGTCGCCAGTTGACCCATTGTAAACAACGGACGATCGCGCAGTAAAGAATTTTCTGGAGTCTTTTTCCATTGCCAATAGTCTCCTGTATTATCAAACTCGTTTTGTGGGTCTTGATCACCGCGAAAACATTGGCGAACATCCCACAACCATTGATCCCATTCCCATAAGTTGCTGTAGGCGAGAACATCATCCCCACCACTATAAATCAGCCGTCCCGCATAGCGTTGTTCGGTAAGATAGGGAACCAGTTGATTAGAAAAGTCTAACAAGGCGCGACTGAGGGCGTTATGGGTTGAGGGTCCCATGCGCTTTTTCATCTGGAGAAACTGATTATATTCTTGTTTCACCTCTTTGGAAACATTTAAGTCAGAGGAAACATAGTCTTGATAGGGTTGCAGTTTCTCACCTGTTAGCCACTTACTCATCCCATCGCCATCCCCCGCAGCTAAAACATACCAGCTAGCAGGATTATTATTGGGATAGTGTTTACTAATGACCGTTTCTACTTGTTGACGGTATTGGGTTTTCAGTTGAGTGATGTCTTCTGCAAGTTGTTGGGCGATTTGTGGATCAGATTCTTTGTTGTAATCTTGTTCAAGTTTGGTTAACTCTGGCGTTTCCGCATCTTCCACTAACCAGCCTGCATTGAGTAAACGGGGATGATATTGATTGGCATTAGGAGCATCATCAATGTAAGGAATGCCCCACTTATTCGCCATGTCATCAATGACGTTTTGCGCCCAAGGAAACTGGTTAAGAATATCTTCACAAGCGCGATCGAATTTTGCTTGATGTTGCTGGTCATGGGTTTTGAGATACCCTGCAACACCCGACGTTAAGTCAGGATAAGAAATAGCAGGATTAGCGTCTCCTCCTAACAGGTTGGGTAAGATTTTCTCTAAAGTGCGTTTGACCGTTTCTGTAGCATTCAATTCTTCCCGTCCATCAAATAAACCCGCTTGTCGTTGCCAATAATGTTGGGTTTCCCCTTCCGTGATCCAATCATCGCCAGAATGAACAACGGGACCCACTCCAGAAATCGTAGAACGGGGACCGAAAGCGGTGGGAATTTCCCAAGTGCGGGCGTTTTTCGTTACCGCAAGGGAGAGGCGAGTTTGGTCAAAAATGGAAGCCCACCATGATCCGATATTAATGCTAAATTTGCGTCCCCATTTTTCCTCGCGATATTCGTATGCTTTACGGAGAAAGTTGAGTTCTGCTTGTTGAAATAAGTTAATCTCTTGCTTATTTTCTAAGCCATAAGCCTGATTTTCAGCATTTGACCAGCGATTTAATTCTGTTTCCTTTTCTTCTGGAATCGCTGCATTTTTCAGGGGTTCATCTTCTCGTCCAATGGGAACGCCACTCCAGTAAAATTGCCATTGTCCATCTAGCCAACCTTGCCAAGTAGAACTCTTAAACGAGAGATTTCTTTGCCAATGACGTTGGGTTTGCAGGAAATCAAGGGTTTCTTTCCCTAAATTACGCCAAGTTTCAATTAGCGCACTTTTCGCCGTTTGCATTGCAGGAGCAACCCGATCTTTCGGTAAGATAGCAACAATGACATTGGGAAACCCTGCGGTTAAAAGAGACCTATCACGTGGTTGTTTTACCCAATCCCCAAATTCTGGATACTGTTGTAATAACCAATGGTCAATCAAGGGCTGTTGATAGAGCGAGGGATACAATAAAGAGTCGGGTCCATATTGTTGCGCCAGTTTCCAACTCACCGTAGCTGAGAGATAATGCAGTAACCATGATCCTGCCCAAAAGTCTCGCATTTTCCGACTCGCCTTAATTAATTCTTGAATCGGTGAAAAGCTAAAGACAGCAAGATAAGGATGGGATAGGGTTTGACTGGAAGACCAATTTTTTTCTAGTTGTTCTGGGGTGATCTCGAAGCCTGCTAATGCCCCCGCGAGTGCAGAGGTTAAGCTAGCATGACTCCAAATGGAACTATCAGGAAGGCGTGTTTCTGCAGGGAGAATGGCAAGCCGTTGATCTCCTAACACCGTGCTGGCTGCTTCAGGTAAACACCGCCATAACCACCAAAATAAGCGTTTGCTTCCTGCTAAATCATGGGCTGAGGCTTCAAGAATGGAATCAGGAATGAGGGATTGTAGCCTTGCTTCCGCTTGATCTAAAACCTCTTTGCGATTTTTAAGTAGTTGCTGATGTTGTTCTGTGTTGAGTTGAAATTGATATTTTGCCCCAGAGAGGAGATGACTGATCTCTAACCCCGTTTGATTGTAATTGACAGCAGCAGTTAAACTACCAATTGCTGCGCGATCGCTGGCGGAACTGATAAAATCCGCTAAACGAATATGTTCAAAAAATTTTTTCTGTGCGTCTTCAGGATTCCAACCGTTTTCATGCCAGGTTTGTAAGGGCGGTAGATCGCGCCAAAAACTATTTCCACCCCGTCCTGAGTTGCTGTGGAGGGGTTTGAACACTGGGTCATGTAGCAATCCCCATAATTTGGCTTGCCAGTAAACTTCAGTCATAGGTTCCAATTTGATTGGCTATTTTGCTATTCTCTCACAATTAATTGTGAGCTTCTGTTGATTTAAGGAAGATTAAACAAACGCCAAAATACTGAGCAAGAGATGATTTTGGCGAGTTGCTTATCAATCCCTTTCTGTTCAGCCTATAACCAATTTCGGAAATTGCAACCCCTTTCTATGCGAACAGCGAATTTTTTTAATTTGAGAGTTTCCAGTTTCCATTCAATTAGTTTCTCTTAGGAAAAGAGACTAAATTTACTAAAAAAGATGTGATTGATGATTTTTTGTTTCCATTCAATTAGTTTCTCTTAGGAAAAGAGACGTAGGTTATATTTACAATAGCCAAAATGGTCAAAAGTCGTTTCCATTCAATTAGTTTCTCTTAGGAAAAGAGACCATTCTTATTTCTGGTGCTCTGAGCATTCCAGACTGGAAGTTTCCATTCAATTAGTTTCTCTTAGGAAAAGAGACTTGACGCTCCAAGCGGGAGTATCGCTTTACCTCTTCAGTTTCCATTCAATTAGTTTCTCTTAGGAAAAGAGACTTGGGTCTGATTGGTCGGACAGTTCGACTAGATTAATAAGTTTCCATTCAATTAGTTTCTCTTAGGAAAAGAGACCCTCCGCAATAAACGGAATGCTCTGAAGCTGCATATTCGTTTCCATTCAATTAGTTTCTCTTAGGAAAAGAGACTCCATCGCTGCACGGAGGGAGATGTCTAGTGTCAGGTTTCCATTCAATTAGTTTCTCTTAGGAAAAGAGACTCGTTTAGAGTCTTACGAGTTCCCCGTTTCTTTTTATTGTTTCCATTCAATTAGTTTCTCTTAGGAAAAGAGACAGCTCTGGACGAATGCAGAGAACTGGGTTGCTTTAGAGAAGTTTCCATTCAATTAGTTTCTCTTAGGAAAAGAGACTCGATGGTATGTCTCCTCAGCAGAGCGACCGAGTCCTGTTTCCATTCAATTAGTTTCTCTTAGGAAAAGAGACATCATGACGTCCTTCTCTGGCTACGAAGTCCTAATGGGTTTCCATTCAATTAGTTTCTCTTAGGAAAAGAGACACGAGTCCGCCGCAAGGCGGGCGTCCGTCCCATCCAAATGTTTCCATTCAATTAGTTTCTCTTAGGAAAAGAGACTCGACTAAGACTTGGTGATCGTCGCTGTCTCGGTCGAGTTTCCATTCAATTAGTTTCTCTTAGGAAAAGAGACGTAAAGCTGACCGCAAGAAGCGTCGTCGGCGTAAGCGTAGCTAGTTTCCATTCAATTAGTTTCTCTTAGGAAAAGAGACTAGAAGATAATAAAAACTTCTTCGACCTCATCCAGGTCGTTTCCATTCAATTAGTTTCTCTTAGGAAAAGAGACATCAGTGGAAGTTGCTTCTCCTTCCTGCTCATAGAAGTTTCCATTCAATTAGTTTCTCTTAGGAAAAGAGACTTTACAGAGGACGGGAAAGAGAGGTAAGAAACATCGTTTCCATTCAATTAGTTTCTCTTAGGAAAAGAGACCCCGCTGTCCTCCCTTGGAGGTGGAAGCGGGAGTGTAAGTTTCCATTCAATTAGTTTCTCTTAGGAAAAGAGACTAGAACTACAAGAACTAAAATCCTCTTTGGAGGCTAGTTTCCATTCAATTAGTTTCTCTTAGGAAAAGAGACCGTCTACTTTCGCAGCGTAGTCTAAGACTACTTTTTGTTTCCATTCAATTAGTTTCTCTTAGGAAAAGAGACCAGTGATGACCAGTTTCTCTCCTTTATAGAAAGTCATCTGGTGTTTCCATTCAATTAGTTTCTCTTAGGAAAAGAGACCATCAACACATACACAATACAGTAAGGAGTTTATTATGGTTTCCATTCAATTAGTTTCTCTTAGGAAAAGAGACACGGGATACGTAGTAATATTTTACGGTTTCGCGAAGGGGTTTCCATTCAATTAGTTTCTCTTAGGAAAAGAGACTTTACTATAAAAATAAAGCTAAGGCTCTAGGAAGTTATGAGAAGTTTCCATTCAATTAGTTTCTCTTAGGAAAAGAGACCTGCACATTACGCTCTACAACTATTTCAACGGTCTCCCGTTTCCATTCAATTAGTTTCTCTTAGGAAAAGAGACTAAAAAAGGCCCGCCCCTTGGCGGGCTTTTTTCTGTTTCCATTCAATTAGTTTCTCTTAGGAAAAGAGACGCTCTAAGAAATTGAAGTCAGTGAAATATACGTTATCGGTTTCCATTCAATTAGTTTCTCTTAGGAAAAGAGACTAGAAGTGGGAGACCAAGAAGACGTAATGGTCTTCGAGTTTCCATTCAATTAGTTTCTCTTAGGAAAAGAGACTTAAATGGAGTCACTATGCAACCTTGGGTTGATAGTTATGTTTCCATTCAATTAGTTTCTCTTAGGAAAAGAGACAGAAAAAATGAAACAGTGGTTAGAAATTAATAGAAACGTTTCCATTCAATTAGTTTCTCTTAGGAAAAGAGACGGTATCTCCCTAACGTGACTGAGAACTCTATAAGAGAGTTGTTTCCATTCAATTAGTTTCTCTTAGGAAAAGAGACCTGCCGTATTGTTAAAAGGAACAGACCCTGACGGAGTTTCCATTCAATTAGTTTCTCTTAGGAAAAGAGACAAGGTAAAAGACTTTATTATCAACCTAGGAATTACCTGTTTCCATTCAATTAGTTTCTCTTAGGAAAAGAGACATTGGGCTAAACCTTCTAAAAAGTCCCTAGATGATTGGAAGTTTCCATTCAATTAGTTTCTCTTAGGAAAAGAGACTTAAATAAGGCTTCTCTGCTTCTAGAGCAGTTTTAATAGTGTTTCCATTCAATTAGTTTCTCTTAGGAAAAGAGACAAGAAATTAATCAATTACGCCGCGCCGGGGTGTATGGAGTTTCCATTCAATTAGTTTCTCTTAGGAAAAGAGACAAGAACGGGAGATAGCACCTTGCGCTGTGCGTCCCGTTTCCATTCAATTAGTTTCTCTTAGGAAAAGAGACACATTGTTCTCTTTGAAGGTCTCTTTAATTTCATGAAAGGTTTCCATTCAATTAGTTTCTCTTAGGAAAAGAGACTTGTACCTAAACGATGGAAGAATCATCAAAACTCCTTATGTTTCCATTCAATTAGTTTCTCTTAGGAAAAGAGACTAATGACTCTAAGAGAAGGAGTCTAGGGGACAATGGGGAGTTTCCATTCAATTAGTTTCTCTTAGGAAAAGAGACTTCACTGTCTAAGCACAAGTATGTAGGAGAAAAGAAAAAGTTTCCATTCAATTAGTTTCTCTTAGGAAAAGAGACATAGTAATAAGAATTTATAAGAAGATATAGATTATGTTTCCATTCAATTAGTTTCTCTTAGGAAAAGAGACCGCGCCTGCTGAACTGGAAAGCCTAAAATCCTCTTTGGAGGCTAGTTTCCATTCAATTAGTTTCTCTTAGGAAAAGAGACTAAAATAGACCCAGGATACACAGTATCCTATCCCGTGTTTCCATTCAATTAGTTTCTCTTAGGAAAAGAGACCTTCCTTCCAGGGTGGCATCCTGCTGTACGACTCGATGTTTCCATTCAATTAGTTTCTCTTAGGAAAAGAGACAAGAGCAGCCTATAAAGAGCGGGCGCGGCGAGATGGTTTCCATTCAATTAGTTTCTCTTAGGAAAAGAGACTCGAGCTTGGGGGAGAGTAACAATGGGAGCACTTAGAGTTTCCATTCAATTAGTTTCTCTTAGGAAAAGAGACCTGGTGACGGAGTTTATTATCGGTTAGACTGCTATGCTGTTTCCATTCAATTAGTTTCTCTTAGGAAAAGAGACGAATTTGTTTTAATCGAAGCCGGCGGGCTCGTTCTATGTTTCCATTCAATTAGTTTCTCTTAGGAAAAGAGACCTTAGAACAAATCTTCCCTGAACGCTTTTCTAAAGACTGGTTTCCATTCAATTAGTTTCTCTTAGGAAAAGAGACCAGGAACGATTAAATGCTGACTTCTACTTAGTAAGGTGTTTCCATTCAATTAGTTTCTCTTAGGAAAAGAGACTACCTCGCTGTTTGCAAGGAAGGTCACCCCTTGCAGTTTCCATTCAATTAGTTTCTCTTAGGAAAAGAGACTCCTATTATCTGATGGTTATATTTCTATCCCTAAAGTTGTTTCCATTCAATTAGTTTCTCTTAGGAAAAGAGACCTTTAACAGCGGCCTTTTAACCTACACTAAGCAAAAGTTTCCATTCAATTAGTTTCTCTTAGGAAAAGAGACAAATGCAAAATCAAATTGAACAAATCGGTGAGAACATTAAGTTTCCATTCAATTAGTTTCTCTTAGGAAAAGAGACAAACTAACAATGATTCACTTAGACCTGTTGTTCCAAGTTTCCATTCAATTAGTTTCTCTTAGGAAAAGAGACCTCGCGAGTATCCCTGGGATGTCCAAAGAGGACATCGAAGCGTTTCCATTCAATTAGTTTCTCTTAGGAAAAGAGACTTCTATAACTACGATGAGTAAAACCATGAACAACAAGTTTCCATTCAATTAGTTTCTCTTAGGAAAAGAGACTTAGAAAGGTTAGAGAGTTTAGCAAAGAAAGTTTTAGAGTTTCCATTCAATTAGTTTCTCTTAGGAAAAGAGACATAGACGAAGATTAATCTTTTCACATAAAGTCCCGCGTTTCCATTCAATTAGTTTCTCTTAGGAAAAGAGACTCGCATTAAGCCTAAAGAGGTCTTAACTGTTTCAATCGTTGTTTCCATTCAATTAGTTTCTCTTAGGAAAAGAGACTTCGAAACATTTAGAGTGGAGAAAAACACTACTAACCAGTTTCCATTCAATTAGTTTCTCTTAGGAAAAGAGACCTAAGAACTCGAACGCTTGCTTTGGAATACGGTGGGTTTCCATTCAATTAGTTTCTCTTAGGAAAAGAGACGGGTAGATTTGGCTTCTTTAGAAGCAATCTTCGAACGTTTCCATTCAATTAGTTTCTCTTAGGAAAAGAGACATCGCAAGAAGAAAACAGCGAACGCTGCTCCGTCAGAAGCGTTTCCATTCAATTAGTTTCTCTTAGGAAAAGAGACAAGTTATTGACCGAGGAAGTTATTTCACTGTTGACTTCGTTTCCATTCAATTAGTTTCTCTTAGGAAAAGAGACTCATAAGAGTTGGCAGAAAATACAAGCAGCTTCAGAGGAAGTTTCCATTCAATTAGTTTCTCTTAGGAAAAGAGACCTCTAAAGCTCCTTCTTCGGTAGTGCAGTACACCTTCTGATTAATAGTTTCCATTCAATTAGTTTCTCTTAGGAAAAGAGACGGAGAAAACAAAAAGTTCTTCGACCTCATAGAGGTGTTTCCATTCAATTAGTTTCTCTTAGGAAAAGAGACACTGCTAAGTTAGTAGACTTTGTTTATTTAGAAGTCTCCACTGTTTCCATTCAATTAGTTTCTCTTAGGAAAAGAGACCAAGCGTTAGAAAAGCTAGAAGCCAAGGAAAAATGGTTTAAGTTTCCATTCAATTAGTTTCTCTTAGGAAAAGAGACAACAGTCTGACTTTCTCAAGAAGTACGCGAAAAAGCAGTTTCCATTCAATTAGTTTCTCTTAGGAAAAGAGACCAATTTTCTATCCTCGGTTTGGAGCATCCGTCCCCGCGTTTCCATTCAATTAGTTTCTCTTAGGAAAAGAGACGTAGGGTTAGAGGCTGAGATGCTAATCTCAGCCGACAAAAGTTTCCATTCAATTAGTTTCTCTTAGGAAAAGAGACGTGAGGAATCAACATGGCTATCCGTAAACTTAACGTTTCCATTCAATTAGTTTCTCTTAGGAAAAGAGACTAGCAAACATCCCTTCCATGTCAAAAGAGGATATAGAAGCGTTTCCATTCAATTAGTTTCTCTTAGGAAAAGAGACTTAAAGAGATTGAACAATTAAAAGCGGAGTTTAATGACGTTTCCATTCAATTAGTTTCTCTTAGGAAAAGAGACTAATTTTAGCTGCTAGAGACCGCGCGGATCCTTTAAGTTTCCATTCAATTAGTTTCTCTTAGGAAAAGAGACAGGAAAGAAAAAAGCCCGCCGAGGGGCGGGGCTTTATTGTTTCCATTCAATTAGTTTCTCTTAGGAAAAGAGACTCCAGAACACTCTTAGCTGGAGCTAAGCTACATGGAAATAATGTTTCCATTCAATTAGTTTCTCTTAGGAAAAGAGACGTTATTCCAGACCTAAACTGGAAAATTTACATAGATAAGAGTTTCCATTCAATTAGTTTCTCTTAGGAAAAGAGACTTAAATCTCCACTTTGGGGGTTATAAATAACCTCTTTGAGAGGTTTCCATTCAATTAGTTTCTCTTAGGAAAAGAGACTTCTCTTTGTCCATGACAGCCCTAACTATAAAAGCTGTTTCCATTCAATTAGTTTCTCTTAGGAAAAGAGACTTGGTCACTGGTGTTAGATTGCGTTTAGTTCTGCTCATGTTTCCATTCAATTAGTTTCTCTTAGGAAAAGAGACATCAGAATAGGTAAAGTAGAGCTTAACCCATTTGCTTGGTTTCCATTCAATTAGTTTCTCTTAGGAAAAGAGACTCCTGAGTTGGGGTTCTGGGCTGCGGAGTTAATTCCTGTTTCCATTCAATTAGTTTCTCTTAGGAAAAGAGACTCGAAATAAAAGTCCAAGGAGGACAAAACAATGAAAATTTGTTTCCATTCAATTAGTTTCTCTTAGGAAAAGAGACAACTATTTATAAACTTTTTCGCTACTTCTTCTTGAGAGTTTCCATTCAATTAGTTTCTCTTAGGAAAAGAGACAGTGTAAGCCCCTTGAGATAATTTATCCCATTTAATATGTTTCCATTCAATTAGTTTCTCTTAGGAAAAGAGACACCAACTCAGAAGTCTTTAGATGAATGGGAAAATGAGTTTCCATTCAATTAGTTTCTCTTAGGAAAAGAGACGATTTAGTATCTAGAAGAGCATTTGAAAAGAATATCATCGATGTTTCCATTCAATTAGTTTCTCTTAGGAAAAGAGACTTGATATAATCTAAAGCTCCTTCCCGAATCTCCCGTTTCCATTCAATTAGTTTCTCTTAGGAAAAGAGACTTAAAAGAACTAATTTATCAAGCAGTAGAGGAGATAGAGTTTCCATTCAATTAGTTTCTCTTAGGAAAAGAGACACAGACTCTGCGAGAGTCGAAAACTTTCTACAAGGGTTTCCATTCAATTAGTTTCTCTTAGGAAAAGAGACTCAAGGCAGAGGGAGGCGTCTGTCGCCCTCAATCGACAGTTTCCATTCAATTAGTTTCTCTTAGGAAAAGAGACGTTATGGGAACTCGCCCTACAACTGCCGACCTACTCTGTTTCCATTCAATTAGTTTCTCTTAGGAAAAGAGACCCCGAAGATCCAGGTCAGTATCAATATACAGCAGTCGAGTTTCCATTCAATTAGTTTCTCTTAGGAAAAGAGACTTAACTTCTCTCAATCCCCTATCCTTAACGCAATCAAAGGTAAAGTTTCCATTCAATTAGTTTCTCTTAGGAAAAGAGACGACGACGAACGCCCTCCTCCGCTTTTATTTTGGTGGGTTTCCATTCAATTAGTTTCTCTTAGGAAAAGAGACTTAGCAGACATGGGGTTTGAAGATTTCTCACTCCACGTGTTTCCATTCAATTAGTTTCTCTTAGGAAAAGAGACCTGAATAAGAACGTTCAGTTCTTCTTGGCTGGCGACCGTTTCCATTCAATTAGTTTCTCTTAGGAAAAGAGACTTGGAGAACAACGTGTTCGACCTCCCAGTTATAAAATGTTTCCATTCAATTAGTTTCTCTTAGGAAAAGAGACTCGATAGCGGGACGAGCGTCACCGAGCTCTTCAACAGTTTCCATTCAATTAGTTTCTCTTAGGAAAAGAGACACATTTTACTCTATAAAGTACGTATCGGACGTAGAGAGATCACAGGTTTCCATTCAATTAGTTTCTCTTAGGAAAAGAGACAAAGGAGGGACATTTAAACAACATCATTCGTTTTTTAGAAAGTTTCCATTCAATTAGTTTCTCTTAGGAAAAGAGACAAATATCGCTGCTGGACTTCGCTAAGGCGGTAACAGAAGTTTCCATTCAATTAGTTTCTCTTAGGAAAAGAGACTACATTACAACACAACTACTAAGGAGTATTCTCATCGTTTCCATTCAATTAGTTTCTCTTAGGAAAAGAGACTTTTTACCTCAGAAAGGAGAAAATAATGGAAACCTTGTTTCCATTCAATTAGTTTCTCTTAGGAAAAGAGACAAAAAAATGAAAATTCTACTCTATAAAGTCCGTATCGGTTTCCATTCAATTAGTTTCTCTTAGGAAAAGAGACATCGGGCGCTGATTCTCTTCATCATACACCCACCACTTGGCGTTTCCATTCAATTAGTTTCTCTTAGGAAAAGAGACATCCTTCTTTGGCAAGTTCGATAAGACGTACCCAAGTTTCCATTCAATTAGTTTCTCTTAGGAAAAGAGACAAGAACTATATTCTATTGCATCTGATATTTTCCAATAAGTTTCCATTCAATTAGTTTCTCTTAGGAAAAGAGACTTAAACTTCTCTTCTCCTCGAAAGAGGAACGTAATACGTTTCCATTCAATTAGTTTCTCTTAGGAAAAGAGACTCACCCGCACTCAATCACAGAATGGTCCGTTTCAAGTTTCCATTCAATTAGTTTCTCTTAGGAAAAGAGACAAAGCAGTTACCCCTTCTTTCTCCCAGCAGTGCCTTACAATTTTGTTTCCATTCAATTAGTTTCTCTTAGGAAAAGAGACAACTTAAGTTCGCGGTACTGTGCCGGAGCTTAAGGGAGTTTCAGAGTTTCCATTCAATTAGTTTCTCTTAGGAAAAGAGACATTTATCTTGTAAAGGATGGAGCGCGATCGCCTTCGACCGTGTTTCCATTCAATTAGTTTCTCTTAGGAAAAGAGACATCACGGTTGATTAAACGATACATTTTTTTATCCTTCTAGTTTCCATTCAATTAGTTTCTCTTAGGAAAAGAGACAGCGAAACACGGACAGGACACCGTTGTTGTAACTAATGGTTTCCATTCAATTAGTTTCTCTTAGGAAAAGAGACGTAAATTATCAGCGATTGGTCCTAGAAAATGGATCAAGTTTCCATTCAATTAGTTTCTCTTAGGAAAAGAGACCACGCCATCTACAGCTACTTTCAAGAAGAAGGTTTAACGTTTCCATTCAATTAGTTTCTCTTAGGAAAAGAGACCTAAAGCTTTGGAACTCCGTTTGAAGGAGATTTCCAAAAAGTTTCCATTCAATTAGTTTCTCTTAGGAAAAGAGACTGAACAACGTAAACACTAACGGAAACGAAGAACAAATGTTTCCATTCAATTAGTTTCTCTTAGGAAAAGAGACCCGAGAAAAAACCCTTCTCCCTTGAGGAGGTGATAGAGGTTTCCATTCAATTAGTTTCTCTTAGGAAAAGAGACATGATTCTGACAAAGCGGGTCGAGCAGCTTACTGTCTCATGTTTCCATTCAATTAGTTTCTCTTAGGAAAAGAGACTTAAACCAGAAGCAGCAAGAGGCAGTTGACCTCGTTGGTTTCCATTCAATTAGTTTCTCTTAGGAAAAGAGACATCTATTATCTTTGGTTTGAGTGAAACTCTTACCGATCCAAACTGTTTCCATTCAATTAGTTTCTCTTAGGAAAAGAGACATGAACTCTTCATTAGGAGCATAGCGCTTGGCAAGTTTCCATTCAATTAGTTTCTCTTAGGAAAAGAGACTAAAAGACCGATGGAAGAAGGATTTCAGATGCGAAATGAAGTTTCCATTCAATTAGTTTCTCTTAGGAAAAGAGACAAGACCTAACGGGGTCTTATATCTCAGCAGACCTTCGTTTCCATTCAATTAGTTTCTCTTAGGAAAAGAGACCTCGTCGTCGACCGAGACAGCGACGACCATCAAGTATTGTTTCCATTCAATTAGTTTCTCTTAGGAAAAGAGACTGTTGACTGGAGTTTCCAGTCTTTTCATTGTGAAAGACGGTGTTTCCATTCAATTAGTTTCTCTTAGGAAAAGAGACATACCCAACCTCTTGAAGCTCCTAAGCTTCCTAAAGAAGTTTCCATTCAATTAGTTTCTCTTAGGAAAAGAGACCTAACTTCAATCTTTTTGACCTCTCTCAATCCCCTAGTTTCCATTCAATTAGTTTCTCTTAGGAAAAGAGACCTAAATCTACCTCAAACCCATACACTGGAATATCCTTGTTTCCATTCAATTAGTTTCTCTTAGGAAAAGAGACGGCCAGAGAACTTGAACCTTTTTACCCGTCCGCTTTTCGGTTTCCATTCAATTAGTTTCTCTTAGGAAAAGAGACCTGCTTCCACTCAGTCTCCTCTAACGCTTCTGTTAAATGTTTCCATTCAATTAGTTTCTCTTAGGAAAAGAGACAGGGATGATGGTTTGTTATGATATTCGATACGAAAGTTTCCATTCAATTAGTTTCTCTTAGGAAAAGAGACGCCCTCAACATAGAGAAGATGGCGATACTTCTTCTAATGTTTCCATTCAATTAGTTTCTCTTAGGAAAAGAGACAGACCCCAAAGATCCAGATCAGTACCAATACTCTGCGGTTTCCATTCAATTAGTTTCTCTTAGGAAAAGAGACTTACCCATAATTGAGTGTTGAACCTCTTATTGTTTATTGTTGTTTCCATTCAATTAGTTTCTCTTAGGAAAAGAGACATGAACAACAACGCTAACGAGGCTCAAATGATTAATAGTTTCCATTCAATTAGTTTCTCTTAGGAAAAGAGACGATATTAGGTGACGATATATAGTTTCGTCTTCCTCCCAGTTTCCATTCAATTAGTTTCTCTTAGGAAAAGAGACATAGTGTGTTGCCATCCTGAAAGTCTACCGATGAACATAGTTTCCATTCAATTAGTTTCTCTTAGGAAAAGAGACGTGTGGGTGTCTTGTTGTACCAAGTGGTGGAAGAAGTTTCCATTCAATTAGTTTCTCTTAGGAAAAGAGACTTCCTTCCCTACCTAGCTTCCCAACTAGACTCTTTTGGTTTCCATTCAATTAGTTTCTCTTAGGAAAAGAGACCGCCTCGGATACGCTGCTTGGGAACGAGCTATAGAGGTTTCCATTCAATTAGTTTCTCTTAGGAAAAGAGACAGAGAAGTCGGGGAGCATTACGACGACTTGGGAGAGGCTGTTTCCATTCAATTAGTTTCTCTTAGGAAAAGAGACTCGATCTGGGTTATAGACCTTTTCCCACAGCTTAATAAAGGTGTTTCCATTCAATTAGTTTCTCTTAGGAAAAGAGACTTTTGTGGAAGAGCAACCTAACGAGCAGGTTCACACTGTTTCCATTCAATTAGTTTCTCTTAGGAAAAGAGACTTACGAGTTTCATTTGGATCTCTACCTAGAGTTCTTGAGAAGTTTCCATTCAATTAGTTTCTCTTAGGAAAAGAGACTGTAGCTTTAACGCTCAAAGCCCGTCGAGCTGTCTTGTTTCCATTCAATTAGTTTCTCTTAGGAAAAGAGACTAGGGGAGAGTCAAGTATCCTTCCAAGGAGTAGAGCTGTCGTTTCCATTCAATTAGTTTCTCTTAGGAAAAGAGACGGCAAGAATGGGTTGGATTCCATGGTTCTCTTCGGGTTTCCATTCAATTAGTTTCTCTTAGGAAAAGAGACTTGAGCTACTGTCCGATTCTGACGACTTTTATTCTCAGGAGTTTCCATTCAATTAGTTTCTCTTAGGAAAAGAGACCCCCCTTTCGAGGGGGCTGGCTTTTTTAAGTGACGGGTTGTTTCCATTCAATTAGTTTCTCTTAGGAAAAGAGACTTAAGTGACAAATTTAAGCCCAAGGAGGGCAATCAAAGTTTCCATTCAATTAGTTTCTCTTAGGAAAAGAGACCCAAGTCAGCCACCGTCTGGGAAGTGGATGAAGAAGAAATGACGAGTTTCCATTCAATTAGTTTCTCTTAGGAAAAGAGACAAATGATCCAAGACATTCTGACACTCACTATGAACGAGTTTCCATTCAATTAGTTTCTCTTAGGAAAAGAGACTAAAGGTATGGAAAAAGAAAGTCGTCCCAAAATTAAGTTTCCATTCAATTAGTTTCTCTTAGGAAAAGAGACTAGCTCGTATAAAGAAGAAGGGACGAGATGGCTTAGCTGTTTCCATTCAATTAGTTTCTCTTAGGAAAAGAGACGAAATCCTTACGGATTACCAACTTGCAGTGTATGAAGTTTCCATTCAATTAGTTTCTCTTAGGAAAAGAGACCTCCAACATAATGCCAAAGGCAAAGCTAAAGCTCAATTGTTTCCATTCAATTAGTTTCTCTTAGGAAAAGAGACTAGAGTAAATACTCGCATTGAGAAGGAGTTCTTTGGAGGTTTCCATTCAATTAGTTTCTCTTAGGAAAAGAGACACAATGTTCACAGTAATCCCTCAAGGCAATTTCGTAGAGGTTTCCATTCAATTAGTTTCTCTTAGGAAAAGAGACTGGGAATATACATTTTAACTAAACTACCCCTCGTGGTAGTGTTTCCATTCAATTAGTTTCTCTTAGGAAAAGAGACGAAGAAGAGACAGAGGAAGAAGACCTAACTCTTCTCGTTTCCATTCAATTAGTTTCTCTTAGGAAAAGAGACCTGTATTTAATGGTCTTGTCTTACTCTTAAGTTTAGGTTTCCATTCAATTAGTTTCTCTTAGGAAAAGAGACCCTAAAAAGCGGAAAACCCCTACTCAAATCCCTGACTAAGTTTCCATTCAATTAGTTTCTCTTAGGAAAAGAGACTTAGGTTTCCCACTAGGAACGAGAGGATAGCGGCAGCGAGTTTCCATTCAATTAGTTTCTCTTAGGAAAAGAGACGAGTCTAAATTTGTAGAGTTTACTGATTTGGACATCGTTAGTTTCCATTCAATTAGTTTCTCTTAGGAAAAGAGACGAGGTGACAATTCCAAACCTTGAGCTCTCATTTGAGTTGTTTCCATTCAATTAGTTTCTCTTAGGAAAAGAGACTGAGTGGACGCCTGCCGTACCACTCGAAGAGGGAGAAGTTTCCATTCAATTAGTTTCTCTTAGGAAAAGAGACTATCGACCTCAGCCCATTATAGCTATGTGGTGAAAGTATTGTTTCCATTCAATTAGTTTCTCTTAGGAAAAGAGACAGTAATAGTCTACGTAGTCTTTGTATAAACTATTCTCTACATGTTTCCATTCAATTAGTTTCTCTTAGGAAAAGAGACCTGTATTGCTACCTGGATCAGAAACAATATAAATGCCGTTTCCATTCAATTAGTTTCTCTTAGGAAAAGAGACAGAGAGGAGAAGGGTATTAGCTAGGTCTAAAAGCTCCCGTTGTTTCCATTCAATTAGTTTCTCTTAGGAAAAGAGACTACAGTGACACTTCTTTGATTCGAGAAGTGGGTTATAATGGTTTCCATTCAATTAGTTTCTCTTAGGAAAAGAGACTCTCTTCGCTACTAACGGTAAAGGTCAGCGAGTGACCGAGTTTCCATTCAATTAGTTTCTCTTAGGAAAAGAGACAACCAATGTGGGCAGACCCTCCGTTATCCTTGTTAGACTTGTTTCCATTCAATTAGTTTCTCTTAGGAAAAGAGACACCTTTTGGGTCTAACCCCCGAGACTCAAGGGAGTCGAGTTTCCATTCAATTAGTTTCTCTTAGGAAAAGAGACTTGAAATATCTATGCACTTAAGGAGAGGGGCTGAACGTTTCCATTCAATTAGTTTCTCTTAGGAAAAGAGACACTTACCATGACCAATCAAACTTTCTCCAACAACCAAATGGTTTCCATTCAATTAGTTTCTCTTAGGAAAAGAGACGTTATGAATGAATCAGGCAAAGCAAAGACCCTCCGAGGGTTGTCTCAGGTTTCCATTCAATTAGTTTCTCTTAGGAAAAGAGACTGTATGATTGGGCTTTGAAAGAGTTCAAGAAATACCTCGTTTCCATTCAATTAGTTTCTCTTAGGAAAAGAGACATTCCTGAAGATGAAGGAGTAGAGGAAGAACCTTCTACGTTTCCATTCAATTAGTTTCTCTTAGGAAAAGAGACACCGCATGGGGCACGACTGCTACTACTGTGGCAGTAACTGTTTCCATTCAATTAGTTTCTCTTAGGAAAAGAGACTCTTGGACATTGCGTTCAAAATCGACTTTTTATTCCAGAGTTTCCATTCAATTAGTTTCTCTTAGGAAAAGAGACAGCCTAAGACAACAAAAGACCCTGAAGAAGAGATTGCACGGTTTCCATTCAATTAGTTTCTCTTAGGAAAAGAGACCCCAAGAAGCTTTCTGGGGAGATGAGTTTCTAGGTTTCCATTCAATTAGTTTCTCTTAGGAAAAGAGACCAGGAAGCAATTTCCTTTAAGGCTCATCTCATCCAGGTTTCCATTCAATTAGTTTCTCTTAGGAAAAGAGACTCCATGGATTAACTGGAACCTTTCCAGCAGTAATTCCTAGTTTCCATTCAATTAGTTTCTCTTAGGAAAAGAGACTGCTCCCCATATTGGGTATGAGCTCCCAGAAGACACGCCCAGTTTCCATTCAATTAGTTTCTCTTAGGAAAAGAGACAAATACAGCAAGCCAATCGGCGATCTGAAGGAAAAGATTAGTTTCCATTCAATTAGTTTCTCTTAGGAAAAGAGACATCTCGACAGTCGGGATAAAGTAAGACGAATCGAATGTGTTTCCATTCAATTAGTTTCTCTTAGGAAAAGAGACTTCGTTATCTCTTGCTCTCGCTCTGAGGACGAACAGGTTTCCATTCAATTAGTTTCTCTTAGGAAAAGAGACGAAGTCCTGTAAAGGAGTCGCCCATATGGGGCAGGGCTATCGGTTTCCATTCAATTAGTTTCTCTTAGGAAAAGAGACCACTTATGAACGTTATCCTTTACAGAGTCCGTTTCGGACGAAGTTTCCATTCAATTAGTTTCTCTTAGGAAAAGAGACCTGTATCAATAGTGTCAAACTCTCCGTCTTGAGAAGTTTCCATTCAATTAGTTTCTCTTAGGAAAAGAGACACCTCTAAATAACGGTCTCTATATAAACAATACAACGCATGTTTCCATTCAATTAGTTTCTCTTAGGAAAAGAGACCCCTTGAAAAGATTGCTGCTCACTACGGTAGTAAAGTAGAGTTTCCATTCAATTAGTTTCTCTTAGGAAAAGAGACATCGAAGGCTTCTTCGTTCGCCTTTGCCACTTTGTCCGCTTGTTTCCATTCAATTAGTTTCTCTTAGGAAAAGAGACAGGTGATACAGTTCGTTTCTTACGGAAACGGGCGAGTTTCCATTCAATTAGTTTCTCTTAGGAAAAGAGACTACACTGTACGGGACAACTTCGTTCGGTGGAGCAGCCCTAAGGGTTTCCATTCAATTAGTTTCTCTTAGGAAAAGAGACACCAAGCTGTACAAAACTGGGTGGACACTACAAATGTTTCCATTCAATTAGTTTCTCTTAGGAAAAGAGACATACGAAACACATAAGCTCCATGTTGACTTGGCAGACCGTTTCCATTCAATTAGTTTCTCTTAGGAAAAGAGACTTTCTTACCTCCTACAGGCTTAGGCAACGAACTTTAGTCCGTAGGAGTTTCCATTCAATTAGTTTCTCTTAGGAAAAGAGACGTAGGCGGTGAAAACCGCGGCGGAGGCACACGCTTAATAGGTTTCCATTCAATTAGTTTCTCTTAGGAAAAGAGACTTCGGACTTCTGCCATTTGCGTGGCAGAGAAAGGAGTTTCCATTCAATTAGTTTCTCTTAGGAAAAGAGACAACTCTTTCGATAACGAAGGTCGCCTCATTTACGAAGTTTCCATTCAATTAGTTTCTCTTAGGAAAAGAGACTAGAAGAAATAAATCAGTCTTTAAGACAACAAATTCCTGTTTCCATTCAATTAGTTTCTCTTAGGAAAAGAGACACCGCGCGCCGTACTTCGTGTGGGAATGCTTCTCAGAGACGTTTCCATTCAATTAGTTTCTCTTAGGAAAAGAGACAACTAAGCTTAGATAAGCCTGTAGGAGGTAAGAAAAAAGGTTTCCATTCAATTAGTTTCTCTTAGGAAAAGAGACAAGGTAGCTCAGTTGTCAACGATCGAGTTAGCAGAGGTTTCCATTCAATTAGTTTCTCTTAGGAAAAGAGACAAGAGGTTGAAAAGTCGTTCGACTTCTTCTGGTACGAATTGTTTCCATTCAATTAGTTTCTCTTAGGAAAAGAGACTCTCCTCCCGTGAGGAGCGTGACCAATATCTCGCCGCGGTTTCCATTCAATTAGTTTCTCTTAGGAAAAGAGACCTCGTCTATAAGACGAACTTCTATTCCAAGCGGAAGTGTTTCCATTCAATTAGTTTCTCTTAGGAAAAGAGACTAGCCACTACTGTCAATGGCCAAAGGATCTTATTCCTTATGTTTCCATTCAATTAGTTTCTCTTAGGAAAAGAGACACGCCTGAGCCAATTGGCTGATGAAGGCGGACTTAGAGGTTTCCATTCAATTAGTTTCTCTTAGGAAAAGAGACCCCAGAAGGAACGGGCAGCCCTATCACTATTTACTTTGGAGGTTTCCATTCAATTAGTTTCTCTTAGGAAAAGAGACTATGAGAGGGAATATATAACGCCTGAGGAGGTGAAAACGTTTCCATTCAATTAGTTTCTCTTAGGAAAAGAGACCTGTCCGATTCTAATGATTTCTATTCTCAGGATGGACGTTTCCATTCAATTAGTTTCTCTTAGGAAAAGAGACATTTCTTGATGGGTATTCAATCACCTCGGAGGGACAGTTTCCATTCAATTAGTTTCTCTTAGGAAAAGAGACCAATACCACCTACAGTCACCTCGTTTGAGGTAGCAGTGGGGGTTTCCATTCAATTAGTTTCTCTTAGGAAAAGAGACCGCATCGACGATCATCCCGAGAATCTGGTTATCAGAGTTGTTTCCATTCAATTAGTTTCTCTTAGGAAAAGAGACTTCCCGCAGGGGATGCCCTCTGGCAAGACAACCCGAAGTTTCCATTCAATTAGTTTCTCTTAGGAAAAGAGACATTCACAAGACTGCTAAAGGAGCAGTCCACCTCCTTAAAGTTTCCATTCAATTAGTTTCTCTTAGGAAAAGAGACTTCTTCGTCCTCTTCATAGAGGCGGGTTATGTTAGAGGTTTCCATTCAATTAGTTTCTCTTAGGAAAAGAGACTAAGTAACCAGCCTACTCCCACTACATCTTCCGAATGTTTCCATTCAATTAGTTTCTCTTAGGAAAAGAGACATCGGGTGCCCTGAGCATTCCAGACTGGAAGCATTATGAGTTTCCATTCAATTAGTTTCTCTTAGGAAAAGAGACGGCGCATAGCCGTCAATCGGTTCGTTTTCTTCTAGGCTAAAGTGTTTCCATTCAATTAGTTTCTCTTAGGAAAAGAGACACCAAGCTATTTTACCTCTGTAATAAACACCAAATGCAAAGTTTCCATTCAATTAGTTTCTCTTAGGAAAAGAGACTCGCGGAAGTCGCCTCTCATACAGGGGATAAAGACTTGGTTTCCATTCAATTAGTTTCTCTTAGGAAAAGAGACCTTATGATGATCTAGAAAAAATGTTGAACTATTTTGTTTCCATTCAATTAGTTTCTCTTAGGAAAAGAGACCTGAAGCAATTGAATTAGCTTTGATGTATTCTTGATTGTTGTTTCCATTCAATTAGTTTCTCTTAGGAAAAGAGACTTAATGATTAACAGAAATGTTATAAGTGGTGTTAGACACTTGTTTCCATTCAATTAGTTTCTCTTAGGAAAAGAGACCCTTCCAATTTTAACCCTTATGGTCACTGGATTTCAAATGCCATTTCCGAGGGGGTCTGTGAGTTAATTTATTTGCCATCAGATAATAATGTGTAAAATCGCTAAAATTCCCTGATAGCAAGCAACCGAGCGGGTAAACGGAAGAATCAAGGTTACAGCGATTCCCAGAGGCGATCATGAAAAAGTTGCTAGATTGGAACAATTAGAGGATACTGTAACCCCTCAGAGATTAACCATGAGTGAAATTACGTTATCTCACCTTAATCCTGATTTGCTGGAAAAGTTAGAAACCTTAGCAAAACAACATAATCGCACCCTTGAAGCGGAAATTGAAAGTATCTTAGAACAGCAACTGCAAGAAACTGAAATGATATTGTCTCCATCAGACTTTGAAACCGCATGGGAACAAGTGGATCAAGCTCGTCAACAGCATTCACAGCAGAGTTTTAGTGATAGCGTTGAACTATTGCGGGAGGATAGACAACGTTGATTCAATATGTCGTGGATGCCAATGTTGCAATTAAATGGATTTTACCAGAAATTTATTCTCAGGCTGCCCTTCGTTTACGAAATCCCAACTATCAACTTTTAGTTCCAGACTTTTTCTTCCCTGAAATTGGTAACATTTTCTGGAAGCGCGTCAAACGCCGAGAAATGACGATTCAAGAAGCAATAAGAGATTTAACCACGATACAGGGAATTCCTTTAAAAATTGAGCAATCGTTTCCCTTGATGGTTCATGCTTTGGAAACTGCGACTAGAGTCGATCAAGCCGTTTATGATTGTGTTTATTTATCACTTGCCGTTAAGCATAGCTGCCAAATGGTGACAGCAGATCAAAGATTTTATAATGCTCTCAAGCGCGATCCCCTTTCCGTTCATCTCTGTTGGATTGCTGATTTGCCTTAGATCGGCATGGAAAAAATTATTGCTGATTGTTGGAGCGCGATCGCGCAAACTGAGAATGATAATCAAATGATAGTTGACCCAGGGGGTTGAGAAAGGGGAACGCCACCCCAAATTTCCACTTGGGATAAGGTATGACCGGATAAAGGGTAAAAGCGGACACTATCTTCATCGAGTTTCACCAGTTTTTGCAGTCTTTTTTTCAGTTGTTCATACTGTCTTTTTTCCAGACAACATTCAAACACAGATAACTGCACCCGTTGACCATAGCCCTCCAATAAATCCGAAATTTTCTTCCGTCGTTTATCGCAAGGAATATCATAAGTCACCACATACAATTGCATGGACTACTGAATCTCGTAGGGCGTATAAAACTCAATAGGATTATAAACAAACTGCTTATATTTCCGAATTTGGCGAGTGAGGATATCCCAGCGCGGTTGCTTTTCACTTCCAACGGGTTGTTCCATGCGTTTTAACCAAGCACTGAGAAACTTTTTGCGACCGACTGCATTGAGAAAACACCCGCCGTCTTGATAGCGAAAATCTTCTTCTGGGTTCATGGTTCGAGTATTAATTAACCACAACACCAGCGAATCCACAAAAGGAACCCGAAACTCTTCAATGAGGTCAGAGGCTAAAGCTGCATGACGTTCTGATCCTTGATGCAGACAGGCATAATAGGGGTCAAGTCCTTGCATTTCAATTAAAGTTAGCAGATGATTCCACAAAATCTGATAACCAAAACTAAGTAAGGCGTTAGTGGGGTTGGTGGGGGGACGGCGCGATCGCGCTAGTAATTTGAATTCATCATAAGCGATACACTCCCCAAGCGCTTGAAAATATTGCACTGCGCCCGACCCTTCAATTCCCATCAACTGGTCAAGCTGACTCACGGTTAACGTTTTCTGAGCAAAATAATTGAGAGATTTAATCGCTAGTGCAATACTGTCTTTCTGACGAGTGCGATATTGGCGCATCAGGAACACTCGACTATTTTTCAACTTCGCTTCCACAATTCGTTGAGCGATAATCAGTCGATCCTGTGGCGTTAACTGCTGTTGATAGCGGGAGAGTTGACGATAGCCCCGCTCAATGGGCATAATCCGCCCATAACAATAGCCCATGCGCGATAAAAAGGCAATGGGAATATCTTCTTGCAAACAAACCTGAATGGCTTGGGTGGTAATTTGAGAGCGACCAAACACTAAAACTTGTTCAAGGAGTGGAATTTGCACTTCCCCTAAGATGTCCTCTCCTTTTTTAATCAGTAGCTTTTGCTGGTCTCGACAAACATGGCACCCTTGCTGGGCAACATAAAGCGTGTGCATGATGTTAAATACTATCTTAAAAAAGTTAGATGTTCCTCTAATCCCCCCTTCGCCCCCCTTTGAAAGGTTCGATGAGGAAGGATTTCCGAAGTTAACCTTCTGTCGTTTCTCTAATCCCCCCTTCGCCCCCCCTTTGAAAGGATTCTGCAAAAGAAGAAATAGAATCAATATTAGCGTAAGTTTCTCTAATCCCCCCTTCGCCCCCCTTTGAAAGGGGGGTTGGCGGGATCGGATGTCGTGCTAATTGATCAACCCTCAAAGGAGATCTAGCAGTTCTAAATCTTATGTAAAAAGTTGATTAACCGTTCCCCCCTTACGAAGCCGGAGCCAAGCGTGAGGAGGTTAGGGGGGATTAATTTACAATTCCTATGGGATTGCTATAGTTGTTTTGTCTTCATCCTCCTTAACGGGGGGTTGGCGGGATCGGATGTCGTGCTAATTGATCAACCCTCAAAGGAGATCTAGCAGTTCTAAATCTTATGTAAAAAGTTGATTAACCGTTCCCCCCTTACGAAGGGGGGTTAGGGGGGATTAATTTACAATCGTTCATTGACGGCTCAATTACCCCAAACTCAACTACCTTACGAAGGGGGGTTAGGGGGGATTAATTTACAATCGTTCATTGACGGCTCAATTACCCCAAACTCAGCTACCTTACGAAGGGGGGCTAGGGGGGATTAATTTACAATTCCTATGGGATTGCTATAGTTGTTTTGTCTTCATCCTCCTTAACGGGGGGTTGAGGGATCGGATGTCGTGCTAATTGATCACCCATGGAATCACTAAATTAAAGGAGACTGGTTTCACCTTCAATCCTGTTCGATATCAGAGGAACTTTGATCCTGCTCTAAGGGAGAAAAAGGATTGGTTTTTAGGGGATCTTGACCCCTTTGCAAAAACAGCACAATGCGATCACAGGCGGTCGCATTGAAAAAGCTGGCGACAGCAATCATCACGGTATTGGTGATCACTCCTGCTAACCCCATCGGAGCAATTAACAAAATGACCAGCGCGATCGCGCCATTAAAGAGAGCAACCGCTAAATTCCGAACCAAAGCAACCCGAGGCGATAAAAACATTTGCAATTCTCAAAACTCATTTCTCTGTTCAAACTATCCTGATTTTTTAAATCAGAGAAGTCTTTCTACGCGAACCACGAAAATGGCAAAGAGAAAATTTATTTGGTCATTCGCTCAGGAGAAAGATGCAGTCTGGAAAAAGAAGGTAATAATGCAAATTAGATTATTCAGAATTCATCAAAAACAATGACCCAGCCTTCAGAATTAGAACAACAAAAACAACAACGCCTCAGCCAAAAACGGATTTGGATTTCGACGATCTTAGGATTTTTAATTCCGATTACGCCCTATTTATATACCCAACGCTGGAAACCCCTTCTCTGGTTAGGAGGAACTACATTTAGTGTTTTTTTCTTGATTGAAACGGTGTCTCCGTCAGCTAGCATGGAAGAATCTTGGAAGCGCGGTCAAAATTGGGCTCCTTTGGCTTCATTAATTACCATTACCGATAATTGGCTTGCGATTAGTCGCGCTCGGAAAAAATTTGATCATTCATCAGATGAGGAATCATAAATTCAGCGCGATGCTGTGACCAAGAATATCTAGCATTTATTCCCTTTTAATCAATTGTTTACCATTAAATCACGGGTTTAAAGCCCCTCCCTTTAGGGAGTTCTTGTGTTAATATAGGAAAACGCTGGAAAGGTATTCAACCAGTCTAAAAACCTTGATCTCTCGCCGAGATTAAACCAATCAACAATAAGTTTTGATTGTCTAAAAGTACCCAAGGGCATTGGGGAACTGCCTCGTGCATAGGAAACGACTGGGGAGACTCCCACCTCTGTTGATTCAGGGAAACTTAAATCAGTAAGTGGTGTCGCTGAACCAGTAATTCGGAATCTGTGAAGACCGAAGAATCACCGTCCTTCTAGGGCGGTGAGTATGTCAATTAAATCAAACCAACTCAACTATAGCAGTTCTCATTCTTATGTAAAAACTTGATTCATCGTTCCCCCCTTACGAAGCCGGAGCCAAGCGTGAGGAGGTTAGGGGGGATTCCCCTTATTGAGCGCAGGGCTGTTTTATTCTCCCCCTTAAATTGACAGGACAAGTCCTGAAAGCGTCTTGAGGACAATCGATGCTTTTTTCTTACTTTTTGACGAATTAATCAGAAAAAAGAGTCATGAAATCTCCCCCCCCATCCCCCAATCTCCCCATCTCCCAACAGGCGAGTTGATTTCAGATAGCGCGATGTTTGTTATCGCAGGCAAGATGAGGATTCAAGAAAATTAATCAACTCCCTCTTGACTAAAATTAAGTCGTGTCCCAACCCGACAATCGATGCAGCGATCGCGCAGTTCATGTAAAAAAGTGGTGATTGCCTTGAGACTGGTACAATGGTTAGCCCCAATCACCTGCACATCATAATATTTTAGGCACTCTAGGGTCGCCTGGATACGGGGTTCACTAGCCTTTAACAGGTGCATACCACCAATGACAGCAGCAAAGCGATCCGTACCGGTGAGGCGGGCAATATAGTTCAGAGTATTGATCACGCCAGCGTGGGCACAGCCTAAAATCACAACCCAGCCTTGGGGAGTTGCAGCAAAGAGGGCTTGGTCATCGGGTAAGGTATCGAGCGTGGCTTGGTTTTCGGTGCGCCAAAACTGACCTCCTGTATCTTCTAAGGGATGCTGACGGGGGATGGGTCCCGTCACCCAGATTCCCTCAACAATTTCTGTGACTTTGTCCGTCCAGACCAGACGACGAACCAGGCTTTTTAAGCTGTCTTCATCCTGCAAGGGAGAACCAATGTCACCGCGAGCACTGTACTTCGGCTCAATGGCTGCTGGATGCAAAAATAAATCAGTCTGCGAAGTGTGCTCTAACAGGGCAGGTAAACCGCCACTGTGGTCATAGTGACCATGACTGAGGACGATCGCGTCTAAATTCTGCAAGGAGATCCCCAATTGTCGGGCATTGTGGGGGAGCGCCATTCCTTGTCCCGTGTCAAAAAGAAGGCGATGATGGTCTGTTTCCAGCAGAAAGGCGATGCCATGTTCCCCCAGTAAACCGCGTCCGCCTGCTGTATTTTCCACCAATACCGTGATTTGAAGAGTCGGGTTGCCGTATGTCATCAAGGGTTAACCTCTCGTACTTAAAGAGTCAATTATGCTGACTAGGGCATCGTGGCAATTCCAGCAATGTGAGGACTAACCAGGGGTAGAGGAATCTGGAAATGATGATAATCAAGCGTTGCAAAACCCGCTGCTTCTAGCGCTTGCCATGTTTCCCGATTCAGATGGCAGTTATCAAAGAGGCTTTTCCAAAGCGGGGCCACTCCCTCTTGGATTCGTCGAGTCCAAGTGCAACTCTCAGCAGCGACGTGCTCTAAGAAGATAAATTGACCCCCTGGTTTGAGCACTCGCTGCACTTCCTGTAAAGCCTGATCCAAGTTGCTCACCGAACACAAGACATGGGAACTGACGACCACATCCGCGCTGTCAGCTTCAACGGGTAGGTTTTCGGCAGCACCTTCATAAAGCTCAATGCTCTGAATTCCCCGTTGCGTGGCTTCTTGGTGCAAATAGGAAGACATAAAGGGGTTCGGCTCTACCCCAATCCAGTGTATATCGGTGGGGTAGTAGGCAAAATTTGACCCTGCACCGGGACCAATTTCTAACACCGTTCCCTGAATCTGACCGAGCAGCGATCGTTTGAGGTCAGCCAAGCTACTATGTTCTCGACAGTTACTTAGCTTAATGGATGTTTGGTCGGCAGTGTTCGCCTTTGCTAATCCCCAAGCAAATAGCCTTTTCGGGAGTTGTGTCAGTGCGATAAAATTCATTGTTAACTTGAATTGGCTCAATTTATTTAGTGATGGCAGTGTTCATGATCATGCTCACTATCTACATCATGCCCATGCTCATGGGCTTCTGGTTCTTCCCGTACCAGTGTTCCATCCAGATAAGCAGCCAAGGCTTTCTCCAGATCGGTTTCTTGGGTAATAAGACCTTCAATGCCATAGGAGGCAAGCCGTCGGACAAGCCCACGCCCCATCCCGCCAGATATTAACACCTGTACCCCGTTGAGAGGATGCGATTCATCAGGGGAGCTATTATGCAAGGATTGCTCCTTAGGTAATTCCAGCAGGGATTTCTTAGTAATTTCCTGCTCATTAATTTCATAAATCCAGAACTTCTGGCAGCGTCCTGTATGCCCAGTTACACTCGTTTTATTCTGACTCGCGATCGCAATTTTCATGATTTTCTCCATCTCTATTTAGACCCACCAGGGTTGTTCACCTGTACGCGGATCTGTCTCTGTCCAGGGATATAGCCAAATTGCATCATCCTTGACTGTTACATGAACCAGCTTAAGGGGCAGTGGAGCAGGCCCCCGCACAACATTGCCTGCGGGATCATATAACGAGCCATGACAAGGACATTGAAACTGCTCAGCATTCTCATTCCAAGGGAACGTGCAGCCCAAGTGGGTACAATTATTGACAATACCGCGATCGCCGAGTGTGCCATCCTCCTGAACAATCAGATAGGTGGGTTCACCAGCCAGACCAGCAATCAAGGCTCGGGTTCCTGGAGGATTTGCCAAGATTTGGCTAGCTGGAATGGGGTTACCGAGCTTGTCTTTAGCTAAAATACCACCCCCTGCATTAACTTCCCGAGGAGGGACAAAAAATTGGCTCACTGGATACAACGCTGCTCCAACCGTAGCTGCCACAGTCGCACCAGTCAAAAAGTTGAGTAATTGCCGTCGCGAGAGTTCTGGACTTTCATTGGGAATTGCATTATTCATGGTGCATTCACTTCCATTTAACAATAATGTTGACTATGAGTTTGGATTGGACTGGTGGGTATTCAGACCCAGCAGTCGATAGAGACCACAAAAACCGAACAACCCTGTCAGCAGGGCAACAGCCCCAGCCACATCTAAACCAATGCCTAGGGCTGACCCAGCATAGGAAAAGAGTCCAAGGTAGAACAATACACTGGCGATTAGCAGTCGCAACAAGCGATCCGTCGTGCCGACGTTGGTAAACATAGGTCTTATCCTCCATGGGTGAATCAAAGTTCCTTATACTTTATAATATAACTAAATAGCTATAAAGTTGACAAATGTTAGATTCCCTTGTGAACCGAAGAAAGCAATGTTAACCACTGCCAAGTGCGCGTTCATCCTCAATTATGTTTGAATTGAGGGATTACTATTTCTCCCCATCTCCCTTTCCCCCTATCTCCCGCTCAACTGCCACCGATCATTTCAAAGTTGACAGACCACTAGTCTGGAGGGAGTCTATATTGTTCCTGTAGGGTGAGTAATTTCTCACTGGCTGCTGCTGCGTTTTTAGCGAGTTTGGCAAATTCCAGAAATCGTTTTAATTCTTTCCGTAATAAGTTGCGTTCCACCTCCCAAGTTTCCCGATCAAGCTGTGGCGGAATGGCAATCATATCAAAAATAGTCGCCTCAGTTTTACCAGAATGAGGACGTAAGACGCGCCCTCGTCGTTGGATAAATTGGCGGGGGTTTCCTGTACTCGCTAAAATTACCGCATGACGAATTGCTGGAATATCGACCCCTTCGTCTAAACAATGAATCGCGACTAACCCTTGCAGTTCCCCCTGTTCAAACTGGATTCGTAATTGTTCTCTTTCTTTCATTGGCGTTTCGGCGGTATAGCTATGGACTCGAAACCCCAGTTCATTTCCGAGTAGACGAGTCACTGCAGCCACTTGACGATGAATGCCATCCGATCGCGTTTCGATCGCGCCATCGCCACAATAAAATAAAGTATGACTGGTGTCTAAGCGGGTGGACATTAAGCGAGCGAGGGTAGGAAGTTTATTTTCCGCAGTACCGACTAAGCGCGATCGCTGCATCAGTAAAGACGTTAAGGTCTCATTGGTATTCCAATTGGGGTTATCAGCTAACGCCCAACCAATGCGTTTGGTGAATTTGGCATAAGTCAAGGCTTCCGCAGCAGTTAACTCCACAAACAGGGGATAGTAGAAATAAGGGACGAGAGCTCCTTGCGCGATCGCGTCTGCAAGCGTAAACTGAGGACTTAAGGTCGCACCAAAATAGTGAAAGACCCCATCGGTTCCCGTTTCATCAAAATAGCGTTCTGGGGTTGCCGATAATCCAAGACGTAAGCCAATTTGAGAGGGTAAACTAGCAAGCAAGCGTGGCGTTCCCAAATGATGGGCTTCATCACCAACAATGAGCGTTTTTTCTGGGAAATAAGGCAGTTGCGATTGAAAACCTTCCTTGATCAGGGTCGCCTTAGTGGTAATAATGGTTAAAAAGTCTTGCGTGCCCTTGGTGAGATGATAAAGCTGATTCGATAAAGTTCGTTGCCATTGTTCGACACTTTCAAATGCTAAAAGGGGCTGTAAATTAAACTTTCCACATTCTCGCGCCCATTGCGTGACCAGATGACGATAAGGACAGACCACCAATAACGCTTGTAAACCAATCTTCTCATGGAGTTCCGTAGTAATTGCCAAGGCGGTAATGGTTTTACCGCTTCCCGTCGCCATTTTGAGCATTCCCCGCCCTCGTTGACGAAACCAACTGACCACGGCTTGGGTTTGATAGTCTCTTAAAACCAAATCTGAAGGAAGTCGAGGAGATCCCAGACGCTGAAAATGATACCCTCTTGGCTTCTCGCGAAGGTTTCCCTGACGGCGATGAGACTGTTCATAATTTTGTGCAAGGATTTCCCAATGAATTGTCGTTTGAATCTGGCTCATGCCCATCACCATCAAGATCACCAATTTTTATCTTAATGCAACGAGAGTGCGGGAGTCCCTACGCGAGCGCCGTAGGGAGAAATAGCACGGGCAAGAAAGATATGCTGCTTGGTCGTCTTTCCGAGGCTGGGTAGAGTATTTTGGACAGAAGTATAGAAAGATAACTATCGCTTGTGCAGATTAAACTCCATGAATCCTCTTCAATCTCAATCCAAACGCAGTAGCGGTCAATTGTTTGCGCTACTAACTGGCTTCTTTTATATTTTATTGACGCTGATCCCAGATAGTCATAGCTTAATGGTTGCTTGGCCCTGGGTATTGATTTGGCAAGTGGGCATCATTTGTCCTGTCTTGTGGTTTCTCAGCATTCTTCTTCGGGAAAATTGCTTTCCCCAACTGGGTAACAAAATTGATATTTGGATAGCCTTAGTGATCATCAGCTTAATCATCACCACCCTTTATGCTGAAATTCCTCAGAAAGCGATCTGGTATAGTTGGACAACTCTCTGTTTAATTCTTGCACTATATGCTCTCAATCATGGGTTAGTTTCTCCCCAAAAACGATATCGGTTATTACAATTTCAGGGTGGACTTGCCATTGCTTTTATTCTTGTCAGTCTTCTTGTCTGGGGGGTTCAGACCTTTTTACCAGAATTAGAGCGTTTACAATCTTTGAGAGAGTTGGGTGTCAATGTCAGATTTGACTTCTCTGTTTTGGAGTTACGAAACTGGGCCCCTTTAGGACATCAAAATTATGTTGCTGGCTATTTGGTGTTAGTCCTTCCTTTACTGATTGCATTGGGAATTGTGGAATCAGGTTGGCGACGATGGGTTTGGATCGCAGGTGTAGCGGTGGGGTTACTTGATTTATATACCACCAGTTCTCGGGGAGGATGGTTAGGTTTTTTCGTTGTTTTATTGACGGGATTAATTATTCTATTAGTGCGGAGTTCTCTCCCTCGATTATGGTTAATTCTAAGTGCGCTCGGAAGCATTTTACTTGTCCTCCTCTTTATTTTGGCAAATAATCGCCTCCGCAGTTTGTTGTTTGCTGTTTTATCAGGAGAAGGAGGCGGACAATTTGCATATCGCTTGATTACAATGACTGTCGGCTGGGACATGGGAAGCAGTCATTTCCTGACTGGAATCGGCTTAGGAAATGTCCCTTGGTTATATCAAGAGTATTTTCCCCATTGGGCTGGATATGAAGCCCAGTTGATTTATCAGTTACATAGTACACCCGCTCAATTATTTGCTGAATTAGGACTTTGGGCGGTTCTGCTTCAACTGGGGGCAATCTTTTTATTATTATATTTAGGGCGACGGTGGTGGGTTCGTGAGCTAGAAACAACGGACTTTATTCTCACAGGAAGTCTTTTCTGTGCATTCATTGGTTACTTTACTCTCAGTTTGACAGATTACCAGTTAGACAACATTGCAATTAGTGGAACATTAGTCATTTATTTAGCTGTCATTGCCTCCACACTACGAAAGCAGGAATTCCTTGCGCTACAGTCAGGATATCGGTTGGCTTGGGCTGGATGTGGATTCCTTGTTGCGGTTATTATCTGGTTAATTCCCATTCATCGCGCTTGGGCAACTTCAACTCAAGGCTTTAGTGGGTTAGCCCAAGAAGAGGTCAATCTTGATCTGTTTATAGATAAGTTAACGCAAGCCCATGAACTTGTACCTTGGGAACCTTATTATCCTTATCAATTGGGCTGGAATTTAGGAGATATTGCTTTGACTTCTAATAATCCCTCTCAAGAACAAGCCTTATTACCCCAAGCGATTAAGGGGTTTGAAGCGGGATTAAACGCATCGCGCGATCGCGAGTTTGGTTATACTAACTTAGGATGGTTGCATCTCAAAGCTGGGAATCCAACAGCAGCGACAACTGCTTTTGCCGAATCAGCACAACTGGTTCCAGCCAAACGGGGGATTTTCTACGGATTAGGTCTGAGTCTCCTCGCTCAAAATCAAAGGGAATTAGCGGTTGAAGCGTTAACTTTGGAAGTGTTGAGAGATCCCAGTTTTATTACCACTCCTCTTTGGCAGTTGCGGATTTTACAGCCGATTTATCCGCAAGTTTTAGAAAGCGCGATCGCGCAATGCAGTAATTTCCTCAACCAAGACACTTTACCTCCAGACTTAATTCCTTATTTTCATCGTGTGCGTGGTATTTTTCTCTGGTGGCAAGGTAATTTAACCGCAGCTGGTGAAGATTTAGAGCAGTATGGTGACGGGTTAAGCCAAGCCTTATTAAAGATTAGTCTGGGTGAAGAAGTCGCAACCGTTGAACAGCAACTTTCTCCCTCACCTGCCAAACTGGTGTTTTCTGCATGGTCAAATCCCAGTAATCGCTCTCAATTATTACAGCAAGCTGCACTCAAAGCCAGAAAAGAAAGATTACCAGAGCAATACTTAGCAGAGGTTTTAACGACGATGGAAAATGCTGAGACATTTGAGGAATGGTTAAAACAGAATCCTCCGATTTGGCAATATCGCAGAAAAAGATTGGGATTTAACGTCAATATGCGTCAGATGGGAGGAGCAGTCCCCAGCGATTATTTTAGAGTTGTGGAGAATTTACCGATCAGTCTCTGGTTTAAGCCAGTGTTTCCCACCTCGGCTTATTTTCCAGAATTAGATCAGGCGTTAACATCGCAACGAGAGTCTTTATTAGACAAACTTTGATCTTAAAAAAATGATTGGGATTAGGCTTCACCTATGCTTCGTAAACACGCTTTTCTCATTTGCTAAAATTTAACTAATTAACTGAGGAAAAAAAGCTGAATTATGTCCACCTCTAACCCCAAGGCTATGTTAGACCAGAAAAACCTAGAACAACGTTTAGTAAAACTTGAGCAAACCGTTTCCGATCTGCAGCAAAAGGTAGAAAGCAAACCCTCCTCTAAAGAGGGATTGCAACAATTGATTGGTTCAATTTCTGATGAAGTAGCATTTTTGGAAGCTCTGGAGTATGGGCGTTCTTTCCGTCAGCAAGATCAGCCGAAAGAGGAAGAGAGTTAATAGTGGTGAAATATCTGCTCGATACCGATCATTTCAGTTTTTTACAGCGCGGATCGGGGAAAGAGTTTACTCAATTAATGACTCGCATGAATCAATATTCTTCGACAGAATTTGCTGTATCAATTATCAGTTTCCATGAGCAAGTTCTTGGCGCTCACAATTTTATTAATCGCGCTCGAACCAATAGGGATATTATTCGTGGCTACACCTTATTGCAAGAAATTCTTCAAGGATTCACCTCGTTTTCTATTTTACGGTTTGATATGGTAGCCGTTTCTATTTTTAATGAATTAAGAGAGAACAAAGTTCGCGGTTCGACGATGGATTTGAGAATTGGCGCGATTGAGCCAAAGGCTCAGCGAATCGAAGATTCGATCGCGCTGTCTCGCAACTTAATTTTATTAACTCGAAATGTTGCCGATTTTAATAAAATTCCTAATTTAAAGATAGAAGATTGGACAGTAGATCCTCAAATCTTCTGAACGTAACAAGATTTTTCCAAGGGAGGACTTTAGTCCTCTGTGTCTGCTAGAATAGAACAACCTCAAAGATGGTGAAAAACCCGTCAGGCTTATTAAAAAAAAGTAGAGATACAGCTAGACTTTCGCGCGAGCCAAGGTCTGTATAACATCTTTGAACGTGTCATCCTCACTTCGCTCCGGCTTCGCGAGACTCCTTTCTAACACTCGATTTGTGATTTTAATCCATTGAGTGGTTTCGATTGGAATCCACGCGATTTTAATCCGTGGAGAGTTCAAAGCTATAACCCGATCGCGCTCCCCATCTCATCCCAAACAGCAATTCTTATTCCCCCCTTTACTGAAGGGGGGTTAGGGGGGATATCACCCATCGCGCCTTCCCTCTCATCCCAAAACAGCGATTCTTATGAAGTGATCATCTTCTTGCAGACCCTACTTTAAATCAAATACTTTAACCAAAGTTTGGTTAAGAAGATTGAGTTGTTGTTCGCCTAATTTTCCTAAGCGTCGCCTCAATAATTTCCGTTCAAGGGTTATAATTTTTGAAACTTTAACTTTTGAGGTGAGTTTGAGTCCTGTTAGAGAAAATTCTGGATCGTTTGAATTGATAACAAATTCATCGTCACTGGTTTCGGAAAGTGATTGCGAGGAAATAAAGCAAAGCGTTACATCCTGTCCTTTAAGATCAACCCATAAAATTACTGCAGGTCGGAGTTTAGTTTGAGTAAAGTTAGAAAAAGGAAAAGGGACAAGCACAATATCACCTTTACTCAGTTGCATTGATAGGTTCTCCGTCCTTAGAGGTATATATGTCGGGTTCTTCCGCTAGAAAGTCTAAACTATTACTATAAAGACTTAATGCAATTAAATCATTGGTTGAAGGGTAAGTATTTTCAAAAAAAAGCTTTTCTTCTAGCATTGCTTGTTCTTCTTGAGACAGTGAACGAATAGCTTGAATAAGGGATTCAATAAGTTGGGTGTTCATTGTCATTGCTTAATCGTTTCAACTTGATGATGTGCTTTGCTATCTACTTTAACAAAAGAGCGATTAGGTTCCGCCTATGTTTCGCGATCGCGCCTCCCCTCTCATCCCAAAACAGCGATCGCGCTTCCTTCGCATCTCAAGCAACAATTAACTTCATTATGGCTAGAGATATAATAATCTGAAACAAGCATTAACTGCTACTAAATCCAAGAAGTTGAAGACAGACAGCCTTTTTTACCGCCTCTTCCAAATCCGACCCCAAATTTTATTTGAACTGCTATCTAATAGCTCTGAACCAGTTACTAATTATGAATTTACTTCTGTAGAAGTCAAACAACTCGCCTTTCGTATTGATGGGGTATTTCTTCCGAAAAATGGAGAACCCAACAGCCCACTGTATGTGGTAGAAGTGCAGTTTCAACCTGATGAGCATCTTTACTCTCGCCTTTTTTCCGAGCTTTTTCTCTACCTAAGACAATATCAGCCGATTTATCCCTGGCGGGTGGTGGTAATTTATCCGACTCGCAGAGTAGAAAGGAGTGGTGATTCTCATTTCCAACCTCTATTAAACTTAGAACAAGTGACTCGGATTTATCTCGATGAATTAGAGGAAGGAGAAAATTGTCCTTTGGGAGTGCGCTTAGTCAAATTAGTGACAGCAAGAGAAAAAGAAACTTCCCAAAAAGCGCAAGATTTATTACAAGTCGTTACAGAGGGGGTAGAAGAAAAGCAACTCAGAAACGATATTATAGATTTAATAGAAAGCATTATTGTTTATAAGTTTCCACAGAAGACTCGAAAGGAGATTGCAGCAATGTTAGGAGTCGATGATTTAAAACAAACACGCTTTTATCAAGAAGTGTTTACAGAAGGAAAACTGGAAGGAAAACAAGAAGGAAAACTGGAAGGAAAACAAGAAGGAAAACAAGAAGGAAAACTGGAAGTTGTGTCTCGAATGCTAGAGTCTGGTGTTGAGTTAGGTACGATCGCGCAGTGGTTAGATTTACCCCTAGAAGTGGTCAAAGAACAGGCGAATCAAAAACAAAAGTAACTTGAAATGGGACAAAATCTTTCCGAAACCCCGATCGCGCCTTCCCTCTCATTCCAAAACCCGATCGCGCCTTCCCTCTCATTCCAAAACCCGATCGCGCTTCCTCTCTCATACTAAATCCCGATGTAGCAAAGCCACGGCTCTACGAGCATCGAGCTAAAATAGCAATTAAGTCTTAAATAATTCGGTGATGATCTCTATGTCTAATCCCAAAACAGAAAACTTGATCCCTTTTGAATTTGAGGGAGAAATGACTTACCTCAATCCAGACTCCGCCGAAGGAAAAGCCTTACAACGGATTGAACAAGCAGTTCCTGAACAATTATGGTCAACTCATGGAACAATTGAAGAAGAAATTGATGTTGATTTATTAAATAAGCGATTACGAGAACGTGGCTATTCGATCCAAGTATCTTTTCAAAACTCATCCGAAAGTTGAAAATGAAGACTTGAAGAGTTTACCAGATGTACTGGAAAGGGATTTCTGGGAAATTTACCAGTTAATTTTGAAGGCTGATCCCTATCGTTGCGGTGGCTTTCCCAATCATCCTCTAAAAGGGAAATTAAAAGGATATCGGGCGTTAGAAATTGATTGGGAGGGCGTTGCTTATCGTCTAGTTTATCGCGTTTATGAAAAACCTTCTCCGCGACGAGTGTTAGTGATTAGTTTTGCTGAACATGATCCTGCCTATGAAAAAGCTGTGGCGCGAGTTAAAAATTGAGCAATCCGATCGCGCCTTCCCTCTCATCCCCAAACAGCGATCGCGCTACTCCCTCCCTCATCCCAAAAACACCGATCGCGCCTTCCCTCACCCCAAACCCCGATTGCGCCTCCCCAATCACCAAAAACAGTGATCGCACTCTTGTGTGCTATCCTCAACACCCAATTGCCTTTAGCAAGTAGCGCAGTTAATTGCGCTACTCCCTCCAAAACCCTGATGAGTTATAGCTAGTAATGCAAAGTCTCAATTGAGTTCTCGCAGAAAAACTCGTTAAATCAAGTTAAACTAAACAAAAGAACAATCAATAATAAGAGAGAGCAAATGCCTAATCGAGAATTTTATGTTCTGGTTGAAAAGGATGAAGATGGTTACTTCGTTGGTGAAGTTCCTCAGTTACAAGGATGTTATAGCCAAGGTCAGACTTTAGATGAGTTAATGACCAATATTAAAGAAGTCATTCACCTATGTTTAGAAGATGAAGATCATCAGCACAAAAATGAATTTGTAGGGATTCAAAAGATAGAAGTTTAATGTCAAAACTTCCCATTATCAAAACAGAAAAATTAGTGAAAGCTCTCAAAAAAGCAGGTTTTGAAGCAGTTCGGCAGCGAGGAAGTCATTTGCGATTAAAACATCCTGATGGAAGAGTTGTCACGATACCAATACATCAAGGTCAAGATATTGGAAGAGGACTATTACGAAAAATTTTAAGGGATGCTGATTTAAATGTAGATGAATTAGTGACATCCTCCCCCGCTAAACTTCGTTATAGCGGGGGCTTCCTAGTTATTCCCATGGATGGGATTACACCACTGATCTAAGACTAGAATCCCAGTCTCCCGACAGCCCGATTGCCTAGGCGTTTTGCTTCCCGCCTGTCCGACGGTACTATTGATCTTTTCGATTCCTCGATTTCGTAGCACACAAGCAGCAGCCACATCCCGATCCGCGACTAAGTTGCACTGAGGACATTCATGAATCCTCACACTGAGATCTTTCCCAACATGAGTGCTACATCTTGGACAAGTTTGGGTGCTTCCTTTTGCATCCACTTCTGCGAAATACTTTCCCCGCTTCCAACAGACTTCTTTGAGAATTTGTCGGAATTGTCCAAACCCTGCATCTAGCATCTGCTTGCCAAACATCCCTTTGGCAGTCATGCGAAAATCTAAGTCTTCGACAAAAATCAGGTCTGCTTGATTGCACAGTTGGTGTGCGGTTTGGTAGTGGAAGTTTTTTCTCGCGTTATCAATTTTGTGGTGCAGCCGTGCTACTTTAAGTCTCTGCTTATGGTAGTTTTTAGACCCTCTCTTTTTTCGACTTAATCTGCGTTGGAGCAATCCCAGCTTCCTTTGCATGGTCTTGAAAAAAAGTGAGTCGGTGGATGTTCATGGTTCATGGTTCATGGTTCGTGGTTCGTGGTTCGTGGTTCATGGTTCATAGTTCATGGTTCATTGATTAACAGCCAACAAAGAACAAAATAACAAAGAACGAAGAACAAAGAACAAAGAACAAATGCTCTATGTAGCTGCTTGATTGTTTGCTGCAAGACTTGAGATGGGACTTTCTTTAATTTTGGGAATTGTTTCTTCGCTTTGGGAAGCGCGTTGAGTTGCTTTAACTCACTGGGAAATTTTTCATCGGCGGGAATGATATATTCTGAGACTAAGCTGCATCGGTCAATACTACATTTTCGACTACCACACCAATCTTTAATCTCCCGCAAAGCATAGTTATACGCACTACGGCAGATTTCAAGAATCTCAATGAGAGTTTCTTCCTGCTGTTTGTTGGGATAGATACGGTATCGGTAGTTTAGTGTGAGCATTGACCAAGTTGTTCAAGCATAGCTTTATTATACGCTGCTTAGTAGAATGTGACAAGGTGCTAAGTTATGGATGCGCTTTCGCGCTTTTTTAATTTGGCTACGATTCATGAGGGGCTGTCATCTGAGGTCTCCTCAGATGTTTATACGCCCCATCCCCCGTTAACCTCTGGTATAACGGGGGTCTTCTCGTCGCACTGAGATAAATTTGCTTAATTAGCTTCAGATATTGAGCGCTACTTCCCCATCCCCAACCCTCAATCGCGCCTTCCCTCTCACCCCAACGCCCGATCGCGCCTTCCCTCTCATTCCAAAACAGCGATCGCGCCTTCCTTCATCCCAAAGTCCGATCGCGCTCCCCATCTCATCCTAAACCCGATGTGGCGAAGTCACTCCTCTACTAGTATCGCGCTAAAATAGCAATTAAGTCTTAAATAATTCGGTGATGATCTCTATGTCTAATCCCAAAACAGAAAACCTGATCCCTTTTGAAATTGAGGGAGAAATGACGTACCTCAATCCAGACTCTGCCGAAGGAAAAGCCTTACAACGGATTGATTCTCTTGATCCAGATGATCCCAAGCAATGGATAACTATCATTGATGATCAAGATATTTCATCAGAAGAAGTCAAACAACTCAAACGAGAAGGATGGCAGATTAAAACAGTGAGTGAGGTTCGTGGGGAGTAAATATATCTTGCAAACTCATCCCTCTATGGTGAGGGAAGACTTTAAAGAATTGTCAACGTTTCTGGTTAATCAATTTTGGGAACACTATAAACCACTTCTAAAAACTGATCCTTATAACTGTAGTGGATTTCCTAATCATGCTTTGAAAGGGAAATTAAGAGGATACCGTGCTTTAGAAATTGATTGGGAAGGCGTTGCTTATCGTCTGGTTTATCGCGTTTATGAAAAGCCTTCTCCACGACGAGTCTTAGTAATTAGTTTTGCTGAACATGATCCTGCTTATGAGAAAGCGATCGCGCGGATTAAGAATTGATCCCTCACCTCAACAACTGATCGCGCCTTCCCTCTCATTCCAAAACAGCGATCGCGCTTTCCTTCTCTCATCCCAAACAACAATTCTTATTCCCCCCTTTTTTAAGGGGGGTTAGGGGGGATCATCCCCTAATCCCAAAAACAGCGATCGCGCTACTCCCTCCCTCACCCCAAAATACTAATCGCGCTACTCCCCTCATCCCAAAACAGCGATCGCGCCTTCTTTCTCATCCTACTAAACCCGATTGCGCCTCCTTCCCTATCCCCAACCCTCAATCGCACCTCCCTCCTCATCCCAAACAGCGATCGCGCCTTCTCTCTCTTAGCAGTACCAATCATAAGCTAAAATAATTAATGACTAATGAGGGTGAGAGAAACAAGGAAAGATTAAGACAGCATGGAATATGAACAGTTAATTTTTTCTAGCCATGCGATTAAGCAAATGTTTTCTCGGAAAATTAGCAAAGCTGAAGTAAAAACAGTTCTTTCGGCAGGGGAAGTAATTAGAGAATATCTTGATGACTCTCCTTATCCAAGTTACTTATTTTTAGGTTTCGTTTTTGATCGTCCCATTCATGTAGTGGTGGGGTTTGACTTTAAAACAAGAAGGGCTTACGTTATTACAACTTATCAACCCGATTCTGAACTCTGGGAATTAGATTATAAGAGGAGAAAAAAGACATGAAATGTTTAATTTGCCAGCAAGGAGAAACTAAGCAGGGTAAAGTGACAGTTCCTTTAGAAAGGGAGGGAGTTATTTTAATCTTTAAAAATGTCCCTGCTGAAGTCTGTGAAAATTGTGGTGAGTATTACTTAAGTGAGCAGACAACTGATTTATTGTTAGAACAAGCAGAAAACGCGATCGCGCACGGAACACAGTTAGAAGTTCGACAATTTGCAGCCTAACTTTTGCTCATTGTACTCTTCCCAAAGCCCGATCGCGCTCCCCATCTCATCCTAAACAACGATCGCGCATTCTTTCTCACCCCAACACCCCGATCGCGCCTTCCCTTTCATCCCAAACAGCGATCGCGCCTTCTCTCTCATCCCAAACAGCGATCGCGCCTTCCCTCTCATCCTAAACCCCGATGTGGTCAAGTCATCCTTCTACGAGTATCGCGCTAAAATAGCAATTAAGTCTTAAATAATTCGGTGATGATCTCTATGTCTAATCCCAAAACAGAAAACTTGATCCCTTTTGAAATTGAAGGAGAAATGACGTACCTCAATCCAGACTCTGCCGAAGGAAAAGCCTTACAACGGATTGATTCTCTTGATCCAGATGATCCCACGCAATGGATTACTGTTGTGGAAGAAGGTCAGGAAATTGATGATGAAGCATTAGATCAATGGTTAAAAGAGCGTGGGTACGAAGTCTAAATATCAAGTTCAAGTTCACCCAGCTGTAAGGACAGAAGATATTCCCAGTTTACCTGCTCAATTGCAAAATGATTTTTCAGGGTATCAGTTAGCAATAGCTAGAGATCCTTATCAAAGGTGTGGAGTACCTAATCATGCTTTGAAAGGGAAATTAAGAGGATACCGTGCTTTAGAAATTGATTGGGAAGGCGTTGCTTATCGTCTGGTTTATCGCGTTTATGAAAAGCCTTCTCCACGACGAGTCTTAGTAATTAGTTTTGCTGAACATGATCCTGCTTATGAGAAAGCGATCGCGCGGATTAAGAATTGATCCCTCACCTCAACAACTGATCGCGCCTTCCCTCTCATTCCAAAACAGCGATCGCGCCTTCCCTCTCATCCTAAAAGACCGATCGCGCTCCCCATCTCATCCCAAATCCGATGTAGCAAAGCCACGGCTCTACGAGCATCGAGCTAAAATAGCAATTAAGTCTTAAATAATTCGGTGATGATCTCTATGTCTAATCCCAAAACAGAAAACCTGATCCCTTTTGAAATTGAGGGAGAAATGACGTACCTCAATCCAGACTCTGCCGAAGGAAAAGCCTTGCAACGCATTGATTCTCTTGATCCAGATGACCCCAGCCAATGGATTACAGTAGTTGAAGAAGGTCAGGAAATTGATGTTGATGGGGCTTTAAAGCGATTGCGAGAACGTGGGTATCAAGTCTAAGTATCAAGTTAAAACTCGCCAAGAGGTAAGAGAAACTGACCAACGGTCAAAGATTACGCCTTCCGTTTAGGAAGGCGTAATCTTTGACTTACCAAACCTCTCTCAAGAATTACAGGAGATTTTTTCAGGATATTTGTGATGCAGTTTTTGTGGTTGATCCTTATAACTGTGGTGGATTTCCCAATCATCTTCTAAAAGGAAAATTAAGAGGATACCGCGCTTTAGAAATTGATTGGGAAGACGTTGCTTATCGTCTAGTTTATCGCGTTTATGAAAAACCTTCTCCGCGACGAGTGTTAGTGATTAGTTTTGCTGAACATGATAAGGTTTTGCTAGTTTAGCTAAGTGGGAAACTTTGCTCAAACAACGATCGCGCTTTCCAAGTAATCTGTCAGCTAAAATAGACTTGCTTGCCTCATGTTCTTCGCCTAAGGGAAGACACTGTAATCGGCATGAACACCAGCCTTTTGCTTCCTCAGACGGTATGACTTCTGACACGACAACTGACTCGAAAAGCGTTACTCTTCCTCAAACTTGGCAAGGTCAATGGTTAGGTTGGCTTGCCTTAGCTACTTTGGTGACTTTTGCTTGGCTACCGTGGAGTTATCGCTTCATGGTGGACTGGCCCTGGATTATTGTCTGGCAACTGGGATTTCTCATCCTAGGGATTTGGCTGATTTGGATGTTACGCCAGTTTCAATTGCCATTTAAGCCCCTTGGTCATGGTTTAGATTGGGCAGTGTGCGCGATCGCGCTGTCAGTGATTCTTTCCAGTCTCTTTTGCTCGTTTCCTCTGGTGGCTGCGAAGAATATTGCGGTGACAATGGGCTACGGTGTATTGCTTTATGTAACCCGCAATTGGATTGGTAATTCAACCCTGACTTGGGAACGGTTATGGATGGGACTGGGAATAACCGGTGGCATTTCCACAGTGGTAGGGTTATACAAGTGGTGGCCCCAACGAGACTTTGAATATTTACGTAATCCTTTTCCCCTTGGACATCATAACTTTGTTGCAGGATATTTGGTTTTAGTGCTTCCTTTAACCATTGCTTGGAGTCTATCCCGACCAGGTTGGCAACGGATTACTGGCTTGGCGGTTAGTGGTCTCATGCTATTCCATCTTTACACCACTGGATCGAGAGGGGGAATGCTGGGAATCATTGCCTTGGCAACAGTAGCCGTCATCTTCGCGATCGCGCAGACTCGGGGACGTTTGAGAAAGCGACTGGCGATTGCCTTAATTGCAGGATTGTTGGCAATGATGATCGCGATTATT
The DNA here is from genome assembly GCF_000317635.1 of Halothece sp. PCC 7418. Lineage (GTDB taxonomy): Bacteria > Cyanobacteriota > Cyanobacteriia > Cyanobacteriales > Rubidibacteraceae > Halothece. The sequence continues at coordinate 1,420,620 of NC_019779.1, read as the reverse complement.
ACGAGCCCACGGGTTGAGCACTTAATTCAGTTTGGACCTACTGAGTCTAACCCAGTACCTGTGCAAATACAGCTTGATGGGAACATGGAATTTCGCCTGTTTTTATGGCAAGGGGCGTTCAATATTTTTCAAGATCGACCGCTGCTTGGGGTTGGACCTGGGAATATGTCGCGGATGTATAACCTTTATCGCCCTATTGTTTCCGGAACATCTGGAACTTACAATGTGCAACAGCTTCACAATACGCCACTCCAGTTGCTTGGGGAACTCGGCGTGTTAGGTTTAGGGGCGGTGGTCGCATTTGCCTGGTTAGTTACTCGTCTTTGGTTTCGCCTTGAGCAGCGATCGCTGTCAGGTGAGAAGCGTTTACTCTTATACGGCGTTGGAGGCAGCCTATTGGCTTATGGGGTATCCAGTTTGACCGATTATCAATTGGAAAATATCCCGATTAGTACCACTCTCCTCTTGTCAGTTGTTCTCCTTTTAGCTTTAGCTGACCAATTAGATCTAGCCAGCCCAATATCGGTTTCCACTTCACAACGACGTACGTTTAGTTTAGGAGGCATTGCTTCTATTGGTTTAGCTTGTTTTGTCTCTTTCCCTCTCACAACAGCAATGTGGCTGGATGATCAAGCAAGAGACCACTTTCAAGCAGGGGAGGTTTCTAGAGGCGTTGAAGATCTCCTGAATGCATCTGGGCTAGTGAGGTGGGATCCGACCTACTCTTTAGAATTAGGATTTCAGCTTCTCAAAGTTCGCAATAAAACGCCAAAGCAAGAGAGAGCAAAAGAATTAGAAGAAGGGATCATCAATGCTTTTCAAGAGGCTTGGCAAACCTCTCCAAAAGACAATATGTTTCTTTATCACTTAGGATTGTTCAAACGCCAGAGTGATCCTGAGCAAGCGCAAAAACTATTAGGTCAAGCGGTTCAAATTCGATTCCGAGAACAAAGTTACACAACTTACACCTATTATGCTCTCGCAACGGCTTATCTAGAAGAAGGCTTAATCGATCAGGCAATTACTGCTCTTTCGCTTCAGGGACTGAACAATCCTGAATTTTTGGTGGCAAAAGTTTGGAATCAACCGCGTTTGGCTGAATTAAAAGATGCTGTTATAGAAGAAAGCCTCACCTTCTACAAGATGCTACTGGCGAAACTTCCTTCTGAGTCTGATCTCTATAATAGTGTTCGCGAGCGAGAGATTTTAATTCGATGGTGGCATCAAAAGCCCTTCACAACTGAGGTATTAAATGAACTAAGCCCAGTCACCCAAGCTCTGATAACAGCAGAAGACTCCCCCGAAGTTGCCCTCTCCATCATTAAAACAGAGTTATCAAAAACGTCTGATCAAAATCCACTCTTATTGTTAGGAGCTTGGCTTGATCCTGAGGAATACCTAGAAACTTACTGGAAGCAAAATACTAAAACTGATTTTGGAGACAAAGACCAGTTTAGGGCTACTATCAGAGAACAACGGGAACTGAGAAATTGGATTAGTGCTTTACCTGAAATAGCTCCGCCTCAAAAAAATCGAACTGCCCTTTCCATCGCTTATAGAAATAACGATATAGAAAGGCAAGCCACGATTCTCCAACCCCCCGAATTGAAATTACATCCTTTACCGAAAGCTCTCAATCTATTCCCCTCCTATCCACGGTCTTTTCCTCCCCTTGAGCAGCTAATCAATGAAATTAGAACCGAAAAGCTCAATCTTCCGCACCCAACACAAAATAACTTTCAACTTAATCAATATCAATAATACCGTAATCAGCTTGGATCGAAATATCCTGTAATTTCAATAATCTGTTGATAATCTGAATTATTTGATAAGTATTCTAATAGTTCACTGCTAAGATTATTGTTATTTTTCAGATTCAAGCGTATTTGTGGGTTAGATTGAGAACTTCTTGATACATCTCCTGTTATTTTCTGATAAGAATGCCATTTGTTTTGATATTCAGGATCAAAATTAATACCATTGCGATTAACTGGCGCTAGACACCGATCCACTAAAGCCCCCCTTTCTAAGGTTTTAGTGAGGATTGGGGGGATAAACTGTAACCTAACTTCTTAGAAATGGTATAACATCCAACTTGGCACATAAATTTTCAAGTTCAGCATCAGGATAGCGTGTGAAATCTTCATAGCGGATAAATTTGATCGCGCTTCCCTCTTACCCCCCAACAGCGATCGCGCCTTCCCCTCCAACAATGATCGCGCTTCTAGCTAGAGGATCACTGATCATTTCCTGTTTCGTCTGGGGAATGCTAAGAGTGGAGTGAATACAAGGGAAAATCATTATGTCTAGCACACCCATGACGCTGAAGAGACGAATGTTTACGATTGTTGCAGGTCTGGGATTTTTGGCTTTTATGGGAACACAAGTGCAAAATATGATTATACAAGGAATGCAAGCTAGTCAACAGCAGGAGCAACAAGCCCGTCAAGGAAATCAGCAACAGCTAGAGCAGCTACAGGTAAAAGAAAAGGGTTATGAGGCGGTTTTAGAGCGTGAACCCAAGAATGAAAATGCTTTGAAAGGTTTAGTACAAACGCGGTTAGATATGAAGGATTATGAAGGGGCAATTCCGCCGTTGGAGAAGTTAGTAAAACTAAATCCAGAACAGGAGAAATATCAAGAATTGCTTAAACGAATTAAAGATAGGTAAAGTTTTCTGAAATTATGCTAGGTTAATATCTTTAACTTTCCTTAATATCCAAAAATGCGGACAAATCTTTCAAAATTTTCCTGATAAAGATGTTCTAAATCTTTGCTAATTTCAGCCAAGGATTGATTTGTTTTCCCTTGACCTATAAAATATTCTCCTTTAGATGAACCATGAAAAACAGTTGTCTCATTGTTTTGTTTTTCTTGTATTTCTATTTCCCTCAATTTATTAATATCACAATCTTCTATCACTTCTTGCATCTTATTTTTATCTATCTCTATTCCTAGAAAATTAATGACATTAGTTAGAGTTTCAATTGGTTTCTCTTTTAGGTTTTCATATTTAATGAATAAGTGAGGAAATGAATTAACCCCATTTAACCAGCTAGTCAAATGTCCAAGATAAGTTCCCATTCCCATTTTTGTCCACCGATCAACTCCCTTATTCTTAATAAAGTTTTCTACAAACGAATGTAGTGAGTCTTGGTCTTTAGAAAGACCAAAATACCGTGCGTTACTGAAAATGACATCCCTAGGATTCCGCAAGATATAAATAAAACCAACAGTATGGCTAAAATAAGGATGTTGACTGGATAAAAGAAAGTGGCTTTTTACTAAAACTGAGCCATCTAACATGACATTAAGTTTTTTCCCTTCAGATATTAGTTTATGTACATCTGGTACTTTGTCCTCTACTTCTTTTGTCCTGTCCATGACATCCGCATAAATATATCGGTAGAGAAGTAAACGTAAAAATGTATTACCAGATTTGGGGTAGGAGGCAAGCCAAACAATGTTCATACAGTTAAAGACCTCAGCAATATTTACAGATTATTTTGCTATCTAAGTAAGTTAAATTATACTTGGTCAGAATTAATGATAATAGATTTATCTTTAATTGCTTGGAAAGGTTTCAAATTTGTCAACGAGTCTTCATTAAATTCAGAATCATTTTGACTACACCCCTCAAGTTCTGAGTTTTGAGTCTGAGTTTCTGAAATAATATGTCCGTTATTTTTATAAGCAATAACATTCAGACTAATTAACGTATCTAGAAATTTTAACGAGCTACAATCATTAAAAATATTAAATTCTCTTACTCTATTGATTTGCTTAAAGTTTGCTTCTTCTAAGTAAACACTTAATGTGGTAAAGTCAAATCCTACTTTATGAACATCATAAATGTTCGTTTGCCCCCCAAACATCATTCTCATAATCTGAAAGCGCTGATTAAAATTTAAATCCTGCCGAGTGTATAGACTACATAACACTTCTAAATTGGGAACACTAATCATTAGTTTTCCTCCTGGCTTTAAAACTCGATTCCATTCCTTTAAAATATTAATTAATTCATTATTCAGACCATAGTAAAAATGTTCTAAAGTATGACTAGCATAAATAGTATCAATTGAATCGGACTCAAACATACTTAGATCGGCTGCATTACCAACAAAATCTACTTCTGGACGTTGTTCAATATCTAGAATTTTCCAATCAGGATGAGCTTGTTTTCCTCCAATATGAAGTTTGAAAGAGCTTATCTGGGATTCTGTAGGATGATGATCATTAATGTATTTCTCCCACATTTGAGAGTAGGCTTTTTTCCATCTCACGGGTAAATTGCTGAGCATTCCAAAGAGGAGATGTTTGTCGCGACTGCCACAATTGCCAAGTGACTTTTTTCCGCAATTCTTGATCAGTTCCTAATTTGACTCCCCACTCAATATATTCTTCATCACTCCAAGCAATTCCTTCGCTAACTCCCACGCTTTTCATGAAAGTATAGCTGTTACGCGCTGAAAACTGTTCTCCCACGCGGGTTACTAAAGGAACTGCCATCCAAAGCGTTTCTAAGGTCGTGGTCGCGCCGTTATAAGGATAGGTATCGAGTACCACATCCGCAATTGCGAGGTTGGCGCGATGAATTTCCTCTTTTGCCACATAAGGAAGAAATCGCAAGCGATTCGAATCCACACCTTCCTCTTGAGCGATGTGAGTAAAGAAGGCTTGAACCGATGCTTCATCAGCAAGTCCCTTGATTAAGAAATAGCTGTTCGGCACTTGTGCCAAAATTTTCATCTGCAATCGGACGGTTTCGGGATGTCGCTTCTTTCCTGCTTGAGCACTGAAATAAACTACAGCATTTTGAGGAATGTTCAATTGCTCTCGTCGTAGAGTTGGGGTAGCCACTTCAAAGCCATCAACCGCAACATAGACTTCTGGAAGCTGCCAGATCTTCTCGCGATAATGTTCTTGGGCTTCCTGGGGAAGAACATAGGGATCGGCAATAAAGTAGTCAATTGCTGGCAATCCCGAAGCATCCCATCCTAACCAAGTCACCTGAACAGGAGCAGGTTTGAGAGCCATGACTTGCATGGTGATATAGTGACTGATGCTATCAAGATCAACCAAGATATCTATATTGTCTCGATTAATTTGTTCTGCAATCTTCAAACTGTCCGCTTCGAGCTTATAAGCTTGATCCGCTTGCTGAACGAACCATTCTTGAAGAGGATCATATTCTTGAGATTTATAGTTAAACAAGTAAGCATAAATTTGGAATTGCTCATGGTTGTGATGCTTAAACAACCAGCGGGTCAACCAACCAACTGAGTGTCGCTTCAAACAATGGGAAAGGTAACCGATTCTAAGCACTTTTTTAGAATTGATTGGAGTAGTGAACTGGCGTTTATTTGGATAGTCCTCTCCTTGCAACTGCCATTGAGTTTGAAGATTCGATTGAATCATCTTGATCACTTGATTTTGAAGCGCACGGTTTTTTTTCAAATCATCTCTAAAATACGGTTGATAAAAGGTGGCAGTTATTAAGTTGCTAGTTGCGTCAATATCTAGAGAAGAAGGGTTTTCCGTTACAAGTTTTGAGAGTAACTGCTGTTGCTCTTGAAACATTGAAAATGCTTGTTCCCAGTAACCACCTGCATGTAAAAGCCCTCTTAAAAGAAGACTACTGGTTTGAATTTGATCAAGCAGAGTGTTTGAGAGCGCGTAACTCTCTTGGGCTGTTTCTATGCCTTGCTTGTGCTGATTGGCTTGTTGATAAAAAAGAGCAAGATGTTTCAAAATTGTTAATCGCTCAACACCCATTGTTAGACAAATTTTCGCTAAACGAGTGGCAAGGAGAGGACGAGCTTCTGAGTAAGTAATTTTCTCTTTACAGGCATCCAGAACAATTTCCACAAATTCCTTAGCAGGATCAGCATAAGGGACACAGGCTTCTACAAACTCAGGAATCTGAGGCTCTAGGGGAGCTTGATGCAAAACTTTTTTAAGCACTGACAATAGTAAATTCGGCTCTACAGTTGCCTCTTGGCTGTTAAGAAGTTGGATGAGTCCCAGTTCGGCTAAGTTTTCGCCCTTGAAAGTCCCTAATTCCAGCGATAAGTCAATAATTTTGAAAAGGTTGTCTAAATTAGTGGGATTCACTTCCCTTGCGTGTTGCCGAATTAACCAAGCCAGTTCTAAGGCTTGTTGCTCTTGTTGCCTGACGGCTTCGGCTGTGAGGACTTCAAATAATTCTTGGGCAGCGCGATTACTTGAGTTGGCATCTTCCTCCATCATTGCTGATAGCCAAGTCAGTTGAGCATCTTCTTCTTTTCCCTGTAACAGCAGCAACAATCCTAGATGCCAATAGTAAGATGTGATCTCTGGCTCAGTTTCAATGGCTTGTTCATAAAGACTCGCAGCTTGTGAATATTCTCCCTTTTCTTGGTGATGCGCTGCTTGTTGTTGCCAATCGGGAGACAAGTTCCCTGTCATCTTACTTAGCACTCCCTTATCTAAGGAAAAACGTGATTTTCTACAGTTTATAGCAATATGGTCTCATTTGTAAAAAAAGTAGCTTAACTTACGATCCCCCCTAACCCCCCTTAATAAGGGGGGAATTAAAGGCTTTGTTCTGAGACGAATCGAGATCAATGAGACATTGCAGAAAAAAACTGATTGAAGGTGATATTGAAAGCTAAAAACTTGGGTAATTTAGAATCAAGAGCTAAATACCTCTCTCAATTTCAACTCAGTACATTCAATCCTATAAGCGAGGAAACCCACTCATGCAGACCAATTTTCAAGCTAGACTACTACAATTCCTAAACGAGAAAAAGCGTAACCAAGGTTTTACCCTCATTGAACTTCTCGTTGTAATTATCATCATCGGTATTTTATCGGCAGTTGCCCTGCCCACGTTTTTGAACCAAGCTGGTAAAGCTCGACAAGCAGGTGCTGAATCCATCATTGGGGCTCTGAATCGTGCTCAGCAGGCTTATCGTGTGGAAGACGGAGTATTTACGGATGCATATACCAGTTTAGATGTTGGCTATAGTTCTGCTCCTGATGCCGAGGGATACACCTTCCCAGGTACTATGTCTGCTTCTGCTGATCTAGTTCGTATTCCTGTTACAAGTGCTAACACATCCGACCAGCCTAACTTGTGTGGCGCAGCCAACTTAAGCACAACAGGTATCGACGAGTCTAATTCTGCTGGAACTGCTGCTTGCCCATTCTAATAATTGGTTACCCCAAAAACAGTCATAGCGTAATCGCTTGACCTTGACATGATTGTAAATTGACTGGAAGTTGAGTGTCTAGACTGGCATATTAAAGATGCCCTCAGCTTCCAGTTATGTACATTAGAGCGATATAGCAGTTCTAAATTCATTCGTAAAAACTTGATCAACCATTCCCCCCTTTCTAAGGGGGGCGAAGGGGGGATAATTTACAATTCTTATGGGATGGCTATAGCAGTTCTAAATTCATTCGTAAAAACTTGATCAACCATTCCCTTTCTAAGGGGGGCGAAGGGGGGATAATTTACAATTCTTATGGGATGGCTATATCCAATTTGACACTGTTCATGGTTCCATTCCTGCCTTAAGCTCAAAAAGGAGGTCGATGTGAAACTCAAGACCACATTAGTCTGCATTCATCTTTTATCCAAGGATCACAAAAAAATGCAGGCTTCACTCTGCTGGAGTTGCTGATCGTTATTATTATATTAGGCATCTTGTCAGCACTGGCTTGGCCAACTTATCTGTCTCAAGCAGGTAAAGCGAGACAGGCGGGAGCCGAAATGTTAATCGGCAAAGTGAATCGCTCTCAGCAAGTCTATCGCATCATACACGGTACATTTGCCACCAACTATGCTGATTTAGAAGACTTTAACACACTGCCTAATCCTGATGGTTACACATTTGCTCCTAATATGACTGCTACCAATAATGAGGGAATCGTGGAAGCGGAAAGCAATGACTTAGTTTCTCAACCTCACTTGTGTGGAATCGCCAACCTTAGTACCACCCAGATCGAGGAAGATACGACCTTTAACGATGGTAATTGTCCATAACTTTCGCTAAAGTCTATAATTTCAAGTGACTCTAGAAAGTATGATTGATAAGAACATTCATGAGCAGTCGCTTAAAAGATATTAAGAAAAGTCTTGGTACAATACTGATAGCTGTCTGCTGTCTTGGGGGAACGCTTTCCCTGCAACTGAACTCGCTACAAAATAGGGAAGCACTAGAAAGTCAGCTTAATTATTCTCAACAAGAAGACTGGGAAAAAACACAACTTAACACCTTTACTCAAGCCCCAACCTTTGGCTTTGATAACTTGGTTGCAGACTGGGCTTATTACAGATTTTTACAGTATTTTGGCGACAAACCAGCCCGTAAAGAAACAGGATATTCTCTTCTACCAGAATATATAGAATTGATTGCAAAAAAAGACCCGTACTTTGTTGAGGCTTTTCGGTACTTAGCCCCCGTTACCTCGATTTACTCAGGTCGCCCAGAAGAAACAGTGCGTTGGTTAGAGTTAGCTTTAGAAAAACTTTCCCCAGAAGTCCCTTCCTCCTATTTGGTTTGGGTTCATAAAGCTCATGACGAACTCCTTTTTCTGGGAGAAGCAGAAGCTGCTTCCCAATCTTACGAAATGGCATCTCAATGGGCAAGGGCTGACGATAGCCCCATGAATCAGAGAAGTGCTAAAAATCTACAGCAAACTGCCCAATTTTTAGCGCAAAACCCAGATAGTCGCATTGCAAGAATTGCTTCTTGGAGAATGGTATTAGTCCACGCTCAAGATCAGGAGATTCAAGAGGTGGCAATTCAAAATATTGAGAAGTTAGGGGGTAAAGTCATTCGCAATTCAGAAGGAAGAATAGAAATTAAACTACCTTCAGAGTAATAATTGGTTGCAATGCCATTTTGGTAAAGTGGCGCTACATAGGGTTTGCTGAAAAAAGCGCGATCGCGTGTTGGGAAGGCGCGATTAGTGTTTTGGGATGAGGAAGTAGCGCGATCGGGTGTTGGGGCGCGATCGAGTTTTGGGGGGAAGTCGATCAGTTTTTGAGCAAACGCCCCGACGCATCCTACGACTACACCCGTGCATGTTAGTCGCTAGTTAGTCGGGGCATTTTGTCCGGTGAATATAACTTAGCAACGTCTCCAAGTTGGCTCTCCCACCGACACTGATAATGCCATAAGCCTTATTCCAAAAATATGGTTTCCAAAAGAATTGTTCTAAGTATTCTTGGTTTTCCTTTCTCATTCGTCTAGAAGATACAGTTTTTAAGTTACCAACAAAACGGGACAAATCCATCGCGGGGTGTGCATCAACCAAAAGATGAACATGGTCAGCTTCTCCCCCAAACTCCACTAACCGACACCGCCACTTCCCACAGACATCAGAGAAAATCTCTTCTAACCGATCAAGCATTGATTTAGTAATGATTTTCTTCCTGTATTTAACCGTAAATATAATATGGTATTGAAGTCGATAAGCACTGTGGTTACTGGTTTTAAGAGTTGAAAAATCTTCTATAACTGATTTATACTTTAAGTATTATGAATCATTCTATCATCCGTACCGATTCTTGGCATTTATCTCCTACTCCTGAACAGCAGAAATATTTAACGCTGACTGTTCAGGAGTACAGAGCATTTTGTCGAGCTTTAGTAGGAGTTGTTAACACCCACTGGACAGCTATTGCTAGTGCTAAGAGTCGCTGTTCAGTAGTAGAAAAACTGATTCATAAAACCCGTAAAAACCCGAATCCAAAATATCAGTATTTTGGGAAAAGATTTTATAAGTTTCCTTCTTACTTAAGACGTGCTGCTATCGAATTTGCTATTGGGCAAGTATCTTCTTTTTTTACTCGATATCAAAGATGGCAGTCTGGAATTAGGAGTAGAAAAGATTCTAAACCTCCGAAGTTAAATGGAAACACAGGTTGTTATCCTTCTCTCTATAAAGGACAGTGTATCAGGTTCTCTGAATGTTTGACCGTCGCTGAAATTAAGGTGTGGAATGGAAGTGATTGGGTATGGACAAAGGTTGCTATTTCTCGAAAAAGAGATAGACATCTTTTAGACCATGCTGAAATTAAATCCCCTGCTTTAATCGTTAATGAGAAAGGATGCAAGCTCAGTGTTCCCTTTAAGATTAATCCCCCCCTCTCTTACATCTCCCCCAATAGGAGAGAACAAGAGGGGGGAAACTGTGTCTGCGCTGTCGATATTGGCATCAATACTCTAGCTACAGCTAGTATTGTTTATCCAGACGGCACTGTAACGACAAGGAAGTTTATTCATCCTAGCGTTGACATAGACCTCCGACCCTGCCCGAATTCGATTCGGGCAGGAAAGCGGAGGCGCATTCCGCGCCGTCGAGATAAACGTTTAACTCGAATTAGAAAGAAAGCGAGGCTTACCAAAAACTTAACTAAAGGATTCTGTTCCACTTGGTATCGAAAAGCTCGAAATTATAACCAAAACATTGCTCAACAATCTTCTAAACAGATTGTGGATTTTGCTCAAGAACATGGTGCATCAGTCATTGTTTTTGAAAACTTAAAAGGATGGCGACCTAAAGGTGGGCGTAAAAGGTCAACCCTAAAACAACGTTTTCACGGCTGGTTACATAGAGCTTTGGTTAATCTTACCCAAGAGAAATTTGTAGAAGTAGGAGGAAAAGTAGAATTTGTCTATCCTCGTGGAACTTCTGGTTTTGCCTTTGATGGTAGTGGAAAGGTTAAACGGAGCAAAAAGAATTACTCAGATGCTACATTTGCTAGCGGTAAACAATATAACTGCGACTTGTCAGCGAGTTATAACATCGGTGCTAGATATTGGGCTAGGAAATTAAAACTTACTCGCAGAAATGACGGTAAGTCGGATGATGGCAAAAGTTCCTCATCTGAACGGAGAACTCCCGTTACCTTATCTGTCCTTTGGAAGGATAAGGAAGCCGAGGGGCTGTCATCTGAGGTTTCCTCAGATGTTTATACGCCCCGTCCGACTACATCCCGAAGGGATTAGTCGTGGGTGAGTTCACGATTGGGAAATAAGAATCGCTGTTTTGGGATGGGGGAGGAAGCGCGATCGCGAAGCTGTTGCTGAGCCCTTCGGCGAGCTCAGGGGAACCCTTACCGAAGCATAGGCGGAGCCTAATCGCTGTTAGGAAGATAATAATAGTGGGAAGCGCGATGGAGTAAACTAGTCATCAGAATAATGAGCCACTGATTGATCAAAATGTCAAAGGTAACTATCAACCAACAAGGACAAATTCAGATTCCGTCAGAGATTGTTTCTCAATTGGGTTTAGAGCCAGGAACTGAAGTAGAATTACAAGTTGTAGATAATAAATTAGAAATTCATAAAAAACAAAAATTGTCATTGAATAATGTAGGAAAAGAACTCATAGATACCATGAAAGGCAAAGCAACATCTAATCTAACCACTGATGAAATTATAGAAATCACTCGTAATTGAATATGGCTGATATTTTAGTGGATAGCAATGTCATTTTAGATATATTTACTGAAGATCAACAATGGTTTCAATGGTCTGCTTCCCAACTAACTAAGCTAGCAAATCAATCAATTTTAGTCATTAATCCCATTATTTATGCAGAAATTTCCATTGGTTTTGATCAAATCGAAGAATTACAAGCGGCACTACCGAAAAATTACTTTCGCTACGATCCTCTTCCCTATCAAGCTGCTTTTTTAGCAGGTAAATGTTTTTTGAATTATCGCCGTCGTGGAGGAACTAAACGTTCCCCCTTACCTGATTTTTATATTGGTGCTCATGCTTTTGTTGAAAAAATGACTCTTTTGACAAGAGATCAGGGTCGATATAAAACATATTTTCCCAACTTGAATTTAATTGCCCCATCAACTAATTAGAAGATAAGTGCGCGATCGAGTTTTAGGGGCGCGATCAGCTACTCGTTTGTTGTATATCAATTATCCTTGGGCATAAATCACTTGTGTTGATTCGAGAATGTATTGACGATACAGCCAGTTATCACTGCGCGCGATCAGGTTGGGAGGCGGGATCAGCTTGTGGGGAGCGCGATCGGTATTTTGGAATGAGGAAGGAAGCGCGATCGGGTGTTGGGGCGCGATCGGTGTTGGAGGGCGCGATCGGGTCTTGGGAGGCGGGATCAGCTTGTGGGGAGCGCGATCGGGTGTTGGGAGCGCGATCGGCTTTGGCGATGAGGAAGTAGCGCGATCATTCCTCAGCTTGTGCTTTTAATAAACTAATCACTTCTTCCGATAGCCATAAACCAGAATCTTGTAAGGTTTTTAATCTGGGTGTCACTGAGGAAATTAATCCTTTGCGCTTGGCTAAAACAATCATTGCTCCTGTTCCTAATGTGGGAATTGTGAACTACCCCAACCTCGATGAACGCAGGTTGGGGCTTCGATATTCGTAGGGGAATGCCCAAACTTGACCTTACGACCAAGTTTGGGACTTCTATCCCCTCCTACCGCAGCAGTCCCCGTTCCAGAGACGGAAAGCATTCTGATTCCTTCTGCTCTAATGTTCTTAGATGCGTTCTCATCACGGTCATGGTGAGTTCCGCATTTAGGACAAGTCCATTCCCTTACTTCTAGGTCTAGACTTTCTAACTCATAATGACAGTTTGAGCAGAGTTTAGAACTGGGAAACCATCTGTCAATCTCGACTAGAAATCCACCTTTTTCTTTGAGCTTATAGTCTAAGAAGTTAACAAACATTCCCCAACTCACATCAGAAATGGCTTTGGCTAGTTTGTGGTTACGGACCATACCCTTGATGTTCAAACGCGGAATGCGCCCGTCCGCAAGCACCTGAATTGAATTCAGGTGAACGGACGGGTTCTCCACTACGACTACCTGATTGTTATCCACAATTTTTCGGGATACCTTATGCAGATAGTCTTGGCGGGTATTGCTAACTCGTTCGTGTACCTTAGCGACTAGCTTTCTCGCTTTATTTCTTGATTGAGAACCCTTTTGTTTACGGGCTAACTTTTTCTGTTTACGCTTGAGATTTTTCTCATGTTTAGATAAATGTTTAGGGTTAGGAAACTTAGAGCATTTCTCACCATCGTGAACAAGGGCAAACTCTTTAATTCCTAAATCTATTCCCGCTACCTTACCTTCTGTAACTGGGGTTGGCTTTTCCTGTTGAGTCTCAAACAACAAGGAAGCATAATACTTTCCAGTTGGTGTCCGACTAATAGTAACTGTCTTTAACTTCCCATCTTCAAATAGTCGATGAATCTTTGCTTTGACGAGTCCTTCCATCTTAGGAAGTCTCAGAGCTTTATTATCGACTATTTTGACGTGCTGAGGGAATTGGCAAGACTGCCTTTGATCAAAACTTTTGAATCTCGGGTATCTTGCACGCCCTTCAAAAAAGTTCTTGTAAGCCTTGGTAAGGTTCAAGGTGGTAGCCTGCAAAACTTGAGCAGGACACTCTTTCAAGAAGGCAGTCTCTTCTTGACGTTTTAACAGAGGAAGATAAGCATTGAGAGCCGTTCGTCCCAAGCCTTTCCCTGTATCTTTATAATGCTGTTTGCATAAGGCTAGTGCATAATTCCACCAATATCTAGCACATCCCATCACTTGATTGAGTTGGGACTGCTGAGAAGGTGTTGGATATAGTCTAACCTTAATTGCTCGTAGCATAGCGGTAAATATAACGTAATCTATAATTACGATAAAGCAACAACCGAAGTTTGTCAATCCCTAATACTATTTGATCGGGCTTCGTTCTAAGTTCGCTTTCATGAGGGGCTGTGGGCGGAATCGCATTCCGCCCTTTATAAGCCCCGTCCCCCACCTACTTCGTTGAGGTGGGGGAATTCCCGCTCACGTCGTTAAAAGTTTTGCGCCCCTTTTCTTGCTGCCATATCATCTACCATTGCTGTATTGTTAGGGTGAGTAAGAGCGTAGCTAAGAACCTGTGATTCCCCAACCCCTAAATCCCATGCTTCTATCTTCCCATCAACTCTTTCGACTTTTCTACAATTGATCCATTGTGTTTTTGGTAACATTTGTGCTGCAGCATCTAATTGTCCAGGGATAACAATTTCGTCCCAAACGCCTTGTGGGATAACAATTTCTTGAAAAAGTTGTGGCAATAGTTCTGCTTGATTGCTTTTAAATAATGTGATTAACGGTGAAGCATTAACAACCACTTTCGCTATTGCCACTGCTTTAACTCCTCAGTTAATTCAGATGCAGTGTATTGAAAAACTGAAACTTTGTATCGGCTTAAAGCGTTGATAAAATCTGCTCTTGTTAAACCAGCAACCTCAGCTGCTTTTCCTTGAGAAATTTCTCCTAATTCGTACCACTTAACAGCGGCAGCCACTCGCATTTCTTGGACAAATTCATGGGGGGCTTTGCGAAGGGCTGAAAATGCTGTTTCTGGTAGCTCTACTTCAACTTTTGCCATTTTTTCGGTGATTTGACTAGATTGATGACTCTTAACTGAATGTTAGCGCAAGAGTTTTGATCGGTTTTTGGAAGAGCGCGATCGGGTTTTGGGGAGAGTGTAAGTAGTCTATATGTTGTAAATTTCTCGACGATGCCCAACTTTTTCAATAATAATTGTTTCTGAATTTTGATCTAAACTATAGATTACCCGATAATCACCCACTCTTAATTTATAAAATCTTGATAAATCTCCAGATAAAGGAAATAAGTTAACTTTTTCAAAGTTTTCTGCTAACCAGTTAATTTTATTAACAATTCGTTTTCCTAATTTGGATGGTAGCTTTTTTAACTCAGCTACAGCTTGGGCATCATATTTAACCGTATAACCCATTATTCAATTCCCAATTCCTTCATTACCTCTTGGGAACTCACTAATTTGCTTTCTCCAGTTTGACGGGAATGTTGTCTTTTTTGCAATTCTTGTTGAATCTCAGGTCTAATTAATTTTCCCTCATCAGAATCAACTGATACTTCTTCAAGAACATCATCTATTACTTCTCGAATTAATTCTTTGAATTCTTCAACTGTTAAATCTTTAACTTGCATCGTTCACTCCTTGTTTTCTACGCTTCTAAGGCAGGAAAGCCGTTTTGTCTTACTTTTCCTATTTATTTTAATTTTAACTGATTTAAAAATTGGAGGAAAGCGCAATGTCGCTGTGAGACTTGCCTAAAGCGCGATTAGGCTACCGCGTATGCTACGCAAACGGGTGTTTTGAGGATGAGGAAGTAGCGCGATTGCGGTTTGGAGTGAGATGGGAAGCGCGATCGGCTGTTGGGGGATTGAGTGTTTGGGAGGGTCGATCGAGTTTTGGGAAGGCGCGATCGGGTGTTGGGAAGCGCGATACAGCCAGTTATCACGGCGCGCGATCGCTGACTGAGTTGTGAACCCTGCAAAAATCAGGTGACAACTTGTGGAACTTCTAATTGTGTCCTTTGCGCGATGCTCGTACAGCGACCCGCTTCGCCACATCGGTTTGTAGGGATGCGGAGGGAAGGCGCGATCAGTTTTGGGAGTTTAATCGAGTGTTTGGGAGCGCGATCGCGCTTTGAAGGAGGTTGGAGAGCAAGCCGTAAACATCCCCCTGAACATCAATTTCTATACTGGAACTATCTAGAGCCAAATCATTGGTTGGCTTTAGTTTATTGCATCATTCTTAATAGCTAGTGATATTGTTCAAAAACTTGCATTAATTCATTACTCGGCTCGTCAATACAAGTATTTTTGACTTGATCTGTGACCGCTATTAATTTACCAATATCTATCATTGTTTCCTCTCTTTCGCCACTCATATAACCGTGCATAAAAAGAATTGTATTTTCTTCTTCTTCTCCATCCATAAGTAATAAGTCACGGCAGGTTATTGCTTCCAAATTGATGGGTGAAACAGGTTCATTCTCAGGTTGTGCAATTGCCTCAACCCCAATACTTAGGATTCCCATTGTCATACTTGCTAACAACAAGCTTTTTTTTTGAATATTCATATTTTCCTCCTTTTATTGGCGTTCGCGAATACAACGGTCATAGGCTTGTCTGACCAAGGCTTGCCTTGATTGTGATTGGCGAATCCCCCCTCCCACAGCCCCAAGACCAGCCCCAGCGAGAGCCCCTCCCCCTGTATCACCAAGAATAGCCCCAAAGAGTGCCCCACCAGTAGCCCCTCGTGCAGCCCCCTCTAAAGCACCTTCTCCTCTATGTCGATTAGCGTAATCTTCTGCATAGCGTTGACAAAAACTGTGTACACTTTCACTAGGAGTAGATTGAGCCATCAGAGGTAAAGTTGACATCAAGATTAAGCTGGATGCAATGATCGGTTTAGTTCCCCAACTGATATGTTTTTTGATCTTCATAACTTTTTTGAAGACAGATTGACTCTTTAACTAGCTTCATTTTAATCTATCTTATAACAATACTTACGTATTTAATTGAAGAATGAATACAAAATTTGATGTGTGAGTGTAATGTCGTTGTGACATCCTCCCCCGCTAAACTTCGTTATAGCGGGGGCTTCCTAGTTATTCCCATGAATGGGATTACACCACTGATCTAAGACTGGGATTCCAGTCTCCCGACAGCCCGATTGCCTAGGCGTTTTGATTCCCGATGCGTCCGACGGTACTATTTATCTTTTCGATTCCTCGACTTCGTAGCACACAAGCAGCAGCCACATCCCGATCCGCGACTAAGTTGCACTGAGGACATTCATGAATCCTTACGCTGAGATCTTTCCCAACATGAGTGCTACATCTTGGACAAGTTTGGGTGCTTCCTTTTGCCTCCACTTCTGAGAAATACTTTCCTCGTTTCCAACACACTTCTTTGAGAATTTGTATGGATGCGCTTTCGCGCTTTTTTTATTTGGCTACGATTCATCCCCCGTTAACCTCTGGTATAACGGGGGTCTTCTCGTCGCACTGAGATAAACTATTGTCTGATTATGGGTTGCAATAGTTACCAATTTTGTAGACAAATCTACTCAGGCTTTGTAAGGTCGGAACCTTACTGGGCTAACTACGAGCCTCTCTATTGGTTTTCCATCTAAGATGGAGTTACCAACTACTTCAAGATTGAGATTATTCACTCTGTTAGAGTGAGTCTCTTCATTAAAATGAGGTTAAGTCATTTCTGATGCCATTATAACACAAGAAGAAATGACCAACGGTCACGCGCAGGCGCCTTCCGTTTAGGAAGGCGTAATCTTTGACTTAACCTGTCTATAATTGTCTTTATTTTCAGCGAAACTTTGCAATACCCCCCGTTTCACCGTCAAGCCTAGTGGGGATGACGGGAGTCTTCTTTTCGCTTTAAGGATAATAATTTTGCTGCTCCTTTAATCTGTTCTAAAGGGGTTACCGATCGCGGTAAATTGGGCAAACGAATCAAAGTCTGGTCAGAGAAGACACCATCAGCAATCTCTTGGTTGGCTTCATAGCGGTTATGGATAATGTAATGTTGGGAAACCCCTTGTTGGGCGAGGGCTTGCATCATCCGTTCTGTTTCAGCAACGATCGCGCTTTGATTTTGCAGAACGCCAATAAATTCGGTATAGTCGGGATCTTGCAATTTTTTATGGGTATTGACCACTCGTTTCCGCAGTTGTCGCAATCGCGTCATTAATTCCATGTGTCCAGCTGCTGCTTGATATTTCATCCACAGCTTGAAAATCCAGCTTAACCAGTCGGTGAGGGCGGTAGGCATTTCTAAAAAGCGGAGTAAATGACCCGTGGGTGCAGTATCCACAATAATTAAATCTTGTTCTCCAGATTCCAGTTGATCCACCACCGTCAACAGGGCTAACATTTCATCCACACCTGGCAACCCTTGAGAGACCATTTGTCGCCACGCAGCTGGACCATAAGCAATTTGTAGTCCTTCAGTGTCGCCACTTCCCCCACTCATCATTTCTGCTAATTCCCAAAGGTATTCCTCCCGAAACTCATCGAGGAGAATCTCAGAATCAATTTCTTGGGCACTCAGGTTATCAGTAATCGCAACTGCTTCATGTCCAAGAGGAAGATCAAACGCATCTGCGAGAGAATGGGCGGGATCAATAGACATTAACCGAATCTGCTGATCGGGATACTTTTCGGCAATCCCCCAACCCACAGCTGCTGCGGTGGTGGTTTTACCCACTCCGCCTTTTCCGCCCACTAACAGGAGTTGACGACCTTCGCTAATCCAATCTGGGAGTCCTGGAGGAATGGGGTCTGGAAATTGGACAGTTGTTGGCGGGTCGGGAAGGGTGATTTCCCCAACTGGCTGAATTTGTGGGAATAATTCATCTAGAGCGTTCATTCCCACTGGATCAGCTTCTTGTTCTGGAATCCTATATAGCGGGAGGGGATTGGTACTTTCACGGAACTTTTCGAGAAGTTGCTGTTGTTCATAAAACCGATCGCGCTGAGTCTCACTCTCATCATCAAGGACACGATTCACAAACACGCCACCACAAGGAATTTTTAGCTCTTGGAGAGACGCAACAAAATCTTGAGTTTCTAGCCAACTCATGGGTTGCGCGATCGCGCCTACCAAACAAGCCGTTCTTTCCTCATCTTGCAGTAAAGATCTGCCTCGGGCTAAATCATCCCGCATTTTCTCTAAAAACTCATCCGTCTCATCTGGGGTGTAGTTCCGCGATAAACTTTTCACCATGACGCGATGTTTCTCTTGAAAGCCTTCTAAGCCACCGAGAAAGTGATCCAGAAAATCCATCATTTCAAATAAATGGAGACTGTGACCACTCGGGGCCATATCCACCACAATGCGATCCACTTCCTCGTCATTAAATAAGCGTTGAATTTCTAAAACCCCCATCAACTCATCTAAGCCGGGCCATCCCAAATCCCAAGCGGGGGTCAAATCCTCCCCATCGACAAAACTTCCCCGTTCCACTAAGATTTCCAGAGTCTCTCCGTAGCGTTCTTTAAATTCAGCTAACAGGGTTTGTGCATTGAGAGCCCGCACTTGTAAGTTTGGTAAATCACTTAACGGGGTTGCCTTTTCAGAAACCGCTAAATCGAGGACATCTCCCACAGAATGGGCGGGATCAGTGGATAATAATAAAACCCGTTCTTGGGGAAACTCTCGCGCCCAATGACGGGCTAAACTACAAGAAACCGTAGTTTTTCCCACGCCTCCCTTTCCACTGCAAAGGGCAAGTTGTAAATTGTTATAGTGTTCCATCTTTATCTTCACGCTGGGAACTCCCGATCCCCCCTAACGAAAAAAAGAAGGGATCGGGAGCGGAAAGCGCGTCCTCCTGTTTGTGCGTTTACAATCAAATTTGTTGAACGTTTTAAGAGTTGGGTTTTCTGAGTTGAAAACCGGTAGTTCACTCCTGACTGTTGTCAAAACTAAGTGTTGATAACCTATCATATCGCTATGGAGGAACATGGAAAGCAAAATGAGCCAGAGCAATCAATCGACTTTAGTTATTGGCTATGGAAACTCTCTGCGTAGTGATGATGGGATTGGGTTAAAAGTTGCCACAGAGGTGGAAAACTGGGAGATCTCTGGGGTGCAATGCTTAGCGATTCATCAGCTAACCCCTGAACTGGCTGCAACCTTGGCAGAAGTCGATCGCGCGATTTTTGTGGATGCAGCGCTCAACTGTAAGACAGTCACTTTAGAAGTCATTCAAGCCGAAGAAGCCCAAGGTCGGCAAGTGGGACATTTTTGCGATGCGCGATCGCTGCTGGCGATGAGTCAATTTCTCTACAGCCATACCCCATCAGCATGGTTAGTTACGATTCCTGTAGCGAAGTTAGACTTTGGAGAACAGTTTTCTCCTCTCGCGGAAGAAGGGGCAACTGAAGCCTTAAAAATCATTGAAAATTTGCTCATTGGCCAGACAAATCCGTTAGCCTAAAGTTAGCTTTCCCTAACGCATCCAACAGGATTATTGATTATGCACGAAGTGGGAATTATGGAGCAACTGCTCGCGATCGCGATTGAACACGCCAATGCAGAAGGGGCAAATGAAATCCACAGCATTAAAGTCAAAGTGGGTGATTTATCGGGAGTCGTTCCCGAAGCCTTAACTTTCGCCTTTGATGTCACGGCCAAAGGAACGATCGCGCAATCAGCATCTTTTGAAATTGAGCAAGTCCCTGCCCAATGTTATTGTCCCACCTGCCAGCAACAATTTACTCCCAGCGATTGGATTCATGAATGTCCTCACTGTCATCAAATCAGCCATGACATTCGACAAGGGAAAGAACTCGAACTCGTCTCATTGGAGATTTCTTAACCATGTGTGAAAACTGCGGTTGCGCTAACACCTCAGATCCGATTCATATCCACACCCACGAAGATCATGCCCCCAGCCGTGAAATTCATGTCCACGAAGCGATTCTTGCCAAAAATGAGCATCTTGCCCATCATTTGCGAGAAAAACTCCACCATCAAGCCATTCTCACCCTCAATTTCCTCTCCTCCCCTGGATCGGGAAAAACGAGTCTGATTGAACGCACTTTAACTGAGTTATCGGAGCACTTTTCAATCGCAGTAGTCGTCGGTGATTTAGAAACCGATAACGATGCCCAACGCTTGCGCGGGAAAGGGGGATCGGTGGTGCAGATTACCACAGGAAGTGTCTGTCATCTGGAAGCCAATATGGTGGAGAGTGCTCTCACTGAGATTAACTTAGATGGCGTGCAACTCCTGTTGATTGAAAATGTGGGGAACTTAGTTTGTCCTGCTGCCTATGATTTAGGAGAAGATCTACGGGTGGGCTTGTTATCGGCAACAGAAGGTGAAGAT
The DNA here is from genome assembly GCF_000317635.1 of Halothece sp. PCC 7418. Lineage (GTDB taxonomy): Bacteria > Cyanobacteriota > Cyanobacteriia > Cyanobacteriales > Rubidibacteraceae > Halothece. The sequence goes on along the minus strand of NC_019779.1, from coordinate 1,399,901 downwards.
AAACCGCTGAAGTATCCCACCTTATTCAAGACCGCAGATGTGGTGGTGCTCAATAAAATGGATCTTGCCGAAGCTGTGGGGTTTAATCGCGACTTAGCCATTGAGAATATTCAAAAGATTGCCCCGCAAGCGGAAATTTTAGAACTCTCAGCGCGATCGGGTGCAGGTCTTAGCAGTTGGTATGATTATTTGAAACAACAATACAAGTCACTCTTTTTAGTGTCTGCGAACTCTTTTTAAGCTCATCCCCCGAATGACAATACCAATTCTCCAATTCAGGTTAGGATATTGAAAAGGTGTGTTTTGAAAGTGCTAAGGGAGAATAGATTATGGTGCTGCAACTACGAAAGCCAATTTTAGTCACGGGTGTCGGCTTATCCTTTTTATTGTGGATTGGTTCAACGCTGCAAGATTCTTTAATGGGTATAGGAGAATTGGGTATTCCTGGCGCGATCGCGCTGGGAAGTGGTCTCTGGTGGTGGCGATCGCGACAAAGCAAAACTGCTGTTTCTCCCATTGAAACTCCCATTGATCAAACCGCAGTGGATGAAATCCTCAAAGCCACCCAAGCCATTTTCAATAAAATTACCACTGAAGCACCAGAAACTGATATTTCTCACCTCCAACAGCGTCTTGATCAACTCCCTGATCAACTCAACCGTGACCACTTCCAGATTGCCATTACTGGCGGAAAAAGTGTCGGCAAAACACACCTCAAATCAGCCCTCACTCTTTCTTCACACAGTCTCCTCGAAACCCCTGCCCTGTATCAAAAAAATAGTGATAGCGCAGCCATTGAAAACAGCGTTCTCCCTTGCGAAATTGCGATTTTTGTGGTCAATGGCGACCTCACCGACTCCGAATATCAAACTATAAAAAAATGGAGTCAACTGCAACAAAAAATCTTACTCGTCTTTAACAAACAAGATCACTATTCTCCCGAACAACAAGCCGTCATCCTAAAGCAACTGAAAACTCGCCTCAGCGATCTTATTCCCGAAACAGATATCATCAGCACCACCGCAGCACCCGCACCGATTAAAGTGCGAAAATTTAAAGCGGATAACACTCACCAAGAGTGGGAAGAAACCCCAGAACCGCAAATTGAAACTTTAGGAACACGGTTAAAAACCCTCCTCAGCGAAGAAAAACAAACTCTCCTTTATCAAAGCACTTGGCGCAAAACTTATCTTTTGAAGCAAGAAGCAAAAGCCATTCTCAATGATATTCGCCGTCAACGGGCGATGCCTTATATTGAACAATATCAATGGGTCGCAGCAGGGGCTGCTTTTGCCAATCCAGTTAGTAGTTTAGACTTACTCGCCACCGCAGCAATTAACGCTCAATTGGTGTTTGATTTAGGTAAACTGTATCAACCACAATTTTCTTGGCAACAAGCCCAAACCGTTGCTGGAACTTTGGGTAAACAAATGGTGCAGTTGGGGTTAGTAGAATTTTCCACCCAAACCATGACCAGTGTCTTAAAAGCCAACGCCTTCACTTATCTCGCTGGGGGAACGGTACAAGGATTAAGTGCTGCCTATCTCACGCGCATTGCTGGGTTAAGTTTAATCGAATATTTCCAAGAACAAGAACTGAGTCAAGAAACTGGAGAAACCTTAAACCTGAATCGCTTACAAACGAAGTTGCAAGAAGTCTTCCAGAACAATCAACGCACTGCACTGTTTAAGAGCATCCTGCAAAAAGGAAAAGAAAAGTTGTTTCAGCAGACTAATGTCTCACAATCTTATGTCAATTCTTAGACATTAAAGGCTTGCAATTGAGTCAAAAGCTAAATGGTATCTAACTCTTGATGCCAAGTTTTAATGACTTGTTGAGAAATATGCTTCCCTTTCCTCTCTGCGAGCATTTTTGCCATTGTTTTCACTTCAGCAACCCTTTTATCTGATTGACTGACAAAAGATTCAAAACGTAGGTTGGGTTGAGGTAAGGAAACCCAACACCAGCAAGGGTCTAAGCTCGAATAACCCTGATTCAGAGAAAAACCTTCTGCTTGTAGTTTCGGTTCCAGTTCAACGTCCTGAGTTAAAGTTTGTCCTGTTTGCTTTTTATACTGCACACACAAGGCTTTTTGCGTTTAGAAGATGATAAAACTCAATTATTGTCAAAGTCTAATTTAGACGTTAAATGCGGAGTTAATTTACATTAAAATAGAGAGCGAGTTCTGAGTTTGGCAAATAAAAGGGTAAACCCAAATGTTACAAACATCATCTAAAACACTGACCTTGACGGAGTTTTTGCAATTACCAGAAACAAAGCCAGCGAGCGAATACATTGATAGTCAAATTATTCAGAAACCAATGCCTCAAGGTAAACACAGTGTTATCCAAGGAGAACTCGTATCTGCTATCAATGGTATAGTTAAGTCTAAGCGTATCGCTCGTGCGTTTCCTGAGCTACGTTGTACCTTTGGTGGCCGTTCAACTGTTCCTGATATTGCAGTCTTTCTTTGGAACCGCATTCCCCGTGATCAGAATGGGGCAGTAGCTAATACATTTCCTGTTGCGCCAGATTGGACAATTGAAATTCTATCTCCTGATCAAAGCCAGACAAAAGTAACAAAAAATATCCTTCATTGCCTAAAATATGAAACCCAAATGGGGTGGTTAATCGATCCAGATGAACAAACTGTGTTTGTCTATCGTCAAAATCAAAAACCTGAAGTCTTGGATGAACCAGATCAAGTTCTTCCAATGCCGTCATTTGCAAACGAAGTTCAGCTTACAATCAAAGATTTATTTGCTTGGCTATGGGAGTAAAAATTGGGTTGTTAACAGCATTAAGTCATTCACTATATTTAGAAATTTGAGAAATCGTTTTCCTAAAATGCGGAAGCGCGATCGCGCAGCCTAAAACGCGATCGCGCCACTAAAATTAACCTAACAGTTCAACCGCACGCTTCACTAAGTTTTCCGCCGTAATGCCATTAATTGCCATGACAGCACTGGCGCTAGCTGCCGTTTCGCCACGTTTCCAGGCAAAGGTATCACGAGGGGCGGTACTCCGAAGCATAACTGGTTCTAACATAGCACTAGAGCCACCTGTGACCCCGATTAATGCCTCACCCCCAAATAACTGATTAAAGTCAGCATCGTTGAGGAAACCGCCATCAGCTTGAGCGCAACTGTCCCAAGCCGTATCTGTGGGACGATAGAGACGACGGGGACTGATCACAGAAATCACTTTTGACCCGATTCCTTGTGCTTGTAGTTGTTCCGCTGCTTCTAAAGTGGGGATTAAAGTCATATCGCCAATCACCGCAAAGACAACGGTTTTCTCCCCTGGCATTTCTTGCAGGATAAACCCACCTTTTTCTAACCCGTCTTGGGTTTGTTGGAACGTCGTGCGAATGGGTAAGGGAGATTTAGAGGCGGTAATGGTTACGCCTTTGTTTTTCGTCCCTAATGCCCAGTCATAACAAACTTGAATGCTATTGGCATCACAGGGGAATAAGGGGAAGACATTGCCATTACGCATCATCCCCGCAAAATAGTTTTCAATTTCAGGACGTTGGTGGGTCCAACCATTGCGCCCTTGTTCCAATGCGCCCGCCGTGAATAAAGTAATAGTAGAAGGGGTGGGACGGCGTAATTCTGCCATCGCTTGGGTGACGGTTTGCCAAATCGGTAAGCCATTAATGGCAAAGGATTCATAAGAACACCAGAGCGTCCGCGCCCCAAATAACGCTGAACTGGCAGCTAAACCCGCACAAGCATCTTCACTGAGGGGTTCATACACTTGACCCTTCGGTCCTTGAAAATACAAATCATCAGGGGTAGGGTGAATAATTTTCAGGGCTTGGTTAACGTTATTAATCCCAGAGGCTGCATTTCCATCAGCATTGGTAAGGACGAAGTTGGGGTCTTGTTTACCGACGTGCGCGATCAGTTCGCCCATTGCTGTTGTAGCAACTTTTTTCTCGCCACCAATCGGGTGTTCTTCTAAGGGGAGTTGACCTAGATCGGGAAGGGGTAATTCAAATTCCGTTTTCACCAAACTAACTGCAGGACCTCCAGCAGCCCGTTCAAAATTGCTGCGAACTAGTTGCCAGGCTTCTGGTGACAAAGACCGTTCTTGTAGGGCGTTGACAATATCTTCATTGTCGAGAGTATGATACCCATACAGGTTATGGGCTTTTGCACCGCGATCGTGAACGCCCGCCCCTTTCAACTGTTTGATAATTAAGACGGTGAGTTTACCACTCATTGCGGACTTCGCAGCTTTATCGGTTGCTTCAAGAACCGCTTGCGTAAATTCTAGCCGTTTCGCAAAAGAGAACGCGGTACTATCTACATAATCCCCACTTTGATTAGCATCATCATAGTCTTTGGCATTAACTAAAATGACTTCTTGGAAGCCATTGCCTTCCCAATATTCAATCATTTCTTGGTTAGGCTTCGTGGAAACCATGCTGTGGTGTTCTTGGGAATAGCCATTCCAAACCAGAATCGGGAGGAAGTTGGTAACATCAGGATAAGCGGTGTGGAAATGAGCCATACTGCTCATTACGTAGGGTTCACCGATTCCGCCATCGCCAATGGTAACCGGGAAGAGAATGTCGGGATGAAGTCGCGCCCCTGCCATCGCAAAGTGTTGTCCTTGTCCAAGAGGACCTGCAGGGTTTAGCAATCCTGGAATTTGTCCTGACAGGTGTCCTAATAGCCCTTTGTGTTCCCGAAACCGATCGCGCAAGTGTTGAACATTTTCAATGCCCATCTCTTCCAAAGAGCGATCAAGGAACATATTACTGTAAAAGCCTGGGGCATGGTGTCCCACTTCTGTAATAATATGCTTATGACCGAGCATCACCAGTGCAGCAATCCCTTCTGCGATACTGGCAAATCCCCCAGGGTGTCCTGAGGCTTTCGAGGCAGTCATTTGTAAGGTTAGATAACGCAGGGCATCTGCACCAAGCAGGGTTTGATAGACGGCACTCGCATCACTCGGCGATGAAACTTGTGTTTTTCCCTCAGCAATGGCTGGGGCTTGACCATATTTTTCAAATTCAGGAAGTTGTTCGGCAAAATATTGAATTCCTTGACAAAATGCTGGAATTGCGCTAGCAACTGTCATTATAATTAAATCCTTTTTTATTGGGTCAGCACGATTATTAAATTGATCTTACAATTTTATGGGCAAGAACTGTTGCCAAATTCGGGAACAGAATCTTATATCGATAAGATAGAGTCATTTCTATCGCATTTTGGGGTTAATTTAGGTAAAGGGTATATTCAATCAAGATAGTGTTTCTTAGATATATAGCAGTTCTAATTCTTATGTAAAAACTTGATTAACCGTTCCCCCCTTCGTAAGGGGGGCGAGGGGGGATTAATTTAAAATTCTTATGGGATTGCTATAGTATTTTTAACCCTGATGAGAGATAGCAGTATAGAAAAATCCTGATCATTTGAGAAGAAAATTAAAATGAAACTGCTGATAAATTGCTTCCTAATTGGTTGTTCTACGTTTACTTTTCAGTTTCCAGCTTTAGCTGAACCACTGACAAAACAAACCAATATCTTCACTCAAGCTACGCCAAGCATTACTGATCCAGAGGAAGTGCTTGATATTGTTTCTTCTATGGAAAAGACATGGGAAGACCAATATGCTGATCATCTTGATCTATCTTTTTCTTCATCAGAATCAACTGATAACATTTCTCCGAATGTACGAACCATCCAAACGTCTTTAGTAACACCGACAGCCGTTGAACAAAATTTGAAAAAAGGAAAACAGCTAACTCAGAGTCGTGCTGCATTTATCTGGATAAATGCCTATCCTGAGTATTTAAGAATTACAATTAGCACCGAAAATAAAACTCAGGTTTATGATATAAATGTTTCTAGAGCAGAGGTGATGACTGAAGTTGAAGCGTTTGTTAAAGCCCTTAGAAATCCTTATTTGAGTCCGAAAAGTGACTATTTACCTCCCGCCCAAAAACTTTATCAATGGATCATTCAACCTCTAGCTTCAACCCTAGATGAGGATAAAATCGACTCTTTGATTTTCTGTTTAGGAAAAGGCTTAAGAATCTTACCCCTTTCTGCACTACATGATGGTGAAAAGTTTCTAGTTGAAGACTATGCAGTGAGTCGTCTTCCTGCTTTTTCTTTGACTGATATGACAGCAGAATCTCTGAATAATCAAAATATATTAGCCATGGGGGCTTCGGAGTTTGAAGAGTTAATTTCTTTACCTGCTGTTCCCATTGAATTAAATACTATCATTGGAGAAGATGGGAAGGGAGAAAGTTTTCTGAATCAAGATTTTACCCTTGATAATCTAAGATCGCAAATAGAAACTGATCCTTTTGGTATTGTTCATTTAGCAACTCATGCCAAAATTGAATCTGGAAAGCCCAAAAACTCATATATCCAATTTTGGAATGAACAATTGAATCTAGATGAAGTTCCACGATTATCGCAACAAACAGGATGGTCAAATCTAAAATTATTGGTTTTAAGTGCTTGCGAAACCGCCGTGATTAATCAAGAAAATAATACCATTGATGAACAAGTTGAAATGAGTTTTGCTGGACTGGCGTTACAAGCTGGGGTAAAAGCTGTGATTGCAAGTTCTTGGGATATTAGTGATCAAGGAACATTGGGATTAATGGCTCAATTTTATCAGGAGTTACCCACTGCGCCAACAAAAACGATCGCGCTGCAACGCGCCCAACTTGCTTTACTCAATAAAAATGTTCGCCTAGAAGGAGAAAACTTATCGAATGTTCGCAGTAGTACCCCGCTTCCAGAAACTTCAGTGCTAAATCGCCCCCAAGACTTTTCCCACCCCTATTATTGGTCAACATTTACTGTTATTGG